>CALSAP010000001.1:0-368796 GCA_943372935.1 Synechococcus sp. UW140
TTCTCCGAGCAGTCGATGGCCAAGCTGGACAGCAGCAACGATCCAGGCCAGGATCTACAAAGCGCTGCCCTCGCGGCAGTCGCCTGACGACCAGATTCAGATCAGGTCACAGGCCTCGGGATTTACACCACTCCAAGGGACGCGGCCAAGCGGCCATTCGAGACGTTCTGGAGCAGTGGGCCAGCGCCACCCGGGACGGACGAGAAGAGGTGATTCTCGCCAACCATCTCGATGATCTGGTGCTGTTTGATGTGTTGGCTCCTCTGCAGTACACCTCAGCGGCGCAATACCGCGCCAGCTGGGACGCCTGGCAGCCGGATACCCAAGGCAGCCTGCAATTCGCGTTGCAGGAACTCTCTGTCCAGGCGGGAACCGATGTGGGCTATGCCTTTGGCCTGCTCCAGTGCGGGGGGACGCTCCCGGATGGTCAGCCGTTTGGCGAGACCGTGCGCATCACGTTCTGCCTGCGCAAGCGGGATGGCAGGTGGAAGGTCGCCCATCAGCACGTCTCCAGACCCGTTGAACGCGGCTGATGCATTGTTCACCCGCGATGGAGCTACCGATGAAGCGATGCCTGGCCTTCCTGCTGCTGTTGATCGTCGCGGCTCCGCCCGTTTCGGCTGACCAGGACAATGTCCGCTGCCTGAGATCCGTTGGAGAGACTCCTCTTCTCAGGATTCAGTTTGGCCTTGGATCTGACAGCGATTCCAGTGCCTATGTTCTTTATCAGGGCGGTCGTGGGCCCATACCCTTGACATTGTTGACAGTGACGGAGCTCAGAAGGGTCTACGGGGGAAGGCCGTCGGAGTTCGAAACCCAGTGGGTTGAAACGACGGCCACTCCAATGGCAGGACGTTATGTCTATACCAACCAAGGGGCACTGATCGATGACTTCCACTACATCCGCAAGGATGGAAGGATCTTCAGGTTTGTGGATGATTCCGATGTCCTTGATGCAGGCCGGTGCATCTGGCCACCGCCATAGGCAGCCCCGCTGAGGGATGGTTGACTGCGGATCGATGAACACGACTGCATCCCATCGGCCACGCATCCGCCGCATGGTTCGGCCAACGGTGTCCTGCGCCCTGACTAGAGAGAGGTATGGACAACCTCTCCAATCGGCAGAACAGGCCTTGGCTGGCTGTGGTTTCTGCGGCTGTGTTGGTGGTGCTTGGTGGCGCCATCCTCAACAACCAGCATCAACAGCGGCTTCAGGCCGAGGCCCGGGTCCAGGCCGCCCAGGACCAGGCCAACCGGGAGTCACGACAACGCATGGAGGGCGAGTTGGCCCTCAAGACCGAACTGGAGTCCGCCTCCCAGCGTGAGGCGGCCCTGCAGCTTCAGCTCAGGCAGATGGACGCGGGCGCGAGCCGGCTCCAGGCGGCTGATGGCGCGCAGCAGGCCAGGCGCCAGCAGGCGGAGCGGGAGCTTCAGGAGCTCCGTACCCAGCGCGCCAAGCTGGAGAAGCAGGTCGACTGTGAGCGGATTCAGTTGACGGTGAACCAGCTCGGTGCCAAGGGCGACACCGATCAGGCCCTCAAGCTCCAGACCCTGTGGGCCGTGCCCTGCCCCAACCTCCAGGCGGTCAGATAGCTGGCTGACGCCACCCCCATCGGCCAGCCGATCCCCAGCTTCCGCCGGCGTCGCTGGCTGGCCGTGATCCTGGGCATCGCGCTGACCGGAGGGGGAGCGTTCCTCCTCTGGAGGGCGTTGCGGCCAAAGCCGCTGGCCTCCGGGTTCGCCAGCAGCAACGGCCGCATCGAGGCTGTTGAAATCGATGTGGCCGCCAAGTTGGCGGGCCGGCTCAAGCAGGTGCTTGGCGACGAGGGGGACTTCGTCGTGCGGGGTCAGGTGCTGGCCCGCATGGATACCGACGTGCTCAACGCCCAGCTGCGCGAGGCCCAGGCGGATCTGCGCAAGGCCACCAACGCCGTTGAAACGGCAGAAAGCACCGTGTCGCAACGGCGTAGTGAACGCACGGCCGCCGAAGCCGTGGTGAGACAGCGCAGCGCCCAGCGCAAGGATGCCTTTCAGCACCGTCGCCGCCAGGAGCAGTTGTTCGTCAAGGGGGCCGTCTCGGCGGAGGATCTCGACGATGCCCGCGCGGCCTTTTTCGGCGCCGATGCGGTCGCGGCCTCGGCCCGGGCGACGGCGACGGCGAGCCGTGCCGCCATCACCACGGCCGGCTCCCAGGTGATCGAGGCGCAGTCATCGGTGGCGGCCGCCCGGGCCCGGATCGAGGCGATCCGGTCGAACATCGCCGACAGCCAGCTCAAGGCCCCCAGGGATGGGCGGGTGCAGTACCGCGTTGCCCAGCCCGGGGAGGTGCTGGCCGCCGGCGGCAAGGTGCTCAACCTGGTCGACCTCTCCGACGTTTCGATGACCTTCTTCCTGCCCACTGCCCAGGCCGGCCGGGTACGGCTGGGCGCCGACGTGCATCTGGTGCTGGATGCCGCTCCCCGGCTGGTGATTCCGGCCCGTGTCACCTTCGTGGCGGATGTGGCCCAGTTCACCCCCAAGACCGTCGAAACGGCCGTCGAGCGTCAGAAGCTGATGTTCCGGATCAAGGCCCGCATCGATCCCGCCCTGCTCAAACGCCACATCCGCAGCGTCAAGACCGGCCTGCCGGGCATGGCCTATGTGCGGCTGGACCCCCAGGCCCCCTGGCCGGCGGCCTTGGCCGTGAAGGTACCGGAGTGATCCCCCCGGTTGTCCAGCTCACCGACGTGCGCCTGCGCTTCGGCACCACCTGGGCCCTGGCCGGCGTCAGTCTGGAGGTGGCCAGCGGTGGCCTCACCGGTCTGGTGGGCCCCGACGGGGTGGGCAAATCCAGCCTCCTGGCCCTGGTGGCCGGCACCCGTGCGCTGCAGCAAGGACGACTGCTGGTGCTCGGTGGCGACATGGCCAGCCCTCGCCACCGCCGCCAGGTGTGCCCCCGCATCGCCTACATGCCCCAGGGCCTGGGCAACAATCTCTCCCCCACCCTCACGGTGGTGGAGAACGTCGACTTCTTCGCCCGCCTCTTCGGACAAGGGCGCGACGAACGCTGCCGCCGCATCGGGGGTCTGCTGGAGCGCACCGGCCTCGGGGCCTTCCGCCAGCGTCCCGCCCGCCAGCTCTCCGGTGGGATGAAGCAGAAGCTCGGTCTCTGCTGCGCCCTGATCCATGACCCCGACCTGTTGATCCTCGATGAACCCACCACCGGGGTCGATCCCCTCTCCCGCCGCCAGTTCTGGGACCTGATCGCCAGCATCCGCGCCGACCACCCCCGCATGAGCGTGCTGGCGGCCACCGCCTCGATGGACGAGGCCGCCAGCTTCGACCGGTTGGTGGCGATGGACGGCGGTCGCGTGCTCAGCAGCGGCACTCCGGCGCAGCTGCTGCAGCGCACCGGTGCTGACACACCGGAAGCCGCCTTCATCGTGCTGCTGCCGGAAGCCCGACGGCTGGAGCACCATCCGGTCGTGATTCCCCCACGTCCGCCAGGGGATGGCCAGGTGGCGATCGAGGCCATCGACCTGTGCAAACGGTTCGGATCGTTCCTGGCGGTGGATCGCGTCAACCTGCGCGTTGAACGTGGCGAGATCTTCGGCTTCCTCGGCTCCAACGGCTGTGGCAAGACGACCACCATGAAGGTGCTGGCGGGCCTGCTGCCGGCCACCTCCGGCCAGGTGCGCCTCCTGGATCGGCCCCTTGACGCCGACGATCTCGCCACCCGGCGCCGGGTGGGCTACATGGCTCAGGCGTTTTCGCTGTATGCCGAGCTGACGGTGCACCAGAACCTGGTGCTGCACGCCCGGCTGTTCCAGGTGCCGGAGGCGGAGATCGCCGACCGCGCCGCCAGCCTGATGGGGCAGTTTGGCCTTGAGGATCTCGGCAACGCCCTGCCCGATGCCCTGCCCCTGGGGGTGCGTCAGAGGCTGTCGCTGGCGGTGGCGCTGGTGCACCGTCCCGAGCTGCTGATCCTGGATGAGCCCACCTCCGGCGTCGATCCGATCGCGCGCGACAGCTTCTGGCAGCAACTGATCGATCTGTCGCGCACCGATCGGGTCACGATCTTTCTCTCCACCCACTTCATCAACGAGGCCCAGCGCTGCGACCGCCTCTCCCTGATGCATGCCGGACGGGTGCTGGTCAGCGACACCCCCGCCGGCCTGATGGCACGGCGCCATCAGGACAGCCTGGAGGCGGCCTTCATCGGTTATCTGGAGGAGGCCAGCGGTGCCAGCGAGCCCGCCGGCCCGTCGGCTCCCGGGGCCACACCGGCAGTCGCTGCCGCCCCAGCTCCGATCAAGGCGCGATCGCCGTTGGAGGGGGAGCGGTTCAGCCTGCAGCGGCTCGGCAGCTACACCCGGCGCGAGGCGCTGGAGCTGGGCCGTGACCCGATCCGCATCACCACCGCGGTGCTGGGAAGCCTGTTCCTGATGGTGGTGATGGCCTTCGGCATGAGCATGGATGTGGAGAACCTGCCCTACGCGGTGCTCGACCGTGACGGCACAACCACCAGCCGGGACTACGCCCTCAACCTGGCCGGCTCGCGCTACTTCATCGAACATCCGCCGCTCGACGGTGACGACGCCCTGGATCGGCGCATGCGCTCGGGAGAACTGAGCGTGGCGATCGAACTGCCGCCGGGTCTGGGTCGTGATCGTGATCGCGGTGATCCGACGGCGATCGGCGCCTGGATCGACGGTTCGATGCCGATGCGGGCCGAGACGGTGCGGGCCTACGTGCAGGGCCTGCACGCCCAGTGGCTGGCCGTCCGTGCCGGGCTCGCTCCGGGTGGAGCCGGACCGCCGCCGCCGGCCAGCATCGAAACCCGCTACCGCTACAACCCCGACATCAGCAGCCTGGTGGCGATGGTGCCGGCGATGATCCCGATCCTGCTGCTGCTGATCCCGGCGATCCTGGCGACGCTTTCGGTGGTGCGCGAGAAGGAGCTCGGCACGATCGTCAACTTCTATGCCACCCCCGTCACCCGCCTGGAGTTCCTGCTTGGCAAGCAGCTGCCCTATGTGGCCCTGGCGATGGTGAACTACGGGCTGCTCACCCTGTTGGCGGTGACCCTGTTCAGGGTGCCCCTCACCGGCAGCCTCCTGGCCCAGGCCACCGGCGCCCTGCTCTATGTGATCGGTGCCACCGGCCTGGGGCTGCTGATCTCGACTCTGGTGCGTACCCAGATCGCCGCCCTGTTCGGCACCGCCGTGCTGACGATCCTGCCGGCCACCTCCTTCTGCGGCCTGCTCGATCCGGTGTCGTCGCTGCAGGGCCCTGGGGCGGTGATCGGCGCGATTTACCCCACCGCCCACGACCTCACCATCTCCTCCGGCACCTTCTCCAAGGCGCTGGGCTTCGCTGATCTGCTCGGCCCCTTCGCGGCCCTGCTGCTGGCGGTGCCTGTGCTGCTGGGCCTGTCGGTCCTGTTCCTCAGCAAACAGGAGACCTGAGCCATGCGTGCCGCCCATGTGCTCCATCTGGGCGTCAAGGAACTGTGGAGCCTGGGCCGCGATCCGATCATGCTGCTGCTGATCGTCTTCGTGTTCACGGTGTCGGTCTACTCGGGGGCCACGGTGCTGCCCGAAACGCTGCACACGGCCCCGATCGCGATCGTCGATGA
This sequence comes from Synechococcus sp. UW140, assembly GCA_943372935.1. Classification (GTDB taxonomy): domain Bacteria; phylum Cyanobacteriota; class Cyanobacteriia; order PCC-6307; family Cyanobiaceae; genus Cyanobium. The sequence goes on from CALSAP010000001.1 coordinate 5,618, forward strand.
AGACCGATCACCGCTGTCGGAGCGGATCATCGCCGCCTTTGAGCCCCCCTACTTCCTGACGCCGAAGCTGATCGACCAGGCCCGGATGGATGGGCGCATGGATGCGGGGCTCGACACCTTTGCGCTGGTGATCCCCTCCGGCTTCCAGCGTGATGTGCTGGCGGGCCGCTCGCCGGCCGTGCAGCTCAACGTGGATGCCACCCGCGTCAGCCAGGCCCTCACCGGCAGTGGCTACGTGCAGGCGATCATCGCTGCCGAGGTGCAGACCTTCGTGCAGCACGACCAGCCCAGTCCGTTGCCGCCGGTGCAGCTGGTGGTGCGGATGCGCTTCAACCCCGCGCTCACCAAGACCTGGTTCGGCGCTGTGAACAAGGTGATCGATAACATCACCCTGCTCTCAATCGTGCTCACCGGCGCCGCCCTGATCCGGGAACGCGAACGGGGCACGATCGAGCACCTGCTGGTGATGCCGGTGACGCCGTTCGAGATCATGGCCAGCAAGGTGTGGTCGATGGGCCTGGTGGTGCTGGGGGCCGGGATGCTCTCCCTGGTGTTCGTGGTGCAGGTGGCTCTGGCGGTGCCGCTTGCGGGTTCCCTGCCCCTGTTCGCGGCTGGTGCCGCGCTTTACCTTTTCGCCGCCACCTCCCTGGGGATCTTTCTGGGCACCTTTGCCCGCTCGATGGCCCAGTTCGGTCTGCTGCTGATGATGGTGCTGCTGCCGTTGCAGATGCTCTCCGGCGGTGTCACCCCGCGCGAAAGCATGCCCGAGCTGGTACGCACCGTGATGCTGGCGGCCCCCAACACCCATTTCGTGATGCTGGCCCAGGGCATCCTCTTCCGCGGTGCCACATTTGCGGTGGTCTGGCCCCAGTTCCTGGCCCTGGCCCTGATCGGCACGGTGTTTTTCGGCGTCGCCCACGCCCGCTTCCGCAGCGCCATCACGGCGATGGCCTGAACCACCAGATCTGGTGGTGACCCCGGTAAGGTAGCCGCAACATGTGGTGGCGCTGCCCTCCGACGCCGTGGCCTTCGTCCCCCTCCACAACCACAGCGACTACAGCCTGCTGGACGGGGCCTCCCAGCTGCCGGCGATGGTGCAGCGGGCCGTGGAGCTGGGCATGCCGGCCCTGGCCCTCACCGACCACGGGGTGATGTACGGCGCCATCGAGCTGCTCAAGCTCTGCACCAGGGCGGGCATCAAGCCGATCATCGGCAACGAGATGTACGTCATCAATGGCTCGATCGAGGATCCGCAGCCGAAGAAGGAGCGCCGCTATCACCTGGTGGTGCTGGCCCGCAACGCCGTCGGCTACCGCAACCTGGTCAAGCTCACCAGCATCAGCCACCTGCGCGGCATGCGCGGCCGGGGGATCTTCGCCCGGGCCTGCATCGACAAGGCCCTGCTGCGCCAGTACAGCGAGGGCCTGATGGTGGCCACCGCCTGCCTGGGCGGCGAGATCCCCCAGGCGATCCTGCGCGGTCGGCCCGACGTGGCCCGCGAGGTGGCCGCCTGGTATCGGGAGGTGTTCGGTGACGACTTCTACCTGGAGATCCAGGACCACGGCGGCCTCGAGGACCGCATCGTCAACGTCGAGATGGCCCGGATCAGCGCCGAGCTGGGCATTCCCCTGATCGCCACCAACGACGCCCACTACCTCACCAGCAACGACGTCGAGGCCCACGACGCCCTGCTGTGCGTGCTCACCGGCAAGTTGATCAGCGACGAGAAGCGCCTGCGCTACACGGGCACCGAATACATCAAGAGCGAGGCGGAGATGGCCCGGCTCTTCGCCGACCACCTCGAGCCGGAGGTGATCGCCGCCGCCATCGCCACCACCGCCCGGGTGGCCGAGAAGGTGGAGGACTACGACATCCTGGGGCGCTACCAGATGCCCCGCTTCCCGATCCCCGAGGGCCACACCCCGGTCAGCTACCTCAGTGAGGTGGCCCATCAGGGCCTGCGGGCACGCCTGAAGCTCTCCGACGACGCCCCGATCGACCCCGGCTACGGCGAGCGGCTGGCCTTCGAGCTCCAGGTGATGGAGCAGATGGGCTTCCCCACCTACTTCCTGGTGGTCTGGGACTACATCCGCTTCGCCCGGGAGCAGGGCATCCCGGTGGGACCGGGCCGGGGGTCGGCGGCTGGTTCGCTGGTGGCCTATGCCCTGGGCATCACCAACATCGATCCGGTGGAGCACGGCCTGCTGTTCGAGCGCTTCCTCAACCCGGAACGCAAGTCGATGCCTGACATCGACACCGACTTCTGCATCGAACGCCGCGGTGAGGTGATCGAGTACGTCACCCGCCGCTATGGCGAAGACAAGGTCGCCCAGATCATCACCTTCAACCGCATGACCTCCAAGGCGGTGCTCAAGGATGTGGCCCGGGTGCTCGATATCCCCTACGGCGAGGCCGACCGGTTGGCCAAGCTGATTCCCGTGGCCCGGGGCAAGCCGGCCAAGCTCGCCGAGATGATCGGTCCCGAGTCGCCGGTGCCGGAATTCCGCGAGAAGTACGACAACGACCCCAAGGTGCGCCACTGGGTCGACCTGGCCCGCCGCATCGAAGGCACCAACAAAACGTTCGGCGTCCATGCCGCCGGGGTGGTGATCGCCGCCGAACCGCTCGATGAACTGGTGCCCCTGCAGCGCAACAACGACGGCCAGGTGATCACCCAGTACTTCATGGAGGACGTCGAGGCGATGGGCCTGCTGAAGATGGACTTCCTGGGCCTCAAGAACCTCACCATGATCGAGAAGACGATCGAGCTGGTGGCCCAGGCCGAGGGGGAACGGCTCGACCCCGATGCCCTGCCCGCCAACGATCCCGGCACCTACGCCCTCCTGGCCCGGGGCGATCTGGAGGGAATCTTCCAGCTCGAATCCAGCGGCATGCGCCAGATCGTCCGTGATCTCAAACCCTCCTCCCTGGAGGACATCTCCTCGATCCTGGCCCTCTACCGGCCGGGCCCCCTCGATGCGGGCCTGATCCCCAAGTTCATCAATCGCAAGCACGGCCGCGAAGCCATCGATGTGGCCCACGCCAAGCTGGAGCCGATCCTCAAGGAGACCTACGGGATCATGGTCTACCAGGAGCAGATCATGCGGATCGCCCAGGACCTGGCGGGCTATTCCCTCGGTGAGGCCGATCTGCTGCGGCGGGCGATGGGCAAGAAGAAGGTGTCGGAGATGCAGAAACATCGCCACCAGTTCGTCACCGGCGCCACCGAACGCGGCGTGGACGCCGCCATCGCCGAGGCCCTGTTCGACCAGATGGTGCTGTTCGCCGAGTACTGCTTCAACAAGAGCCACTCCACCGCCTACGGCGCCGTCACCTACCAGACCGCCTACCTCAAGGCCCACTATCCTGTGGCCTACATGGCGGCCCTGCTCACGGTGAATGCCGGCACCACCGACAAGGTGCAGCGTTACATCGCCAACTGCCAGGCCATGGGCATCGAGGTGATGCCGCCGGACGTGAATGCCTCCGGCATCGACTTCACCCCCGTGGGCAAGAAGATCCTTTTCGGTCTCTCGGCCATCCGCAACCTGGGTGATGGCGCCATCCGCCAGTTGATCGAGGCCCGCGCCAGCGGCGGCCCCTTCCTGCACCTCGCGGATCTCTGTGACCGGATCCCGGGCCAGCAGCTCAACCGCCGGGCGATCGAGTCCCTGATCCACTGCGGTGCCCTCGATGGCCTCGAACCCAAGGCCAACCGGGCCCAGTTGATGGCCGACCTGGATCTGGTGCTCGACTGGGCCAGTTCCCGCGCCCGCGACCGGGCCAGCGGCCAGGGCAACCTGTTCGACCTGTTCGGTGGCGGCTCGGGTGCTGCGGAGGGCGCCGCTGCCGTGGAGGCCCCCGCTCCGCCGAAGGCCGCCCCGGTGGCCGACTATCCACCCACCGAAAAGCTGAAGCTGGAGAAGGAGCTGCTCGGCTTCTACATCTCCGACCACCCCTTGCGCCAGCTGGCCTCCCAGGTGCGGCTGCTGACGCCGATCGGCCTGGCCAATCTGGAGGAGATGGCCGATAAGGCCAAGGTGAGCGTGGTGGTGATGGTGAGCGAGATCCGCCAGGTGACCACCCGCAAGGGCGACCGCATGGCCGTGCTGCAGCTGGAGGACCTCACCGGCTCCTGCGAGGCGGTGGTGTTCCCCAAGAGCTACGCCCGCCTGGCCGACCACCTGATGGTGGATGCCCGCCTGTTGCTCTGGGCCGGCGTCGACCGCCGCGACGACCGGGTGCAGCTGCTCGTCGACGACTGCCGCAGCATTGAGGATCTGCAGCTGGTGATGGTGGAGCTGGCCCCCGAGCAGGCCGGCGACATCGCCGTGCAGCATCGGCTGCGTGAATGCCTCACCCGCCATCGCCCCGGCCAGGAGGAGGCTGGTGTGCGGGTGCCGGTGGTGGCTCTGGTGAAGCACCAGGACGAAACGCGTTTCGTGCGTCTGGGCGGCCAGTTCTGCGTGGCCGATGCGCCCGCGGCCGTCGAGACCCTGGCTTCGGCTGATTTCAGGGCCTGGCTGCGCTCACCCCTGGGGGCTGCCTGAGCCTGAGCCCGAGGTGCCCTGGCGCATGGCTCGCACCGAGCTCCGCACCCGGCCGATGTTGACACCGATCTGCTCGAGCCCCAGCAGGCTGCCCGGGGCGTCCTCCCAGCTGGCGGAGAGCACCCCGTAACTGAGGCCCAGCAGTCCCAGCAGGAAGAAAGCGCCTGACCCCACCAGGGTGAGGCCGGGGGGAATGTCGGCCACGCCCCGGCTGACCAGCAGATAACTGACCACGAACACGCCCATGCCCAGAACCGTGGGGGTGCCGGTGGCAATGGCGATGCGCCGCACCATGCGGTTGGCCACCGCTTCGGGAATCACCTGCTGCCGTGGTGCCTTGACGGGCGGCCCGCCGGCAGCGGGAGCCGCGAACGATTTCGGCTTCGGCCGACGGGCCATGGGACGTTCCTCAGCCGCGGATGCCGAGTTTCTTGATCAGTTCGGCGTAGCGGGTCTCGCTCTGGGCGCGGAGATAGCCGAGCAGGCGCTTGCGGCGACCGATCATCTTGAGCAGCCCCTGGCGGGAGGAGAAGTCGTGGATGTTCTTCTGCAGGTGGCCACTGAGTTGCTGGATCCGCTCGCTCAACATCGCGACCTGCACTTCCACCGAGCCGGTGTCGGTGCCGTGGGCCTGATGGGAATTGATCAGTTCCTGTTTCTGGGTGGTAGAGAGCGGCATGGGCGGATCTGAGCCCGAACGGTGCAAACCAACACCTTAACGTGCGGCCCGTTGGCCTTCCTTTCTGCGCCGCCCCTTCAGGCCACGGCGCGGGACAACCAGCGCAGGCTTTCGCGGATCCAGTCATCGGCGCCAGCGGAGGCATCGATCCCGGTGGCGGCGACGGCCCGCAGGGCCCGGTGGATTTCCAGGGGCTCATAGCCGAGCGCCACCAGGGTGATCTGCACCTCCTCGCGGCAGGGGGCCGTGGGGCCGCCCGGTGTGTCGACGCCGTTGACCTCCTCCTCGTCAAGGGGATCCACCAGGCCGGCGAAGCGCTCCTGCAGGCGCTCCCGCAGCTCCACCGCCAGGCGCTCGGCCGTGCGCTTGCCCACCCCAGGCGCCAGGCAGAGGCTGCGCAGGTCGGCGTGGACGATGGCTCGCACAAGGTCGGGGACGTCCAGGGCGCCGAGCAGACCCAGGGCCATCTGGGGCCCCACGCCACTCACGGCCACCAGCTCGCGGAACAGGTCCCGTTCCTGGCGGGCGATGAAGCCGTACAGCGTCCAACCGTCGTCACGGATGCTGTGGTGCACGTGCAGGCCCAGATCGCTGCCCACTTCAGGCAGGCGCTGCCACTGCTTCAAGGTGAACTGCACCTCGTAACCCACCCCCTGGCAGATCAGCAGGGCCCCGCAGCGGTTCGCCTGCTGCCATGGTTCGGCCAGTCGCCCCTGCAGCCAGCCGATCATGGTGAGATGTGCTTCAGCCCCCATGCTGCCCCTCCTGCCAAGCCCCCCGGGCCGCCCCCGGTCGCCGCTGAGGCTGGTGCTGGCACCCCTGCTGGCCCTGGTGCTGCTGCTGGGGGGCTGCAGCAGAGTCGCCCAGCCCCCCAGGGGCGTGCTGCTCGATGCCCTGACCCTGCAGATCCAGCTCACCCAGGGGGCCATTGCCCGTGCCCTCGACCTGGAGGCCGGCGGCCTGCCCGAGGTGAGCCGGGTGCGGGTTGAGGAGCAGGAGAGCATCGCCATCGGCGAAGGACGGGGCCTGCACCTGAGCGGCCGCTTCGACTGGCGCCTGCCGGGGGATGCCATTCGCGTCGACAGCCCCTTCGAGCTCTACCTGCAGCGGGGCTCCAAGGGGGAAAGCTGGCGCCTGGCGCGCCCCGGCGGCAGCAGCGACGGCAACAGCCAGGACTGGATCACGGAGCCCCTGCCACTCCCTCGGAAAGCCTGAGCCAGCGGGCCACGTAGGGAAGCGTGAGGCCCTGCATCAGCAGGTTGATCACCACGACACAGAAGACGATGCCGCCGGCGTTCTGCACCAGGGACGGCACCGTGGCCGGGTCGATGCCGCGGACCCTGGGGATGGCGTCGACCATCTCGAAACTCAGGGCGAGCGGCACGGCGCCCCGCAGACCGCACCAGGACACCAGCAGCGAATCCCGCAGAGCGAAGGGGGAAAAGCGCTGCAGCAGCAGCACACTCGCCGGCCTGGCCACCAGCATCATGGCGAGGGCGACGACAATCCCCTCCGGCAATGCGGGCAGCAGCTCCAGGGGATGGACGCTCAGGCCGAAGATCAGGAAGACGGTGATTTCGGTCATGTTGTTGAACGGCAGCAGGGTCTGCTGCAGGGCTTCCGGTGTGATCTGTTCGTTGTGGTAAGTGTGGTTGCGCAGCATCAGGCCCGCCACGTAGGCGCTGATGAAGCCGGAACCGCCCATCAACTCCGCCACCCCGTAGGAGATCAGGCCGATGGCGATGCCCAGGATCAGCAACTGGCTGGACTCCCGCACCAGACGGTTGAGGCTGAAGCGCCCCAGGTAGCTCACGCAGACGCCAATCAGAAGGCCGGAACCGATCTTCTGCAGGAACGTCTGCAGCTGCTCCACCACCACCTGTTGCCCGCTGCTTCCCCCTTCCAGGGTCGTCAGTCCGATCACCAGGCCCAGAAACAGGATGCCGGTGGGATCGTTGACGGAGGATTCGAATTGCACCAGGGCCGAAAGCCTTCCTGGGATCGCCCGTTGCACCAGTTGCAGCACATTCATCGTGGCCCCGGCGTCGGTCGAGCCCAGGCAGGAGGCGATCAGCATGGCCACGGCCAAGGGCATCTGCCGGAAGCCGAGCTGGATGCCGCCCGCATCGGGGGAGGCCACGAACCAGATGATCAGCCCCAGCATCAGGCTGGAGAGGATCACGCCGCCCACCGCCAGGATGATTCCATATTCAAGGAACCCGCGAATCGAGCGGATGTCGGTTTCCAGTCCGGCGTTGAACAGCAGGATCGACAGACTCAGAACCTGCAGCCGCAGGATCGTCTCATGGCTGAACAGGGTGACGGAAGGATTGATCAGCAGGCCGAACAGCAGCACGCCAAGAATCGCCGGCACCCCGATCTTCAGCGAGAAGCGACTGATCGCCAGGGTGCCGAGAAAGATGCCACCGATGGTCAGCATCATCAGCGGCAGGGGGACGATGCCGTGTGCGATCTGCGGCCTGATCAGGGTGGTCTCCGCCCCCTGACTGAAGCCGGCAACCATCGTGGCCAGCCAGGAATGGACTGCACCAGGTAGGGGGATCAACAGCAAGGGAACCCAACCTGGCGGCGTCATCGTAGGGGGGTGTCCTGTGTTGACTTGTCGGTTTTGGTCACCCCCGCCGCCTGGCCCAGACAGATCAGCGTGGCCATCAGGATCAGGGCCGCCCCGATCGCCGTCGGCAGATCAATGGCTTCCCCGAAGATCCACCAACCCCAGAAGGCAGCGAATCCCACCTGCACGTAACTGATCGCCGTGGCCCGGGCCGCCGGCAGCTGGGTGAGGGCCCGGGTGAGTCCCACCTGACCCACCTGGGTGAACACCCCCACCCCCAGCAACCAGAGCCATTCGCCCGGCGTCGGCAACACCGGATCGAGCAGCACCAGGGGCAGGCTCATGGGCAGCGCCACGAGCGGAAAGTAGAAAATGATCACGGCTGGGTGTTCGCTCTCGGCCAGGCTCCGTACGCTCACATAGGCCACGGCAGTGAGCAGGGCGCCGGCCACCGCCACCGCCACCCAGGCGGCCGGCAGGGCGGAGCTGGCCGCCGGCTGGGCCACCAGCAGCACGCCCAGCCAGCCCAGCCCCATGGCCAGCAGCACCCGCCGACCGAGGCGCTCGCCCAGGAGCAGCCAGGCCAGCAGCGCCGTGAACGTGGGGTAGAGGTACTGCAGCACCGTGGCGGCGGCCAGGGGCAGGTGCATCACGGCGGCATAGACGCAGAACAGGGCGGCACTGCCCACCAGGCCCCGCAGCACCAGCAGTCCCCGGCGCCGGCCCCAGGGATCCACCCCGAGCCTTCGGACCATGCCGTAGCTGAGCACCAGGCTCACCAGGGCCCGGGCCAGCACCACCTCGGCGATCGGCAGCCGGTCACCCACCTGCTTCACCCCCACCACCATCAGGCTGAAGGCCAGGGCGCTGAGCACCATCCAGCCCCCGGCCGGCAGGGCTCCACCGGGTTGGGGCTGGGGCATTTGGTTCACCCGGTGATCTCCATCCGTGGTGTCAGGCCCCAGAATGGAGCCAAGTCCACCACCACCGATAGGGTCGGCGCGCCATCGGCCCCTCTTCCACACCCAGCACCCACTCCCAGCCCCTTCGTCCTGGCTCTCCTTCACCCTGCTCGCCCCGCCCTGTCTTGAGCCTGCACTCTTGAGTCTTCCCCGTCTCCACCCCCGCACGATCGAGGCCGTCAAGGAGCGGGCCGACATCGTCGATGTGGTGGGGGAGCACGTGGTGCTCAAGAAGAAGGGCCGGGAATTCGTCGGCATCTGCCCGTTCCACGACGACAAATCACCGTCGATGACGGTGTCGCCCGCCAAGCAGTTCTATTACTGCTTCTCCTGCGGGGCCGGCGGCAACGCCATCAAGTTCCTGATGGAGCTGCAGCGCACCAGCTTCAGCGAAGTGGTTCTGGATCTGGCGCGCCGCTACCAGCTGCCGGTCGAAACGCTTGATGGCCCCCAGCAGGAGCGGTTGCGCCAGCAGCTCTCCCGCCGTGACCGGCTGCACCGGGTGCTGGCCCTGGCGGCGGGCTGGTTCCAGAGCCAGCTGCGTTCACCGGAGGGGGCGGCGGCCCTCACTTACCTGCGTCAGAACCGCGGCCTCAGCGAAACCACCCTGGAAGCGTTCCAGCTGGGCTATGCCCCGGCCGGCTGGGATGGCCTGCTGCAACACCTGCAGCAGGTGGAGGACCTGGATGCCGACCTGCTGGAGGCGGCCGGTCTGGTGGTGGCCCGCAAGGGGGGCAACGGCTTCTACGACCGTTTCCGGGACCGGGTGATGGTGCCGATCCGGGACCGCCAGGGCCGGGTGATCGGCTTTGGCGGGCGCGGCCTGGACGGGGCCGAACCGAAATACCTCAACTCGCCGGAAACGGAGGTGTTCGAGAAGGGCAAGCACCTGTTCGGGCTCGATCGGGCTGCTGACGCCATCCGTCGCGAGGATCGGGCCGTGGTCGTGGAGGGCTACTTCGATGTCATCGCCCTGCACGCCGCCGGCATCACCAATGCGGTGGCGGCCCTCGGCACGGCCCTCAGCTCCAGCCAGATCACCCAGCTGTGCCGCTGTTGCGACGGCCGGCGACTGATCCTCAACTTCGACAGCGATGGGGCGGGCATCCGCGCCGCCCAGCGGGCCATCGGCGAGGTGGAGCAACTGGCGCTGCAGGGCCAGTTGGAGCTGCGGGTGTTGCACCTGCCCGCCGGCAAGGACCCCGACGAGTTCCTGCAGCAGCACGGCCCGGGGGAGTACCGCTCCCTGCTCGACCAGGCCCCGCTCTGGCTCGACTGGCAGATCGAACAGGTGTTCGAAGGCAAGGATCTGGCCCGGGCCGACCAGTTCCAGCAGGCTGTCTCCGCTCTGGTGCAGCTGCTGGGCAAGCTGCCCCAGTCGGCCGTGCGCAGCCATTACCTGCAGCAGGTGGCCGAGCGCCTCTCCGGCGGGCAGGCCCGGCTGGCCATCCAGCTGGAGGAGGACCTGCGCCAGCAGGTCAAGGGCCAGCGCTGGCACGGCCGCTCGCTGAAATGGGAGCAACCCGGGGAGGTGGGGCACCGGGAGCGGGCCGAGGCGGAGATCCTGCGCCTCTATCTCCATTGCGCCCCCTGGCGTGGTGTCATCCGCGCCGAGCTGCGGCGCCGCGAACTCGATGACTTCGCCCTCCAGCACCACCGCCAGCTCTGGGCCGCCATCGGGGAGCTCGAGGAGGACAACCTCGGTGCCGGTCGGCTCGAGGCCATCAACCGGGGCACCGATCCTGGGCTGGATCTGGCCGATCTCGACCTGCCCCGCCTGCTGGGCGACCGGCTGCTGGTGGAGCAGAGCGCCCTGCTCGGCCGGCTCACCCCCCTGCTGGAGCCCAGCGAGGTGCAGCGGCTCGCCCTGGCCCACCCACCGCTGCAGCTCCGGGGGGCCACGGCGTCGCTGGAGCGGCAACGGGTGCTGCGGCGCTGCCGTCACCTGCTTGATGCCTGGTCGAGCCAGCGGCTGCAGACCCTGGAGCACTGCATCGCCCGGCTGCTGGAGGAGGAGCGCCAGGCGCCCCCGCCAGGGCCCGCCACCCCGCCGACCGGCAGCGGCCTCGACATGGAGACTCGCATCCACGAGCTCTTCGATGCCCTCAACGGCGATGCCCTGCGTTTCCAGGAGTCCTATTACGCCGAGCGCCGCTACCTGAATCAGCTCGATGATGGCCGTCGCGCCGGCTACGAGGAAACCCTGGCGGTGCCGGCGGCCTGAGTCCGTTCTCCCCCTTCAGATTCCCGCCTGCCAGCGCCCGTTCTGCCTAGATTTTGATTGGACGCAGGCTCGCCATGGCTCCCTATCCGGCCTATCCCGTCCCCGCCGACGAGGACCAGCGGCTCCGTGAGCTGGAGCGTTACGGCATCCTCGATGCCGACAGTGACGAGCACTTCGATCGCATCCTGGATCTGACCGCGGCCATCTTCCAGACACCCATCGTGGCGATCTCCCTGGTGGAGGCCGACCGGCAGTGGTTCCTGGCCAAGCGGGGACTCGCTGTCAGCGAAACGCCCCGTGAAATGGCACTCTGCGCCCACGCCATCGTCCACGACGAGGTGATGGTGGTCCCCGATGCCCGCGCCGATGAGCGCTTCCGCAGCAACCCCCTGGTCTTTGCCGAACCCCATATCCGCTTCTATGCCGGGGCGCCCCTCCAGACCTCCGGGGGCCACAACCTCGGCACCCTCTGCGTCATTGACCGGGAGCCCCGTGATCTCGGCCCGGAGCAGCGCGAGCTGCTCCATCGCCTGGCCCAGTTGGCCATGCGCGAGCTGGAGCTGCGGCGCCTGGCCCACCTCTGCCCGATCACCGGCCTGCCCACCCGTCACACCTTCCTGAGCATCGGTGAGCGGGAGTTCGAGCGTGCCCGCCGCGACCAGCACCCCCTGTCGCTGCTTCTCTTTGATCTCGACAATCTGCGCCTGATCAACAACCGCTGGGGTCACCTCGCCGGCGACCAGGTGCTCACCGATGTGGTCCAGCTGGCGCGCACCTTTCTGCAGCCGCAGGACTTCGCCGCCCGCCTGGGGGATGGCGAGTTCGCCCTGCTGCTGGTGGGAATGCAGCGTGACCAGGCCATGGCCCTGGCGGATGGCCTGCGCACCGCCGTCGCCCACCTGCCCGGTGTCTACAGCCATTCCGACTTTCATCTGACCATCAGCGGTGGCCTCACCGTCCTGTCCCCCTCCGATCAACGTCTCTCCGACCTGATCCATCGCGCTGGGCGGGCCCTTGAACTGGCCAAGGGCAACGGCCGCAACCAGATTGCCAGTTTGTTTCATGACCTCTGAATCTGCAGCTGCGATTGGTTTTTTCGAAGTGTTCTGGCACGGTGAAGCGATTGGTGATGCCGGCGATCTTGACGAAGCCCTGGCCAGCTATGGCGTGGTGAAGCCTGAGGATGACGATTGGGCGGCCGCCTGCGGCGAGGCCGAACCCGAGATCCAGCGCTATGCCTCCTTTGAGGCCTTTCTCGACAATGACGATGCGCTGGACACGATTCCAGTGAACGCCGCGATGATTGAGGCGGCTTTGGCGCAGACGCCACCGGCGGCCTCCAGCTGAAGGCCGACTGACGCCGGACGCCAGAGTTGGTACCCATCGCCCATCAAAAAAGCCCCCTGGATGGGGGGCTTGCTTGCAGGGTTGCCCTGGCCTGAAACTCAGGCTGGGACCTTGGTGGCACCGAGGCGGCGACGCAGTTTGCGGCTCCAACCGAAGGCAGCCGCGGCACCGAAGAGGGGCAGGGGGCCGGGAGTGGGGACGGTGTCCACATTTGCTGCACGACCAAACACACCATCTGGCGGCACGTTATTTAGAAAGGGGTCGCCTGTCGTATAGCCTTTGAAATTGGCTATACCAAAGGCGGCTGCGCCACCATCAACCGACCCGCCACGAATAAGTCCGGTGATTTTAAGGTTTGTGAGTGTGCTGATTCCGAACAAACTGGGCTGAAATGCCTTGGTATTGATGACTCCTGCATTCAATCCAGTGATTGCATTTTTAGCCCCAGGTGTCAGGGAGAAATTGGCTGTTTTATAGTTCGTGCCGAAGCCAGTGGTGACGGCCTCGCCCACGCTGTAATTGCTATACCCCTGACTGGTGGGATCCCCACTAAGCGTGGCAAGATCCTGCCATACAGCTATGCTCTGATCGGTAAATGTGTTCATCATATTGTCGCTTCCTGTTACTAGAAAACGAACATCTGAGAATGCTATTGTTGAACCAGCGCCCGTCTCAATGCTGGCCGCCTGGAGCGAAAAGTAATTATTTAAATTGAAATCAGCGGTGTTGTTTGAGATGACAGATGCGAAATCAACCGTAAACTGCTGTGCCCCTGTGGAAGCGTCAACAGTCCCACAAGGAACTCCGTTGATCACCGGTCCACCGGGCAACCCTGTGACCGCCTCAGCTGAGCAGGAAATTGCCGCCTGAGCCGGCTGCGCCACGCCCATCGCCACGCTCGCGATGGCCGCCAGCCCCCCCACGCTCAGCAGGGTGAGCGGCTGATTCAGGCGCTTCAAGGGGCTAATCATCTCGAGTCGTTAGAGTTGTGTCATGTCAGACTCTAGCATCCGTCATCAATCTGCAGCACCTTCGTCGCCTGAGACTGAGGCCGAGACTTGGGTTGAGCCAGCGGCATTCTCGTTTCTACGAGGCCATCTTTAGGGCTTGTCCGTCTGTGTCCGATGCAACAAATGACCCGCCCGGACCGCATGAAGCCTGCCGCTATCGACAGCTCAGCGCCGGCTCGTTGCTGATTGTGTGAGAAACTCACAGGGTGATTTGTTCGTGGCGTGTTGCCGCAGGAGCTGGTGATCGGAACGGTGCACATCAGCGGCTGAACCCTTGCTGCTCAGGATGTTTCTACGTTGTCTGCCGTTTCACCCTTTGCCCCGGGTTGCGTTCGCTTTGATTTCGTTCATCGTCTGCCTATGAGAGCTTCCTCCTCCGATGCCGAAGCCCGTCTCGAGCTTTCTTTTGTGCTTCAGTACATCGGCTACGGGCTGTTTGGCCTGTTTGTCGCCTTCCTGCTCAAGTTGCTGCTGCCGGTTGCGTTGCTGCAGCTCGCCTGGCATTTGAAGCTGGCCAATGCCCTGCGCACCACGGCACTGTTTCCCTTGCTAGGGGCGGTGCTGCTGCTCCTGGCCCAGCTCTTGCGCTCCCAGTCCACCCGCCTGGCCGACCAGGTGCAGTGGATGCGGCGGCTCGCCTTTTTCGCCGCCATCGGCTTTCTGTTGCTGATCCCCTTGCAAACCCATGCGGGGCTGAAGCTGCTCGGTGACGGCAACAGCGTGGAACTGCGCGCCATGCGCCAGGTGAAGCAGGTGGCTGAGGAGATCCGCCTCGCCAAGAGTGAAGCGGCGCTGAAACGGGCGATCAGCCAACTCCCCGGCGCTCCCGCCCAGATTCAGGGCACGTTCACTAAGCCCCTCGACCAGGTGCGGGCCGTGGTCCTTGACCAACTCCAGCCCCAGATTCAGCGCGCCGACTACCGCTTGGCAGAGCTGCGCAAGCTGCGCCTCCAGGGGGGATTGCTGGGCTGGATCGCCGATGGCCTGGCGGCCCTCGCCCTGGCTGTCTGCTTCGCTGCGATTGGTCGGCTCAAGCGTGGAGGCTCCAGCCTGCTCCTCCACGTCCTTCGTCTGCCGGACTCCCTGCGTTTTCGTCAAGGCCAGGACCGACGTTCCCGGGAGCCGGTGGATGCTGCCTGGCTTTCATCGCTCCATGACGATCAGGAGGACCCAGGCACGCCAGGGCCCGGCCACCCCCCTGTGAAGCGCACCTGAAGGCCCGCTCTAGGCCCGCACCACCGGCACATCGCTCAGCCGGGTGGTGGCGGCCCTCGACAGGCGCGAGCGCCGCATCGTCCAGCGGGGCCGCAGGCCGCAGGCCGCCCACTGCACGGTGCCGCTGCCGTAGCGGCGGTTGAGGCCGTCGACGGTGGCCATCAGGGCTTCGCGCCGTTGCTGCTGCTCCGGTGGCAGCGGCACCAGCAGATGGTGCTGCAGCAGCCCCACCGGCTGCAGGTCCTGCAGCAGCACCCCCGCCTTCTGCAGTGGCTTGTGGGGCCGGAACAGCCGCTCGGCCAGGGGCAGGGCGGCGGCGAGCAGCACGGCGGTGTCGTTGCTGGGCAGCAGCAGGGAGACGGTGGCGGCATTGGCGTAGAAGCGGGTGCCGTTGAAGGGGCTGCTGCGCACGAAGACCGTGACACTGCCCGCCCGCTGCCCCTGGCGGCGCAGCTTCTCGCCGGCCCGGCTGAGGTAGGTGGCGATCGCCTGCCGCAGGCCCTCCAGGCTGGTGACCGGCTCGCTGAAGCTGCGGCTGACGCAGGTTTCCTGCTTCGCCGGCGGCACCGCCACCAGGGGCAGGCAGCTGTGGCCGCGCAGTTCCTGCTGCAGACGCACCCCCACCACGCCGCAGCGGTGCCGCAGCTCGCCGCTTGGCATGTCGCGCAGGGCCCGGGCGTTGGCGATGCCCCGCAGCCGGCACCAGCGGGACAGTTTGCGCCCGATGCCCCAGACGTCCTCGATGGCGATGGCCTCCAGCCAGGGACCCGGATCCCCCGCCTGGCCCAGGTCGAAGACACCGCCATGGGAGAGGTCGCGCTTGGCGATGCGGTTGGCGATCTTGGCCAGCACCTTGGTGGGGGCGATGCCCACCGCCACCGGCAGGCCCAGCTGGCGGCGCACCTGGCGGCGCAGGTCCCGCCCCCAGGCGCTGAGGTCGCCGTCGCCGGGGGGGCGGTGCAGGCGACCGAAGGCCTCGTCGATGGAATAGATCTCCAGCTCCTCCACCCAGGCTTCGAGGCTGGCCATCAGCCGCTGGCTCATGTCGGCGTAGAGGCCGTAGTTGGAACTGCGCACGATCACACCGCGGCGTTCCAGGTCGTGGCGCACCTGGAACCAGGGGGTGCCCATGGGAATGCCCATGGCGCGGGCCTCGGCGCTGCGGGAGACGATGCAACCGTCGTTGTTGGAGAGCACCACCAGGGGCTTTCCGATCACGGAGGGGTCGAGGGCCGCTTCGCAGGAGGCGTAGAAGTTGTTGCCGTCGACCAGGACGGTGGCCTGGCTCATCGGCCCCCCGGCAGCGAACGGATCACGTGCACGGCCACGCCCCAGAGGCGGTCGTCGTCGTTGCCGCCGAGGGCCAGGGGCGGGTAGGCGGGGTTGGCGGGCTCCAGCCACCAGTGCGCCCCCCGGCGCACCAGGCGCTTGAGGGTGAATCCCCCCTCCAGCAGGGCCACCACGATGCGGCCGGACCGGGGTGTGGCCTCCCGGTCCACGACGAGCAGGTCGCCGTGGCGGATACCGGCACCGAGCATCGAGTCGCCGCAGACGCGCAGCAGCAGGGTGCGGCCGGGGTGGAGGTTCAGCTGTTCGTTGAGGTCGACCCCCATCCCGGCCCCGGGCGACGACCTTCACCTTAGTACGCAAGTACTGGTCAGTCGTCGTCCTCGAGCAGCAGCTGCTGGAAGGCGGTGTAGAGGTCCAGCTCGGGATCGGCGGCTGCGGGGCGGCTGTTGCCTCCGCTCCGGGGGGTCTGGGTGCGGCGGCGACCGGTGTGGGCAGGAGGTTGGCCGCTGCCGGCGAGGTCGCCGCCGGCGGGGGTGCTGGTGGGGGGAGGCACCTCCAGTTGCCGAAGCCGCTCCAGCAGGTGGGGCGGCACGTTGCCGTCGGCGCTGACGTCCATCAGCCCGCGGAACAGCTTCTCGGGGTCCTGCTCGGTTTCGACGGGATGGCGGCGGTCGACCGCCCGGCTGCCCGGGGCCGCATCGCCGGCCGTCGGGGTGGGTGGGGGCGGAGCGGGAAGCTTGCTGGGCAACTGGCGGCCGAGGGCCTCCAGCCGTTCGCGGCTGCGGGCATCGAAGCTCATCGGGACGGGCTCAGCTGCAGTTCAGTGTGTCGCGGGTGAGCCGACCGCTGACGGGGTTGGTGCCGCTGGCGGCGGCGCAGAGGCTGGTGAGGGCATCGCCGCGCAGGGGCACGTTGGTGAAGTCGGCGCCGTCGATGCGCACCCCGCGGAATTTGGTGTTGAAGGCGAAGGCGTCGTCGAGGCGGGCGTTGCGCAGGTCGGTGCCCTCGAACACGGCCGAATCGAGGGTGGCGTCCCGCAGATCGCTGCCGCTGAGGTCGGCGTCCTGGAGCTTGGCGCCGAACAGGCTGGCGCCGCGCAGGTCGGCCCCGGAAAGATCGGCGTCGCGCAGGTTGGTGAGGTTGAAGGTGACGCCGCGCAGGTCGGCGCCGTGGAAATCGGCCCCGATCAGCACCTGCTTGGCATAGTCCATCGCCGCCGCCACCGGGTGGGGGCCGGCCAGCAGCAGCAGGCCGCCCAGCAGCAGGGACAGCAGCAGGGTCAGGGACCGGGGCGGGACGAAGGGGCTCGCCATCGAGGAT
Source organism: Synechococcus sp. UW140 (assembly GCA_943372935.1). GTDB lineage: Bacteria > Cyanobacteriota > Cyanobacteriia > PCC-6307 > Cyanobiaceae > Cyanobium. The sequence continues at coordinate 22,790 of CALSAP010000001.1, forward strand.
GGAGCGAAGAAGTCCAGCCTAGGCAAGGGCTCCGCACCCCTCCGCGGCCGGCGGAACGATGCCGATGGGGACAGGGCGACTAGCGTGGTGCGGGTCTGGATCTCTGGCCCGTTCGCTCTCCGAATCCGTGGATGGCCCAGGACCTCCAACCCAAGGACTTGCAACCCAGGGACTTCCAACCCAGGGGTTCCCAGCGATCGGGGACCGAAGTGTTTGAGGGCCTGCTGGAGAGGATCGGGCGGCCGGCGGCCCTGGCCGATGGCCAGGGGGTGATCGTGGCGGCGAACGGGGCGTTCTGCCGGCGTTCGGGGCTGGACCTGGAGGCGTTGCGCCAGCGGGGCCTGAAGGGGCTCTGCGCCGCTGAGGTGGCGCCGCTGCTGCAGGGTGCCGTGGCCAGCCTGGGCAGCGAACTGGCCGGATCCCCGGTGGCGGATGGGGCGATTCCCCTGTCCCTCACCCGCCTGTCGCCCAGTGGCGGGACGGAAGGGGTCTGGTGCCTGCTGGAGCTGCTCGACCAGCGGGTGACCCTGGCTGACCTGGATGATCTGGTCACGTCCCGTTACGCGGATGGCACCGTGCTGCTGCATCTGCAGGTGCTGCAACTCGACCTGGTGCGTGGCCGGTTGGGCATCGCCGCCTGCGAGGCCCTGATCGAGGAGATCGCCCACCGGCTGGAGGCAGCCCTTCCGGCCGGTGGCTTCTTCTCCCGCCAGGGGGGCGACCGCCTGCTGGCCCTGGTGCCGGGCGCGCTGGGCATCGACGCGGTGCGGGACATGGCCGGCGCGCTGCTCGCCAGCCTGGAGGCACCCACCACGGTGTTGGAGCACGTCATCGAGCCCTCGTTGAACGTGGGCATCAGCCGCGCCCCGGAGGACGGCAACGAATTCGGCGTGCTGCTGGAGGCCGCCACCCGGGCGCTGGAGGAGACCCATCGCCAGCCGTTCCCCAGCTGCTGTATCGCCTCGCCGGTGGAGCGGTCCGTGCAGTTGCAGGAATTGCTGGCCCGTCCCCTGGCCCTGGCGATCGAGCAGGAGCAGCTGGAACTGGCCTACCAGCCGATCATTGAGCTGGAATCCGGCCGGGTGATCGCCGCCGAGGTGCTCTGCCGCTGGGATGATCCGGTGCTGGGCCGCCAGTCCCCCGCCGATTTCATCGACGTGGCCGAGGCCACGGCCCAGATCTCGTCTCTGGGGCGCTGGGTGATGGAGCGGGCGTTCGAGACCCTGCACCGCTGGGATAGGGCCGGACTGCAGCTGGCCAAGATCTGCGTCAACGTCTCGCCGCTGCAGGTGCAGGACCCCACCTGGAGCAGCGACCTGCTGATGGCCCTGGAACGCCACCAGCTGACCCCGGGTCGCATCGTGCTGGAGCTCACCGAAGGCAGCATCCTGGAGATGTCCAACCACGTCGCCAATCAGTTGCGGGACCTCAGGCGACAGGGATTTGAGCTGGCCATGGATGATTTCGGCACCGGCTATTCGGGGTTGCAGCGCCTCACCGAGTTGCCGTTCAGTGAGGTCAAGATCGACAGGAGCCTGATCTCCGCGATCGACTATGACCAGCTGCAGCAGGCGATGCTCAGCGCCGTGATCCGGCTCAGCGACGCCACCGGAATCATGGTGGTGGTGGAGGGGGTGGAACGCTCCCGGCAGAGGCAGATGCTGCTCACCCTCGGTTGCCGCCATGGCCAGGGCTACCAGTTGTCGGCACCCCTTTCCGATCTGGAGCTGGAGGCCCTGCTCCAGAGCCAGATCGCTGCCGAGGCCTGAGCGGTCCCGTCAGGATGCACTGGATGGTCCCGCTGCTGCTGTCCGTGGACGTGGGGGATGGGCGCTCCGTGGCCGGCCTCTCGAAGGCGATCCAGCTGTCGGTGGCGCCGGTGTTCCTGTTCACCGGGGTCACCGGGCTGCTGAGTCTGTTCAGCTCCCGGTTGGCCCGGATCATCGATCGCACCCGCGTCATTCAGGAGGCCCTGGCCCGGAGCCGGGCGAAGGAGGAACCCGACCCAGAGGACGGCGACCGGCTGGAACAGGTGCTGGCGGTGCAGCGGCGCCGCACCTTCCTGATCAACCGGGCGATCCTGGCGGTCACCGTCACCGCCCTGCTGGTGGCGGCCGTGGTGGCGGTGCTGTTCATCAGTGCCGTGGCGGCCCTTGATGTCACCGCCATCGTGGTGCCCCTGTTCGTGGCGGCCATGGGCTCCATGATCGTGGGCTTGCTGCTGTTCCTGGTCGAGGTGCAGCTAGCGATCAGCCAGAACCCCCGCCGGTACTACTGAACCCATCGGCCCCCTGGGGCGCCGTTCGCTGGCTTGACCGTCGCCGGGAACCCTGCAGCAGCAGCTGCTTGCCGCCATGCCCCCCACCCGCGCCCAGCGTCAGGGAGCCTGGGCCGAGCAGCGGGTTCTGCGGCTGCTGCGGCTCCGGGGCTGGCAGCTGCTGGAACGCAACTGGCGCTGTCCCTGGGGGGAGCTGGATCTGGTGCTCCACAAGCCAGGCCGCCTGCTGCTGGTGGAGGTGAAGGGGCGCCTGCGCTCGGGTCTCGACGGCTCGGGCACGGCTGCGCTGCGGCGGCCGAAGCGCCGGCGGCTGGAGCGGGCCTGGGACTGCTGGCTGGCCGCCCATCCCCACTGGGAGCGGACGCCGGTGGAGCAGGTGGCGGCCCTGGTGCCGCTGCCGCCCTCGCCCGGTCCGGTGCGCTGGATCCGGCTGGGCGATTAAGGGTGTGCGGGCCGGGTGCCCCGGCTCAGGGCTGGCTGGTGGCCGGGGCCGTTGTGGCTGGAGTTGACCTGGCCGGGGCTGTTGTGTAGAAGACCGTGCAGCGGTAGCGGGTGTTGTCCATGCCCACCTCCAGGTCCTCGCAGACCGTGCGGGTGATCGTGGCCCCTTTGGGCACCTGGCTCTTGGCCTGCTGGCGGGTGGCCTGACGGTCGAAGATCGATTCGGCGGTGACGCTGCCGGCCCGGGCGGGGCCCGCCAGCAGGGCAAGGCCACCGGCCAGCAAGGCACCGGTCAGGCGGAAACCGCTGCGTTGGAAACCGGGGGACATGGCGGAGGGGGTGAAAGGCTGCTCCACCTCTAGCCAGGCCTGACGGCCCTGCAATCTGGGGAGACCTGCCGGCGTTTCCATGACCTTCAGCGGCCACCGGGCCCGCAAGCGCTTCGGCCAGCACTGGCTCACCGATCCCCAGATCCTGGATCGCATCGTGGCGGCCGCCGATCTTCACGGTGCCGACCATGTCCTGGAGGTGGGCCCGGGGCGGGGCGCCCTGACCGAACGCTTGCTGGCCTCGCCGGCGGCGTCGCTGCTGGCGGTGGAGCTGGACCGGGACCTGGTGGTGGGCCTGCGGCAGCGGTTCGGCGGCGACGGGCGCTTCAGCCTGATCGAGGGTGACGTGCTTGAACTGGCCCTGCCCTGCCCCGAACGGCCCATCCCCACCAAGGTGGTCGCCAATATCCCCTACAACATCACCGGTCCATTGCTGGAGGTGTTGGTGGGCCGCCTCGGCCGGCCGGCCCCCTGCCGCTTCCAGCGGCTGGTGCTGCTGGTGCAGCAGGAGGTGGGCCAGCGCATCCGGGCCCGGCCGGGCAGCAGCGCCTTCTCGGCCCTCAGCGTGCGCATGCAGTTGCTGGCCCGCTGCAGCAGCGTCTGCACGGTGCCGCCCCGCTGCTTCTCCCCGCCACCGAAGGTCACCTCGGAGGTGATCGTGATCGAGCCCGTCCCACCGGAGTCCCTGCCTCCACTAGACCAGGCCCTGGCGGTGGAGGGTCTGCTGCGGCGCTGCTTCGCCGGACGACGCAAGATGCTGCGCACCAGCCTGGCGGGCCTGCTGCCGGCGCCGGAACTGCTGGAGCTGGCCGCCGCCGCCGCTGTGGACCTGCAGCAGCGGCCCCAGGAACTCGGCCCCGATCGCTGGATGGCCCTGGCCAGCGCCCTGATGCTCGTGCGCGGCGTCGCTCAGGGGGAGAGGGGGGCGAACCAGACGCTGCAGCGGTAGCGGGTATTGCCGGCCACGGAAATCTCGGTGCATCGGGTGTCCGTCACCGTGGCGCCGAGGGGCATCTGATCCAGCGCCAACCGGAGGGCATCGCCACGATTGCGGATCGATTCGGTGCTGATCAGGGTTGGCTTCCCCAGCGGCATGGACGGCTGAGGCACGGTGAAGGCGGGCTCGGGCTGCCGGGGCATCGGCAGGTTTTCGATCCGACCTCCCCCTGGCGGAGCTGTCGCCTGGGGAGGCGGTGAGGTCGAAGGCGGCGAGCGTGGGTGGAGGGGCAGGAGGCTGCCGCCAGAGGCCCCGACGACACGGAACACGATGTCGCCTTCATCCAGGCGAGGATCACGAATCTTTCCGTATTGGGGATTCTGAGCCGTGCTGTAGTTGGCCATCTGCTGGGGCAGATACTCGCCCAGTTCAGAGCCAGTGACGTAGCCATCGCGGTTGATATCTGCCGCGCCATCGAGTGCTCGTATGAGCAGTGGGGTGAATAAACTTGTCGCAGGAACCACCTCATTGACATCACCGGCAGTAAGAAATTGTCTGACCGGTAAATTCATCTTTCGTTGCAGGTACGTGGGTACAGGAGAAGCTGATCGCACCTTGAAGATGGCACCGGAAAAACAGCTGTCGAAAATGAAAAGTACGTGCTTGGCCTCCATCTGCTTTGCCCATGACATGATCTGCTCCATGCTGAGGGCAGACTTCGCAAACTCAAGATCACTGTCTTGACGAGCGGCGGCTGGAGCATCCACTGGCACGAGATAGCCGAGGTCATTGTTGCGGGTCCAGCCGTGACCAGCGAAGTAGATCACCAAACGATGATCAGGGCGATAGCCAAACCGCTTCACGAAGTCTTCGATGGACTGCTTCAGCTTCAATGAGCCTGGATTAGCAACGATATCAACCTCAAACCCCTGGCGATTCAGCGCTGCGGCGACATCGGCGGCTTCATGCCGCAGATTGTTGAGTTTCTTCCAGAAAGGATCTTTGTAATCGCCTGCCCAGATGACCAGAGCGTGGCTGCCCCCATAGCGGAACAGGACCGTGCCTCTGGGGTCGGTGACCTGCAATCCATCCTGAGCCGATGAGCTCATGACGCACCCCCACCCAAAGCAAAGGGCGCACGCCAGTTGCACAAGGGCCGGGGGGCGGCTAGTGGTCATCGCAGCAGGGGGGTGATCGCCTCGAGCAACTCCCCGGAACCGGGCTTTTCACCGGCTCGGAAGATCCGCACCTCCTTCGCCTTTCCCTGATCGATGAGAATCGTTCCTCCTACCAGGCGTTTGTCGTTCTGGATCTCCAACCTGCCATCGGCGCCACGACGAACAACGATGCCGCCGTAGCGCACCTCCTTGTAGGCGGTCATCAAGGTCTTCACCAGCAGATCGACGCTCACGATGCCCACGAGGACGTAGATCAGGGCCGGTGATCGGACGTCGGCTTGGGATGGACCCTCCGGCGTCACACGGCCATCGAAGGCAAGTTCCTTCTGGATGGCGATGGATTGACGCCCTGGGGCCCTCCAGAGGATGTCCACGGTTCGTCCAGACATCGGGTCGGCTCCAAGGGCTGCAGAGATCTGCAGCAGCAGACTGAACAGCAAGACAGCGCCGAGGGTTGCTCGAAAGGTGTTGCCATGGCTGGCTTTCATCTGGGCACCCTGACGTTTCCACCATTCTGATTGCTCTGGTCGGACCCACGCCATGGTCGAGGGCTTCCCAGCGCCTGCCGGTTCCTCCGCTTGAATCGGGTCTGCACTCCGCGTTTCTGCAGGGACGTCCGCCCAGCCCCATGCCCGATCTGATCGTTTCGGCCCCCGCCAAGATCAACCTGCACCTGGAGGTGCTGGGCCTGCGGCCCGATGGTTACCACGAGCTGGCGATGGTGATGCAGAGCATCGACCTGGCCGACACCCTGGTGCTGCGCTCCAGCGCCGACGCCACGATCCGGCTGCGCTGCGACAACGCGGACCTGCCCACCGACGGCACCAACCTGATCGTCAAGGCGGCGGAACGGCTGCGCTCCCGGGTCGGCCTGCCGGAGCTGGGGGTGGAGATCACGCTGCGCAAGCGCATCCCCATCGGCGCCGGCCTGGCGGGCGGCTCCAGCGATGGGGCCGCCGCCCTGGTGGGTCTCGATGCCCTCTGGGGCTTGGCCCTGGGCACCGAACGGCTGCACGCCCTGGCGGCCGAGCTGGGTTCCGACATGCCCTTCTGCCTGCAGGGCGGCACCCAGCTCTGCTTCGGCCGCGGGGAGAGGCTCGAGCCCGTGCCGCAGCATCAGGTGGCGGAGCGGGCGGTGCTGCTGCTCAAGCACCCGCAGGCCAGCGTGTCCACGCCCTGGGCCTACGGCCGCTGCCGGGAGCTGCGGGGCGACTTCTACCTGGAGAGCGAGGCTGACTTCGAGCAGCGGCGCCAGGCCCTGCGCCACGGCCCGCTGCTGGCCGCCCTGGCCGACCCTGGCCCCCTGCCACCACTGCGCAACGACCTCCAGTCGGTGGTGGCGCCGGAGGTGGAGAGTGTCCGCTCGGGCCTTGATCTGCTGCGCCGCGGCCCGGAGGCCCTGGCCGTGGCCATGAGCGGTTCCGGACCAAGCCTCTATGCGCTTTACCCGGACCTGGCCGCAGCCGAGGCGGCCAGGAGCACCCTGGCGGCAGACGTCGATGCGCTGGGTTTCTCCTCCTGGTGCTGCCGTTGCGGCGGGTCCGGTGTCAGCCTGGTGACGGATGGATCCCCACCATGACGGACGAACAACCCTCCCCGCCGCCGCGCAAGGGACCGCTGAGCTTCCTGTCCGGCTCCCTCACCAGTGGGCTGCTGGCCTGGCTGAGCCTGGGCGTCAGCCAGCGGGTGGTGGGCTGGTACGTGACCCATCCGCCCCACTTCGATTCGGCCTTTGCCCAGAGCATCGCAACGGCGATGAAGACCCTGATGGTGGGGATGTGCTTCCTGGCCACCTTCACCTTTGCCTTCATTGGCCTGGGGCTGTTCCTGGTGTTCATCCGCAGCCTGTTGCCGACTGAAGCGGAATCCCCTTCCTAAGCTGCCACCGCCGCCGTCCTTCCCCCCCATGACTCCCCACGACCTGGGTCTGCTGGTGGTCCTGCTGCTGCCCGGCATGCTCCTGTCGGTCCTGCTGCTCAGCACCTTCGCCGCCGGCGGCTGAGATAGGTTGGCCGCGCAAAGGCCCCCGCTCCGTGGCTGAAACTCTCCTGTTCAACGCCCTGCGCGAAGCCATCGACGAGGAGATGGCGCGCGACCCCCATGTCTGTGTCATGGGTGAGGACGTGGGCCATTACGGCGGCTCTTACAAGGTCACCAAGGACCTCTGTGAGAAGTACGGCGAACTCCGGGTGCTGGACACCCCCATCGCCGAAAACAGCTTCACCGGCATGGCTGTCGGTGCCGCCATGACCGGCCTGCGGCCGATCGTGGAGGGGATGAACATGGGCTTCCTGCTGCTCGCCTTCAACCAGATCTCCAACAACATGGGGATGCTGCGCTACACCAGTGGCGGCAACTACACCATCCCGGCCGTCGTGCGTGGCCCTGGGGGCGTGGGTCGCCAGCTCGGCGCCGAGCACAGCCAGCGCCTCGAGGCCTACTTCCACGCCGTTCCTGGCATCAAGATCGTGGCGGTCAGCACCCCCACCAACGCCAAGGGCCTGATGAAGGCGGCCATCCGCGATAACAATCCGGTGCTCTTTTTCGAGCACGTTCTTCTCTACAACCTCAGTGAGGACATCCCCGAAGGCGACTACATCTGCGCCCTCGACCAGGCCGAGGTCGTCCGTGAAGGCAAGGACGTCACGATGCTCACCTACTCCCGCATGCGCCACCATTGCCTCAAGGCGGTGGAGCAGCTGGAGGCCGAGGGTGTTGATGTGGAGCTGATCGACCTGATCAGCCTCAAGCCCTTCGACATGGAGACCATCGCCCGCTCGATCCGCAAGACCCACAAGGTGGTGGTGGTGGAGGAGTGCATGAAAACGGGTGGCATCGGGGCTGAACTGATTGCCCTGATCACCGAGCACTGCTTCGACGATCTCGATGCCCGGCCCCTCCGGCTGTCGTCCCAGGACATCCCTACGCCCTACAACGGCAATCTGGAGAACCTCACCATCATTCAGCCGCACCAGATCGTCGCCGCGGCCCTCGATCTAAAGGCGGGTCGTCGCTGAGATGGGACGCCAACAGGGCTGGTTCGCCCTCATCCTCGCCCTCACCATCGCCTCCGGTGCCCTCCTCGCCAATTACGGTCTGCAGCTGGGTCTGGACCTGCGCGGCGGCAGCCAGCTCACCCTCCAGGTGATGCCCGCCGGCGCCATCACCCGGGTGGACACCGAGCAGCTGGAGGCCGTCAAGGACGTGCTGGAACGGCGCATCAACGGACTCGGAGTGGCCGAATCCACCCTCCAGGCCGTGGGCAACGACCAGCTGGTGCTGCAGCTCCCCGGCGAGCAGGATCCCAGCCAGGCAGCCCGGGTCCTCGGCAGCACGGCCCTGCTCGAGTTCCGCGCCCAGAAGCCCGGCACCGAGGAGGAGATGCGCGGCCTGCTGGCCCTGAAACGCCAGGCCGAATCGGTGCTGCGGGCCAAGCGCCCTCCCTCCCCCAGCGATGACCCCACGGCACCCCCCCCGCCGGAAGCACCGCCCCTTTCGCCCCAGGACCTGTCCAAGGCTCTCACCTCCCTCGGCATCAAGGTTCCCGCCGGCAGCAGTGAGGTCGATCAGATCGAACTGTTGCTGCGGGAGACCAACCGCCGCATCCTCGGCCTCTATGGGCCGCCGCTGATCACCGGCAAGGACCTCACCAGTGCGGGTCGCCAGCAGCAGGCCACCGGGACCGGCTGGGAGGTGACCCTCGGCTTCAACCGGGAAGGGGGCGAGAAATTCGCTTCCCTGACCCAGTCAATCGCCGGCACCGGCAGGGTGCTCGGCATCGTCCTCGATGGCCGCTCAATCAGCGAGGCCAGCGTCGGCGAACAGTTCAAGGTGGCCGGCATCACCGGTGGTTCCGCTTCGATCACGGGCAACTTCAGTGCCGAGGAGGCCCGCGACCTGGAGGTGCAGTTGCGGGGCGGCTCCCTGCCCCTGCCGGTGAAGATCGTCGAGGTGCGCACGGTCGGCCCATCGCTTGGGGCCGAGAACATCCGCTCCAGCCTGGTGGCGGGCCTCTCGGGCCTGGTCCTGGTGGCCATCTTCATGGTGTCGGTGTATCGCCTGCCCGGGATCGTGGCGGTGGTGGCCCTGAGCCTCTACGCCCTGTTCAACCTGGCGATCTACGCCCTCATCCCCGTCACCCTCACCCTGCCGGGCATTGCCGGCTTCATCCTTTCGGTGGGGATGGCCGTGGACGCCAACGTGCTGATCTTCGAGCGCATCAAGGAGGAACTGCGGGCCGGCAACACCCTGATCCGTTCCATCGACACGGGCTTCACCCTGGCGTTGTCATCGATCATCGATGGCCACGTCACCGGTCTGATCAGCTGCGCGGCCCTGTTCTTCCTGGGCACCGGCCTGGTCAAGGGCTTCGCCGTCACCCTGGCGATCGGCCTGGTGCTGAGCCTGTTCACGGCCCTCACCGGCACCCGCACCCTGCTGCGCCTGCTGATGAGCTACCCGGCCCTGCGGCGCCCCACCTACTTCCTGCCGGCCCGCCAGCTGCCCCCTGCCAAATCCGCCGCGCCCCAACCGGGTCTGGCCTGAATGACTGCCATGACCTCCGCCCCTAACCCCCGCTTCCGCATCAGCCGCTATCGGCGTCTGGCCTGGGTGGGTTCATTGCTGGCCTGTAGCCTGAGCGTGCTGGGCCTGGCGCTGTGCTGGCTGAATCCGGCGATCGGCGCGCCGTTGCGGCCCGGTCTTGATTTCACCGGCGGCACCCAGGTGCAGGTGGAGCGGGATTGTGCCCCCTGCTCGGCGATCACCGCCATGGAAATCCGCCAGAGCCTCAGCAGCCTCGACCTGCCGTCCCCTGAAGGGGAGATCGCCCCCAGCCTGGGCAGCGCCTCGGTTCAGGTGCTTGACGGCGGCCGCTCCCTGCTGCTGCGCCTGCCCGCCCTTGAGGCCGACCAGAGCAAGGCCCTTGTCGATGGCCTGGCCGACAAGGTCGGCCCGCTGCTCAACAGCGGCACCTCGGTCAACACGATCGGTCCCACCCTGGGCTCCCGACTTCTCAGGGGCAGCCTGATTTCCCTGCTGGTCAGTTTTGTCGGAATCGCCCTCTACATCTCCTTCAACTACAGCGGCGTCTTCGCCTTCCTGGCCCTGTTGTGCCTGGCCCACGATGTGCTGATCACCTGCGGCCTGTTCGCCTGGCTGGGGCTGCTGCAAGGCATTGAAGTCGACTCCCTCTTCGCCGTTTCCCTGATCACCGTCGCCGGCTACTCGGTCACCGACACCGTGGTGGTCTACGACCGGATCCGCGAGCAGCGACGCACCCTGGGTGATCTGTCGCTGGTGGATCAGGTGGACGTGGCGGTGGATGCCACCCTCACCCGCTCGCTCTACACCTCCTTCACCACCCTGCTGCCCCTGGTGGCCCTGATCTTCTTCGGCGGCAGCACCCTGTTCTGGTTTGCGGTGGCGCTCACCGTGGGTATCGCCGTCGGCAGCTGGTCGAGCATCGGTGTGGCTCCCACCCTTCTGCCCGTCCTCTCCAAACGATGAGGGACCCGGATCGTGTCGAGGGGGGCCGGCGGGGCTGGCCCATGTTGCCGCTGGTGCTGCTGGTGCTGGCCTTGATCGATCTGCGGGTGGAGTTGATCCTGCTCTGGGACCACTTCACCCTGACATCCCTCAGCGCCGCCGTCCGCTCCCATTTGCTGGCTGTGGCGGTACTGGCCAGCCAGCCGTCGCTCTGGCACCACTACCGCCGCTCCCGCGGCTGATCCGATCGGGATGGAAGGCTGGTTCTGTTCAGGCCAGGTCCCAGCGGTCCATCACGTCCCGCACCAGCACCTCTTCGCAGGCCACCTGCAGCACCACCACCAGGGGCAGGGCTAGAAGCAGCCCGGGCAATCCCAGCAGGGCCCCCAGACTCAACTGGGCCATCAGGGCGACGGTGGGCAGCAGGTTGACGGTGCGGCTCAGCAGCAGGGGGGTGAGCAGGAAGGCTTCGCCGTTCTGCAGCAGCAGCCGCAGCACCAGCACCTGGACCACCTTCGCCGGTGAGATCAGCAGGGCCACAGCCAGTGGCAGCAGGGTGGCGGCCGTGGGTCCGATGGTGGGCACAAAGGTGAGCAGGCCGCAGACCAGGCCACTCAGCAACGCCAGGGGCACTTGCAGCAGGGCCAGCCCCGCCCAGGTGGTGATGAACACCACCGTGCCTGAGATCGTCATCCCCGCCAGCCAGCCACCGAGGGCTTCCCGGCATTCGCCCAGCAGCTGCTCCATGCGCCGCCGGTAGAAGCGGGGCGTGGCGGCGATCACCAGCCGTTGGTGGCTGACCGGATCGAGTGCCATCAGGATCGCCAGCAACAGCATCAGCAGCAGCTGGATGGTGCTGTTGGCGGCACCACCCGCCACACCGAGCAGCTGGCTGCCCAGGGGCTGAAGCCGGTCCCAGAGGGTTCCATTGTCCAGCTGCCGCTCCAGGTCGCGCAGCAGGGGCGTCCTGGGCGCCATGTCGCCGAGTCGCTGGACCAGCTCGGGGACCAGCTGGCTGAACTGGCGGATCTGGTCGATCAGCTCCGGCAGCAGCAGATTGCCCAGCAGCCAGCCAATCACAAGCAGCACCAGCAGCACCAGCGACAGGGCCGCCCCCCGGTTGAGGCGGGTGAGACGCCGCAGCAGGGTGGTGGGCACATCCAGTGCCACCGCCAGCACCACGGCGCCGAAGAGGATCAGCAGCACCCAGCGCAGTTCCCAGAGAAGCAGGAACAGCGCCACCAGGGCCAGGGCCCCGAGCAGGGTGCGTGCCTTCATGTCTGCCGGCGCTCCCGCTTCCAGGGGTCGAGGATGTCATGGATCAGCACATCCCGCAGCAGCACCTGCAGACAAACCGCCAGTGGCAGGGCCAGCAGCAGGCCGAGGGGGCCGAACAGCAGGGTGAAGAGGAGCTGGGCGGTGAGGGTCAGGCCCGGCAGCAGCTGGAGCTGATGGTGCATCACCGAGGGGGTGATGACATAGCTCTCGAGGTTCTGGATGACCACGTACACCACCAGGACGGCCACGGCCTTCCAGGGGGCATCCAGGAGCGCCACCGACATCGGGAAGATCGTGCTGAGCGTCGGCCCCACGTTAGGGATGACGTTGAGCAGGCCGGCCAGCAGGGCATTGGCCGCCACCAGCTTGACCCCCAGCACGGACAGGCCGATGGCGGCCAGCAGGCCCACGCAGACGGAGCTGATCAGCACTCCCACCATCCAGCTGCTCAGGGCGGTGCCGCAGGACACCAGCACCTGGCGCAGGCGCCTTCGGTAGAAGGAAGGCGCCAGCAGCAGCAGGGCCTCCCGGTAGCCGGTGGGTTGGGCCGCGACCATCAGGGAGACGGCCACCACGAACAGGGTCTGGAGCAGGCCGGCACCGAGGTTGCCGGCCACGCCCACCAGGCCGATCGCCCCACCGCCGAGCCGGCCCAGCAGGTCGGGGGGCAGGGTGGCGGGAATCGACAGAGTGGATTTGAGCCAGTCCAGGCTGCCGTCCCTGCGGCCGTAGACCATCTGTGACGCCCCCTCAAGGGATTGGCGCATCAACTTCAACAGCTCCGCCCAGGCGCGCGGCACCTGCTGCACCAGTTCGCGGAACTCGGCGATGAAGGGCGGGATCACGACCGTGGCCACCAGCAGCACCACCAACGTCACCAGCAGCAGGGCCAGCAGCAGGGCGATGGGTCTGGCCGCGCCGAGGCGTTCCCGGATGGCGCCCACCAGGGTGCACAGGGCCATGGCAAGCACCACGGCGGCGAACAGCAGGATCAGGGCGTCACGCAGGCTCCACAGCAGAACCAGCGCCGCCAGCAGGGCGATCAGGCCCAGCCACTGCCCGAACTTCAAACCTCCTCCTGGCCCTCCTCGGCCGGCTCGTCACCCTGGCCCGCAAATCCCAGACCATGGCCATCGGCATACCGCTGGGCGAAGCGCATGAAGCGCTCGAAATCTGCGGTGCTCTTCCAGGTGTAGGTGGCTTCCAGGGCGCTGGCCTTGCCGTTGACGAAGCGGGCCTTCACCTCCCTGGTCACCATCTCGCCCTCCTCATCGAGCATGAACATGCCGGTGATGTCGCCCACCGCCTGGGGGGCCAGAGCCTCGGGTTCCTCGAACACGAAGGTGGCCTGGCCGGTGCGGCCATCCCGGGATCGGGTCAAGCGGATGTCGGGCACGACCGTCTCGTCCACCCCGCGGAAGAACTGAATGGCGGCGGCCATGGCACTCGCTGAAAAGGAGACTTTAGGCAGAGCCCCAACCGGTCCCTCGCGCCCCTGGCGCCAGTGCCCATCGGCCCTGACATAGTGGGACCCACCATGCTGCCTTCTCGGCTGGTCGTTTTCCCATGCTTTCCGGTCCTCCGGTTTCCAGCACCGTTGATGCCGATCAGCTGCTGGAGCGCTTCCTGGCAGGCTCTGCGCGTCAGCGCCGCAGCCTGTTGGGTCCGCTTGAGCAGGCCGGCTCCGACCTGCTCAAGCGGATCCCGGACCGGCTCGATCGGCTCGATGCCACCGGTGATGACTGGGCCGCTGGTCATCTGATCCAGCTGCTGCTGGCCCGCGGGGACACAGACCGGCAGGAGGCCTGGCTGGCCCGACACCCCGAGGGCTGGCTCGCCGTCGCCAGCGCCGCCGGCCTCGACTACACGCCGCTGCAGCAGCACCTGATGCGGCAGGACTTCGAAACGGCCGATCGCCTCACCAGCGAGCACCTGCGCCAGCTGGCCGGACAGGCAGCCGTGCGGCGCAGCTATGTCTATTACAGCGAGGTTGCGGCGATGCCAGCCACGGACCTCACCAGCCTCGACCGTCTCTGGTGCTGCTACTCCCAGGGGCGTTTCGGCTTCTCGGTCCAGGCCCGCCTGCTGCAGGTGTGTCAGGGACAGTGGGATCGGCTCTGGCCCCGGCTCGGCTGGAAGAGCAACGGCACCTGGACCCGGTACCCGGGCTCCTTCCAGTGGTCGCTGGAGGCACCGGAGGGCCACATGCCCCTGATCAACCAGCTGCGGGGCGTGCGGTTGATGGACGCGGTTCTGCAACATCCCGCCATACAGGCCCGCCTGGGGGAGGCGCAGGCCGGGCGTGCGCGTTAGGTTCCGGTGAGGCGAACTGGAATTCCTGCTGCATGCAGCTCCGCTGGGCCGACTACATCACCCCCTCCACCCTGCAGCTGGCCCCGCTGGTGGAGTTGCTGCTTGAACCCATTGGCTGCGCGCTCCGCCAGGCGGAGCTGCAGCTCGGTCTGCAGGAGGCCTTGGTCAATGCCGTGCGTCATGGCAACGGTTGTGATCCCGGCAAGTGCCTGAGGGTCCGCCGCATCGTCACCCCCCGCTGGGTGATCTGGCAGGTGCAGGACGAAGGCCCCGGGCTTCCACCCCATGCCCGCCACAGTTCCCTTCCCTGCCAGCAGGATGCTCCCTCCGGCCGGGGCCTGTTCATCATTCATCACTGTTTTGATGACGTGCGTTGGAGTGGCCGGGGCAACCGGCTGCAGCTGGCGGCACGGCGTGCCGTGGTCAGCGGCCGTGGGCCGGGCAGCCCGGATCGCTGATCTCGGCCCGCAGCCAGGCCTGGGCGTTCTCCAGCAGGGCGATCGCGCTGCGCCGACCTTCGCTGTCCGCACGGGCGGCCGGTTCATCGGCGGCCAGAAGCTGAACCAGGGCTGCCGCCACCTGTTCGGCCGCGCGCCTGGAGCGCTGGTGCTTGAGGGCATGCCAGTCTCGATCACCGATGCTGAGCTGCCGATGCAGGCGTTCGGCCAGGGGCAGGGTCTCCGGCGGCCACGACCGGTGCGACGGGATCACAGCATCGGAAGGAGACGCCATTTCGGCTGGAGAGCTGGTGGCTTCCACTGGACGATCGGACCACGGTGGCCCCATCCTGTCGTTCCAGGCCTCGCCCTGTCGATCGCGCCACCATGAGCCGCCTCCAGCGCCCCCGCCGCTCACCGCCACCCGGACTCCTGCACCATCTGGCTGCGGTGCTGAGCATCGCCGGCCGCCCGGGGGCCGTTGCCCCCACTGGTGTGACGCTGCGGCGGCGGCGGCAGAAGCTGGAGCTGGCCCAGAGGCTGTTGGATCCCCTCCCCGCCGGCCTGCTGCCGAGCAGCCGTCATGGCGAACGATTCTGGTCGGCCCTGCGCTGGGGGGGGCTGGGGCTGCTGCTGGCCTGGCTGCTGCGTCCCTGAGTCAGGCGATGGGGTCGCTGGCGAACTCAAGGGGATGGGGCCGGTGCTCCAGTTCCTCCATTTCCAGGCGTTTGAGGGCGATCCAGTCCTCGATCAGCTCCTGGCTGAAGACACCACCCGCCAGCAGGTAGTCATGGTCGCCGGCGAGGGCCAATAGGGATCCGCCCAGGTCGGCGGGCAGGCTGGCGCCAGCTGACGGGACAGAGCCGGCAGCGGGCTCCAGATCTCTGGGGGATCCGGGATCGCTCTGGCAGCGCACCCCATCGAGCCCTGCCATCAGCATCGCCGCCAGGGCCAGGTAGGGATTGGCCAGCCCGTCCGCCTGCCGCAACACCAGCCGCCCCTTGTCGGGGTCGCTGCCGCTGTCAGGAACGGTGACCACCGTTGAGGGGTCGTTCCTGGCGTAGGTCAGGCGGGTCGGGGCCGCGGGGCCGCTCCGCAGCCGCCGGTAGCTGTTGGTGCCTGGGTTGGTGAAGGCGGCCAGGGAGCGGCCATGGTGCAGCAACCCCCCCAGGTACCAACGGGCGGTCTGGGACAGGTCGCCATAGGTGCCTGCACCACAGAACAGGGGCTGGCCGGCCCTCCAGAGGCTCTGGTGCACCGCCAGGCCGGCGCTGATCGGATCCAGTGTGGGCCTCGGCAGCATGGTGGCGCTCCAGTTGTGGCGCCGGGCCACGTGCCGCAGCACATAGCGGCTGACCATCAGGGCATCGGCGGCCCGCAGCAGATCGTCACTCCCGTGGCTCAGCCCATAAAGGGGGGCCGGCGGCGACGGCTGACTCAGGCGGGTCGGCAGGCCCAGGGCCGCCAGGGTGAGCAGCAGTTCGTTGCGCAGCGCCTCCGGTGGCTCGGCGCCGTTGGCGACCTGGTAACCACAACCCTGGTCATTGCAGTGCCAGATCAGCTCGTTGAACAGGAAAAAGTCCTGCGTCACTCCGAAACGGGCTGCATCGGCCAGGCCGCTGCCGGCCAGCAGGGCCAGGGCGCGGCCTGCCAGGGAACGGGGGCAGTGGCGGATGTTCGGCCCGGACCCCGCCGGCGCCTCGAACGCGGCGATCAGGCTGAGGCTTCGGGGGGAGAGAAAGGGGTCGATCCAGGCGGTAGCGGGGTCCGGATGCAGGACCAGAGCGCTGGCACGGCTGTCGAAGGAGCGGCTGTCGAAAGAGCGGCTGTCGAGGCAAAGGCCCCGCTGAAAGGCCCCCTCGCTGAGCTGATCGGCCTCCAGTCCGAACGAATGCCAGCGCCCCTGCAGGTCACTCACCTTGAGGTCGATGCGCTCGATCCCGTCCTCCCCGAGGCGGCGCAGGACGTCCTGGGCGGAGCTGGCCATGGCGGAGGTGGATGGGAAGGCTGCCGCCACGATGCTGCCCCCCCGGCAGGCCGGTGGCCGCGTAACCGTTTCTGTCAGATTCCCCAGAACCAGCCGCAGGACAGGAATCTGGCGGATTGCGAGTGCTACCTTCCGCTGCAGGTGCGTCGATCCGTTTCGTCCATGCGAGATGCCATCACCGGTCTGATTGGTCGTTACGACCAGCTTGGCCGCTACTTCGATCGTTCCGCGATTGATCGGATCGATGCCTATTACGGCCAGGCGGAGTTGCGGCTCGCCGCCGTCGAATTGATCAACCGGGAAGCGGCCGTCATCGTGCGCGAGGCGGCCCAGCGCCTCTTTCTTGAGGACCCCGAGCTGCTCCTTCCCGGTGGCAACGCCTACACCACCAGGCGCCTGTCGGCCTGCCTGCGCGACATGGACTACTTCCTGCGCTACGCCAGCTATGCCCTGGTGGCGGACGATTTCACCATCCTCGACGAGCGCGTTCTCAACGGCCTCGATGACACCTACAAGAGTCTGGGTGTTCCCACCGGACCGACCGTCCGCAGCATCGCCCTGCTCGGTGAAGTGATCGCCGAGATGCTGGCCGATGCTGGCCTGGTGGACACCGGCCTGGTGCGGGCCCCCTTCGAGCACCTCTGCCGCGGCCTTTCCTCCAGCAACGTCCGCGCCCGCTGAGCGGCCGTTCCCTAGTCTCAGATCACTTCTGCCGCTCCGCCAGGTCTTGCCTCTTCTCCCAGTGCCTCCCACCGTCAGCAGCACCCACAGGCTCGCTCTGGATCCCATCGCCACCCCGGAGCGGCTGCTGCTCGGCCCGGGCCCGTCCAACGCCCACCCCACGGTGTTGCAGGCCCTGGCACGGATGCCGATCGGGCACCTCGATCCCCTCTACATCGAGTTGATGGGTGAGGTGCAGGAATTGCTCCGGTACGCCTGGCAGACCGACAACCGGCTCACCATCCCGATGAGCGGCACCGGCAGTGCCGCCATGGAAGCCACCCTGGCCAACACCATCGAACCCGGCGACAAGGTGCTCGTGGCCGTGATGGGCTACTTCGGCCAGCGCCTGGTCGACATGGCCGGCCGCTACCGGGCCGACGTTGTCACGATCGAGCGGCCCTGGGGAGAGGCCTTTGATCTGGCCGAACTCGAAGCCGCCCTGATCGCCCACAAGCCCGCCATCCTGGCGATGGTGCACGCCGAGACCTCCACCGGCGTCTGCCAGCCGATGGAGGGCATCGGCGACCTCTGCCGGCAGCACGACTGCCTGCTGCTGCTGGATACGGTCACCTCCCTGGGGGCGGTGCCGCTGCACATCGATGCCTGGAAGGTGGACCTGGCCTACAGCTGCAGCCAGAAGGGCCTCAGCTGCCCCCCTGGCCTGGGCCCCTTCACCATGGGACCCAGGGCCGAGGCCAAGCTGGCCGCCCGTTCCGGCAAGGTGCCCAACTGGTATCTCGATGTCTCCCTGCTCAACAAGTACTGGGGCAGCGACCGGGTGTATCACCACACCGCGCCGGTCAACATGAACTTCGGCATGCGCGAAGCCCTGAGGCTTCTGGCCGAGGAAGGACTGGAGGCCGCCTGGGCGCGCCACCGCAGCAATGCCGAACGCCTCTGGTCCGGGCTGGAGCGGCTGGGCCTTGAACTGCATGTCAGGGAGCCCCTGCGGCTGGCCACCCTCACCACCGTCCGGATTCCCGAGGGGGTCGACGGCAAGGCCTTCAGCCGCCACCTGCTCGACCGCTTCGGCATCGAGGTGGGCGGCGGGCTGGGGGACCTGGCCGGCAAGGTGTGGCGCATCGGCCTGATGGGCTACAACAGCACCCCCGAGAACGTCGATCGCCTGCTCGACCTCTTCGCCAGTGAACTGCCCGCCGTTCAGTCCTCCCCTGCCGCTGTGCCCGCCGCCATCGCCTGACGGGCCAGACGCCGCTGACGGAACCACTCCTCCAGTTGCTGGCCGGCCCGCTCGCCCCGCACCCCACCGCTGACTTCCATGTGGTGGTGAGCGCTGGGATGGCTGGAGAGGTTGAGGCTACCGCCGAGGGCACCGCGTTTGGGGTCGCCGGCGGCGTAGATCACACGGCCCACCCGCGCCTGGATCAGGGCACCGGCGCACATCGGACAGGGCTCAAGGGTCACCAACAGGGTGCAGCCGTTGAAGCGCCAGTCGCCCCTCGCAGCGGCGGCTCGGCGCAGGGCCAGCAGTTCGGCATGCCCCAGGGGATCCGCCCGTCGGTGGCGGTGGTTGCTGCCCCAGCCGACGCAGCGGCCGGCCTCATCCAGTAAGGCGGCTGCGACGGGGATCTCCCCCCGGGCCCCGGCCGCCTCGGAAAGGCGCAGGAGCCGGTCCATCCACAGCAGGCTGACGGCGTCACTCACCATCCCTTTTTTCTAGCCATCCCTACGCCAGGGCAGGCGGCAGAATGCCGAAGCCCCCACAGTCGCCGTTGGCCAGCGTCCCCCCCGCCCACCGGCCATCGCCGTCCCCTCAGGACTTCGGCGCCTTTGCCGATCCCTTTCAGCCGGACACCGCCCTGGAAGAGGTCCTGCAGCAGGCGTCCGGACTCCTCTGCCGCTGGCTGGGCCAGGCCGGCCACGGCACCCCCCTTCCCGGGCTGAGTGTGCTGCCGGCGGTGGAACCGGAGCTGGCGGGACTCGGAAGCGACAGGCTCCTGGCCGATCTGCAGCTGGTGATGGAAGGGGCCTACAACCCCAACCATCCCGGCGCCCTGGCCCACCTCGATCCGCCGCCCCTGTCGGCCTCGATCGTGGCGGATCTGATCTGCGCTGGCCTGAACAACAACCTGCTGGCCGAGGAGCTCTCCCCCAGCCTCAGCCGTCTGGAGCGGGCCCTCTGCGCCTGGATGGCAGGCCGGCTTGGCCTTCCTGACGGTGCCGGCGGCGTGGCCGCCAGCGGCGGCAGCCTCAGCAACCTGATGGCCCTGGTCACCGCCCGCCATCGGCGTGGCCTGGCCTGCCTGGGCGAGGCGGTGGTGCTGTGCAGCGAGGAGGCCCATGTCTCGCTGGTCAAGGCCACCGCCGTGATGGGTCTGCCGCCCGAAGCCCTGGTGCAGCTCCCCGTGACCGCTGCCGGCACGCTCGAACCCCAGGCCCTTGAGGAGCGGCTGGCCCAGCTCGATCGGGCTGGTACGCCGGTGATCGCCGTGGTGGCCACCGCCGGCACGACCGTGCGCGGCGCCCTGGATCCCCTCGAGCCGATCGGCGCCCTGTGCCGGCACTACGGCCACTGGCTGCACGTGGATGGCGCGATCGGCGCGATCTTCGCCTTCAGCGAACGCGTCCGTCCCGCGCTGAAGGGCCTGGGGCTGGCCGATTCGATCACGGTCAACCCCCAGAAGCTGCTTGGCATCACCAAGACCTCCTCGCTGCTGCTGCTGGCGGATCCGCGCCACCTGCAACGGGCCTTTGCCACCGGCCTGCCCTACATGGAACCCAGCTGGGGCGGGGGCCACCAGGGGGAGGCGGGGCTGCAGGGCACCAGACCCGGGGAGATCCTCAAGCTCTGGCTGGGTCTGCGCCAGCTCGGCCTCGATGGCGTGGCCGCCCTCATCGACGCGGCCGTCCAGCGCCGTACGGACCTGGAGCAGCGGCTGCTGGCCATCGGGGGCCTCAGCCTCTGCAGCGGCCCCCTGCATCTGCTCGCGTTCCGGCCCGAGGGCTGTGAAGGGGCGCAGGCGGAGCGCTGGAGCGCTGCCACCCGGGCGGCCCTGCTGGCTGAGCAGCTGATGCTCTCGCGGCCCGTCTACCGGGGGCATCACCATCTCAAGGCGGTGCTGGGCAACCCGCACACGCTCCCGTACCATCTGGAGCGGCTCAGCCTGGTGGTGCAGCAAAGCCTGGCGGTGCCCACCCATGGCTGAACCGATGCCGGATCCGATCCCACCGATGACCCCGCTGGCCACTCCCCGCGGCAGGTGGGTGGCGATCGTCACCGGTGCCCTCTCGATCCTGATCGGGGTGGCCTACCTGGTGCTGATCACGGTGCTGGATTCCCGCGGTCCCCTTCAGCCGCCCCCCCCCGAGGCCCTGGCCGGGGCGGTAGCCGCCGTCTCTGGCGTTGCTGCAGAGGTTCCACCACCCTGTTGAGGGCTGTGTCCAGGAAGCTGCGCAGCATCCCCTCCCGTTTGTTCAGGTCGTATTCACGTTGCAGCACCTCCTGCAGCCCCCCATCACCCCAGTCCTGGTTCTGGCTGAAGTACGTGATGAAGCTGCGCCCCGCCACCCGGGTCAGCCAGGCCGCGCTGACCGCCTGAATCGCCCGGCTGACCACCAGGGCGGGCAGGTTGAGGCTGAGGGCCGAGGTGATCAGCCCCACCCCACCCTTGACCAGCCCCAGTCCCGCCAGGGTCCGGCCCACCGAGAGGGCCAGATCCTGGGCATTGTCGCGGCTGAGGCTGACGCCGTAGACACGGCCGATCTCCACCACCATCTGGGCATTCACCGCGGCGGTGGCCAGCAGGTCGATGCCCGGCAGCGGGGTCACCATCACCACCCCTGCGCCGATCCACATGTACCGATCGACGATGGCGCTGGCGTCGCTGGTTCGTTGCCGGTCCAGCAGGTCCTGGCTGGCCTGGTTAAGGCGGCGGCACTGGAGCAGCAGGTTGTCGGCGATCAGCTCCTCCCCATCGGCATGCAGAACGCTGGCGACACGGCGCAGCAGGGCCTCCACCTCCGGGGCCGGCTGCAGGGGGCGGCCACCGGGCATCGGCACACTCTGGGGAGCGGCGCTTGCGGGGATCACATCCTCGGGGGAAATCCGGCCGGCGCAGCGTTGCCGTAGCAGCGCCAGCAGGCGCCGCTCCTCCTCCTCACCGCGCAGGTCGCACTTGTTGAGCACCAGCAGCAGACGCTTGCCCAGCCCGGCCAAAGCCTCGAACACCTCCAGCTCACTGGCGCGCAGGTCGCCATCCAGCACCAGCAGCAGCAGATCGGCCCGGGCGGCCAGCCCCCTGGCCAGCCGCTCCCGCTCCCGCCCTTCCCGGCCCGCTTCGAGGATGCCCGGGGTGTCTTCCAGGATCACGGCGCGGGGCAGATCCCGCAGCCGCAGGCGGTAGCGGGTGGCGGTGGTGGTCGACCCCATCGGAGCGCCCACCTCACCCACCAGCTCCTGCAGCAGGGCACGGATGAGTGAGGTCTTGCCGGCCGATCCGGTGCCGAAGACGACGATCACCAGGTCGCCCCGTTCCAGTTCCGCCTCCATGCGCTGCCGTTCCAGGCGCAGGGCTTCGCGCTCCACCGCGTGGCGCACCTGCTCCAGGGTCCGGTCGATGGCGCCCAGATTGCGCTGGGCCGCCTCCCGGCGGCTGGAGGGCACCGCCGCGGAGACGCCCTTGCCTGCCGCCGAAGGGCCAGGGCGGCGCAGCTTCTGCAACCAAGGCCAACCGACCTGCGCCAGAGCCAGCAGCAACGCCACCAGCACAACCAGCATCAGCGGCCCCACCATCCAGTAGGGCAGCCAGGTGCTCAGGGTCCATTGCAGTTGCTGGACCGCCTGAAGCACCATCCCCAGCACCACCAGCGCCAGCAGACCCAGCAGGATCCAGATCCAGAGGCGTTGGGGCAGCTTCATGACCCCGGTGGGGCGGAGCGCACGATCTCGCCGAACAGGGAGGCCGCCAGGGCACTGCTGGCGGCGGTGGGGCTGTTGTCATCGTTGCCCAGCCAGATGCCGATCACCCACTGGCGCCTGGGGGCGTAGCCCACGAACAGCAGGTCCCGGCCCTCGTTGGTGGTGCCGGTCTTGCCCCAGCTGCCGGCGCCTACGTAGGCAGCGCTGCCGGTGCCGCCGCTGACCACCGCTTCGAGCAACGTTCGCATTGCCTTGGCGGTGGCGGGGCTCATCACCCGGCGGCCGGGACTGCTCACCGTCCTGGCGCTGCCGGCGGAGGCTCGGCAATCGGCTCCGCCGGTAGCTCCAGGCGCCTGGGAGGTGCCGCAGGCTTCGGCATCGGTGAGCCGCCGGATCGTGGTGGGTGTCCGCCAGAGCCCATCGGCGGCGACGGTGGCATAGGCGGCCGTGAGCTCCAGCAGGGTCACTTCGCTCTGGCCGAGGGCCAGGCCCGGCACCGGGGCCAGGGGACTGGTGAAGCCCAGATCCCGGCCCTTGCTGACGACGGCGTCGAGGCCATCTTTACGGGCGAGGCGCAAGGCGGCGGTGTTGCTGCTGATCGCCAGGGCCTGGCGCAGGCTGAGGCTGCCGCCACAACCGCTGCTGAAATGCTGGCCCCCCCAGTCCAGAGGTGCGCAGCTGATCCGGTCGCCGGGCCGGGCGCCCCGCTCCAGGGCCACCACGTAGGGGACGAGCTTGAAGGTGCTGCCGGGTTGGCGCAGGGCCATCGAGGCCCGGTTGAACTGGCTCTGCAGGTAGTCCCGGCCGCCGGCGATGGCGCGGATTCCCCCCGAGCGGCTGTCGATCACCACCACGGCCCCCTGGCTCACCACCAGGGAGCGGCTGGCATCGATGCGCTGCCGCAGCACCAGTTCCACCCGCTCCTGCAGCAGCGGATCCAGGTGGGTGTCGATCAGGAAGTTGCCTTCGGCGGCCACCTCCTTGCCCACCAGGTTCTCCAGGTCGCGGCGCACCTGGTCGGTGTAGAAGGGGGCCCCGCGCTGCTGGGCTGATCGGCAGGCATCCGGGGCCAGCCGGATCGGTTGGCGCCGGGCCCGGCGGGCCTGATCGGCACTGATCCGGTTGGAGGCGGCCATCTTGTCGAGCACCTGGTTGCGGGAGGCCAGGGCGGCCAAGGGATCGATGCAGGGGTCGTAGCCGTTCGGGGAGGGCAGCAGGCCCACCAGCAGGGCGGCCTCCTCGAGCTTCAGGGCCGCTGCCGGCCGGCCGAATAAGCGCCGGGAGGCATCCTCGAAGCCCCAGACCGCGCCGAGATAGACCCGGTTGAGGTAACTCAGCAGCAACTCCTGCTTGCTGAAGCGCGCCTCCAGCTGCAGGGCCACCAGCAGCTCGCGCCACTTGCGCCTCAGCGTCTCGCCCTGGCCCACCTGCTCCGGGTAGAGGCTGCGGGCCATCTGCTGGGTCAGGGTGCTGCCGCCTTCCAGCACCCGGCCGCCGAGCAGGTTGGTGAGCAGGGCGCGGGCGGTGCCGATCGGGTCCACGCCGGGATGCCACCAGAAGCGGTTGTCCTCGCTGGCGAGCAGCGCATCGATCAGCACGGCGGGATAGGCGCCCAGGTCGGGGAGTTCGCGGCGTTTGCGATCGGCCACCGACGCCACCGGGCGGTTGTTGCGGTCGTACAGGAGCAGTGGTCCCCGTACCGTCGCCAGGCTGCCGCTGGTGGGCACCTGCAGCAGGGACAGGGCCAGCAGCAGGCTGCCGGCGCCGGCGCCGGCGACCGCGGCCCGAGCCCCCCAGCGCCCCTTCCAGGACCGGCGCAGGCCCCCCTCAGGTCCGAACAGCAGGGTGGGCAGGTCCTCCTGATCAGCGGGCCCGAAACGCACCTGATCCCCCTGGCGCAGCACCAGCTCCCGCACCCTGCGGCCCTGCCACCACAGCCCGTTGGTGGAGCCGGCATCGCTCAGTAACCAGTGACCGCCGTGGTTTTCCAGCAGGGCATGGTGGCGGCTCACGGCCGTGTGATCGATGACGATGCTGTTGTCGGTGGCGCGGCCGATCCGGTAGAGGCTGCCGTGCAGCGGATGGCTCTGCTCCGGCAGGCCGGGACGCAACACCCGGAGTTGGGGACCGGCGGCGGGGGAGCGGGGCCGCAGCCGCCGCTCCAGCCCCTCAAGTTTGGCGGTCGGCATGGGGTCCCAGCAGATCGATGAGGAAGCACGCCACGGCCAGGTTGATGGCCACGTCGGCGAGGTTGAAGATCGGGAAATGGATCGGGACGAACTCCAGGAAATCCACCACCGCGCCGTAGCGCCAGCGGTCGATGCCGTTGCCCAGGGCTCCTCCGAGCAGCAGTCCCAGGGCCAGGCCGCTCCAGAGGCCGGCGGGAGGGCGCCAGAGGATCCAGACCAGCAGACCAAGGCTCACCAGGGCGCTCACCAGGCCCAGCTGGATCGTCGCCCCGGTGAACAGGCTGAAGGCGGCCCCGGTGTTGCTGACCCGCTGCAGTTGGAGCAGGCCAGGCAGCAGCGGCCGGATGCTGCCGCTGGCGAGGTGGTCGAGAGCCCACGCCTTGCTCACCTGATCCAGCGACAGGGCAAGGGCCGCCAGCAGAACGATGCCCAGCCTCCGGCGCAATGGTCGGGCCATCACGACGGCACCAGCAGCAGCCGGCGCAGCAACCAGCCCAGCACGCCGGCGGCGCAGCAGAGCAGCAACTGGGGCAGCAGAGCCAGGCTGTAGCCCACCACCAGGGTGAGGGTGTCACCCCCCCAGCGGCCGGCCAGGCTGCCCAGCAGCAGGTTGGTGAGGCCGCAGAGATGCAGCACCACCAGGCCGATGGCGGCGGCCCCGGCGAGGGTGAGCGGATCGTCCATGCCCGGCTGGCGCGCCAGCTTGCCGGTGATCCAGGCGGCCGGCAGGAAGCCGGCCAGGTAGCCGAAACCAGGATCCAGCAGGTAGCTGACACCTCCACCTTCGTGGAACACCGGCAGCTGGAACAGACCGACACTGAGATAGGCCACGGCCGCAAGGGTCGCACTGCGGGGCCCGCAGACCAGGGCGCTGAGCAGCAGGGCCGGCACCTGCAGGGTGATGCCAAGGGGACGGACGCCCCAGCCACTGGCCTCGTGGACGGGAAAGGCGGCCGGCACCAGACCGCCGACAAGGATGAGCAGGAGGCCGGCGATCGCTCCGCTCCAGGTGGCAAGGGCTCGCAATGAACCGTCCGTGGCTGGCGCCCATCCTGCTCCAGCTAGGTTCGGCTGAGAAGGGCCCCGAGCCCGCTGGAGCGCCGTACCGATGCCGGATCTCACCCCCACCGATCCTGCCCCAGGGGAGGGTCTGCCCCTGGAGGCGCCGGTGGTGATCCATCTGGGCGATGCTGTGCGGTTGCGCCAGCCCCTGCGCTACCTCAAGACCGCCGACCCGATGCCGATGCTGCGTCCCCCGGATCTGGTGGATCCGGGGGAGGTGGGCCGGGTGGTGGAAATCCGGGCACTGGAGCTGAGGGCCATCCGTTTCCGTCGGGGCACCTTTCTGATCAACCTCTCCGATCTGGAGCCGGCCCCTACGGACGGCTGAGTCCATGGTTCAGCCAGGCCTGGTGCGCCTGCTCCAGGGCCGGGGCTGGCCCCACCAGGCTCAAGCTGGGGGCAACCAGCCAGCAGCGGGCTGCCGCCCGCAGATCCTCGGCGCCGATCCCGGGTGCCCGCTCCATCACCTGGCGCACATGGTCGGAGGGCAGGCCATGACTGAGCACCAGGGCCTGACGTTCAGCAATCTGGGAGCAGGTCTGGCGCCCCATGGCGTCCTGCCCTTGGAACTTGGCCAGGGCCAGCAGCCGAGAGCCCTCGTCCAGGAGCTCCTCCAGGAGCCGCTGCCACTCCTCCAGCAGGCAGGTGGTGGCCTCGGCCACCCGCTCCGCCGACGTCGACAGGTGCATCACAAAGGGCGGACCGCCGCCATAGGCCGGCAGGTGAACACCGACGTCGTAGGCCAGACCACGCTCCTCCCGCATGGTGATGAACAGTCGGCTGGACATGCCGAGGCCCAGGTGCGCCTGCAGCAACCGCAGGGCCAGGGCATCGGGATGGGCCAGGGGAACGGTCGCGGCCCCCAGCATCAGCACCACCTGTTCGGTGTCCTGCACCTGCTGGCCAAAGTGGCCCGTCGCCCGTGGTGGACCGGCAAAGGCTTGCGACCGGGGGGCGTGGGTGTTCCAGGGGGACGCCGCCAGTTCCAGCTGCAAAGCCGCCTCCAGGGCAGGAGGGGCTTCGCCACAGAGCACCAGCACGGCCCCGTCAGCCCCGAGGCCTTCCACCAGAGGGCGCAGGTCCTTCGGACCGAGACCGGCCAGTTCGGCCTCGATCCCGAGGGGGTCATGGCCGTAGGGGCCGTCGCCATAGAGCAGGCGGCGCAGCTGGTCGTGGGCCAGCTGGAAGGGGTCTTCCTTCTGGCGCTGCAGCATCTGCAGGTTGAGCTGCCGTTCGATCGCCACCTGCTCGGGCTCCAGCCGCGGCCGCCGCGCCATCGCCAGCAGCAGGGGCACCAGGGTGGGGGCGTCGTCGGCAGCACATTTCAGGGCCAGCACCAGACTGTCCTCCTGGGCCTCCACCCGCAGGGCGGCGCCGGCCCCCTCGACGCAATCGGCCAGGGCCTCGGCATCCAGGTCGCCGCAGCCCCGGGTCATGCTGCCGGCCAGCAGCTGGTGGGCGCCGCGGGCACCGGCGGGGTCGCGGCCGCTGCCGCCTGGAATGGCCAGGCGGGCCGCCAGGATCGCCGGACCGGGCCGGTGCAGGATCCGCAGGGGCAGGCCCCCGTCCAGGGTGTGGCTGTCTTCGGCGGTGGCAGGATTGGCGAGGCTCATGCCGGCACCGCCTCCAGCAGGCAGGCCCGTGCCGGATCCAGCAGGTCCAGCATCTGCTCCTGGAGCCGGTCTGGCGACCACCGGTCGAGCAGTGCCAGGGGCTGATCGAGGGGCTGGCGCCGTCCCCAGAGGCGGCTGCTGCCGATCAGGCCCGCCACGCCGCCAGGGGATTCCAGGGAAAAGCGATAACCGTTGGCGACCAGGCGGCGGGCCCGCCACCATTCCTGTTCGCCGAGGCTCTCGTGGCGCAGCTCCTGCCACACCTCGGTGATGGCTCCCCGCACCACGCCCAGGTCCTCCGCATCGCAGACCGCCTCCAGCAGGGCGAAGCTGCCGCCCTCCATGGCGTGCAGGTCCAGGTCGATGCTCTCGACAATCTGCAGCTGCTCCCGCAGGCGGTCGACCAGTCGGCTGCGGCGCCCCTCCGCCAGCAGGGAGGTGCCCAGATCCGCCCCCACCAGCCCTTCCACATCGCTGGCGGCAGGCAGCCACCAGAGCATCAGCAGCCGAGCGGCCTCCAGCCGCGGCACGGCCATTCGATGCACCCCCGCGGTGACGCGAAGCGTTGCCGGGGCCATGGCCGCGTGGGTGGTGGGCAGGGCCGCGAGGGGGCCCGCAGCGGCCCGCGCCAGCAGATCCCCATCCGCCACGGCGCCGCTCAGGGCCAGGACGCAACGGCCGGCGGCGTACTGGCGCTGATGGAAGGCGGCCATGGCGGCCGGGTCGTGGGCCACGAGGGCTTCGCGCCGCCCGAGGATCGGCAGGCCGTAGGGGTGATCGGGGCAGGCCAGGGCGAGCAGGCGCTGCAGGGCCACCTCCTCGGGTTGGTCCTCGCTCTGGGCCAGTTCCTCCAGTACCACCTGGCGCTCCATGGCGAAGCTGTCGGGATCGAGGCGGGGCTGCAGCACCAGATCCATCAGCAGATCCATGGCTTCAGCGGCCCCCTCCGGCGGCATCAGGGCGTGGAAGTGGACATCGTCGAAGCCGGTGGCGGCATTGCTGCTGCCCCCCAGCGCCTCGATGCGGCGATCGAACTCGCCGGCTGCAAGCCCGTCACTGCCCTTGAACACCATGTGCTCGAGGAAGTGGGCCATGCCGCTCTCCGCCGGGTCCTCGAAGGCGCTGCCGGCCCGGCACCAGAAGTCGAGGCAGACCAGGGGGGCGTCCTCCAGCTTGAGCTGCACCAGCTCGACACCATTGGCGAGGGTGTGGCTGACGGGGTCGGCCAACCCCGGTAGCAAGGACCCGCAACAACCCAGGGACACACTCACGCACGCATGGCAGGATCCGCATTCTGCTGTCACGTCGTGTCCATGGGTGAGGTCGCTGCGGCCGGAGACGGTGGCATCCATCCGCTGGTGGATGGCCTGGCCGAGCGGATCCGGCTCTGTCGCAACGCGCTGCCGGATCTGGCCCCCCTGGCGATCGATCCCGATCTGGAGGCCATCAGCGGCAGCCTGGACGGGGATGCCCTGTTCATCCGCAACGAGGTGCACCACTGCCGGGGCCTGCGCAAGCTGCACCTGGAGACGGCCCGGCTGGGCGCCGGACTGCAGATCCTCCACTGCGTTTTCTTTCCCGATCCCCGCCACGATCTGCCCGTGTTCGGTGCCGACATTGTGGCCGGCAAGGCCGGGGTGAGCGCCGCCATCGTCGACCTTTCTCCGGTGGAGGAAACCCTGCCGGCGGCGATCGCCGAGGCCCTGGCGTCCCGCCCCCGTCCGGCCTTCGAGCAGGTGCGGGAGTTGCCGCCCTGGGGCTCGATCTTCTCCCCACATGTGCTGTTCGTGCGTCCTGTGTCGGAGGCGGAGGAAAAGGGATTCGTCGAGGAGGTCGCCAGTTTCCTCGGCGTGCTCGCCGAAGCCGCCAGGGTGAGTCCTTCCCAAGCCCATGACCATCCGGCTACCGTTTCCCGGTGGGAAGGGCAGCTGAGGTATTGCAAGCAACAGAAACAAAACGACAAGACCCGGAGGGTTCTGGAGAAGGCGTTCAACCCCCAGTGGGCGGATCGCTACATCGAAGACCTGCTCTTCGACGACCCACCGGCCCCTGGCGCAACGGCCTGATCGTCGCCGGGGTGGCGGGGCTGTTGGTGGGCGGTGTCGTTTTGCATCAACGGCTCCAGCCCGCCAAGGCCCCTGTGGCCGCCGTGGCTCGGCCGCCGGCCCCGGTGGAGGCCGTGGCGGCCCTGGGCCAGCTGGAGCCCGACGGTGACGTCCGCGTCCTGGCCGCTCCGATCACCGGCATCGGCGGCAGCCCGCGCATCACCGAACTGCTGGTGGCCGAGGGCGACCGGGTGCAGGCCGGACAACTGCTCGCTCGCTTCGACAACCAGCCCCTGCAGCGGGCGGAGCTGTCACTGATTCGCACCCGCATCGCCAACCTCGGCCGCCGGCTCACGATCCAGACCCGCGACCTGGAGCGTTACCGAAGGCTGGCCAGTGATGGGGCCTATTCGGCCGCCGATCTGGACGTGCTCGAACAGCGCACCCTCGAGCTCCAGGGCGAGTTGCAGGAGGCCAGGGCCTCGCTGGTCAAGGCCAGCACCGACCTGGTCAACACTGAACTGAGGGCACCGATCGACGGCACGGTGCTGCGCATCCAGTCCCGTGTCGGCGAACGGCCCGGCGACAAGGGCATCCTCGAACTGGGGGCCAGTGACCGCATGGAAGCCTCCGTCGAGGTCTATGAGAGCGACATCGGCCGGGTGCGGCTCGGCCAGGCCGTGACCCTCACCAGCGAGAACGGCGGTTTCGAGGGAACACTCAAGGGCACCGTGCGTCGCATCAGCCCCCAGGTTCGCCAGCGGGAGGTGCTCTCCACCGACCCCACCGGTGATGCCGATGCTCGCGTGGTGGAGGTGCGGGTGCGTCTCGATCCCAGCGACGGGGCCCGGGTCGCCTCCCTCACCGGCCTCAAGGTGATTGCCCGCCTGCAGCCATGACGCTCTGGCAGGGACGCCGGATTCCCCTGGCCTGGCTCCTGCTCACCCGCCAGCCTACGCGGCTGGCCGTGGCCCTGGCGGGGATCACCTTCGCCGGGATCCTGATGTTCATGCAGCTGGGTTTCCGCGATGCCCTGTTCGACTCCAGCATCACGGTGCACAAGCTGTTCAACACCGATCTGGTGCTGCTCAGCCCTCGCACCAAGAGCTCGATCAGCATGGCCGGCTTCCCCCAGCGCCGACTGGTGCAGGCCATGGCCGATCCGGATGTGACCGGCACCACGCCGGTGCACTGGAACCTGCTGCTCTGGCGCAACCCCCAGACCAAGGGCACCCGTTCCATCCTGGCCCTGGGCTTCGAGCCCCGCGACCCCCTGTTCATTGATCCGGCCGTCACCGCCCTGACGCCGCGCCTCACCCAGAAGGGCCGGGTGCTCTTCGACGACCAGTCCCGTGATGAGTTCGGGCCAGTAGCGAAGTGGTTTCGCGAGGGACGCACCGTGGAGAGCGAGGTGGCCGGCAAACGGCTGCGGGTGGCGGGCCTGTTCACCGCCGGCGCCTCCTTCGGTGCCGACGGAAACATCCTCACCAGCCGGGAAACCTTCCTCAGCCTGTTGCCCAACACCCCCCCCGGCAGCATCGAACTGGGTCTGATCCGCCTGCGGCCCGGGGCCGATCCCGCCCGGGTGGTGAAACGCCTGCAGGGTCTGCTGCCGGAGGATGTCAGCGTGCTCACCAAGCAAGGCTTTCTTGATCTGGAGATGGACTACTGGCGCAGCAGCACCGCCATCGGGTTCATCTTCTCCCTGGGGGCCGCCATGGGCTTCATCGTCGGCTGCGTGATCGTTTATCAGATCCTCTATTCCGATGTCAGCGACCACCTGCCGGAGTACGCCACCCTCATGGCCATGGGCTACAGCCTGCTGACCCTCCTTGGCGTGGTGGCCCGGGAGGGCCTGCTGTTGGCGATCTTCGGTTACCTGCCCGCCTACGCCGCTGGCCAGGTGCTGTACGCCGTCATCCAATCCGCCACCAAGCTGCCGGTGGCCATGGCCGGTGACCGGGCCATCACCGTCTTCCTGATGATCCTGGTGATGTGCATGGGCTCGGCGGCGATGGCGATGCGCAAGCTTGGCGACGCCGATCCGGCGGACATCTTCTGAGCCGTTCCTTCTGAGCTGATGACCACCCTCCACCCCGGTTCCGCGCCCCCCACCACCAGCACGGGCGATGGCCCCGCCACGGTGTCGGTGCGGGGTCTCAGTCACTGGTATGGCACCGGTTCCATGGAGCGCCAGGTGCTGCAGGGCATCGACCTGGACATCCACCCCGGTGAGGTGGTGCTGCTGACGGGGCCTTCGGGGTGCGGCAAGACCACTCTGCTCACGCTGGTGGGGGCCCTGCGCCAGGTGATGGAGGGATCGGTGCGGGTGCTGGGCTGCGAGCTGAAGGGCTCCAGCCGCCACGAGCGCCAGTTGCTGCGCCGCAGCGTCGGCATGATCTTCCAGGGCCACAACCTGCTGCGCTGCCTCACCGCGGAGCAGAACGTGCAGATGGGGGCCGACCTGCTGCCGGACCTGGGCTATCGCGCCCGCCGCGACCTCTCCCGGGAATGGCTCCGGGCCGTGGGGCTGTCCGACCACCTCGGCAAGCTCCCCCACGACCTCTCCGGCGGCCAGAAGCAGCGAGTGGCGATCGCCCGGGCCCTGGCCGCCCATCCCCGCCTGCTGCTGGCCGACGAACCCACCGCCGCCCTCGACAGCCGCACCGGCCGCGAGGTGGTGGATCTGCTCAAGCGGCTGGCACGCGATGAGGGCTGCGGGGTGTTGATGGTGACCCACGACCCGCGCATCCTCGATGTGGCCGATCGCCTGGTGCGGATGGAGGATGGCCGGCTCTGGGCCAGTGAGGCCATCGTCGGGTGATCCAGGTCCGTTGAGTAGGGTGGAACCTCACAGTCTTTTCGAAGCGCCGAAGCCCTATGTCGAAACGCAGGAACCTGAAGAAGGAAAAGCAGGAACGCAACCGGGCCTACGCCCGCAAGTTCAAGAAGCGCAAGCTGCGTAACGACGGCCGCGGTGAAGGGGCCGGCAACGGCGTGACCGGCACGGCCAACAACGGCGGCGCCGCTGACTGATCGCGCCAGTCCGGTCATGGCGGCACCGGGGGGATTCGATCGGGATCCCCCTTTTTCATGGCCGCCATCCCCCTCCTTGCCGCAGCCTGCGGCCCTGCCACGCCCCGGACCCCGATGTTCATCAGCGTCGTCATCCCCACCTACAACCGGCTGCCGATCCTGCGTCAGTGCCTGCAGGCCCTGGAGCGCCAGGAGACCGGCGGCCCCCTGCAGGCCTACGAAGTGGTGCTGGTGGATGACGGCTCCACCGATGACACGGTGCGCTGGCTGGATGCCCATGCCACCGCCTTCCCCCATCTGCGCCTGATCCGCCAGGACCACGGCGGCCCCGCCGAGGGGCGCAACCGCGGCGTGGACGAGGCCCGGGGCGATGTGATCGTCTTCATCGACAGCGACCTCGTGGTGACGGAGCGGTTCCTGCTCCACCACGCCACGACCCTGGCGCGGGCCTGGGAGGAGAGCGGCGATCGGCTCTGCTTCACCTACGGCGCGGTAATCAACACCCACAATTTCGAGGCGCCCACGTCGGAGCCCCACAAACTGCGCGATCTCTCCTGGGCCTACTTCGCCACCGGCAACGTGGCGATCGACCGCCGGGTGCTGGAGCAGTCGGGCCTGTTCGACACCGGCTTCCGCCTCTACGGCTGGGAGGATCTCGAACTCGGCGAACGGCTGCGCCGCATGGGCGTGCGGCTGGTGCGCTGCCCCGAAGCCGTGGGCTATCACTGGCATCCGCCCCTGAGCCTCGAGCAGATTCCGGACCTGGTGCGGGTGGAGCGGGAACGGGCCCGCATGGGCCTGGTGTTTTACCGCAAGCACCCCACCTGGCGGGTGCGCTTCATCATCCAGTACACCTGGCTGCACCTGGCGCTCTGGGAGCTGCTCACCCTGGGCGGCCTGATCAATGAGCGCAGCCTCAGGCCCCTGCTGCGCTGGCTGATCCGCCGTGGCCAGGCGGGGCTGGCGATGGAGCTGCTGCGGCTGCCCCTCAACCGTTTCGGCGTGCGCTCCCTCCATGCCGAAGCCCGTCAGCAGGGCCATTTGGTAGGTTGACCCGGTAACTCCAACACCGCACACCTGCACGTTTCGGGTGATCCGCTGCCTGTCCTATGGCGCGGGATCCCTGGCAGGTGGAGGCCAACCCGAAACCCCCCCAACCCCCATGGCTGTCGTCACTCTCTCCGAGATGATGGAGGCTGGTGCCCACTTCGGACACCAGACCCGTCGCTGGAATCCCAAGATGTCGCGCTACATCTATTGCGCGCGCAACGGAGTCCACATCATCGATCTCGTGCAGACCGCCGTCTGCATGAACAACGCCTACAAATGGACCCGCAGTGCCGCCCGCAGCGGCAAGCGCTTCCTGTTCGTCGGCACCAAGAAGCAGGCCTCCGAAGTGATCGCCCAGGAAGCGGCCCGCTGCGGTGCCTCCTATGTCAACCAGCGCTGGCTGGGCGGCATGCTCACCAACTGGAGCACGATGCGCGCCCGCATCGATCGCCTCAAGGACCTGGAGCGCATGGAGTCCTCCGGCGCCATCGCCATGCGGCCCAAGAAGGAAGCCGCCGTGCTTCGTCGTGAACTCGACCGCCTGCAGAAGTACCTCGGCGGCCTCAAGAACATGCGCCGCCTGCCCGATGTGGTGGTGCTGGTGGACCAGCGCCGCGAAACCAACGCCGTGCTCGAGTGCCGCAAGCTCGACATTCCGCTGGTGTCAATGCTCGACACCAACTGCGATCCGGATCTCTGCGACGTTCCCATTCCCTGCAACGACGACGCCGTGCGCTCCGTGCAACTGGTGCTGGGCCGCCTCGCGGATGCCATCAATGAAGGCCGCCATGGAGCCCAGGATCAGCGCAGCGGCGACGACGACGCCTGAGCCCTTCTCTCTCTCCCGACCTCCAACCCACCCAACCCATGGCTGAGATCACAGCGAAGCTCGTCAAGGACCTGCGCGACAAGACCGGCGCCGGCATGATGGACTGCAAGAAGGCTCTCACCGAGTCCGGTGGGGATGCCACCAAAGCGGCCGAATGGCTGCGCCAGAAGGGCATCGCCACCGCCGAGAAGAAGGCCGGCCGCACGGCGGCTGAAGGGGCCGTCGGCAGTTACATCCATACCGGCGCCCGCGTCGGTGTGCTGGTGGAGGTGAACTGCGAAACCGATTTCGTGGCCCGCGGTGAACTCTTCCAGGAGCTGGTGCGCAACGTGGCGATGCAGATCGCCGCCTGCCCCAACGTGGAATATGTCACCACCGACGACATCCCCCCCGACGTCGCGGAGCGGGAGAAGTCCATCGAGATGGGTCGCGACGATCTCGCCGGCAAGAAGGAGGAGATGAAGGTCAAGATCGTGGCCGGGCGCATCGGCAAACGCCTCAAGGAACTGGCCCTGATGGACCAGCCCTTCATCCGCGACAACACCCAGACGGTGGGTGAGATGGTCAAGTCGGCCGCCGGCAAGACCGGCGAGAACATCCGAGTGCGCCGCTTCACCCGTTACACCCTCGGCGAGGGCATTGAGGTGGAGCAGTCCGACTTCGCAGCGGAAGTGGCGGCGATGGCCAAAGCGGCCTGAGCCGGAGCCGTTGAGCGAACCCTCCGACGCGATCGATCTGCCGGGTCAGTTGCAGGCCCTGACCCGGCAGCTGACCGCCTCGAACCCGGAGCTTTATCGCCATGTGGCCCTCTATCTGCAGGTGCTGCGCCAGGTGCTGCCCCAACGGGTGCAGCAGGCCTGTTTCCATCTGGCCACCCAGGTACACCCCCAGCGCTACGTCGAACTCCCCGATGAGCGCCGTCGCCTGCTGCTCGGCCAGATCAACGAGCTGGTGAGCCGTTGCTCCAGCCTGCTGACGGTGGAGCAGCTGGTGATCCTCGCCTCCCAGATCTCCCGGGAGCGGCAGCGGCGGGAGCGCCACGAGCGCCAGCAGCTCCTGGAGGAACTCTCCTGGGATGGGGAGAGCCCCGACCGTTCTTCCGAGCCGGACCCCCTCCCGCCTGGGTCGGTTCAGATCGCCATGGCCCCGCCGCTGAGCGGGGCCTCCTTCCTGATGGCCGCGCTGGCCCGTGGGACTGGCGCGGCCGCCGATGACCCCCCTTCCGATGACGAGGAGGCGGATGAGGACACCGAGGACGACGTCCAGGCCAAAGCCCAGGACCAGGCCGTGGACGGGGAACAGGACGACGAGGAAGGGTCGGCGTCCCCGGACGTTCGGTCCCTGTGGCAGGCGGGCCGGCTACCGGAGGATCCCGAGCAGGTGCTGCGCTGGATGGACGGCATGGAGCTGGCCCTGGGCCGACGGCTCCGCAACCTGTCCCACGCCATCAACGTGGAGCTGCTGCGGGGCGGCGTCAGCCGCAGCCTGCTGCCGGTGAGCCTGCTGGATGCAGTGCTGGACGGCCAGCTGGAGACCATGGCCGCCCCGGCCAACCTGATGCGACTGCCCCTTCCCTTTGGCGCCAGCCGGTCCCCCCAGGCCCACACGATGGCGGTGCTGCTGCGGGCCGTGGAACTGGAACTGGAGGAACCCCGGCTGCGCACCTGCCGGCGGCGGCTGCAGCAGCATCGCCAGGAGATTCGCAGAATGGCTCAGCAGTTCCGTCGCCTGCAACGGCGGTCACGGATCCACCAGGCCGAACAGCTTTGGCTGCAGGACATCCGCCCCCCATCGATTCCCAGCGACTGATCGGGTCTTCCGACGGCCAGGGGGGGGGTGCGTCCGCCCTGGAGCCTGTCGATGCCTGGTGCACCCCCCTGCAGCTGGCCTGCCGCCTGGAGGCCGAAGCCGGCTTTGGCGATCTCCAGGGACGGCGGGACCGCTTCAGCGGCTTCATCACCGCCAGCCTCGCTGCTCCGCTGGCAGGACTCGAGGCCGCCGAGCTCCAGCAACTGGCCGCCCTTGCCGGTGCGTTCGGCGGCTATGGCGAGCTGTCTCTGGGGAGCCGCCAGTCGTTGGTGCGCAAGCTTCGCCAGGCCCTGCACGAACTGCGCTGCCACCGCCGGGAGGCCTTGCCGGTGGCGCCCCCACGGCTGCGGCTGGCGGCGCCCGCCGCCGCGGAGCGTGCGGCCAGCGGTGCCGCCGTCCGGCTCACAGCCCAGACCCCTCTTTCGGAGGTGGAAGGCATCGGGCCGAAGACCGCCACCCGGCTGGCCGTCCTGGGGCTGCTGGTGGTGCGCGATCTGGTGCACCATTACCCCCGCGATTATCTCGATTACGCCCATCTGGTGCGGATCGCCGCCCTGGAGCCGGGGCGGACCGCCACCATCGTGGCCACCGTGCGTCGCTGCCACGCCTTCGGCAGCCCCCGCAACCCCAATCTGGCGATCCTGGAGCTGCACCTCCAGGACGTCACCGGTCGCCTCAAGGTGACGCGCTTCTTCGCCGGCCGTCGCTTCAGCAGCCCCGGCTGGTTGAAGTCCCAGCAGCGGCTCTACCCGGTGGGGGCCACGGTGGCCGTGAGCGGCCTGGTCAAGGAGAGCCCCTACGGCCCCGGCTTCGCCGATCCCCTGCTGGAGGTGCTGGAGGCCCCCGGGGCACCGGTGCGTTCGGAGCAGATCGGCCGCTTCGTGCCCGTCTACGCCCTCACCGAGGGGCTCAATGGCGAGAGCCTCGCCCGGGCCATCGCCGCGGTGCTGCCCTCGGCGATCCGCTGGCCCGATCCGCTGCCGGACCCCCTGCGCCTGGAGCTGGGGCTGGTGGGCCGTGGCGAGGCCCTCCAGGGCCTGCACCGTCCCGCCGACCGGGAAGAGTTGCAGCGCTGTCGGCGGCGCCTGGTGTTCGACGAGTTCCTGCTGCTGCAGCTGGCCCTGGGCCAGCGGCGCGAGCGCCTGCGCCGCTCACCGGCCCCACCGCTGCTGCTGCCCGTGGGTGGCGAAGACCTGGTGAGCCGATTCCTGGCCCTGCTGCCGTTTCCGCTCACCGGCGCCCAGAACCGGGTGCTGGCAGAGATCCGCGCCGACATGGAGCGTCCCCAGCCCATGGCCCGTCTGGTCCAGGGAGACGTGGGCAGTGGCAAGACGGTGGTGGCCCTGGCGGCCCTGCTGGGCGCCATCCAGGCGGGCCATCAGGGGGCCCTGATGGCCCCCACCGAGGTGCTGGCGGCCCAGCATTTCCACAAGCTGGCCGGCTGGCTGCCCCAGCTCAACGTCCGCGTCGAGTTGCTCACCGGCTCCACCCCCGCCCGCCGCCGCCGCCAGCTGCTGCAGGACCTGGCCAACGGGCAGGTGAACCTGCTGGTGGGTACCCACGCCCTGCTCGAGGACCCGGTCCAGTTCGATCGCCTGGGCCTTGTGGTGGTGGATGAGCAGCACCGCTTCGGTGTGCGCCAGCGCAACCGGCTGCTGGCCAAGGGGCTCCAGCCCCACCTGCTGACCATGACCGCCACGCCGATCCCCCGCACCCTGGCCCTCTCGATCCATGGCGATCTGGACATCAGCCAGATCGACGAACTGCCGCCGGGTCGCACCCCCATCCGCACTCGCCTGCTGCGGGGATCGGAACGCCCCAGTGCCTGGGAGCTGGTGCGCCAGGAGGTGGCCAAGGGCCAGCGGGCCTACGTGGTGCTGCCCCTGGTGGAGGAATCGGAGAAGCTTGACCTGCGTTCGGCGGTGGAGGTGCACCGCCACCTCGATGAGGAGGTGTTCCCCGCCCTTGCTGTGGGGCTGCTGCACGGGCGCATGACTGGCGAGGAGAAGCAGCGCGCCATCAGCGCCTTCCAGGAGGGGTGCTCCCAGGTGCTGGTGTCCACCACGGTGGTGGAGGTGGGGGTGGACGTGCCGGAGGCGAGTGTGATGGTGATCGAACATGCCGAGCGCTTCGGCCTGGCCCAGCTGCACCAGCTACGGGGCCGGGTGGGCCGGGGGGCGGCCGCCTCCCATTGCCTGCTGCTGCACGAGGGCGACAACGCCATGGCCCGCCAGCGTCTCGAGCTGCTGGCCCGCAGCAGCGACGGCTTCGAGATCGCCGAGATGGACCTGCGGCTGCGGGGCCCCGGCCAGGTGCTCGGCACCCGCCAGTCGGGCCTGCCGGATCTGGCCCTGGCCAGCCTCAGCGACGACGGCGCCGTGCTGGAGGAGGCCCGGCTGGCGGCGCGGCGGATCCTGGCGTCGGACCCTGGCCTGGAACGCCACCCGAACCTGCGCGACGCCCTTGAAGCCCAGCGGCGCCGTTCGGTGGAGGCGGCCCAGTTGAATTGATCCGGCCCACCGGGCCGAACCGCATCTGCCGCCCCATGCCCCCTCTGCGCCCCTGGAGTCCGATCCCCATCGCCGATGCCGGTGAACTCCTGGACGATCTGCCGGCGACGCTGTGGCGACTGGAGCCCCATCCGTATCAGGCCCTGGGGGCGCCCTACGGCGCCGGCGCCAGTCCGTTCCGGCTGCGTCGCGGTGTGATCGCCCGGCTGGAGACGGCCCAGGGCCTGCTTCAGCAACAGAGTCCCCAGTGGCGACTGGCGATCTTCGATGCCTGGCGCCCCCTTGCCGTGCAGGCCTTCATGGTTCGCCACGCCTTCCGCGAGGTCTGCCGGGAGCGGTGCCTCGACCCCGACGCCGCCGGCGGCCCCCAGGCGGCGGTGGCGGCGGAGGTGGATCGGTTCTGGGCCCCGCCGAGCCGTGATCCGGCCACCCCGCCCCCCCACAGCACCGGGGCGGCGGTGGATCTCACCCTGGCCGAGGCCGACGGCAGCCCCCTGGCGATGGGCGGGGAGATCGACGCGATCGGGGCCATCTCCCATCCCGACCACTACGCCAGGTCCTCACCTGGCAGCGAGGCCGCTGACTGGCACGCCCGCCGGCGCCTGCTGGCGGCGGTGATGGGGGCGGCGGGGTTTGCGCAGCACCCCAATGAGTGGTGGCACTTCAGCCACGGTGACCAGCTCTGGGCCTGGCGATGCCAGGAGCCGCAGGCGCTCTATGGCGCCGTCGCCGGTGAGGGTTGAGGCGCGGCTGCGGGGATCACCGTGCCGGGCAGGGTCAGACCCAGGGTCCTGAACAGCACGCTGGCCTGGGGACGGGTCAACAGCCCTTTCTGGACGCAGCGCTTGAGGCTGGCCAGGGTCAGGTCATCCTGGACGCGGCGCAACTTGGCCAGCACCTCGGGGCTCTGGTCGGCGTAGGGCCGCAGGTGGTTCTTGTAGGAGGCGCTGATCGCCTCCGGTTTGCAGGCCTGGGGGTCTGAATCGAAGTACTGGACAGGTGCCTCGGGGGGCCGGGGGCGTTCCGCCGCCTCGCTGGTGCGGCCGGTCCAGGGCAGAAAACCCAGCAGGACTCCGCAGAGCAGGGCCTGGACGGCGACGTCCGTACGGTTCGGCATGCGCAGGACCTGAAACGTGACCAACGTTAGGCGGCCTCCAGGGACGTCCTGATCAGGCGGGGGAGAGCAGCTGGCCGACCCGCTCGTCACCGAGCCGGTCAATGAAGTCGCCGAAGCGGCTGCGGACGCCGCCCTCGTCACGCCAGGCCGTCAACAGGGGCTCCAGGGTGGCTTCCAGATTCTCCAGGGGCATCTTCTCCAGGTACGGCCGGGCCAGCCGCGTCAGGCCATGGCTGCCGCCGAGCCACAGCTGGTAGGTGTCCACGGCGCTCCCCACCAGCCCGATCTCGGCCATGTAGGGGCGGGCACAGCCGTTGGGGCAGCCGGTCATGCGCACCAGGAGTGGTTTGCTGATCTCCAGCCGCTTCAGCAGGGCATCGAGGCGACCCAGCACGTCCGGGAGGACCCGTTCGGCTTCGGTGACCGCCAGACCGCAGAGGGGCAGGGCCGGGCAGGCCAGGGCGTGCCGTGCCAGGGCGGGCGGGGCCTCAGGGCTGCTCAGGCCCAGCGCCGCCAGCGCCTCCCGCACCGACGTCCGCTGGGCGCTGCCGATGTTGCAGAGCAGCAGGTCCTGGTTGGGGGTGAGCCGCACCTCCAGCTGGTAGGTCTCGATCAGCCGGCGCAGACCGCTCTTGAGGTCTCCCTGCAGGCGTCCGCAGAGCACGGGCAGACCCACGAACCAGAGGCCCGGCGACTGGCGGTGCCAGCCCAGGTAATCGGTGAGGACGGCGGTCGGTTCGCGGCGCAACCCCTTGATCGGATGGGGGAAGTAACGGCCCAGTTCGGTGCGGAACCAGTCCACGCCGCGGTCGTGGATCAGGTACTTCATCCGGGCGTGGCGGCGCTGTTCGCGGTCGCCGTGGTCGCGCTGCAGGGCGACGATCGCCTGCACCAGCTCCAGCACATGGGCGGCGGCCACGTAGCCGAGGGGATCGGCCGTGCGGGCGAAGGTCTCCTCCTTGTTGTGGGTCCGCCCCATGCCACCACCCACGTAGACATTGCAGCCCAGGGGGCGGCCGGAGGGATCGCTGAGCAGCACCAGGCCGATGTCCTGGGTCAGCAGGTCAACGGAGTTGTCACCGGGGACGGTGACGGCCACTTTGAATTTGCGCGGCAGGTAGGTGGCGCCGTAAAGGGGTTCGGCGGTATCGCCACTGAACACGGCACCGCTCTCCTGCCGCTTGCGCGCCTTCTTCACGGGGCCCTTGGGCTTGATCCGATAGCTCAGGTCACCGTCCACCCACAGGTCCAGGTAGGAGCCCTCGGCCGCCTGGGGCGCCAGCAGGTCGGCGATCTGATCGGCCAGCAGACGGGCCTCCGGGTAGCCATCGCGCTCGAAGGGGGCGGCCGGGGCCATCACGTTGCGGTTGATGTCGCCACAGGCCGACAGCGTCGAGCCAAGGGCCCGCACGATGCCGCCGATCACCTCCTTGAGGTCCGTCTTCAGCACGCCGTGCATCTGGAAGGCCTGGCGCGTGGTGATCCGCAGGGTGCCGTTGCCCAGCCGATCGGCGAGGGCATCGAGCGCCAGATACAGGGATGTGGGAATGCGGCCGCCGGGGTTGCGCAGGCGCAGCATCATCTGCCAGTCCTTTTCGGCGCCCTTGCGACGGTTGTCACGGTTGTCCTGCTGGTAACTGCCGTGGAACTTGAGGATCTGGACGGCGGGATCGGTGAAGCTGGCCAGCGGGTTGTCCAGTTCGGCGGCCAGGGGATCATGCAGGTGGCCGCTGCCGGCCTTGAGCGCCTCCTGTTTGGTGGGGGGTTTGGCGGGGGATGCCGATGGGAGCGACGTGCTGTCGGCGACCGTCGTCGAGGACATCGGCATGCAGAAGGGTTGTTGGAACGAAGCTAGCGAACGGGACGGATCGGTCCGCTGGCGCTGATCGCCATCTCCCTCCTTTGCATACAGTCGCGTCCTGCCCGCCTCCCCGCATGGCCACCTTTCTTCTGGAGATCGGAACCGAGGAACTGCCGGCCGATTTCGTGCGCCTGGCCCAGCCCCAGCTGGAGGCGATTGTGGCCAGGGATCTGCAGGATGCTCGCCTGTCCTGGGACAGCCTCAAGGCCAGTGGCACCCCCCGCCGGCTGGTGGTGACCATCGCCGGATTGCCCGAGCGCCAGCAGGACCTGATCGAAGAGCGCAAGGGACCCCCGGCCCAGCAGGCGTTCCGCGATGGTCAGCCCACCCCGGCCGCCCTGGGTTTCGCCCGCCGCTGTGGCTGCGACCCCGAGCAACTCGAGATCCGCGACACCGACAAGGGCCCCTTCGTGTTTGCCCGCACCACCGAGGCCGGCCGCTCCGCCGAGGCGGTGCTGGCCGGCTGCATCCCCGGCTGGATCCGCTCCCTGCAAGGGCGGCGCTTCATGCGCTGGGGAGACGGTGACGGCCGCTTCAGCCGGCCCCTGCGCT
Source organism: Synechococcus sp. UW140 (assembly GCA_943372935.1). GTDB lineage: Bacteria > Cyanobacteriota > Cyanobacteriia > PCC-6307 > Cyanobiaceae > Cyanobium. The sequence goes on from CALSAP010000001.1 coordinate 64,730, forward strand.
GGCTTGTGGCCCTGCTGGATGGGACGGTCGTGCCGGTGCAGCTCACCGATGTGGATCCTCCCCTGGCCAGCGACCGCCTCAGCCGCGGCCACCGTCTGCACCAAGGCGCGGTGATGATCTCCTCCGCCGGGGCCTACGCCGCGACCCTCGCCGCCGCCGATGTGCAGGTCGACCGCCAGGCCAGGGGCCAGATGATCCGGCGGGAGCTGGAGGCGGCCGCAACGCGGGCGGGGGCCGAGCTGGACCTGCCCGGCGCCCTGTTCGATGAGCTGGTCGACCTGGTGGAGTCCCCGCGCCTGATCGAGGGCAGCATCGACGCGGAGTATCTGGCCCTGCCCCCGGAGGTGCTCAGCACGGTGATGCGGTCCCACCAGCGCTACGTGCCCCTGCGTCTCTCGGCGGCCACGGCTGATCCCCTGGCCCTGGTGGCGGAGGGCGTGCTGCTGCCGCGGTTCCTCTGCATCTCCAATGGCCTCGAGGCTGCCGCCGCCACGATCCGGCGTGGCAACGAGCGGGTGCTGCGGGCGCGGCTGGCGGATGCGGCCTTCTTCCTGGCGGCCGATCGCCGCCAGAGCAGCGCCGAGCGGGTGGAGGCCCTCGACCGGGTCACCTTTGCTGAAGGACTCGGCAGCCTGGCCGATCGCAGCCAACGCCTGGCCTGGCTGGCTGATCGGCTCTGCCGCAGCCTGGAGAGCGGCGACGACACCGCCAGCGCTGTGCGCCGGGCCGCTCCCCTCTGCAAGCACGACCTGGTCAGCCAGATGGTGGGGGAATTCCCGGAGCTGCAGGGGGTCATGGGGGCCAAGTACCTGCTGGCGGAAGGGGAAACCCGCGCCGTGGCCCTGGCGGTCCTGGAGCACTACCAGCCCCGCGGCGCCGGCGATGCCCTGCCGGGGTCGCAGGCGGGTGCCCTGCTCGCCCTGGCGGAGCGCCTGGAGCTGCTGCTCAGCATCTTCGCCAGGGGGGAACGGCCCAGCGGCTCCTCCGATCCCTATGCCCTGCGCCGTGCCGGCAACGGCCTGCTGCAGATCCTCTGGGATCGGGGCTGGTCGCTGGATCTGGTGGCGCTGATGGCCGAAGCGACGGCCCATTGGCAGGGGTTGCTACCCGCCCTGGACATCCAGCCTGCCGCCCTGGCGGCCGACCTGCTCGAATTCCTGCGTCAGCGCCTCGCCAGCCTGCTGGAGGAGGAGGGCTTCAGCGCCGATCTGGTCCAGGCCGTGGCCGGAGAGGGCGTGTCACTGGAGCGGCTGCTGCGGGACCCGGCCGATGCCCGGGCCCGGGTGGAGCTGCTGCGGCGCCTGCGCGATGAGGAGCGCCTGCCCCTGGTGCAGGCGGTGGTGCAACGGGCCTCCCGGCTGGCCGAACAGGCCGATCTGGCCGCCGACCTGCTCAGCCCCGCCGGGGTGGTGGATCCGGCCCTGTTCGCGTCCCCCAGCGAGGCCGCCGTCCTGGCGGTGCTGGAGCGGTTGGCGGTGCATGCCGCCGCCAGCGGCACCGCCCGCTACGACCCCCTCGCCCGCCTGCTGGGGGAGAGCGGCGCCACCCTGTCCGCCTTCTTCGATGGCGACGACAGCGTCATGGTGATGTGCGACGAGCCCGAGGTTCGTCGCAACCGGCTGCGGCTGCTGGCCGTGCTGCGCAACCAGGCCGCCGTGCTCGCCGACTTCGCCCGCCTGGGTGGTTGAGGCGCCTGGGGCCTGGATCATGCCAGCAGGGCCACCTCGATACACAAGCCGGGTCCGAAGGCCATGGCCAGGCAGGGCCCGGCAGCGCCGCTGCGCTGCAAGCGCTCAAGGATGAACAGCAGCGTCGGGGACGACATGTTGCCGTAGTCCCGCAGCACCGACCGCGACGGTTCGATCAGCCCTGGATCGAGCCCAAGGCTCTTCGTGACGGCGGAGAGGATGCGGGGACCGCCGGGGTGCACGGCCCAGGAGCCGATGGCGTCGAGGTTGAGCTTTTGGCCGGCCAACCACCTCTCCAGCCAGGGCCGCAGATGCTCGCCGATCAGATCAGGGACCCGCGGGGAGAGGCCCATGGCGAAGCCGTGGTCCCCGATCCCCCAGGACATGGCGTCCGTGCTGGCCGGCACCAGCAGGGAGCCGCTGGCGATCAACCGACCCAGCGGGGCGATGGCTGGCACCCCCGCCGCCAGCGGTGGCTCCCCGGTGGCCACCAGGGCAGCGGCGCCATCGGCGAACAGGGCATTGGCCACGATCCGCTCGGCATCCCAGCCGTACTGGAGATGGAGGCTGCAGAGCTCGACGGCGCACAGCAGCACACAGGCCTCCGGTGCGGCACCGGTGAACCCGGCGGCCACCCTCAGTCCATTGAGCGCACCGTGGCAGCCCATGAATCCCACATGGGTCCGGGCCACGCCGGCATCCAGCGGCAGGGCGGCCATCAAGGCGAGATCCACGCCGGGGGCATGGAAACCGCTGCACGACACCGTGATCAGATGGGTGATCCGTTCCGCAGGCAGCCGGGCCTGGGCGAGGGCCGCCTGGACGGCCCGCAGGGCCAGGGCCGGCGCTTCGCGTGCATAGCGCCGCATCCGCTCGCTGGTGCCGGGGCTGGTGGCTCCGAAGAACGTCTGCCTGGGGTCGCTGCCGGTGGGCTGAAGCAGCACGCTGTGGCGGCTGGCGACGCCGGAGCGGCGGTGCAGGGTCTCGAGCAGACGTCGCTGGCCTGGCGAGGGGGTCTGCTGGGGCAGGGCCACCTCGGCGGCAATGGCGGCGGCATCGCCCTGGGCGATGTGCTCGGGGGGCAGGGCCGTGCCCAGCCCCTGGATGGTCAGGGACATGGCTCGGGCAGCGGCGGGTTCAGGCTGGTGCCAGCGACGGGGTGCAGGAGTGGGGTCGCCAGGAACGGCCAGCGCTCCACCGCCCCCAGCAGCCAGCGGCTGAGGCCAGGGCGGCGCAGGGCGAAGGCGAGGGCATGGCAGAGGCGTTGCCGGGATCCGATCAGCTGGCCGTAGCGGCGCACCCATTGCCGCTCCAGCTCCTGGCTCCACTGGCCTTGGCCCTGCAGCACCAACGGCACCACCGCCAGAGCCGCCAGCAGGGCCCAGCCCATGCCCTCCCCCGTGAACGGTTCGACATAGCCGGCGGCATCCCCCAGCAGCAGCAGTCGTTCGGACGCCGGCGGCCAACGGCGGCCGGTGAGGGCCGGGGTGGCCAGCCAGGCGGCAGCGGCGGCCTCGGGCACAGGCTCGAACCCCGCCTCCGACAGCACACCTGCGGCGGCGAGCGCCGCTCCGCCCGTCTCGATCAGATGGCCCCTTTCGAAGGCCGCCGCCAGATTCAGGTCACCGGCTTCGGTGCGCACCAGCCCGACATAGCCATGCCGGCCAATCGCCATGTGGATCGTGCCCGGGGCATAGCCGCTGGCCTGGGCCTCGACGCGGCAGCCGGCACCGATCCTGGAGTGCGCCTGGACCTGGCTGCGGATCGGGATGGCCGGGTTCAGGCCCGGGCTGCCCAGCCCGGTGGCCACCAGCACCACCCGGGCGTTCGTGGTGGCAGGCCCGCCGCCACTGCGCAGCCGCACCTGCCGGCCGCCCGGGCAGGGACCGGCCACCATGGCCTCGGTGTCCATCCGCAGCACCGTGCCTGCCGCCACCGCGGCCTCGCACAGGGCCAGATCGAGGCAGCCCCGGGAGAGGGAGCGACCCAGGGGCCGTTCCAGTTCCATCTGATGCCGTTGCAGGCCCAGACGCAGCCGCACCAGGGGAACACCGCCGAGCTCTTCCACCAGGTCGGGGAGGCCGGCCTGCGCCAACGCCCCGAGGGCCACCCCGTTGAGACAGGAGCCGCAGACTTTCCAGCGGGGGAAGCTCCGCTTGTCCACCAGCAGCACCCGCAGCTGCTGCCTGGCCAGCTGATGGGCCGCCAGGGCACCGGCGGGCCCGGCCCCGATCACGATCACATCCCACTCCGGAGAGGTCATGGCGCCGCCACCCAGCCGACAGGACGGTGCCAGCGGAGCAGGAAGCGCTCGGGCCAGCTGCGCTGGATGGTGGCGCCGCCGAGGCCGGCCCGGGCCGCCAGCTCCAGCGCTTCGTCCATCCGGAAGGCCCCCTGCACCGAGACGGGCCCATCGAAATGCACGATCGCTGAGCGGCTCAGCAGGCGACAACCCACCCAGGCCAGCCCATAGCCCAGGGGACTGCGGATCAGGTCGTTCACCAGCACCAGATGGCGGCAGCTGCGGCCCAGGCGGCGCAGCAGTTCGACGGCGTCAGCGTCGTCGAGGTGATGCAGAAACAGACTGCAGACCATGACGTCGTAGTCCGCAGGCAGGGGATCCACCAGCACGTCGGCCTGGAAGAAGGTTCCGCCCAAGGACCCGCCGGCGGCATGGCGGCTGGCGATGGCCACCGCCTGCGGGCTCCGGTCGCAACCGTCGATCACAACGGCCAGTCCCTGCTTTCGGCAGCGTTCCGCCAGGGCGATGGTGTTGTCACCGCCACCGCAGGCCACATCCAGAATCCGCAGCGGACCGGGGTGGTTCAGGGCGACGGCCAGAGCCTGGATCGGCGTGAACAGGGAGCCCACAGCACCGCTGACGGCGTTGATGCGGCGCAGTCCCTGGAGGGCCTGAGCATGGGCAGCGGCGTCGAGGCCGCCCTGATCCATCCACTCAGGCTGTCGGTTCCGCTCGCCCAGGGGCTGCCATTGCATCGGGGAAGGTCGCTGGGGGGATGGCCGTGTGCGGCCCAGATCGGCTGGATGGGGCGCTGCGGCCTTCTGCGCAGAAGGGGCTACCGGGCAGAAGCTTCAACCGTCGTCCCCTAACTTGTCCTTTCGATCCGTTTGCCGGCCGAGGGGCCATCACTGGACTTGCCGATGCTGTTCGATGGCGTTCTGATTGTCCTTCTGATTCTGATCAACGGGATCTTTTCCGGTTCGGAGTTGGCCATGATGTCGGCTCGGCGACTGCGCCTCGAGCACCAGGCGGAAGCTGGCGACCCGAAGGCGGAAGTGGCTCTGAAACTAATCCGATCGCCCAACGATTTCCTCTCGACGGTGCAGATCGGCATCACATTGATCGGCATCCTCAGTGGCGCCCTGGGCGGTTCACGGGTGGCCGAGGCGCTGCGGCCACTGTTGGAGGCGGTGCCCCCGTTGCGGGCCTGGGCCGATCCCCTGTCCCTGGGAATCGTGGTGACGTTGATCACCTTTCTTTCCCTGGTGCTGGGGGAGCTGGTCCCCAAGCGCATCGCCCTGAGTGATCCGGAGCGCTTCGCCTGCCTGGTGGCACCGCCCATGCGGACCCTGTCGCGCTGGATGGCCCCCCTGGCCCACCTGCTCGGTTCCTCCACCGATCGGTTGCTCAGCCTGATGGGCATCGGCGAGACCGGCGAGCCGGAGATCACCGAAGATGAGATCCGGACCCTGCTGCGCAGGGGAACGGAGTCAGGCCTGTTCGACGTGGCGGAACACGCCATGGTGGAGCGGGTGTTTCGCCTGGCCGATCGGCCCGTCAAGGCGATCATGACCCCCCGCACCGACATCTGCTGGCTGGACCTGTCCGAGTCCCCCCAGTCCCATCTGGAACAGGTGATGGCGGTCAATCACTCCCTGTTCCCGGTGGCGCGTGACAGCCTCGACGCCTGTGTGGGTGTTGTGCGAGGGCGCACCTTTCTGGCCGCCCAGCTGTGCGAGGGCCCGCGGGACATTGAGGCCTTCCTGCAGCCGCCCCTGTACGTGGGCGAGAGCACCAGGGCCCTGAAGCTGATCGAACAATTCAGAACCAGCGGTGTGCACATCGCCCTGGTGACCGATGAATTCGGCGGCATCGAGGGACTGGTGACCCTCAACGACATGATGGCGGCGATCGTCGGAGATCTTTCCGCCGCCAGAGACAAGGAAGACCCGATGGTCGTTGTTCGCCAGGATGGATCCTGGCTCCTCGACGGTGCCCTCGACATCGTCGACTTCAAGGACTTGGTGCAGAAAGGCCATCTGCCCGAAGAGGTCCGCGGGGGCTACCAGACCCTGGGTGGCTTCGTGATGCACCATCTCGAGCACATTCCCAGCTCCGGTGAGGTCTTCGAATGGGAAGACCTGCGCATTGAGGTGGTGGACATGGATGGCAACCGGGTCGATAAGCTCCTGGTCAGCCGCCTCGAAACAGCCTCAGGCCAACCCGAAGGGCTGGCCTGAGGACCTGATCACTTGGCCACCAGTTCCGGCTCCTTGGCGGAATCGCTTCCAGCCTTGGAATCCACCAACGCCGTGGTGGCATGAACGCCTGCAGGCTTCATCGAGGAACGCGGCTCTGCAGCCAGGAAAATCGCTTCCGCCTCCTCGGCTGAGCGCACGGCGCTGGGCACCGGCTTGTAGCCGGCCGGGGCGAGGGCCTGGCCCCGCAGCACCGCACCCAGGGTGAGAACGGTCAGCTTGATCTGCTGCCAGGGGTTCATCGCCACCACGCGCTTGTACAGATAGCTGTCGAAGGTGAGGCGCTGGACGTCCTTGTCGTCGCACATCTCGACGAAGGCTTCGCGGGCCGCATCGTTGCTGTAGAAAATGTTCTGCAGCAGTTCCAGCACCTTGTAGGTGGCGCCGTACTTGCGGTCCCACTTGCGGATGTAGACCTTGAGATCCTTCTCGCTGGGGATGCGGCTGCCGGAAGCGCTGGCCGCCACGATCTCCTCGGCACACATCCGGCCACTCTTGGCAGCGAAGTAGATGCCTTCGCCGGAGCTCTTGGTGACGTAACCGGCGGCGTCCCCCACCAGGGCCATGCGACCCACCACCCGCCGGGGGCGGGGATGCTCGGGAATCGGGTGCGCTTCCACCTTGATCACCTCGCCGCGCAGCAGCCGGCGGCTGGCCCGGGCGCGAATGCCCTTCTGCAGGCCCTTGATCAGCGACTGGTTGGCCTGCATCGTGCCGGTGCCGACCGCCACGTGGTCGAACTTGGGGAAGACCCAGGCGTAGAAATCAGGCGACACATCGGTGCCGACGTACATCTCCGCCAGATCCTCGTAGTAGGCCATCTCCTCGGCGGGGAGGCGGATGCGCTCCTGGAAGGCGATCGCCACGTTGTAGTCGCCGGCATCCATGGCCTTGGCCACCCGGCTGTTGGCGCCATCAGCGCCGACGATCAGGTCCACCTCAAGGGTCTTCAGCTCGCCGGTGGGGCCGCCGGAGGAATAGTCGGCGTAATGGAGGGTGTAGGGGCCCTGGCGCTGGCTGCCGGTGTCGATGCTCTGCACCAGGCCGTTGACCAGGTGGGCACCCAGGTCGGCGGCCCGGTTGCGCAGGTAGCCGTCGAGCACTTCCCGACGGCACATGCCGATGTACTCGTTGCTGTTCTCCAAGTGGATGTCCACCTCCCTGTTGGAGGGGGAGATCATCCGCATGTTCCGCACCTTGCGGTCGATGATGGATTCGGGCAGGTCGAACTCCTCCACCATGCAGAGGGGGATCGCGCCGCCACAGGGTTTGGCGTTGTCGAGCTTGCGCTCGAACAGCCAGGTCTGGATGCCTGCCTTGGCGAGAACTTCCGCAGCACAGGAACCGCTGGGGCCGCCGCCCACGACTGCCACTCGCAACATCTTGAAACCTGCTCTGCCATTGGGATGTGGCGAGGAAGCTAACACCGCCGTGCGGGTAACCGCCCGGTAGAAAAACCACAGAAATGCCCCCCACCTAGGATGAAATGAGGCTTGCAGCTGTGGGAGTGTCCCCCCAACACCTCGGTGATGCCCCTCGGTGATGCCCCTCGGCGATGACATCCCGCTGGCCAGGCGCACCACGCCCCGTCCCCGCCGGCAGGCCTCCCTCCCCAGGCGTCTGGCCCAGGTCCTGCTCAGCGGTGCCCTGCTGGCCGGTGCTGCCGTGATGCTGCTGATCGGCCCGCTCCGCAACCTGATCACCCCTGGACCCGTGCCGGGTCTGGCCGCCCGGCTCGGGCCAGATGGCCGCTTGCTTGGTCATTTCCCCTATCCCGAAGCCAGGCCCGAGGAACTGGTGGCGATCGCCCCGGGTCTGCTGTTGCGGCCGGAGGCGGCCCGTTCCCTGGAGGCCATGCGGGCCGCGGCTGAGGCTGACGGCATCACCCTCACCGTCCTGAGCGCCTATCGCGGCGTTGAGCTGCAGAAACAGCTGTTCTTTGATGTCAAGGCCGAGCGCAACCAGACCTCCGCTGATCGGGCCCGGGTGAGTGCCCCGCCGGGCTTCTCGGAACACAGCACGGGCTATGCGGTCGACCTGGGCGACGGCCGTCTGCCGGCCTCCAATCTGATGGAGACCTTCGAGAGCACCGAGGCCTACCGCTGGCTCGATCGCCATGCCGCCCGCTTTCACTTCGTGCGCTCCTTTCCAAAGGGCAACCGCCAGGGGGTGATCTATGAACCCTGGCACTGGCGCTTCGAAGGATCCACCGAAGCCCTGGAGATGTTTGAGCCGGCCCAGCGGCTGGCGCGTTGATCCTGGGGGGTCGGAGACCCGCCGCCTGTGGTCCTGGGGGGGTGGGAGTAGGATCAAGATTCGCTTCAACGTTCGCCACTTGTCCATTCGGGCCGGCGCGGCAGGGTTTCTCCGAAAACCCTGACGAAGCGTCAGAGCGCCGGTTGGCCCCATCAACAGCGGCCCGTTTTCAGCGGCCCCTCTTTCTGGCTCGTTGGCAGCGACATGTCTTCTTCGTCTCGCCATCAACGTCTCGTTTCCCTGGAAACGACCACCGTCGATTCGATTCCGTTGAAACCTTTCCCCCTACTTCGCAGGACGACATCCCCATGAGCGGCGAGATCAAAGGCGCCCCGATACGCAATATCGCGATCATTGCCCACGTTGACCACGGCAAAACCACCTTGGTGGATGCCCTGCTTGAGCAGTCCGGCATCTTCCGCGAAGGCGAAGCGGTGCCCACCTGCGTGATGGACTCCAACGACCTGGAGCGGGAGCGGGGGATCACGATTCTCTCCAAGAACACGGCCGTGGATTACAACGGCATTCGCATCAACATTGTCGATACCCCCGGTCACTCTGATTTCGGCGGTGAGGTGGAGCGGGTGCTCGGCATGGTCGACGGCTGTCTGCTGATCGTGGACGCCAATGAAGGCCCCATGCCCCAGACCCGTTTCGTGCTCAAGAAGGCCCTGGAGAAGGGGCTGAGGCCGATCGTCTTCGTCAATAAGATTGATCGGGCCCGGGTGGATCCCGAGCAGGCTGTCGACAAGGTTCTTGACCTGTTTCTGGAGCTCGGAGCCGACGACGACCAGTGCGATTTCACCTACCTGTTCGGTAGCGGCATGGCCGGCTATGCCAAGCCCGACATGGCCACCGAAAGCGACACCATGAAGCCGCTGTTCGATGCCATCCTGCGGCATGTTCCGCCGCCGGTGGGAGATCCCACCAAGCCCCTGCAGCTGCAGGTGACCACCCTCGATTACTCCGATTTCCTGGGCCGGATCATGATCGGTCGGGTACACAACGGCACCATTGTCGGGGGCCAGAGTGTCGCCCTGATCCGCGATGACGGCAGCATCAAGCGCGGCCGCATCAGCAAGCTGCTGGGTTTCCAGGGGCTGCAGCGGGTGGAGATTCCCGAAGCCCGGGCCGGAGATCTGGTGGCCGTGGCCGGTTTCGATGAGGTCAACATCGGCGAGACGATCGCCTGTCCCGACCACCCCGAGGCCCTGCCGCTGATCAAGGTGGACGAACCCACCCTGCAGATGACCTTCGTCGTCAACGACTCCCCTTTCGCCGGCAAGGAAGGCAAGTTCGTCACCAGCCGTCAGCTGCGGGATCGTCTGCAGCGGGAGCTGCTCACCAACGTGGCCCTGCGGGTCGAGGACACCGACTCCCCCGACCGTTTCTCCGTCTGTGGACGGGGCGAACTGCACCTCGGCATCCTGATCGAGACGATGCGCCGCGAGGGCTTCGAGTTCCAGGTGTCCCAGCCCCAGGTGATCTTCCGCACCATCGACGGCACGCCCCACGAGCCGTTCGAGACCCTCGTGATGGATGTGCCCGAGGAAGCGGTGGGCAGCTGCATCGAAAAACTGGGCATGCGCAAGGGCGAGATGCAGAACATGGAGGCCACCAGCGATGGGCGCACCCAGCTGGAATTCGTGGTGCCATCCCGGGGCCTGATCGGCTTCCGGGGCGAGTTCATCCGGGCCAGCCGCGGTGAAGGCATCATGAGCCACTCCTTCCTCGATTACCGCCCCATGCAGGGGGACTTCGACGCCCGCCGCAATGGTGTTTTGATTGCCTTCGAGGAAGGCACCGCCACCTTCTATGCCCTCAAGGGCGCCGAAGATCGTGGCCAGTTCTTCATCACTCCCGGCACCAAGGTGTACAAGGGGATGATCGTCGGCGAGCACAACCGTCCGCCCGATCTGGAACTGAATGTCTGCAAGGCCAAGCAGGTCACCAACATCCGCTCAGCCGGCGCCGAAGTTCTCGACACCCTGCAGTCCCCGATCCAGATGACCCTGGAGCGGGCCCTGGAGTACATCGGCCCCGACGAGATGCTCGAGGTCACGCCCGAGTCGATCCGGCTGCGCAAGCTGCCGGTGAAGAAGCCCGCCAAGCGTTGAGCGGCGGCCCTGCCCCCGCCGACGAGGAAACCCTGCTGCAGGCCGATCCCCGCCTGCAGCAGGCGGTGGCCGACTTCAACGCCGCCGACTGGTATGCCTGCCACGACGGCTTTGAGGCGCTCTGGCATGAGACCCAGGGACCCATGCGCCCGGTCCTGCAGGGCCTGCTTCAGATCGCCGTGGCCGAACTCCACCTGGAACGGGACAACCGACGCGGTGCCACGGTGCTGATGGGGGAGGGACTCGGCCGGCTGCGCCGCTGCGACGATGTAGCCCTTGGTCTGGCCCTGGCTCCCGTGCGTCAACGGGCCGCCGAACGCCTCAACGCCCTGCAGCAGCAGGGCGATCTCGTTTCCCTGCCCCTGCCGCGGCTGGAACTGGCGCGAGCCGCGGGCACGTCGCCGGTACATTGAGCACACTCAAGGCCTCAACGATTTCCACCTTGACCCTGCCCCCACGCCCCCTGTTGTTTGTTCTCGCCGCAGGGCTTGCCGCCGCCGCCCTGCAGGTGATTCCGCCGCGCCCAGTCGCGGCTCAGTCACCAGCAGAAACGGCCCAGGCTCCCAGGGCGAAAACAGCCTCCACGGGCATGGTCACGATCGAATCCGACAAGCAGCAGGCCGACAACCAGAACGGCATCGTCACCGCCACGGGCAACGTGCGCATCGTCTACGCCGACCGCGGCATGACGGCCACCTCGCGCCAGGCCCAGTACTTCACCAATGAAGGGCGCCTGGTGCTCACCGGCGATGTTGACGTGATCGACACCGATGGCCAGCGTCTTCGCGCGGAACGGCTGGTGTATCTGCTGGACAGCGAGCGCATGGTGGCGGAACCACCGGCCGGCAAGCAGGTCTTCAGCAAGTTCCGCCTGCAGCAGCAGGGGAGTGGCAAGACGGCCCCTGGCAAGCCTGCCATCGCCAAGCCGTGAGCCTGGTACTGGAGAGGGTGGCCATCACCCTCGCAGGCCGTCCCTTGGTGAGCGACGTGAGTCTCGACCTCCATCCCGGCGAGGTGGTGGGTCTCCTGGGGCCGAACGGGGCCGGCAAGACCACCACCTTCAACCTGATCACCGGACTGCTCAGGCCCGATTGCGGCGAGGTGTTGTTGGACGGGGACTCCGTCGCCCATCTGCCGATGCCCCGCCGCGCCAGGCTGGGCATCGGCTACCTCCCCCAGGAGGCGAGCGTGTTTCGCCAGCTCAGTGTCCGCGACAACCTGATGCTGGCCCTCCAGGAGAGCGGTTCCGATCCGGCCGGTCGTCGCCAGCGGCTCGAGCAGCTGATCCACGATTTCCATCTGGGCAGTTTTCAGTACCGGCGTGGCTATCAGCTCTCCGGTGGCGAACGGCGCCGTTGCGAAGTGGCCCGGGCTCTGGCGGTGGGGAACCAGGGTCCCCGCTACCTGCTGCTCGATGAACCCTTCGCCGGGGTTGATCCCATGGCCGTTGCCGACCTCCAGACCCTGATCGACAGCCTGCGCCATCGTCAGATGGGCGTGCTGATCACCGATCACAACGTGCGCGAGACCCTGGCGATCACCGACCGGGCTTACATCCTGGCTGATGGCAAGATCCTGGCGTCCGGTCCGTCCCTGTCGGTGGCCAACGATCCCCTGGTAAGGCGTCACTATCTCGGCGAGGGCTTCCAGCTTTGAAAGGAGCCCTGCTGGACAAGCGCCACGCCTGGCTGCAGCTGCCCAGCCGCGAACGGCTGCTGAACTGGAAGCGAACCCCCCGCTGGCGGGACCTGCCCCTGCTGGATCGCTGGCTGCTGCAGGAGCAATTGGGGCCCCTGCTGTTCGGCATCGCCGCCTTCACCGCTGTCTCCCTGTCAGTCGGAGCCGTGTTCGAACTGGTGCGGCGGGTCGCCGAGTCCGGCTTGCCGGTGCTGGCGGCGGTGAAGGTGCTGATGCTGCGGCTTCCCTCCTTCCTGGTGCTCTCCTTCCCGATGGCCACCCTGATGGCCACACTGCTGGCCTACAGCCGCCTGTCGGGGAGCAGCGAACTGACCGCCCTTCGCAGTGTGGGCGTGAGCACCCGTCGCATGGTGCTGCCGGCGATGGCCCTGGCCCTGGTCATGTCCCTGCTCACCTTCGTCTTCAACGATGCGATCGTGCCGCGGGCGAATCTGGAGGCCACCAACAGTTTGGAGCGGGCCCTGGGCAAGGCCATCGCCACCGAGCAGAGCGACAACGCCCTCTACTCCCGCTTCAGCGACGCCAAGTTGCCGAATGGCGACGCTGTCAAAGTTCTGAGCCATATCTTTTTTGCCCGTAAGTTCATCAAGGGTGTGATGTTTGATGTGACATTGCTCGACTTCAGTCGTGAAGGGTACCGCCAGATGTTGACGGCACTGATCGGAAAGTGGAACGAAGACAAGGGGATGTGGGAATTCACCAATGGCCGCATCACCAACATCGATGTGGCCAGCGGCACCACCACCTCCGCCAGCTTCGATCGCTACCTCTATCCCTTCACCCGTGATCCGATCGAAGTCGCCCAGCTGCCCACCGATGCCAGCACCATGACCGTGGGGCAGGCACTCACGGCAGAAAGGCTGCTGCTGGAAGCCAACAACACCAAGGAGGCGCGCCGGTTGCGGGTGCGGATTCAGGAGAAATTCGCCTTCCCGGCCATCTGCCTGGTGTTCGGGCTGATCGGCAGCAGCCTGGGGGTTCGGCCCAACTCGCGCACCAGCCGGAGCCAGGGTTTCGGCATCAGCGTACTGCTGATCTTCGGCTACTACCTGATGTCCTTCATCTTCAGCTCCCTTGGGGTCACGGGCACCCTGATGCCCTTCCTGGCGGCCTGGCTGCCGGTGTTCATCGGCCTGGCCGGTGGCCTCTGGTTGCTGCATCAGGCCAGCCGCTGAAGGCCCCAGCCGCCGGACGACACGGCAGAGTGGATTGGTTTCGCTGCGCTCCTTGGTGAACGATCCGGTCATCGGTCTTGGTCTGGCGGCCTTCGCCCTGCTGCTGCTGGTCCTGCCCATCGCCTTCTGGTCCGTCAGCGGAGGCCAAAGCAACCCGGTGGTGAGGATCCTGGTGGCTTCGGCCAACCTCTGCCTCACGGCCCAGTTGGTGCTGCGCTGGTGGGAATCGGGCCACTTCCCGATCAGCAACCTCTACGAATCCCTCTGCTTCCTGGCCTGGGCCTGCACCCTCACCCAGCTGCTGGTGGAGCGCAGCTGGCCCAACCCCCTGGTGGCGGCAGCGGCCACGCCCATGGGCCTGGGCTGTGTGGCCTTCGCCAGCTTTGCCCTTCCCGATCGCCTTCAGGAAGCCTCACCCCTGGTGCCGGCGCTGCGCTCCAGCTGGCTGGTGATGCATGTCAGCGTGATCATGGTCAGCTATGCCGCCCTGCTGGTGGGGTCGCTGCTGTCGGTGGCCGTGCTGTTCGTCGACCGCAACCAGGACCTGGAGCTGCGCAGCAGCTCGATCGGCAGCGGCGGCTTTCGCCAGGCCCAGCTGGCCAGCGACGGTCCCGGTGCCATGGCGCTGAGCAGCAGCAGCTTCCGCATCAGCGAGCAGCTCGACAGCCTCAGCTACCGCACGATCACGGTCGGGTTCCTGCTGCTGTCCGTCGGTCTGGTGAGCGGGGCGGTCTGGGCCAATGAGGCGTGGGGCAGCTGGTGGAGCTGGGATCCCAAGGAGACCTGGGCCCTGATCTGCTGGCTGGTCTATGCCGCCTACCTGCACACCCGCCTGATCCGCGGCTGGCAGGGCCGCCGGCCGGCGCTCGTGGCCTCGGCAGGCCTTGTGGTGATCGCCGTCTGCTACATCGGGGTCAACCTGCTGGGCATCGGACTGCACAGCTACGGTTGGTTCCTCGGTGACTAGAACGGGCCCTGTGTGGTCTTGGGGGTTGCCGGAACCGCGTTTCCGGATCCCCCTGGTCCTCCTGGCCGGGCTGGGCTTGAGGCTGGCGCTCTCCGTCATCCTGCCCCCGGGGTACGACGAGGCCTACTACACCTTCTACGGGCAGCATCCGGCCTTCAGCTACTTCGACCATCCCGCCGCCGTGGGGCTCTGGGCGTGGGCAGGCCAGGAGCTGGGGGAATCGATCCTTGCCCTGAGGATCCCATCCCTCCTGAGCTACACCCTCGCGCTCGCCCTGCTGGCCGAGGCGACGAAGCGCTGGTTCGGCCAGCGGGCCGCCCTGATGAGTGCCCTGCTGGGCAGCTTCTGTCCGCTTCTTCTGCTTTGCGGAGGGGTCCTGCTGCTGCCGGACAGCCCCCTGCTGCTGGCCCTGGCCTTCCTGCTCTGGTGGTTGTCTGGGCACCCGAAGGTGATTCCCAGCACACCGAAGGAGGCCATCGGGCTTGGCCTGATTCTGGGCTTCGTCACCCTGGGCAAGTACCACTCCTTGCTGGTGCTGCTCTCCCTGCTCGGATGGTGCCTTGGATCTCCCCATCGGCAGGCCCTTTACCGCAGTCCCTGGCCGGCCTTGGGGTGGCTGGTCTGGCTGATCGTGTCGGCGCCTCTGTGGCTGTGGAACGTGAACCATGGCTGGGTCTCCTTCCTCTTCCAGGGCGGCAGGATCGATGCCGGGGTCGGTTATTCGCTGGCCGCGCCTCCCCTGTTTCTGCTCTCCCAACTGGCGCTGCTCTTCCCGACGTTCGGCATCGTTCTGTTGCTGGCCCTGCTGCCCCGATCTGGCCGGGATACGGCCGTTGCGGCCAGGCAACTGCTGCGCTGGTTGGTGTTGCCACAACTGGTGGTGTTCGTGGCCCTCACCGGCCGGATGCATGTGCTCGCGAGCTGGCTGGTGCCCGCCTGGTGGTTGCTGCTGCCCCTGGCCGCTGACTGGCTGGCTGGCCTGCAAGGGCCCAGACTTCGGCCCTGGATCGTTGCCGGGGGCTGGGGCACGGCCCTGGTGCTGCCGCCGTTGCTGCTCACCCTGGCGACCCAGGTGCGCTGGGGTGTGTTCGACCACTGGTTGCCGGCCGGCCTGGACACGTCGACGCAGCTGATGCCGCCGGACAGCCTGCGCCGGGATCTGAGGCGTCACCCCGTCGTCTGGAAGGCGCTCCAGGAAGCCCAGCTGATTGCAGGCACCCGCTACGACCTGCCGGGCTTTCTGTCTCTTGCCCTGGATCGTGGCCAGGAGGTGGCGTTCACCACCTTCAACCCTGACGCCAGGGGCTTTGCCTGGTGGCAACCCGCCCATGGATTCCTGGGCAGCACCGGGGTGGTGTTCGGGCTTGAAGAGCCTGGCAAGCCCCTGGTTCCGGCCTCCTGGGCACCCTGGATGGGAACCGTCGAGTCCCTGGGCACCGTTGAGATCCATCGCGCCGGACGACCGGCGCTGCGGCTGGCCTTTTCCCGTTTCGGACCCCTTCCTTACCCGTGGCCTCGCTTCTACGGACCCAGGGCCCTGGGAGGCCCCTTGCCCTGAGCGTCTGGGCCCCCTTGACGGGGGGTGTTTCAGACCAGCGCCGGCTCGGGGCGGCGGCTGTTGCGGATGCCGGTGATCGCCTCGGCATAGTCGGCATGGCCGAAGACCCCCGAGCCGCTGACGATCGCGTTGGCGCCGGCCTCGATCACCTGCCAGGCGTTGCTGCCCTTGACGCCACCATCCACCTCGATCCAGGGATCCAGGCCGCGCTCGTCGCACAGCCGGCGCAACTGCCGGATCTTCTCCACCTGGGAAGGGATGAAGCTCTGGCCGCCGAAGCCGGGGTTGACGCTCATGATCAGCACCAGATCGCAGAGCTCCAGGCAGTACTCGAGGGTGTCGAGGGGGGTGCTGGGGTTGAGCACGGCACCGGCCATCTTGCCGAGGTCCTTGATCTGGCTGAGGTTGCGGTGCAGGTGCGGGCAGGCCTCCACCTGGACGCTGATGATGTCGGCGCCGGCCTTGGCGAAATCAGCCACATAGCGTTCGGGCTCGACGATCATCAGGTGCACGTCCAGGGGCTTGGTCGTCACCGGCCGCAGGGCCTCGACGATCAGGGGGCCGATGGTGATGTTGGGCACGAAGCGGCCGTCCATCACATCCACATGGATCCAGTCGGCACCAGCGGCGTCCACGGCCCGCACGTCGTCCCCGAGGCGGGAGAAGTCGGCCGAGAGGATCGACGGGGAAATCACCAGGGGCTTGGTGCTCATGGACAGCCACCGCAGCGGAAGAATGAAGGGATTGTAAGGAGCGGCCCACCGTGGCCTCCCGGGCTGCTCCCGGGGGGCCCACGGGCGCGCTGATACGATGGCCCCGCTTCGACTCCGAGAGGCCTTGCAGCGGCTGGATCTTTCCCCGCTTTGCCTGCGGTCCGCCTCCGGCGTGCCGGCCCCTCGTTGAGGCCCCTCCCCCTGCCGGACCGTTGTGGATCGCACTCTCATCCAGGAACTGCTCGAAGTCGTCGAGCAGGCCGCCATCGCCTCCGCCCGCCTGACCGGGCTCGGCAAGAAGGACGAAGCCGATGCGGCTGCCGTCGAGGCGATGCGCACCCGTATGGGCAGCATCGCCATGCAGGGCCGGATCGTGATCGGGGAAGGGGAGCGCGATGAAGCCCCCATGCTCTACATCGGCGAGGAAGTGGGCAGCGGCACCGGCCCCGGCGTCGACTTCGCCGTCGACCCCTGCGAAGGCACCAACCTCTGTGCCAACGCCCAGGACGGCTCGATGGCCGTGCTCGCCGCCAGCGATCGCGGCGGCCTCTTCTATGCCCCCGACTTCTACATGAAGAAGCTGGCGGCGCCCCCGGCCGCCAAGGGCAAGGTGGACATCCGCAAGAGCGCCACCGAGAACATCGCCATCCTGAGCGAGTGCCTGGGTGTGCCCGCCAGCGACCTCACCATCGTGGTGATGGACCGCGCCCGCCACAAGGCCCTGATCGCCGAGATCCGCGCCACCGGCGCCCGCGTCAAGCCGATCAGCGACGGTGACGTGCAGGCCGCCATCGCCTGCGGCTTCGCCGGCACCGGCACCCACTGCCTGATGGGCATCGGCGCCGCCCCCGAGGGTGTGATCTCCGCCGCCGCCCTGCGGGCCCTCGGCGGCCACTTCCAGGGCCAGCTCGTGTACGACCCCGCCATCGCCCAGACCAGCGAGTGGGCCGACTACACCAAGGAGGGCAACATCGCCCGCCTCAACGAGATGGGCATCACCGACGTCGACAAGGTCTACGAGGCCGAGGAGCTCGCCTCCGGCGAGAACGTGGTCTTCGCCGGCAGCGGCATCACCCCCGGCCTGCTGTTCAACGGCGTGGTCTTCGAGACCGACTGCACCCGCACCAGCAGCCTGATCATCAGCACCCTCGACCGCAGCGCCCGCTTCACCGATACGGTGCATATCAAGGAGGGCGCCAAGAGCATCGCCCTGCGCTGAATCCACCAGAGCCCGGACCTCGGAGCCCGCCTGCATGCACATCGCCGTCGTCGGTCTGAGCCATCGCACGGCTCCGGTGGAGATCCGCGAACGCCTGAGCATCCCCGAGCAGACGATGGAGGATTCCCTCCAGCGTCTGCGGGCGGATGAGCAGGTGATCGAGGCCTCGATCCTGAGCACCTGCAACCGGCTCGAGATCTACACCCTGTTGCGCCATCCCGAACGGGGCATCAGCGCCGTCGGCGACTTCCTCAGCCAGCAGTCCGGGCTGGCCGTGGAGGAGTTGCGCCCCCATCTGTTCACCTACCACCATGAGGACGCGGTGGGCCACCTGCTGCGGGTGGCCGCCGGCCTCGACAGCCTGGTGCTCGGGGAGGGTCAGATCCTTTCCCAGGTGAAGAAGATGGTGCGCCTGGGCCAGGAGCATCGCTCCGTGGGGCCGATCCTCAACCGCCTGCTCAACCAGGCGGTGAGCACCGGCAAGCGGGTCCGCACCGAAACCAACCTCGGCACCGGGGCGGTCTCGATCAGCTCCGCAGCCGTCGAGCTGGCCCAGCTCAAGGTGGGCCAGGCCCGCGGTCGGGACGAACTGGTGCCCCTCGACCAGGAACAGGTGGCGGTGGTGGGGGCCGGCCGCATGGCCCGGCTGCTGCTGCAGCACCTCCAGGCCAAGGGCTGCCGGGGCGTGGTGGTGCTCAACCGCACCGTCGCCCGGGCCGAAGCCCTGGCGGCCGATTTCCCCACCCTGCCGGTTCAGTGCCGTCCCCTGGACGACCTCGACCACTGCCTGAGCACCTGCTCGCTGGTGTTCACCAGCACGGGCGCCGAGGAGCCGATCATCACGGCCCGCCGGCTGGAGGGGCTGAACCGCCGTTCCAGCCTGATGCTCATCGATATCGGTGTGCCCCGCAACATCAGCGCGGATGCGGCCGAGCTGCCGGGGGTCGACAGCTTTGATGTCGACGATCTCCAGGAGGTGGTGGCCCGCAACCAGGAGGCCCGCCGGGAGATGGCCGCCGAGGCTGAGGGGCTCCTGGCCGAGGAATCCCGCCTGTTCCTCGAATGGTGGGACGGCCTTGAGGCGGTGCCCCTGGTCAACCGCCTGCGCCTCCAGCTGGAGGACATCCGCGAACAGGAGCTCCAGAAAGCCCTGAGTCGCATGGGCCCCGACCTCTCCGCCCGGGAGAGAAAGGTGGTCGAAGCCCTCAGCAAGGGGATCATCAACAAGATCCTGCACACGCCGGTCACAAAGCTGCGGGCCCCCCAGCCCCGTCAGCAGCGACTGGCGTCGATGGCGGTGCTGCGCGACCTCTTCGAGCTCCACGACGAGCCACCGGAGGCCTGAGCCTCCGCCCCCCTGGGGTCCTTGGGATCACCCGGACCCAGCCCAATCCACCACTGCAACGGAACATGAACCGAGTTGCCGCCGCGGGGCGCTCCGCGTCACCACGCTCCAGTACGGTCTGGCCAGCCAAGGACCGAGGACTGGGCTCATGAAACGCGTTCTGGCCATCATTCTGGGAGGCGGAGCGGGAACGCGTCTCTACCCCCTCACCAAGATGCGGGCCAAGCCCGCCGTGCCTCTCGCGGGCAAGTACCGCCTGATCGATATTCCCATCAGCAACTGCATCAACTCGGAGATCAACAAGATCTACGTGCTGACCCAGTTCAACAGCGCCTCGCTCAACCGTCACCTGACGATGAGCTACAACCTCTCCGCCGGTTTCGGCCAGGGGTTCGTGGAGGTGCTGGCCGCCCAGCAGACCCCCGACAGCCCCAGCTGGTTCGAAGGTACGGCCGATGCGGTGCGGAAATACCAGTGGCTGTTCCAGGAGTGGGACGTCGACCACTACCTGATTCTTTCCGGTGACCAGCTCTACCGGATGGACTACAGCAAGTTCGTGCAGCACCACATCGATTGCGGAGCTGACCTGACCGTGGGTGCGCTGCCGGTGGACGGGGCCCAGGCGGAAGGATTTGGCCTGATGCGGACCTCCTCCGACGGCCGCATCCTGGAGTTCAGCGAGAAGCCCAAGGGCGACGCCCTCGAGGCGATGCGGGTCAACACCGAAAGCCTGGGCTTGTCCGCCGAGGAGGCCGTCAAGCGGCCCTTCCTGGCGTCGATGGGGATCTACGTCTTCAACCGCAGCACCCTGTTCAACCTGCTGGCCAGCAATCCGGATTCGACGGATTTCGGCAAGGAGATCATCCCCACCTCCCTGCGGGAAGGGGACCATCTGCAGACCTTCCTGTTCGACGACTACTGGGAGGACATCGGTACGATCGGCGCGTTCTACGAGGCCAACCTGGCCCTGACCGAACAGCCCAACCCGGCCTTCTCCTTTTACGACGAGAAGTTCCCCATCTACACCCGGCCCCGTTACCTGCCCCCCAGCAAGCTGCAGGATGCCCAGGTCACCCAGTCGATCATCGGCGAAGGCTCCCTGCTCAAGGCCTGCAGCATTCACCACTGCGTCCTGGGGGTCCGCTCCCGGGTGGAAGACGAGGTGGTGCTCCAGGACACCCTGCTGATGGGGGCCGACTTCTTCGAATCGTCGGAGGAGCGCCTGGTGCTGCACGAGCGGGGCGGCACCCCGATCGGCGTGGGACGCGGCACCACGGTCAAGGGGGCCATCCTCGACAAGAACGTGCGCATCGGCCGCGACGTCACCATCGTCAACAAGGACCGGGTGGAGGAAGCCGACCGGCCGGAGCTGAACTTCTACATCCGCAACGGCATCGTCGTGGTGGTGAAAAACGGCACCATCGCCGACGGCACGGTCATCTGACGCCCGCTTCGGGGGGAGGGCTGGGCCAGCAGTTGCTGACATCCCTCCCCAGGAGACCGACGCGCCGCCGACCGCTGGCCACACTGCCAACGAATCAAGGGAACCTCGGTCCTATGGGCAAGGCGCATTTCGGACTCATCGGCCTTGGCGTGATGGGTGAGAATCTGGTCCTCAACGCTGAGAGAAACGGGTTCTCAAGCGTCGTCTACAACCGGACCTACGCCAAGACCGAGGACTTCCTGGCCGGACGCGGTGCCGGCAAGGACATCGTGGGTGCCGCCACCCTGGAGGAGTTCGTGGCGGCGCTGGAGCGCCCCCGCCGCATCCTGATGATGGTCAAGGCGGGCGCTCCGGTGGACGCCACCATCGCCAGCATCTCGCCGCTGCTGGAGGAAGGTGATCTGCTGATCGACGGCGGCAACTCCCTCTACACCGACACCGAACGACGGGCGGCGGAGCTGGAGAGCAAGAGCTTCGGCTACATCGGCATGGGCGTCTCCGGTGGCGCCAAGGGGGCCCTGGAAGGCCCGAGCATGATGCCCGGCGGCACCAAGGCGGCCTATGACGCCATCGAAAGCCTGGTGACCAAGATGGCCGCCCAGGTGGAGGACGGCCCCTGCGTCACCTACATCGGTCCTGGCGGCGCCGGCCACTTCGTCAAGACCGTCCACAACGGCATTGAGTACGGCATCGAGCAGATCCTGGCCGAGGCCTACGACCTGATGAAGCGCATCGGCGGCCTCGATGGCGACGCCATGGCCGACGTGCTCGGGGGCTGGAACCAGACCGAAGAGCTCGCCTCCTTCCTGGTGGAGATCACCGAGGTGTGCCTGCGCACCAAGGATCCCGAAACCGGTGGCGATCTGGTGGAGCTGATCGTTGATGCCGCCGGCCAGAAGGGCACCGGCCTCTGGACCGTGGTCAGCGCCCTGGAGATGGGGGTGCCCGTGCCCACGATCTACGCCGCCCTCAACGCCCGCGTGCTGAGCTCCCTGCGCAGCGAGCGGATGGCGGCCGAATCGGTGCTGCACGGCCCCGCCCCCCACAGCTTCCCCCTGGGGGAGCCGGCCACCGGCATGGCGCCGTTGCGGGATGCCTGCATCCTGGCCTGCATCGCCAGCTACGGCCAGGGCATGGCCCTGCTGCAGGAGGCCTCCAAACTCCATGACTACAACCTCGACTTCTCGGCCATCGGCCAGATCTGGAAGGGGGGCTGCATCATCCGGGCCCGGCTGCTGCAACGCATCCAGGACGCCTATGGCGCCAACCCCTCCCTGCCCAACCTGATGCTGGATCCCTGGTTCGCCGCCCAGGTCAACCAGCGCCTGGAGGGCCTGCGCCAGGTGGTGGCGGGGGCGGCCCTGGCTGGCATCCCCGTGCCCTGCCTGAGCAGCACCCTGGATTACATCGACAGCTACCGCAGCGGCCGTCTCCCCCAGAACCTGGTGCAGGCGATGCGGGACTGCTTCGGCTCCCATACTTATGAACGCACGGACCGCCCCGGCGCGTTCCATACCGAATGGCTCGATTGACCGAACCCAGCACCCGCTATCACCTGATCGTCGCCGCCAGCCCCGAGGAGTTGGCCCGCCAGGCGGCCGAACAGATCGCCGCCGGCATCGACCTGGCCCTGGCCGAGCGCGACCGGGCCCTGATCGCCCTGGCCGGTGGCGAAACGCCCCGGGCGGCCTACAGCCGTCTGGGGGTCGAGCACCTGCCCTGGGAGCGGGTCGATGTGCTCCTGGGTGATGAGCGCTGGGTGCCAGCCGACGACCCCTCCAGCAATGCCCGCATGCTGCGGGAAACCCTTCTGGCCCAGGCGCCCGCCAGCCTTGCCCGGTTCCACCCGGTGCCCACCGACCGGCCCAGCGCCGAGGCCAGCGCCGTGGCCTATGCGGCGGAACTGGCGGTGCTCTGCCCCGGCCGGATTCCCCGCTTCGATGTGGTGCTGCTGGGCCTGGGCGACGACGGCCACACCGCCTCCCTGTTCCCGGGCACGGCGGCCCCCGGAGTGGTGGACCGTCCTGTCACCATCGGCGAAGGCAAGGGCCTGCCCCGCATCACCCTCACCGCCCCGGTGCTCTCCGCCGCCCGTCGGGTGATCTTTCTGGTCAGTGGCGCCGGCAAACGGCAGGCGCTGGCCCGGCTGCTCGATCCCAGAGAGCCCGCCGAGCGCACCCCCGCCCGGTTGGTGCGGCCGGCCGCGGAGGTGGTGATCCTGGCCGATGCCGCCGCCGCCGCCGACCTTCCCCCCCACTGAGACAACCATGCAGGTGGTGCGTGGCGATGGTTTCAGCGGCTGGCATGCCCTCAA
The DNA here is from genome assembly GCA_943372935.1 of Synechococcus sp. UW140. Taxonomy (GTDB): domain Bacteria; phylum Cyanobacteriota; class Cyanobacteriia; order PCC-6307; family Cyanobiaceae; genus Cyanobium. Next base: position 87,724 of record CALSAP010000001.1, read on the forward strand.
CGACACCGTGATGGGCGGCCGCAGCAGCGGCAGCTGCACGGTCAGCAGCCGCGGCTTGCGTCTTGAGGCGGAGGTGGTGGAGCAGGGCGGTGGTTTTGTGAGCTGCCGCTCGCCGGTGTTCTCCCCGCCCCTGGATCTTTCCGATCAGGCCGCTTTCGAACTGGAGTTGCAGGGCGATGGCCGCCACTACAAGCTCGCCGTCGCCTGTGCCGATGGGGTGGCCGGCCTCACCGAACTGATCCCCGGCGGGGTTCGCTGGGTGGCCAACTTCGCCACCGCCACCGAGGGCCCCTGCCGGCTGCGGATTCCCTTTGATCAGCTGCGGCCCTCCATCCGGGCCAAGCCGATCGAGGCCCTGCCCCTGGGGCTGCCCCTGCGCTTCGACGCCGCCCGCATCACCCGGCTGCAGATCCTGCATTCGAAGTTCGGCGACGACGGCACCGCCAATCCCGGCTTCCGGGATGGTCCCCTGGTCCTGGAGCTGATGGCGATCGATGCCGTCGCCTGAGGCCCCGATCGGCAGCGCCAACACCGACCTGAGCCGGCTGGTGGCGGCAGCGGCCGACCTTTGCCGCAAGCCCTTGCGCCATGCCGTGGTGGCGCCAAGCCTCGGCGTCGCTGCCGCCGAGGCGGACGCCGAAACGCACCACAGCCTCGACCTCTGCCTGCGCCTGGAGGCCCGCACGCCCGAGGGGGAGCGGCTGCCGGCGGAGGATCTGGAGCTGGAGATCTACCGCAGCGGCGAGGCGCTCAACCTCACCCTCGCCTGGTGCCACAGGGACGACCAACCGCTGCTGTGGCAGGGAAGCCACCCGGTCTGGATGGATGGGGCCACGGGGCTGCGCAGCAGCTGTCCGCCCCAGGGAGCGCCGCTGGAAGCCCTGGCCCGCCGGCTCAGGGCCCTGCTGCGGCCCGATCAGGGCTGAGGCGTCGGCAGCAGCACCAGCAGGGCCCCGATCCCCACTGACCCAGGCAGACGCCAGAGTTCGGCCGGGGCCTCCAGCGTGCAGCCATCCCGGTGGCGCAGGCTGAGGCCTTCGGTGCGCAACAACGGCTCAGCGGCCGAAGTGTCGCTGCCCAGGTCCGCCCACACCGCCTCCGGCAGGGTGCAGAAGAGGGACGCCGGCGAGCCCACCAGACTGGCCCGGTCGAAGCCGATGCGTTCGCAGAGGCTGTTGTTGACCATCACCACCCGCTGGTCGGCGTCGAACACCGCCAGGGCGAAACTGGGGCTCTGGATCAGGGTCTCGAAGAGAACGCTGAGGTCCTGGCCACGCTTCTCGATCTCGCGTTGCTGCGTCACGTCGGCCAGGGTGCCGACCACGAAGCGATCGGTGGCTTCGGTGAGCACCCGGGCGTTTTCCTTCACCCAGCGGCGTTGGCCATCGCGGCGGATGATCCGGTATTCCACCGACCAGCCCCCCTGCTTCAGGTTGCGGCTGGTCCAGACCCGCTCGCGATCGGCCGGATCGATGGCGTCATCGAGCAGTTCCGAATGGGCGAACAGCTCGGCCGGGCTCCAGCCGGTCAGGGGCAGGATGCGTTTGCTGGCGTAAAGAAGGCGATGCAGGCTGTCGTCGCGCTTCCAGACCGCCTCACCGAGGGCATCGGTGAGGCTGGAGAAGGAATCCAGGGAGGCCTCGGCGGCCTTGCGCAGGGCCAGCAGTTCCGACACGTCCGTGAGGGTGATGATCGCCCCGCGCCGGTTGCCTTCCAGTTCCTGGTAGGGCAACACCTGGGCCAGGTAGGCGATCTCCTCGTTCACGGCCTCAATGCTGCGCCGGGAGGCGCCGGCCAGCACCTCCCCCAGGGCCGCCCGCAGACCGGGCAGGGCCACCGTGGTGGGGATGCCGAGCAGGGGCTGGCCGATGTCTCCCTCCACCAGGGCGAAGACGCGCACCGCCAGCGGGGTGTAGCGGGTGATGCGCAGGTCCCGGTCGACGATCACCATCCCCTGATTCAGGGAGCGCTGGATGTTCTCCAGGTCGGAACTGAGCTTCTGCAGGTCGTCCGTCCTGGCCCGCAACAGCTGGTTGAGGGTGGCCAGTTCCTCGTTGGTGGCCTGCAGTTCCTCGTTGGAGGATTCCAGCTCCTCATTGGACGACTGCAGTTCCTCGGAGGAGGCCTGCAGTTCCTCGGCGGAGGCTTCCAGTTCTTCGTTGGCCCCCTCCAGGTCGGCCATCGAGCGCCGCAGGGTGACATGGCTCTTGAGCAGTTCCTTTTCCAGCCGGGCGATCTGCTGGTCGAAGTCCGGTGTGCGGATCACCGGCTCGCCGGTGCTGGCGGGCTCCGGACCTTCGGCCGGCTCCGGCAGGAAGCTCAGCAGCGTCAGCCGCCGCTCGTTGACGTCCAGGGGCCGTGCCTCCAGCTGCAGGCTCAGGCCGAAATCGCTCAGGTGCAGCACCCGGCTGCGCACCGGTTGGCCATCGGCCCGGACGATCAGGAGCAGGGCGCGGGCCTCGGCCTGCAGATCAGGCAGCAGGAAGGTGGTGGCGGCACTGGAGATCCGGCCTTCCGGGAGCCGGCAGTAGGGGCTGACATCGCCGATCACCTCCACCAGTTCGTGGGCTTCATCGAGGACCACGCAGGGGGGGCAGGTGCTGCGCACCAGGGCCTCGAGGGTGGCAACGTGCTCCTCCACCACGGTTTCCCGCAGGATCGAGATGCGGCCGACCGGGCTGAACAGCTGGGGGGGGCGCTGGGCGGGCTGGGGGGACGTGGAAAAGCGACTGGGCTGGTTGTCGCCGGTGCGGTAGAAGATGCGGTGCTCGGCATTGGCCACGCCGAACCCTTCGGTCCTGCTGCCGAGGGATTCGGTCCGCCCCAGGAACAGCAGCCCGGAGGACAGCAGACCGAAGCGGAACAGGCCCAGCACCCGCTCCTGCAGGGGTGGGGTGAAGTAGATGAGGGTGTTGCGGCTGCAGATCAGGTCCAGGCGTGGGAAGGGGGGGTCGATCCCGACGTTGTGACGGGCGAAGACCACGCAGTTGCGCAGGGCTTCACTGATCTGCATCTCGCCGTTGTGGCGGACGACAAAGCGCTCCCGCAGGGCTTCCGGGATCGCCATGACGGTGGCCGACGGGTAGGTGGCCCGGCGTGCCAGCGCCAGGCTTTCCTCATCGAGATCGGTGCCGAAGATCTTGAGGTGATTGGTCAGATCCTGGGGATGGTCGAGCACCTCACTGATCAGCATGCCGATGGAGTACACCTCTTCACCGGTGGCACAGCCCGGCACCCACACCCTGAGGCGATCCCGGCGCGTGCGCTGCGACACATAGGCCCGCAGCAATTCCCCCAGGACCGCGAACGATTCGGGGTCGCGGAAGAAGGACGTCACCGTGACCAGCAGGTTCTGGACCAGGGCTGAGGACTCATTGCGGTCGGTCGACAGCAGCTGCAGGTACTCCTCCATCGTGTCCATCTGGCGCAGGGCCATGCGCCGCGACAGCTGCCGCTGCAGGGTGGAGTGCTTGTACTGGCTGAAGTCGATGCCGCTGTTGTGCTTCAGCAGCTCCAGGGCGCTGCTGACGTTCACCACTTCCGGCTCCGGCAGGTTGTGCTCCACCCAGTCGCCACCTGAATGCATCAGGTCGCAGAGGTGCTGACCGATGGCGACCGGGTCGAGGATGAGGTCGGCCCCTCCCATGGCGATGGCGGCCCTGGGCATGCCATCAAAGCGGGCGCTCTCGGGGGTCTGGGCGATGGTGAGACCGCCGGCGGCCCGAACGGCCCTCAGGCCGCGGGCCCCGTCGGATCCTGTGCCCGAGAGCACCACGGCCGCGCCACGTTCCGCCCAGTGCTCAGCGATCGACTCGAACAGGCGATCGATGCTGGGGCTGGGGCCGAAGCGTGGTTCGGGATCCGCCAGGGCCACCCGGTTCCCCAGAACGCGGATGTCGTGATTGGGCGGACAGACGGTGATGGTGCCGGGGAGCAACTCGGCCCCATCCACCGCCTTGAGCACCTGCAGCGGCGTGATACGGGCGAGCAGATCGACCATCAGGCTGCCGTGGTCGGGGGCCAGGTGCTGGGCCACCACGTAGGTCACCTGGCCATCAACGGCGAGGCTGCCCAGCAGCAACTGCAGGGCCTCCAGCCCACCGGCGGAGGCGCCGATGCCGATCAGATGCATCAATGCCTCTGTAACACCTGCATCATTCCCTCCCTTCGGCCCCGAAGATGGCCCTTCATCGGCAGAGGACGCAGGGGATGGCGCAGGCAAGGACTCTGCCTCACTGGATTCTTCCATCCGCAGAGAGGCGATGAAGGGGGGATCAACCACCCTAGCTGCTCAACACTTTGGCTCCCTGAGACGTGGTTGCTTCAGCAACCATTATGACGCTGGTGTGCAGCGTATGGAATGACCTTCTCTTCCATCGGCTTCGATATCTTTACAATTGACGGAATGGATCTTTGCTCAACTTAAGGCCCTGTCTCCTATCCGGCAATCAAGCAGATGCCTGGTTGTTCGAATCAACATCCCTCAGAGGCATAGAAGCCATCAGATTTCTATGAGCCAGTGCCTTTAGAGGCATTTTCCGAAGCAAGTCGGGAATTGTGATAGAATAATTAACAAGCGAGAAAGGAGGTGGGTCATTTGATGGGCAGTGAGGCCAATTTCCCCAATCTGCGGCATCAACAGGCTGCCCGCTTCTCGAATCCTCTGCTTCGCCAGTTGCACCTCAGCGAGGACCCGCGGGCCTGTGCGTCGTTGTTGCAAGAGGCCTTGCCCCTGATGGAGTTGCAACCGCTCGAGCCCGCCGCCACCTGGTGGTTCTACGGCGCCAATCTTCACCTGGGCTCCATGGTGGCCACCGCCTGGACGGCCAAGCCGATGCGTGCCGCCTTCAGCGATCGCCGTGATCGCATCGCCGTGCTCGGCTACGGCGGCGAACAGCGCCTGCGGCAGGCCTCCCGCACCTGGCGCTGCGGCATGGGTTGCTGTCTGCTGATGGCGAAGGCCCCGTGCACCATGGAGAGTTCCCTCTCCTCCGCCGTGGCCTTCGCCCTGTCCGATGAGCAACTCCTGCAGGCGGCGATGGGCATGGGGGGCTACCACCAGCAGCCATCCGGCTGGCAGGACATCCTCGACCAGGCCCATGGCTGGAGCCCGCCGGAGAATCCTTCCGCCCCATCGCTTCTGTCCGCCCTGCGGCAAACCATGGACATGGCCGGTCAGCTGTCCGGCTATGGGAGGGGTCTGCTGGATTCCCTTCAGCTCGACGACCAGATTCACCGGCTGATGGCGGCCATGCTGCTGCCGGACCTGCGCGAAGAGAAATCCCTTGATCGCCTCCGCTACCGCCAACGGCAGGGCCGCGATGCCTTCGACGAACTGATTGATTACATCAAGCAGAATCTCGGCAGCCCATTGACGCTGAGCATCCTGGAGACCAGAAGCCATTATTCACGCCGCGCCCTGCAATATGCCTTCGCCGAGCGCATGGGCTGCGGTGCCACCCAGTGGATCAAGAATCAGCGTCTCGACCTGGCCAGGCGTCGGCTGGAGAATCCCACAGCGACCGACAGTGTCGGCAGCATTGCCAAGGAGTGCGGGTACCGCTCCCTTGGTCTCTTCAGTGTGGATTTCCAGCAGCGTTTTTTCGTCAAACCGTCCCAGTTGCTGCGGGAGTCCCGGCCGGATTAGCGGCCGGGACCATGGCCCTCAGTTGCGTCTTTGAAACACGTCCATCCCCTCCGAACGGCTCTGTTGATGCTCGTTGGGATGGAGCGCCTGCAGAGATGTTTCCAGTAGGTAGGCGGCCAGATTGGACAGGGAACGTCCCTGTTGATTGCTGCGCTCAATCAGGGATTGGTAAGCGTTGTAAGGAATCGTGATGGTGACACGCACAGGTCGCAGGAAGGGACCGGGCGTCGATTGGCTTCGCATGGGTTCATTGCTGCTACACCTCCGCTATAGACCCGTTTCCACGGGCTGGGAAGCGGCAATTCCAGCGACAACGGCTACTCTTTCAAGCCCAGAAGCGAGGACTGCACAGCGATTCAGCCTGCTGTCATCAGCAGCGTGGCTCCAGCGGCGGCAGTGCAGGTGTGCATCAGAGTGTGCCTGCTGCACGATTCTGAAACCTGGCTTGATGGCAGCTGATCATTCCGGTGGCTGGTCCGTCACCGCCCCCAGGCTGCTGCTGCTCACCTGCCTGGCGTACTTGCCGAGCACGCCGGTGCGATAGCGGGGTGCGGGCTTTGTCCAGGCGCTGCGGCGCTGCGCCAGCTCGTCGTCCGCCACATTGAGCTGGATCAGCCGCTGCCTGGCGTCCACCGTGATGCTGTCGCCCTCCTGGACAAGAGCGATGGTGCCGCCCACGGCGGCTTCCGGGGCCACGTGGCCCACCACCATGCCGTAGGTGCCCCCCGAGAAACGGCCATCGGTGATCAGGGCCACCGAATCGCCCAGCCCCTCGCCGATGATCGCCGCGGTGGGGGCCAGCATTTCGCGCATGCCCGGGCCGCCCACCGGTCCCTCGTAGCGGATCACCACCACGTCGCCGGCGTTGATGCGCTTGGCGAGGATGGCGGCCAGGGCGGCCTCCTCGCTCTCGAACACCCGCGCCGGGCCGGTCATCACCGGATTCTTGACGCCGCTGATCTTGGCCACGCTGCCTTCTTCGGCCAGGTTGCCCCGCAGGATCGCCAGGTGGCCCTGGGCATAGAGGGGGTTGGAGAGGGGCCGGATCACCTCCTGATCGGCTGGGGGCTCGGAGGGCACGTCGGCGAGCACCTCCGCCAGGGTGCGCCCTTCGATCGTGCGGCAGTCACCGTGCAGCAGGCCGCCGTCGAGCAGCAGCTTCATCACCTGGGGGATGCCGCCGGCCCGGTGCAGATCCACGGTCACGTAGCGGCCGCTGGGCTTGAGGTCGCAGATCACCGGCACCCGTTGGCGGATCGTCTCGAAGTCGTCAATCGTCAGCGGCACGCCGGCGGTGCGGGCGATCGCCAGCAGGTGCAGCACCGAATTGGTGGAGCCGCCCACCGCCATGATCACGGCGATGGCGTTCTCGAACGCCTCCCGGGTGAGCAGATCCCGGGGGCGGATGTCGGCGGCGATCGCCTGCACCAGCACCTCGGCGGAGCGGGCGGCGCTGTCGGCCTTCTCCGGATCCTCCGCCGCCATCGTGGAGCTGTAGGGCAGGCTCAGCCCGAAGGCTTCGAAGGCCGAGCTCATCGTGTTGGCAGTGAACATGCCGCCGCAGCTGCCGGCACCGGGGCAGGCGTTCTTCTCGATCGCCAGCAGTTCCGCCTCATCGATGCGGCCGCCCGACAACTGCCCCACCGCCTCAAACGCGCTGACCACGGTGAGATCGCAGGGGCCCAGTTTGCCCGGTTTGATCGTGCCGCCGTACACGAAGATCGCCGGGATATTCATGCGGGCCATGGCGAGCATGGCGCCGGGCATGTTCTTGTCGCAGCCGCCGATGGCCAGCAGGCCATCCATGCTCTGGGCGTTGCAGGCGGTTTCGATCGAGTCGGCGATCACCTCGCGGGACACCAGCGAATACTTCATGCCCTCGGTGCCCATCGAGATGCCGTCGCTGACGGTGATGGTGCCGAACATCTGGGGCATCGCTCCGGCGACCCGGGCGGCCTGCTCGGCCCGCCGGGCCAGGTCGTTGAGGCCGATGTTGCAGGGCGTGATTGTGCTGTAGCCGTTGGCGATGGCCACGATCGGCTTGCCGAAATCCCCATCCCCGAAACCCACAGCCCGCAGCATGGCCCGGTTGGGGGAGCGTTGAAGGCCCTTGGTGATGGCGTCGGAGCGCAGCATGGCCGGGGGGGATCGGATCTGCAGCAACCTACCGAGGGGCCTGTGCCCTCAGGGCTGGGGCTGCAGTTGCTCCAGCTGGCGGCGCACCTCGTCGATCGCCTGGTTGAGCTTCTGGACGCGGTCGTGCAGCTGATCACGCCCCACCGGCTCGCCGCTGGCCTCCGCCAACCGGGAGATGCGCAGCATCCGCAGTTGGCGCTGCACGAGGTGCCGCCGTTCGGCGCGGCGCAGCAGCCAGACCGCCAGGCCAGCGGCTCCGGCCACTGCGCCGGCGGCCGCCGCCAGCAACACGACTCCGCCGGCGGACGATTGCTCCCTCGTATCAGCCATGAACCTGCACGCGTTGGTGAGCCCGAAAGGGAAATCCCAGCCTAGGCAGAGGTGGAGGCGATTCCATACAGCCGTTCACTCACCTCCCCGAAGCCGGGAACGACGCGGTGCTGGTCGTCCACCTCGGGGTCGATGCCGGCGCAATAGATGGTGAGCTCCCCGTGGCGCTCCCCGACGACCTGCAGTCCGGGATTGGCTGCCAGGGCCGTGATCACCCGCAGGCGTTGGCCCTCCACACCGAGCCCCTGGAGCCGGTCGAGCAGGGCCAGCAGGATCGAGCCGCTCGCAAGGCAGGGCAGGAACACCAGCACGCCACTGCGGGGATCGATGGTGGCCGGCAGATCATCCAGGAACCAGTGGGGCTTGTGCTCCGGCCCGCAGGGCTCGATGCCCACGTGGGCCAGCTGGGCCGAGGGCAGCACCATCTGGGCCCCCTGCCACAGGCCCAGCCCGCCCCGCAGCACCGGAATCACCAGCAGTGGGATCTCCGGATCCACCACCTGGCCATCGCTGCGGCCCAGGGGCGTCTCGACCGTGACACGGCGATAGGGCAACCAGTCGCGCAGGGATTCGTAGGTGAGCCAACGGCCCAGTTCCGCCATGGCCGTGCCGAACAGGGGCGAAGGGGTGGCCCCATCACGCAGCAGGGTGAGCCAGTGGCCGATGAGGGGATGGGGGGGTACCACCACCCGCAGGGACATGCTCATGACGGGCTGCGTCTGCCATAGCTTGAACCGGCAGCGTACCGGTGTGGCATGGCCCCCAGCTTTCAGTCCTTGGTGGCGATCGGCCGCCGGATCGTCTCCCTGCTGGGGCCCCTGCTCGCCCTGGTGCTCTGCTGGTCCGTGCTGCCGGCCGGGCCGGCCCTGGCGATCACCGCCCCGGAGCTGCGGGCCCAGCGCTCCTTCCAGGACCTCGATCCCGACCTACGCGGACGCAACCTGCAGCAGCAGGAATTCCTCAAGGCCTCCATGGAGGGCTTCGACCTGCGGGAGACCGATCTGCGCGGGGCGGTGTTCAACTCCGCCAATCTGCGCCAGGCGGATCTGCGCGGCGCCGATCTCGAGGACGTCGTGGCCTTCGCCACCCGTTTTGATGGCGCCGATCTCCGCGGGGCCCAGTTCCGCAACGCCATGCTCATGCAGAGCCGCTTCCGGGATGCCCAGATCGATGGGGCCGACTTCAGCGATGCGGTGCTGGATCTGCCCGAACAGAGAGCCCTCTGCGCCCGCGCGACCGGCCGCCATCCCGTCACCGGTGTCGCCACCAGCGAGAGCCTCGGCTGCCGCTGATCCTCCGCAGCACCGCCTCCCCTAGGTTTCGGTGCTGCCTTCGCGTCTGTTCTGATGACGGCCACCCGCTCCAGACGTCTGCCGGTCACGGTGGTGACAGGGTTCCTGGGGGCCGGCAAGACCACCCTGCTGCGCCATCTGCTGCTGGAGAGCGGCCTGCGCCTGGCCGTGCTGGTCAATGAGTTCGGCGAAGTGGGCATCGACGGCGACCTGATCGCTTCCTGCGGCTTCTGCCCGGAGGAGGAGCTCGACGACCGCCTGGTGGAACTCGCCAACGGCTGCCTCTGCTGCACGGTGCAGGACGAGTTCCTGCCCACCATGACCCGCCTGCTGGAGCGCGCCGACCGCCTCGACGGCATCGTGGTGGAGACCAGTGGCCTGGCGCTGCCCGAGCCCCTGGTGGCCGCCTTCGGCTGGCCGGAGATCCGCAGCCGCACCCGTGTGCACGGGGTGGTGACGGTGGTGGACGGGGAGGCCCTGGCCGCCGGCCATGTGGTGGGCGATGCGGCGGCGGTGGAAGCCCAGCGCCAGGCCGATCCCAGCCTCGACCACATCAGCGCCATCGAGGATCTGTTCGCCGACCAGCTCGGTGCGGCCGATCTGGTGCTGGTCAGCCGGGCCGACCGGTTGGAGCCGGAGGCCTTCGAGCGGGTGAAGACCAGCCTGGCGGCAGGTCTGCGCCCCGGCACCGTGGTGTTGCCGATGGCCCGGGGCCGCCTCGATCCCTCCCTGGTGCTGGATGGCCCCGGCCGGGAGGAGATCGAAGCGCACCCCCATCACGATCACGACCACGACCACGACCACGACCACCATCACGACCACCACGACCATGCCCACGTGGCGATGGAATCCCTGCTGCTGCGCCGCTCGGGCCGCTGGCAGCGGGCCGCCCTGGAGGCGGAGCTGCAACGGCTGCTGATCGAGCATCCGGTGGTGCGGCTCAAGGGCCGGTTACGCCAGGCCGGCAAGAAGCTGCCGCTGCAGATCCAGGGGGTGGGCCGTCGGCTCGAGTGTTGGTATGAGGAGCGCACCGCTTCCCCAGCCACCGAAGCGCCCGCTGGAGCCCTCGGCGAGCAGGACGCCGATGCCCTTGAGCTGGTGGTGCTCGCCACCACCGGAGCCGCCGGCCCCCTGCGCCAGGCCCTCGATCGCCTCTGAGCCCTCGCCTGTCTGGCTCAGTCGAGGGGGATGTCGCCCCTGGCGCAGACCCCATCCCAGCAAAGGTCGGTGTTCTCCACCCAGCGGCTGTTGACCGGCTGCCAGTTTCCGGAGGGTTTGAGCATCGTCACCTTGCCCCGGCCGTCGTGGCGGAACTCGATGCGCTGCCCCCCCACCAGCAGGAACCAGTGCAGGCCCAATTCCTCTACCTGCATGTGGCAGTCCTGCCAGGGTCCATCCGCCAGGCGGCACTGCAACGACACCAGGCCCGGAATCGAATGGGCCTGCAGGGCGGTACAGGCCACGGTGAGACCCATCAGCCAGGCCAGCACCCGGGGGGCCAGCGGATCCAGCAGAAACCTCCGCAGGGAAGGCACCACGGCCAGTGGAACATGGGACCACCCCCAGGCTGGTCAGATGGGGAGTGGCTGGTGGGGCGTACTGCCAAGATTTAACAAACGTCCGTGCCCCCGGTGCCGCTCTTCAACGCCCGCGTTCAGGTCTCCCTGCGACCCTCCGTGCTGGATCCCGCCGGGGAAGCCACCCGGGCCGCCGCCGCCAGGCTCGGGGTGGAGGGCGTGAAACGGCTGCGGATCGGCAAAGCGATCGAACTCGATCTGGAGGCTCCGGACCGGGCCACGGCCCAGGCCCGACTCGAACTCCTCAGCGACCGTCTGCTGGCCAATCCGGTGATCGAGGACTGGTCACTGGATCTGGCCGAAGCCGGTTGAGGGGAGCGGATCGATGACCGTCGGCATTGTTGTGTTTCCCGGCTCCAACTGCGACCGGGATGTGGCCTGGGCCCTGGAGGGCTGTCTGGACATCCCCGTGCGCTTCCTCTGGCATGAGGAGCGCGACCTCTCCGGTCTCGAGGCCGTCGTGCTGCCGGGGGGCTTCAGCTACGGCGACTACCTGCGCTGTGGTGCCATCGCCCGCTTCGCCCCGGTGCTGGAGGAAGTGCGCACCTTCGCCGAGCGCGGCGGGCCGGTGCTCGGCATCTGCAACGGCTTCCAGGTGCTCACGGAGATGGGTCTGCTGCCCGGAGCCCTCACCCGCAACCGGGACCTTCACTTCCTCTGCCAGAGCAGCGAGTTGGAGGTACAGCCCGGTGCCTGCCGCTGGCTGGGTGCGTACGACGCCGGCGAGCGGATCAGCCTGCCGATCGCCCATGGCGAAGGGCGCTACCAGGTGGAGCCGGAGGTACTGCAGCGCCTTGAAGACCAGGGGTCTGTCGTGCTGCGCTACGTGGCCAACCCGAATGGCTCCCGGGGGGATGTGGCCGGCCTGACGGACCCGACGGGCCGTGTGCTCGGCCTGATGCCCCATCCGGAGCGGGCCTGCGACCCGATCACCGGCGGCCTCGATGGCCGCCGCCTGCTGGCCTCGCTGCTGGGCTGAGCGCTCAGTCAAGAGTGGCGAAAAAGTCCCGGCTGCCGCGGGGATCGGCCGCCAGGGTCCGGCCGCCCGGCGTCCAGTCGGCGGGACAGACCTGGCCCGGATGGTTCCGCACCAACTGGAAGGCCTGCAGCAGCCTGAGGGTTTCATCCACACTGCGGCCGACGGCTGGGTCGTTGACGGTGCTGTGGCGGATCACGCCATCGGGATCGATCAGGAACAGCCCCCTCAGGGCCGTACCGGCCTCTTCATCCAGCACCTGGTAAGCCCTGGCGATCTCCTTGTTGAGGTCGGAGATCAGGGGGTAGGCCACATCGCCGAGGCCACCGCTCTTGCGCTCGGTCTGCACCCAGGCCAGATGGCTGTAGCAACTGTCGACGGAGACGGCCAGGATGTCGGTGGCGAGGCGGGCGAATTCAGCGTGGCGGTCGCTGAAGGCGGTGATTTCGGTGGGACAGACGAAGGTGAAATTGAGCGGGTAGAAGAACAGCACCACATGCCGGCCGCGGTAGTCACGCAGTGACAGTTCTCGGAACTCCTGATCCACCACGGCGATGGCGCGAAAGTCGGGGGCCTGAAGGCCGACGAGCCTGCCGGTGCTGGTCATCGTGGCGCCGTCCTTGGGAGGGGATCAGCCCCCATGCTGCCCCCACCGAGCCGGGCCCTACGATGGTTGTCAAGTAAGCGATGTATCCGCGATGGGTTGGGATCCAGCCGTTCTACGCAAATACAACACCACCGGTCATTTCCGGCTGATCAATCAGCTGCGTTCCGAACTCAAGGGCAACCCCCTGATCCGCCCCAAGGATGGTGAGACGGTCGGTGCGGCCAACCGCAGCAAGAGTCTCACCCGGGCCCTGCAGAACCGTTCCCCGGCCGGGGGTTATGGGCGCAGCCGCCGCCCGATTCAGACTCCCCAGGCCGCAGCCCCTGCCCCCCTGCCCGTGATCGCTCCGGTGCAGGTTCCTGTTGACAGTGCAGAAAGTCAGGAGGCGGCCAATGCCCGCAGCTTCCGTGAACGCCTCAACGCCATCGAGATGCGCTGAGGGGCACCAAGCCTTCAGATCGATCGATCAGAATGACATGTCCACAATGGCTCGGGGGAGACTTGAACTCCCGACCTTGGGGTTATGAATCCCACGCTCTAACCAGCTGAGCTACCGAGCCAATCAAAGGGATCCTAGACGATCACCTTCACAGCCCCCGAGCCGGATCAGGCCCGGGGAGGCAGCATCTGCAGGGGGTTGATAGCGCCGCGGCCGGGAGGGTGAATCTCGAAGTGCAGGTGGGGACCGGTGCTGCGGCCGGTGCTGCCCATCTGGCTGATCACCTGGCCCTGGGACACCATTTCACCCTTGGTCACCAGGAGACGGCTGTTGTGGGCATACAGGCTGCGGCTGCCATCCGGGTGGGCGATCTCGACGAGGTAGCCGTAGCCGCCCTCATGCCAGCCGGCGAAGGAGACCTCACCCTCCTTGGCAGCCATGATCGGTGTGCCGACGTTGTTGGCCACGTCGATGCCCTTGTGCATCCGGCCCCATCGCCAGCCGAAGCCAGAGGTGAACACCCCCTTGGTGGGCCAGATCCAGGTGGTGGCAGGGACGTTGTTGCCGCCGTTGAACTGGGGCTGGGGGTCGTTACCGAAGTCCGGGATGTCGGGCCAGCTGATGCCGCCGCTTGTCGAGGGCTTGAGGCCCAGCAGCATGCGGGTCCGGCCGGGGGCCGACTGGACGAGTCGCACCTGGCTGCCCACCACGAGCCGGGCGGTTTCCAGACCTGGATTCAGCCGAACCAGCTCGGCCACGCTGAGGCCGTAGCGCTGGGCCAGCTTCAGCACCGTGTCGCCAAAACGCACCACGCCGTCGTTTTCCACCGGCGGAGGGGTGGAGACAGGTGGGGACTGGCGCTGAATGGAGGAATCCAGGGAGGCAATGCGTCCGAGGCGCTCCTTGCCCCGGGAGGGGACCACAAGCCAGTCGCCGTTGCCAAAGCGATGGTCTTCATCCACGTCGTTCAGACGGGCCAGGCGGCTCTCATCAAGGTCGAGGGCAGTGGAGAGCTCCTCGATCGAGACAGGCCGGCGCACCTTGACCCAGACCCGATCAGCGGAGGTGGGGAGAGACGCCAGCAGAGTTTCGGTGGACACCGTGTTGGGGGTGTCGTCAGCAAGGACAGCCACGAGCGGCACGACGGCCGGTGCGGAAAGCAGAAAGGGAAGAATCAAGCGGAAAGGCTTCATGCATTTCACATCCATCGGACAAAACCCAGCAGAGAAGCCAACATCTGCGGGTCGGCCAGACAGTAGCGCTATGAACCTCCTGCAGCAAGGTTCATCAGGCACAACTCGGTCCGGACACCAGCAGCCATCCGCTCCGCTAGCCGTGTTCGCCGCCCCTGGCTGGCCCGAGCTGGCGCAGGGCTTCGAACAGCACGATGCCAACGGACACCGAGAGATTGAGGCTGCGGACCCCCCCCTCGCCGGGGCGGGCCCGGCGGGCCATCGGGATCGTGAGACGCGCCTCGGCCGACGCCTGCAGGGCGTTCGGTAATCCGTCCGTCTCGCGTCCGAACAGCAGCCAGTCGTCGCTGCGGAAGCAGAAATCCGTGTAGGCCGCCTCCACCTGGCTGCTGAGAGCCACCAGGCGGCCACCCCGCCGCTGCCGTTCTGCCTGGAAGCAGGCCAGGTCGGCGTGGCGCTGCAGCGACACCCAGGGCCAGTAGTCCAGACCGGCCCGGCGCAGGTGGCGGTCGCTGATCGTGAACCCCAGGGGCTCAATCAGATGCAGTTCCGAGCCGGTGGCGGCGCAGGTGCGCGCCACGTTGCCGGTGTTGGGTGGAATCTGCGGCTGGTAGAGAACGACGCGGGGCATGCGGGGCGGCCCTCAGTGGTCGGGAGGCACAGGCTGGCTGAGAGCCAGCAGGTCAATGGCACGGCCCTGCAGCACGAGCCAGGCGGCCTCGCTTTGGCCCTGGAGCTGCTGCTGCATCGTCCCCAGCCGGTCGCGGAAGCGGGATCCTGCAGCGGTGGCCGGCACCACGCCCCAGCCCGTTTCCTCACAAACCACCACCAAGGGCGCCCGGCAGCGGCGGATGACGCTGATCAGGTCGGCGCAGCGGCGTGTCCAGGCCTCCGGCTCCGACTCCAGATGGGCGGCCACCCAGGTGCCGAGGGAATCGACCAGGCCCAGCTGGCCCGGTTCCAGGTTGGCGAGGGCGGCCGCCAGAGCACCACCCACCTCACGGCAGCCCCACTCGGGTGGGCGCCGCTGGCGATGGCGCAGCAGCCGTGCCTGCCAGGACGGGTCGTCGGGCAGGGATGGGCCGGTGGCCAGGTAGACCACCGCCAGGCCGCTGCGGGCCGCCAGATGCTCGGCCCAGCGGCTCTTGCCCCCCCGCGAGGGCCCACTGACGAGGGTGAGGTGAGGGCGGCCGGGCTCCTCAGGGAGAGACTCAGCCGCCACCATTCATGTTGCGCAGGGTGGCCACAGAAGAGGGCGAGACGCGGTTGAGGTAGCGGAAGATCCAGTACTTGAAGATCGTGGCCAGCACCACCGGGAACGTGGCAATGAACAGCATCACGAAATTCTCCCGGGCTGGTAATCCGAGATGGTCGGCAATCCCATCGAGAAGCACCGTCCAGCCCTCCGGGCTGTGGAATCCCACGAAGATGTCGGTGAACAGGATGATGGCGAAGGCCTTGGCACTGTCGCTCAATCCATACACCAGTTCATCGATGAAGCCCCGCAGCACCTGAATATCGCGCCGGCCGGCGATGGCGACGGCCACAAAGCCGATGAAGCCACAGACATCCGCCAGGACATTCTTGATGGCATGGGTACTTTCCTGATCGGCCTCCTCCTTGAGGACATGGGCCCGTTTGGCCAGTTCCGTCTGGAGCTCCTCGCGGCTGGGCAGGGGCTTGCCCTCCAGCAGCGCATCAAACTCGATCTCTGCCTGGTAGACCCGCAGTTTCTCGACCGCCCGCTCCTCCAGGTGGGGCCTGGGGTAGGTGAGGAAGGCGTTATCGGGGGCGAAACGATCCACCAAAGGCGACACCACGTAAGTGCGGCTCACCTGTTGCACCAGCACCGGCACCAGGATCAGCAGCAGCAGGATGCGCAGGGACACCAGGGTGGAGTCGCGGCGGCGGCGGAAGCCCGCCACCACACTCGCCTCCGCTTCCGGATCCAGCTGGCGGCGCACCGAGTCGACCACGCTCACCAGGCTGCGGGGCAGCATCTCCGGCGAGCGACTCAGGGCTGGCAGCTCCTCCCTGGCCACGGCATAACGGCCGGTGACCGTGTCGATCAGCTGGAACTGGCGCAGTTCCTGACCGGAGAGTTCCTTTCGGTAGGGGGCCAGGACCTCCCTGGACTGGCGGCAGACCTGCAGGGCGGCACGAAAGCGGCGCAGCACCTGGGCCTGCATGGCGCGCGGAATGCTCAGCTCCAGTTCCGGACGCACCGGGCGGTCGTTGTAGTGCTCCATCTCGATGCTCTGGATGAGCAGGGCGGCTTCGTAGCCGCGTTCGAGATCGGCGCTCAGGTCAAGCGACTGGGCCCTCCCGAAGGTGCCCATCCAGTTCGTCAGTCCCATGGGGAGGCGGCTATCGGGTGAATCAACGGGAGAAGACCCACCAGGTGAGCATCGGAACCACGGTTCCCACCACCAGCAGCACGATCACCCAGGTGAAGGCATTGCTGCTGGAGGTTTCCTCACGGGTGGGGATGTTGCTGACGAGGGCGGCGGTCTCCTCGACGATGGGTTCCCCCGGATCTTCACCGCCCTGGAGAACGATGGCAAGGCGTTGCAGGGCATCAACGGCGGCCTGGCGGTAGCGATCGCCGCCGCGCAGGGGCTGGGCCATCGTGGTGGCGGCGGTGCTCTCCAGAAGTTCGCTCGGCAGCTGCCGGCCGAGGGGGGCCTGGGCGGCAATCGCCGTGGCTCGGGTCTGGGTGTCGATCAGCAGCAGCAGCAGGGGATCCGGGCTGCTGCCGGCCGGGGGATCGGCCGACCAACGCTCCAGCAGCTGGTTGGCCAGTCTGTCGACACTCAGGCCGTAATCGAGCCGGGTGAGGGTGATCAGCCGGGCATCGACCCGCTCAGCGGAGAAGGCCTCCAGTTGGTGCTCGATTTCGGCCGTGCCGGCCCGGCTGAGCACCTTGGCCCCGTCGAGCACATGCTCGGCCGGAGGGCGCAGGGGCAGATCGGCGGCGGAGACGGCCAGGGCAGCGGCAACGGGAGCGGCGAGCACCAGGGCCAGGGCCAGCACCAGGGAGAGCAGGGACCGGCGTAGAGGGGTCACTGAAGCCAAGGCCATCGTGCAAGACGCCACCAGTCTGCCGTTGCTGCTGCGTTCCGGCATCCTGAAAGAGCTTTCGGTACCCGAACTCCACGATGGCGATGCCCGCCGCCGCCCGCGTCGTCCTGGCCTGTGGTCTGACGGGACTGGGCCTGGTGGTGCTCAACCAGATGACCGCCCCCAGCCTCGACCCTTCCCTGGAGCGGGCCTCTGTGTTGGGCAGCATCCTGTCGGTGCTGCTGTTGCTGGTGGCCGTGCTCTGGCAACGGGTGGAGCCCGTGGCGCCGGAGCGGGTGCCCCTGCAGGGGCGTGAGGGCCTGCAGTTGGCGCCGGATCTGGATGCTCCCCTGGCCGAAGAGCTGGGCTGGGGCAGCATGATGCTCCTCACCGCCACGCCGGCGGCGGTGGTGCTGCTCCACTGGCGCGGCCGGATCCTGCTGCAGAGGGGGCTGCTGGGCAGCGGTACGTTCCAGCCGGGGGCGATCTGCCGGCGCTGCATGGCCACCGGCAAGGCGATCTCCCTGGTGGACCTGAAGCTCTACCCGGGTCGGGACGAGTTCGCCGCCCTGCCCGCCGGTCTGCCGGCCGTGCTGGTCCAACCCCTGGGACAGGAGGGGGTGCTGGTGCTGGGCGGCTGGTCTCCGCGCTGTTTCAGCCGCAGCGATCTGATCTGGGTGGACGGCTGGGCCCGGCGCCTCACAGGCGAATTGGCTCGGGTTTCGGCGGGGGAGGAGCCGGCCGGGGAGGTGTCTTCGACGGCGGCACCTGGAACTGGCTGAACACCCGACCGCCCGGAGCGGTGACGACGACAGAACCGTTTTCCCCCAGCTGGCCCCGCAGCAGGCTGCCCCGGGTGAGCTGGCGACCGGCGGGCCGTTGCAACAACACCGAGCCATCGGCTGCGACCGCCTGGGTCTGCCAGTTCCAGGAACAGCTCCGGGCCTCGAGGCTGGCGCCGTCCTGCTGGATGAAGCAGCCCGCCGGAATCCGCACCAACTGCTGGCCCGCATCCACCTGCATGGCCTTGCCTCGCGCGCTGGCGCCACCAGACACCCCTGGATCGTTGAACAGCACCGGTGGCCCCAGGTTGAACAGCTGCTTCTGGGTGTTGCCGTTCAAGGAGGTGGCCGTGAGGGTCTGGAGGGGGGCGCCGGCGGGCGACCCCGGAGGCCGCCGTTCCCCAAGCACCGGTCCGCGGGCGTTGAGGGCGCCGCTGCCGGGTTTCCACAGCACCGAGGCCACCGTCACCACGATCTGGGGAGCGCCGACGGGATTGGCCAGGAAGGGGTCGAAGGCCTGGGCCCAGCGCTGCAGACGCGGTTTCCCCTGTAGCTCAAGGGTGTCCTTATCCAGGCGGAAGGTGGCACGCTCAGCGGTCAACCGCGTGTTGGGATCGAAGCCCTCGGGGTGCCGGTCGATCTCCATCAGGTTGCTGCTGGGGATCCAGCGAACCCGGGAGCCCTGGATCATCACCGGTGCGTTGCCCAGACGCTGCAGTCGAATCCGACCCTCCAGCAGGATCACGGCCCCGTCGTTGATCACCGTTCCGGTGGAGGCCTCCACCCGGTAGGCAGGTTTGCCGTTGCTGTAGATCACGCCGCGGGGCTGCAGGGCCCTGGCCACCCGTCGCCGGAGGTCATAGCGGGCCTCCGGACTGGTCAGCTCCCAGTTGGGACGCCCAAGCACGTCCTGCTGACGCAGATCCAGGGAGCGGAACACAAAAGGGGTGGGGGCCGTCTCGCGGACCACCTCACCACCACCGCAGCCCGTGAGCAACAGCAGCGGGGCTGCCAGGAGCCAGGGTCGGGTCAGGTGGGGAGGGGTCAAAGGGGAGAATCCAGTTCCAGACGGTGCAGCACCGGCGTCGGCTCGGGCAGGGGATCGCCGCAGGCCAGCTTCCCCCAGTGTCGGGCCGCCGTCCAGCCGCTGTCGGCCGCCAGCTCCGGCTGGGCCAACTGGACCAGCATCCGCCCGGAGAGATCGGGGAGCAGGGGGGCGAGCAGCACGGCCACCCAACGGCTGGTTTCCAGAACGGCGTAGAGATCGGCGGCCACTCCGCCCCGGCCCTCTTCGTCCTTGATCGCCTTCCAGGGGGCCCGGTCGTTGAGGAAGCCGTTGGCGGCCTCGGCCAGCTCAAGGATCGCCACGGCGGCGGAGCGGAAATCCAGCGCCTCGAGGGCCGCGTCAACGGCCAAGCCACAGGCCGTGCAACGCAGGGCCAGCGGATGGTCGGCAGCGCTGGCATCACCGGCCGGCGGCACGGCCCCGTCGAACCAGCGGCGCGCCATCGAGGAGGTGCGGTTGAGCAGGTTGCCGATGGTGTTGGCCAGGTCGTTGTTGACCAGATCACTGAAGCGCTGCTGCTGGAAATCGCCGTCGTCGCCGAAGGGGATGTCCCGCAGCAGGTACCAGCGCACCGCATCGGTGCCGCAGCGGTCGAGCAGGACGTCGGGATCGAGCACGTTGCCCAGGGACTTGCCCATCTTCTGGCCCTCCCGGGTGAGGAAGCCATGGCCGAACACCTTCTCCGGCAGGGGTAGCCCGGCCGAGAGCAGCATGGCCGGCCAGTAAACGGCATGGAAGCGCAGGATGTCCTTGCCGATCACGTGCAGCTGGGCGGGCCAGCCGCGCTCGGCCAGCAGGCTCAGGTCGGCGGGATCGTCGGGCTCCAGCAGGGCCGAGAGGTAGCCCAGCAGGGCGTCGAACCACACATAGAAGGTGTGGCCGTCGTAGCCGGGAACGGGGATGCCCCAGGGCAGATCGAGCCGGGAGATGGAGAAGTCCCTCAGGCCGCCGGCGACGAAGTTCTCCACCTCCCGGCGCCGCGAGCGGGGCGCGATGAAGCCGTCGCTGGCCACCAGCTGTTCGATCGGCTCCTGGTAGCGGGAGAGGCGGAAGAAGAGGTTGAGCTCGTCGCGCCACTCCAGGGGGCGCAGGTGGATCGGGCAGTGGGGTTCGGTGGCTGCCGGCGATTCCTCCTTGAACTCCTCGCAGGCCACGCAGTACCAGCCCTGCTGGCGGCCCTCCACCACATCGCCGCTGGCCTCGACCCGGGCGAAGAACTGCTCCACGATCGCCCGGTGGCGCGGGTCGGTGGTGCGGATGAAGCGGTCGTTGCTGATGCCCCAGCGGCGCCACAGATCGCGGTACTCGCCGCTGATGGCGTCGCAGTGGGCCTGGGGGGTGAGGCCGGCGGCCTCGGCCGAGCGCTGGATCTTCAGACCGTGCTCGTCGCAGCCGGTGATGAAAGTGACCCGCTGCCCCTGCAGCCGCCGGAAGCGGGCGATGCTGTCGCAGGCGAGGGTGGTGTAGGTGCTGCCCAGGTGGGCGCGGTCGTTGACGTAATAGAGCGGGGTGGTGAGGGTATAGGTCATCGGCAGGCGACGTCGGCCGGGTCCGCCGGCGGCAGGAAGGATCCCCGTGACGCCCGTGGGCCCAGCCCGGGTCCCGGATCCTAGCCGTGGCCCCGGGATGGGATGCTGGGCCCCTGACCCAGGCCCCTTCTCCCCGATGCGCACGGGCTTCGATCGCAGGGCCGACGTGCTCGTGTGGGGCGGCGGCAGCGGCGGTGTGGCCGCGGCGCTGCAGGCGGCCCGCTCCGGCGCCGACACCCTGTTGCTCACCCCCGGGCCGTGGCTCGGCGGCATGGTGAGCGCCGCCGGGGTGTGCGCCCCCGATGGCAACGAGCTGAGCCCCTGGCAGAGCGGCCTGTGGGGGGCCCTGCTGCGGGCCCTGCAAGGGATCGAGCCGGAGGGGCTGGATCACAACTGGGTGAGCTGCTTCGGTTACCGCCCCGCCAGCGCCGAGCGGATCCTGCGCCGCTGGGTGGCCGCCGAGGATCGGCTTGAGTGGTGGTCCGGCGTGCGGCTGGAGGCGGTGGAGCGCGACGGCGATCGCATCGGCGCCGTGACCGTGGAGCACAAGGGCGTCCAGCGGCGTCTGCTGCCCACGATCGTCATCGACGGCAGCGACCGTGGGGAGCTCTATCCCCTGGCCGGGGCCCCCTTCCGCTTCGGCTGGGAAGCCAAAGAGCTGTGGCAGGAGCCGAGCGCCCCCACTGCCGAGCGCCTCGGGAGTGACCCCTTCTTCCGTCGGCAGCCGGTCCAGTCACCTACCTGGGTGTGCCTGGGCCAGCTGGACGAACGGGGGGGACCCCAGCCCCCGGAGGCCGAGGCCTGGCGCCGCAACCCCCCTGCTCTGCCGGCGCCCTTCGCGGCGGCCACTGAGGCCTTCGGCCTCGAGCGCACCCTCACCTACGGCCGCCTGCCCGGGGGCCTGGTGATGCTCAACTGGCCCCTGCACGGCAACGACTGGCACCACGGCCTGGAGCGGGCCTTCGCCGAGCAGGTCGCCAGTGGGAGCGCAGATACCGAAGCGGCCGAAGGGGAGCTGCTGGCGGCGATGCGCGAGCACAGCGAAGACTTCGCCGCCGCCCTGCGCCAGGCCAGTGGCGGCTGGCTGGGGCCTGCGGGGGTGCTTCCCACGCCGGAGGAGGCCAGCGCCGGCCGGCTCAGCGGCTCTGGATCCCTGGCCCTGATGCCCTACTGGCGCGAGGGTCGCCGTCTGGTGGCCCGGGAACTGGTTCTGGAGCAGCACCTGCTGCCCCAGGGGAAGGGCGCCTGCATCGCCCCGCCCAGCCGCGCCGCCGATGGGGCCTTGAGCAGCATCGCCGTGGGCAATTACGCCAACGACCACCACTACCCGGGCGACGACTGGCCCCTGGCTCCCAAAAGCTGCCGCTGGGGCGGACGTTGGAGCGGCACCCCGTTCACCATCCCCTATGGCGCCCTGGTCAGTGAGGGGGTGACCAACCTGTTGGCCGCCGACAAGGGCTTCGGGGTCAGCCACATGGCGAATGGGGCCACGCGGCTGCAGCCCCTGGTGCTCAACATCGGCCAGGCCGCCGGGCTGGCGGCAGCGCTTTGCGTGCAAGGCGGTCTGGAGCCGGCCGCCCTGCCGGTGCGGCATCTGCAGGAGTCCCTGATCAAGGACCCGCTGGCCCCGGCCGGTGTGGTGCCGTTGTGGGACACCCCCTGGCACCACCCCCTGTGGCGAGAGCGGCAGCTTCAGGCGCTGGAGGCGCCAGAGCGACTGGATCGGCACGGGCACCTCGAGGTGGGCGAGCAGCTGGCGACGCCAGCGGGCTGGACCCCTCCCCCCGAGCCTGGCGAACGCCTCTGGCGCGGCGACCTGGTGCCGGATGGCCAGGGCGGCTACGTACTCCAGGGCGAAGCGGGAGCCTGGCCGCTGATCACCCTGGAGCCGGCCCTGCACCAGTGGCTGCTGAGCCTGGATCGCCCCACCCCGGCGGCCCTGATCGGCTGCGTCAACCCTTGGGGCCCCTGGCTGCGGGTGTCCCGCGCCGTGCCGTGAAGGCACTGTTCAGCGTGGCGGCTATCGCGCTCACCTTCGCGGCCTTCGTCCCCTACATCCGCTCGATTCGGGACGGCCGCACCCGCCCCCATGTGTTCTCCTGGCTGATCTGGGGCGTCACCACCCTGCTGGTGTTCATGGCGACGTGGGCCGGTGGCGGCGGGGTCGGGGCCTGGCCCACCGGCGTATCGGCCCTGATCACCTTCTTCATCGCCTGGCTGGCCCACGCCCATGGCGCCGACCGGGAAATCACAGCGAGCGACTGGCTGTTTCTGGCCGGGGCCAGCTCGGCCCTGCCCTTCTGGTTCCTCACTGCCGATCCCTTGTGGGCGGTGGTGATCCTCACCGTGGTGGATCTGCTGGGCTTCGGCCCCACCCTGCGGCGGGCCTATGCCCACCCCGATCAGGAACGGGTTGGCTTCTACAGCCTGTTCGTGGTGCGCAATCTGCTGGTGCTCCTGTCCCTGGAGCGTCTGACGCTCACCACCACGCTGTTCCCGGCGGCGGTGGGCCTGGCCTGCGTGGGGCTGGTGGTGCTGCTGCTCTGGCGTCGGCGCCGCTTGCAGCGAATGGGCCTGCCGGCCTGAGGTCGGCCAGGATGGGCTGGATCAGCGTCGTTGCCCCATGGTTTCCGCCGACCCGGTATCTGCCCTTCGGCCCCTGCCCGTGCTGCTGTCCCTGGCGGGTTGGGCGCTGCTGCTGGGCGGCCTGCCCGCCCGGGCCCAGAGCCTCAACAACATGCGCGACCAGCTGATCATCCACTACTGCACCCTGGCGGTGAATGCCGACTTCACCAAGGCGGGCAAGCCGGTGCCGGCCGGCCTGGCGAAGGACACCTGCACCTGCGTGGCCGAGCAGGTGAACGACCGGGCGACGATCCCCCAGGCCGAAACCATCTGCAAGCAGCAGGCGATGGGCAAGTACAACCTCAGTCCCTGAGAGGGGGAGGCCAGGTCGACAAGCGTCGCCTCTGGCTCGGCGGCGAGACAGCTGAGGGCGGACCGGTGCCGAACAGCCTAAGCTGCTGTACAAGTCATTGGACGGCAGGGATGCAGGTGGTCAGCTTTTCCAAGGCCCGCGAGAGCTTCAAGGCCGTGCTGGATCGCGTCGAGGCCGATGCCGATGTCACCCTCATCTCCCGTCGCCATGCCCAGGGAGCCGTGGTGATGTCGCTCGACACCTACAACAGCCTGATGGAAACGGTTTATCTGCTTCGCTCGCCTGCCAATGCGGCCCACCTGCAGCGATCTCTCGAGCAGGCCGAACGCGGCGAACTGTTGGAGAATGTCTTGCTGGAGCAGGATCTCTCCGATGCCAGCCGCTGAGCGGTTGGCGTGGACGCCAGTGGCCTGGGAGGACTATCTCTATTGGCAGAACCAGGACCGCAGGCAACTGCGTCGCATCAATCAACTGATCCAGGCCTGCCTCAGGGATCCCTTCGAAGGCATCGGCAAACCTGAACCTTTGCGGGAAACCCTCTCCGGATGCTGGTCCCGTCGGATCGACGCTGAACACCGTCTGGTGTATCGGCTCGAGTCCAGGCTGCTGTTGATTCTGGCTTGCCGTTATCACTACAGGTGAGGGAAGCCGCGATCGACGGCTGTCCCCCGTGACCCCCACCTCCTTCAGTCACGACCTGCGTCGCCATGGCATGGAGCGCGCAACAGACAGACAAGGTGCCCAACGCTACCGGTGCAGTGGAGCACGAGCTTTGTGATTGGTGAGAATTGTGAGTCTTCCCTGTGAAGCCAGCTGCCCTCGGAGCCGCCAACGTCGCCCTCGGGATTTCGACAGGCTCCGTGCTGGCTCCTCAGGCCGCCTCCGCTCTCACATTCAACGTCTCTTTTGGCGGGTTGACGGGCCTCATCACTGGCCTGGCTGAGGGAACGAACCCGAGCGACAGCGGGAGTGGGAGTGGATGTGTTGTCAGTGTTATCAATGCTGGAACCCGTGGCGCTCTCCCCAGCCCATATCGCTGGCTATCTCGGGGGGGCGGTTTTAACGTCGGCGGCGGCTCTGTTATCTCTGCAGATTGGGATGGTCTGTAGGAGGACGGTGGACGTTGGATTTTGTATAGGCGACAGGTTGGCAATAGCCACCTCGGAGCAGATGAGGGAGGTGGATCCTTTGCTCATGCCACATTCACGTCCGCACCATCGTCGGCTGCCGTCCCCGGCCCCCTGCCCGGCCATCGTTGCTGTGCTCAGGGCACACCACCAGCGTGCATGAGACCCCCTGCTGTTCGTTGTGCCGTGCTCGCTGCCTCAGCCACCAGTTCAAGCCTTCTTCGCCGCAATCGAAGCATCCAGCTGGTACTGATCCCGCTCGGCCAGGGCAGTGTCCAGCAGGTCGTTGAGCAGGGCCTGCGGGCGCGCCGCAACGCCTGCCGCCGCTGGGCGCTGGCCGCCGCGATCGGGTTTCTGCTGCTGATTCCCCTCCAGGGCCTGGCCGGCTGGAGGGTCTACAGCACCGTCACGGGGAGCCAGCAGCAGCAGATCAGCCAGTTCTCCCAGAAGCTCGAGGATCTGCGCCAGGCCATCCGTTCCGCCACCAGCCACCAGGAGCTGCAGGCCAGCGTGCAGAAGCTCTTCGGCCCCAACGCCGTCCTCTCTCCCGCCGAACTGCGCACCCCCATGCCCGACCTGCGCCACATGCTGCTGGCCAGGGCCGAGCAGGCCTCCCGGCAGCTGGTGCAGCAGGTCGAGGCCCAGGCCGCCATCAAGCCCGATCAGATGCTGAAGGAAAACCTCCGCATCTCCATCTCGGCCGTGGCCTATGTCATCGGCTTCGCCGTCCTGGCCGTCGTGCTGCCGCGCGGCGCGGATACCGGAGCCTCCCCTCGCCGTGGCGTGGGGAGGAAGCCTTTCAGGTGGCTGGCGAAGTGAATCGCCTAGCCCGCGGCCGTGAAGCGCAGCAGGTCCCGCAGGGAGTCCACCTGTTGCAGCCGCACCAGCAGGGCATCGCCGGGGCTGGGATCGCCATGGCACTCGGCGGCCAGGTCCATGGCCAAATCTGGAAGGTGCACCAGGCCGAGGCGGTCTTGGGGCCGCAGCCAGCGCAGGAACAACCCCGGCCACTGGTGTTGCTCCTGGGCCTCGAACCACACCTGTTGCCAATGGCGCTGATCCTCGCGGGCGATCTGCAGGCCCTGGCGGATCGCCCCCTCCAGCTCGCAGAGCAGGGCCGCCAGCTCGGCCTCCTCCAGCACCGGCTGCCCCTGCTGCTGGGCCAGCAACTGGCGCTGCACCAGCAGGTCGTTGTAGCGGCGGATCGGCGAGGTGGCCTGCACGTAGCAGGGCAGCCCCAGGGAGAAGTGGGGGGCCGGGCTGGTGCCGAGCAGGCCCCGGCTGAGGCAGCGCTTGATGGCGGCATGGCGCACCGGACCGGCCGGCAGGCTGGCGAGCTCCGCCTCAGGCGGCAGCTCCGCCGCCAGCTGGCTGCGGTACGGCAGGGCCAGGTTCTGCTCCCGCCCGTAGCTGGCGATCACCGCCCCGGCCAGGATCATGGCCTCGGCCACCATCGTCCGTGACGGCGAGGGTTCGGTGATCTCCAGCTGAGCCCCCAGGTCGTCGCAGCGGATCCGGCCCTCGGGCTGGTCCAGGTTGAGCGCCCCCTGCGCCAGCCGCCAGCGGCGCCGGCCCTCCATCAGGGCGTGGATCTCCTCGAGATACCGCTCCTGGGGCGGGGCCAGCTCGATCAGCTCATCGGCATCGGCATAACTGAGCCGATAGGCGGGTAGCACCCAGCTGGGCTCGAGGCCGTAGCCAGCCACCGCGCCGTCGCCCGTCAGCTCCACCCACAGGCTCAGGGCCGCGCTGCGCTGGCCCATGCGCAGGCTCATCGGGCCGGTGCTGAGCACCACGGGGAACATCGGCAGCGGGCCCCGGGCCAGGTAGAGGCTGCTGGCCCGGCGCCGGGCTTCTGCGTCGAGGGGGCTGTCCGCCGCCACCAGCCGGCCAGGGTCGGCGATGTGGATCCACAGCCGTGCTGTGCCGTCGGCCCCGTGCTCCAGGGAGAGGCCGTCGTCGATGTCGCGGGTGTCCTCGTCATCGATCGTGACGGTGTGCAGGCCGGTGAGGTCGCGGCGGCGCTCGTCGCCGGGCAGTTCCGTGGCGGCCAGGGCCACCAGGCGCTGGGCCTCGGCCTCCAGCACAGCGGAGAAGCCCGCTTGCCAGGTGGTGTTCTCCAGCGAGGGCAGGTGGTGGCGCTCCCACTGGCCCAGATCCACCAGCAGATGCCGGATCGGCGAGGCTTCCATCGGGCAGTGGGCCGCCTGCAGGGCGCGGTGCAGGTCGTCGGGGAGGGGGCGGCTGGTGTCCCCGCCGGCCCACTCCCGCAGCAAGGCCAACTGTTGGCGCTGCTCAGGCTCGAGTTGCTGCGGGTCGATCGGCTGGCGCTGGCGCAGGGCGTCCTGCCAGCGGCGCCGGCGCTGCTCGGCCAGCTGCTGGCGGCGAGCGTCCCGACGCAGCCGGCGGACATCCACCAAGGGACGGGCTTCCACCTGTTGCTGACGCCAGCGGAACAACGACTGGGGGCTTTGCAGCCACAGCCAGCAGGCGGCCCGCTGGACGGGGTCGCTGCCGTCGCCGATCAGGTCGACGAAGTCCTCGAGAGCGAGCGGTACCGGATCCGCCAGCAGCAACAGCCAGGCAGCAGCCAGCTCCCTGTGGCTGGGGGCAGCTTGCAGCAACGACTCCTGGCTCAGGCTCCAGGGCGGCTGGGACAGCCGGGAGGGGGGAGGTTGATCGCCCGGCAGCGCGGCCAGCAGATCGAGCTGACGCACCCCGCGCTGGACGGGCCTGGCTTCGAAACCGACCTTGAGATCGAGGCGCGTGCCTTTCTCGGCCGCCACAACGGCCAACAGACAACGACTCTCGTCGTGGAGACCGACCAGGTCGCCCGCCGTGAACCGACGCGAGGCGGGGGGCAACTCAGCCTTCGGGATTCACGAAGGGCAGCAGTGCCACGATGCGCGCCCGCTTGACGGCGTTGGTCAGATCGCGCTGTTGTTTGGCGGTCAGGCCGGTGAGCCGGCGGGGCAGGATCTTGCCGCGTTCGGTGATGAACTTCTTGAGCAGATCGACGTCCTTGTAGTCGATCGGATCACCGGGCTTGATCGGCGAGAGGCGCTTCTTGAAGAAGGAACTGGACATGGGAACGGAGGGAAGGAACGAAAGGAGGAAACTGCCGCTGCAGGGTCCGGGGGACGGTCAGGCGATGGGATTCCGCAGGGAATCCGGCCTCACTTGATCTCCTTGTGGACAGTGGAGGCGTTGCAGTGCGGGCAGAACTTCTTCAGTTCAATCCGTTCGGTGGTGTTGCGGCGGTTCTTCTGGGTGGTGTAACGGGACACGCCAGGGGACCGCTTGGCGGGGTTGGACCGGCATTCGGTGCACTCGAGGGTGATCACCAGCCGGACGCCCTTGTTCTTGGCCATGGAAGGACGTTGCGCCGCGGATGCGTTGCAGAGAGACGATCCTGCACCTTACCTCCCGATGGGTAGGGCCCTGATCGCTTCCTAATGTGGGCGGCTGCTGTGCAACCCTCCGATGCTGGTTTCGCTCCAATGGCTCCGGGAGCTGGTCAGCGTGGAACCGGCCTGTCTCGAGCCTGAGCATCTGGCGGAGCGCCTCTCGATCGCCGGTTTCGAGGTGGAGGCCATCGAGGATCTGGCGGCCCGGGCGGCCGGTGTGGTGGTCGGCCATGTGGTGCAGCGCGATCCCCACCCCAACGCCGACAAGCTCAGCGTCTGTCGGGTGGATGTGGGGGATGGCGAACCGCTTCAGATTGTCTGCGGCGCCCCGAATGTGCGCCAGGGTCTGCACGTGCCCGTGGCCCTGGTGGGCAGCACTCTGCCGGCGGTGGGGCTGACGATCAAACCGGCCGAACTGCGGGGCGTGGCCAGCAGCGGCATGATCTGCTCCCTGCGGGAGCTGGGCCTCGACGACGGCAGCGACGGCATCGCCGAGCTCGACAAGCTGTTGACGGCCGTCCCCCCCCTGGGGACTCCCGTGGGCCCGCTGCTGGGCCTGGATGACCAGGTGCTGGAGCTGGCGATCACCGCCAACCGCCCCGATGGCCTCTCGATGCGGGGGATCGCCCGCGAGGTGGCGGCCCTCAGCGGCGGCAGCACCAGCTTCCCCGCGGTGGCGCCCGTGGTGGCGGCCGAGCCCCTGGCCGCAGCCGCTGCCGACCGCGAGGCCATGGAGGCGGGGGGGCTGTTCAGCCTCACTGCCCTGTGCGGCCTAAGGGTGGGCCCCTCCCCGGACTGGCTGCGCCAGCGCCTGGAGCGGGCCGGTGTGCGCCCCATCAACAACGTTGTCGACATCACCAACCTGGTGATGCTGGAAACGGGCCAGCCCCTGCACGCCTTTGACCGGGATTGCCTGGGGGCGCTCACGGGCGCCGCGCCGGAGCCGGCCCGCATCGGCCTGCGCCAGGGCCGCAGCGAAGAAGCGTTTGTCGCCCTCGACGGTCTGGAGCGCAGCCTGGACGGCGAAGCCCTGGTGGTGACTTTTGCGGACCACCCCATCGCCCTGGCCGGGGTGATGGGGGGCCTCGAAGAGGCGGTCACCGACTCCACTGCCGCCATCTGGCTGGAGGCGGCGGTGTTCGCCCCCCAGGCCGTGCGCCGCTCGGCCCGCAGCGTCGGTCTGCGTACCGAGGCCTGCAGCCGCTTCGAGAAGGGAGTGCCGCCGGAGATCACCCTGGCCGCCGCCGACCGGGCCGTGGCCCTGCTGCAGGAACTGGCCGGCGCCCGGGTGGAGGGGCGCTGGCTGCACCAGCGGCCCCCGTCCCCCCAGCCGCCCCTGCCCCTGCGCCGCGACGCCCTCCACAACCTGCTGGGCCCGATCGTGGTGGAGGGCGAGGCCCAGGACCTGGATGACGGTCGCATCACCGCCACCCTCGAGGCCCTCGGCTGTGTGTTGGAGGAAGACGAGGACGGCTGGCAGGTGCGGGTGCCGCCGGAGCGGGCCATGGACCTCAAGCGCGAGGTGGACCTGATCGAGGAGGTGGCCCGGCTGGTGGGTTACGACCACTTCGCCGCCCACCTGCCCGATCCCCTGATCCCCGGAGGCCTCGAGCCGGCCCAGCAGATGGAGCGACGCCTGCGCCGCGCCCTTTGCGCCGTCGGCCTGCAGGAGATTGTGTCTTTGTCGCTGGTGGCGGCGGCACCGGGGCGGGTTCCGCTGGCCAATCCGCTCCTGGCCGACTACGGCCACCTGCGCGACAACCTCCACCAGGAGTTGCTCCAGGCCGCCCGCCGCAACCTGCAGGCCTCCCTGCCCGGCTTCTGGGGCTTCGAGATCGGCCGCGTGTTCCCGGGGGGGGCAGCCAGCGGTGAGGCACGCCACGCTGAGCGCACCCTGCTGGTGGGCGTGATCGCCGGGGAACGGCGCGGTGAACGCTGGCGCAGCTCCGGCAAGCCCACGCCCCCCGACTACTTCCAGGCCCGCGGCGTGCTCCAGGCCGGCCTAGAACCCCTGCGGCTGCCCGTGGAGGATCGTCCCCTGACCGACGCGCCTCTGCTCCACCCGGGGCGCGCCGCCCAGCTGGTGGTGGAAGGCAAGCCCGCGGGCTGGTTTGGCCAGCTCCATCCCGCTGAGGCCGATGCCCTCGACCTGCCCGCCGCCACCTACGTCTTCCAGCTAGAGCTGGAACCATTGCTCAGCGCCGGAACACGCCGCAACCGCTGGCAGCCGGCCTTCCGCCCCTTCGCCACCGTGCCGGCCTCCGAGCGCGACCTGGCTCTTGTCGTTTCCACTGACACCAGCGCCGCCGCCCTGCTGGCGGCGATCCGCAAGGCGGGCAAGCCCTTGCTGGAGCAGGCCGAACTCGTTGATCGCTACGAGGGCTCCCAGTTGGAGGCGGGCCGATGCAGCCAGGCCTTCCGGCTTCGTTACCGCGACAGCGCCCGCACCCTCACCGACGAGGAGGTGGAGGCGGCCCATGGCCGGGTGCGTGAAGCCCTGGAGCGCCAGTTCGGCGCCGAGCAGCGGCGCTAGCGGCGTTCCAGGGCCGCCAGGGCCTCCACATGGCTGGTGTTGGGGAAGAAGTCGATGGGCTGCACCCAGTTCAGCCGGTAGACACCGGAAGCACAGAGCTGGGCCAGGTCGCGGGCCAGGGCGGCCGGATCGCAGCTCACGTAGGCGATGTGGCTGGGGGGGGCCGCCAGGATCGCCGCCGTGGCGGCCGGGCTGAGTCCCTTGCGCGGTGGATCCAGCACCAGGGCCCGCATGCCCTGCAGCCGCTCCTCCAGCACCAGGGGCACGTCGGCCTGCTCAAACTGCGCCCGACCCTCCAGTTCATTCGCGGCGGCGTTGAGCCGGGCCATGGCCACGGCGCGAGGATGCAGCTCCAGCCCGGTGACGTGCCAGCCGGCGGCGGCCAGGGGCAGGCTGTAGGTGCCGATGCCGCAGTATGCATCCAGCAGGGACGCATCGCCCGGGCCGGGTCCGAGGGCTTCCATCAGATGGGGCACCAGCCGCTCGGCCTGGTGGGTGTTGACCTGGAAGAAGGTGTCGGCGGCGATGCGGAAGCGCAGGCCGGAGAAGGTTTCGTTCAGCCAGTCCCGGCCGCGGATCACCCGCGTCTCGTCCCCCATCAGCCGATTCGTCGGCCGGGGTTGGAGGTTGAGGCAAACGCCCACCAGTTCCGGCCATCGCTGCCGCCAGGCGTCGGCCAGGGCCTCGAGGCCGGGCAATTCGTCATGGCTGCTGATCAGGGTGAGCAGCAGCTCCCCGGTGGCGGCCCCCACCCGCAGGCCCAGATGGCGCAGGCCAGGGCCGTCCTGGGCCTCGGGGTCACCGCCATGACGATCGATCGGCCAGTCGCTGGCTTCCAGATCGGCCTTGAGCGGAGCGATCATGGCGTCGATGCGGGGGTCGAGCACCGGACAGCGGGCCATGTTGACGATCCGATGCGAGCCGCGCCGGTAGTAGCCGGCCCGCAGGGTGCCGTCGCCGCTGCGCTCCAGCGGAATCAAGGCGCGGTTGCGGTAGCCCAGGGTGGGGTCGGCCGCCAGCAGGGGGCGCACCGGCACACTCAGGCCGCCGATGCGCTGCAGGGTCTGCTCCAGGCTGCGTTGCTTCCACTCGGCCTCGGCGGCGTCGTTGAGGGGTTGGAGGCTGCAGCCACCGCAGTTGTCAGCAAGGATGCAGGGGGGACGCCGGCGGTCCCGGGAGGGCGTGAGCACGCGCTGCAGCTGGCCCACCAGGTGGCGGCGGGCCACCACTTGCAGGCGCACCTCCACCGTGTCCCCGGGCAGAGCGCCGCTGACGAACACCACCTGGCCGTCGTGCCGTCCCACCCCCTGGCCGTCGTGGCCGAGATCGGTGATCTCCATCTGCAGCTTTTCGCCCACCGAGGCCATGTGCGATCCGCACCACTGCTGCGACCCTATCGGGGGTCGTGCAAAGGGGCGTTACACCTTGCGCCCGAAGCCCGGGCTGGGGCTCCGGTCTCGATAGGATTCGCCTGACTGTGTTCGCTGCTATGAGCGTCGTTCGCGATCTGATCCTCCAGGCCGATGATCAGCTCCGCTATCCAACGGGCGGCGAGCTGCGCGCGATGGTGGAGTTCCTCAGTGGCGGAGCCCGCCGACTGAGCGTCGTGCGGGTGCTGACCGACAACGAGAAGAAGATCATCGCCGAGGCCTCCAAGCAACTGTTCCTGCGCAAGCCGGACTATGTGGCCCCCGGCGGCAACGCCTTCGGGCAGAAGCAACGGGCCCAGTGCCTGCGGGACTACAGCTGGTACCTGCGGCTGGTCACCTATGGAATTCTGGCCGGCAGCACCGAGCTGATCCAGCAGATCGGCGTGGTGGGTGCCCGGGAGATGTACAACAGCCTGGGCGTGCCCCTGCCAGGCATGGTAGAGGCGATGCGCACCCTGAAGGAGGCGTCCCTGGTGCTGCTCGGCGGCGAAGAGGCCACCCTGGCCGGCCCGTACTTCGACTACCTGATCCAGGGGCTGCAGACCTCCACCTGATCGGATCGTCCATCCCAGGCAAGACTCTTGCTTGGATTGCATCTGGGACCAGCATGAGACGGCCGCGAAACGTCTCTGCACTGAATCAGCCGCTCTCCCCGTCTCGTTCGTGACGGGGATTTTTTCTGGCTGCTAGCCAACTTGCGATCGGCTCCATAAGGGTGGCCATGGATCCTCCCCAGCGAAGTGGCTGGAGCTGTGCAAGAAGTCTCATATCGGACCAGCTCTTAGTCTAGAAGCGGGACTAGACCTGGCCAACCGCGACAATCTTGTGGACCTCTGCCTGGGGCCATGGGGCTGCTGGCCCTGCTCTACGGGCGGGGGTGTTCACCCCGTCGGGGGCACCGACGGTCGCAGCTCCAGCAGTTGCGCACACGGCTCATCTGGGTCTATTTCTAGGTCCTGATAGGACTCCCATTCGGGATAGACGGGAGCTTCCTCGCTGGTGCTGGGCGGCCCGTTGCGCCACCACTCCCGTGGACGGACGTTCCCCTGGGGCCCTTCGGGCGTCTTCCGAGGCGTGCGGGAGAAGCGCCGCTCGCCCGAAGTCTGCGTATCTGTGTCATAGACAGATACGCAGACTTGTAGAAATCAGCTGGACATTGCGATGTCAGGTCATGTCCAATGGATGGACAGGACTTGGGCGAAATGGCCAGTCCCCGATCGCCGACACATTGGCGAACCAGGCGTTGGTGGGATGCGAGGTCACCTTCAACAACTCAAATCAAGGAAAAATCGCTGTATCAGACGAGCTAGGTGTGTCTCGCAATCAGACCTAGTCAGAGCCTCAGGTGGGTCGCGTGAGACAACAGGACGCGCGGAGAATCACCATGCAGTCTTTATGCTCTTGTCACGGACTCAGCATGGGACTAGCTATGGGTCTTAGGCGCGACAACCGATAGGGAGATATGGGCAGATCATGGGCGCGGTCTCAGGCCTCAGCGATCCGCAGACGCTCCCTGCCGATACAGCTCCTTCAGCAATTGGTAGGCCTCATTGAGCCGCCGCATCGCCTCGAGGGATCCTCCGGCGTCGGGATGGTGGCTCTGGGCCATGTCCCGGTAAGCCTCCCGGATCTGGGCCAAGGTGAGGCGCTGGCCGGGATCCGTGGGCAGCTGCAGCAACCGCAGCGCACCGTGCAGGGTCATGGTGTGCTCAAGGGTCTGGAAGGAGGTGCCGCGACGCCGGCGGCGGAACCGGTGCACGAAACGACGGATCAACGTTGGGATGCGCAGGGTGAGGGTCTGTCCGCTGAAGGGGTCTTCCAACACGCCGGCGGTGACCATGACCCGCTCGAACGTTGGTGGCCCGTCACTCCAGCCAGGCGCGAAGGGCTGCATCACCTGGCAGGCGGCCGACCACGTGAAGGTGCGGCCATCGCTCTGATCCGACTGGGGCCAGATGTCCTGGGCGAGCCACACCATTGCCGCCTCCAGCACGGCCTCGTTGGCCGGCGAGCCGTAGAGGGTGCGCCAATGGTTGCCGGCTTCCTCCAGGGCCTGTTGCACCAGCTCGCCGCCAAGAGGTGGCAGGGCGCTCAGGGGCAACGCGGCGGAACGCGCCGTTGACGGCGGCCGCAGGCTGCGCTTGAGCACATCGGAGCGGCGACGCACGAAGCCGGGCAGATCGATGCCACCGCCCCCTGGCACCGGCCGGGGGGGAGGCTCCGTTGGAGCCTCCCATTCGAATTCCGCCTGGAGGGTGTCCATGGCCCCGCGCCCGACCAGCACCAGCGCCCCCTGCTCATCGAAGTCCTGGTGGTCCTCCCGGTGCGGCAGGACCTGGCCGGACTGGGGCAGGAGCCCATCACCGTCCTCCTCCTCGTCGGTGCCGAACAGATCGTCGAGCAGCCGTTGCAGCACATCACCGCGACTGCGGAGACCCCACTCCCGCCGCAGACCATCCAGGTGCGCCACCAGATCGCGGTTGAGGTCAAGACTGATCCGCTGTCTGGCTTCGTTCGACTGTTCAGCCACGGCGGCCATCCATCGGCGCTGGGTTCGCTGGCATGGGGCTTCGGATCAGGGTCCCCGTTGGTCCCGCAGAAACTGCTGCTGGGCCTCCACCGCATCGCGGTAGCGATCCACCAGGGTGCCCCCCGTACCGGCGGACCCCGATCGGCTGCGCATCGGGGACATCAGGGGGGAGGGAGCCAGGCCGCCGCGGTTGGAGGAGGCGGGGGGTGGCGGCGGCGGGTTGAGCCAACTCGGAGTGGGTGCCGGCCGCAGGATCTGGGGTGGTGGCACCAGGGGGCCGGTGCCACCCATCGGCGTGGGTGTGATCGGCCCCGGTTGCGGGGCGATGGTCAGGGCGGGAGGGGCAACGGGCGGTGCGGCTGGCCGGCTGGTGGCACCGGCCCGGGCCAGATCCAGTTGCCGCTCCCGCTCCTGGACGAGGGCCAGCTGACTGGCACTCACCACACTCAGGAGATGGCCCGGTGTGGCATCGGCCGGGTAGACCATGCTGACCCGCACGGGATTGACGACACCAGGGACCAGATCGATCTGGCCCAGGGACAGGCTCTGGCCCGAGCGAAGGCCCACGTGCACCTCCCGCAGGCCGGCGGGGGTCTGGATCTGGATCGAACCGCGAAAAGCCGTGAAGGGCTGTCCGCCGATCAGGGTGGGATGACTCATCACCAGCTCGTACGGCCCATTCCCCTTGAGGTTCAAGTCGACATCGAACCGCACGCCGTAGGTGCCGACGTTGTCGAGAGAGGAATCGAGCATCCGGCTGGCGAGGGCATTGACCTGCACGTCACGTGTACCGAAATGGTGCCGGTCCGTGCTGGTGAAGGGCACATGCAAGGGCCCATTCATGTCCAGGTCGTGGCTGATGGTGGCCTGGTACGCATCACCGAGGGCCACACCACCGACCCGGGAGAAGATGCGCCGGTTGTGGATGTCGTTGATGCGGCTCAGGTAGACCCGGCCAGGGGCCAGCCGGCCTTCGTCCAGCACCGCGAGCACATCACGATCGGCGTCAGGGGTCTTGGCGGCCACCACGGCGATCTGGAACGGCCCATCACTGCGGCCCCGCAGCAGGGCATTGGCGATACCCAGCGCCGGCAGATCGGTCTGGAACAGGACCATCCGACTGCGGGCGGGAATCGTGATCTCGTCAGCCAGCCGGCTGTCGAGCCTGCCGCGCAGCATCTGGACCGCGGTGGCATCACCGGGGCCGGTGTTCCATGGCCTTGGCCCCAGGGGTTTCACCCCCATCAGGTTGTTGGCGAGGTAGGGAGCTTCGAAGCTGTTGCGCACCGCCCCCTTGGAAAAGCGGATGTGCACAGGTCGTACGCCCGGATTGATCAGAATGGCCGCCAGGGTGAGCTCCGCCCGTCGGTCGGAGCGGGAGATGGAGCGGCGATTGGGGGGAAAATACTTGTGGTGGAGATGCATGCCGAACTCACCGTTGAAGGTGTACTCGGCATTGCGGAGGGCCTGACCCGTCTCGCTGGCGTAGGCGTACCCAGGTGACGTGCTGATCAGGATGCCCGGCCCCTCGACCTCCTCGGGCTGGTTGGAGTGCAGCACCGGCACGCTGTTGAAGGTGCCGTTCAGGGGGCGGGCCTTCTGGCCGGCCATCAGGGCCACGTAGGCGTGGGCGGGATGCACGATGGCCACACCCAGACCGAGCGTCAACCAGACACTGATGGGACCAATGGGAAGGACCGATCTCAAATCGCGACAGGCTTGATGGTGTGGGTGGCCAGGGGAGGGTAAGGCGGGAAGCGACCGGCCCAGTCACTGGGGGGTGCGTGCACCTGGAGAGCCCCGGATGGAACGGCGGGGTCGCTAGAACGGTCCCACTCTGCAGATTTTGTCATGATTCCTCCCTTCGGGTACTGCTCCGGGTCGGAGTCCGGAACGGGTGCCCTGCGGCGGTATCAGGAACGCAAGCTGCGCATGATGAGCTTCTGGCGGGATGGCATCGAGCGCCAGCTGGCCGCGTTGAACGCTGCCATCAGCACCCTGGAACAGCAGATGCACCGCGATCAGGCCGACCACCAGGGCTGAAGCCACCGCCCTCCAGCTGCTGGCGCAGCTGTTCAAGTCCCTTGTGCAGCAGCCGTTTCACCGTCATTGGGCTGATGTCCATCTGTCGGCCCAGGCGCCGATAGCTCCAGCCCGCCAGCACCACCTGATGCACCACCAGTCGCTGGCGGGGCTCCAGCAGGGCCAGCATCGTGGCCACCGTGGGGCCCGATGATTCCAGTGGGAAGGGCTCCACAGCGGCGTGGGTCGCCACCGATTCGGCCAGCAAAGGATCATCCAGGTTGGCGGGCCTCGCGAGCAGGCGCTGCACCTCCAGCCGGTGCCATTCCGACGGGGTGACCCCCAGGGTCTGGCTCAGGACCCTGATTCCCTGCCCTGGATCCGCCTGGAGCAGGGGGTGGTGCTGCAGGCGGTTGAAGCGTTCCTGCAATTCCGCCTGCCGCCTGGGCAGCCGCACCAGGGGGGCGGCATCCCGCAGGTAGTGCAGGATCGCCCCCCGAATGTGGGGCCTGGCAAAGGCCTCGAATGGGGTGTGGCGGTCCTCGCGGTAGAGCTCGGCGGCCCGGATCAACCCCATCAGGCCCACCTGCAGAAGATCGTCGAAGGATTCCCGGCTGCAGCGGGAGTAGTGCAGGGCGAGGGGACGGACCACGGCCCGGTACTGCTCGACGCGGCGGTTGCGACCGGCGGAGCTGGGCTGGGTCTTGTGGCTGTTGGCTGGGGTCATGGTCTGGATGGCTGAGCCTGGGCTGAATCGTGGAGCGGGAATCACGGTTGGCCGATGCAAGGCCGCAGTGATCTCCTTTCCAGAGAGGGGCAGCTGCGCCGAATGACGCAACCGTGAAACCACGGAAGTTCTCCGCTGCCGATGGATCACGTCCTGACGCGCTGGCTCAGGGGCGGGGGGCGGCGACGTGGGCCAGCAGCGACCAGGGACCGTGGCTCGCCAGCCATTCCCTGTCGGAACCCTCGGTGCTGAGCAGGAACCCCGCGAAACCCAGGGCGTTGACGCTGAAACCAGCGCCGTGCTCCCGCACCCGGCGCACGCTCAGGAACCACTGGTCGTCGAACAGCAGGTTGTAGGGGTGCAGGGGCTCGCTGTCGCGTCGGGGATCTCCGAGGCCGAGCGCGCCGGCGTGGGCGTGGTACAGCGCCGCCAGGTCGGAGCCGCCGTGGGGATCGGTGCGCCGGCTGAGGCGGTAGTTCCAGTTCCAGGACGCTTCGGTCCCCGCCAGCTGGGCCAGAAACAGCGGGGCCAGGGGACAGCTGGGCTCACCCTGCCGGCGCGGCAGCAATTGCAGGTGCCGATGGGGCTGGCTGGCTCCGGAACGGGCGCCGCTGTTGAAGAACCAAAGCCCGCCGGTGTCCTGGCTCACCTGGCGGACGGCCTGCCAGTCGGAGGACGCGATCCAGCCGCCCTGGGGCCGCCAGTCGCGGGTGATCACCAGCAGATGGGCCTCCTGGACCGGGTACTTGTTGAGCAGGAGCACGTGGGCAGGCTCCAGCAGGTCCACCTCCAGGGGGCTGTCCCAGGGCAGAAAGGGGTTGGGCCGCGGTCCCCCCTGGCGCAGGTGACGGGGGTTCGAGGAGAGAAGCTGGCGCACAATGAAGGGCTCCACGCCGGGAATCGCCAGCAGACGCGTCTCCAGGGGGACCAGGGCTCCCCCCAGGCGGGCCCGCTCCGACACCTGCCTGGCCCGTTGCCAATGGCGTTCAGCTCGCACCGGCCTGCAGACGGGCCAGGGAGGCGCCCTGGTAGTAGCGCCCCAGAATCTCGTTGTAGCGCAGGCCCTGCTCGGCCAGATCCTGGGCACCGTGCTGGCTCATGCTGGCTCCCAGGTGCCCATGGGCCTCCTGGGTGATGCGTGTGGTGGCCGCGTACAGACTCTCAACGATGCCCCCCTGGTAGCTCAGGATCACCCCGGAGGTGCTGGCGGTGGCCTGACGGGTGCGGGGGTTGACGCTGCCCAGACCCCGGTAGGCCTGCCAGCGGGTGGTGTCGCCCAGATGCCAGTGGGCGCTGGCCGGCCGGGCCATGTGGGCCATGGCGTAGGAGCGGGCCGCCACCGCCTGGGCTTTGAGCGCCTCCATGTGCCAGCTGCTGGGCATTTCGGCCCCCACCACCGAGCTGATGTAACGCTCCAGGGAGAGGTGGTTGACCAGCTGCAGGCCCCCGGAACCACGCAGCACCCTCAGCCGGCCCTCGTAGGGCCGGCCATCCACCAGCAGGCTGTGTCCAGAACCGGTCTCCATCCACACTTCGGCCCGGCCCGCCAAGGCCGCACCCAGGTCAGGGGCGCTGTCAGGACTGCCATCCTGAACGGTCCGTCCATCGCGATCGACGAGCCGCCAGTCGCCACTGGCCCCAAGCCGGGGAGACGCCGAGGCCCCCAGCAGGGCGACGCGGATCTCGAGCGGCACCTCGGGGCCTGCCTCCGGTTCCACCAGGGACGGGTCTGGATGGCTCAGGCTGGTCCGCTGGGCCTGGAGCGAGGTCGCGGCCAGGAGGTCGTTGTCTGGGGATGCCGCCGTGCTGGCGGCCGATTGCGACACCTCCTG
The DNA here is from genome assembly GCA_943372935.1 of Synechococcus sp. UW140. GTDB lineage: Bacteria > Cyanobacteriota > Cyanobacteriia > PCC-6307 > Cyanobiaceae > Cyanobium. The sequence continues at coordinate 126,904 of CALSAP010000001.1, forward strand.
GGGCTGGGCGATGAGGGCTTCGAGCAGATCCGGCTGCGAACGGGACCGGGGGCCAGGCAGGAGGTCCTGGGCGGCAAAGCCTGCGCCCACCGCCACGACGGCAAGGGGAGCCGTGAGCAGGATGGGGTGGCGCCGGCAACCCCGAAGCAGCCGCCAGCCACTGGCACGGAGTACGGCGATGGCGGCCGCGAAGTGCCGGCTCACGGCAAGGTTCCACAAGGGCGTAGCCGGATCATGACGGAAAACACGGCCCTTCAGCCGCCCGACCCAGGACGGTCGCGGCAGTGCACCTACGCCCGAGGCGTCGCCAGGGCCGCGTTCAGAGGGCCGCTTCCGCCTTCAGATCCCGTTGCATCAGCTCCTGCACCGCCTGGCGTGCCGCCACCCGACCGGCCAGCAGCCGCACCACCTGGCTGCAGATGGGCAGCTGCCAACCCTCGCGCTCAGCCAGGGCCAGGGTGGCCCGGGCCGTGCGGGTTCCCTCCACGGTGGCGCCGATCCGGGCCAGGGCGCTGGCCTCGTCACAGCCCTCAGCCAGCAGGCAGCCGAAGCGGTAGTTGCGGCTCAGGCTGCTGTTGGCCGTGGCCAGCAAATCCCCCAACCCCGCCAGCCCGTAGAGGGTGCTGGGCTGGCCCCCAAGGGCCTGCAGCACCACGGCGATCTCCGCCAGGCCACGGCAGAGCAGGGAGGCCTTGGCATTGGCGCCCAGGCCCAGCCCATCGCTGATGCCAGCCGCCAGGGCGATGACGTTCTTGAGGGCCCCGGCAGCCTCGGTGCCGATGGGATCGGCGTTGGTGTACAGGCGGAAATGGGGAGCCCGCAGCTGCTCCTGCAGGTGGCGGGCCAGGTCGTGATCCTGGCTGCTCAGCACACTGGCCGCCGGCAACCCCCGCTCCAGTTCATCGGCCAGGTTCGGGCCGCTCAGCACCGCCAGCGGCACGTCGGGGAGATGGCGGCGCCACAGCTGGCTGGCGGTGCAGAGGGTGTCGAGATCGATGCCCTTGCTGCAACTCAGCAGGGAGAGATCCGCCGGCCAGTGGTCCTGCAGTTGCCTGGCCAGGGGGGCCACACCCACCATCGACACGGCCACCACCACAAGGTCGCAGTCCTTGAGAACCGTTGCCGGATCTCCGCCATCCCGCCTTGACCAGCTGTTGAGACGGTGGCCCTGGCGCTCCCAGAGCCGCAGCAATGTGCCGCCCCAGGCACCCCGACCCAGCACCGTGATGCGCAGACTCATGGACCTACGCGAGGGTCGGTTCCCTTGATGGCCTTGCCATCATGTGCCATCCCCGAGCCTGCCATCCCCGAGCCTGCCATGGCGACTGCCCCTACCCCCTACTGGCAGGCCTGGGAAGGTCAGGCCCTGGTCGTTGGTCCCGGGGGCCTGGGCCTGGCCCTGGCGGCCGAACTGGCCCGGCGGGCACCATCGCTGCGGGTCCGCACCGCAGGGCGCCGCGGCGCCGACCTGGCGCTCGACCTGACCGACGACGGCAGCCTGGAGCGCTTCTCGGCCAGGGCTGCCCGCGACCTGACCCCGTTGCGGGTTGTGATCAACACGGCCGGGCTGCTGCACGATGGGGCGCTGCAGCCGGAGAAGCGCCTTTCCCAGGTGCGTCGCCACGCCCTGGAGAGCAGCTTCTCCGTCAACGCCTTCGGGCCCCTGCTGCTCGCCCAGGCGATCGAGCCGGCCCTGGCCAAGGATGGCCCCGTGCACTTCGCCAGCCTCTCGGCCCGGGTGGGAAGCATCGGCGACAACCGCCTCGGGGGCTGGTACGCCTACCGGGCGGCCAAGGCGGCCCAGAACCAGCTGTTGCGCACCCTGGCGATCGAGTGGCAGCGCCGCCTGCCCCAGGCCTGCGTGACCCTGCTCCACCCGGGCACGGTGGAAACCCCTCTCTCGGCCCCCTTCAGCGGCTCCCAGGCCCCCTCGGCCCTGTTCACCCCTGAACGCTCCGCCTCCCACCTGCTCGACGTACTGGAAGGCCAGACGGCTGCCAGCAGCGGCGCCTTCCTGGCCTGGGATGGTCAGGCGGTGCCCTGGTGAGGCCAGCTAGGCCGCATGGCCGCGCAGCACCTCCAGCGGAATCACCTGCAGGGTGGCGAGGGCGGAACACTCCAGCCGCACCGGCGGGGCCATGCCGTCCTCATAGGCCTCCAGCCAGCGAGCCGCACAGACACACCAGTGATCTCCAGCCTGGAGGCCGGGAAAGGAATGGGCCGGCACCGGCGTCGAGAGGTCGTTGCCCTGGGCACGGCTGTAATTGAGGAAGGCGTCGTTGACCACGCAGCAGACCGTGTGGCGGCCGAAATCAGCAGGATCGTCGTGGCAGTAGCCGTCCCGGAACCAGCCGGTGAGGGGAGCACAACCGCACTCCTGCAACGGTTCACCCAGGACGTTGCGGGGTTCGGATGGGGGCTGCAGGGAGGAAGCGGCCAAGACCCGGGAGGTGGCGGTACGGGCAGAGTCTGACGGAGGACTGGCACAAAAAGCGACCAGGAGGTTGACGAATTCCGGGGGGGAGGCGTTAAAGGTCTTTCAGCACGACCCTCTTCATGAGCTGGGATTTCACCGAGGATGCGGCCTTCCTGGCCCTCTGCGACGCCTACAAGGAAAGCGGTGAGCCCTCCGCCATGGAGTTTCTGGCCCATGGCGAAGGTGCCTTCCACTTCCAGGAACTCACCCAGAACGCGGCCGGCGAGGGCATCGATCTGAGCGATTCCGATGCCCTCGACACGTTCCAGCAGGAGGTGATCGACAGTCTCGAAGAGCTGTGCAGCTGAAGGCCCCGAAGGCCCCCAGGGCTCAGCCGTAGAAGAAGGCGATTTCCTTGTCCTTGAGCCCCTCCCAGCCGGCCTCCCGCAGGCGTTGGTCGAGGGTGAGACGGTCCAGGTGCTTGGCGCCGGTGCGCACGATGCGGTTGCGCATCGACTTCTGCACCCCGCTGCGGGCCCGGCGGCCCTCCAGCTCCATCACTTCGCCGTAGAGGGCGAGCATCGCTGCCGGAATCGGCGTGCCGTCAAGGTCGACACCGGCCGCAATGGCGTCATCGACGCCGCCGGGTCCTGCGATGGCCATGGCAAGGGAGGCAAAGGGTCCCCAAAGCCTGCCATGGCCAGGTGAGCCTCAGGCGCTGAAGTACCGGGCCTGGCTGTGCAGGGCCACCAGGGCCGTGGTGCTCTGCTCCGGCTCCAGCTGGTCGCTCTCATCCATCGTCAGACCGATGCGATCGGTGCCCAGCCAGGCGAGCTGCTGGCGGGAATCGGCCACGTTCGGGCAGGCGGGGTAACCGAAGGAGTAGCGGCTGCCCCGGTAGCGCTGGGCCAGCACGTCCCGCAGGGCCGTGGGCTCGTCGGCGGCGAATCCCATCTCCAGGCGAATACGGGCGTGGGTCCATTCCGCCAGCGCTTCGGCCATCTGAACCGCCAACCCATGGAAGTAGAGGTAGTCGGTGTAGCGGTCGGCCCGGAACAGCTGCTGGGCGAAGCTGGTGGCGCCTTCCCCCATGGTGACGGCCTGCATCGGCAGCACATCGGAGGGCCGCAAGGAGCCGTCAGCGGCCGTTGCGCCGTCGCGGTAGAAATCGGCAATGCAGTAGCGGTTGCCGCTCCGCTGGCGCGGCAGCACAAAGCGCCCCAGCTCCTGCCCGCCGGTCGCCGCTGGCGCCCCAGCCGCCATCCCCTCGGGGTCGAACACCACCAGGCCATTGCCGTCGCGTGCGCAGGGGAAGTAGCCGTAGGCCACCCGTGGAGTCAGCAGACCTTCGGCGCGGCAGCGACCGAGCCACTCCTGCAGCACCGGCTCCGCCTTCTCGGCCAGCATCGCGTCGTACTCCTGTCGGCTCTGCTGCTGGGTCTTGCGCAGCTGCCATTGGCCGGCGAACAGAGCGTTGCGATCGAGGTAGGCGAAGACCTCGTCAAGGTCGATGGCCGCCTCGGTGAGCACCTGGGTGCCCCAGAACGGCGGAGCGAGGGCCGTTTCGGCCGGCACGGCGGCGGAACGCTCCTCGCTCGCGGCCGGTGGCACTTCTGGCTGAACGGCGATGGGGCTCACCGTGGCGACCTCCTGGGGGGGCTCCTCTGCGGCTGCCGCCGGGGCGGCGGGGTCGCCTAGACCCAGCCCCTCGGGGGCGCCGTCAAGGAAACCGTCGTGGTCGTCCCAGCGGCCGCCGGTCTTGGCGTCCATCAGGGCATCCATGAAGCGCAGGTCGGCGAAGGCGTCACGGCCGTAGATCACCTGGCCCCGGTAGGCCGCTCGGCAGTCACCATGGACGAACCGGGGGGTCAGGGCCGCACCGCCGAGGATCACGGGCACGGAGATTCCGACGTCGTTGAAGGTTTCCAGGTTGTCCTTCATGAAGGCGGTGGATTTCACCAGCAGGCCGCTCATGGCGATGCAGTCGGCCCCGTGCAGACGCTGCGCTTCGACGATCGCATCGACGCTCTGCTTGATGCCCAGGTTGATCACCTCATAGCCATTGTTGGTGAGGATGATGTCCACCAGGTTCTTGCCGATGTCGTGCACGTCGCCCTTGACGGTGGCGATCAGGAACTTGCCCTTGCTGCTGGATTCGCCCTCCTTGCGCTCCATGTGCGGCTCCAGAAAGGCCACGGCCGACTTCATCGTTTCGGCGCTCTGCAGCACGAAGGGCAACTGCATCTGCCCGGAGCCGAACAGTTCACCCACCACCTTCATGCCATCCAGCAGGAAGGTGTTGATGATCTTCAGCGGCGGATGCTCGGCCAGGGCCTGCTGCAGGGCGGCCTCCAGACCGATGCGCTCGCCATCGATGATGTGCTGCTTGAGCCGCTCCTCGAGTGGCAGGTCGGCCAGCGAAGGGCCAGAAGCCCGGGCCTCCTTGGCGCTCACCCCCTCAAACTCGGTGGTCAGCAGGGTGAGCGGGTCATGGACGCAGATCCCGTCCTCAAAACGGCGCCGGTCGTGGATCAGATCGCGGCAGATCTGCTGGTGTTCCTCGCTGATCTTCGCCAGCGGCAGGATCTTGGCCGGACTGACGATGGCGGCGTCCATCCCGGCCTGGCAGCAGTCGTGCAGGAACACCGAGTTGAGCACGATGCGGGCAGCTGGAGACAGCCCGAAGCTGACGTTGCTGACCCCCAGCACGACGTGTACACCGGGAAGTTCGCTGCGGATGCGTCGGATCGACTCGATCGTGGCCGCCGCGTTGGCCCGGTCCTCCTCGATACCCGTGGAGATCGGCAGAGCCAGGGGGTCGTAGAAGATTTCGTGGGCTGGCAAGCCGAACTCGAGAGCATCCCGGTAGGCCCGCTGGGCGATAGCGAATTTGCGCTCGGCGGTGCGGGCCATGCCCTCCTCGTCGATCGTGCCCACCACCACGCCGGCGCCGTAGTCACGGGCCAGTTCGAGCACCTTGAAGAAGCGCTCATCGCCGTCTTCGTAGTTGGTGGAGTTGAGGATGCACTTGCCACCAGCCACCTTGAGGCCAGCCTCCATCTTCTGCCACTCGGTGGAATCGAGCATCAACGGCAAGTTGACGTTGGTGACCAGTCGGCTCACCAGATCATGCATGTCCTTGACCCCATCCCGTCCCACGTAGTCGACGTTCACATCGAGCACATGGGCGTTCTCCTTCACCTGGCCCCTGGCCACCGCCACCAGGCCATCCCAGTCTTCGTCATTGAGCAGCTCCCGCACCTTCTTCGAACCGCTGGCATTGAGCCGCTCGCCGATGATCAGAAAGGAGTTGTCCTGGAAGTAGGGGGTGACGCCATAGATCGAAGCCACCGCCGGCTCGTAGTGGAGCGGCGGCCTCTCCAGACGTTGCTGGGGCCGTCGCACCTGCCGCTGGGCCGGTTGCAGACCGGAGGCGAGCTCCGCCAGGGCACCGATGTGGGCCGGGGTGGTACCGCAGCAGCCACCGATCACCTGCACGCCGAGATCCTCGACGAAATGCATCATCTGCATGCGCATCTCGGTGGGGGTAAGCCGGTAGTGGGCCACTCCGCCGATGTTCTCCGGCAATCCCGCGTTGGGAATGCAGCTCACCACGAAGGGACTGTGCTGGCTCAGGTAGCGGATGTGCTCCTTCATTTGCTCGGGCCCCGTGGCGCAGTTGAGGCCGAGCACGTCGATCGGGAAGGGCTCCAGGATCGCCACCACGGCGGCGATATCGGAGCCGACCAGCATGGTGCCGGTGGTTTCCATCGTGACGGAGACCATCAGGGGGCGCCGTTCACCGGCAGCGGCGAAGGCCTCCTCGATCCCCTGCAGGGCCGCCTTGATCTGCAGCACGTCCTGGCAGGTCTCGACGATGAACAGGTCGACGTCTCCGGCGATCAGGCCGGCGGCTTGCTCCCGGAACGAGGCCTTCATCGTGTCGAAGTCGATGTGGCCCAGGGTGGGCAACTTGGTGGTGGGACCCATCGATCCCGCCACGAAACGGGGCTTGGCCGATGTGCTGAAGGCGGCGGCCATCTCGCGGGCCAGTTCGGCCGCCCGGCGGTTGATGGCAAAGGCCTGCTCCTCCAGTCCGTACTCGGCCAGTACGATCGAGGCCGCCCCGAAGGTGTCCGTTTCGATCACATCGCAGCCCGCCTCCAGAAAGAGGCGATGGACCGCCTGGACCGCATCGGGTCGGGTGAAGACGAGGTTCTCGTTGCAGCCTTCGAGGGCCGCGCCACCGAAATCCTCCGCCGTCAGGTCCATCTCCTGCAGGGAGGTGCCGGTAGCGCCGTCGAAGACGAGCACGGGACGTTCCGGCCCGTGCAACCAGTCGAGGAAACTGATGCGATCGGTGGGGCAGTGGATGGCGGTGGAGACGACCATCAGGCGTCGAGGCGGATGCGGGTGACCCAGTGGTCATAGGATGAATCGCGGCCCTCCGTGATCGCCGTGAGGCGGTCGCGGAGGCGGTCCATCACGGGACGGTGGCTGGAGAGATCGGTGGATTCGATCCGCCGCACCGGGGTGACCCTGGCGGCGGTGCCACTGAGAAACACCTCGTCGGCGATCATCAACTCGGTTTTGTCGACCGCCCGCTCCAGGACGGGGATGTCCATCGACCGCGCCAGTTCCATGATGCTGGCGCGGGTGATGCCCTCGAGGATGTCCTGATCGACGCCGGGGGTGATCAGCACGCCGTCCCGCACGATGAACAGGTTCATGCCGCTGGCCTCACTCACCTTGCCGCGGCTGTTGAGCAGCAGGGCCTCGTCGAAGCCGCTCTTGACCGCTTCGGTCTTGGCCAGTGAGCTGGTGATGTAAGCGCCGCTGATCTTGCCCCTCAGGGGCAGGGAGCGATCTTCCTGGCGGCACCAGCTGCTGATCCGGCAGCTGACACCCTCGGGAGAGAGATAGTCGCCCATCTCGATGCCGTAGATGAGGAAGTCGGTCTGGATGTTGTGCAGCCGTGGGGCGATGCCGAGGTCGCTCGTGTAAACGAAAGGCCGCAGGTAGATCGGGCAGCTGGGTCGGTTGGCCTGCAGAAACGCCGTGATGGCGCTGTGGATCGTCTCCTCGGCCAGCTCGGTAAGCAACAGCCGGGCGCTTTGGCTGAGGCGGCGGGCGTGGCGATCGGCGCGGAAGAGCAGGATCTCGTTGTTGTCGGCGGGATTGGGCAGGGCCCGCATACCACCGAAGGCGCCCGTGCCGTAATGCAGCGCGTGGGTGGCCACCGACAGGGTGGCTTCAGCAAAGGGGACGCACTGTCCGCCGAACCAGGCATAGGGCAGGAACTGGTGCATGGAAGGCGGTGGCGACGATGCGATCTTCTCACCGCGTTCGGCAGGATGGGGGCATGCATCGACTCGCGTCCATACCCGGGGACAGGACGGAGGACGATGGTGCCCTCTTCGTGGAGCAGCCACCCGCCCCTGTGGTTCTGCTCAGCAGCGCCGACACGGATCTGCTGGCAGTGTCCCAGCTGCTCGAGGCAGAACCGGAGCTGCTGCCGGCGCTGCTGAGAGCGCTCAACCTTGGTTCGCTGCAACACCCGGCGGTGATCGACCACTACGTGGCCACCACCCTGGCCAGCACCCGACTGGTGGTGGTGCGGCTGCTGGGGGGCCGCGGTCATTGGAGCTACGGCCTGGAGTGCCTGCGCCACTGGGTGGAGGGCAGCGAGGGCCGCCAGCTGCTGGTGCTGGCCGGCACGGCCGAGGAGGAGCAGGCCCTGGCTGGCCTCGGCAGTCTTGATGGCCCCCTGGCCCTGGCCTGCGCGGCCTGCCTGCGGGAGGGCGGCGCGGCCAATCTGCGCCTGCTGCTCCAGACCCTGGCGGCCCTGCTGGCCGGCGAGCGTCCCGAGCCGCCGTGCCCGATGCCCGCCGCTGACCCCCTGCCCCACGACTGGCGCGACGAGTCCGGCGCGCGGGTGGGGGTGATCCTCTACCGGGCCCTCTGGCAGGCAGGCGATCTGGCCCTGATGGAGGCGCTCCTGGCGGCCCTGCGTGGCCGGGGGCTGGCGCCCCGGCCCCTGTGGGTCAGCAGCCTGCGGGATGGGGCCGTCCAGAAGGGGGTGGCCGATCTGCTGGCGCGGGAGCAGGTGCAGGCGGTGCTCTGCGGCACGGGCTTTGCTTCGGTGTCGTTTGAGGAGGCGGGCCTGGGAGCCCCCCTGTGGGAACGACTGGGGGTGCCAGTGCTGCAGGTGCTGTGCAGCGGCCGCAGCCGGGAGGCCTGGCAGCAGAGCAGCATCGGCCTGGCCCCGCTCGACCTCAGCCTGCAGGTGGCCCTGCCGGAACTGGATGGGCGCCTCACCACCCGGGTGGGTGCCTTCAAGGAACGCAGCTCCACCAGCGACGCCCTCGCCACCGCCCTGCACCGCTCCGAACCGGACCGGGAGCGCCTCGACTGGATCGCCCAGCTCACCGCCGCCTGGACCGACCTGCGATTGACACCAGCCCCCGAGCGCCGTGTCGCCCTTGTACTGGCCAACTACCCCAACCGCAACAGTCGCCTGGCCAATGGCGTGGGTCTGGACACCCCCGCCAGCGCCGCCCTGATGCTCGCCTGGCTGGCGCAGGCCGGCTACGACCTGGGGGCGGCCGCCGACCTGCCGACCGATGGCGATGCCCTCATCCACCGGCTGCTGGAGGGCCGCAGCAACGACCCGGAGAGCGGCCATCGCCCTCCCCTGGCCCACCTGCCCCTGGCCACCTACCAGGCCTGGTACGCCACCCTCCCGTTGGAGGGCCGCCTGCGGCTGGAGGCGGTCTGGGGTGCGCCCGAGTCCGACGCTGGCCTGGAACGGGTGTCCGGGAGCCCGGCCTTCCCGGTGCGCGGCTTGCGTTTCGGCCGGGTGCTGCTGCTGATCCAGCCCGAGCGCGGCTACGACCGCGATCCAAGCCTCAGCTACCACAGCCCCGACCTGCCGCCCACCCACGCCTACCTGGCCCAGTACCTGTGGCTGCGCCAGAGCTTCGGCGCCCAGGTGGTGGTGCACGTGGGCAAACACGGCAATCTCGAATGGCTTCCTGGGAAGGGGCTTGGACTGTCGCGGGACTGCTTCCCCGAATGGGCCCTGGGGCCCCTGCCGCACCTCTACCCGTTCATCGTCAACGACCCGGGGGAAGGCAGCCAGGCCAAGCGCCGTGCCCAGGCGGTGATCCTCGACCACCTGACCCCGCCCCTGGGCCGGGCCGGCCTGCACGGCGACCTGCAGGGCCTGGAGGCCCTGCTCGATGAGTACTGGGAAGCGCGCCAGCTGGGCAGCGCCCGGGCGCCACTGCTGCGGGAGCGCCTCGGCACCCTGCTGGAGCAGCTGCAGCTGCCCGCCATGGCCCAGGCGGACCTCGAAGCGCGCCTGGAAGCGGCCGATGGCTACCTGTGTGAATTGAAAGAAGCCCAGATCCGCCTCGGCCTGCACACCTTCGGCACCCTGCCCGCGCCAGAGAAGCTGGCCGAACTCTTGTTGTGCCTGGCCCGGGCCCCCCAGGCCGGGGTGCCGGGGCTCACCCAGGCCCTGGCCCTCGACCTGGGACTGGATCTCGACCCCTGGGCTGACCCGGAGGAGGCCCCCCTCTCCGCCGCCGATCGTCTGCGGCTGGCTGGCCATGCCCAGCCGGGCAGCCAGCTGCGCCGTGCCGGCGACGGGGTCGCCGTGCTGGAAGGGATCGCCCTGACCCTGGTGCGAGCGGAGCTGGCCGGACGGCTTGAGGTACCGCCGGGCCCGACGGGGGCCACCACCGAACGGGCCCGGCAGCACCTGCGCCTGGCCCTGCTGCCGCCCTTGCTGGCCTGCGGCGAGGCCGAGCGCCAGGCCCTGCTCACAGGACTGGCCGGCGGCCGCATCGCCGCAGGGCCCTCGGGAGCGCCCACCCGTGGCCGGCCGGACCTGCTGCCCACAGGACGCAACTTCTACAGCGTCGACCTGCGCGGCCTGCCGACGGAGGCCGCCTGGGACCTGGGACGGCGCAGCGCCGAGCTGCTGCTGCAGCTCCACCTGCAGGAGGAGGGCGACGACCTGCGGACGCTGGCCCTGTCGGTGTGGGGGACCGCCACCATGCGCAACGGTGGCGAGGACATCGGCCAGGCCCTGGCCCTGATGGGGGTGCGGCCCGTCTGGGATGGCCCGACGCGACGGCTGGTGGATGTGGAGGTGATTCCCCTGCGCCTGCTCGGCCGCCCCCGGGTGGACGTGATCCTGCGCATCTCCGGCCTGTTCCGCGACGCCTTCCCCCAGCTGGTGGGCTGGTTCAACCGCGCCACCCGCCTGGTGGCGGCCCTGGCCGAGGATGCCGAAGACAACCCCCTGGCGGCCTCAGCCCGGCAGGAGGGCCACGGGGGACGCATCTACGGCTCGGCGCCCGGGGCCTACGGGGCCGGGTTGCAGGGCCTGATCGACAGCGGCCACTGGGAGGAGCGCGGCGACCTGGGTGAGGCCTTCCTCAACTGGAGCGCCTGGCGCTACGACGGCGATCCAATGGATGGGGCCAGCGGCGGCGCCATCGCCGCCACGGCTGACCGCAGCGGGCTCGAACGGCGTCTGACCCAGGTGCAGGTGGTGCTGCACAACCAGGACAACCGGGAGCACGACCTGCTGGATTCGGACGACTACTACCAGTTCCAGGGGGGCCTCAGCGCCGCCGCCGAGCGGCTCCAGGGCCAGGCCCCCGCCCTCTGGTTCGGCGACCACTCCCGCAGCCAGCGCCCGCGGCTGCACCGCCTCGAGCGGGAATTCGACAAGGTGTTGCGCTCCCGGCTGCTCAATCCCCGCTGGATCGAGGCCATGCAGGAGCACGGCTACAAGGGCGGTTTCGAGATGGCCGCCAGCCTCGACTACCTGTTCGCCTACGACGCCAGCACCGGGCGGGTGCCGGACTGGGGCTACGGCGCCATCAGCGCGGCCTGGCTGGAGGACGGGACCGTGCGGGAGTTTCTGGGCCGCTCCAACCCCTGGGCCCTGCGGGACATGGCCGAACGGTTGCTGGAGGCCCACCACCGGGGCCTTTGGGAAGGTGCCGATCCCCAGCGGCTGGAGGGGCTGAGGGCCCTGTTGCTCGAGAGCGAGGGTCTGGTGGAGCAACGCTGAACCAGACCCTCGCCTCGCTGCAGGGGATCAGAGGTCGAGGTCTCGAACCATGGAGCGGAAGGGATCGGTGTTGCCTGGCTTGGCGGGCTGCTGGCTGATCTTCGGCTGGCTCTGGGCCTCGGCCTCCTTCTGCTGCTTCGCCGCCGCCGCACCGCCAGGGACGTTGGTGGGGGTGACGGCGGCCCCCTTCATCCGCTGGCCGAGCTCGGCGGGGCTCATCTGCTGGGCGAAGGTCTTCTTGACGGGCTTGGGGATGCCACCGGTGAGGTTGACGGACCCCTTTTCGGCGGGCTGGATGCCGGCCAGGCCAGGGGTCATCTTCTCCACCCGGGCCTCCATCGACGCCACTTCGGCCACCATCTCCTTGTCGCCGGGGCTGTCGGCGTTGCCGGGGAAGGTGTGGCGGATCGTGTTCGACCGCTTCATGAACTTGACATCGCCAAGGCTTGTGGAAGCCTCGGGATCGAGGAAAAAGCTCTCGGCCTTGGGTTTGGCCTTGGCGGCAGCCTCAGGCTTGGTCACCGAGGCGGCACGGGAACCGAACAGACGATCGAACAGGCCCATCGACGCAAGGAGAAACGTGTCAGCAAACCCTAGCGGCCGTGGAGCACCAGCCCATGGGTATCCGTACCACAACTCATCAGAAGGCCGCGCCGCTCCAGATCCGCCGCGATCGCCTCGCATACCAGCTCGGTGGGTTGCCAGCGGGGCCGCATGGCGTAGTCGTACCAGACTTCGGCCCCATCGAAGCCCAGATCCGCCGCCGCTGCGATCAGGCGCTGGTGGGGCAAGCGGTAGCGGGCGGGGTGGGCCAGCAGCACCAGGCCCCCGGCGGCCTGGATCGCCGCCACCACCGCCTCGGCGCGCAGGGCCGGACCTACAACGGATGTGCCCTGAAGGTAGGGATGCAGTGAGGGGTGCTCCTCGGCGAAACCCAGCCCCAGGACGTGGACCAGGCAACCCTCCAGCAGGCAGCTGATCTCCACCCCGCGCCAGAGGACGGGAGCCGGCTCGCCCCGCCGTCTGCGTGCCTCGAAGGCGGAGGCGATGGCCCCATGGGCCGCCAGGGCGTGGTGATCGGTGACGGCCAGGTGCTCCAGACCGATGGCCAGGGCCTCGTCGGCCAGGTGCTCGGGGTGGAAGCTGCCGTCGCTGCAGATGGTGTGGCAGTGGAAGTTGAACCGCTCCGGGCAGCTGTCGGCCCGCACCTGCCGCAGCACCGGCGTGAGCGGATGGGCGAGGGCTTCAGGCCGCAGCACCACCGCTCTCCTGCTGGGCCAGCTGTTCGCTGCGCACGCGCCGCCAGCGGGCATAGAACTGGATGGAAGCGGCCATGAACACCACCAGGGCCACCAGGAACCAGGTGGCCGCCCCGGTGGGGAACTGGTTCTTGAACACCACCAGCATCACCACCAGCACCAGCAGCAGGGTGGGCAGTTCGTTCAAGGCCCGCAGCTGCCGGCCGCTCCAGCGGCACTCGCCCCGCTGCAGCTGGCCCATCAGCCGATAACAGACATGGTGGTAGGCCAGCAGGCCCGCCACGGCGGCCAGCTTGGCGTGCATCCAGCTCTGTTTCAGCCAGATCGGCTCCACCAGAAGGAGACCGACCGCCATGGCCACGGCCACCACCATCCCCGGGGTGGTGATGATGTTGGCCAGACGGCGCTCCATGAGGCCGTACTGGGCCTCAAAAGCTTCCCGCACGGGCGGTTCCAGCTCAGCCGCCTCCCGGTGGTAGATGAACAGCCGGACCAGGTAAAAGAGGCCTGCGAACCACACCACCACCCCGACGATGTGCAGGGTCTTGAACCAGAGGTAGGCCTCGGGGGGAAAGCTCACGGCCAAGGGCAGCGGCAGCGTCATCTCAAGACCTGGGGGCACCAGGTGGTGCGTCGGAACGCCAAGTTAGTCGGCAGTAGCGGCGGGCCACGGCGGCGGCATAGGCCCGATCAACGGGCCCCAGCTGTGGACTGATGCCAGCATTGCGGCAGTCCACCAGGATCCGCTCCCGGTGGTTCTCCTGGTCGCTTACCCGGAGCCTGAGCTGCCAGTGGTACTGAGAACTGCGGCTGATCTCGTCGCCGCAGACCGGCCCGACGCACAGGCCAGGTGCGGCCAGCGCCGCCCCCCATGCCGAGGGGAGCAGCAGCCACAGGACCAGGGCTGCGGCCCCCAGCCACCTGCAGACCAGCCCCCCAGCGGCTCTCATCCGGCCAGCTCCAGGGGGGCGTTCTCGCCTTCGCCAGCAGCATCGGGCTCCTCCATGGGGGGATGAAAGTGCTCCCACACCTGCCGCGCCATGGCGGGTCCGATCCCCGGGACGGCGGCGATCTGCTCGGGGCTGGCCAGCTGGATGGCGTCGATGGAGCGGAAGTGGGCCAGCAGATCCTTGACTCGCTTCGGACCCAGTCCGGCGATGTCGCTGAGGCGGGAGCGCTTCATCCGCTCCCCCCGCTGCTGGCGGTGGAAGCTCACCGCGAAGCGGTGGGCCTCATCCCGCAGCCGCCGCAGCAGCACCACCCCCAGCTGGTCGGCCTCGGTATCGAGGGGCTGGCTGGCGCCGGGCAGGAACACCTCCTCCCGCTGTTTGGCCAGGGAGCACACCGTCAGGTCCTCGTGCAGATCCAGCTCCCGCAAGGCCTCCATCACCGCTGACAGCTGGCCCTTGCCGCCATCGATCATCACCACGTCCGGCCAGTCGCTGAGGCCATCGGTGTGCAGCGCCGAGGCACCGGCACGGCGCAGGGCGGCCAGGTCGGCACCCTCGGCCTTGGCCTGGGACCAGCGGCGGAAGCGCCGCCGCATGATCTCTGCCATGGCCATGAAGTCGTCGGAATGGCCGGCTCGGATGCTGCTGCTCTTGATCCGGTATTTGCGGTAGTGCTGCTTGGCCGGCAGGCCATCGACGAACACCACCTGGGAGGCCACGGCATCGCTGCCCTGGATGTGGCTGATGTCGTAGCCCTCGATCCGCCGGGGGGGCACCGGCAGCTCCAGCAGCTGGGCCAGGTCCTCGGTGGCCAGCAGCTGCTGCTCCGCACCCCGCTGGGCCCGGGCCAGTTCGAAGCCGGCGTTGCGCTCCACCAGCTCGATCAGATCCGCTTTCTGGCGCCGTTGGGGGACCGCCAGACGCACCTTGCGCCCCCGCCGCTCCGCCAGCCAGTCGCCGATCAACTCCTGGGCCGGCAGGGGGTGCTGCAGCAGCAGTTCCGGTGGGATCTCCACGGGCTCCACCTGGCTGTAGTGCTCCTCGATCACCCGCTGCAGCACCTCCGCCGGCGTGGCGATCGCCGCATCGGCGGTGTAGCCCAGCCGTCCCACCAGCTTCCCGGCGCGCATCTGGAAGATCTGCACCGCCGCCACCCGATCGTCCGCCGCCAGGGCGATCACATCCCGGCTCACGGAGCTGTCCCCCAGGCTCATCTTCTGGTCGGCGGTGAGCAGGTCGAGGCCCTGCAGCTGGTCCCGGACCCGGGCGGCGGCCTCGAAATCGAGGCGGTCGGCATAGCGATCCATCTGCTGCCGCAGCAGATCCAGGAGTTCGTCATTGCGGCCCTGGAACACCATCGCCACCTTGCGCAGGATGCGGTGGTAGTCGTCAGAGCCGATCTTTTCCTGGCAGACCCCCGGACAGCGGCCGATGTCGAAGTTGAGGCAGGTGCGGTCGCGGTAGAGGGGCTGGGGACGCTGGCGCAACGGGAACACCCGCTTGACCACCGCCAGGGTGCGACGCAGCAGGCCCACATCCACATAGGGGCCGTAGAAGCGATCCAGGGGGCTGCGCAGGCGGCGGCGGCGGGTGATGAAGATGCGCGGGTAGGCCTCGCTCCAGGTGATGCAGAGGTAGGGGTACTTCTTGTCGTCCTTCAGCAGGACATTGAAATGGGGCTGGTGGTTCTTGATCAGGTTCGATTCCAGCGCCAGCGCCTCCGCCTCGCTGTCGGTGACGATGAACTCGATCTCACAGACCTGCCGCACCATCAGGGCGATGCGGGGGCTGATGTCGTGGGAGCTGCGGAAGTAGCTGCGCACCCGCGCCCGCAGGCTCTTCGACTTGCCGATGTAGAGGATGCGATCGCTCGCATCCCGCATCAGGTAACAGCCCGGCTCCGCCGGCAGCTCCCGCAACCGGGCCGACAGCCGTTCACGCTGCAGCAGCAGCGGCCCGATGACGTCGCCACCCGGAGTGCTGCCGGGAGTGGCGCCCGGTTCAGCCATGGCGGGGCCTCAACCGCCGTACTGCCAGCCCGTGGCGGACAGTTCCAGGGCGGGGGCGTCGCGGTGCAGGGTGGCCGTCTTCACTTCCCCGACGAAAACGGTGTGATCACCATGGGCCACCTGGCCCACCAGGGTGCACTCCACGGCGCCGAGGGCGTCGTCCAGCACCGGCAGGCCCAGGGGGCCCAGGCTGAAGGGCGCGGCTTCGAAGCGTCCGCCCACACCCTTCTGGGGCTTGAAGAACACGGCCGCCAGGTCCTTCTGATCGGCAGCCAGCACGTTGAGGCTGAAACGCCCGCTGCGCTGGATCATGCCATTGCTGGTGGAGTCGGAGCGCACCGCCATCACCACCAAGGGCGGTTCGAAGGAGCCCTGGGTGACCCAGCTGGCCGTGAAGCCGTTCACCTCCTCGCCTTCGGCCACGCCGCAGATGAACACGCCGTGGGGAATCTTGCGCAGCAGGGTTTTCTTGGCGGCCGCGTCCAGAACAACGTCGGTCATGGGAGTGGGCGGCAGGGATCGATGGACTCTAGGAACCCGCCCGGGCCCGTCTCCATAGGCTGGAGCCATGAGAGCCCTCTATCCCGGCAGTTTCGACCCCCTCACCCTCGGCCACCTCGACCTGATCGAGCGGGCGGCGCACCTCTTTGACGGTGTCGTGGTGGCGGTGCTGATGAACCCCTCCAAGCAGCCCAGTTTTCCCCTTGAGCGCCGGCTGGAGCAGATCCGCACGGCTACCGAAGGGATGGCGGGCATCGAGGTGGGCCATTTCGATGGCCTCACCGTGAGCTACGCCCAGAGCTGCGGCGCCCAGGTGATCCTGCGGGGTCTGCGGGCGATGAGCGACTTCGAATTCGAGTTGCAGATCGCACACACCAACCGGACCCTGGCCCCCCGGGTCGAGACCCTGTTCATGGCCACGTCAGCGCACCACAGCTTTCTGAGCAGCTCGGTGGTGAAGGAGGTGGCCCGCTTCGGTGGGGACGTCGGCCACATGGTGCCGCCGGGAGTGGCGATCGACCTGGAGAGGCTCTTTAATCGTCAGGCAGCGTCCGAAACCCCATATGGCTGAAGTCCGTTTCTCCGTTCTCGACCAGCTGGACCAGCTGGAGGACATCGTCCTCGAAGGCAGCAGGATCCCCTTCAGCGGCGGACGGCTGGTCAACGAGCAGGACGCCATCGAGATGATGGATTCGCTGCGGGAGGCCCTGCCGGGGCAGATCTCCCAGGCCGAAGACCTGATCCGCCAGCGGGAGGGCTTCATCGAGAAGGCCAGGCTGCAGGCTGAGGAGATCGTCACCCAGGCCCGCCGCGAGCGGGAGCAGCTGATCAATGCCGCCGCCATCCGCCAGGAGGCCGAGCGCCAGGTGACGGAACAGCGGGAACTGGCCCGTCAGCAGTGCGAGCAGATGGTGCTGCAGGCGCGCCAGCAGGTGGCCCAGACCGAGCAGGAGCACCAGACGCGGATGGCCCAGTTCGAGCAGCAATTCGCCGGTCGCCGCCAGCAGCTGGAGCAGGAAGCCCAGCAGCGCCGCCAGCAGCTGGAGCAGGAGGCAGCGGAACGCAACCGCCAACTGCTGGAGCAGCACGAACGCGGCCGGGCCCAGGCCCTGCAGGATCTCGAAGGCATCCGCCAGGAAGGTCTGCGCGTCCAGCGGGAAAGCCAAGCCGAAGCCGAGCGTCTCCACGCCGACGCCCTGCAGTTCCGCCAGCAGACCCAGCAGCAGTGCGATGCCCTGATCGCCCGCACCCGCCAGGAGTCCTCCACCATCCAGGAGGGAGCCAACCGCTACGCCGAGCAGGTGCTGGGGGAACTGGAGGTGCGCCTCAAGGAACTCAGCCAGGTGGTCCTGGGTGGTCGGCGCGAACTGGTGCGGCTGCAGGGCCAGGAGACAGCCATTGCCAGCCGCCCCCCCGAAGCTCCGATTCCCCTTGAAAATGCGGCTGTCGACCGGGCCCGCCGTGCCGCCGGACGCCTCAAGCGTGCCGCCAGCCGGGGACTGGCCAGCTGAGCCCAGGCCTGGGCCTGGGAAACAGGGGGCTCAGAACGCCGGTTGGCAGGCCCCCACCGTCTGAACCTGGCGCAGAACACGGCCGATGGTGGTGTTCGGCGCTCCCGCCCCGGCGGAGACGGCGCTGACGTACCGGGGACCGTCCGTCGTCTGGAGAACGCCGCTGATCGAGCGCACACCGGTGAGGGTGCCGGTCTTGGCGAACAGTTGGCCATCCAGGCTGGTGCCCTTGTAGAGGTTTCGCAACGTGCCGCGGCGGCCGGCGATGGCCATGGAACTGACGTAATCCCTGGAGTAGGGATGGTGATCCATGCGCAGCAGCAACGCCACAAGGAAGCGGCTGGTGATCCGGTTGGCGCGGTCCAGCCCGCTGCCGTCGGCGATCCTGATCCCCTCCATCGGCAGGCCCTGGTCGTTCAGCCAGAGAAACGTGCGACGACTGGCTTCGGCCAGGTCCCAGGTGCCGGCGGCCTGACGCAGCAACACTTCAGCGGTGAAGTTGTGGCTTTCGGTGTTGGCCAGGCTGAGCAGGCCGTGCATGGAGGTGGAGGGCTCCTCGTGAACCAGCACGGCATCGCTGGGGAGGGGCTGGCGGGCCGAGACCAGGGCCAGTTGCACCTGCTGACCGCCGTTCTGGGCCATCGAGCGGCGCAGCAGGGTCTGCAGGCGGGAGGCGGGATTGCTCACCGCATCGTCGATGGCGTTGCTGGTGATGGCCAACCGGGTGATCGGAGCGCCGTAGGCATAGGCGCGGTCGCCCATATGCCAGCCACTCGGCCACCAGTTCTGGGGGGCTTCCTCCGCCAGCTCCAGCCGCACGGGGGTTCCGGCCGCCATGGCCAGCTGGGCAAAGCGTTGCAGCTGGGGCAGGGCCAGATCGGGATCGCCCTGGCCGACCATGCGCAGGGTGCCGTCCTGCAGGCGCCACAGCTGGGTGGTGAGCCGGTAGTCGGGGCCGAGTCGGTCGAGGGCGAAGGCAGTGCTGATCAGCTTCTGGTTGGAGGCCGGCACCCTCGGCTGGCGCCCATTGACATCGGCCAGCAGCCGGCCAGTGCCATCGGCAACGCTGACGCTCCAACGGGACTGTTCATCCCCGAGCACCTGGGCGACCTGGCGTTGCAGCAGCGGGCAGCTGACCTCTCCGGCCAGACGCGGCATGCCCACCGGTGGCGGCGCCACCGGCAGGGCGGCCATCGGCAGGGAGCGCAGGGCCCGGGGTGAGGGCAGTGCCGGTGCATCCTGGGCCCAGGCCGCCGTGCCCACGGGGCTGGTGCTCGCGGCAACCAGCAGCACCGCCACGGCCCGCAGCGGGTGGCGGGGGCGATGCAACCCGGGGAGAAGGCGGAGGGGCGAGGTCATCTCAGGAAGCTCCAAGTTTCAGGTCGGTGACGGTGCCGTTGAACCGGTAGTTGGTTCCCTCCAGTTCCACCGGAGCACCGATCTTGATCGTCTGGTTGCCGAAGACAACCCCCCCAGCGGTGCGGCGCCCCTGGCCTTCGAGAACGAAACGCCCATCAAAGGTGCTGAAGGTCTTCTGGTTGGGATCGGGGGCGCTCACCACTTTCCCGTCGGGGGTGAGGGTGGAGATGATCCGATCGAACGGAAGGATCTGCTTCACCGCCACGCTGCCGTGGGGCTGGTTGCGGATCACGATCGCCACCTTGCCCTCGGCGCGGGCCTGTTGCAGCAGCTTCAGCGGGTCCGCCGCGGGGGCACCACGCACATCCACCATCACGGTGACGGGCTCGAGGGCGCCGGTGGCCTGGGCCACCGCACCGCTGAGCCGGGGACTCCAGATCACGCCCCCGATCGCCAACAGCGCCGCAGCGGCAGCGCCGAGGTCGACGAGGCTCCAGGAACGGGATCGGGGCGAATCGCTGGGCATGGGCACCTGAAAGCCAGCGCGAAGTGTACGCAGCCTTTCCGGGATGCACCAGTCGGGCCGCCCCGTCAGTTCTGCAGGTCTTCGATCATCTGGCCGAGGGCCCGCAGGTTGCTCCCCAGTCCCGCCTCCTCGCGACCACTGAGGGCCAGGTCCTGTTGCTCGGCATCGGGTTTCTGCTCGAAGCGACCAGCCAGCCGGTAGCCGTCAGGATCGAGCCGGTAGAGCTCCCACTCGCCCGGGTAGGCGCAGCGCAGGGCGCTTTCGGCCTGGGGCAGCAGGGCATAGGCGGCCCGCCAGCCGGCCAGAAAGCCCTTGCGGCGCTGGCGCGCCACGCTGCCGATGCCGATGGCGGCATCCTCCAGCGAAGGATTGAGCAGCACCACCGGGCCGGTGTGGCCGCCACACACCGCTTCCACCAGCTCGTACTCCGCCTGGCTGGCCCCCACCAGCAGCAGCACCCCCGCGGAGGGGGCCTCCTGCTGCAGCCGGCGCTGGTCGGAGAAGCTGCCGATGCAATCCGCCAGGGCCGGAGCATCACGGCGGGCCAGGGCCGTGGCACCGGCATCCGGGAACAGCAGTCGCAGCTCGGACCGTTCAGCCAGCAGCCCCTCCAGCAGGCGCAGCACCACCGGCAGCAGTCGCAGCCCTTCGAAGCGGAACTCCACGGTCCAGCGCCCACCGGATCCGGACGCCAGGGCCGCCTGCAGGGCCTCAAGGGCTTCGGCTTCGGCGGTGCGCAGATCGGCGGGCAGCATCGGCGTTCGGCAGGTCCGAGCGGACCCTACCCAGGCGCTGCGGCGACACTGCGGAACGCCTCCTCCAGGGCCTTCGGCAGGCCGGCCAGATCGGCCGAGCTGAGCCAGGGTCCCAGGCTGATCCGCAGGCCGCTGGCGGCCTCCTCGGGGCTGTAGCCCATGGCCAGCAGCACGGCACTGGCGCCCGGAGCCCCGCGGCTGGTGCAGGCCGAACCACTGCTGACGGCGTAACCCCGCCGGGCCAGCTCGCGCACCAGCCGGCGTCCAGGCAGCGGTCGGCCGTCCGGACCAGACACCAACAGGCTGATGTGATGGGGCAAGCGACCACAGGGATCTGCGGGGGCCGGCCCGCTGAGGCGCACCCCCTCGAGGGCCAGCAGCCTCTCGAGCAACCGGTCCCGCAGGGGCCCGATCGGGTCCTCACCGCCGTGGGCCGCAAGGCGCTGCCCGGCCAGCTCCAGGGCCGCCGCGAATCCGGCCACCAGTGCCACGGGCTCGGTGCCCCCACGACGCCCCCCCTCCTGCGCGCCGCCGATCAGGGGCTCCAGTTCGAGCCCGTGACGCACCAGCAGCGCGCCGACACCGCGGGGACCCTGCAGCTTGTGGGCCGCGCAGCTGAGCAGGTCGACCGGCAGCTGGCGGAAGTCAACGGGTTGGTGGCCCACCACCTGCACCGCGTCCACATGCAGCAGCACACCGGCCTGGCGGCAGAG
The DNA here is from genome assembly GCA_943372935.1 of Synechococcus sp. UW140. Lineage (GTDB taxonomy): Bacteria > Cyanobacteriota > Cyanobacteriia > PCC-6307 > Cyanobiaceae > Cyanobium. The sequence continues at coordinate 147,994 of CALSAP010000001.1, forward strand.
CCGACCAATAGTGGCGATCGGTTGGAGCGTGCCCACCTCGCTTTGTCCCCAGAGGATCGACACCAGTCGGGTCGGCGGCACCAGCAGCTTCCGGAGGGCCTCCAGGTCGACCAGACCGCGGCGGTCCACCGGCAGCAGCTGCCGCTGCCAACCCTGCCTCTCCATGGCGGCGGCGGCCGCGTAGCTGGCGGGATGCTCCACCGCCGAGAGCAGCACCCGGCCGGGCTCCAGGCAACCGGCGCAGCCGATCAGGGCCGTGTGGATGGCTTCGCTCCCTCCCGACAAAAGCACCAGTTCGTCCCGGTCGCCGCCCAGCTGCTGCGCGATGGCCTGGCGGTCGCGCTCCAGCCGGTCGGCCGCCACCAGCCCGAAGCCGTGCAGGCTGGAGGGATTGGCCCAGGCCTGCCGATGGGCCTGGGCCATGGCCTCGAGCACCTGCGGCGCCGGGGGGCTGGTGGCGCAGGCATCGAGATACACCCCAGGAATGGACCCTAGCGGCCCAGGGTCTTCAGGGGGGAGGGGAGGCATCGCGGGAGAGGCGCCCCAGGGTGCGGGATTCCAGGGACTCGCCGGCCAGGGCCACCAGATCATCGAGGGAGCGACCCTCCAGCAGGGCCGTGACCCGGGCCCGGGCGTCGGCACTGGCACAGGCCTCGGGGCGGAGGCAACCGTTGACGCACGCCGTTGCGCAATCAATGCTGGCCGCAGCCGGAGCCGTCTCGACACGGGCCGCTGGGGCGGAGGGTGGCGGGGGCGTCTCCGCGGCGGCAGGCAGGGCGTCTGCCATTTCAAACAGGGAGGGGGCCACCACCCCGTCGAACACCGCCTCGGCCGGGCCGGTCATGAACACATGACCGCTGGCTTCGTCCCAATGGATCTCCAGGGGACCGCCGGGCAGATCGAGCCGGGCCTGGCGAGCGGCCAGACCCAGCAGGTGGCAGGCCACCAGGGTGGCGCAGGCGCCGGTGCCACAGGCCAGGGTGGGACCGGCGCCCCGTTCCCACACCCGCATCACCAGATGGTCGGGGGCGATCACCTCAACGAAATGGACGTTGGTGCGGGCTGGAAAGGCCTCGTGCACCTCCAGGGCGGCACCCAGGGTGTCCAGGTCGATGGCCGCCACGTCGTCGACCGGGACCACGGCATGGGGATTGCCCATGCCGGCGGCCGCCACGGCCAGGGGCTGGCCCAGCACCTCCAGCACACCCACCGGCAGCCCCTCCACCCCGACGTCAAGGGCGGTGGGAATGGTCTCCGGCGTCAGGAAGGGTGCGCCCATGTCGACGCGGATGCGCCCATCCTCGGCCAGGGCCGGCACGATGCGACCGGCCAGGGTCTCGACCTCCCAGCGACGGGGGGCGACGTCACCGTCGCTGTCGGCCAGGAACCGGGCCAGACAACGGATGCCGTTGCCGCACATCTCGGGCTCGGTGCCATCGGCATTGAAGATGCGCATGCGCAGTTCGCCGCCCTCCCGGGGCGGCAGGGCCAGGATCACACCATCGCCACCGACCCCGAAACGACGGTCGCAGAGCCGTTGCACCCTCTCGGGGGTCAATCCGAACGCGTCCTCAGAATCCCCTAAGCTGCGGCCGTCCAGCAGCAAGAAGTCATTCCCAAGACCCTGGTATTTGCTGAATTGGAGCACCTGGAGCACCGTTCTGTAAGTCCTGGAGGTTGGGGTCGATCCTATGCAGAGTTTCTTTGAACGACGGGGGCCCAGGCTCGACACCACTCTGCCGAGTGTGCGCCATGTTCAGGAGCTGATCCGCATCCGCACACCCGTGAACGTCGTGCTGCTCTCGGGACAGGAGTGTGACGGTGTGATCCGCTGGCAGGACAGCCATTTTCTGGCCATGAGCACCGAACCAGGCACCCCTCTGCTGTTGATCAGCCTGGAGGCGATCGCCTCGCTGCGCGCCCTCAGCTGAGCCTCCCGAGGGTTGTGACACGATCACATCCACCCCATAGGCCCCGTGACAGACCCCTCCCGCTACCGTCCCGAGACGATTGAGCAGCGCTGGCAACGGCAGTGGGAGCAATTGGGACTCCACGCCACGCCTGAACTCAGCAGCGACAGCGGCGACGCCTACTACGCCCTCTCGATGTTCCCCTACCCGTCGGGGAGCCTCCATATGGGCCACGTCCGCAATTACGTCATCACCGACGTGATCGCCCGGGCGGCGCGTCTGCGGGGACGACAGGTGCTCCATCCGATGGGCTGGGATGCCTTCGGCCTGCCGGCGGAGAACGCCGCCATCGAGCGGGGCGTCGACCCTGGCGACTGGACGGACCGCAACATCGCCCAGATGCGGGACCAGCTCAGGCGGCTGGGCCTCTCGATCGACTGGGACCGGGAGGTGGCCACCTGCCACGCCGATTACTACCGCTGGACCCAGTGGCTGTTCCTGCAGTTTCTCGATGCCGGCCTGGCCTACCGCAAGGAGGCGACGGTCAACTGGGACCCGATCGACCAGACGGTGCTGGCCAATGAACAGGTGGATGCCGAGGGGCGCTCCTGGCGCTCCGGCGCCCAGGTGGAGAAGCGCCGTCTGCGCCAGTGGTTCCTGAAGATCACCGCCTACGCCGATGCCCTGCTCGACGATCTCCCCTCCCTGGAGGGCTGGCCGGAGCGGGTGCGCACGATGCAGGCCAACTGGATTGGCCGCTCCCTCGGGGCCGAGCTGACCTTCACGACCGAGAGCGGTGCCGCCATCACCGTCTTCACCACCCGGCCCGACACGATCCATGGGGCCACCTACGTGGTGCTGGCTCCGGAGAACCCCCTGGTGACCGAGCTGACCACGGACGACTGCCGCCTTGCCGTGACCGCCTTCTGCGATCTGGTCAGCCGCCAGAGCGAGCAGGAGCGGACGGCCGAGGACCGGCCCAAGCGGGGCGTGCCGATCGGCGCCTGGGCGCGCAACCCCGCCAGCGGGGAGCGCATCCCCGTCTGGATCGCCGACTACGTGCTGGCCGACTACGGCACCGGTGCCGTGATGGGGGTACCGGCCCACGACCAGCGCGACTTCGCCTTCGCCCGGCAGTACGAACTTCCCCTCAGGCGGGTGGTGATCCCGGAAGGGTCCGACCCCCACGCCTACGACGGCCAGGCCTGGACAGAAGGGGGTGTGCTGATCGGCTCCGGTTCCTTCGACGGCCTGACCAGCACCGAGGCCAAGTTGGCCATCGTCGCCTGGGCCGAGGAGCAAGGCTGGGGCCAGGGACGGGTGCAGTACCGACTGCGCGACTGGCTGATCTCCCGCCAGCGCTACTGGGGCTGCCCCATTCCCGTGATCCACTGCGACAGTTGCGGTGTGGTGCCCGTCCCCGACGACCAGCTGCCGGTGGAACTGCCCCGGAACATCCCCCTGAGCGGCAAGGGGGGGACCCCACTCGCCAAGCTGGAGTCGTGGGTGAACGTGCCCTGCCCGAGCTGCGGCGCTCCCGCCAAGCGGGAGACGGACACCATGGACACCTTCATGTGTTCCTCCTGGTACTACCTGCGCTACAGCGATCCCCACAACGACCGGCGGCCGTTCGGCCGTGACGCCGTCGACCGCTGGTTGCCCGTGGATCAGTACGTGGGCGGTATCGAGCACGCCATCCTGCACCTGCTCTATTCCCGCTTCTTCACCAAGGTGCTGCGGGACCGGGGCCTGCTGGGCTTCTCGGAACCCTTCGCCCGCCTGCTCACCCAGGGCATGGTGCAGGGCATCACCTATCGCAATGCCCACACCGGCCAGTACGTGGCCCCGGCCCAGGTGGCCGACCCCAGCGACCCCCGCGATCCGGTCAGCGGCGAGGTGCTGGAGGTCTTCTACGAGAAGATGTCCAAGTCGAAGCACAACGGCGTGGACCCGGCGGTGGTGATCGACCGCTACGGGGCCGACACGGCCCGCATGTTCATCCTCTTCAAGGCGCCTCCGGAGAAGGATCTGGAGTGGGACGATGCCGATGTGGAGGGTCAGTACCGCTTCCTGCAGCGCCTCTGGCGTCTGGTGGACGCCGCCCACGGCCGCGGGCTGCGCCTGAGCGGCCCTGACGCCCCCCACCCTGCGTCAGCGGATGCCGCCTCCCTCAGCGACGGCGAAAGGGAGCTGCGCCGCGCCGTGCACACCGCCATCGCCGCCATCAGCGAGGACCTGGAAGGTGAGCTGCAGCTCAACACCGCCGTCTCCGAGCTGATGAAACTCAGCAACGCCCTGGCCGCCCACCTGGAGGGGGCCTCTCCGGCGGTGGCCACCGAGGCCCTCGCCACCCTGCTGATCCTGCTGGCGCCGTTCGCCCCCCACCTTGCCGAGGAGCTCTGGCAGAAACTCTGCGGCCACGGGGAGGAGCAGCCCATCAGCGCCGGGGCGAGCGTCCATGCCCAGCGCTGGCCCGCCGTCGATCCGGCGGCCCTGGTGCGTGACACGATCCCCCTGGTGATCCAGGTGAAGGGCAAGATGCGCGGCAGCCTGGAGGTGCCCGCCGACGCCGATGCGGCCACTCTCGAGAGGCTGGCGCTGGAAAGCGACGTGGCCCAGCGCTGGCTGGAGGGTCAGCCACCCCGGCGGGTGATCGTGGTGCCCGGCAAGCTGGTCAACCTGGTGCCCTGAGGGCGGCGGCGTGGTGGCGCAGGTGGTCGTCGATGAAGCTGGCGATGAAGAAGTAGCTGTGGTCGTAGCCCTCCTGAAAGCGCAGCTGCAGGGGGTGCCCCGCCGCTTCGGCCGCCGCCGCCAGGTCGGTGGGCCGCAGCTGGCTGTCGAGAAAGGGATCGGCGAGGCCCTGATCCACCAGCAGCGGCAGCCGCTCCGCCGCTGAGGCGAGCAGGAGCGTGGCATCCCAGGCGGCCCAGGCCGCTGGATCCGCCCCCAGGTAGGCCCCGAAGGCCTTCTGGCCCCAGGGACAGGCGCAGGGGTGGCAGATCGGAGCGAAGGCGGACACGGAGCGGTAACGGCCCGGGTGCCGCAAGGCCGTCACCAGGGCACCGTGGCCCCCCATGGAGTGGCCGCTGATGCCGCGCACCTGGCTCAGGGGCAGCTCCGCTTCCAGCAGGGCGGGCAGCTCTTCCACCACGTAGGCGTGCATCCGGTAATGGCGGTCCCAGGGGGCCTCGGTGGCATCCACGTAGAACCCCGCCCCCTGGCCCAGGTCCCAGCCGCCCTGCGGATCCGTGGGCACTTCGGGGCCCCTGGGGCTCGTGTCCGGCGCCACCAGGGCCAGGCCGAGCTCGGCGGCCAGCCGGTGGGCGCCTCCCTTCTGCATCACGTTTTCGTCGGTGCAGGTGAGACCTGAGAGCCAGTAGAGAGCCGGCACCCGCTCTCCGGCGAGGGCCTGGGGAGGCAGGTACACCGCCAGGGTGGCCGTGCCGTTGAGCTGGGTGGATGGGTGCCGGTAACGGCGGTGCAGACCGCCGAAGCTGCGGTTCTCGCTGAGCAGCTCAAGCATGGGGACGCCGACCTCCGGGGCCGCAGAGGGGTCAGAAGTGGATCACGGAGCGGATGCTCTGGCCGGCGTGCATCAGGTCGAAGGCCCGGTTGATGTCCTCCAGCCCCATCGTGTGGGTGATGAAGGTGTCAAGGGGGATCTCCCCCTGCTGGAACCGCTCGACGTAGCCAGGCAGCTCGCTGCGACCCCGCACCCCGCCGAAAGCGGAGCCGCGCCACACCCGCCCGGTCACCAGCTGGAACGGCCGGGTGGCGATCTCCTGGCCCGCCCCGGCCACGCCGATGATCGTGGATTCACCCCAGCCCTTGTGGCAGCACTCCAGGGCGGCGCGCATCACCTGGACGTTGCCGATGCATTCGAAGGAGTAATCCACACCGCCGTCGGTGCGATCGATCACCACCTCCTGGATGGGGGCGTCGAAGGCCTTGGGGTCGAGGCATTCAGTGGCGCCGAGCTGGCCGGCGATGGCGAACTTGTCGGGGTTGGTGTCGATGCCGATGATCCGCTCCGCCCCGGCCATCACCGCCCCGATGATCACCGCCAGGCCGATGCCGCCGAGGCCGAAGACGGCCACGCTGCTGCCCGGTTCCACCTTGGCGGTGTTGAGCACGGCGCCGATGCCGGTGGTGACACCGCAGCCGAGCAGGCAGACTTTCTCCAGCGGCGCCTCCGGGGCGATCTTCGCCACGGCGATCTCAGGAACCACCGTGAATTCGGAGAAGGTGGAGGTGCCCATGTAGTGGAAGATCGGCTGGCCGTTCCTGGAGAAGCGGCTGCTGCCGTCCGGCATCAGGCCCCGGCCCTGGGTGGCGCGGATCGCCTGGCAGAGGTTGGTCTTGCCGGAGAGGCAGAAGCGGCAGGAGCGGCACTCGGGCGTGTACAGCGGGATCACGTGGTCCCCCGCCGCCAGGGAGGTCACCCCCGGACCCACCTCCACCACCACCGCCCCGCCCTCGTGGCCAAGCACCGCCGGAAAGATCCCCTCGGGATCGGCGCCGGAAAGGGTGAAGGCATCCGTGTGGCACACCCCGGTGGCCACCACCCGCAGCAGCACCTCACCGGCCCGGGGGCCCTCCACATCGATTTCGGTGACCTCCAGCGGCTGACCAGCGGCCCAGGCGACCGCGGCGCGGGATCGGACCATGCTCAAGGGGTGAGGCCCCTCAAGTGTGCTGGAAGACCAGCCCGTCGGGCTGGCCCCAGTCGCCTTTCGCCCCATAGCCGCGGTTGTTGGCGCAGAGGTGGCGCAGCAACCAGAACACCGGCTCCACCGCCTCCAGCTCCAGTTCCGCACCGATGGCGGCCAGGGAGCGGGGCTGGCCATCGGCGAGCAGCCCCTCCACCCGGCTCTGCAGGGCCAGGATCCCGGCGGCCGCCTGCTTGCCGGCTTCCACCCCGGGCTGGTGGTAGGCGTTGACGTTGACCAGTTCGCCGTAGAGACCCACGGCCCGCTCGAACAGGCCGATCAGGGCCCCGAGGGCCCGGGCATCGAAGCGCTGCAGGGTGATGGTGATGCTCTGGCGGGCCTGCTCGGCCAGGGCCGCCCGGGTGCCCTGCAGGAACCCCTCGAGGAAATCGGCGGGGCATTCGCCATCAATCGTGGGGATCTCCGCCGGGTCCTCCAGCACCTCGATGAAGGTCACGAAGAAGTTGTCGAGACCGTCCCTCAGCTGCTGGACGTAGGCGTGCTGGTCGGTGGAGCCCTTGTTGCCGTAGACGGCGAGGCCCTGGTGCACCACGACGCCGTCGCGGTCGAGCCGTTTGCCTAGCGACTCCATCACCAGCTGCTGCAGGTAGCGGCTGAACACCTCCAGCCGGTCCCGGTAGGGGAGCACCACCATGTCGCGGCGCCCCTGGCCGCCGCCGGCCACATGCCAGGAGGCGGCCAGCAGGGCGGCGGGGTTGGTGCGCAGGTTCGGCACCCGCGTCAGCCGGTCCATGGCGGCGGCCCCGTCGAGGAAGCCACGCAGGTCGGCGCCGATCAGGGCGGCGGGCAGCAGCCCGACGGCACTGGTGATGCTGGTGCGCCCTCCCACCCAGTCGAACATGTCGAAGCGCCGCAGCCAGCCGGCCGCTTCCGCCTGCTGATCCAACCGGCTGCCCCCCATGGTGATGGCCACCGCCTGGGCGCTCCAGTCGCCGCCGGCGGCCAGCACCCGCGCCCGGGCCTGGACCATGCCCAGGTGGGGTTCGGGGGTGCCCCCTGACTTGCTGACCACGATCACCAGCGTGGTGGTGAGGCGGTCCGACAGGGCGGCCAGGGTGCGGGCCATGCCGTCGGGGTCGACGTTGTCGAAGAAGTGGAACGGCAGTCCCACCCCCTGACGCTCCAGGGCCCTGAGCATCAACAGGGGGCCCAGGCCGGAGCCGCCGATGCCGATCCAGAGCACGTCGGTGAAGGGCCGGCCGCCGGGGGCCGTGACCGTTCCGGCCAGCACGTCCCGTCCAAAGGCTTCGAGCCGATCCACCTCCGCGGCGATGGCGGCGGCCACCGCCGGATCGGGGGCCAGTTCCGGGGCCCGCAACCAGTAGTGGCCCACCTGGCGGCCCTCGTCGGCGTTGGCGATGGCCCCGGCCTCAAGGGCCTCCATGGCGGCGAAGGCGCGGGCGAAGGGGGCCTCGAAGCCCTCCAGGTCCCTGTCCTCCAGGGCCATGCGGCTGACGTCGAGCCAGAGGCAGAGGTCGGGATCGTGCCAGATCAACTGGCGGAAACGCTCCCAGAGGGCAGCGGAGTCTTGGCCGTTCAACGGCGGCAGCGGGGACATGGCTCCTGGGACGCCGTGACGGGCCCCCGAACCGTATCCATCAGCCTCCACGTTCGGCAAGCGGATCGGCGGATGCGGGTCATCCGCCACAGGGTCCAGCGGTGAGAGCGCCCCTGGCAGGCGGCCATTCTGGAAATCTTCGTTACGATTGGTCTACAGAGCACTCTTTTGCTTGCTGTCGCGCCTCGCAGGAACTAGCTCCGCCCCCTCGAAGTGGCGGCTTCGTCCTGTCCTGCAGGGTGCCTCTTTGTTGGGGGCTGTCGCACTGTGTCTGGTGCCCCTGCTCCGCGAACCCCAGTCTCAGGGTCGCCGATCCGAGCTGCTCACCGATGGCAAGCGTGGCGTTGACGCTTTCCCCCTGATCAGTCCCTCCACCAGCGAGGGCCTCCGGCCCGACCCGATCGATTTCAGCCCCGAGGAACTGCGGGAACTCAATCGCCGTTTCGGCGTCCACGGGCCCCAGCCCAGGCTTGCGCAGCTCTTCACCGAAGGGATCGACCAGCTCCAACCCCTGCGTACCCACACCCTCGGGCGCCTTGAGGAGCTCAGGCCGGTGATCCTCAGCGAGAGCCGCCGGCACCAGATCAACCCGATGCTTGTGACCGCCGTTCTGTTCGATGAATTGCAGCACGCCAAGCCCGGCGAGGACCATCCCTTGGCGGCCCGCAGCGGCCTGTTCAGCACCCATGGACCTGCCCAGCTCAGCATCGGTGAACTGGTCAAGCAGGGCCTGTTGCCGGCCAATGCCACCCAGGAGCAGATCGAGGAAGCGCGCATGGAGCTGCTCGATCCCGATCGCAACGTGCGGCTGCTGGTGGGCAAGTTCGTTCGCCTCAAGCAGGCCTTGGGTCTGGCCGACCGGGCCCTGCTGATGGCCAGCACCTCTCCCGCCGATGCCAAGGCGATGGCCACGCTGGCCTACCTGCACAACGGCAAGCTCGATTACCCCGCACGGGTGCTCCGCTACATGCAGGACCCCGAACTGCACGCCCTCCTCTACGGGAGCCGCAAGCCGATCACCAGCCCACTGATCTGACCCACCGCATCAGAGTGTCTGAGGCCGACGCCATCAGCACAGAACACCGATCGAAGCCAGGCGCACCTGCAGCTCGCGCCAGTCGAAACTGCGCGGATCCATGCGTTCCCCACCCAGATCCACATGGCGGTGGGTGGTGATGTTGTTGGCCGGAATGTTGAAGCGACGCATCCAGCGGCCCAGAACGATCGCCAGTGCGTCGTACTGGGCGGCGGTATAGCCGCTGTGGGCGCGCTCCTGGTCCTCCCCGTCGAGGGGTGTCTCCAGGCTCAGGTGCAGGGAGAAATTGTTGATCGACCCCCCCACTTCCGGATTGGTGACCACCCAGCGGCCGTTGAAGGCGGAATTCCCTGACCCGAAGGCCCGCTTGGAAGGATCGAGCACCTCCACCACCCGGCCGTCCAGGCCGATCAGGGTGTGATAACTCACCTGGTCCTCGTCGCGGGGATGGGGCGTCATGAACGTGTTGATCGCCGAGTTGATGCCGTACACCGTCTCGTGAAGCACGACGACCTGGGGGGTGGGATCCAGCGGCTGGCCGAAGACATCCTGACGAAAGCGCTCGCCGTAGTTGCTCGGGTCGATGCGCAGTCGAATGGTCTCGTAGCGGAGGCGTTCGGCCAGCGCGAGCAGGCGACCGCGCAGCTGGGGATCGGCCTGGCAGGCGCCCCCCAGCGGGGCACGCCAGGCCGCCTGGGTCGGTGGCAAGGCCTTGACCGGTGGGGGTTGCTGCGGCTGGCCGCCGACGCCCGGGGACTGGCGGACCTCCTCCAGCAGGTCGAGCAGGGAGGAGCGCCCCCCGGCGTTGCCCGGTGCGCCGAACAGGTCGCGACCCAGCCAGGTGAGTCCGCCGATGCTCAGCACACCAGCTCCTGCCACCGCCAGCACCAGGGGCCGCAGGGACGCACTCATGGCTGCACTGACAGCCAGCGCCGCCGGTTCAGGTCCGTGTGCTCGTTGGCCAACAGCGGGTCGACCACCAGCTGCCAGCTGGCCATGGCAGGGGATTCGGGCAGCAGCGTGGTGGTGCGCACGAGACCGTCACGGCAATAGAGCAGCTCCCGCTCTGCCGGCGTCGTGAAGGGGCCGATGGCCAGGCTGAGGTCGTCCGGCCGCCGCAGCCGCACACCATCGAGGGCCAGCAGCTCATCGCCGCTCTGCAGCCAGGCCCGTTCGGCCGGGCCGTCCCTGAACACCCGCTTCAGCTGCATCGGCCTGTCCGCGGCGTCCTCCAGCAGCCAGCCGAAGCAGGGCTCGCTCGCCGGCTTCGGTACCAGGGCCAGGCCCACGTCTGCCAGGTAACCGGCCAGATCGGGGTCGTCCGTGCTCTCCAGCCAATGGGGCAGGAGCTCGGCCAGGTCGGCGGCCTGCTCGGCGAAGGCCGTCACCAGGTCGTCGTTCCGGTAGCCCCGGCCCCAGGCCCCATGGCTGCGCCAGAGGTCCCGCAACACCACGGCCAGGCAGGAACCCTGTCGCCGCAGATGCAGGTCGAGGATCAAGGCCACCACGGCCCCCTTGAGGTAGTAGCTGATCTGGCTGTCGGCCGAGGAGGCGTCCTGCCGGTAGAGCTTCACCCAGGCTTCTTCGGCGCTTTGCCGCAACCCCTGCACCCGACGCCCGGGGGTGAGCAGGTAGCGGCTGAGGTCGGCCCCCAGATCCTCCAGCAGTTCGGCTTCTGTGCCGATGCCGGCCGCCAGGGGCAGCAGCAGGTCGAGGTAGGAGGTGACGCCTTCGGCAAACCAAAGACCGGGCACGATCGTGACCCGGTCGTAGTCGATCGGCGTGAGCTCGGCGGGCCTGAGGCGGCGCACATTCCACTGGTGCAGGTACTCGTGGGCCACGAGTTGCAGCAGCTTGCGGCGACCCGCTGGGGCCGCCAGGGCCCGGCGTCCGAACTGCAGCACGCAACTGTGGTCGTGCTCAAGGCCGCCATAGGCCTCGCCCAGCAGATGCATCACGAACAGATAGTTATCGCTCGCGGGCGCCGGCTCCCCCATCAGGCGGCAGCAGGCCAGGGCGACCCGTTCCACGTCGGCGAGCCAGAGGGGATCGTCGGCGGGCAGGTCGGTACCCCAGGTCACCCAGCGGTGCGGCACGCCGGCGACGTTGAACCGGTGGCACGGATGGGGGCCGGCCTCGACCGGACTGTCGATCAGCTGGTCGAAGTCGGCGGCGATCCAGGCGTTGTCAGCAGCGCTGGGCAGGGGAACGAAGGCCTGCCATCCCTCGGGCAGCGTCAGTTCGAGTCGATGGGGGTGCCAGCGTTCGCCGCTCACCTGCAGCACCACCCCGGCCAGGGCCAGAAAGCCGTGGTCGGCGCTGAGGTGGCAGGTGCGCACGCTCAGCTCCGTGGCCTGGAGGCGGTAGCGAATCACCAGTGGCGCCAGGCTGGTGAGCTCCAGACGCCAGCAGGCCTCCGCCACTCGCGCGCTGGCCACGGGGATTCCCCCCTGGTGCACCTGCAGCGCCTCCAGATGGCGGACGTAGTCGCGGATCAGGTAGGAGCCCGGCGTCCAGGCGGGCAGGCGCAGTTCCGGCTGCAGGCAACGGGGCGTGACATGGAGCGTGACCCTGACCAGGTGACGGTGGGGTTCTCGAAGATCAAGCTGGACGGTCGGCCCGGCGGCCGGATCTCGAAGGGGTGGGTCCTCAGACACGGAGTTCGATCGACGCCGTGGGGAGGGCCAGGCTGGCGTCCTGGAGGGCCGCTCTGGCGGCATAGGCCCGGGTGATCCGGCCCAGCAGCCGCTGCAGGGCGGTGTTGCGGCTGAGGCGCTGGAGATCGCCCACCACGGCCAGGGATCCATCCGACTGCCGGGTCCATCCCAGTCCCTGGCCATCCTGGAGCTGCAGCTGCAGCGTCACCGCCTGCCGCTCGCCGCCGAAGCCGACGAGTTCACCGCCACGGCGCCAGGGAAGGTTGAGGGAGGAGAGGGTGTCCGCCAGGACATCGGCATCCCGCAGCACGGTGGGCAGGATGGAGAGATGGGACATGGACGCAATGCCCGATTCCGCTGACCATAGCGATCCCAGCGGGTCTCTCCAGTGGCCATTGCCACAGCCGCCTCCGGCCGCGAAGGCATCACTGCGACTGGCGGTGATGGCCTCCGGCGAAGGAAGCAACTTCGAGGCCCTGGTGGAGGCCTGCTCGGAGGGGCGCCTGCAGGGGGATGTGGTTGTTCTGGCGGTGAATCGGGAAGGCTGCGGAGCCCAACGCCGTGCCGAACGGCTCGGCATTCCCTGCCAGGTGATCGACCACCGCCGGCAGCCGTCCCGGCAGGCCCTGGACGAGGCCCTGATCGCCCTGTTCCGGGCGCACCGGGTCGATCTGGTGGTGATGGCGGGCTGGATGCGGATCGTCACCCCGGTGCTGATCGAGGCCTTCCCGGATCGGCTGGTGAACATTCACCCGTCCCTGTTGCCCAGCTTCCGCGGCGCCGATGGGGTGGGGGAGGCCCTGGCCGCCGGGGTCACCCTGGCGGGCTGCACGGCCCACCTGGTGTGTGCCGAAGTGGATGCAGGCACGATCCTGGTGCAGGCGGCGGTGCCGGTGCTGGCCGGGGACGACCGGCAGCGGCTCCACGCCCGCATCCAGGCGCAGGAGCACCGGATCCTGCCGCTGGCCGTCACCCTGGCCGCCCAGAGGTTGGCTCAGGGGTAGAAGGGCAGCAGCGGCAGTCCGGTTCCCGCCTCCAGGCCACTGAGCAGGTTGAGGCACTGCACCCCCTGGCCGGCCTGCCCCTTCACCAGGTTGTCGATGGCGCTCATGATGATGAGTTGGCCGGTCCGCGGGTCGACCTGCACCGAGAGCAGACAGCGGTTGGTGTTGCGCACCCACTTGGTGGAGGGGTAGGTCCCCACCGGCAGCACCTGCACCGTGGGGCTGTGGCGGTAGGACGCCTTCAGCAGGGTCGTGCAGTCCTCGGCCGTGAGTCCGGGGTCCCGCAGCCGGCCGTAGACCGTGGCCAGCAGGCCGCGCACCATCGGCATCAGGTGGGGGGTGAACTGCAGCTGGATCGGCTGGCCCGCCGCCTGGCCCGCCAGTTGCTCGATCTCGCTGGTGTGGCGATGGCCAACCACCCCATAGGGGGCAACCGCTTCAGCGGCTTCGGCCAGCAGCAGGTTCTCCTTGGCGGCTCGGCCGCCGCCGGATGTGCCCGTTTTGGCATCAATGACGATGCCGTTCGTCTCGATCAGTCCCTGCTCAAGGAATGGCAACAGGGCCAGCAAGCTGGCCGTGGGAAAACAACCAGGGGCCGCCACCAGACGAGCCTCGCGGATGCGCGCCTCAGCCACTTCCACCAATCCGTACACCGCCTCCTGGCAGAGGTCGCTGTCCTGGCGGGACACCTGGCGAGCTTCGGCGGCATAGACCTCCTGCCACTGGGACAGGGAGCGGTAGCGGTAGTCGGCCGAAAGATCCACCACCTTGACGCCGCGCTGCAGCAACTCGGGCACCAGACCGGCCGCCAGGCCGTTCGGCAGGCTCAACACGGCCAGATCGGCCGCGGCGGCGATGGCGTCCGGATCGGGCGAACGCACCACCAGGTCGTCCTCCAGGGGCAGGAACGCCACCAGTTCGCTCCAGCGCTTGCCCGTGCTGCGCTCCCCGCCCAGAAAGCTCACCGTGAGATGGGGGTGGCCCAGCAGCAGCCGCAGGGTCTGCAGTCCCCCGTAGCCGCTGGCACCGATCACCGCAACGCGCTGTCCAGCCATGCGGAACGAAGAAGAACGCTGGATCGTACCGGCAGCCTATAAATAAGGCTCGATCCCTTCAGGGTTCGGCCACGTCCATCGCCCATGGGGGCGCAGGTCTTCCTTTTCTTTCCGTCCCTTGACCGTCCTGTCCGGCCCACGTCAATCCACGGGCATTCACTTCGATGCCATCGCCGATGCCCTGGCGGCGATCCGCAACGGCGAATCGATCGTGGTGGTCGATGACGAGAACCGCGAAAATGAAGGTGATCTGATCTGTGCGGCCCAGTTCGCCACACCCCAGCAGATCAACTTCATGGCCACCGATGCCAGGGGACTGATCTGCCTGGCCATGGAAGGCGAACGGCTTGATGCCCTGGATCTGCCCCTGATGGTGGATCGCAACACCGACAGCAACCAGACCGCCTTCACTGTCAGCGTCGATGCGGGGCCGGAACGGGGGGTGAGCACGGGCATCTCGGCCGACGACCGGGCCCGGACGATCCAGGTGGCGATCCATCCGGACTCGCGGCCCGCCGACCTGCGCCGTCCCGGCCATATCTTCCCCCTGCGGGCCCGCCAGGGCGGCGTGCTGCAACGGGCCGGCCACACCGAGGCCGCCGTCGACCTGGCCCGCCTGGCCGGGCTCTACCCCGCCGGTGTGATCTGCGAGATCCAGAACCCCGACGGCTCCATGGCCCGCCTGGCCCAGCTCGCCGACTACGCCCGTCAGCATGGGCTGCGGCTGATCAGCATCGCCGACCTGATCCGCTATCGCCTGGACACCGAACGCTTCGTGGCCCGCCAGGCGGAGGCCACCCTGCCCAGCAGCTTCGGCCAGTTCCGGGCCATCGGTTACCGCAACGAGCTCGATGGCAGCGAGCATGTGGCGATCGTCAAGGGCTACCCGGAGCGCGGCACCGGGCCGGTGCTGGTGCGTGTGCACTCCGAGTGCCTCACCGGCGATGCCTTCGGTTCGCTCCGCTGCGACTGCCGCCCCCAGCTGGAGGCGGCCCTGCGCATGATCGAGTCCGCAGGCGAAGGGGTGGTGGTCTATCTGCGCCAGGAGGGCCGCGGCATCGGCCTGATCAACAAGCTCAAGGCCTACAGCCTCCAGGATGGCGGTCTGGACACGGTGGAAGCCAACGAGCGGCTGGGTTTCGCCGCCGATCTGCGCAATTACGGCGTTGGGGCCCAGATCCTCAGCGACCTCGGTGTGCGGCGCCTGCGGCTGATCACCAACAACCCCCGCAAGATCGCCGGGCTGGGCGGCTACGGCCTGCAGGTGGTCGACCGGGTCCCCCTGGTGATGGACCCCGGCCTCCACAATGCCGCCTACCTGCGGGTGAAGCGCACCAAGCTGGGACACCTGATGGATGTGGAGTCGCACGGACTGACGGCCGTGCTGGGCTGGCACGGCCCCGAGGATCCCCTGCTGGGGGCCAGCCGGATTGAGGTTCTTCGGGAGTGGGCCCGGCGCAAGGGCCTGCTGCTGGACCGCGAGGAGGATCCCCGCCTGTTGGCCCTGCTGCATCGTCCGGGTCTGGCCCTGCTGCTGGCCGCCCAGCAGGGTCGTCAACTCACCGCCGCCGACCTGGCCGGCCCGCTGATGGAGATGGCCCGCTGGCAGGGCACCTCTGGAGTGAAACTGCTGCTGGCGCCCGATGCCCGCCGCAAGGGCCACCCCAGCATCGACCTGGAGCCGGAGCGTCGCCAGCTGGCTGACCTCGTGCCAGCGGCCGCATCGGTCCCGTCAGCAGCGGGCGAGGCCGAAGGGGAGGAGCCGGCCAGGACGCTCACCTGCCCGCTGCTCAACCTCACCCCCGGCGCCTTCATTGACTGGTCCTAGTCCTCGATCGTCACCGTGCGGATGCGGCTGCCGTTCTTGAGTGCCAGCACCACATCGATGTTTTCGGTGTGGCCGAACACGGTGTGCTGACCATCCAGGTGGGGCTGGGGACCGTGGCACAGGAAGAACTGGCTGCCGCCGGTGTTGCGGCCTGCGTGGGCCATCGACAGGCTGCCGGCCTTGTGTTTCTGAGCGTTGATCTCGCAGGGGATCGTGTAGCCGGGGCCGCCGGTGCCGGCCGTGCCACGGGCGCCTTCCCGGCTGTTGGGACAGCCCCCCTGGGCCATGAAGCCATTGATCACCCGGTGAAAGGCGAGGCCGTCGTAGAAGCCGTCCTTGGAGAGCTTGACGAAATTCGCGACGGTGCCGGGGGCATCGGTGTCGAACAGATCAATGGTGATCAGGCCGGCGTCGGTGTCCATCAGGGCCTTGGTCACGGTCGAGGAGGCAAACTTCGACTGTATCCGTCCAGGGCACCCTGCTTCCATGGCCACCCTTGAGCCCACTTCCTCCTCCCCCCAGGCCGGTGGTCCGGCGAGCCCCGACCTTGCCCGCGCCCGTCTCGGCGTGCTCGGTGGCAGCGGCCTCTATGCCATGGAAGGGCTGGAAGACGTCCGGGAACTGACCGTCGAAACCCCCTACGGGCCCCCTTCCGACAGCCTGCGGATCGGGCGCATCGGCGACCTGGAGGTGGTGTTCCTGGCCCGGCACGGCCGCCACCACAGCTTCACCCCCAGTGAGGTTCCCTACCGGGCCAACCTCTGGGCCCTGCGCTCCCTCGGCGTCCGCTGGATCCTGTCGGTGTCGGCCGTGGGCTCGCTCCAGGAGAACGTGCGTCCCCTGGACATGCTGGTGCCCGATCAGTTCATTGATCGCACCATCCAGCGGCCGCTCACCTTTTTCGGTGAGGGGCTGGTGGCCCACGTGGGCAACGCCGATCCCTACTGCGCGGTGCTCTCCCGGGTGCTCGGCGACGTGGGCGACAGCCTGATGCCGGAGGGTCGCCAGCTGCACCGCGGCGGCACCTACCTCTGCATGGAGGGGCCGGCCTTCTCCACCCGGGCCGAGTCCGAGCTCTACCGCTCCTGGGGCTGCACGGTGATCGGCATGACCAACCACACCGAAGCAAGGCTGGCCCGGGAAGCGGAGATGGCCTACGCGACCCTGGCGATGGTCACCGACTACGACTGCTGGCACGCGATGCATGACGCCGTCACCGTCGAACTGGTGATCGACAACCTGCGCGCCAACGCGGCCCTGGCCCAGCAGATCGTGCGCCTGGCCGCCGAGCGGGTGGAGGCCCTGCGGCCCCCCAGCCCGGCCCACCAGGCCCTCAAGGACGCGCTGATGACACCGGTCGCCCAGGTGCCGCCGGCCACCCGCCGCCGCACCGACCTGTTCACCGCCCCCTACTGGGGACCGTTCACGCCACCGGAGGCATCGACGACGGCACCAGGCTGACCCCGAGGCGGTCGAGGCATTGACGCAGGCCGGGGCCGTGGCGGTCCAGGGCCGACCGCGCCGCCTCGACCTCCAGCCCTGAAGCCGCCATCAGCAGCGCCAGACGCACCGATCCCCCGCTCTGCTGGAGCAAGCTCAGGCCCGCGTCCCTGGGAACCCCGGCCAGGTCCCGCAGGATGCGCAGGGCACGGTCCTCAAGCTTGCTGTTGGTGACCGCCACATCCACCATGCGGTTGCCGAAGACCTTGCCCAGGCGGACCATCACCCCGGTGGAGAGGATGTTGAGGGCCATCTTGGTGGCCGTGCCCGCCTTCAGCCGGGTGGAACCGGTCAGCAGCTCGGGACCGGTCAGCAGCCGGATGTCGATGTCACAGGGCATCGGCACCTGATCAGCGGGCACGCAGGCCATCGCCACGGTGAGGGCCCCGATGGCGCGGCCATGGGCCAGCCCCCCCAGCACATAGGGGGTGGTGCCGCCGGCGGCGATGCCCACCAGGGCATCCGCCGGGCCGAAGCCCCGCTGGGTGAGGTCGTCACGACCGGCGTCCCGCAGGTCCTCCAGGCCTTCGGAGCTGCGCAGCAGGGCCGCCGCTCCGCCCGCCAGCACCCCCTGCACCAGCTCTGGGGGGCTGCAGAAGGTGGGTGGACACTCCGCCGCATCCAGAACCCCGAGCCGGCCGGAGGTGCCGGCCCCCAGGTAGAAGAGGCGGCCGCCCCGCGCCAGGCGTGCGGCGATCGCGTCGATCGCGGCCGTCAGGGCCGGCGCAGCGGCCGCCACCGCCTGCTGGGGCAAGAGGTCGTTGGCACAGAACAGCTCCACCAGGGACGCCGTGGGCAGCCGGTCGAGGTCTTCGCTGGCCGGGTTGGGCCGCTCGGTGAGCAGGTGGCCCCTGTCGCCGCCGGACTGGCTCACAGCAACCCTTCAAGGCGGCGACGGAAAGCCTCCAGCTCCGGATCACTGCCGGGGCCGCCGGCGTCCTCAGCGCCGGATTGTTGCGCCGCTGCCTGCTCTTCTTTCCAGGTGGTGACGTCCATGTTGCGTTCGGGCGGCGCGATCAGCAGCCGCTCCTCTTCACTGTTGGGCAGGAAACCGGCCGGAACGAAGCGGGCTTCGTAGCCAGCTTCGGCACAGAAGTTCTCGAGTTCCTCCCGATCCAGGGCCTCAACGCAGGGCACGGGAAAATCCTGCGCTTCCAGAAGGCCGGCATAGCGCTCGGCATCGTCAGGGTCCTCGAACAGCAGCACCACGGTGCGGCCCCCGAGTTCGAGGGAATGGATGCCCTCCTGCTCACTGCCCGGATCGAACAGCAGGACATGCACCGGCTTGTGGGGGGAACCGCTGGCAGTCACATCGTCATGGATGGGGCGCAGGCCAGTGTCTCATCCGTTGGCTGCCGCTGTAACGATCAGGCGTCGTTGGCGCTGTTCTGCTCCCGGTCGAGCTCCCGCAGGCGCCGGAACAGGGCCTCCTCCGCTTCCGTGGGCTTGGCAGGCACAACGATCCTCACCTCCACCAGCTGGTCGCCCCGCTGCTCCCCCTGGCTCTGGCCCCGCTGCCTCAGGCGCAGCTGCCGGCCGCTGGAGGAACCGGGTGGCACCCGCAGCCGCACGGGCCCCTCGAGGGTGGGCACCACCGCCTGGCAGCCAAGGGCCGCGTCGGCCGGGTGGAGATCAAGCTGGTAGTGCACCCGCAGGCCATCGATGCGCAGTCCCTCTTCGGTTCGCACCCGCAGCTGCAGGAAGTGATCGGCGCCGCCGGCCACCACACCGGCCAGCCGCAGGCGCCAGCCATCTCCCGCCAGGGGGGGCGTCCAGACCTCCACCACGGTGCCGTCCCGCAACTCCAGTTCCAGCCGCTGGCCCCTGAGCGCCTGCTCCGGGGTGAGGCTCACCAGGGTTTCCTCGTCCGTGGCGGCCATCACCGGTGGCGGCGATGCCGGTGCGGTGGTGACGCTGCGGGCCTCAGGCGGATCGTCCGGCTCGGGTTCATCCTCCCAGCTCCGCGAGCCGCGGGGCTCCTGGCCGAAGAGCTGCGCCAGGTAGTCCTCAAAGTGGGGAAAGCCGCTGGCGAAGGGATCGGCGTCGAGGCCGGAGCTCTCCTGCCCCTCACCGGCCTCCCAGGCGCGACGCCGGATCGGATCGGAGAGCACCGCATAGGCCTCGTTGACCCGCTTGAAGCGGGCTTCGGCCACCGGATCATTGCCATTGAGGTCGGGATGCCAGAGGCGGGCCTGCTGGCGGAAGGCCCGTTTGATGCTCGCCGCATCGGCACCGGGAGCCAGACCGAGCACTCCCCAGTGGTCGCGGGCGGCCGTCGCCGCCGAATCGGAGCGGGTGGATTGGCTCACGACGCTCAGCCGTCAGCCCAGGGATCATCCTGATCGGCCCGACCGCCGCGACGCGGTCGGTGACGATCGGCGCCCAGATCGCGATCGACGGACTCCTGCCGATCCCAGGAGCGGCCATTCTCCCAGCGGCGGGACGGAAGGTCGTCGTCGTAGCCACCCTCCCGCTCGGCGAAGCGGCCGAGCGGGTAGGGATCCCGTTGGGGCAGCCTCGGCGGGCTGGACCAGGGATCGGAGCGGCCCGATCCGCCCCAGTCATCCCAGTCGTCGTCGGAGAAGAGTTCGTCCTTGAGGGAGCCCAGGGTGTTCTTGAGACCCTTGAGCGGGCCGCTCTCCGAGCGCCGTTCCCCCAGCAGGCGCCGGTTCAGCCCGAACAGCGCCTCCTGAAGCTGGCTGACGGTCAGGTCGAGGTCGGCAGGGTCGTCCTGGGCCAGGACGTCCTGCACATCGCGCAGGGCCAGCTCCACGGCGCGCTGCTGGCGTTCGGCCCCGGCGGGGCCCAGCTCCAGGGCAGCATCGCGAAGGCGCCGTTCGGCCTGGGCCACCAGGGTCTGGGCACGGTTGCGGCGGTCGATCACGGCCCGCTTGCGGCGATCCTCCACCGACTTGCGCTCCGCCTCCTCCAGCAACCGGTTGATCTCCTCTTCGCTGAGGTTCGATCCCCCCTGGATCGAGACACTCTGCTGGCGTCCGGTGGTGCGGTCGGTGGCGGACACCTGCAACAGACCGTTGGCGTCGATGTCGAAGGACACCTGCACCTGGGGAACTCCGCGTGGGGCCGGTGGAATGCCGGAGAGCCGGAAGCGACCGAGGGACTTGTTGTCGGCGGCCATCTGGCGCTCACCCTGCAGCACGTGGATCTCCACCGACGATTGGTTCGCCTCCGAGGTGCTGAACAGATCCGACTTGCGCACCGGAATCGAGGTGTTGCGCGGGATGAGCACCTTCATCACCCCGCCAATCGTCTCCAGGCCGAGGGAGAGCGGGGTGACGTCGTTGAGCATCAGGTCGCGCAGCTCGCCGGTGAGAATGCCGGCCTGCACCGCCGCCCCGATCGCGACCACTTCGTCGGGATTGACCGACTGGCAGGGCTCGCGGGGAATCAGGGTGCGCACCATCTCCTGCACCATCGGCATGCGGGTGGAGCCCCCCACCAGCACCAGGTCATCGATGGCGTCGGCCGTCAGGCCCGAATCGCGCAAAGCGCGCTGGACGGGGCGCAGCAGCCGGTCGAGCAGATCAGGGCAGAGACCCTCGAAGGTGCCCCGCTCCAGGGTCGTTTCGATGTGGAGGGGCCCGTCAGGGCCGGTGGCGATGAAGGGCAGCGACAGGGGGGTGCTCTGGACGCCGGAGAGCTCCTCCTTGGCCTTCTCGGCGGCCTCGGTGAGTCGCTGCAGGGCCTGGCGATCGCGGCGCAGGTCGAGGCCGTTGTGCTGCAGGAAGGCCTCGGCCACCCAGTCGACGATGCGGCGGTCCCAGTCGTTGCCCCCCAGCTGGGTGTCGCCACTGGTGGCCATCACGTCGAAGACGCCGTTGGCGATGCGCAGCACCGACACGTCGAAGGTGCCGCCGCCGAGGTCGAACACCATCACACGCTTGACCGTGCTGCGATCGAAGCCGTAGGCCAGAGCGGCCGCGGTGGGCTCGTTGAGGATCCGCTCCACGGCGATCCCCGCCAGCCGGCCGGCATCGCGGGTGGCCTGGCGCTGGGCGTCGTTGAAATAGGCCGGCACCGTGATCACGGCCGCCTCGACCTCCTCGCCGAGGTAAGTGGTGGCGTCGTCGACCAGCTTGCGCAGGATGGAAGCCACCAGTTCCTCCGGGGCGTATTCCCGCTCGGTGGCTGGAGCGATGACGCGCACGTTGCCCTGGTCGTTGGCGCGCACGCTGTAGGGCACCCCCAGGCTGCCCTCGTCGAGTTCGTCCCAGCTGCGGCCGACGAACCGCTTCAGGTTGGCGAAGGTGTTGCGGGGATTGAGCACCAGCTGCCTCCGGGCCAGCTGCCCCACCAGCAGCTCCTGATCCCGGCTGAAGCCCACCACCGACGGGGTCGTGCGGCCCCCCTCGGCGTTGGCGATCACCTGGGGCCTGCCGCCTTCGAGCACGGCCACCACCGAATTGGTGGTGCCCAGATCGATGCCGACGATGCGCCCCATGGAAGTCCTGATGGCGCCCCAACGCTACCGGAGCCTGACGGCCGTTAAACCCAGCTTAAACGCGGGGGCTCAAACTCGTGCTCAGATCAGGTGGAACGTCCATGCCGACCGGCACCATCCCTGCATGAGGAGCGCCCCACCCATCGATGCGTTCACGCTGCGGCGACGGCCCCCCCAGGAAAAACTGGTCGACATCGGTTTCCGCCAGCTGACACTGGTCTTGGCGGCTTCGGTGGGGATCGTGCTGCTGGCGATCTTCGTCACGGTGTTCAGTGGCGCCAGGGAGGCCATGGCCACCTTCGGCCTCAAGTTTCTGACCACCTCCGCCTGGGATCCGGTCAACGAGGACTACGGCGCCCTGATCGCCATCTACGGCACCCTCGTCACCGCGATCCTGTCGCTGCTCCTGGCCGTGCCCATCGGGCTGGGGACCGCCATCTTCATCACGGAGGATCTGCTGCCCCGGCGCCTGCGTGATCTCATCGGCCTGCTGGTGGAACTGCTGGCCGCCATTCCTTCGGTGGTTCTGGGCCTCTGGGCGATCTTCGTGATGGAGCCGGCGATCCGCCCCTTTCTGTCGCTGCTGCACACCACCCTGGGCTGGACCCCGTTCTTCGCCACCGAACCCCAAGGCCCCGGCACGGCACCGGCGATCCTGATTCTTGTGGTGATGGTGTTGCCGATCATCACCGCCATCTCACGGGATGCCCTCAACCAGGTGCCGATCGAATTGCGCCAGGGGGCCTATGGCGTGGGCACGACCCGATGGGGCGCCATCTTCAACGTGATCCTGCCGGCGGCGGTCTCCTCGATCATGGGGGGAGTGATGCTCTCCCTGGGCCGGGCGATGGGTGAAACCATGGCCGTCACGATGATCATCGGCAACTCGCTCAACTTCAGTGTCTCCCTGCTGGCGCCGGGCAACACCATCGCCTCGATGCTTGCCAACCAGTTCGGTGAGGCCGATGGCATCCAGGTGTCAGCACTGATGTACGCGGCCGTCGTGCTGATGATCCTCACCTTCGTCGTCAACGTGATGGCCCAGTGGATCGTGCGGCGTCTCAGCCTGCGCTACTGAACCCGTCCACGCTTCCCCCTCCACTCACCGCCCACGCCGTTCCCTGGCCATGTCCTTCTCGACACCACCAACGACCAGTCAGTTCACGGAGCGGCTCAGCCTTCACTACGAACCGGCCCTGAAGCGCAACCGCTTCAACCAGATCGCCAACGCGATTGCGGCCCTTTTTGCGGCCATGGCGGTGGTCCCCTTGTTCCTCGTGCTGATCTATGTCCTGATCCAGGGGGGCCGCCTGCTCAGCCTGCGGCTGCTCACCGAACTGCCCCCGGCCCCCGGCCTGGAAGGCGGCGGTATCGGTAACGCGATCCTCGGCACCATCGTCGTGACCCTGATCGCCTCCCTGATCGCGATCCCGGTTGGCGTGGGGGGTGGCGTCTACCTCTCGGAATACGCCCAGGACGGCTGGTTTTCGAAGTTCGTGCGCTTCGGCAACGATGTGCTCGCCGGGGTGCCCTCGATCATCTGCGGGGTTTTCATCTATTCCCTGATCGTCACCACGCGGATCTTCTTCGACCAGAGCTTCAGCGCCATGGCCGGCGGCATCGCCCTCTCGGTGCTGATGCTGCCCACCGTCATCAAGACCACCTATGAGGGCTTGCTGCTGGTGCCCCAGGAGATGCGCATGGGGGCCTATGGCGTCGGGGCTTCCCGGTTCGTCACCATCACCCGGATCACCCTGCCCGCGGCGTTCACACCGATCGCCACGGGCGTGGTGCTGGGGATCGCCAGGGCCGCTGGCGAAACGGCCCCGCTGATCTTCACGGCCCTGTTCTCCCCCTTCTGGCCGGAAGGACTGTTCAATCCGATCGCCACCATGTCGGTGCTGATCTTCAACTTCGCGATCATGCCCTACGAAGCGCAGAACGAGCTGGCCTGGGCCGCCTCCTTCGTGCTCGTGATCATGATTCTCGGAGCCAACCTGCTGGCCCGCTGGATCAGCAATGCCTCCCGGTCCTGACCCGGCTCCCTGTTCATCACCTCCGGCTTCGATTCACCCCATCCCTGACATGACGGCTTCCTCTCCCTCCACCGTGGCCAGCGACGTCTGCATGTCCCTGCAGGACGTGACGATCTCCTACGGCAGCTTCGAAGCGGTCAAGAACGTCTACATGGATCTGCCCAAGGGCAAGGTGACCGCCTTCATCGGCCCCTCGGGCTGTGGCAAGAGCACGGTGCTTCGGGCCCTCAACCGGATGAACGATCTGATCCCGGGCTGCACCCTCAAGGGCCGGGTGATCTTCGATCAGCACGACCTCTACGACAAACGGGTCGATCCGGTGGAGGTGAGGCGCCGGATCGGCATGGTGTTTCAGAAGCCCAACCCCTTCCCGAAATCGATCTACGAGAACATCGCCTTCGGTGCTCGGATCAATGGGTACAAGGGCGACATGGACGAGCTGGTGGAGCGCTCCCTGCGTAAGGCGGCCGTATGGGACGAGTGCAAGGACAAGCTCAAGGAGAGCGGCTTCTCCCTCTCCGGCGGCCAGCAGCAACGGCTCTGCATCGCCCGGGCCATCGCCACCGAACCGGAGGTGATCCTGATGGACGAGCCCTGCTCGGCGCTTGATCCGATCTCGACCCTCAAGATCGAGGAGACCATGCACGAACTCAAGCGCAGCTACACGATCATGATCGTGACCCACAACATGCAGCAGGCCGTGCGCGTGGCCGACATGACCGCCTTCTTCAACGCCGAGGCCGTCGAAGGGGGCACGGGCAAGGTGGGCTATCTGGTGGAGTTCAACGAAACCGAGAACATCTTCAATTCCCCCAGTCAGCAGTCAACGCTCGACTACGTCAGCGGACGCTTCGGCTGATCCCGGGCGCTGGGGTCGTCGTCAGCAAAGCTGCCAGTGGAACCCTTTCAGACCCTGAGCTGAAGGGGTTTTCGCTGTAGCTACGGACGAAAAAAAAGCCGGCCCGGTGGGCCGACTCAGATAACGGAGAGGGAGGGATTCGAACCCTCGATAGAGTTGCCCCTATACAGCATTTCCAGTGCTGCGCCTTCGACCACTCGGCCACCTCTCCAGGGGCGAAATGGGGCAGATGGCAATGTAGCAGGGGCCGCACCTCGCTTCGCCTTCCCGCCCCACCGGCACCGCCCCCTCCGCCCACCCCACGTCCCCATGCCCCGCACCTACCCGATCACGGTCCACTGGCGACAGACCAACCGCGTCATCCGCCTCGATGTGCCGGAGGGGGAATACATCCTGCGCAGCTTCGAAGCCCAGGGCGAGCCGCTGCCCTTCAGCTGCCGCAACGGCTGCTGCACCGCCTGCGCCGTGCGGGTGCTGGAAGGAAGCATCGATCAGCGGGAGGCCCTCGGGCTCTCCAAGGACCTGCGCAAGGAGGGCTACGGCCTGCTCTGTGTCGCCCGGGCCACCGGCCCGCTGGAGGTGGAGACCCAGGACGAGGACGAGGTCTACGACCGTCAGTTCGGCCGCTTCTTCGGCCGTGGTCTGGTGCGGCCCGGCCTGCCCCTGGACGACGAATGACCTCCCTTTGTCAACAGGCCCTGGTGGGATCCGGCCTTGATGCCGCCGAACTGGAGCGGTTGCTGCAGGTGGCCCGGGAGGCCGCCGAAGCCGGGGGCCGTGAGCTGCGGCGCCACTTCGGCCGGCTGGAGCAGGTGAAGGAGAAGGGCATGGCGGGCAACCTGGTCACCGAGGCCGACCTGGCGGCCGAAGCCGCCGTGCTGGCTGTCCTGGCGGCCGGCAGCCCCACCGTGGCCGTGCTGGCCGAGGAAAGTGGCCAGCTCGCTGGCCAGGGGGACCTGCTCTGGTGCGTCGACCCCCTCGACGGCACCACCAACTACGCCCATGGCTATCCGTTCTTTGGCACCTCCGTGGGGCTCAGCTGGCAGGGGCTGCCGTTGCTCGGTGCCCTGGAGGTGCCGGTGCTCGAGGAGCATTACTGGGCCGCCCCGGGCCGGGGAGCCTGGTGCAACGGACGCCGCCTGCAGGTGAGCGCCTGCGGCGCCCTGGCCGATTCCCTGCTCGTCACGGGCTTTTCCTACGACCGGGTGCATCGGCTCGATAACAACTACGCCGAGTTCGCCTGGTTCACCCACCGCAGCCATGGGGTGCGACGGGCCGGGGCTGCCGCCGTGGATCTGGCCTTCGTCGCCGCAGGCCGGGTCGACGGCTACTGGGAGCGGGGCCTGTCCCCCTGGGACCTGGTGGCTGGTGTGGTGCTGGTGGAGGAGGCCGGCGGTCAGGTCTGCGCCTATGACGGCGGCCGCCTCGACCTGGGCGACGGCCGGGTGATCGCCTGCACCCCCGCCCTGCGCCAGCCCCTGATCGAAGGGCTGGCCCTTTGCCGGCCGCTCAGCGGTGCCAGCTTCGGGGCCCCCGAACTGGACGCCACCACTCCATAGGATCCGACCCCCCACCCCCGCCCGACCCCCGTCCTCCATGGCCCTCCAACCTGCCGCCGGCGCGCGGGACCTGAACCCGGGTCAGGTGGACAGCAACCGTCGCCTTTGCGACCTGCTGGCCAACGTGTATCGCCTCTGGGGCTACCAGGAGGTGGCGCCCCCCACCATCGAGCGGCTCGACACCCTGGAGGCCGGTGGCGCCATCGCCGAACGGGAACTCGTGCGGCTGGTGGCTGATGAGCCCCTGGGGCTGCGGCCGGAACTCACCGCTCCGATTGCCCGAGCCGCCAGCACCCGGATGCTGGGCCGGCCCCGGCCCCTGCGGCTCTGGGCCAGTGGCACCACCTTCCGCAGCTTCAGCGGCGATGGCGGCGGCCAGCGCATCAGCGAGCAACTGCAGAGTGGCGTGGAGCTGCTGGGGGAGCCCTCCCCTGCCGCCGACGCCGAGCTGCTGCACCTGCTGCTGGCGGCCCTGGCGAGCCTGGGGCTCCCAGCCCAGCACCAGCCCACCCTGCTGGTGGGCCACCACGGACTGCTCAGCGCCCTGCTGCACCAGGTGCCGGAGGAGCAGCGCTCAGCGGCGCGCCACGCCCTCACCGATTACGACCCCCTGGCCCTCGGCGCCCTGGCCCTGCCCGACAGCCACCGGCAGCGGCTGATGGCCCTGATCGGGCTGCGGGGCGAGCCGGTGCAGGTGCTTTATCAACTGGAGCAATGGCTCGGACCCGTGCCGCTGCTGGAGTCCTTCGCCGCCACCCTGGCCAGCGTGAAGTCGCCGGCCGCCGGCCTGGGCGTGCGGGTGCAGCTGGATCCCACCTTCCAGCCCCACTTCGATCTGTACGACGGCCTGGTGTTCAAGCTTGTCTGCCAGGGGGCCGACGCCCCGGTGGCCATCGCCAGCGGCGGCCGCTACGACGCCCTGGTGGGTCGCTTCTGCTTCGGCAGCTCAGAGGCAGCTGGCACCGGCTTCGGTTTCGACGTGGAAGCCATCCGCGACCTGATCGAATCGGAGGGTGCCCCTGCGGCGGCTGATGGTCAGGCCCCGGGTCCCTGGCTGGTGGCCAGCGCCACCGCCGCCGGTCTCGGGCTGGCCCTCAGCCGCATGGCAGACCTGCATCGCGGAGGGGAGGCCGCCGAGCTTTGTACCCACCCCTGCGCCGACCAGGCGTCTGCCGAGCAACTGGCGGCGGAGCGGGGTTGCCGTGGGGCGGTGTGGCTGGCTGCCTAGGATCCTTCCGCTGCGTCTCCCCTCGATGGCCCACTCGATCGTCACCAACGTCTGCGAGGGCGTGGCGGACTGCGTCGATGCCTGTCCGGTGGCCTGCATCCACCCCGGCCAGGGAGCGAACAGCAAGGGCACGACGTTCTTCTGGATCGATTTCGATACCTGCATCGACTGCGGCATCTGCCTGCAGGTGTGCCCGGTGGAGGGGGCGATCCTGCCCGAGGAGCGGGCCGACCTGCAGAAGCCCGGCGTCTGAGGCCCCCTGGTTCGGGGACCCCACCCTCGCTGGTCTTGAGCCGCCGCGCACGCTCCACCTAGGTTCAAGGCGATTCTTCTCATTCGCCATGACGGTGCTGGAACAGGGCCAGATTCAGATCCACACCGAGAACATCTTCCCGATCATCAAAAAGGCCGTTTATTCCGGCCATGAGGTGTTCCTGCGGGAGCTGGTGAGCAATGGGGTGGATGCCATCAGCAAGCGGCGCATGGCCGCCATGGCCGGTGACTGCAGCGAGGGGTCCGAAGGAACGATCTCCATCCGCATCGACCGGGAAGCGAAAACGCTCACCATCAGTGACAACGGCATCGGCATGACCGCCGATGAGGTGAAGCGCTACATCAACCAGGTGGCCTTCTCCAGCGCCGAGGACTTCCTCGAGAAGTACAAGAGCGAAAGCGACGCCATCATCGGCCACTTCGGCCTGGGCTTCTATTCCAGTTTCATGGTGGCGTCCCGGGTGGAGCTGGTCAGCCTGAGTGCCCGGCCCGGCGCCGAAGCGGTGCGCTGGAGCTGCGATGGCTCCCCCAATTTCAGCCTTGAGGGGGCTGAGCGCTCCGAACCGGGCACGGATGTGATCCTGCATCTGATGGAGGAGGAGCTGGAGTACATCGAGCCCTCCAGAATCCGCACCCTGATCACCACCTACTGCGACTTCCTGCCGGTGGCGGTGCAGCTCGATGGCGAAACGGTCAACAAGCGGGAGGCTCCCTGGCGCAAGAGCCCCCGGGACCTCAACGACGACGATTACATCAACCTTTACCGCTATCTGTACCCCTTCCAGGGCGATCCCCTGCTCTGGGTGCACCTCAACACCGACTATCCCTACAACCTGCAGGGGATTCTCTATTTCCCCAGGATCACCGGCCGGGCCGACTGGGAGAAGGGTGAGATCCGTCTCTACTGCAACCAGGTGTTCGTCAGTGACTCGATCAAGGAGGTGGTGCCCCGCTACCTGCTGCCCCTGCGCGGCGTGATCGATTCGCCCGACATCCCCCTCAACGTCAGCCGCAGCGCCCTGCAGACCGACCGCCGGGTGCGCTCCATCGGCAACTTCGTGGCCAAGAAGGTGGGCGACCGGCTCAAGGAGCTGCATCGCGACGAGCCGGCCCGCTACGCCGAGATCTGGGATTCCCTGGCCCCCTTCATCAAGATCGGCGCCATGGAGGACGAGAAATTCGCCGAGCAGGTGGCGGATCTGATCCTGTATGGCACCACCGCTGCAGCCGCCCAGCCGGCCGAGGATGGCGAGGAGGCCACCGGCCTCGACCCGGTCGCCACCGATGGCCGCACCTACACCACCCTGGCCGGCTACCGGGGTCGCCTGGCCGGCGACCACGCCGATCGGATCCTCTACTGCACCGATGAGGCCGGACAGGCTGGGGCCCTGGCCCTGTGGAAGGGGCAGGGGGCGGAGGTGCTGCTGGCCGACACCCTGATCGATTCCCAGTTCATCCCCTGGCTGGAAGCCCGCCACGGCGACCTGCGCTTCCAGCGGGTCGACGCCGAGCTCGACGCCAGCCTGCATGAGCCCGAGAGCGAGCTGGCCGACGCCGAAGGCAAGGACAGCGGTGAGAAGCTGCGCGACCTGTTCAAGGCCGCCCTCGACGACAACAAGATCACCATCCAGGTGCAGTCTCTGAAGGGGGAGGGCTCTCCAGCCGCCCTGATCCTCTTGCCGGAGCAGATGCGCCGTCTCAACGACATGGGCGCCCTGATGGAGCAACGGCTGCCGGGCCTACCCGACCACCACGTGCTGCTCGTTAACCGCCGCCATCCCCTGGTGGAGGGTCTGCTCAAGCTCTCGGCCGGCGCCGTCATCACCGGGTCCGACACCACCTCCCCCAGCCGCCAGCTGGCGGAGGATCTCAGCCGCCATATCTACGAGGTGGCCCGCCTGGCCGTCGGGGGTCTGGAGCCGAACCAGCTGGCCGGCTTCCAGCAGCGCAGCTCCGACCTGATGGGCCAGCTGATGCAGCGGGGCCTCTGAACGGGCCGCGTAACGTTGGCCCATGGCGGCCCGCCCCCTTGTTTCGAGCCTGCGGCGGCAGCCCGTCCTTGCGGGCCTGCTGGCGGTTCTGCTGCTGGTGCTGATCTCCGCCACCGGCCAGAGGGCGGAGCAGGCGGTCGCAGCGGAGCCGGTGCCGATCCGGGTGTTGATGCCCGCCCCTCTGGCCGATGCGGTGGCGGGCCCGGTGGCGCGCTTCAACACCAGCGGCTCGGGCGTGGCGGTGGAGGTGATCCGCGGCCCCCTGGACACCGAGACCATCTCCGATCTGGCCATCAGCAGCCTGCTGCTGGGGGAGGCCCCCTTTGATCTGTTGCTGGTGGATGTCAGCTGGCTGCCCAAGTACGTGGCTGCCGGCTGGTTTGTTCCGCTGGAGCGCTGGTTCGGGCCGGAGGTGCTGGCGGCCATGGAGCCCGGCGCCCGCCTCGGCAATGGCCTGGGCGAGCACCTCTGGCGCATGCCCCTCACCGGGGACACGGGCCTGCTTTACTGGCGCACCGATCTGATGCCACGCCCTCCCCGGGACACGGCGGAGTTGGTGGCCATCTCCCACGACCTGCAGCGCCGCGGCAGGGTGCGCTGGGGCTACCTCTGGCAAGGGCGCCAGTACGAGGGGCTGAGCTGCGTGATGGTGGAGATGCTGCAGGGCTTCGGCGCCAGCTGGTGGAATTGGGCCACCGCACGCACAGAGCTGGACAGCCCCGAAGCCGTGGCGGCGGCTGCCTGGCTGGCTGACCTGCTGCGCGACGGGGTGAGCCCCAGGGCGGTGGCCAATTACGCCGAGAACGATGCCCTGCAGTCCTTTGCCGCTGGCGAGGCCGCCTTTCTGCGCAACTGGCCCTACGCCTGGCGGGAGATCGAGAAGGGCGACGGGCCAGTGAAAGGCAAGGTGGGCGTCACCGCGATGGTGGGCGCCCCGGGGGAGCAGGGAGGGGGCACCTTGGGCACCTGGGGGCTGTCCCTGATCAAGGGCAGCCCCCATCCCGAAGAGGCGGTGGCCGTGATCCGCTGGCTCACGAGCCCGGAGGTGCAGCGCCAGCTGGCCATTGAGCAGGGCTATGCCCCCACCTGGAGCCGGCTCTACGACGACCCGGACCTGCAGCGCCGTGCCCCGCTGCTGGCGGTGCAGCGCCAGGCCCTGCAACATCCCCAGCTGCGGCCGCCCACGCCGGCCTATGCCCAGCTCAGCGATCTGCTGGCCCGGCAGGTGAACGGCATGCTCACCGGCCAGGCGGGGCCCGACCAGACCATGGCCACCGCCCAGCGCCAGAGCCTGCAGGTGCTGCGCTCCCTGGCCGGTCCCCCGGGAAATCGATCGGCAGAGCCATGAAATCCCGCACGCTCAGCCTGCTGTTGCTGCTGCCGGCCCTGCTGCTGCTGGCGGCGGTGTTCCTCTATCCCCTGCTGCGCTACGGCTGGCTCAGCCTCCACGCCAGCTCGGTGCTTACCGGGCTGGTGCCCGTGCCGAATGGCGGCGCCAACTGGGGGCGACTTCTCGATGACGCCCGGTTCTGGACGGATGCGGGCCAGACCCTGCGGTTTGCCCTCTGCTCGGTGGCCCTGGAACTGGTGGGGGGTCTGGCCCTGGCCCTGCTGCTGCACCGCCCCCTGCGGGGTCGGGGAGCGCTGCGGGCCCTGACCCTGCTGCCCTGGGCCCTGCCCACCGCGGTGATGGCCCTGGGCTGGCGCTGGATCCTCAACGATCCCCACGGTCCCCTCAACGCCGCCATCCGCTCCCTGGGCGGCAGCAGCTACGGATTCCTCTCCACCCCGGCCACCACCTGGTTCTTCGTGGTGCTGGCGGATGTTTGGAAGACCATGCCGTTCGTGGCCCTGCTGCTGCTGGCAGGACTGCAGACC
Organism: Synechococcus sp. UW140; assembly: GCA_943372935.1. Taxonomy (GTDB): domain Bacteria; phylum Cyanobacteriota; class Cyanobacteriia; order PCC-6307; family Cyanobiaceae; genus Cyanobium. Next base: position 179,558 of record CALSAP010000001.1, read on the forward strand.
ATTCCGGTGGATCTGGAGGAGGCCCTGCGCCTGGAGGGGGCCAGCCGCCTTCAGATCCTGCGCCGCCTCACCCTGCCCCTGTTGGTGCCCTACCTCACCCTGGCGCTGCTGTTCCGGCTTGCCCAGGCCCTGGGAGTGTTCGACCTGATCCAGGTGCTCACGGGCGGCGGGCCCGCCGGCAGCACCGAGAGCCTGGCCCTCTATGCCTACCTGAACGCCATGCGGTTCCTCGACTTCGGCTACGCCAGCACCGTGATGCTCGCCACCTTCCTGCTGTTGCTGGTGTCCCTGGGTGGCGGTTGGCTGCTGCTGCGGCGCCACGGCCTGGAGCGCACCACGGAGCGGGCGGCATGAGGCTGCTCGTGCTGCTCTGGAGCCTTGGTCCCCTGCTCTGGCAGCTGCGCACCTCCCTGCTGCGCCCGGAGGCCCTGGTGGCGCCGCTGCTCGAAGGCAACCCCTGGACGCTGGCCAACTACCAGCTGGTGCTCTCCGGCCACCCCCCCTTCTGGCGGTACCTGGCCAACAGCACCTTGGTCGGTCTGGCCACCACCCTGCTCACCCTGCTGCTGGCGGTGCCTTGCGCCTACGGCTTGCACAAAGAACGCGGCCCGGTGCGCTGGGGGGTGGGGCTGGCTTTGGTGGCGGCGGCCATATTCCCCACCGTGCTGCTGTTTCTGGCGCTGTTGGAGATCGCCCGCAGCTTCGGCCTGGCCAACAACCTGCTCGCCCTCAGCCTGCCGTACACAGCCCTTTCGCTGCCCCTGGCGGTGCTGCTGCTGCGGGCCGCCTTCGCCGACCTTCCCGGGGAGCTGGAGGATGCGGCGCGACTCGAGGGGCTGGGTCTGGGGCAACGGCTCCGCTTCGTGCTGCTGCCCCTGCTGGGGCCGGCCCTGGCCAGCACAGCCATCCTGGTGTTCCTGGCCAGCTGGAACGAGTACGCCATCGCCCTCACCTGGATCAGCCGCAGTGACCTGCTCACCCTGCCGATCGCCATTGCCCGGATCGGGGGCGGCTCGGTGTTCACCATCCCCTACGGAGCCTTCGCCGCTGCCACCGTGCTGGGCAGCCTGCCCCTGCTGCTGCTGGTGTTGCTGGCCCAGAGGTCGATCGTCTCGGGACTGACCCGCGGGGCGGTGAAGGGATGAGCCCCCGCTCCGACGCCGGTCTGGAACTGCGGCAGCTGGGCCGGGAGGTGGGCGGTCGGTGCCTGCTGGATCGGCTCGATCTACAGGTCGCCCCGGGCGAATGCGTCGCCCTGCTGGGACCCAGCGGCTGCGGCAAATCCACCACCCTGCGCCTGGTGGCGGGGCTGGATCCGGCCAGCGGCGGACAGGTGCTGCTGGATGGGGTGGATCTCACCGGCCGAAGCCCGGGTGAACGGCAGGTGGCGATGGTGTTCCAGAGCTACGCCCTCTATCCCCACCTGAGCGTGGAGGGCAACCTCGACCTGGGCCTGAAGGTGCGTGGCATGGCCTCCCGTGAGCGCCAGCGGCGCATCGACGCCACCCTTGAGCTGCTCCAGCTGGACGAGCTGCGCCAGCGCCGGCCGGCCCAGCTCTCCGGCGGCCAGCGCCAGCGGGTGGCCCTGGCCCGGGCGTTGCTGCGCCAACCGCGGATCGTGCTGCTCGATGAGCCGATGAGCAACCTCGATGCCCAGCTGCGGGAGGACCTGCGGCCGGAACTGCGCCGGCTCCTGTGTGGCCGCGAGCAGCCGGTGATCTACGTCACCCACGACCAGCAGGAGGCCGTGGGCATGGCCGACCGCATCGCCCTGCTCGAGGCCGGCCGGCTGCAGCAGGTGGGCAGTTCCAGGGAGCTCTACACCACCCCAGCCAACCGATTCGTCGCCGCCTTCCTGGGGCGGCCGGCGATCAACCTGCTGACGATCGAGCCGGGGCGTCAGCTCGGTCTGCGGCCCGAGCACCTGTGCCTGGGCGACGACGGGGCTGTCGCGGCCCGGCTGTTGCGCCGGGAGTGGTGGGGCCACCAGCAACTCCTCTGGTTCGAAAGCCAGTGGGGCACCCTGCGGGTGCTGACCGCGCCGGAGGCGCCGATGCCCCCGGAACCGCGCCTGGGCTGGCAGCGGCAGCATGAGCTCTGGTTCGATCCCGGGAGCGGCGCCAGGCTCGCTGCCTGATCGGCCCGCAGGTGGGGTCGGGCACCATTTGTTAAGCTCTCTAGCTGGCTCAGGCCTGCATCGTCCACCGTCGTCACAACGTCATGTCCCGGGTCTGTCAGCTCACCGGCAAGCGCGCCAACAACGGCATGGCCGTCAGCCATTCCCACGTGCGCACCAAGAAGCTGCAGCAGGTGAACCTGCAGGAACGGCGCCTCTGGTGGGCCGAGGGCAAGCGTTTCATCAAGCTGCGGGTGTCCACCAAGGCCCTGAAAACCATCCAGAAAAAAGGCCTTGGTGCCTACGCCAAGGAACTGGGCGTCAATCTGGCCAAGATCTGAGCCGCTGTCTGAATCCCCCGCCCTGGCTGGCTTCAGAGTCAGCCTCGCTAGGGTCCACCCTCGATGCAGGCAAGCTCGTGGAGCGTCGCACGTTTTTAGGGGGAACCTTTGTTGCGGCCATCGGCCTGCTGATCCGTCCGCAGCAAGCCGCTGCCATGGGTGCCACCTTGCCGGCCATCGGCAAACCTGCTCCGGCCGTTGATCTGGACGGTGTGGCTCCAGGCCCTGACGGGGCCGTACGCCCAACCCACCTGTCCACGTCTGATTTTCGCGGTCGCTGGCTGGCCCTTTATTTCTACCCCAAGGATTTCACCAGCGGCTGCACGCTCGAGGCCCGCGGCTTCCAGCGCGACCTGGCCAGCTTCCGCGCCAAGAATGGTGAAGTGGTGGGCGTCAGTGCCGATGACGCCGAGGCCCATCTTTCGTTCTGTGGCAGCGAAGGCCTGGCCTATCCACTGCTCTCCGATCCCGGCGGTGTCGTCAGTCGTCGCTACGGCTCCTGGCAGGCCCCCTTCTCGGCACGCCACACCTTCCTGATCGACCCGGACGGCGTGCTGCGGGCCAGCTGGGTGGCGGTCAGGCCCTCCGGCCACAGCCAGGAGGTGCTGGCGGAGCTGTCCCGGCTTCAGGGGGGAACAGGTCAGTGATCCAGCGCCGACAGCTGCTGGGCCTGATCGCAGCCGCCGCCCTCGGGCTGCCGCTGCTGGCCTCACCGGGCCATGCCAACCCTTCCGCGGAACGCCTGCGCATCCTGGTCACGGGCGACAGCGGCAGCGGCAATGCCCACCAGCGGGCCGTGGGCCAGCGCATGGGTGACGTCCATCGGCGCACGCCGGTGGATCTGGTGCTCCTGGCAGGCGACAACATCTACCCCTCCGGCGACCTGGCGCTGGTGGAGAGCAGCTTCCGCCGTCCGTACAACGCCTTGCTGCAGGCCGGGGTGCCCTTTCATGCGGTGCTCGGCAACCACGACATCCGCACCGCCAACGGCGACCAGCAGATCGCCTACAAGCCCTTCGGCATGAAGGGCCGCTGGTACACCCTGCGGCGCGGCCCGGTGCAGTTCTTTCTGCTGGACACGAACGTCAACGCCCGCTGGCAGCATCAGCGACCCTGGCTGCAGCAGGCCCTGGCCGCCAGCACGGCCCCGTGGAAGGTGGTGGTGGGGCACCATCCGATGCGCTCGGCCGGCTTTTATGGCGATGATCCTGCCGCCATCGCCAGGCTCGCGCCCCTGTTCCGCCGCTACGGCGTGCAGCTGTACATCAATGGCCACGATCACCACTACGAGCGCACCCGCCCGATCGATGGCACCACCTACCTCACGGTGGGCAACGGCGGCGCCCAGCTGCGAGCCGTGCTGCCCAACGCCAACACCGCCCGGGCCCTGAGCACCTACGGCTTCGCCGAACTGAGCGCCACCGCCGACCGGTTACGCATCGACGCCTGGGACAGCCAGGGTCGGCGCATCGACCAGGCTGAGCTGCTGCGGTCCGACTGAATCGCCCCGGCCCGGCGGGATTCAGGCCTGCAGAGCCGCCAGCACCTGCCGGTGCACCTGGCTGCTGCGTTGCAGGGCCGCGATGCCAGCGGCCTCAGGCGGCGTGTCGAGCGCCGCGGCCCAGGTGGTCTGGAGATGGCCATCGGTGGGGGCTTCGAGCTCCTGGCAGGGACAACCGATCCCCGCCGCCGCAGCGGCCACCTTGGGGTCATAGCTGAGGGCGGCGCAGGGGCTGCCGGCCAGGGCGGCCAGGATCAAGCCATGCAGGCGCATGGCCAGCACCAGACCCGCCTGACGGAAGGCGTCCATGGCGTCTTCGGGGGTCTGCACCGCCAGTTCCCGGCTGCGGCTGGCGAGAGCCTCGCCCAGAAGATCCTGCTGGATCAGACGCGCCAGCAGACCCCGGTCCTGATCCTGATGGAAGGGCAGCCAGAGCACCTCCCGATCGGCCGCCACCGCCAGCCGCTCGAGGGCCTGCAAGTAGGGGATCCAGGCCGCACCGCTCAGCTGCTGCACCGGCCGGAAGCAGAGCACGATCGGGCCACCGCGGCCACTCCAGGGCTGGGCCGGCAGCGCCCAGACCGGATCACTGCCGACGGACGCCTCCACCCCCCAGGCCCTTGCCTGGGCGGCAGACGCGGCGTCCCGCCAGCTGATCGCCGTCGCCAGGGGCAGCAAGCGGCGCACCAGGGCACGGCTACGGCGGCGGCGCAGGGGACCCAGTCCCTGGCCCCACAGGATCACGGGTTGGCCCCGGAGCCGGGCCGCCAGCATCAGGGCGCCGTAGTAGAGGAGGCTCTGAAAGCTGGTGGTGTCCTGCAGCAGGCTGCCGCCGCCGAGCACCAGGGCCTGACAGCGACCGAGGGCGGCGAGCACCCCAGCCAGACGGCGGCGGTCAGTGGTCTCCACTCCGAAACGGTCTTGCACCAGATCCTGGTCGTGGGCCGTGACCAGCGGAACGCAACCGGCCGGCAACTGGCCCAGCAACACTTGCAGCAGGGCGTCATCGCCAAGGTTGTGCTCGCCGTAGTAGCCGCAGATCAGAGCATGCATCCGACACAGCGGTGATTCCGGCTCCGTACATTACGGATCACACCAGGCCTTGCCCATGCACGCGCTGTCGCTGCCCACCTGGTGGATCCACATCACGTCGGTGCTCGAGTGGGGGCTGGCGATCCTGGCGGTGCAGGCCTACGGGCGCCTGCGGCGGGAAGGGGGCTGGCGCTGGCTGGCCCTGGCCATGGTGCCGGCCCTGGTGAGCGCCATGGCGGCCTGCACCTGGCATCTGTTCGACAACAGCGAGGCCCTCAAGGGTCTGGTGGTGTTGCAGGCCGGTCTCACCGCCCTGGGCAACGGAGCCCTGGCCCTGGCCGCCTGGAACCTGCTGCGTCTGCAGCGGCTGGCGCCGGAGGACGGGACCCCGTGAACCTGCCCCTGGCCGACTGGTTGGCGCGCCTCGGTGGCGTGGATCCAGCACCGTTCTTTGTGCTCTCGCTACTGCCCTACCTGGTCTTTCTGTGGTGGGCGCAGAAGGTGCGGGCGTTTCCGCGCCTGGCCTTACGCGGCTTCCAGCTGACGCTGCTGTTCGTCGCGGTCACCATCGTCGCCGCGGTGGTGGCCCAGCAGGCCTTCGGCCGTCAGCTGGCGGACGTGGATCCCCTCCACGGTGGCGCCGAAGCTTTCCTGACTCTCAGCAATCTGGTGGTGCTGCTGGGATTTCGGCCCCGGCAGGAGCCACCACTCCCAGGTGAACAAGTCTTAAGGGGGCGGGGCGCAGCTCCCGCTGACCCGGAAGATGGGGCGTCAGCAAGTGCATCATGATCGCTCCCCTCCTGGCCATAGCTCCCGCGTCGATCAGCTGGTCTCCCAAGGTGGCCCTGGTCATGATCGTGTGCAACGTCATCGCCATCGCCATCGGCAAGGCCACCATCCAGCAGCAGAACGTGGGTCTGCAGCTGCCCAACAACTCCTTCTTCGGTGGTTTCAGCCACGGCGCCATGCTCGGCACCACCAGCCTGGGACACATCCTCGGCATTGGCGCGATCCTGGGTCTGGCCTCCCGCGGCGTCCTCTGAGGTTCATGCGCCGCCAGGAGTTCAGCGCCAGCCGAGCAGATACGGCATGGCCCTGAGGCCGTAGCGCTCGAAGCGATAGCCGAACAGCAGGGCCGAGAGATCCTCCGCCCTGCAACCTTCCAACCCCCGCAGCACCTGGTCGAGACGGCCATCGGCCTTCGCTTCGTGCAGGCTCAGCCAGGTGCGTCGCGCCAGCCGGCCGCTGAGGGACCAGCGCCAGCCCAGGGCTCGCCTCAGTTGGGGCGCATAGTCCTGTAGCGCCCGCTGCGCCGAGGCTGAAACACCTGAGGCCGCCAGGGCCTGATCCAGCAAGGGAGCCAGCACGGCGCTGCTGGTGAGGGCGTGACGGATGCCTTCACCGCCCAGCAGGTTGGCGGTACTGACCGCATCGCCCAGGCCCACCAACCGGCCCCGTTGATGGGGTTCGCGGCGACGGATGGTGCTGCGCACCAGACCGCCATGGCGGTCCAGGACCTTGAAGGCCTCGCCAGCCAGCAGCCGCCGGCCCAGCTCCGTGATCAGACCCCCCAGGGGAGGCTGCTGGCGCTGGGGATCCACCAGCCGGCACACCCCGAGCTTCAGCACGCCCGGCTGCATCGGAAAGATCCAGCCATAGCCCTGGGGCACCCAGTCGCTGCCGAGGCAGAAACTGAGCCGATCAGCCCAGCGTTCCCAGCAGGTGGGGGACACCTGCAACAGCCATTCCAGGCCCGCGGCCCGCACCAGTCCATCCCGCGGGCGCTGGGCCGGTGGCGGGTCCCCCAGCAGGGCCCGGGCCTGGCCGCTGGCATCCACGGTCCAGTCGCTGCTGACACGCAGCATGGTGCCATCGGCGCGGCGCAGCAGGGTCACCATCCGCTCGCCCTGCTGGTGGCTGGAGCAGGCCTGGAGCCCCAGCTGCACCCGACCGCCCCAGCGCAGGCACTGGTCGGCCTGCCAGCGGCGCAGTGCGCCGAAATCGAGCACCACTCCGAGGGGCTGGGGGGAGGCCCAGCAGCGGGTGGCGCTGCCAGGACCGATCAGCAGCCACTGCCGCCAGCGGCTGCCCACCACCTCCGCCGGCAGGCCGAAGGCCTGCATGGACGCGATCGGCAGGGCGGCGCTGCTGAAGGCGGAGCGGGTCAGGTCGTTGAGCCGGTCGACCAGGACGACATCGACGCCCTGAAAGGCAAGACGCCGGGCCAGGTCTCCGCCGGCCGGTCCGGCCCCCACCACCAGCACCTGGCAGCGAAGGGACGTGTCAGACGGCAAGGGCGGTGGGGACGGTGGCGCGGAACACGGGGCCGAAACGCTCGAGGATGCGTTCGGCCATCTGGGAGGGGGTCAGCCCCAGGCGTTCCTTGCTCTGGTCGGGACTGGCGTGGTCCACCAGGACATCGGGGATGCCGATGCGCAGCACCGGAACGGGCAGATCGTGGTCGTTGAGGGATTCCACCACCGCGGCGCCGAAGCCACCGGGCAGGGCCCCCTCCTCCATCGTCACGACCCGGCCGATGCGGCGGGCCAGGGGGAGGATCAGCGCCTCGTCGAGGGGGCGCAGGAAGCGGGCATTGACCACCGCCGCCCGCAGGCCCTTCTCCTGCAGCAGACCGGCGGTGGCCATCGCCGGCGCCACCATGGCGCCGTAGGCCACGATCAGCACGTCATCGCCGTCGGTGAGCAGCTCACCGCGGCCGATCTCCAGGGGCTGCCAGCCCTCGTCCATCAGCGGCACGCCTTCGCCCTCGCCTCGGGGGATGCGGATGGCGCAGGGGCCGTCGTGGGCGATCGAGGTGACGAGCATGCGTTGCAGTTCGGCTTCGTCCTTCGGGGCCATCACCGTGAAGTTGGGCACGGCCCGCAGGTAGCTGATGTCGTACTGGCCCTGGTGGGTGGGACCGTCGGCGCCGACGATGCCGGCCCGGTCGAGCACGAAGGTGACGGGCAGCTTCTGGATGCCCACGTCGTGGATGAGCTGGTCGTAGGCCCGCTGCAGGAAGGTGCTGTAGATCGCCACCACCGGCCGCAGGCCCTCACAGGCCATGCCCGCCGCCATGGTGACGGCGTGCTGCTCGGCGATGCCGACGTCGAAGTACTGCTGGGGCAGGGCCTTCTCGAGCAGATCCAGGCCCGTGCCGGTGGCCATGGCGGCGGTGATGCCCACCACCCGGGAATCCTGTTCGCAGATCTTGACGAGCGTCTGGCCGAACACCTTGCTCCAGCTGGGAGGCTTCGGCTTGCTGGATGGGTAGGCCTTACCGGTGGCCAGATCGAAGGCGGACTGGGCGTGGTAACCCACCTGATCGGCTTCTGCGTAGGGGTAGCCCTTCCCCTTGGTGGTGGCCACGTGCACCAGCACCGGACCATCGCAGCGGTGTGCCGCCTGGAAGGTGCGCACCATCTCGGGGATGTCGTGGCCGTCGATCGGGCCCACGTAGGTGAAGCCCAGCTCTTCGAACACGGCCCCCACCTTGGGCACCGCCAGCCGCTTCATGCTCTCCTTGAGCGTCTTGAGCTCCGTCGGCAGTTCCCCATGCAGGAAGGGGAGGTGCTTCACCGCCTCCTCGGCGCTGCCGGAGAGAAACTGGACCGGCTTGCTGAGCCGCATGCGGTTGAGATGGGTGGAGAGGGCACCCACCGGCGCTGAGATCGACATGTCGTTGTCGTTCAGCACCACCAGCAGCTTGGTGTGCGGCAGGTGGCCCGCATGGTTGATGGCCTCCAGGGCCATGCCGCCGGTGAGGGCCCCATCGCCGATCACGGCGACACATTTGAAATCTTCACCGCGGCTGTCACGGGCCAGGGCCATGCCCAGGGCCGCCGAGATGCTGGTGGAGGCGTGGCCGGCACCGAAGTGGTCGAAGCGGCTCTCGCTGCGCTTGAGGTAGCCCGCCACGCCGCCCTTCTGGCGCAGGGTATGGAAGTCCTTGTAGCGGCCCGTGACCAGCTTGTGGGGATAGGCCTGGTGGCCCACATCCCACACCACCCGGTCGTGGTCGAGGTCGAGGGTCTGGTACAAGGCGAGGGTGAGTTCGACGACCCCGAGCCCAGGACCCAGGTGCCCACCGCTGGTGGCCACCACCTCCAGGTGCTTCTCGCGAATCTGGCGAGCCATGGCCTCGAGTTCTGCGGTGCTCAGGCCGTGCAGCTGATTCGGATGGCTCAGCTCGCTCAGATGCATGCCCTTCCTTGCTTCCAGATGGCCAATCTACGGGGTTCGCTCCGACCCACGGCGGCGAACGCCACCGTTCCAGGGTCGGGTTGCGACACTGGGGCCATGACTTTGGCCGCCCACGACGACGCCTTTCCCGAGGCCACCGCCTACCTGCAGCGGATCCTGCGGGCCCGGGTCTATGACGTGGCGATCGAATCCCCCCTCGATCCCGCCCCCAACCTCTCCCGCCGGCTCCTCAACCAGGTGCTGCTCAAGCGGGAGGATCTCCAGCCCGTGTTCAGCTTCAAGCTGCGCGGCGCCTACAACAAGATGGTGGGCCTGGAGCGCTCGGAGCTCGAACGGGGGGTGATCGCCGCCAGTGCCGGGAACCACGCCCAGGGCGTGGCCCTGGCCGCCCAGCGGCTGGGCTGCACCGCCGTGATCGTGATGCCCGTCACCACTCCGGAGATGAAGGTGCGCTCGGTGGCGGCCCGCGGCGCCGAAGTGGTGCTGCATGGCGACACCTACGACGAGGCCTGCGAGGAAGCCCACCGCCTGCAGCGGCAGCGGGGACTCACCTTCATCCATCCCTTCGATGACCCGGATGTGATCGCCGGCCAGGGCACGATCGGTCTGGAGATCCTGCGCCAGTGCTCCGATCCCCCCGATGCCATCTACGTGGCGGTGGGCGGTGGCGGGCTGATCGCGGGCATCGGGGCCTACGTCAAGAGCCTCTGGCCCCAGGTGGAGGTGGTGGGTGTCGAGCCGAGCGATGCCGATGCCATGACCCGCTCATTGGCGGCGGGGCAGCGGGTACGGCTCGACCAGGTGGGCCTGTTCGCCGACGGCGTGGCCGTGCGCCAGGTGGGCGAGCACACCTTCGCCCTGGCCCAACGCTGCGTCGATCGCATGGTCACGGTGGACACTGACGAGATCTGCGCCGCCATCAAGGACGTCTTCGAGGACACCCGCTCGATCCTCGAGCCGGCAGGAGCCCTCTCGGTGGCTGGCATGAAGAAGGACGTGGCCCAGAGGCAGCTGCGGGACCGGACCCTGGTGGCGGTGGCCTGCGGCGCCAACATGAACTTCGACCGTCTGGCTTTCGTGGCGGAACGGGCCGAGCTGGGCGAGGAGCGCGAAGCCCTGCTGGCGGTGGAGATCCCGGAGCAACCCGGCAGCCTGGCGCGCTTCTGCGCTGTCCTCGGCCAGCGCAGCCTCACCGAGTTCAGCTACCGCCTGGCCGACCCCCAGCTGGCCCACATCTTCGTGGGGGTCCAGATCAGCGGCCACCAGGACACCCAACGGCTGATGGAGGCGCTGGAGGCCCACGGGTTTCCCTGCCTCGACCTGAGCGGCGACGAGCTGGCCAAGCTGCACCTGTGCCACATGGTGGGCGGACGGTTGCCGGCCAGCGCCGGGGCGGCCCTGAACCAGGGAGAGGAGCGGCTCTACCGCTTCGTGTTCCCGGAACGGCCCGGGGCCCTGATGGCGTTCGTGAACGCCCTGCACCCCAACTGGAACATCAGCATCTTTCACTACCGCAACCACGGCGCCGACGTCGGGCGCATCGTGGTGGGGGTGCAGGTGCCGCCAGGGGAACTGGAGGCCTGGCAGGCCTTCCTCGCCGATCTCCCCTATCAGCACTGGGAGGAGACCCACAACCCGGCCTACCGGCTGTTCCTGGGGGAAGTGGGCCACAGCCTGCCGCCACGCCCTGCCGCCCTTCCCCATGGCTGATCCTGAACCCTTCTGCGGCCTCTCCCTGCCAGCCCGGCTGGAGGCCATCCTTTATCTCAAGGGGCGCCCGCTGGAGCTGGGGGAACTGGCCACCATCGCCGGCATCGAGCGGGACGCGGCCGAACTGGCCCTGATCACCCTGATGGCCGACTACGCCCACCGGGACACCGCCCTGGAGATTCATCAGGAGGGACAGCGGTACGCGCTGCAGCTGCGGGCAGGCCTGGGGGATCTGGTGCAGAACCTGCTGCCGGTGGATCTCTCCATCGCCGCCCTGCGCACCCTGGCCACCATCGCCCTCAAGAAGCGTCTGCTGCAGTCGGAGCTGGTGGAGCTGCGAGGCTCGGGGGCCTACGAGCACATCAAGGAACTGCTGGCCCAGGACTTCATCGAGCGCCGCCGCCAGAGCGACGGACGCTCCTACTGGCTCAGCCTGAGTGAGAAGTTCCATCGCACCTTCTCCCTGAAGGCCGATGACCTGGCGGCCCTGGGGTCGCGCCTGGCGGCCGCCGAGACAGACGCGAGCCCGCCGACGACCGAGGATGAACCGGATCCATAGAGTTGGCTGGCGGTTGCAGCCCACCCCTCGACCCTTTCCATGAACATCTTCGTCTTCCTGCTCCAGGTGCTGGCCCAGACCCTCAGCATCTACCTCCTGGTGCTGCTGGTCCGGGTGCTGCTGAGCTGGTTCCCCAACCTCGACTGGAGCAACCCCGTGCTCTCCAGCGTCAGCGCCATCACCGACCCCTACCTGAACGCCTTCCGCGGCCTGATTCCCCCGTTGGGCGGCATCGACCTGTCGGCGCTGGTGGCCTTCATCGCCCTGCAGCTGGCCCAGAGCCTGTTGGGGGCGTCGATCGCCACCCTCTCGGGCGGCCTGCCCTACTGAGCGGGCAGATCCTCGGCGGCGCCCAGGGCCTCTTCCAGCGGCAGGAGCTCATCGTCGATGCCGGCCCGGGTCCGCACCGGGGCGCTGAAGCCCCTCGCCTTGACACTGCGGGTGCCGAGTGGGCCGGGCGTCCCGGCCGGCACCGCCAGGCGCAGGGCGAAGCTTGAGCTGCCGGGCGGCACATCGCCGATGGAACCCACCCGGGCGCGGTTCGGCAGCACCGGCTCACCGCTGGCATCGAGGATCAGGCCGAACACATCGGTGTCCATGACGGGCTTGGGACCGGGGTTCATCACCACACCCCGCAGAGCCCAGCAGCTGGCCCCACTGGGGCGAGCCAGCTCGGGCTGGGTGCCCAGGTCGTCAGCTGGGCAGGGCTCAAGCACCACCTGCGACACCTTGAGATCGGTGGCGGCCGCCAGGGTGGGGACGCAGAGCAGCATCAGCAGTCCCAGGAGCAGACCGGCCAGCCGTCGGGCCAGGATGGTCCGGGCGATTGCTCGCTGCTTCACCGCCGATCGCCGCTACCTCCGATCACGTTACGGGCTGCGCGGCTGGCCAGCTTGGCCAGGTTGGCGTCGGCCACATCGTCGAGGTCGAGCCCCAGCTCCGTGGCCAGCTGGGCCACGTACCAGAGCACATCGCCCAGCTCCAGCCGCAGGTCGTCGCGGACCTCGGGGCCGAACACGCCGTCCCGATCGCGCAGCACCTTCTTGACCTTGTCGGCCACCTCGCCCGCCTCGCCGCACAGCCCCAGGGTCGGGTAAAGGATGTTGGCTCCCACATCGGGGTAGCGCGCCGTCTCACGGGAGCGTCGCTGGTAGTCCTGAAAGTCCATTTCAAGCGCGCTCCGGGCAAGTCCGGATGGTAGTTTCCGCCCTTGTACAAGGTCGTCCAATGGCCCCTCACGATCTCATGCGCCGCACAAAGATCGTGGCCACGATCGGTCCGGCCACCGAGTCACCCGAGGTGCTGCGGCAGCTGATCGGCGCCGGCGCCACCACCTTCCGCCTCAACTTTTCCCACGGCGACCACAGCGACCATGCCGATCGGATCGCCACCATCCGCCAGGTGGCCCACGAACTGGGCGTGCACATCGGCATCCTTCAGGATCTGCAGGGTCCCAAGATCCGCCTGGGCCGCTTCCAGGCCGGTCCGATCACCCTGGCCAAGGGGGATCCCTTCTCGCTCACCTCCCGCGCCGTCAACTGCGACAACACGATCGCCACTGTCACCTACGACCGGCTGGCCGATGAGGTCACCAACGGCAGCCGGATCCTGCTCGACGACGGCCGGGTGGAAATGGTGGTGGTGGAGGTCGACGGCCCCGGGCAGACCCTGAAGTGCCGGGTCACCGTGGGTGGCGTGCTCTCCAACAACAAGGGGGTCAACTTCCCCGACGTCCAGCTGTCGATCCGGGCCCTGACCCCCAAGGACCGCCGCGACCTCAGCTTCGGGCTGCAGCAGGGGGTCGACTGGGTGGCCCTCAGCTTCGTGCGCAACCCCTCCGACATGCTGGAGATCCGCGAGCTGATCCGCAGCCAGGGCCACAACACCCCGGTGGTGGCCAAGATCGAGAAGTTCGAAGCGATTGACGCGATCGACGCCATCCTGCCCCTCTGCGACGGGGTGATGGTGGCCAGGGGCGACCTCGGGGTGGAGATGCCCGCCGAGGAGGTGCCGTTGCTGCAGAAGGAGCTGATCCGCAAGGCCAACAGCCTCGGCATCCCGATCATCACGGCCACCCAGATGCTGGATTCGATGGCCTCCTGCCCGCGGCCCACCCGGGCCGAAGTGAGCGATGTGGCCAACGCCATCCTTGACGGCACCGATGCGGTGATGCTCTCCAACGAGACCGCTGTCGGCGACTATCCCGTGGAGGCCGTGGCCACCATGGATCAGATCGCCCGCCGCATCGAGCGCGACTACCCCCAGCGGGTGCTGGACAGCCACATGGCCACCACCATCCCCAACGCCATCTGTCAGGCGGTCAGCAGCATCGCCCGCCAACTCAACGCCGCTGCGATCCTGCCCCTCACCAAGACCGGCTCCACGGCCCGCAGCGTCAGCAAGTTCCGCCCCAGCACACCCATCCTGGCGATCACCTCCGACGTCACCGTGGCCCGCCAGCTGCAGCTGGTGTGGGGGGTCAACCCGCTCCTGATCCACGACGAGCCGAGCAGCAGCCGCACCTTCAGCGTGGCCATGGCCGCCGCCAAGGAGCTGGGTCTGCTGAGCGCCGGTGATCTGGTGGTTCAGACCGCCGGCACCCTGGAGGGTGTGAGCGGCTCGACCGATCTGGTCAAGGTGGGCATCGTCTCGGCCGTGATGGGCCGCGGAGTCGGGATCGGCAGCGGCACGATCAGCGGCAAGGTGCGGCTGGCCAGCACCCCGGAGGAGGCGTCCCGTCTGGAGCCCGGTGAGATCCTGGTGGTGCGCGAAACGAGCGCCGCCTACCTGGAGGCGATCCGCAAGGCCCGGGGGGTGATCGCCGAGGAGGAAGGTCGCCAGAGCCATGCGGCCGTGATCGGGGAGCGGCTGGGCGTGCCCGTGATCGTGGGCGTGGCCAACGCCACGCGCGAACTGCGCATGGGGGAGGTGGTCACCCTGGAAGTTCAGGATGGGGTGGTGCATCGGGGGGCCCAGAGCACCCACCCCTCGGCGGTGCCGTCGTTCCTCTAGAACCGAAGCCCCTCCGGCTGCGCCGCCATGGCCTCCAAGCTGCCCCTGAGCGAAACGGTGGCCATGGCGTTACTGACGCTGCGCTCGAATCGTCTGCGCAGCCTGCTCACCATGCTGGGCATCGTCATCGGCAACGCCTCGGTGATCACCCTGGTGGGCGTCGGCCGGGGCGCCCAGAAGCTGGCCGAGAGCCAGCTCAGCACCCTGGGCGCCAACGTGCTGTTTGTGGTGCCCGGCAACAACGACACACGGCGCCAGGGGATCGAGATGCCCCGCACTCTGGTGCTCGAGGACGCCAAGGCCATCGCTGAGCAGGTGCCCAGCGTGCGCCGGGTCGCCCCCCAGATCACCCTCAATGAAGTGGCCCAGGCCGGCGGCTTCAGCTCCTCGGTCTCGGTGTCGGGGGTGACGCCCGAGTTCCTGCCGGTGCGCAGCTTTGAGGTGGCCAGGGGCCGCTTCATCGACAAGCGTGACGTGGAGGGGGCCCGCAACGTGGTGGTGATCGGCCCTGACCTGCAGGAAAAACTGATGCCCACCGGCGAAGCCCTGGGCCGCCAGCTGCGCATCCGCGACAAGTCGTTCGAGGTGATCGGCGTACTGGCACCGAAGGGCGCGGTGTTCGGCTCCAACCAGGACGAGAACGCCTACATCCCGCTCACCACCATGGTGAGCCAGCTGAGTGGGCGTGACCCCACCTTCGGCATCAGCCTCACGTTCATCAGCGTGGAGGCGAAGGATGAGGCCAGCACCGGCGCCGCCGCTTTCCAGATCACCAACCTGCTGCGCCAGCGGCACCGGCTGTTGCGGGAGGACGACTTCGCCGTGCGCTCCCAGAAGGATGCCCTCACGATCGTCGGCACGATCACCGGCGGCCTCACCCTGATGCTGGGGGCCATCGGTGCGGTGTCCCTGCTGGTGGGGGGCATCGGAATCATGAACATCATGCTGGTGTCGGTGAGCGAACGCACCGAGGAGATCGGCCTGCGCAAGGCCCTCGGCGCCCGGAGCAGTGACGTGCTGCTGCAGTTCCTGGTGGAGTCGCTGGTGCTCGCCAGCCTCGGTGGCGTCATCGGCAGTGCCCTGGGGCTGGGCACGGTGGCCCTGGTCGGGGCCCTCACCCCACTGCCGGCCACGATCGAAGCCAGCACGGTGCTGCTCACGGTGGGGCTGTCCGGCTCGATCGGTCTGTTCTTCGGCGTGGTGCCGGCGCGGCGCGCGGCGCGGCTGGATCCGATTGCGGCCCTGCGAAGCCTCTGATCTGCCGCGTCATCGCAGTGTCATGGCAGCGTCATCGCAGCGAGGCCGGCTTCACTAGCCGCCCAGCGGGCCAGAGAGAACAGAAGAAAATCTTAAGAGTGGCAATCCGTCGCCTTCGTCACCAAATCCCCACAGCCGGAATGTCTTGATGGTATTGAAGCCGCCGGATGCAGGTGTTGGAACAGTTGGCCAGGACGGAACAGGTGGACTGCGGTTACCGGAATGGATCCGACCGCATGATCATCCTGCGCTGCATCGGGCCGGAACAGTTCTTCCTGGAACGGGTCGTGTTTCCTTTTGAACTCCTGACCTTTCAATGTCCATCCAGGAGCGAAGTCGAGATCTGGACCCATGGTCTGGGCGGCCCCGAACTGCTCGAATCGATCGAGGCCCGCGAACTGGTCATGGAATCGGCTCCGATTCCCGACTCTGCCGCGGGTGGCCATGACCCTTCCGTGGGCGGCATTGAAGCCAACCCCTGGCTGCAGGCGGGCTGAGCCGGGCGGAACCGACCGCCAAGGACGTCAAGCTTGGCGCCGAAAGGCTCCCGCTGCAGGGCTGGCCGCTCTTAAGGTTGTGCAAAAGCTTCACAACCATGAATCAGCGCTGGCGTGTCCTTGCCCTGTGGCTGTTGCCGATCGCCGTGGCCCTGTTCCTGGGCTGGCAGTTGCTGAGTTCAGGGGGACGGCTGGCGCCCGGGCCCACCGGTGACACCACCGCGCCCCGCAATGCCGCCGTGGCCCGCATGAGCTACGGCCGCTTCCTCGATTACGTCGAAGCGGGCAGGGTCACCGCCGTTGACATCTACGACGGGGGCCGCACCGCTGTGATCGAAGCGGTCGATCCCGACCTCGACAACCGGGTGCAACGGTTGCGGGTGGATCTTCCCGGCGTCGCCCCTGAGCTGATCAACAAGCTCAAGGACCAGGGCATCAGCTTTGATGTCCACCCCCCGAAGTCGACGCCACCGGCTCTGGGCCTGCTGGGCAACCTGCTGTTCCCACTGCTGCTGATCGGCTCGTTGATTTTCCTGGCCAGGCGTTCCTCGGGCATGCCTGGTGGGCCTGGTCAGGCGATGCAGTTCGGTAAGTCCAAGGCTCGTTTCGCCATGGAAGCCGAAACCGGTGTCAAGTTCGATGACGTGGCCGGCGTCGAGGAAGCCAAGCAGGACCTGCAGGAAGTTGTCACCTTCCTCAAGACCCCGGAACGCTTCACCTCCGTTGGGGCCAAGATCCCCCGCGGCGTGCTGCTGGTGGGCCCCCCGGGCACCGGCAAGACCCTGCTGGCCAAGGCCATCGCCGGCGAGGCCGGGGTGCCCTTTTTCTCCCTATCGGGTTCGGAATTCGTCGAGATGTTTGTCGGTGTCGGCGCCAGCCGGGTGCGCGACCTGTTCAAGCGGGCCAAGGAGAACAGCCCCTGCCTGATCTTCATCGATGAGATCGATGCCGTCGGACGCCAGCGCGGTGCCGGAATCGGTGGCGGCAACGACGAGCGGGAGCAGACCCTCAACCAGCTGCTCACCGAGATGGATGGCTTTGAAGGCAACAGCGGCATCATCATCATTGCGGCCACCAACCGTCCGGACGTTCTCGACTCGGCCCTGATGCGGCCCGGCCGTTTCGATCGCCAGGTGCAGGTGGATGCCCCCGACATCAAGGGTCGCCTGTCGATCCTGAAGGTTCACAGCCGGAACAAGAAGCTGGCCGAGGATGTGTCCCTGGAGATGATTGCCCGCCGCACGCCGGGCTTCACCGGCGCCGACCTGGCCAACCTGCTCAATGAGGCGGCGATCCTCACGGCCCGGCGCCGCAAGGAAGCCACGGGCCTGGCTGAAATCGACGACGCCGTCGATCGGATCATCGCCGGCATGGAGGGCAAGCCCCTCACCGATGGCCGCAGCAAGCGCCTGATCGCTTATCACGAGGTGGGCCACGCGCTGGTGGGCACCCTGGTGAAGCATCACGACCCCGTCCAGAAGGTCACCCTGATTCCCAGGGGCCAGGCCCAGGGACTCACCTGGTTTGCCCCCGACGAGGAGCAGATGCTGGTGAGCCGGGCCCAGCTGCGGGCCCGCATCATGGGGGCCCTCGGCGGCCGGGCGGCCGAGGATGTGGTGTTCGGCCATTCCGAGGTCACCACCGGCGCCGGCGGTGACATCCAGCAGGTGGCCTCGATGGCCCGACAGATGGTCACCCGCTTCGGCATGAGTGAACTGGGCCCGATGTCGCTGGAGGCCGGCAACCAGGAGGTGTTCCTGGGCCGCGACCTGATGACCCGCAGCGATGTGTCCGATGCCATCGCCCACAAGATTGATGGGGCCGTGCGTCACATTGTTCAGAGCTGCTACACCGACACCGTCAAGTTGGTGGCCGAGCATCGCGCCTGCATGGACCGGCTGGTGGAGCTGCTGATCGATAAGGAAAGTCTCGATGGCGATGAGTTCCGCCTGATCGTCTCGGAGTTTGCCGCCATTCCCGACAAGGACCGTTTCTCCCCCCTGCTCACAGCGGCGGACCTGGCGTCTTCCAACCATCAGGAGGCGGCTGTTGCGGATGCCGCCGAGGCGCCCTGAAGCGGGGAGTTATCGCCACATCACGCATGGAAAAGGCCTGCATCTGCAGGCCTTTTTTGTGGTTGGTTCTGTTGTTGTGACCAACTCGGTCAACAACTTTGATCAGTGATCAGCGTCAGACCGGACGGATGGGACGCTTCTCGATCACCTTATCGATCAGGCCATAGGCCATCGCTTCGGCCGGGGACATGAAGAAATCCCGGTCGGTGTCGATCTGAATCTGCTCCAGGTCACGGCCGGTGCGGCTGGCCAGCTCCCGGTTGAGCTTGTCCTTGAGGTAGAGGATCTCATCCGCCTGGATGCGGATGTCGCTGGCCTGGCCGCGGGCCCCACCGAGGGGCTGGTGGATCATGATCCGCGAGTGGGTCAAACTGCTGCGCTTTCCTTTGGCTCCGGCGCAGAGCAGGAAGGCTCCCATGCTGGCGGCGAGGCCCACGCAGACGGTCTGCACATCAGGTTTGATGTGCTGCATGGTGTCGAAGATTCCAAGGCCGTCGTAGACCGAACCTCCCGGAGAATTGACATAGAGGAAGATATCCTTTTCGGGGTCCTCCGCCTCCAGAAACAGCAGCTGGGCCACCACGCGGTTGGCGGATTCGGCCGTCACCGGTTCCCCGAGGAAGATGATCCTCTCCCGCAGCAGGCGGGAATAGATGTCGAAGGCTCTTTCTCCGCGACCCGACTCCTCGATGACGATCGGGATCATGGGCTCCAGACAGACGATTGAAACGATCCTACCCAGCCGCGGATCGGGTCGAGTGCCTGCAGCGCTATGGTCGCAGCAACGAAGAATCCAACCGCGTGAGCGCTGCTCTCACCGTCGCTGACAGCAAACGTGCCTTCCATGGCGCCTTCCCCCATGTCATCGGTCCCCTCTACCGGCGCATGGTCGATGAATTGCTGGTGGAGCTCCACCTGCTCAGCCGCCAGAAGGGCTTCCAGAGTGATCCCCTGTTCGCCGTTGGTCTTGTTCAGGTGTTCGACGGCTTCGCCCGCGGCTATCGGCCCGAGGACCAGAAGGGACCCTTGTTTGAGGCCCTGTGCGCCTCCTCCGGCTACGACGGACCCGATCTGCGCCGCCAGTGCGTTGAGGCCCTCGCGGCCATGGGGCGCCACAGCCAGCAGGAGGTGCGCCAGTGGATCGAAGCCCAGGGGGAAGGGGCACCAGCGCCGGTGGCCACGGCCCTGGCCAGCATCCGCCGGCCCGACTTCCACTATTCCCGCCTGATGGCCGTGGGGCTGCTCGCTTTGCTGGAACAGGCCCTCGCCGACGACGCCATGGAGCCCCAGGTCCTGCGCCAGCTCGCCCACGACATCGGTGCCTCCATCGGCCTGCTGCGCGACCGGCTCGACAAGGACCTCTCGCTCTACGCCAGCAACCTCGAGAAGATGTCCATGGCCGTCGAGCTGATGGAGGAAACCGTGGCCGCCGAACGTCGTCGGCGCGAACGGCAGGAGATCACGGGATCACCCGAAGGCGTCCCCTCAGCCAGCTGACCCCGCCTGGGCCGGGCGAGGCCTCCATCGCCAGTTGGTCGGCGCGACGCACCAGTTCCGGCAGCGGTTCGGGCAGCAGGCCCAGCTGATCCAGGCCCTGGGGACGGACCCGCAACCACAGCGAACCGGAGGCGGGCGCCTGTTCTCCGGTGGTGGCCATGGTCTGCCAGCGGGACGGAACCGGTCCGAGGAACAGCAGCAGCTGGGGCCTGGGCCCGTTGTCCCCGATCCAGCGCCAGCCGCCGAGCACCACGCCATCCTCCCGCCGCCAGGTGGCCGTGCGGTCCTGGGACCCTGATCCAGGACCGGGCACCTCCTGCAGGGCCTGGGCCTGCAGGGAACGGGCCAGGCCGAGCAACAGCTGTCGCCAGGCCTGACGGTCGGTCCCCACCGCCACCTGGAGCTCAAGCGACGCCTGGAAGGGACCGCTGGCCTGGGGCTGGAGCCGCAGACGGAACGGGGATCGCCGCAGCAATGCCAGGCCCTTGGTGTCAATGCCGTAGCGCGCTGCCAGGGGATCCCGGATCAGCTGACGGGACAGGAACCCACGGAACAACTGCTCCAGGGAGGTTCCCTGAAGTTCCAGCAGCAGGTCCGGTGGCAGGGGAGGCAGGGTGGAGGCCGCGCCGTCGGGGGCCCGGACGGATTCGCCCCGACCTGCCGCCGCGGCACGGTCGGTGGCTTCACCCCGCCAGTGCAGCTCGGAGGACTCCAGCGACAGGGACAGGCAACCCTCCTGATACGCCTCCAGCAGTGGGGACAGGGGGCCCACCAGCGCCCCGAGGCCGGAGGCATTCCAGAACACCCCCTGACCGCTCTCCAGCCGGGGCAGACAGGCGCTGTAAAGGCCACGCCCGGCCCGCTGATCGGGCCGCAACTGATCCTGGAGCAAGCGCCGCGAGAGGGCATCCGGTGCTACCACCAGCAGGTTCCCTACCCGCAGGCCATTGGCAGGCAGGGGACGCTGGGGGCCGGCACCGGCATTGTCCTGGACGGCCAGGTAAGCCCCGCCGTCGGCATGGGGCCCCCAGAACTGCCACCAGGTGCGGCGTTGCTCCCGCCACAGCCGGTTGGCCGGAGTGTCCCCGAAGCGCTCACGCCAGAGGGCTGGGACGGGCCGCTCCGGATTGGCAGCAAAACTCTGCAGCAAGCTGCTGGCCGCCATCAGCTGCTCCAGACCCTGGGCCCGGGGCCTGGGCCAGCGCCACAGGGTCAGGCTGGGCAGCAGCAACAACAGCAGCAGCGTGGCCGTGGTGACTGGCAGCGGGGGCAGCGGCAGCCGGGGCAGGGCCGGTGCCGCCAGAGAACGTCGCAGACGATCGAACGGACGACTCATGCAAACGCCGACAGAGTTCGGCCTCGGTGGGTGATGCCCTGCTCCGCTTGAGCCACGGATCGAAAAGCCAGCGACACCAGGCTCAGGGATGGGGCTTCAGGAGCGGGGGCGGCCTTCGGTGGAGCGACGCCGGCGCCGGTCACGCCATTCGACCGTGGACAGATAAATGACGCCGACGCTCACGAAGAGGAGCAGAGCGGAGGCCAGACCCGCCAGCAGGGTGGTGGTGGGGAAGGCCAGATCAGAAACCGATGCTGTTGTCACCGTTGCGGCCCCACACCACCATGGCGATCGAGAAGGTGAAGATGGCCGCCAGGGCGGACCAACCAAGGGTGATCAACATCGAGCCCGAATCAGGGGTGAGCGCATGTTACCTAAGCTGGTGACCGGCAGCCGCTGAAGGCCCATGGTCGTCGCTCCAACGAGAAGTCCCGCCCAGGCCGGGCAGCGCCTCCAGCAGCGCTATCCCCAAGTGAACGTCATCGTCCTCGACGATGACGTCAACACGTTTCAGCATGTGGTGGAAGCCTTGGTGCGGCACCTTCCCGGCATGCAGCCCGATCAGGCCTGGAGCCTGGCCCACCGGATCGATGGGGAAGGATCGGCGGTGGTCTGGAGTGGTCCCCTGGAGCAGGGGGAGCTGTACCACCAGCTGCTCAGCGCCGAGGGGCTGACCATGGCACCGCTGGGCCAGGGCTGAGGAACGGCCATGGCCCGGCTGGTGATCACCCACAGCACCTACGTGGAGGGCCTGATCCCGCTGTTACGGCGTCTGGCCACCCTGCCGGACATCGACACGATCACGCCGGCGGTGATCTCACGGGTGAAGGGCCGCAGCATCGGCTTGCGGCTGCGGGTCTCGTGCCCGATCACCGGGGGACACAAGCTGCTGGCCCGCAGGGGCAGCACGGCTCAGGAGGTCTTTGTGCTCACTCGCCTGAACCGGGATCAGCTGCAGGAGGCCTTGGATCGGCTGATGAACTGAGAAGGCTCGTGGGGGCGACCCGCTCGTAGACCGCCGGGGTGCGGAAGCGGCCATAGGCCCCGCTCTGGCGGAACCAGCTTGCCCCTTCCACCTCCTGCAGATCGTGGGGCCGCAGCCCCCAGCGACGCTCGAGGTAGGCGGCCGCAGCGTCCGCATCGAAGCTGGGTTGGCCCCAGGCCACAACGGCCAGGGCCAGGGCCCGGATCCTCACAGCACCGGCCGGACTCTCCTGGATGTCCTCCTCCAGCAGAAAGGTGCGGAAGTCACCCTGGCTCTCCTCTTCCAGGGGGTACTTCTGCAGATAGAGAGCCCTGGCACGGGGGAAGATGGGGCCCGGGGCGCGGGCCAGGAGGCGCTCGAACGACGACTGGAAGTTCGGAAGCTCGCTGATCACGGTGGCGGAAGGACGTTCCACCAGCATGCCGGGCCGGGCGCCATCGGAAGGTGAGAAAGGGGGTGGACCGCCGTGCCGTCTTGCCCCAGTGTTCGACCTGGATGAACCAGGTGGGGAGTCAGGGGCGGGGCTTCGTTTCCGGCCGTGAAGCCGGTATACGTTGCCGTCGCTGAAGACTCCCCGCGTCGAAAGGGAGTCAGATCAGAAAACTGTGAAAGGCAGTCACCAACACAGCAGTCCGCAATCATCCTAAGTGGGTTGGTCCGGCAGCGGCCAGATGGCCCGCACCTCCGCCAGCCGGCGCTGCCGCTCCAGCTCGCGCTCGGCATCGGTGCGGCCCTCGAGCAGCAGGGTGAGGTGGCCCAGCTTGCGGCCGGCCCCGCCGCCTTGCTTGCCGTACCAGTGCAGGTGGGCGCCGGGAAGCGCCTCAAGGGCGCGGCGCCGTTCCAGCTGGTCGGCATCGCCACCCTCCGGCGCCAGCAGGTTGACCATCAGGGCACCGGGCACCAAGGCATCGGTGCTGCCCATCGGCAGCCCGGCGACGATGCGCACCTGCTGGGAGAACTGGCTGGTGCGGCAGGCCTCGATCGTCAGGTGGCCGGAATTGTGGGTGCGGGGGGCCAGCTCGTTGACCTGCAGGCCCGAGGGCCCATAGAAAAACTCGATCGACAGCACGCCCACGTAGTCGAGGGCGGTGAGCAGGGAAGCGGCCACATTGCGGGCGAACACCTCGACCCGGTGATCCACCGGCGCGGGGAAGAGCACCCAGTCGCAGACTCGGCGGTGCTGGTGCGTCTGCACCAAGGGATAGCAAGCCACCGTGCCATGCTGGTCGCGACAGGCCACCAGCGCCAGCTCCTGGTCGAAGTGCACCAGCTCCTCGAGGATCCAGTCCTTGGGATCGACAGTGGCGAGCAGACCCTCCAGAGCAGCCAGATCGGCCACAGGACGAGTTCCCCGGCCGTCGTAGCCCCCGCGGCTGGCCTTGGCCATCATCGGGAAGTCAAAACCCTGGGGCAGGCGGGGAGCGGTTGGCGAGGGGAGGGAACGGGGCAGGTTCGGCGGCATCAGGGCCTGTCCCCCATCCGCTGCGGAGGGCGTGGTGGGCTGGAGGACGTCGGCCAGGGGGAACCAACGGGGTGACGGCAGGTGCAGCTCGGCCAGAAGGCGCCGCTGGCCCGCCTTGCTCACCAGGGGTTGGAGAGCCTCAAGGCCTGGCAGGAACTGAAGGCCAGGCCGCTCAAGCGCCCGCAGGGCCTCCAGGGGAATCCACTCGTTTTCGAAGCTGATGGCGTGGCAACGGCTGGCCAGCTCCCGGGTGGCGGCCACGTCATCGACGGGGGCCAGGACCACACTGACCGCCTCGCGGGTGGCCGGATCGTCGGCGCCGGGGGTCTGCACATGAAGGGCGACACCGAGGTCCCGGGCGGCCTGGGCCAGCATCCAGGCCAGCTGGCCGCCCCCCACAATGCCGATGGCATCGATCGCAGCGGGTTCAGTCTGGGGATCGGTGTCAGGGATGGTCTGCACCCTGCAAGGACGTTCGAACCGTGGTCCAGCCTGCCACCAGGGCGTCAACGCCCCACCTCAGAGCCGGAAGGATCCTCACTGCAGGGGGTTCTCGGCAGCGAAGGCGTAGCGGAGCAGGCTGAGCAGCAGCACGATCAGAAACAGGGCCAGCCCCACGGTGCAGGCATAGCTGATCTCCAGCTCCGAAAAGGCCTGGTCGTACACGTAGTAGACGATCGTGCGGGTGCTGTCAGCCGGCCCCCCCTGGGTCATCAGGTAGACCTCCTCGAACACCTTGGTGGCTCCGATGGCCGAAATCACCGCCACCAGGGTGATGTAGGGCCTCAGCAGGGGCAGGGTGATGTCCAGATGCCGACGCCAGCCCTCGCTGCCATCGAGGGCAGCCGCCTCGTAGAGGTCGGCGGAGATCCCCTGCAGGCCCGCCACGAAGATGACCATGTAGTAGCCGAGGCCCTTCCAGAGGGTCACGAGCATCACCGAGGGCAGGGCCAGGCCCGTGGAGGTGAGAAAGCCGATCGGCGTGAAGCGGTCCCCCAGCAGGGCCCCGAGCCAGCCGTTGACCAGACCGTTTTCCGCATAGAGCCAGCGGAAGGCAATCGCCGCCACCACAAGGGACACCAGCACCGGGGTATAGAAGGCGCCGCGGAACCAGTGGATGCCCGGCAGCTGGCGGTTGACCAGCACCGCCAGGCCGAGGGCGCCGAGGACGATCGGTGGCACTACACCCACCAGGTAGAGAAAGGTGGTGCCGGTGACCCGCAGCAGCATGGGATCGGCCAGCAGCCGGCGGAAATTGGCCAGGCCCACGAAGGTGAGCGGCTCGCTCACATCCAGCCCCGTGCGGGTGAAACTGATCACCAGGGCCATAGCCGCAGGAATCAGCACCGACACCGCCAGCAGCAGCAGGGCGGGGGCCAGAAACGCCCAGGCAGAGCGGCTGGGTGCCGGCGCAGATGGGGTGGGTGTGGCCATCGGTGCATCCTGCCGGACGTGGGGCGTTGCACAATCGGCAGCCAGGCTGGAAGCCACCGATGCCGTTCGATCCGCCATCCCGATGACGGCGAACCCGAAGCAGGTGCTGCGGGACGTCTTTGGCTACGACGCCTTTCGCGGCCCCCAGGCCGCCATCGTCGCCCATGTCTGCGCAGGGGGCTCGGCCCTGGTGCTGATGCCCACCGGTGGCGGCAAGTCGCTCTGTTATCAGATCCCGGCCCTCTGCCGGCCTGGAACGGCGGTGGTGGTATCGCCGCTGATCGCCTTGATGCAGGACCAGGTGGGCGCACTGCGCCAGGCCGGCGTGCGGGCGGCCGCCCTGCATTCAGCCGAAAGCGCCGACGCGGCGGCGGCCACCTGGCGGCAGCTTCAGAGCGGCCAGCTTGATCTGCTCTACGTATCGCCGGAGCGATTGCTGAACGGTGATCTGATCGAGCGGCTCGCCGATCTGCCCCTGGCCCTGTTCGCCATCGATGAGGCCCACTGCGTCTCCCAGTGGGGCCACGATTTCCGGCCCGAGTATCTGCAGCTGGCGGTGCTCGCCGAGCGCTTCGCCGCCATTCCCCGCATCGCCCTGACGGCCACCGCCGACCCCCGCACCCGGGCCGAGATCGTGGCGCGCCTGGGCCTGGAGCAGGCCGCGGTGTTCCTGGCCAGCTTCGATCGGCCCAACATCCGTTACCTGCTCAGGGACAAGAACGAGCCGAAGCGCCAGCTGCTGGAGTTCCTCGCCAGCCAGCGGGGCCACTCCGGCATCATCTATGCCCGCTCCCGTAAGCGGGTTGAGGAGTTCGCCGCCACCCTGAAGGCCGCTGGCCACGACGCCCTGCCGTACCACGCCGGACTCCCCGCTGAGACCCGCAGCGCCGCCCTGGAGCGCTTCCGCCTTGGCAGCGGCGTGGTCGTGGTGGCCACCATCGCCTTCGGCATGGGCATCGACAAGCCGGATGTGCGCTTCGTGGCCCATGTGGACCTGCCCAAGAGCCTGGAGGCCTACTACCAGGAGACGGGCCGGGCGGGCCGGGATGGCCTTCCTGCCGTCGCCTGGATGCTGCACGGCTCCAGTGACGTGCCGCCGCTGCGTCGCTTCATCGACGAGTCCGATGCCGATCCGGGCCAGAAGCGGATCGAGCACGGCCGCCTCGACGCCCTGATCGGCTTTGCCGAAGCCTCCAGCTGCCGCCGGCGCATCCTGCTGAGCTACCTGGGCGAAGCGGACAGCAGCGACTGTGGCAACTGTGACGTCTGCCTGGAGCCGAACCAGGGGGCGGACGTGACCGAGCCGGCCCGCAAGGCCCTTTCCGCCGTCTATCGCACCGGAGGACGTTTCGGCGCCGCACACCTGGTGGACGTGCTGCTGGGCGGCGAGACAGCCCGGATCCGCAGCCTCGGCCACAACCAGCTGGGGGTGCATGGAATCGGCAAGGAACTGGATCGGGGCCAGTGGCGCAGCCTGTTCCGCCAGCTCACCGCCAGGGGCTACCTGGTGGCCGCCGCCGATGGCCATGGGGGCCTGCAGTTCGGAGACGACGCGCTGGTGCGGCCCCTGCTGCGTGGCGAGTCCCGCCTGGAGATCCGACTGCCGCCGGCGGCGAAGGAGCGTCGCGGTGCGGCTGCCGGGTCTGGGGCAGGGGGCGCGCCGCCTGCCGCTGTGGACAACGCCGATCCGGGACTGCTGGCGGCTCTGAAGGCCTGGCGGCTGGAGCAGGCCCGCCAGCAGGGTCTTCCGCCCTATGTGGTCTTCCATGACCGCACCCTGATCGCCATCGCCGAACGCCGGCCCACCGCCCTTGAGGACCTGGCCGGCATCACCGGTGTTGGCAGGGCCAAGCTCGCCAGCTATGGCGAGGCGGTGCTGGCGGTGGTCGGGAGCCAGACCGCACCGGCCTAGCCTCAGCCCACCCTTGAAACCCCGTCCGTGCCGCAGGACCACCGCACCATCACGGTGTCCCTGAGCGCCGATCCCTATCCGATCCAGATCGGTGAGGGGCTGCTCGGCCGCCTGGGTGCCTTTCTGATCGAGCGTGGCTTCCAGAGCGGCACCCGGGTGCTGGTGGTGACCAACCCGGAGGTGCAGGGGTTCCATGGTGCCGAAGCGCTGACGGGCCTTGAGTCCAGCGGGTTCCTGGTGCGGACCCTGGTGCTGGAGGCCGGCGAAGAACGCAAGACCCCCGCCACGGTGGCGGCGATCCATGACGCCGCCTTCGCCCACCGCCTGGAGCGGAGCTCCCTGATCGTCGCCCTGGGGGGCGGTGTGGTGGGAGACATGGCTGGATTTGCCGCCGCCACCTGGCTGCGGGGCATCGCCGTGGTGCAGGTGCCCACCACCCTGCTGGCGATGGTGGATGCCGCCATCGGCGGCAAGACGGGGGTGAACCACCCGGGGGGGAAGAACCTGATCGGCGCCTTCCACCAACCGAAGCTGGTGCTGATCGACCCGCAGGTGCTGGTCACCCTGCCGGAGCGGGAGTTCCGCGCCGGCATGGCGGAGGTGATCAAGTACGCCGTCATCGGCGATGAGCAGCTCTTCGTCGACCTGGAACAGGCTGCCGAGCGGGATCCCCAGGGCGCCCTGGCCAGCCGCGAAGCCATCGGGCCCGAGCGGCTGCAACGCCTGCTCGAGCGCTCCGCCGCCGCCAAGGCCCGGGTGGTGGCCGCCGACGAACGGGAAGGGGGCCTGCGGGCGATCCTCAACTACGGCCACACCCTCGGCCATGCGGTGGAAAACCTCAGCGGCTATGGCACCTGGCTGCACGGTGAAGCGGTGGGCCTGGGCATGGTCGCCGCCGGTGACATCGCCGTGGCGATGGGTCTGTGGAGCCAGGCGGATCAGGACAGGCAGCGCCGGCTGGTGGCGGCCGCTGGGCTGCCGATGGGCTGGCCGACCCTCGATCCAGAAGCGGTGCTGACCTCCCTGCAGGCGGATAAGAAAGTGCGCCAGGGGAAGGTGCGCTTCGTGCTGCCCACCGGGGTGGGATCGGTCACGATCCGCGACGACGTCGATCCCGCCACGATCAGAGCCGCCCTCACGGGCGCCGCCTCGAACGTGGTCTTTCGCTGACAGGAAAGGCGCGGGCCCCCTGGATCGGAGACCATCACCGGAAGGTTTTTATTCCTCACGGCCCATGAGAAGTCGTCCCAGCCGGTTCAAAAACTTTCTGAGCCAGCCCCTGCGACGACTCGGCGCCCTGGCCAGGACCATCGGGCTCGGGGCCAGCCAGGTGACGCCCGGGGCGGAGTCATCGCCAGCCGAGGCCCCCTCGTCTGCGGCATCTTCACCGGCCGCCGCCAACGCTGCGGTTGCGGCCCCGAGCGGGGGTGGCGGAGAGGCGTCCTGGGTTGCCTTCCTGCCCCGTGATCCCCAGTGGTCCCAGGTGCGCTGGTCGATCAACCCGACCGACAGGAGCCGGGCCCAGGCCGATGGCGCCACCCAGCTTTGCCTGCGTGTCGCCGACGTGACCGGACTCGACGGCGGCTCCACCCATCCCCACACCCTCCAGGAAGTGGTGGTCGAAAGCCAGGCCACCGAGTGGTACCTGCCAGTGCCCCTGTCTGGTCGCGACTACAGGGTGGAGCTCGGCTTCCGTAAAGGAGGCAGCGGCGGCTGGATTTCCCTGGCGTTTTCCGCCACGGCCCACGTCCCCGTTCTGGACAGCCCGGCCATCAGCGTGCCCGACCCCTTCGTGGCCTTCTCCATGCCTCCGCCGGTTGACGGCACGTCCGCTCCTGCGCCGACCAGGGAGATCATCAACGACCTGCACGAGCGGCTTTACCAGAGCGCCACCAGCCCCTGGCGCCCCCTCGGAAGGGGGTCGGAGGCGTTTCATGAGATCGATTCCGCTTCCGGTCTTTATGGCGGCAGCGACTTCTCGGCTTCCGGTGCGGGCCCCTGGGCCTCCGGCCGCAGCGGCTCCGGCATCGGCGGTGTCGCCGCTCGCCAGCGCTCCTTCTGGCTGGTGGCCGATGCCGAACTGATTGTGTACGGCGCCACCGATCCCTCCGCCCGACTGACCATCGGCGGCGAGGAGATTCCCCTGTCGTCTGATGGCACCTTCCGGCTCCAGGTGCCCTTCCGGGATGGTCAGCAGCTCTATCCGATCGAGGCCCTGGCCGCCGACGGCCAGCAGAAGCGCAGCATCACCATGGAGTTCCGCCGCACCACCCCCCACGCCGAAGTGAACCCCAAAGAGGACGCCCAGTCGGAGTGGTTCTGAGGCGCCTGCATGGCCCTGTCGCAGTGGCTCGGACCTCGATGAGGGGATTGAAAGGGCAAGGCCCCCGATCACACGGGCGGCTGGCTCAGATACAGGGGCGCTGGCTCAGGCCTCGGAGCCTGACCCGACACCGGTGAACACCGGTGAAAGGCCAACCAGCGGAAGTCACCGAGCCCGGCGGGATCCACCAGCCGCAACAGGCACTCCCGCCGTTGCAACAGCTCCGCCAGCCGAGACCCCGGCTCCTGCTGAAGCGCATGCAGACGGCTGGCCAAGCCCAGCGCCAGCAGGGCCTCCCCCTGGCGGCAACCGCCGAGTGGCCGCCAGCCTGCGGCCAGGGCCGCCGTCTCCAGGCTTTCGAGGCAGAGATGGGCCGTCAGGTCCCATTGACCAGGCTCCAGCAAGGGGTTATCGCTGGCCTGCTGGCGCCGGTAGGCCATCAGGGTGCCGCTGGAGCGCTGGGGAGCGTAGTAGCGGCGGGCCTCGTGGGCGTAATCGATCACCAGCAACCATCCCTCGCTGAGCGCTTTACCGCAGGCTGCCAGCCAGGGCTCCAGTCCGGGGTGGAGCTCCGTGCTCCAGCCCGGGGGGCGGCTTCCATCAAGGGGCAGAAGGCCCAGGGATTCCAACTGCTCCAGCACAGGCCCGTCCAGGGGCTCGGCGGCCTCCAGGCTCAGGCACTCCCCCCGCAGAACGACCCGCTGGCGGCACCAGTGATCGTCCTGGCGCTCGATCCGCTCGATGGCGAGGGCATCGAGCACTTCATGGGCCAGCACCACACCCCGCAGGGGAGCGCTGGCCAAGGCATCGAAATCGATCCAGCGCACCGCCAGCGGACAGGAACGGAGCCGCTGGCGCTGCCGCTGGGCCATGCCGGCATTCGGCTCCACCAGGACAAGTTCGGTACGCCCGGCCAGTTCGGGCCAGCCGGCGTGGAGCGCCTCGGCCAATTGCTGGGCCAGGTGTCCCTCACCCGGTCCGGTCTCCACCAGGGCCAAGGGGGCCTCCGCCGGCAGCAGGGCCAGCCACTGGGCCACCTGGGGGGCGAGCAGCTGGGCGAAGTCAGCCCCTAGCGAGGGGGCGGTGGCGAAGTCCCCACGGGGGCCGATGGTCAGGCGGCCGCTGCCATAGGCGCCGACCTCCGGATCATGCAGGACCCAGTCCATGTAGGCGTGGAACGGCACCGAACCGCCCGCCGCCCGCAGCCGCTGGCCGAGCCATTCGGGAACCGGCGTGGGGCTTCGATGGGGTGTCTGCACACGGCGTCAGGGTGACTCAGTGAGAATGCTGACCGATGGGAGCACGAGCGATGGCGACAGGCGCACCGGCAGCGGCGGGAACCCAACGGGATCACCGGGGAGGCGGCTGGCGTGGAGGACTCGGACGGCGGCTGGGGGCCGGCCTGGCCACCCTCACCCTGGTGCTGGTGACCTGGCTGCTGCCGGGTCTGGGAGCTGCCGCCTACGCCGCTGACAACCCCCAGCTGTTGCCCGATCACCCAACCCCGGTGATCGACCTGGCCAAGGCCCTCACCGACGGTGAACGTGGCGAACTGGAGGCCGAACTGGAGAGCTTCGAAGCCTCCAGCGGCTGGAAGCTCAGGGTGCTGACCCAGTACGAGCGCACCCCCGGCCTGGCGGTCAAGGGCTTCTGGGACCTGGACGAGCGCAGCCTGCTGCTGGTTGCCGATCCCAGGGGCGGCAACTTGCTGAACTTCAACGTGGGCGAAGCCCTGTTCGCGCTGATGCCTCGCACCTTCTGGGTGGAACTCCAGACCCGTTACGGCAATCAGTTCTACGTCCGTGACCACGGCGAGGACGGCTCGATCCTGTCGGCCATCCATGCCGTGAAGGGGTGCCTGGCCATTGGTGGTTGCCAGGTGGTGCCGGGCTTACCCCAGGAACAGTGGATTCTCACGCTCTGCACGTCGATCCTCGGGGGCCTGATCGTGGGGTTCGCCGCCTTCCCGCGTCAAGAGGGGCGCTGGGTCGAATGGACCTGGGTGTTGCTGCTCTCTCCCCTCTGGGTGATCCTGTTCGTGGCCCTGGGCATGGGGCCGATCATCACCCGCACCAACGATGTACTGCCGTTGCTGCGCAACGTGCTGGGGTTCCTTGGAGCTTCAGTGGTGGCCTACCTGATCGCCCAGAAGACCTTGGGCGGTGTACGCCTGCAGGGCAAGGGCGAAGGCTGAACGAACGCCCCGGACTGGTTCGAGAATCCTGCTCAGCGTGCGGTGGAAGGCCCGCCCACCCGCTCCAGCTGGCAGGAGAGGCTGGCATCGTTACAGGCCGGAGGCACCTGACGAATGGCGACGTCTTCCCAGACAGCGGCCGCTTCGTTGCGCAGCTGTGCCAGGTTCTGCTCATAGAAACGACGCAGGTCGTTGAGGCGCTTGACGGGTTGCCCATAGAAGCTGCGACCGGCCAGGGTGGGGAAGGAGGCCCACTCAGGGGCTAGACGGGCCGCGAGGTCGGGGCTCAGCTCACCACGGTCGGCCAGGTGCAGGGCGCCCCGGCGCTGCACCAGAAACAGGGCGGCCTGGTCCTGGGACTCGGGGCCGAAATCAGGGATGCCCATGGCGCGGGTGACCATGTCCCAGGTGAAGGGCATGAACTGGTAGGCACCTGCTGCCGCACTGGCGTATCGGGCGGTGCGCATCACCCGGTTGGGATGGCGGTCGAGGGAATCGAAGAGGCTGCCGCCGAAGAGAATGCGGTAACCAACCTCCTGGCCGTTGGCCCAGGTGCCTTCGGCGTAGCGGATCGTATTGAGCAGGGCCCGGCGCTCGGGGGTGATGGCGAAGACCCGGGGCGCGGCCGGCAGTGGCGTCATCATCGCGACCCTTGCGGGGGCCACACGGGCCTCAGCACCCAGTTGCCAGGCTCTGGAGGTGTCGGCGGCACTGGCGGGCCCGGCCAGGCCAAGGCTGAGGCCGGCGACGGCGAGGACCAGGTGACGGCGCTGAAGGTTCGGCAAGAGAAACGGTCGTGAAGGACAAGTGGGGGAAGAATCCGTTAGATGGATAACGGAATAAATCCGACGTGATGTGCTTGGTATGACCAGGTCTTCAGGTGAACGACATCAGGAAGAACCAGTGATCCCGTGGCGAGGAATAGTGACTCCTTGCACCAGGACTTGGCGGTAATTTGCCGATGAATGCGCCGAAACGATTCGGTGTAAGTGACGGTCGAACAACTGTCCACTGGTATCAAGAATGACGTTTTGCATTCGAGTTACAGACAGGCATTGAAGTTTTTCGACTTCGATGAACAGATGATCAAATCCTGAAGCCAGACCCCATAGGCAGTGCTGATCGGCCATCCAGCAGTGAAACGATCGTCCGCGCGGCGGTCGGCGCCCCATCCAGCGCCAGGGGACCGTGTCGGGGGGGCTCCAGCGGCTGGTCCAGCTGCCAGTCGCCCCTGAGGAAGGCCTCCTGGCTCAGCAGCCGATGCCAGCCGTGGTTGCGCAGGTCCTCCTCCAGCACGGGCGCTTCAGCGAAGCCCATACGGTGCACCAGGTGAATCCCCACCCCCTGGCTGAAGGCCTCACAGAAGCTGCTGTAGCCGGGCTTGGTGATCAGACGACCCGTGAGGGGCATCAGGTCCAGGGGGCGCACACCCGCCGGCAGACAACGGCCATTGGGCACCGTGGCCAGCAGCGGCTCCGGCCCGATGAACACGTGCTCGGGCCAGCGGGCCAGCAAGGTCGGGTCGATGGCCATGCCGAGGCCCCCGAAGCTCAACAGCACCACCCGCTCCCGATCAGGCGGCAGGTGCAGCTCCCAGGCCAGCCTCTGCAGATCAAGCCGGGGCCTGGAGCTCGTCAGGCCCAGCCGCACCTCCGGCAGATCCCAGTCCATCGGCAGGGAGAGGGGGCAGCGGAGCAGCAGATCCCCCTGGGCGTACAGCTGCCGATGGTGTTCAACGAAGGGCTGGAAGGGGGGGCCCATGGGGGCGTGGATCGAGTCCCAGCCGAAGCTGGCCAGCCACACCAGGGGCACCTTCAGGCGTTTCGCGAGCCGGGCCGCCGCCGGGGGCACATCCCCGAGCACCAGGATCGGCTGGTGCTGGGCCTCCAGCCAACGGGCCTCGCGCTCGACCAGCTCGGGCAGATCCAGCTGCAGGTCATGGAGCGCCGCCAGGGTGGCGGCGGCGTCAGCCCCGAGGGCATCCGCCTGGATCACCCCCACGTCCCAGCGACAGAGGCGGTGCTCGAAGGGCACATCGCCCATGGAAAGCTGCAGGAACGCTTCGGGCAGTGCGGTGGAGAGCACCAGACGCCAGTCGGGCTTCAGGGCAGCCAGTTCACAGAGCACCGATGCCGTCCGGGAACCGTGGCCGAAGCCATGGCTGCTGATGCAGGCGTGAATCAGCAAGGACTCAGCACGCCTGCCGCTGGCAGGGAGGCCGTCCACAGGGTCTGCTCGTAGTGGAGGGCGCCATCGATGCCATACCAGCGGTGGCTGATATGGCGCAGGTCACCGTTGTCGTCAAACACGACCCAACTGAAGTGGCGCAGGGCCCGCCCCTGCTGATCCACCCCATGACGGGGCACGGAGGCGGTGTTGAGGAAAGCGGTGCCCTGGGCGTCGCGGTGGAAGCTGAGCCTCTCCCCCTGGTGGTGGCACAGGGCGTGATGCATGTGGCCGAAGATCACCAGCGGCAGGGGTCGGCGGCGGCGAATCTGGTCCACCGCCAGGGCCAGATCCTGATCGCCCCAGTCGCAGGCAGGGGCCTTCCAGTCGCGGGCGCAGAGATCGTCCACCTGGGTGCCCAGGCCACTGGGGCCGGAATGGGCCAGCAGCACCAGCGGCAGCTGGGGATCGGCCGACAGGGCTGCCCGGCTGATGCGTTCGGCGGACTCCTGCAGGCCCACCGGCCCATAGACGGCCCTGACAGCCTTCGAGAGGTGGTAGCCGCCACCGGCGGTCCCGGGACGGGCCCCGACCACGGCCAGGCCCGGGGGACGCAGCTCCCTGAGGCCCCAGCCGCAATGGAGATCACCCAGAAGCTCCAGCTGGTGCCGCAGGGTGCGACCGCTGCCGTCCTTGCCCGCATCGTGGTTGCCGAGCACGCAGGCCACCGGTAGCTCGAGGGTGGCGAGCAGTTCGGGGATGCGACTTTTGCCGTCGCTGAAATCACCCACCAGCAGCAGGGCATCCGGACGGATCCGATCCAGCACGTCGTGGTCACTGCGGTCCCACTGGTCGTGCAGATCCCCGGCGATGGCGATGTTCAGCTCAGCCAATACCAACCGCTTCCTAGAGTGGGATCATCGTGCATGAGAAGGGGCATCGGTTGGTCTTCACGCAGACGCTGACCCAGGCACCGCTCCACCATGACCGCCAACAGGGCGATGTTGCTGATGGGTCCGCCGCCGGGACTGGGCCGTTTCCTCCTCGCCACGAGCTGGCTGCCGCCATCGAGGCGCTGAAAAAGGAGCGCAACGCCATCATCCTGGCCCACTACTACCAGGACGACACCATCCAGGACTGTGCCGATTTCATCGGTGATTCTCTCGAGCTCTCCCGCAGAGCGGCCAGCACCGAAGCCGATGTGATCGTCTTCTGCGGCGTTCACTTCATGGCCGAGACCGCCAAGATCCTCAACCCGGGCAAGACCGTACTGCTGCCCGACCTTGAGGCCGGTTGCAGCCTGGCCGATGCCTGTCCGGCCGAGGCCTTCGCCGACTTCCGCCGCCGTCACCCGGACCACATCGTGGTGAGCTACATCAACTGTTCAGCGGCGGTGAAGGCCCAGAGCGACCTGATCTGCACCAGCAGCAACGCCGTGCACCTGGTGCAGCAGTTGCCGGCCGACCGGCCGATCCTGTTCGCCCCCGACCAGAACCTGGGCCGTTGGGTCGCCCGCGAGAGCGGCCGGGACCTGACCCTCTGGCCGGGAAGCTGCATCGTCCACGAGACCTTCAGCGAGCAGGCCCTGCTGCAGCTCCGCCTCGAACACCCCGAAGCCGAGGTGATCGCCCACCCGGAGTGTCAGCAGCATCTGCTGGATCTGGCCGACTTCATCGGCTCCACCAGCAAGCTCCTGCAGCGCACCGAAACCAGTGCCGCCCCCTCCTTCATCGTGCTCACCGAGCCGGGGATCCTGCATCAGATGCGACGCCGTTCTCCTGGCAAGACCCTCTATGAAGTCCCGGGAGCCGACGGCTGCAGCTGCAACGCCTGCCCTTACATGCGCCTGAACACGCTGGAGAAGCTTTGGCAGTGCCTGCACACCATGGCGCCGGCCCTCGAACTTGATGAGCAGATCCGCCAGCGGGCCCTGGTGCCGATCGAGCGCATGCTGGCGATGAGTGCCTGAGGCGGCCGTCCAAGCTCAGTAGGTGTAGTTGGCCACAAACAGGGAGGCGGCGTCATCGGAGGGTTCCGAGCCAGGCACGTAGGCCCCGTGCGCCGCCGCGCCGTTGGCCCTGGCCCGGGCCAGCAGGGCCGCCTGGCCGGCCACCACATCCTGGCCTTTCCAGTGGCTGAGGCAGGAGTGCTGCAGGGCGCGGCCGTAGGAGAAACCCAGGTGCCAGGGAGCGTCGGGGGCCGCATGGTGAATCGCCGAAAGGAACACGCTGGCGTCCTCTTCTCCCAGGCCGCCCGAGAGGAACAGGATCGCCGGCACGGCGGGGGGAACACTGCGCCGCAGGGTGCGCACGGTGAAAGCCGCCACCTGCTCGGGATTGGGACGCTCGGAGCTGTCGGCGCCGGGCAGGGTCATCGAAGGCTTGAGCAGGGTGCCCTCCAGAAACACCCCGTTCTGGCCCAGGGCCTCGTAGACGCTGCGCAGCACCCACTCCTGCACCGCCGCGGTGGTGAGGATGTCGTGGTCACCGTCCATCAGGATCTCCGGCTCCACGATCGGCACCAACCCCTCCTCCTGGGCCGTGCGGGCGTAGCGGGCCAACCCCCAGGCGTTCTCGCGCACGCAGAGCTCCGAGGGACAGCCGTCGGCACTGATGCGCAGCACCGCCCGCCATTTGGCGAAGCGGGCGCCACGGGCGTAGGCCTGGGCTGCCCGTTCCCGCAGCCCCCGCAGTCCGGTGCACCAGGTCTCCCCGGGCAGGCCGCCCGCCAGGGGCTCGACACCCAGGTCCAGCTTGATCCCCACCACCAGGCCCAGGGCCAGGAACAGCTCGAGGATCGAGGCGGCCGGCTGGCCCGGCCGGTCGGCGGCCTGCTGAAACAGGGTTTCCTCGTAGAGGATCACCCCGCTGATAGTTTCGCCGAGGCCGGGGGCGGTGGCCAGCAGGGTCCGGTAGGCGCGGCGGTTGTCCTCGCTGTTGGTCAGGCCGATGGCCTCGAAGCGCTTGCCGATCGTGCCGGTGGATTCATCGGCCGCCAGCAGACCGGTGCCCGGCCTGGCCAGGGCCATGGCGGTGGCCTCCAGTTCCTCGCGATGGGTGTCGAGTGCCATGGAGCCGCAGACAATCACTGCACCATGGCTAGGGGGCAGCGCCTTCGCCGTCAACGGGTCGGGGTCGGCAGGATGCCTCTTCCCACCATCGGCAGGGCCACGGCGGCCTGCGCACACCATGGCCCTGCCGGGCGACGGCCTGATCCAGCTCACCCCCGAGGGGCTCTACTGCCCGGCCGCGGACGCCTGGATCGACCCCTGGCGGCCGGTGCCCCGGGCCCTGATCACCCATGGCCACGCCGACCATGCCCGGCCCGGCTGTGGCGCCTACTGGGCGGCGGTGCCGGGGGAGGGGGTGCTGCGGCAGCGGCTGGGGAGCGGCATCGAGCTGGCGGCGGTGGACTACGGCCAGGAGCGACGCCTCGGCGGGGCCATGGTGTCGTTCCATTCAGCCGGACACGTGCTGGGCTCGGCCCAGATCCGGATCACGGCCGGCGGCGAGACCTGGCTGATCAGTGGCGACTACAAGCGGGATGCCGACCCCAGCTGCGCCCTGTTTGAGCCGGTGACGGCCGATGTGCTCATCACCGAAGCCACCTTCGGGCTGCCGATCTACCGCTGGCGACCCGGCCGCCAGGTGGCGGCCGAGATCCTGGCCTGGTGGCGTGAGGCTCCCCAGCGACCTTCGCTGCTGTTCGCCTATGCCTTCGGCAAGGCCCAGCGGCTGCTGGCGGAACTGGCGGCGTTGGGGGTGGAGGAGGAGGTGCTGCTGCACGGGGCGGTGCAGGCCCTGATGGCGCCCTACCGGAGCGCTGGGGTGGTGCTGCCCCCGACCCGGCCGCTGGGCGAACTCCCCCGCTGCGAATCGCTGGCGGGGCGCCTGGTGATCGCCCCCCCCTCGGCCCATCGCTCCCCCTGGATGAAGCGGTTTCCCAGCCCCCAGACCGCCTTCGTCAGCGGTTGGATGGCGGTGCGGGGCGCGAGGCGGCGGCGGGGCTTCGAGCGGGGCTTCGCCCTCAGCGACCACGCTGACTGGGACGGCCTGCTGTGCACCGTGAGGGACTCCGGGGCCCAGCAGGTCTACGTCACCCACGGCAACAGCGACGGCCTGGCCCGCTTCCTGCGCGAGGAGCAGGGGATCAGCGCCGAGCCGCTCAGCGGCGACTTCGCGGCGGAGCGGGAAGAGGAGGGGGGGAATGGGACCTGACAAGGGGCTTCGCAATGCTGCGGCCATCCGCAACCATGGGAGCCGTCGAGGAGCTGGAGCCCCAAAATGTCGCTGGCAAGACCGCCTATCTGCTGGCACGGGGTTAAGGCCCGTCCGATGCCGGGGAGCTGCTCAAAAGTCTGAGACGATCATTCCGCAGGGCTGGCGGCGGCTTTAGCATCCTCCGCCCGTTCACCGATGCCCCCGTTTCCCTCGATCAAAGGCCTGACGGCAGGTCTGCTGAGCGGGCCGATCATGTTGGCGGCCCTGCCGGTGGGGGCCCTGGAACTGGCGCCAGGATCAGCTGCTGCAGGGGGCAGAGCCCTGTTGGCTCAGGCCTCGGCCTCAGCAGATACGAAGATCCCAGCCGAGGTGCAGGGCTGGTTTGACGCGGCCAAGGTGGCCGACGGCACGGGGAATACGGGGGAGGCGTTGCGGCTGCAGCGGCAGGTGGTGGCCTGGCTGCAAGCGAACCGACCCGTGCTGGATCTGTTCAGGGCCAGGGCGTTGAGCAACCTGGGACTTTATCTCGGCAAGGCTGGGCAGGCTCAGGAAGCACTGCCACCGACCCAGGAAGCGGTGCGGATCCTGCGCCTGTTGGAGCCAAGCCAACCCGAGGCCCGGGGTTTCCTCGACCTTCCCCTGAACAGCCTGGGCATCCTCTACAGCGAACTGGGCCGCCGCCAGGAGGCACTGCCGCCCACAGAAGAGGCGGTGAAGATCCTTCGCGAGCTGGCCAAGACCAACCCGGCCTTCCAGGGCGACCTGGCCGCTTCCCTGCGCAACCTGGGCCTTCGCTACAGGGAACTGGGCCGCCGCCAGGAGGCGCTGGCGCCCACAGAAGAAGCGGTGAAGGTCCTTCGCGAGCTGGCCAAGACCAACCCGGCCTTCCAGGGCGATCTGGCCACTGCCCTGAACAGCCTGGGCATCCGCTACAGCGAACTGGGCCGCCGTCAGGAGGCGCTGGCGCCCAGAGAAGAAGCGGTGAAGATCGGTCGTGAGCTCGCGAAGACCAACCCGGCTTTCCAGGGCGATCTGGCCGCTTCCCTGAGCAACCTGGGCGTCAGCTACAGCGAACTGGGCCGCCGCCAGGAGGCACTGGCGCCCACAGAAGAAGCGGTGAGGATCCATCGCGAGCTCGCGAAGACCAACCCGTCCTTCCAGGACGATCTGGCCGCTTCCCTGCGCAACCTGGGCGTCAGCTACAGCGAACTGGGCCGCCGCCAGGAGGCACAGGCTCCCACAGAAGAAGCGGTGAAGATCCTTCGCGAGCTGGCCAAGACCAACCCGGCCTTCCAGGGCGATCTGTCCGCCTCCCTGCGCAACCTGGGCGTCAGCTACAGCGAACTGGGCCGCCGCCAGGAGGCACTGGCGCCCACAGAAGAAGCGGTGAAGGTCCTTCGCGAGCTGGCCAAGACCAACCCGACCTTCCAGGGCGATCTAGCCGCTTCCCTGAGCAACCTGGGTGTCAGCTACAGCGAACTGGGCCGCCGCCAGGAGGCACTGGCGCCCTCAGAAGAAGCGGTGAAGATCCGTCGCGAGCTGGCCAAGACCAACCCGGCTTTCCAGGGCGGTCTGGCCTCTTCCCTGAGCAACCTGGGCGTCCGCTACAGCGAACTGGGCCGCCGCCAGGAGGCACTGGCGCCCACAGAAGAAGCGGTGATGGTCCTTCGCGAGCTGGCCAAGACCAACCCGGCCTTCCAGGGCGATCTGGCCTCTTCGCTCAGCAACCTGGGTGTCAGCTACAGGGAACTGGGCCGCGGCCAGGAGGCACTGCCGCCCACAGAAGAAGCGGTGAGGATCCGTCGTGAGCTCGCGAAGACCAACCCGGCCTACCAGGGCGATCTCGCCGCTTCCTTGAACAACCTGGGCAACCGCTACAGCGAACTTGGCCGCCGCCAGGAGGCACTGGCGCCCACAGAAGAAGCGGTGATGGTCCTTCGCGAGCTGGCCAAGACCAACCCGGCCTTCCAGGGCGATCTCGCCGCTTACCTGAACAACCTGGGCGTCCTCTACAGCGAACTGGGCCGCCGCCAGAAGGCATTGGCCCCCACAGAAGAAGCGGTGAAGATCCGTCGCGAGCTGGCCAAGAGCAACCCGGCCTTCCAGAGCGATCTTGCCCAAAGCGCCACCAACCTGGCCTCGCTGCAGCTCCAGCTCAACAACCCTGGCGCGGCCTTGCCGTTGCTGCGGGAATCGGTGAGCAGCGAGGTGACCTACCTGCAGGGCCAGCTGCCGCTGTTGCCGGAGGGCCGGCGGCTGGAGCTGGTGGCGGTGTTCGGCGATCGTTGGCAGATTCCCTTCTCCTTCACGCAGCAGGGGGAGGCGGGTGCTGCGCTGGCCCTGTTCACCCGGCTGAACCGCCAGGGCCTGCTGCAGGACATCCAGCGCAGCCAGTCTCTGCTGGCCCGCAGCGGGCCTCAACGGCCACTGTTCGAGCAGCTCAGCGCCGTGACAGCCCAGCTGGCCAACACCACCCACACACCCCAGCAACAGAGCCAGTTGCTGGCAAGCAAGGAGCAGCTGGAGCAGGAGCTCTACCGCCAGCTGCCCCAGATCCAGCCGCGGCTCGTGGAGCCGTCGCAGATCGCGCGGCTGCTGCCGCCCGGATCGGCATTGGTGGAGTTCCAGCGCTACCGCTCCTACGACGCCAGCACGAACCGGCTCGGGTCTCCCCGCTACCTGGCCCTGCTGCTGCGGCCCGATGGCACGATCCGCGGATTCCCCTTGGGTGAGGCCGCTCCGATCGATGCGGCAGTGGCCGTGGCCCTGGCGACCAGCGCCACCGCCGAGCGCCAGGGGGAGGCACCCGAGCGCCTCGCCCAGGTAAGCCGCATGGTGCTCACGCCACTGCGGCAGGAGCTGGCGGGGCTCCGGGAGCTGTTTGTTTCGCCTGATGGGGAACTGAACCGCCTGCCGTTGGCGGCCCTGCCCGTGGCGGCGGCCGATGGTCCCACCCTGGGGGACAGCGTGCAACTGCGGCTTCTCACCACCGGCCGGGATCTGCTGCGGCTGCAACAACCAGCCAGGGCCGGCGGGCCAGCGGTGCTGATCGCCAACCCGGATTTCAACGCCAGGGGGCTCTCGTCCTCTGGGAAGCCCTCTTCGGTGCCGCCAACCGCCGCC
Organism: Synechococcus sp. UW140; assembly: GCA_943372935.1. Taxonomy (GTDB): domain Bacteria; phylum Cyanobacteriota; class Cyanobacteriia; order PCC-6307; family Cyanobiaceae; genus Cyanobium. The sequence continues at coordinate 220,513 of CALSAP010000001.1, forward strand.
GGCGTGCGCGGCCTCACCCCTTGGCAGCCCCTTGCCGGCACCGAGCTGGAGGCCCGCCAGCTCGCCCCACTGTTGCGGCTCAACGCGGTGATCAGCGGCCCGCAAGCCACCGCCCCCCTGGTGCTGCGCCAGAAGGCGCCACGGATTCTGCACATCGCTACCCACGGCTTCTTTCTGGCGGATCAGCAGCGCCTGCCGGAATCCAGCGGCGCCACCCGCAGCTACGCCAGCACAGGTGGAGGCGTGGCCATCCCCCAGAGGGAAGACCCTCTGCAGCGCAGCGGCCTGGTGTTTGCGGGTGCCAACCATCCCGACGCCGACCCCGCCGATGACGGCTACCTCACCGCCGCGGAAGTCACCGCCATGGACCTGGAGGGCACCGAACTGGTGACCCTCTCGGCCTGCGAAACCGGCCTGGGCGGCGTGCGCAGCGGCGAGGGTGTCTATGGCCTGCAGCGCTCACTGGCGGTGGCCGGCGCCCGCTCCACCCTGTTAAGCCTTTGGAAGGTGGACGACGGCCTGACGGTCACCTTCATGGAGCACTACTACAACCGCCTCAAGGCCGGTGAAGGCCGCGCCGATGCCCTCAGGAACACCCAGGGGTTTTTCCGGACGCACAAGAACTCCACCTACAACGACATTCGTGTGTGGGGAGCGTTTCAGCTCAGCGGCGACTGGCTGCCGTTGCCGGGATGGTGATTCGCCACTTCGCCGAGGCCCGGCCTGCCCAGGCTCTGCATACTGAGGCGGAAGCGTCCTTTTCGCCATGGCCGGTCTGTCGATCCGCCCTTTGCAGGCCATGGGTCCGCTGCGCTGGGCCGCGTTGGCCCTTCTGCTCATTCCTGCGGCCAATCCAGCCGCCAGCCAGGATCTCGCGGCGGCCGTGAGCGCCACCACCGCCCAGCTGCGCCAGGCTTGGGCGGCCGACCCCACCACCGCTGCCCTGCCGTTCCCGGCCATCCGCCTTCTTCCTCCCGGCGCCTCGGTGCAGGGAGCCTGCAGCCCCCAGGCTCCCCCACGGCGTCCGCAGGCCACGGCGGGCTACTGCGCCGCCAGCGGTGAGGTGCTGCTCGATCAGGATCTGCTGGCCGACGCCTTCAAGGCGCAATCACAGCAGCCACGGTCGGCGGTGCTGGCCTACTGGATCGCCACCGCCCTGGCGGAACGCTTGCTTCCAGGCGGAGACGCAGGCACCACACGAACCGCCGCCACCACTCTCCAGGCCAACTGCCTCGGCGGGGTGCTGGTCGGAGCCAGCCCCACCCGCCAGGCCTCAAGCGATTCCACGCCCCTGCTCACCGCCGCCCGCAGTGCCTACGGCGGCAGCAACCCCGGGATCGTCGGTTCCGCCAGCCAGCGCGGCTATGCCCTGCTGAGCGGTCTAGGGGCCACGGCCTCCTCCTGCTCCGCCGACGAAATGGCCGCCCTCGTCAAAGGGTCGGTGCCCGATCCCAGCCTTCTGCAACGCATCGAACAGCTTCCGCCCCCGGAGCGGGCCCACGGCAGCCTCCTGGGCGTCATCAACAGCCAGTGCAAGACCCTGCCCAACAAGCCCTGCCCCCGCAAGTTCGCCCCCTCAAGCTCGCCCCGCTAATTGATGCCGGATCAACCCAAGCAGGACGTGATGCGGGGTGAGGAGGCCCCGAAGGCGGGGATGCCCGGAAGCGGGTCGGACCGAATGGCGTGGCGTTTGCCCACCTGGACCCGCTCCCAATTCCTGCACGATTGGATCCGATCCGGGGGCATCCTGATCGCCGCCGCCTGGGGTGTGTACACCTTTGTCTGGAAGGACATCCTCGTCCCCTCCTGGCAGCCGGCCCACCTCAGCCTCGAGGCCAGCCTCACCCCCGTGCCTGGACGTCCCCCATCCCCGGACGGCCTGGAGATGACCTTCGATGTGAAGGGCATCAACACAAGCAGCCGCCGCGTCTACCTCCTCGCCAATGTCTGGTCGCTGAATGGGATCACACGGGAACCCCGCCCAGCGTCCCCTGGGCGCAGCGAAGCCGAGTTCCAGCGCGAATCCGATCAAGCGTTGCGGGATGTGGGGCTGCAGCACACCGAGCGAGGCGTGATCACCGCTCAGGGCCAGCTGCTGGCCATCGGACGATTGTTTGATGATGACTTCATCGATCCTGGAGATTCTGTGACTCGCACGGTTCTGGTGCGCATCCCCAAGGCCTATGCAGCAGTGGAGCTGAGGGTGATCCTGCCCCTGCTGACACGAGGACCCGACGGACTCTTCAACGGCCGCCATTTGGTCTGGGGCCTTCCCAACGCCGCCGATGGCTTGCCGATGCTCCTGCTATGCCCACCAAAAAGTGATCCCACCAGCCCAACAGCCGACTGCGAGGCCTACGACGAAACAGCCGATCGTTCTATGCAACGCTTCGACCCGAAGAAATCGACGATCAGCCTGCTCAAGCAGTTCGGCCTGCCTCCCAGCCACGGCGAGCAGGTGGCACCCACCGTGCTGAGCCCCTGAGGGTTCAGCGGTCGGGGAAGCGCCGGCGAGCTCTGCCGGGGGGGGCTTCCTGTTGGCAACGGCTGCGTACTCCGGGCAGTTTCAGCAGCCAACCCGGCCGCTCTCTCTCCAGTTGCTGAGGCCACGACAGAAGAAGACTGACGAGGAGAGTCCCGTTTGAATTATCATTTGAGGCACTTGGTAATTCATGACATGCGCAGCACAATCACGGCGCGGGGCCAGACGGTTGTGCCCGCACCGATCCGGGAACGCTTCCGGCTCGGACCCTCCACCCGTCTGGAGTGGATCGTGGAGGGTGATGGCACGATCCGTGTCGTGCCTGTCGAGCTGGATCCGATTGCGGCGTTCCGGGGCTCGGGTGCTGGAGGCTCCACGGAGCGGCTGCTGGCTGAACGCCGCCAGGATCAACGCCAGGGGCATTGATGGCCTCGCGCTGGCTGCTCGATACCTCCGCTCTGCTGGCCCTGCGCGATGACGAAGCCGGTGCCGGGCGTGTCGCCGAACTGCTTCAGCTGGGTGGCAGCGCCCGGGGCCATTGTTTGGTGTGCTTCATGAGCCGCATGGAACTGCTCTACCGCATCTGGAAGGACGAGGGGGAGCGCAGTGCCCGCCTTGCCGACGCCCAACTCCACGCCTTGCCCATCCATTGGGTTCGGGCCACCGACCCGCTGCTGGAGCAGGCAGCCGCGATCAAGGCCTGCCACGCCCTCTCCATTGCCGATGCCTGGATCGCCGCTGCCGCGTTGCAGGAAGGGGCCGTGCTGGTTCACAAGGATCCCGAATTTCGCGCCCTCAGCCACATCCCCCAGGACTGGCTGGCCTGAGCTGTCCTCCCGTTCCCCCTTGTGCACGCCTTCTGTGCCCTCTTTGAGACCCTCGATCGCAGCAGCGGCACCAAGGCCCGCGTCGAGGCGCTGGCGGCTTACTTCAGGGCCGCCGATCCGGCCGACGGCGCCTGGGCCCTGGCCCTGCTGCTGGGTAAGCGGCGGCGGCGGCTGATCACCGGACGGCGGCTGCGGCAGATCGCTCTGGAGCGTTCCGGCCTGCCGGAGTGGTTGTTCGACTCCTGCCACGCCCAGGTGGGCGACTCGGCCGAGACCATCGTCCTGCTGCTCCCCCAGCTGGCCCTGCCGCCGGCCCCGCCCCTGGAGCTGCCCCTGGCCGAGTGGATGGGCACGCGGCTGCCGACCCTGGCTGCTCTGGAGGGGGAGGCGCAGGCGGAAGCGTTGCTGGCGACCTGGGCGGGGCTGCCTGAGGGGCAGGCCTTCCTGTTCAACAAGCTGCTCACCGGCGGTTTCCGGGTGGGGGTGGCGGCGGGCCTGGTCACCCGGGCGCTGGCGGCGGTGTCAGGGCTGGAGGAGGCGGAGCTGGCCCACCGGCTGATGGGCGGTTTCGAGCCCTCCCCAGAGGCGATGGAGGCCCTGCTGGCACCCCTGGAGGCCGGAGCAGCCGCCCCGATCAGCCGGCCCTATCCCTTCTGCCTGGCCTCCCCTTTGGAGGCGGAGCGCCTGGCCGCCACCGACCCCGCCGGCTGGCAGGTGGAGTGGAAGTGGGATGGGATCCGGGCCCAGCTGATCCGTCGCGGCGGCCAGACCTTTCTCTGGAGCCGGGGCGAGGAGCTGATCAATGCCAGCTTCCCCGAGCTGGAAGGAATGGCCGAGCGGCTGGAGCCGGGCACGGTGCTGGATGGGGAGCTGACCGTCTGGCCGGCCGAGGCGAGCCAGCCCTCCGGCTTCGGCCCCCTGCAGCGGCGGCTGGGTCGCCAGAAGCCCGGCGCCGCCCTGTTGCGGGAGTGCCCCGCCGCCTTTGTGGCCTACGACCTGCTGGAGCAGGGAGGACAGGACCTGCGCCCCGAACCCTTGAGCCAGCGCCGCGCCGCCCTGGAGGACCTGTTGCGGGGGCTGCCGCAGGCGGCCTCCACCCCCGCCGCCGGGCTCCTGCGCCTGTCCCCGGTGCTGCCGCTGGCGGGCTGGCAGGTGCTGGAAACGCTGCGGCAGCAGGCCCGATCGGTGGGCGCCGAGGGGCTGATGCTAAAGGCCCTCGATTCGGCCTATGGCGTCGGTCGGCGCCGCGGGCTGTGGTGGAAGCACAAGCTGGAGCCGATGGAACTCGATGCGGTGCTGCTCTACGCCCAGGCCGGCAGTGGTCGCCGCGCCAACCTGTACACCGACTACACCTTCGGCCTCTGGGACGGCGAGGGCCGCCTGGTGACCTTCGCCAAGGCCTATTCAGGGCTCGACGACGGCGAGATCACCGAACTGGACCGCTGGATCCGCCGGCACACCACCGAACGCTTCGGTCCGGTGCGGGCCGTCGAACCGCTGCAGGTCTTCACCCTGGGCTTCGAGGGCGTGCAGCGCTCCTCCCGCCACCGCAGCGGCCTGGCCGTGCGCTTCCCCCGCATCCTGCGCTGGCGTCGCGACCGCACCGCCGAATCCGCCGACAGCCTCACCACTGCCCTGGCCCTGCTGGAGAATCCGGCTCAGAGAACAGCCGCTCAGCGATAGACCGAGCGGCCATCCCCGGGCAGCAGCAGCGGCGTGGCCGGGTCGATGCGCCGGCCCAGGCTCAGCTCCGGCGGAGCGGGATCGTCGCCCTCCTCCCAGCGCTCCAGGGACAGCACCAGGCCATCGTCCCCCTCGTAATCGCCGTAGCGGCAACCCGTCAGGCGCCGGTTCATCACCCGGGCGGCGGCACTCACCGAGGCCCGGCCCGTTTCCTTGAGGTGATACAACTGGCCGCGACAGCGCAGGTGATCGGGGAAGCCGGCGGTCAGACCCTCCAGCTCCGAGGCCGGGGCGTCCTCCAGCCAGCTCACCTCCAGCCAGTCGTCCTCGCAGACGCTGAGCCAGCGGCCATCACCGCCGTCGCGCAGCAGGTACTCCAGCCACTGGAAGCCGGCGTCGTCGTAGAGGAGTCGGTCCTCCACCACCCAGTCACGGCCATCGTACTGGACGATGTCGCCGGTGGTCAGGGTGAACAGGGTGCGGCCCAGCAGCTTGGGTGCCTGGCGCCGCAGGCGGGCCCGCCGCCCCAGCAGCAGGGCAACGGCGGCCAGCAGGAGCAGGGGCAGAAGAAGCCAGACAGCCATCGGTGCGCAGGGGCGGAACGTCACGGCCGGCTGGTTCAGCTTATGGAGGCTGGCGCCGATCAGTTCTCGCGCCAGCGCCCTTGGCGCTGATAGTCGGCCAGCACCGGCCGGTGCAGGCGGTTGGGCAGCACCCTCTCCCCCGGTGGCAGGGTCAGATCCCGGCTCAGGGGAAAGAGCCGGTCGAGCTGCCCCTGGTCGATCCAGCGGCCCTGGAAGGGCAGCAGAGCCTGTGCCGGTGGCTTCCTGCCCCGGTGGGCCAGCACGAATCCCCATGGGCCGAAGCTGGGCACGTCCACGCCGTAGGGCCGGGTGGTCAGGTTCAGCTCCGTCAAGGTGGCCTGGATCGAGGCCAGCACCTTGGGGCTGAAGAACGGCGTCGAGGCCTGGGTGACCAGCATCCCGTCGGGGGCCAGGCGCCGCAGCAGGCGCCCGTAGAAGGTGACGCTGTATAGGCGGGCCAGCGGCGGTGTAGCCGGGTCGGGGAAATCGGCGATGATCACGTCATAGGTGCCCCGCAGCTGCCTCACCCGCTCGAAGGCATCGCCGATGACGAGCCGCACCCGCCGGTCCTCCAGGCTGGCGCCGTTGAGGCGCCGCAGGAAGGGTTGCTCCCTCGCCAGGCGCACCATGGCTGGATCGAGTTCCACCACATCCACCTGCCGCACGGCGGGCCAGCGCAGCACCTCCCGCAGGGCCAGGCCATCGCCCGCCCCCAGCAGCAGCACCCGCTGCGGCCGGCCCTGCAGCGCCATCGCCGGATGCACCAGGGCCTCGTGGTAGCGGTATTCATCGAGGCTCGAGAACTGCAGCTGCCCGTCGAGGAACAGGCGCAGGTCGTCGCGGCGGCGGGTGAGCACGATGCGCTGGTGGCGGCTCTGCAGGCGGCTCACCACCGGATCGTCGTAGAGGCCGTCCTCGATCCGATCCCCGAGGGGAACCAGCCCCCAGCCGGCCAGGGCGACCACGGGAAAGGCCACGGCGATCAAGCGGCGCCAGCGGCGTCCCACCGGGAAAACGACAGCGATGGCCACGCAACTGGCCAACGGCACCAGCGCCAGCAGGCCGGCGGTGGGAAGCAGCCCCAGCCAGGGCAGCAGCACCAGGGGGAACAGCAGGGCCCCCACCAGAGCCCCCAGATAATCGAGGGCCAGCACCCGGGCCAGGGCCACCCGGAGCTGCTGGCCACACTCCAGCAACCGGGTCAGCAGCGGCACCTCCATGCCTCCGAGCACCCCCACCAGCACGGTGCAGACCACCAGGCCCAGCCACACCGGCCCGCCCACCCGGAAGAGGGCGAACAGGGCCAGCGGGGCCAGCAGGCACAGGGGAGCCAGGGCCAGCTCCACGGCCAGAAACCACTGCAGCAGGGCGAAGCCGGGCTCGGGGCCAGCGGCCAGGAACTGGCTCAGCCAGGCGCCCAGGCCCATGGCGGCCAGGAAGGTGCCGATCACCACGCCGGTGGCCAGGGCGTGGTCGCCCAGCAGGTAGCTGGCCTGGGTGGCCAGCATCAGCTCCAGCACCAGGCTGACCGTGGAGGAAATGGCCGCTGCCGCCAGCAGCACCCGCACCTGCAGGGGTGTGAGGCCCGCAAGGCGGCGAGACGTCACTTGGCCGCGCCGGGACCACGCCCCTGGAAGCCGGACCAGTCCTGGCGGCGGGTCGGGGCGGCCACCCAGCGTCCGGCCCGGTAGCTGCCGCCGTAGCGCACACCGCTGCCGGCGGCGGGGGTGCCGTCCTGGCCGAGGCGCCAGAGGCCGGGGCGGGTCACGGCCGTGACGGTGCCGACGGCGACCACCGCCAGGGCCAGCAGCAGAATCAGCCCACGTTCATCGGCCATCTCAGCGGCCCTCCACCGCCCCGGCCAGGGGCAGAACGGGCACCGGCCAGGCGGTCATCCGACCGTCCTCCACGGTGAGCTGCAGCCATTCGATCTCCCAGGCGTCGCCATCAAGGTGGAACGTCTCCGGCAGCGCCACCCGAAAGCGGTAGCTGCCTCGCGCCTGAGGTCGCAGATGCAGGGTGTGGCGCACGGACAACCAGTGGTCACCATCATTCGAACGGGGTGCCACGGCCACCATCTCCTGATGCTGCAGGAGGGGGCGCCCCTGGGCATCGCTCACGCGCAGCTCCAGGGCCGCCGGGCCCGGGGGATGGCCCAGCGGCGGATCGTCATCGGGCAGCTCCCAACGCGCCACCACGCCCAACCGCACCAGCCCCGGGCCACCGGCTCCGCAGCGGATCGCGGCACTGGCGTCGTGGCTGCGCTGGACCCAGCGGCCCCGGCTGACGCCATAACAGGCCAGTTGCAGCACCTGTACCACCGCCAGCGCCAGCACGGCGGTGAACAACAGCAGCGGGGCTTCAACACTGTGGTTGCGGACGCTGCCACGCACGACAACCGGATGGGGCAGCGGACGGCCCGCTTCATCGAGCAGATCCTGAACCTGCACGGCCAGCTGGAAGCGGCCGCTTTGCCCTGGCCGCATCGCCAGAGCCAGGCCCGCATCGTCTTCCTGCCAGGTACCGCTCTCCCCCCCCTCCGCCCAGGTGCCACTGGCACGCCAGCCGTCCTTGGTGAGGTCCAGCACGCTGCGGCCGGTTGCATCGAGCAGAGCCACGTCCAGCTCGATCGAGCTGTTGGGGGGAATTTCGGCCGTCAGCGCCAGACGGGGGCTGCCCAGCCAGCCGTCCTGCAGCGCAAAGGGAGCGCTCAACACCCGCTGCCCCTCCGGCACCACCATCACCAGCCGGCGCGGCCCCTCGAGGGCCGACAGCAGCAACACCAGCAGGGGCACCAGCGGCAGGATCAGGCTGGCCAGGGGCCAGAGCAGCAGGGCCTGATCGCGTCGCCCGCCCTGGGAAGCCGGCGCCATCAGGTACTGACCTCCAGCCCATCCCTACGGTGGGGGCGGCGCTGCCACGAGGGGATGGTCAAACCACTGCTCCAGATGCTGCTGATGGTCGGCTGGACCTTTCTGGGCATCATCCTCATCTACCTCGGGCTGCTGCTCTTCGATCGCCTCTCCCCGATCGACTATCGCGCCGAGATTCGCAAAGGCAATGTCGCCGCCGGCGTGGTGCTCGGGGCCGTGATCCTGGCCATCGCCGCCGTGGTGGTGGCCGTGCTCTCCACCTGATCAGGCCCCCTTGACCCGTTCCTGCGCGGCAGCGCTGCGGCCCATCGAGGACTGGTTCTCTCGCCGCGGCTGGCGACCGATGCCCTTCCAGCGGCAGTGCTGGCGTGCCTACCTGGAGGGGGCCAGCGGCCTGATCCAGGTGCCCACCGGCTCCGGCAAGACCTACGCCGCCGTGATGGGGCCGATCGCGGCGATGCTCACCGAGAAGGGGGGCGCTGAAGCGGAGGGGGGCCTGCGGCTGCTGGTGCTGACGCCCCTGCGGGCCCTGAGCCGGGATCTGCTGCTGGCGATCCGGGAGCCGATCGAGGCCATGGGCTGGCCGCTGCGGGTGGGGCTGCGCAACGGCGACACCAGCAGCCACGAGCGCGGCAAGCAGCTCAAGGCCCCGCCCCAGATCCTGATCACCACGCCCGAATCCCTGTCCCTGCTGCTGGCCGGCCCCCGGGCCGAAGCCCTGTTCGCCGATCTGGAGGCGGTGGTGATCGACGAGTGGCACGAGCTGATGGGCAGCAAGCGCGGTTCCCAGACCGAGCTCTGCCTCAGCTGGCTGCGGGGCCGCCGGCCCGCCCTGCGCACCTGGGCGATCAGCGCCACCATCGGCAATCTGGGGGAGGCGGCCCGGGCCGCTGTGGGCGTCGGCGTCGAGCCGCGGATCATCACGGCACGGATCCGGCGGGACACCCAGATCCGCAGCCTGCTGCCCGACACCATCGACGGCTTCCCCTGGGCCGGTCACCTGGGCCTGCGCATGTACGAGGAGCTGGTGGCGGCCCTGGACCCTGCCGTCTCCACCCTGCTGTTCACCAACACCCGCAACCAGGCCGAACGCTGGCACCAGTGCCTGCGCTTCGCCTGCCCGGAGATGGACGGGGCCCTGGCCCTGCACCACAGCGCCATCGACCGGGCCGAGCGCGAGGCCATCGAGGCGGGGGTGAAGGCCGCCGCGATCCGCTGGGTGGTGTGCACCAGCTCCCTGGATCTGGGGGTGGATTTCCAGCCCGTCGAACGGGTGGTGCAGATCGGCAGCGCCAAGAACCTGGCCCGGCTGCTGCAGCGGGCGGGCCGCTCGGCCCACCAGCCCGGGGGCACGGCCCAGGTGCTGTTCATGCCCACCAACGCCCTGGAGCTGCTGGAGGTGTCGGCGATGCGCCGGGGGCTGGGGGAGGGGCTGGTGGAGCACCGGCGCCCGCCCCAGGAGCCGCTCGATGTGCTGCTCCAGCACCTGGTGAGCCTGGCCTGCGGGCCGGGCTTCGAGCCCGAGGCCACCTTCGCGGCGGTGCGCCGCACCTGGAGCTACCGCCAGCTGGAGCGCAGCCGCTGGGACTGGTGCCTGCGCTTCCTGGAGGAGGGGGGCGACTGCCTGGGGGCCTACCCCCGTTACCGCAAGCTGGAGCGGGACCCGACCGGTGCAGGGTCGGACAGCGCCTGGCGCTTCGTGGTGCGGGAGCCGGCCATCGCCCGCCTGCACCGGCTCAACATCGGCACGATCAGCGCCGACCGCGCCGTGACCGTGCGCTTCGTGCGCGGGGCGGTGCTGGGCCATGTGGAGGAAGCCTTCATCGGCCGGCTCAAACCGGGGGATGTCTTCTTTTTCGCCGGGCGCCAGCTGGAGTTCGTGCGGCTGCGGGAGATGACGGCGATGGTCAAGGCCACGACGCGCCGCAGCGCCATGGTGCCGGCCTGGGGGGGCGGCCAGATGGCCCTCTCCGACCTGCTCAGCGCCCATCTGCGCCAGGAGGTCGACCGCTGCGCCCGCGCCCTCGACGGCGAGAAGGGCTTTGGGCTGGACACCGCCGAGCTGCAGGCCCTGCGCCCACTGCTGGAGCGCCAGGTGCTGCTCTCCGCCCTGCCCCGCAGCCAGCAGTGTCTGGTGGAGGTCTGCCGCACCCGGGAGGGGAGCCATCTCTACGCCTACCCCTTCGAAGGACGCTTCGTGCATGAGGGCTTGGGCTTCCTGTGGTCGTGGCGGCTGGCCCGCCACCACCCCGGCACCTTCACGGTGTCGGTGAACGATTACGGCTTCGAGCTGCTGGCGGCCCGGGACTACCCCTTCGAGGAGCTGCTTGAGCTGCATGGGGGCTCCCTGCTGGATCCTGAAGGGCTGCTGGAGGATCTGGAGCGGGCGATCAACCTGTCGGAGCTGTGCCGGCGTCGGTTCCGTTCCATCGCCCAGGTGAGTGGACTGGTGGTGAACGGCTATCCCGGCCAGGCCCGCTCCGGCGGCCAGCTCCAGATCAGCGCCGCCCTGCTCTTCGATGTGTTCGAGCGCCATGAGCCGGGCAACCTGCTGCTGGCCCAGGCCCGCAGCGAAGTGCTGCAGGAGCAGCTCGATCTCGGACGCCTGCTCAGCACCCTGCAGCGCCTGCGTGAAAGTGAATGGCTGCAGCGGCGGCTGCCCCGGCCCGGCCCGATGGCCTTCCCCCTGCTGGCGGAGCGTCTCAACAACCGGATGAGCAACGAATCGCTGCTGGAGCGGCTCCAAAAGCTTCGCCAGCAGGCGGAGCGGGCCGAGGGGCCGTGAGCCACGGGAGCAGCCGCCGGGGCCAGGAAGAAAGACGGAGGGGGTGGGATTCGAACCCACGGAATCTTGCGATTCGCCGGTTTTCAAGACCGGAGCCATCAACCACTCGACCACCCCTCCAGGATGGACGGCCCGACCCTACAGCCGGTTGGGCAGCCCTTTGCAACCCCCAGGCAGGGTGAGGCGGGAACGGGTTCCGGACCAGGCCGCCAGGTAGGCGCGGTTGCCCGGATCCAGCTGACGAACCCCGCTGAGATTGACGTTCTCCACCCGGGCACCAGTGCCAACGCCCTCGGTGTGATCCGGCTCGATCTGGGCCTGGTGCGGGGTGGCCACCAGGGCATCCCCGTAAAAGAACCGGGTGGCCTGCAGGCAGGAGCCCTGGAGATTGGCCCCGACGAGGTTCACCGCAGCCAGGTTGGCCTCGGCCAGGTCGGCGCCGGAGAGATCGGCACCGGAGAGATCGGCACCGTTGAAGTCGATGGCCCGCAGGTCGGTGCCGGCAAGATCGGCCCCCCGCAACATGCTCTGCAGGCGGATCACGGGAACCCCCTTCGGCCGGTCTTCCTCATAGCTGCCCTCGCCATCGAGGATGGCGCGCCCCAGCCGCTGGTCGCGGCGCAGGGGGGTGAGCAACCTGGCGTGGGAGAGGAAGCGCAGGATCCTCGCCTTGCCGTCGCCATCGATGCTGCTCAGCACGGCGGCCAGACGCCCCTCCGCCAGCATTCGCTCCAGGGGCCAGTCCTCCAGCAGGCCCTCCTCGTCGCTGATCAGCTCCGAGATGCCGTGGATGAAGCTGTCGATCGTCTGGGCCTGGGTGATGCGGTTCTGCTGGGTGGTGAGCCGCTGATCCACCATCACCTGGCGCCAGGCGATCATCAGGGCCACCAGGGCCACCAGGATCGAGCCGACGGCCCCGATCACCCCCTCGCCGAAGGCGCCGATCGCCTCCCAGTCCCCGTTGCGGTAGATCGCCAGCAGCGGGTCAAGCCAGCCGAGGGCCAGGGGAATCGACACCAGGGCCAGCACGAGGGCCACGGTGGCCACAACTCGAACGGTGGGGGGGTCTTCGAGGTGGCGGACCAGGAGCTGCCAGAGCGGAGGCAGCAATTGGCGCAGAGCCATCACAACCGTCAGCAGGGACGCTGGCACGGCCAGCCAGGCCAGCCCCAGCAGCAGGGCCGCCAGCAGAACCAGAAGGGTGAGCAGCAGCTGCAGGCCGGCCCCATGCCGCAGGCGCGTCCAGGGGCCACCCGCCCTCAGGGCCAGGGGCGGAGCAGCGGCGGCGGCCAGGGAGCGATCGTCAGGTTTGGTGCTCATGGCAGGGGGCTGCTCTGGAAGAAGAAACCAGCCGCGAGGATGGCGTAGGCCGCCAGCAGCAGCACACCCTCAAGCCAGTCGGAGCGGCCGTCGAGGCTGACCAGGTTGCTCACCAACACGGCCGTAGCCACCGCCACCACCTCATAGATGTTGAAGCTGAGGTCGAGGGGATGACCGAGCAGGGGGGCCACCAGCAGCAGCACCGGCACCACCAGCAATCCCACCAGCAGGGTGGATCCCAGGGCCACCGAGACGGCCAGGTCCATCTTGTCCTTGCGGGCCATGCTCACGGCGGTGAGGTATTCCGCGGCACCGCCCAGAAGGGGGAGCAGCACCACGCCGGTGAACAGGGCCGAGAGGCCCAGAGATTCGGTGACGGTCTCGACGACGCCCACGAACAGCTCGGAGGCATAGGCAAGGCCAACGGTGGCCGCCAGCAGCACCGCGACCCAGGGGAGAAGGGGCGGCCGATGGGCGGGCTCAGCGCCGTCGCCGAGGTCCTCCCCAGCCACGACCAGGTCAGCCTCAGCCACGGCGTAGAGGGTGCGATGGGTCTTCAGAGAGAACAGCAGCGTGAGGGCATAGACGGCCAGCAGCACCCAGGCGACGAAGAGGGAAAAGGACTCGGCGGCACCCGCATCCAGTCCCCCGGCCTCGCCGCCCACCATCCCCCGCAGGCTCGGGATCAGAATCGCCAGTACCGCCAGGGTCATGGCCGAGCCGTTGACCCGGGCCACCACCGGCTGGAAACGCTGCTCACTGCGCCCGATGCCCCCGACCAGCATGGACAGACCCAGGGCCAGAAGCAGATTGGCCATGACCGTGCCGGTGATGCTGGCCTTGACGATGTCCACCAGGCCGGCCCGCAGGGCCGCCAGAGCAATGATCAGCTCGGTGGCATTGCCGAACAGGGCATTGAGCAGGGCCCCGATCGAGGGTCCAAGGGTAAGGGACAACTCCTCAGTGGCGGTGCTCAGCAGGATCGCCAGAGGGATGATCGACAGGATCGAGGTGACGAAGACGACCCCATCCCCCCAATGGAACCGGTCGGCGACCGCTGCGACTGGCAGCATCGCCAGCAGGCCGATGGCGATGCGCAGACGAGCAGGCATGAAGCGGTGCAATACGGTGACTCATTGTGACCGACTGTTGACCAGCTGGGCCATGGCCTTGCCCAGCATCAGCAGGAGTTCGGCAGCCATGAGGGATTCCAACTGCCTGCACCGTCATGTTGTTGACCGCGCAACAGGACCTTTCGGCCCAGAATGTCCGCAGCAGCATTCTCCTGTTTGGCCGACTCCCTGCAGGCCCCAATGGTCCCAAAGAACCCACAGGCGATGAACAATCCTGACATGGGGCCTGATGCTGGGGATTTCGAACCCACCGGCAACACCAAAATCAAGCGGCGCAGACAGCGTTTGCCTGCCATAAGAACGGTGGCATCCATTCAGCAGGTTTTCACTCTCATTGCAATTGTCAATGGGCTCGTGCTGCTTTACCTGGTGATCGCGGCCATCCAGCTGCTGTTGGTTCCTGGCAGGCACTCGGCGGAGATTTATGTCTCGCTGATTCTCACGCTGTTGCTGGTTATTCTGGCGATCATTTCCTACCAGATCATCGCCAGGCGGATTATTCTTCCGATCGCTCGACTGGTCCGAGAAGCCAGTGACATTGAGAGCGGTGATAGGACAAGTCTGCTCACGATCCGGAGCAACGATGAGATATCAAAGTTGGCACATACCTTTAACATGGTCCTGATCAAGATGCGGCAGGCACTCATGGCTGGAGAAGCCAGCAATCAGCAATTGCTGGAAGCCAATCGCCAGATTGAGGCCTCCATCAACTATGCGGGACTCCTGCAGCGTTCGATCCTTCCAGATCGGCAGCTTCAAGAAACGTTTGGCGACGATTACTTCATTCTCTGGCTGCCTCGGGACACCGTTGGTGGCGACTACTACATCTTCCACGCGGAAGGTGGCCACTGTCTTGCAGGCGTGGCCGACTGCGCCGGGCACGGGGTCTCAGGAGCCATGATGACGATGCTGGCCAGGGCGGGGATTGATCGTTCCATCATGGAGGTGGGCATCTCGTCCCCAGCCGCCATTTTGGGTTGTACAGACACCGCCATGCGCAGCTTGTTGCATGGCGCCAGAATGAGCAAGTCGATCGCAACCAGCATGGACATTGGACTGGTACGCCTTGACTTTGAAGCCAGGACACTTAGATTCTCAGGTGCAAAGATCAGTCTCTATTGGAGCGATGGGCAAACCATGCACATGCTTAGGGGAGACCATCGGGCTATCTGTGATCAGCGTGTCGGGTCCTACACGGATCACGACATCCCGTTACTGCCGAACTGCACCTACTACTTGACCACCGACGGCCTTCTCGACCAATCTGGAGGTGACAATGGCTTTTCCCTCGGTACACACCAGTTCAAGGAATGGCTGATCAAGTTGGCCCGTCAGCCGCTCGAGTTGCAGCGTCAAGCTCTCGCCGATTCCCTTGAAAAGTTCCGAGGCCATCACCCCCAGAGGGATGACATCACAATCCTTTCCTTCCGTTTCGCTTAGGGAGCCGCCTGATGTTCCAGCCAAGCAAAAGCATGTCCTTGTCACCACCGGTCACAACCAATCCAGTGTTTGCAATGGAGCTGCAGCGATGACCATCAGCACCACCAGCCTGATGTCCCTGAGGGAGTACTTCAGCAACCAGCAAATTCTCATCTGCTTTAATGGACCGATCTCCACGAACCTTATCGGCGAGATCGGATCAGCCCTCAAGGAGCATATTGAATCCAACCATGCTCCCGAACTCGAGGTGATGGATGTCTTCAGTGTCTACATCGAGATGAGTCAGAATATCAGGAACTATGCAACCAGCCACGGCTTCAGCGACTCGGAATCCTCCGCCACGGTCGTCATTGCGGCCGCCGAGGCTGGCCATTACGCCGTGTGTGCAGGTAATCTCGTGGAGATGGGGGATGGTCAGGCTCTACTGGAACGGATCCACGAACTCGCGGCCTGCGACAAGGCCCGGCTGAAGCTGCTCTACAAACAGCAGTTGCGTCAGCCCCACACCCAGACTCCTGGTCAGGGCGCCGGCCTTGGACTCATTGAAATCGCCAGGCGCTCGAGCCAACCCATGGAAGCCTCCCTTGATCCCCTAGAGCCCGGTCGAGCCTTCTTCAGCCTTCGGGCCATCATCTGATCCCATGAGCAGCAGCGAAAAACTCAATCTCTCTGTGCCAGGCTCCCAATCAAGCCCGTCGATCAGGGCCGATTGGAAAGCGGGCGTCGTGGTCATGAGCGGCGAGTCCTACCCAGAGAATTCGTTTGAGCTCTACAACCAGTTGATTCAGTGGATTGACTCCTATCTGGCCAGTGCGGAGCACTCCCTGACCCTTGAGTTGCACCTCAATTATCTCAATACCAGCAGCATTCGGTTCATGATCGATATCTTTGATTCACTCCAGACAGCCTTTGAGAATGGCAAAGAAGTTTTGGTGCAATGGATGTTTGATGATAGAAACCCTCGCTCAGCCGAGCTGGGCTCCGAATTCAAAGAAGACTACACTTTTCCCTTCTTGATTCTCTCTATCAACGCCTAAAATGCTGGAACCCTCCTATTCAAATTCTGATGATCAATTGGAGAAGGAGGTCATGGCAGTTCTTGCAGACCATCGCTATGATGACGATCCTGTACGTCATCTGTTGGCTCGCCTATGGAAACGGATTGAAGAGCAAGTGGATCGCCTCGAAAGAGTTGCTGATATTTCCGATCTTTACCAGTCGCATGTACTGGAAAGCAATCGTAGTTTGACGAATCGGTACGAGAAACAGCTGCGGCAGATCAAGCGAGTTGTTCGTATTTCTGATCTTTATCAAGCTTCCTTGAAAGAGTTGAACCTCTCGCTTTTTCAGGCCTCCACCCATGATGCACTAACGGGGATTTCCAACCGACGCTTCATGGCAGAGCGCTGTCTTGAGGAAGATCAGCGAGCCGCCAGGCATGGCTCCACCTATTCGATGATCATTCTGGATGTGGATCACTTCAAGCTGATCAATGACGAGTATGGCCATGCCACTGGAGATCTGATGTTGGTTGATTTCGTCAAGGCCCTCTCCAGCAGCCTTCGTCACTACGACATCATCGCCCGATGGGGAGGAGAAGAATTCATGGCCCTTCTGATTGATGCCGATCTTTCAACAGCAGAACTGGTCGCCAAACGCATGTTGGCCAACATTCGCGACATGCGAGTGTCCATCGATGACAAGGAACTGAACCTCACGGCCAGTTTGGGTCTGACAGAACACAAGCCCGATGAAAGTTACGACGCCACTTTTCGTCGTGCTGACAAGGCCCTGCTCATGGCGAAAAACGCTGGACGTGACCGCTTGGTGGTGATTGATCCGATCAACCCTCTCAGCCATCGTGAAATCTGCACGCTGGTTTAAACGGCTACGTCTGCCACCAATTCGCAACAACCCCCTACATACTTTGGGGTCGTTTTCATTACTGCCGGTTGCGCTCAACCCCTTGGTCTGACGCTCAGCTGTCAGGTTTGGCCAGCGGCAGCAGGCACTTGTCGGAATCGCAGCCGGCGGGGCCGGCCTCAATCAGCTCACCCCCGTCATACCTCTGCAGGGCCAGGAAGAAATCCCCACACTGGCGTCGCTGCTCCACCTCAAGAACCATGCGGTGATAGGTGGCTTGGTCGATCGGCTCAAACGGTAGTCTGGGGAAGGTGGCATTGGCATCGAAGCGGGCCAGCAGGGCGGCGGAAATGTATCCCTCGCCTTGCTCAATGGCCTGGTGAATCGCGGCGGCCAGAGCCTCGATTTCATGCTCGCGGAACTCCACCGTGGCCGAGGTGTTATGGGTGGTGAAGTGGCGTTGCACCTGCATGTAGAAATCGAACTGGGCCAGGGCCGAGAAGTTGTTGATCTCCACCTGATCAGCACCAGGCAGGTTGACCCAGCTCACCTCGGTGGGAATCTCCACCAGCCACTCGGTGCAGCGCGGGTCGAAGGGGTCATTCAGCAGGCGTCCCTGCTCGTCCTTGTCCGACTGGGAGGGAACGATTGCGTAGCCGTAGTCCATGCAGGCCAGGGCCACCGGATCGTTCTTGCGGAAGGTGATGCGGCGGATGAAGCGCTGGGCCTTGGGGGGATGCCAGCCGGGGCTGGCGCCTGTGAGCAGGCTCTTGGTGCCCGCCGGCTGGACGGTGGTGCAGCGGTTGGGACGGCGCATGCCGTGCCGATCGCAGTAGTCCCACACCGCGTCATGGACACATTGCTTCCAGCGCGACAGGTAGGCCGCTTCCTCGGCCCGGAAGGCACGACCCTCCTCGGAGTCGGGCCGGCCGGCTTCCCACCACTGCAACCAGGGGGTGCCGAAGGCATGGACGAAGAAATCGAACAGGCCGGTGAAGCTGACACCCACGATCGGATCCCAGGCTCGGCTCTGGCGGTAGCGCTCAACCTCGAAGCGGTGGTTCAGCAGGCAGGCCACCGCCAGGCCACCGGCCTTGAAGGCGTCGGCCTGGGCCTGGTGGTCGGCCGGATCGATCCGGTTGAGGTGGATCTCGGCCAGGTTGCAGTGGAAATCGGCGCCGAGGATCTCACCGCAGGGGTTGAGTCCGTAGCGGCTGAGCCGGTGCTCGAGCTCAGCGTCGCTGATCTGCGGATGGTGCAACTGCAGCCAGCGGCCAGCCTCCTCCTTGCCCTGGTCGCAGTAGATGCCGATGAACTCCGTGCGCAGCTCGGGGGTGCTGAGCAGGTCAGCATTGGAGCGAGCAATCGCCTCGGGGGCGAACTGGATGGCGCCCTCCCCCGACTGGAACTGCTTGTGGACCGCTTCCAGCACCACCTCGCGGCTGGGGCGAACGTGAAACACCCGGGTGTGGTTGGCCATGCGCAGGGCATCCCGCTCCGGATCGATGCGCCAGTTGCCCTGGTCGTCCTGCTGCCAGAGGTTCTCCTTGGCACCGAGGGCGGAATCGTCATCGGCGCAGAACTGGCGCATGCCGGCGCTGCGGCGGATGTTGCCCGCCACGATCGTCACAGCCGCCTCATCGATCAGCAGGCAGCACTCCACCGAGGTGAGCTGGCGGCCCTGGGCCTTGTTGAGGATCTGGGCGACACGGCCATAGAGGTCCCTCAACTTGACGGGATTGGCCATGCCGCCGAAGCCCTTGAGGGTTTCGCCCACGGGCCGCACATCGGAGAGGTCCACCGAGACGTGGACGGGGCCGTTGAAACGCTCATCGCTGCAGAGGTTGAGCAGCAGCCGGTAGCTCTCCACCCAGCCGGCTCGGGTGTCCCCCACCCGTACGCAGACCTGCTGACCTTCGATCTTGTGGGTGGTCTGCTGCTGACGAGAGCCGATCGGCGTCACGCCGATGCCGGAGACCCCATCGATGACGAGGGTGTTGCGCACCTTCGGCAGTCGGTTGATCAGATGGGGCTCGATGATGGCGCCAGTGCCACAGCCCATCATCGCCAGATCCATCATCAGGGCGAAGGCTTCCCAGTCCACCAGGTTGGTGGAGGTGCAGTTGTAGGCACCGGAAAAGTTCTCGGTTTGCTCGATCCACTCGGTGCCGCCGATCCAGAGCCAGCGTCCAGAGGGGAGCGCCATCTGGTGGCGCTGCATGCGCCGGATCAGCGCCACCTCCTCAGGTGCCAGGGAACCCAGCACCCGCAGGCCCTCAAGGTTGCGCTCGGCCACCTCATGCCAGCTCTCCCGACCGCCGCTTGGGGTCTTGCGGCTGTAGGTGCGATAAAAAACTGGATAGGCCGCCGGAGCGGTGAGCGGGAAATCGGCCACCGGCGTGAGGGTGTCGTCGCTTGCGGATGACGTCGCCGCCGTGGCGGGGGTGGCTGGACGGGCGGCGGACAAGGTCACGGTGGGTACGGCCAGTGCGTGCTGGAAACCATAACGCCACCCGTAGGGTCTGCAACGGCACCCTGGCACCAGCCACGGTGCCTCTGACCGCTGGTGGGGCCGCAGCTGGGCAGAACAGCGATCAGGCGGAACGGGAAGATGGCGCCATGGAGCGGATCTGCGAGCCAGAGCTGATGGAGGACGTCCAGCAGGCGGAGGCCTACGCCGCGGCTGACTTCTCCTGCGGCGACCGGGCCGTGCTCGGCCGGATCGACGACCTTCTCGGCTCCCTGGGGACGGGGGACGGGGAGACGCTCAGCTTCGTGGATCTGGGCTGCGGGCCCGGCAACATCACGTTCCTGCTGGCCAAGCGATGGCCCAAGGCCAGCGTGCTGGGCCTCGATGGCTCCGCCGCCATGCTGGCCATCGCCTTGCGGCGGCGGCGCGCCGATCCCACCGCCTGGCGGCACCTGCGCTTCCGCCAGGAGCGCCTGCCAAGCGGGCAGCTGGTGGGAGCCTGCAGCGTCGTGGTCAGCAACAGCCTGCTGCACCACCTGCATGACCCGGCCGTTTTCTGGCAAAGCGTGCAGCAGCTCTCAGGACCGAGCACCCACCTTTATGTGAGGGATCTGCGGCGGCCCGCCAGCGATCGCGAGTTGGAGGACCTGGTGCACCGCCATGCCGCCTCGGCGCCGGAAGTTCTGCGGCGGGACTACGGCCATTCGCTGCGGGCGGCGTTCACCCGCGCCGAGGTGCTGGCCCAACTTGAGGACGCCGGACTCGAAGGGTTGCAGGTCCGGGAGCTGGACGACCGCTATCTGGAGATCCAGGGACCCAGCCTGCCTGGCAGGCTGGCCTGATGGTCACCAGCTCCTCCCCTGCCCCAGCTCCTGATTTCGACGCCGCGGCACTGGCGGCAGCGGTGAGCCGGCGCCGCAATTTCGCCATCATTTCCCACCCCGATGCGGGCAAGACCACCCTCACCGAGAAGCTGCTGCTCTACGGGGGGGCCATCCAGCAGGCCGGGGCGGTGAAGGCCAAGGGGGAGCAGCGCAAGGTGACCTCCGACTGGATGGAGCTGGAGAAGCAGCGGGGCATCTCGATCACCTCCACCGTGCTCCAGTTCGACTACGCCGGCAGCACGATCAACCTGCTCGACACCCCCGGCCACCAGGACTTCTCCGAAGACACCTACCGGACCCTGGCTGCCGCCGACAACGCCGTGATGCTGGTAGACGCGGCCAAGGGCCTCGAACCGCAGACCCGCAAGCTGTTCGAGGTCTGCCGGATGCGGCGGATCCCGATCTTCACCTTCATCAACAAAATGGACCGGCCGGGGCGGGACCCGCTGGAGCTGGTCGATGAAATCGAGCAGGAGCTCGGGCTGGCCTGCTGGCCGGTGAACTGGCCGATCGGCAGCGGCGACCGCTTCCGCGGCGTGATCGACCGGCGCTCCCAGGATCTGCTGCTGTTCGAGCGGGCCGAACGGGGGCGGCAGAGCCTGGAGCGGCGCCTGGTCCCCGGCGATCCAGGCCGCAGCGAGCGGGTGGAGGCGGAGCTGCTGGAGCTGGCCGTAGAAGAACTGGAGCTGGTGGAGGGCGCCGGGGCGGAACTGGATCTGGCGCGGGTGCACGCCGGTGAGCTGAGCCCGGTGTTCTTCGGTTCGGCAATGACCAATTTCGGTGTCCGGCCCTTCCTCGATGCCTTCCTGGAGCTGGCCCAGCCCCCGGTGGCCCGGGAGAGCGACCAGGGACCGGTGGATCCTCTGCGGCCGGAGTTCAGCGGCTTCGTGTTCAAGCTGCAGGCCAACATGGACCCCCGCCACAGGGACCGGGTGGCCTTTGTGAGGGTCTGCAGCGGCCGCTTCGAGAAGGACATGAACGTTCGCCACGCCCGCAGCGGGCGCACCATCCGCCTGTCACGGCCCCAGAAGCTGTTCGGCCAGGACCGGGAGGTGGTGGAAGACGCCTACCCAGGCGATGTGATCGGCCTCAACAACCCCGGCATGTTCGCCATCGGCGACACCCTCTACACCGGCCCCCGGGTGGAGTACGAGGGCATTCCCTGCTTCAGCCCGGAGATCTTCGCCTGGCTGCGCAATCCCAACCCGTCGGCGTTCAAGAGTTTCCGCAAGGGAGTGAACGAGCTGCGCGAGGAGGGGGCCGTTCAGGTGCTGTATGACACCGACCCCAGCAAGCGGGATCCGATCCTGGCGGCGGTGGGGCAGTTGCAGCTCGAGGTGGTGCAGTACCGGCTGGAGAATGAGTACGGCGTCACCAGCCGACTGGAACCGCTGGAATTCAATGTCGCCCGCTGGGTGAGCGGCGGCTGGCCGGCCCTGGAGAGCGTCGGCCGCCTGTTCAACTGCAAAACGGTCCGGGACGCCTGGGACCGACCGGTGCTGCTGTTCCGCAACGACTGGAACCTGCACCAGCTGCAGGAGGACCATCCCGCCCTGGAGCTGCATGGGGTGGCGCCGGTGGTGAGTGGCGTGGAGCCGATCGCCCTCTGACCCGGGGCCGCCGCCGGCCACCATGGGAGGAAACCCTCCCTCGCGCCAGACGATCGGAGGGGGCAGAATGAAGCAACAATTCGTCACGCCGCCACGCACGGTCACTGCGATGCCTCGATCCGTGACGCCACCCCCGCTCTGGCTGGTGCGTCCCCGCAGCGACGGGGGCAGTGACTACGTCAGTTTCCAGCCCTCCCAAGGGGCCGTGGAAATGCGGGAAGGCAGCCACCTGCCGCCCCAGATGCCCTTGCTGAAGCGGCGCCGTTCCCTGGCGATCGAAGAGGCCGAAGCCTGCACGCGCCGACTGCAACAGGAAGCGGGATATCACCGCAGTGAACCGCTTTTTTAGCTTCGGCTCGATACGCTCGGTGGCATGAACCAAGGATCCGACCAGGCCAAGCCGGCCCCTGACGCTTCCGATCCGTACGAGCGGCTCGGCGTCGCTCCCGATGCTTCCTTCGACACCGTCCAGGAGGCCAAGCTCGCACGGCTGGACGAGGCCGGCGACGACCCCCTGGTTCGCTCCCGCATCGAAGCCGCCTACGACGCGGTGCTGATGGACCGGTTGAAGGAACGCCAGCAGGGCCGGGTCAGCAGCGCCGCCCGTTCCGCCTCCCAGCGGGAGCAGGCCTCACCGCCCCCGAGCCGGCCGGCCCTCTCCGCCCTTCCCAGCCTGCCCCAGCTGCCCCCCTCCCGGATCCCCCGACCGAGTTTCTCCCTGCCCCAGCTGCAACTGGCCACGGGCCGGGATCTGTGGTTCCCCTTGGCAGCCGATGGCGCGCTGCTGTTGCTGCTCGTGCTGATGCCCGGAGCCGCCCCCGAACTGCTGACGGCCCTGGCCACCGGGGTCACCCTGCTCAACCTGCAGCGACGCAACGGGAGGTTCCTGGCGGCGGTGGGCTGGTCCTTTGCCCTGCTCTGCCTGGGTCTGGTGCTGGGCGGCCTGCTGGCGGGCGGCCTCGCAGCCGCCATCAGCCAGTCCCTACCGGTGACCACCCTGCAACTGCAGAGCATCCCGGCCATCCTGCTGCTGCTGCTCGGTGCCCTGCTGATCGCCTGATCCGCCCGGAGCTGCTCAGGCCGCAGCGCTGCTCAGACGAAAGGGGCCAGCTCGTTGATCAGCTCCTGCAACTCTGGGGCCTCCACCCGATACACCTCATTGCAGAAGTGGCAGGTCAGTTCCGCCTGGCCATCCTCATGGAGCATGGCGGTGAGTTCGTCGCGCCCCAAGAGCTTGAGAGCGCTGACGCTGCGGTGGCGGCTGCAAGGGCAGTGGAACTGGACGGACTGCTCGATCGCGCCCGCCCCGAGGGGCTGGGGATCGAGGTCCGGGAAAATGTCCTCGAACAGGGCGTGGAGCTGGTCGGCATTGGCGGCAAGCCGCTCGCTGAAGCCGGTGATCTCCCGGCAGCGCTCCTCCAGCAGGGCCACCAGGGCCGGTTCCCGCGCCGCCTTCGGCAGCACCTGCACCAGCACACCCCCGGCACAGCGCACGCCGCTGCTGTCGATCGTCTCGCCCACGAACAGGGCCGAGGGGGTCTGCTCGGAGTGGAGCAGGTAGGAGGCCACGTCCTCACCAATGCCACCGCTCACCAGCTCGACGGTGCTGCTGAAGGGTTCCCCCTGCCCCCGGTCCCGCACCACGTGCAGGTAACCGGTGCCGGTGGCGCGGCGGAAGTCGAACCGGTGGCCGCCGGCCGCATCCGTCAGCAGGTCCAGCTCCAGCTCCGGCCGGCCCACGTAGCCGCGCACCGTGCCATCCCGCCCTGCATCCACCATCAGGCCCCGCAGGGGGCCATCGGACTGAATGCGCAGGTTGACCCGGCCATGGGCCACCTTCATCGAGCTGGCCAGCAGCAGGCCCGCGGTCATCGCCCGCCCCAGCAGGGCTGTGGTGAGGAAGGAGAGGCCATGGCGGTGGCTGGCCTGGCGGATGGCCGAGGTGGTGGTGACCGCCACCATCCGGATGCCGCCGCCGGCACCGGTGGCCCTCAGCATGCGATCCCCCATCAAGCCCTTCCACAGCAATCCGTTGGTCATCGTAAGGAGCCGGAATGCAGCGCCTCCAGGGGCCTGAGGCTTCCCTGCTCCAACCGCCAACCCCGCTCGACCACCCCCCGGAACAGTTCCGGTTCGTGGGTGACCACCAGCAGGGCCCGTTCCTTGGCAAGATCGGCGATCAGCTGCAGCACCTCCTCCCGAACGGTCCAATCGAGGCCGGCGGTCGGCTCATCCAGCAGCAGCACCCGGGCATCGCGCACCAACTGAACCGCCAGGGCCAGGCGGCGCTGCTGGCCACCGCTGAGGCGCTCCGGCGGCTGCTGCAGGGAAAGGCTGCCGAGCCCCACCTGCTCCAGGACGGCCTCGGCCTTCTCGGCGGTGAGGCGGCGCTGGCCCAGCTTCAGTTCCTGGCCCACCGTCAGGCCGAGGAAATGGCGTTCCGGGAACTGGAACACCAGGCCGCACAGCCAGCGACGCTGACGACTGCTGAGTTCTTCGCCCTGCCAGAGGAAGCGACCGGCATCGGCTTGGGCCAGACCGCAGATCACCTCCAGCAGGGTGGTCTTGCCACTGCCGCTGCGGCCGGCCACCAGGGCCGGAGTTCCCACCGTCAACTGCAGGGACACGTCGGCCAGCACTGGCGACGCCGCCGTGGCGGGGTGGTACCGCAGACCGAGGACATCAAGCATGGCACCAGCATGCCGTCCGGGGCTGCGGCGGCGGAGCGTGTTGGATGGGGGGACATGCGCGCCGTTCGCCCCTTTTCTCCATGGATGTCCGATTTCGCGAGGTGGATCCGTTCAACTGCTGGATCTGGCTGCACTTCGCCGACCAGCCGGGTGGCGCCGAGCGCGGCTACGTGGAAACGGCTCTCGACAGCTGGTTCTTTCTGGGCAAGCTGGGCGCCTTCAACGCCGAAAACCTGCAGACCCATGAAGGGGGCGTGGATCTCGGCTGGCTCGCCTACGACACCGAGGCTGCGGAGCGTTGCCTGCCGGCCCTGATGCACAACATGGGGCCGATGGAATACCAGGACGACTGGGCGCGCTGCTGGGTCGACCTGGGAACCAGCGATGCCCTGGCCCTTGATGTGCTCATCAACGCCCTGCGCCAGCTCGACAATGACGTGCTGGAAATCACCGAACTGGTGATCGGCGGGCTGAACGAGGACTGGCCGATCGAGGAGGAGCCCGAGAGTCCGTTCTTCGGGGACTGATGGGACGGGAGTTGCGCCGACTGCTGATCGCTCCGGAGCGGATCGCCGCCCTGACGGCCGGGGGCCAGGAGCCGGCCTGGCTGGCGCTGGAGCCCCAGGAAGGCCACTACCTGGAGCGGGTCCTGCGCTATCGGCCCGGCGACCGGCTGGCGCTGGTGGACGGTGTCGGCCAGCTGTGGACCGCGGTGCTCGAGCCGGAACGGCAGCTGCGGCTGGAGCAGCCGCCGGAGGCGCCCCTGCAACAGCAGGGGCCGGTCACGCCGCTGCTGGAGCTGGCCATGGCCATCCCCAGACGGGAGGCGGATCTGGTCTGGCGCATGGCCACCGAACTGGGCGCCGACCGGCTCCAGCCCCTGCTGGCCGAACGCGGGGCCCCCGGCGAGCGCTGTCCCCTGGAGCGCTGGCGTGGGATCGTGCGGGAGGCCACGGAGCAGTGCGAACGCCTGTGGCATCCCCAGCTGGACTCTCCCTGCGAGGCCGGGGCCTGGCTGGCGCGGCCGGCCCCTGGCATCGCCCTGCTGGCCACCACCCGCCGGGACGCTCTGCCGCTGTGCAGCCAGCGGTTGCGGCAGCTGGCCGAGGGGGCCTGCGACAGCGCCCTCCCCGCCGGAATCCGGCTGGCGATCGGGCCGGAGGGGGGCTGGAGTCCAGATGAGGAAGCGCAGGCCGAAGCGGCCGGCTGGGAACCCGTCAGCCTGGGGAGATCGATCCTGCGGACCGCCACCGCCGCGGTGGCCGGGGTGGCCCTGCTGGCCGACTGGCGGGCGCTCAGGAGCGCATCATGCCGGCCGCCATCTCCTTGAACACGCCCAGATTGGCTCCGGGGCTGCGGCGCTTCATCAGGGTGGCCCCACCCGCTGTGACGCAGTCGGGGGCGAAGGTGGCCAGCGACGGGGCGGGGCGGAGCGCCTCGGCGGCGGCCAGTTCGGCAGCGATCGCCTCGGCGGTGGTGAGGCCGGAGACGGGGGGAAGGGAGGATCCTGCGTCAGCTGGCGCGGTGGGCTGGGCCTCAACCGCTTGGGGGGCGAGCTTCGCTTCGGGCTTGGGCGCGGCCTTGGGGGGGGCCACCAGCGCCGGGGGGTCGTTGCCTTCGCCGCCACCCAGATCAAGGAAGAACTTGGGTCGTTTGAAGACCATTCGGAGCACCACCGGATGCAGCGATTATCCGCCGAGGCGGGCACCAGCGAGCGGCTCGCTTAGATCTGTGCAACACAGTCAGGCCGTTGTCATGGAGTTGCTGCCGCCCCAGGACCCCTCGCACTGGCTGGCGGCCCTGGCGATCAATGGCCTGTTGATCGCGCTCGCCCAGCGGCTGCCCCTGCTGACGCGGGCCGGCTGGGTCCATGCCGGGGTGCTCGGCACCCTGCTGTTGGGAAGCCTGGGCTGGCGCGGTTGGCTGGCGGTGGTGGCCTACCTGGCCCTGGGCAGCCTGGTGACCAAGCTCGGCTTCCGCCGCAAGCGGGAGCTGGGGCTGGCGGAGGCCCGCGAAGGCCGGCGGGGGCCCGAGAACGTCTGGGGCTCGGCCCTGGTGGGCACGGTGCTGGCCCTGCTGGCCTGCCGGGCGCCGGCGGCCGCGGTGCCCCTGCTGCTGGCTGGTTTTGCCGCCAGCTTCGCGGCCAAGCTCGCGGACACCTTCGGCAGCGAGATCGGCAAGCGCTGGGGCCGCCACACGGTGCTGATCACCAGCCTGCGGCCGGTGCCCCCCGGCACCGAGGGGGCCATCAGCCTCGAGGGCACCGCCGCCAGCCTGGTGGGCAGCGGCCTGATGACCCTGAACATGCTGGCCCTCGGGCTGATCCGCGGCTGGCCCCTGGCACTGCTGGTGGGCGGCGTCGGGCTGCTGGCCACCCTGGCCGAAAGCGTCTTGGGAGCCAGCCTTCAGCACCGCTGGGGCTGGCTCAGCAACGAGGTGGTCAACGGGCTGCAGACGCTGCTGGCGGCCCTGCTGGCCATGGGCCTGGTGCAGTGGCTTCTGGCCCCTGGATCGGGCTGAGGGCCTGCTGGCGCCAGGCGAGGGCGGCGCGCCGCAGGCGATCGAGAACGGCATCGCAGCGGCGCTGGGCCTGGCGGGCGGGCATGCCGAGCTGCCGGCCCAGCTCCACCCAGGTGCAGCCCACATCGATCCGGCCCACGAGCAGCTCCCGCTCCCGGGGATCGAGATCCACCAGCTGCTGGCGCAACCACTCGCGCTCGGCGCTGCGGGCTTCGCTCGCGATCGCCAGCTCTTCGTCCCCACCGGTGGCGACGGGGGACGCCAGCAGATCCAGCAGGCAGCCGGCCGCGTCGCTATCGCCGCCGTCCTGGCGGAAAGGGGCATCCAGGCTGCGGACCCTGCCGGCGCTGCGCACCTGCAGGGCCTCCTCCAGCCGGGCCGGATCGCAGGCCAGCCGATCAGCGAGGGCGGCGGTGGGCAAGGGCTCCAGCCCCTTGCGCCGGCGGGTTTCCTGGAGGCTCAGCACCTGCTGGTGCAGATCCCACAGGGGGCGGGGCGGGCGCACCATGGGCTGGCGATCCCGCCGCTCCCTGCGGATCGCCCCCTGGATGTATGGGACGGCGAAGCTGCTGAGGCTGACGTTGCGATCGGGATCGAAGGCCTCGACGGCCCGGATCAGGCCGAGGCTGCCGACCTGGGCCAGATCCTCAAAGGCCAGGCCCACATCGGCACCCTGGCGACCGGCGATGGAAAACACCAGCGGTAGGTTGTCTTCCACCACCAAGTTGCGCCAGCGCAGCCGGCTGAGCGGATCGCTGGCCTCCGCGAAGGCCTTGAGCCGGCGGCGGTTGCGGCTGCGGCGATCCACGATCGCCTCGGGGATGTCGCGGCAGCTCGCGCAGAGGTCCGGCTGCGGCGCCCGGCGGCTCGCCAGCAGCACAGGAGCCGGAGGAGGGGGCGGCGGAGGGCGATCCATGGTGATGCATCCAGCAGGGTCCGTTTCTTCAGAGTCGCGGCCATCCGCCTGCGGAGGTTCACCGGAGGGGGGGAGTTCGCTTCCTCCAATCGAGTGATGCCGTCGGGGCCAGCGAGGTGCAGCGCTGTGGGGTGCAGCGCTGTGGGGTGCAGCGTGCCGGTCGCAGGGAGCCTGAAGCAGGGGTCAGTGCGCCGCTGTCACGCTGCTGTGGGGGTCCAGCTCGGCCCATTGCAACAGGGCGCCCCAGGCACGCAGGCGACGGTAGAGCTGGCCGTGGCCGTCGCCGTTGAGGTGCAGGCCATCGCTGCACAACCCATGCAGCCAGAGAGGGTCGGCCAGCAGGCCATCAAGCAGGGGCAGGAACGGCACATCCGCCTCCATGCAGGCTTCCTCCAGCAGGCCCTCATAGAGCCTCACGCTGGCCAGGTCGTACCAGAGCATCCCGGCGAAGGGCATCACGGCTTCGTCCACCGGCGTGAGACCCAGCACGAACACCGGAGCGATGGCCTGCAGCCTGGGCAGCAGTTGCTGCAGGCCGAACAGGAAGGCCTCCGGCGCCAGCTGGAAACGGCCGTCGGGCCGTCCCACCCGGGCGGTGTCGTTGAGGCCGATCGACAGCAGAATCCCCTGGGGGCGCTGGCGGCGCAGCTCGCCCCGATGGCCCACCTCCGCCTCGGCGCGGGCGGCCAACCGCTCCAGGCCATCGCCACGCACCCCGAGGCCGTAGAGCACGGGCCCCTGGGGCAGATCCATCCAATGGCGGCGCAGGCGCTCGCACCACCCACCCTGCTCAGGATCTCCCCAGCCGTAGACCCCGCTGTCGCCAAGCACCACCAGCTTCTTCGGCACCGGCATCGGGGGGGCCATCCGGGGGAGAGGGTCCAGCACCGGCGGGGCGTTCAGAGGCCTTCGCCGAAGCGCCGCAGCCGCTCCAGACCGTCATCGATCGTGGCGGGGGAGGCGGCGCAGGACAGGCGGATGCAGCGGTCGTCGCCGAAGGCCGCACCGGGCACCACCGCCAGACCCACCTCCTCCAGCAGCCGGCCGCAGAGGGTCATCGAATCGAGGCCCCAGGCGCTCACGTCCGGAAAGGCATAGAAGGCCCCCTCAGGGGGCAGCAGCTTCAGACCCCGGATCGCCATCAGGCCATCACTGAGCCGGGCGCGCCGTCGGCTGAACTCGGCCGCCATCTTCCGGACGCAATCCCGCGAGCCGCTGATCGCCGCCAGGGCGCCGTACTGGGCAAAGGTGCAGACGTTGCTGGTGCTCTGGCTCTGCAGGGCGCTGGCGGCGGCCACCACGTGGCGGGCTCCGGCCAGCCAGCCGATCCGCCAGCCCGTCATGGCCCAGCCCTTGGCGAAGCCGTTGACGATGAAGATCCGCTCGGCCAGATCGGGAGCCACCGCCGCCAGGCTGTGGTGCTGATGGCCCGGCGAGAGCAGCATCTCGTAGATCTCGTCACACACCACCGCCAGGCCGGGATGGCGGCGCAGCACGGCGGCGATCGCCTCCAGTTCGGAGCGGCTGAGCACCATGCCGGTGGGATTGGAGGGGCTGTTGAGCACCAGCAGCCGGCTGGCCGGGGTGATCGCCGCCTCCAGTTGCTCGGGGCTGAAGCGGAAGCCGCCGCTGGCGTCAGTGATGAGGCAGCGGACGCTGGCGCCGGCCAGCTGGGCCATTTCCGGGTAGCTCAGCCAGTACGGCGCCGGCAGCAGCACCTCGTCGCCGGGATTGAGCAGAACCTGGAAAAGGTTGTAGAGGGCCTGCTTGCCGCCGTTGGTCACCAGCACCTGATCGGCCTGGGTGGGAACAGCGTTCTCCTGGCTCAGTTTGGCGGCGATGGCCTGGCGCAGCTGGGGTTCGCCGGCCACCGGTCCATAGCGCGTGTGGCCGGCCTCAAGCGCCTCGGCCGCCGCCTGGCGGATGAAGGCGGGGGTGTCGAAATCGGGCTCACCGGCGCTGAGGCTGCAGATGTCCTTGCCGCCTGTGCGCAACTCACGGGCCTTGGCGGTGATGGCGAGGGTGAGCGATGGCTGCAACGCCTGCGCCCGGGCGGAGAGCGACAACGGGGCCGGCATGGCAGTGTGCGGCGTCTGGAGGGCGCGATTCGGCAATCCGGCCATCTTGCCCTACGCCCCGCGGCCATGGCCAAGAATGGCGCCATGGCCGGCAACCCACTGCAACCGTCCCTCCTGGCTGACACCCTCGCGCCAGGGGCGACGCCCAGCCTCGAAGGGCTGCAGCGGAGCTGCCAGGACTGCCGCCGCTGCGGGCTGGCCGCGGGCCGCCAGCAGGTGGTGATCAGCCGGGGCGATCCGGCGGCACGGCTGATGGTGATCGGCGAAGGGCCCGGTGCCCAGGAGGACGCCAGCGGCCGACCGTTCGTGGGGCGGGCCGGCCAGTTGCTCGACCAGATGCTGGCCAGTGTGGGACTGGACAGCGAGCGGGACGCCTACGTCTGCAACGTGGTGAAGTGCCGCCCCCCCGACAACCGCAAACCGACGGCCCAGGAGATGGCAGCCTGCGCCCCCTGGCTGGCCGTTCAGATCGCCGCTGTGGATCCCGCCGTGGTGTTGCTCACCGGTGCCACGGCCCTGGAAGGGGTGCTCGGCATCAAGGGAGGCATCTCCCGCCTCCGCGGCCAGTGGCACCCCTGGCAGGGCCGCTGGGTGATGCCGGTGTTCCATCCCTCCTATCTGTTGCGCAATCCCTCGCGGGAGCAGGGCTCCCCCAAATGGCTCACCTGGCAGGACCTCAAGGAAGTGCAGCGGCGGCTGGAGCAGGATCAGCCGCCGCCACCCACTTTGTGACAGGCTTTGGCCACCACCGGCCCAAGCGAGATGACCGGCA
The DNA here is from genome assembly GCA_943372935.1 of Synechococcus sp. UW140. Lineage (GTDB taxonomy): Bacteria > Cyanobacteriota > Cyanobacteriia > PCC-6307 > Cyanobiaceae > Cyanobium. The sequence continues at coordinate 251,443 of CALSAP010000001.1, forward strand.
CCCTCGCCACACCCACCACCACCGCTCCGGGGACCTCCCCCCTCCTAGCCGACTGGGCCAGTGATCCCCGCTTCGAGACGGTGATCCGCCGCCGCAAGACGCGCAGCGTCCGGGTCGGCGCGATGTGGGTCGGCAGCGAGCACCCCGTGGTGGTGCAGTCGATGATCAATGAGGACACCCTCGACGTGGAGGGGGCCACCGCCGGCATTCGCCGCTTGCACGAGGCGGGCTGCGAGATCGTGCGCCTCACCGTGCCGAGCCTGGCCCACGCCAAGGCGGTGAAGGAGATCCGGCAGCGGCTGGAGGACAGCTACCAGCCCGTTCCCCTGGTGGCGGACGTGCACCACAACGGCATGAAGATTGCCCTGGAGGTGGCCCAGCACGTCGACAAGGTGAGGATCAACCCCGGCCTTTACGTGTTCGACAAGCCCGATCCCAACCGCACGGAGTTCACGGCCGAAGAGGTGGCGGCCATCGGCGAGCGCATCCAGACCACCCTTGAACCGCTGGTGAGCCTGCTCAAGGCGCAGGACAAAGCCCTGCGCATCGGCGTCAACCACGGCTCCCTGGCGGAACGGATGCTGTTCACCTACGGCGACACACCCCTGGGGATGGTGGAGAGCGCCATGGAATTCATCCGCATCTGCGACCGGCTCGACTTCCACAACATCGTCGTGTCGATGAAGGCCTCCCGGGCCCCGGTGATGCTGGCGGCCTACCGGATGATGGCGTTCCGCATGGACGCCGAGGGCTTCCACTACCCCCTGCATCTGGGGGTCACCGAGGCGGGCGACGGCGATTACGGCCGCATCAAGAGCACCGCGGGCATCGCCACCCTGCTGGCCGAGGGCCTCGGGGACACGATCCGGGTGTCGCTCACCGAGGCACCGGAGAAGGAGATCCCTGTCTGCTATTCGATCCTGCAGGCCATGGGTCTGCGCAAGACGATGGTGGAGTACGTGGCCTGCCCCAGCTGCGGCCGCACCCTGTTCAACCTGGAGGACGTGCTGCACACCGTGCGCAACGCCACCGCCCACCTGACAGGGCTCGACATCGCCGTGATGGGCTGCATCGTCAATGGGCCCGGTGAGATGGCCGATGCCGACTACGGCTACGTGGGCAAAACACCCGGCACCATCTCCCTCTACCGCGGGCGCGAGGAAATCCGCCGGGTGCCGGAAGCCGAAGGGGTGGAGGCGCTGATTGCCCTGATCAAGGAGGACGGTCGCTGGGTCGACCCCTGAACAGGGGGCCCATCCCCGGCAGCGGCGCTACCTTGGAAAGACCTTTCAGCCTCCTTGAGGATCCCCAGCATGGGAAGAGCTCGCGCCACCGTCGTGGTGCTGGTTGGTCTCGGTGCCTGCGCCGCCACCGCGGTGATGGCCCGGGAAATGGTGCTGGCCCCCACGGGAACCGTGTCGATCAGCGACAGCCCCAAGGAGGTGATGGACCAGGCCTGGCAGATCGTTTTCCGCGACTACCTGGACACCACAGGCAAGTACACACCGGAACAGTGGCGCAAGCTGCGCCGCAGTGTGCTGTCCAAGAGCTACAGCACACCCAAGGATGCCTACGAGGGCATCCGCGGCATGCTCGGCACCCTCGACGATCCCTACACCCGCTTTCTGGATCCGCGGGAATTCAAGGAGATGCAGATCGACACCTCCGGCGAGCTCTCCGGGGTGGGCATCCAGCTGAGCGTCGATAAGGAAACCAAGGAACTGGTGGTGATCTCGCCGATCGAGGGCTCACCGGCCTCCCGGGCCGGCGTGCAGCCCAAGGACGTGATCGTCTCGATCGACGGCAAGAGCACCAAGGGGATGAGCACCGAGGACGCGGTGAAGCTGATCCGCGGCAAGGCCGGCACCACCGTGAATCTGGTGCTGCGCCGCAAGGGCCAGAACCTCGACACCCCCCTCACCCGGGAGCTGATCGAGATCCACGCGGTCAACCACCAGATCAACACCGCCCCCGACGGCACCAAGATCGGCTACATCCGCCTGAAGCAGTTCAGCGCCACCGCCACCAAGGACATGCGGGCGGCCGTGCGGGACCTGGAAGCCAAGGGGGTGCAGGGCTACGTGCTCGACCTGCGCAGCAACCCCGGTGGTCTGCTGGTGGCGAGCGTCGAGATCGCCCGCCAGTGGATCAACGAAGGCATCATCGTTTCCACCAAGACCCGCGACGGCATCCAGGACGTCAAACGGGCCACCGGCCAGGCCCTGACCACCAAGCCGATGGTCGTTCTCGTCAACGAGGGTTCGGCGAGCGCCAGCGAGATCCTCTCCGGCGCCCTGCAGGACAACAACCGCGCCGTGCTGGTGGGTCAGAAGACCTTCGGCAAGGGGCTGGTGCAGTCGGTCCGCGGCCTCTCCGATGGATCCGGCATGACGGTGACCATCGCCAAGTACCTCACACCCCGCAACCGGGACATCCACAAGCACGGCATCAATCCGGACGTGCCGGTGAAGATGACCGAGCTGGAGGTGCAGCGCCTCAAACTGGAAGACATCGGCACCAACCGCGACAGCCAGTACCGTGTGGCCGAATCCACCCTGCGCAAGCAGCTGCAGGCCAGCGCGGTACTGCAGAAAGCTTTCCAGCCCGGCAGTGCCAACCTTCCGGCGGCCCTTGCCAAACCCTGATCCACACGGGCCGGGAGCCACACCCGGCTCGCTCTGGGAGCTCAAGCCCTGGTGGTGTCAGCCCTGGAGCATCCTGCTCACGGGGCTGATCATGATCGGGGTGAGCTGGCTAGTGCTGCACCTCTGGTGGATCACCACCGGGGTCGCCGTGGTGATCAGCGCCTGGTGGTTGCTGTTTCTGGTGCTGATGCCGGCGGCCTGGAAACAGTCGCAGGCCAGCGGCGGCGGGACCTGAACTCCAGGTCTCAGGCCACGGGCTGCATCAGCCCGCCGCCGGGTGAAGAGTCGTCGTCGTCGTTGTTGCCGGCATCGGACTGGAACAGGGCGAAGAAACCGACGCCGAGGACCCCCAGGAAGGCCGGCAGCAGCAGGGGGTTCTGGGTGGGACCCACGACCTCGATCAGCTCACCCATGGGGCCACGTAACGAAAGATGTCGCCATCTTAACGTTCCTTCTCATTCCCGTGGGCGGTTCAGTCGAAGACGTGGCCGTGCTCGTAGCGCTCCGCATGGCCCGCGGCCTCGGTGAGCGCCGCCACGTTCTCGCGGGTGAAGAAACCGTCGTAGCCAAGGCAACGCTCCACGTACTCGGTGATCAGCAGCGAGTAGGGGGAGCTGCGCGAGAAGATCTGACGCAGGTTGGGCTGGTCGCCGCATTCCCCCACCATGTCGGCGAGGAAGGGGATGCCGAGCTCGCGCAGGGTGTGCACCACCACATCGACGTTCTTCTCGCCGTTGCTGTCGCCATCGACCACCTCATAGGCGATGTGATGCATGCGCCGGCCGAAATTACGCACGAAGTCTTCGGTGGGCATGGGCAGGTTGGACAGGGAATTGAGATAGGAGGGGGTGTTGTTGGCCGTGAACACGCGGGCCGGGGACAACTTGTCATCGCCCACCGAGGGGTGGCGGGTGACGTTGGTGGAGGAGTTCATCTCGGCGATGTCATAGGAGCCCCAGTAGTAGTAGGGAACCATCGTCAGGTACTCGAGGATGGCGTCCTCCCGTTCACCGGCCAGCACCCGGGTGGCCAGGTGATCGATGCCCAGGATCTTGCCCTCCAGCCCGTGCTCCCGGTGGCGCCGGGCGGCGTCCGTCAGGGGCTCCAGGGCGTCGTCATCGAGCAGCACCCGATCGCCCAGATCGAGCGCCGCCAGTCCATCGAGGGGCCGGTCCACATAGCCGACCCGGTTGTAGGTGTAGTCGGAGAGGAACGTGAAACAGAGGTGCTTGGAGGCATAGAAGGGGTTGGCGGTCTCCCCCGGATAGGCGAAACGGATGTTCTGGGGCTCAAGGATGGCGCGCAGGTCGTGGCAGGAGGACACCTGGAAGATCTCGCCGATGTAGCGGGCGTTGGGCTTGTCCATCGAGAGGGGATACATCGCGTTCCAACGCGTCACCTCATCCTCGAAATCGTCGAACAGCGGCTCCAGCAGGATCAGGCGCGGAAAGGCCTCGCCCCCCTTGAGCAGGTAGATGCGGTGGGTGGCGTTGATCCAGCACTCCTGGTAGCGGTAGGGGCCGGTGAGCGCCAGCTCGGCCAGATAGGGCAAGCCGTTGCCGTGATCCACCTGGATGACGATGGCCGCCATCGGCCCCACCACCTGCTCCAGCCCCGAGCTGGTCCGGCGGGCATAGACCCGGGGCAGAAACTCCTCGAAGAACGTCGTGTTCCGCTTGTCGCCCTTGGGCCGGTAGCTGGCGAGATCGATCATCGGCTGGGCAGAACAGACCATCTGTTAGCAAGAAGCACCCCAGGGCTCAAGCGTCGCTACAAGCACCCCCTCACACCACCAGCACCGCCGAGTTCGTCGCCGCCTGCTCCTCGGCCCGCTGCTCCGGCGTGCGCCCGTCGGCCTCCGGGATCTGGCCGGCCATGGCGGTCAGCCATGCCATCAGCTGCTCCACCTGCTGGGCGGGGGACAGGGCCCCCAGGCCCCGGGCCAGCACCTTGGCGGTGCTGCCGGCACCGCCCTGGTAGACCAGCCTGCCGTGCAGGTGCTGGGGCAGGGCCTGGCGCAGGCGGCGGAAGGCGGGTTCCTCCATCGGCGTTTCCAGGGCGATGTTGGGCTTCTCCGGCTTGATGCGGGAGAAACCGCAGCGGCGAGCCAGCAGCTTCAGTTCCATGAGCTGCAGCAGGCTCTGCACCGGCCCCGGAATCGGGCCGTAGCGGTCGGCCCAGCCGGCGGCCAGCTCCACCAGGGCCGCCTTGCCGCCGCATTCGGCGGCGGCCCGGTAGGCGGCCATCTTCTCATCGGCCTCGGTGATCCAGTCGGCGGGGATGAAGGCCGTCACCGGCAGGTCGATCTGGGTCTCGTCCACCGCCGGGATGTCCTGGCCCTGGATCTCGGCCAGGCAGTCCTGCAGCATCTCCATGTAGAGGTCGAAGCCGATCGCCTCCATCTGGCCGCTCTGCTCCACCCCCAGCAGGTTGCCGACGCCGCGGATCTCCATGTCGCGCATGGCCAGCTGGTAGCCGGAGCCCAGCTGGGCGAACTCCTGGATCGCCCGCAGCCGCTGGCGGGCGGCATCACTGAGGGAGGCATCGCCGGGATAGAAGAGCCAGGCGTGGGCCTGGATGCCGCTGCGGCCCACCCGACCCCGCAGCTGGTACAGCTGGGCCAGACCGAACCTATGGGCGTCCTCCACAAGGATCGTGTTCACCCGGGGGATATCCAGGCCGCTCTCGATGATCGTGGTGCAGAGCATCACGTCGGCCTCGCCGGCGTTGAAGGCCACCATGGCGCTCTCCAGCTCCCCCTCCGGCATCTGGCCGTGGGCCACCTGCAGCCTCAGCCCCGGCAGCATCGCCCGCAGCTGGCCCGCCACCTCCTCGATGCCCTCCACCCGCGGCACCACGTAGAACACCTGGCCGCCGCGGTCGAGCTCCTGGCGGATGGCGCTGCGCACCGCCTCCTCATCCAGGCTGGCCAGGTGGGTCTTGATCGGGCGCCGCAGCGGCGGCGGCGTGGTGATCAGGCTCATCTCCCGCACCCCCGAGAGGCTCATGTACAGGGTGCGCGGGATCGGCGTGGCCGAAAGCGTCAGCACGTCCACATCCTTTCGGAGCGCCTTGATCTTCTCCTTCTGGTTCACACCGAAACGCTGCTCCTCGTCCACCACCAGCAGGCCCAGCTGGCGAAAGGCCGTGCCCTTGCCCAGCAGCTGGTGGGTGCCCACCACCACGTCGGTGTTGCCCTTGGCCAGGTCGTCGAGGATCGTCTTGCGCTCGGCGGCGGTGCGGAAGCGATTGAGCAGGGCCACCTTGAGCGGGTAGGGGGCGAAGCGCTCGCTCAGGGTGCGCCAGTGCTGCTGGGCCAGCACGGTGGTGGGGGCCAGCAGGGCACACTGCTTGCCGGCGGTGACGGCCTTGAAGATGGCCCGGATCGCCACCTCCGTCTTGCCGAAGCCCACATCGCCGCACACCAAGCGATCCATCGGTTGCTCCCGCTCCATATCGCGTTTGACGTCCACAATCGCCTTGAGCTGGTCGGGGGTGGGGTCGTAGGGGAAGGAATCCTCCAGTTCGCCCTGCCAGGGGCCATCGGCGGGGAAGGCGAATCCCGGCGCCTGGTGGCGCTCGGCGTAGAGCTTGACCAGGTCCATCGCCACCTTGGCCACCGCCTTGCGGGCCCGCTCCTTGGCCTTGGTCCAGGCCGTGCCGCCCATGCGGTTGAGTTCCGGCGGGCTGTCGCTGCTGGCCCGGTAGCGGCCGAGGCTGCCCAGCTGGTCGGCGGCCACCCGCAGCAGCCCGTCGGCGTACTGCACCACCAAGTAGTCGCGGGCCTCGCCGCCGATGGCCAGCTTCTCCAGCTTCAGGAAGCGGCCGATGCCGTGGTTGCGGTGCACCACGAAATCGCCCGGCAGCATCTTGTTGGGATCCACCGTGCGGCTGGCCGCCTTGCGGCGCCGACGCACGTAGCCGCCGGCGGCCAGGCTGTGCTGGCCGAAGATCTCCCGGTCGGTGAACAGCACCAGCCTCCAGGCCGGCAGCTGGAACCCCTCCAGTTCGGCGGTGCCGCGCAGCTTGAGCGCCACCGGCGTTCCCTGCTCCACCAGCCGCTCGATGGCCGGAAAATCGCGGGCGTTGGGCACGAAGCGCGTCACGCAGTCGTGCTCCTCCAACAGGGCCACGGCCCGCGACGGCTGGGCCGAGACGATCCATGGTCGGGCCTTGTCCCGCAGGTGCCCCTTGATCTGCTCCGCCAGTCGGCCGAACTGGTTGGGATGGGCCGGCAGCGGCCGGCTGGCCAGATCGAGGTCGTTGGGATGGCGGTCACTCTCGTGCAGCTCCGCCAGGTCGAAGCCGGTGAACGCCTCGACGTCCGCCAGGGCCGCCGCGATCGGCCGGTGCAGCAGGCCGGGCAGGGGCAGGGGTGGCTCGCCCTCGGCGGCGGCGACCACCTCGCCGTGGTGCTCGGCGGCATGGTCGAACCACTGCTGGCCGTGGGCCAGGCACTGGCGCCGCTCATCGATCGCCACCAGCGTGCCGGCGGGCAGGTAGTCGAGCAGCGTCGCCGGGGCCTCCCAGGCCAGGCCCATCAGCCGCCGCATCCCCTCCGGCGTGCCACCCTCCAGCAGCTGGTCGATGGCGGCGGGCTCCAGCAGCCGCTCCAGCCCGTCCGGCATCAGCTCCCGCAGGGCCTCGGCGATCAGGGGGGCGTAGCTGGTGGGGGTGAGGCGCACCCGCTCGATCACATCCAGGGAGCGCTGGGTGGCGGGGTCGAACTCCCGCAGCTTTTCGAGGTCTTCACCGAACAGCTCCAGCCGCACCGGCAGCTCGGCGCTGACGGGGAACACATCAACGATGTCGCCGCGGCGGCTCCAGGTGCCCTCCTGCTCGATCGTCGGCACCTTCTCGTAGCCCAGGCCGGCCAGGGTGTGGGCCAGCTGCTCCAGGTCCAGCCGGTCGCCCCGGCGCAGGGTGAGGCAACGGGCCGCCAGCTGCGGCGGCGGCGGCAGGTGGGGCTGCAGGGCCCGCTCGGTGGCCACCACGGCGAAGCGGCCGCCACTGGCCCCCGCGGCACCGGCCCCATCGCCCACCAGCTCGGCGAGAACCTGCAACTGGCCCCAGGTGATCTCGCTGGTGGGGTCGAAGGGCTCGTAGGGGGAACCCTCGCTGGTGGGGTACAGCTGGCAGAGGGGCCAGCCCATCAGCTCCAGCAGGGAGGCCCAGCGGCCCGCCTCCTCCAGGGTCGGCACGATCACCAGCAGGGGGGCCTCGCCGCTGCCTGCAAGGGCGCTGGCCACCAGGGCCCGGGCCGCCCGGCCCGCCCCGCTCAGCCGCAGGCGCTCGGACCGCCCGCAGCGTGCCCTCACCTCGGCGGTGATCGGCGCTGCCTGCAGCTGGCGCACGAGGGCGTGGAGGGGCATCGCAACGGGGAGATCGAACCGGAGGCGATCCTCGCAACCACCGCTCGCGGCCGCGACACCTCTGACCCCTTTGCCGTCATGCTGGAGGTCGGTCTACCGAGCGATGGCCCGCTTCCGTTGTCCCACCTGCCGCGGTCGTCCCCTGCGCCTGCAGCGACCCTTTTCGGGGATGCCCCGCTGCGGACGCTGCGGCGACCTGCTGGAGCCGAAGCCCCGCCACGGGCGCGCCTGGAGCCTGGCCCTGGGCGTGGCGGCGCTTGTGCTGGGGGGGGCCGCCTTCCCCGGCTTGCTGGAGCAGGTGGGGAGCCTGCCCGAGCAGGCCCCGGATGTCACCACCCGCCTGTTGGAGCGATTCGAGCCGGCTCCCGATCCACGCCTGCGGCCGATGGCCCTGCTGGAGGGCGGGCTGCTGGCGAACCTGCAGGAGGCCGACCGGCAGTGGATTCCCACCGCCGAGCCCCTGGCAGGTGGCGGCACCCGCTTTCTCTACCGCCGGCGGGCCGGTGAACCGGAACTCTCGGTACCTGAGCTGGAGGCCCTGATCGACTCCCCGCCGGACCACGGCGAGAAGCACCGGGCCATCGCCGAACTGCTCAACGTTCTGGACCAGGTGGGGGTGCAAGTGGAGCTGGTGGAGCCCAGGAAGACGGGGGCCGCTGGGGAATGGGATCACGCCGCCCGTACCCTGCGGATCAAGCCCGCGGTGGTGGCCAAGGGAACGGTGGACTTCGCCCAGGTGCTCAACCACGAGGCGATCCACGTGGCACAAAGCTGCGCGGCCGGCGGCCTGCGCGCTGTCCCCAGAACCCTTGGCCTGGGCCAGGAGGTCCCGCCGGAGCTGCGGCTGCATCTCGACGATCCCCTCTACGCCGGGGCCTCCGACTGGGAAAAGGCCCTGGAGAGGGAGGCCTACGCCAACCAGCGGCAACTGGAGATCGGCACCACCCTGATCCGCACCCATTGCCGGACCCGATCGGCGGGTTGAAGGCCGGGCCCGGCCCGGGGCCTCAGCGGGAGATGTGGGCGATGAGATCGAGGCACTTGCTGGAGTATCCCCACTCGTTGTCGTACCAGGCCACCACCTTGACGAAGGTGTCGGTGAGGGCGATGCCGGCAGAGGCATCAAAGATCGAGGTGCAGGTTTCGCCAAGGAAATCGGTGGAGACCACCGCGTCTTCCGTGTAGCCGAGGATGCCGGCCATCGGCCCTTCCGAGGCGGCCCGCATGGCGGCCTTGATGGCGTCGTAGCTGGCCCCCCGCTCCAGGTTCACGGTCAGATCCACCACCGAGACGTTGGGGGTGGGAACCCGGAAGGCCATGCCGGTGAGCTTGCCGCTCAGGGCCGGGATCACCTTGCCCACCGCTTTGGCGGCACCGGTGGAGGAGGGAATGATGTTCTGGCCGGCACCGCGGCCACCGCGCCAGTCCTTGACCGACGGGCCATCGACGGTCTTCTGGGTGGCGGTGGTGGCATGCACGGTGGTCATCAGGCCGTCGCGGATGCCGAAGGTGTCGTGCAGCACCTTGGCCATCGGCGCCAGACAGTTGGTGGTGCAGGAGGCATTGGAAACGATGGCCTGGCCTGCATAGGCGGTGTGGTTCACCCCCATCACGAACATCGGTGTGTCGTCCTTGGAGGGGGCCGACATCACCACCTTGCCGGCACCGGCGCTGATATGGGCCCGAGCCCGCGCGTCGTCCAGGAACAGACCGGTGGATTCGAGAACCACGTCGGCAGCCACCTCGCCCCAGCGCAGGGCGGCGGGATCCCGCTCGGCGGAGATGCGGATGCGGCGGCCGTTGACCAACAAGGCGCCGTCATCAACGGCCACCTCGCCGGCAAAGCGGCCGTGGGTGGAGTCGTAGCGAAGCATGTAGGCGATGTAGTCGACATCGATCAGGTCGTTGATGCCCACCACTTCGATGTCTTCGCGCCCGCAGGCGATGCGGAATACCAGACGTCCGATGCGTCCGAACCCATTGATGCCGATCCTGATGGTCACCTGCGCGTCTCCCGAATCAGACCAAGGACTTGAGCGTCGCACGGGGCCGGTGGCCGAAAGCGGAGCTCTTCAGACCATTGTCGCCAGTTGAAATGGGCTCAGTGCCCAGGAGCCTGCTGGGCCTGATTGAGGCGTTGCCGCAGCCTGCGGCTCCAGCCGAACGCGATGGCACCACCCAGCAAGGGCAGGGGCGCTGGCACGGGAACGCTGCGCAGGGCGGTGGGGTTGAAGGGCCTTCCGTTGATGACGGCATTGACGCGATTACTGGCGTTGTCCGAACCAAACCTCAGGGCAGATCCGTTGTTGATGACGATCAGAGAACCTGTGATGCTGGAAGGATTGCGATTGCCAGAGCGATTCAGCGTGGCCGTCCCCCCGCCCGTTAACAGGAAAGTGCCGAAGACATCCGAGCCGCTCAGACTCAGATTGGAGCCTGGGCGAGCAAAGTTGAAGATAATCTTGGAGGGATCCACATCCCCCTGCAGCGTCCAGTCCTGGTTGGTGGTCAAGCTGGTGGGCATGTTGAAGATGAAGTAGTCGCGCCCTGATCCCACAAAATTCAGATCAAGATTATTGCCAACAGTCCGGACGTTGTAGTAGTTGATACCTCCGGTGCCGGACATCGCACCGGTGAGCGTCAAGCTGCCTGAGAGGTTGACGGCATCATTGAACCGGCAGGAGCTGAGCGCCACGGTGCAATTGGACGCGTTGATGCCGCCGATGTAGGTGGCCACAGCCAGCGCATCCGCTTGAGCCTGGATGGTCCAGGCGTTGCTGATCACCGTGGTGCCGGGGCCGTTGGTGACGGTGGCGGACTGGGATCGGAAGATCTGATTGGCCTGGATTGATCCGGCATTGAGCCGGGCATTGCCGCCCACCAGCGCCGAGCCGTTGGATGGCTGGGCAGGCGCCGCCGGGGCGACGCTGCAACTCGGCGGCACCGATACCGTGCTTCCCCCATTGAGTTGGTTCGGCGAATTGGTGCTGGTGCCAAGGGTGGACTGCACGGTGCTTGACGTGATGTTCACCAGGCCGAAGCCAGCGGCGCAGCCCAGGTTGAGCCCATTGGCCTGGGCCACGTTGGCCCGGGCCGGCAGGAATGGCTCCAGCACCAGGACGGTGCAGAGTCCCAGACCGCTGACCAGGCCGGACAGGGTGGCCCGACCAGGGGGACGACAGTGGCAAAAAAATGCGTAGCCATCAGCACCGACAAAGGGACTGCCAACGGCCTCATTGGCCATGGGGCGTGATCGCGCGCTCACTGGAATCATTCACTTGGTTCAGAGGATTTGACCTGAGGAGGAATGAGAACTTCCTCTTTTTTCAGGCAGCGCTCTGCATTCTTAAAGAATGAATTGCTACCTCAGAATCTAACACTTCCTGCCATGTTGTCAGGGTCACCTGCGCCACTGATCCAATGGACCGAAAAGGCCCAAGGCCTGAGAAGTTAGAGCCGCAGGCCAACGAGTTTCTGCAGACATGCCCTCAGCATGGGCACAATGTGGGCGATTGGATCCCGCTGGGTCTGGCACCACTGATGAACCTGCATGACCCGGGACACGGCCTGCGCCGTGTCAACACCACCGATTTTCTGTCCCTGATCGCCCTGGCCCTTTTCGTCACCTACGGGGTGACGCTGCTGAACACAATTCTGCCGCCAGCGATCCTGCAACCGGCCTGGCTTGTCACCCTGATCAGCGCCCTGCTCGACAGTGCCCCCCTCGCGCTGCTGGGCCTGGGTCTGGTGCATCTGGTGGCCTATCTGGCGCCTGACGACAGCCAGATCCAGGCCCGTCGCGATGCCATCGCCCGATGGGCGGTCGGGGCCGTCTTCGGCTTCCTGCTTTTGTTCCCCCTGCAAATCGCCTCCGCCGTTCAGGGCCATGGGCTGGTGGCCCGCAGCCAGAGCAGCGCCATGCAAGTGGCGGCCGAACGCGCCGAAGAGTTCCAGCGCGCCATTGATGGCGCCACCTCAATTGAAGACCTGCAGCAGAGACTTGCGACCCTGCAGGGACCCGGGCTCCAGTTGACCGATCAGCGCCAATCCCTGACAGCGCTGAAATCGATGCTCTCCAAGCGACTGGAGGAGTCCATCAAGAGCTCATCGGATGTCATTCACTCGCCCTGGAATCCAAGTGTCTGGGCGATCATCCAACGCACGCTGCGGGTGTGCCTTCTTGCCGCGATCTACGCCCTGGCCTTCGCGGCCGGCAGCCAGCGTCGGGCCTGTGATCTCTCGCTGCTACGGGAGGCCCAGATGCACTGGGATCTCACCAGGGCCAGGAAGGTTCGGCGGCGTCAACAGCGCCTTGAGGTCAGGCAGAGGCAGCAGCAGTTGCAGGAGGAGGAAGCACTGGAAGCCCGTGCCAAGAGGAGACGACAAGCCGACGCCACGGTCCCCCCACCACTGGAGGCCAAGGTGAAGGTCTTACGGGCTCTCCCTGCCGACATGGCGTATTTCCACCAGCTCAGCGTGGACGGGGAGCAACAGCAGGTAGGGGAACTCTCCTGAAGCCTGCGGCTGGCCGTCAGTCGGCAGGGCCACGATCCGCTGGCCCGTCGGCATTGCTCAGCAGGGTTTCCTCCTCGAGGAGCATGTTGAAGCGCAGCAGGTCTGTGTCCTTGAGCTGCTGCCGGCTGCTCACGCCGAGGTGCTTCTCGAGAAAACTGCGACCCATGGCGCCGTCCCAGCCGAGTTGCTGCAGCAACAGGTTGCACTGATCGAGCAGGTCGGCCCGGCGCAAAGGTACGGCCACCGTGGCGGGATCGCAGCCGGGCTCAAGAGCCTCGATCGCCTGCAGATAGGCGATCAGATCGGCATAGATGGTGATGCGGTCGCGGCTGGGGTGGCCAAAAGAACGCTGCAGATACATGGCTTCCCGGTCCCTGTCCCATCCCAGCCGCCGCATCTGCAGATCCAGGTGGGTCAGTTCGGCGCTCCAGTCCTGGGGGTCCTCCTCCTGGCTCACCGGCGTGGGCGGCGATTCAGGAGATGGCGGCGGCTCAGGAGTGGGCGTTGGTGCCGGTGATGGCGGCGGGGCTGGTGTTGGCTTCGGGGCCTCGGCTGCCGGCGGTGACAGCGGATTTGGGGCTGAAGCCGGGGCCGGGACCACCGCCTGCCGCGGCGGGCGCAGGGTGTCCATGCTCTGCAGGCTGGCCAGCAGGCGCGTCCTGGCCCGATCCTCCGCTTCCTCGGCATCGCCCGCCTCCCCCAGGGCACTGCCCAGGAAGCGCTCCCCTTCACGGGCCGAGACCAGCACGACGCGGCGCCCGCCGTCGCAGTGCAGCAGTCGGACCTGAAGTTGCATGGAGGGGTCAGGCGGGGCCGGCAGTCTTTCTAGAGTGCTCCTTTGAAGGCGCCAGGGCCGAGCGAAGGCCAGGAATGGAAGTGGAATCGGTGGAGAGCCTCACACCCCTGCTGCAGCAGGCGGACCAGTGGGGCGAGGTGCTGCTGCTGTTGCCGCTGCTGGTGGGCCTCGAAGCGGTGCTTTCCGCCGACAACGCCATCGCCCTGGCCGCCATCTCCCGGCGGCTGCATGACCCGGCGCGGCAACGCCAGGCGCTGAACCTTGGCCTGGTGCTGGCCCTGGTCTTCCGACTGGGCCTGATCGCCCTGGCCAGCTTCGTGCTCAATTTCTGGCCGCTGCAACTGCTGGCCTCGGCCTATCTGCTCTGGCTTTGCGGGCGCCACTTGCTGGGCCAGGACGACGACAAGGAGGACGTTGCCGATGGTGGGGAGACAAGCCTTTCCGCCCAGGTCCCGGGCTCCCACGAGTCCGGCCATCCCCACCACGGCGCCTCCCTGGCGTCAATCGTGGCGACCCTGGCCCTCACCGATCTGGCCTTCTCCCTCGACAGTGTGTCTGCGGCGGTGGCGGTCACCGACCGGCTTCCCCTGGTGATGGCCGGTGGGGTGATCGGCATCATCGCCCTGCGGCTGACGGCCGAACTGTTCCTGCGCTGGCTGGAGATCTTCCCCCACCTGGAAACCGCCGGCTATCTGGCGGTGGGGCTGGTGGGCCTGCGGCTGCTGCTGCGCCTGCTGCTGCCGGCGGTGGAGGTGCCGGAATGGGCCCTGCTGCTGGTGGTGGCCGCCCTGTTCGCCTGGGGCTTTTCCCTGCGCACGGCCCCCTCTCCCCTGCCCGAGCAGGGCAGCGGCGACGCCTGAGAGCGGCCGGAACGATGCGGATCGAACTGCGCCAGATCGACTCGGACCGGCTGATCACCAGCCTCGAGATCGAGAACCTCAGCGATGTCCCCCATCCCGGCCGCTGGCTGACCACGGGCGATCGCAGCTTTCTGGTGCTGCAGCGACGCCACCGTTACCGGCTGCGGCAGGGCCGCTACGAACTGACGGCCGTGGCGCTGCAGGTCAAGTCCCAGCAGCAACCGGCCGATGCCCTCTGGTGGGATGGGCGCTGGGTGATCGGCGACCCCCACTGTCGCTTCAACGCCTGCAGCCCTCTGCTGCGCTGCGCCGTGCTGCCCGAAGGCCCCTGCGAGCGCTGCAGCCACCGCAGCCCCCGCTGAAGCGATCCACCCCACCAGCCGGTCCTAGGCTGGTGGCCAACTCTGTCTTCGCGCCCGATCACCGCCCCTTCCTCCAGGCCCCAGGCCAAGGTCATCCGCAGCCGACCCAGCGGCAACGGTTCCGCCCCCGCCCCTGAACCACTCACCCCGAGCCACACCACCACCGGCCTGAATCCGCCGGTGGCTGGCCTGGCGACGGACTTTGCCGTCCTGGGGTTATCCGAGCCGATCCTCAAGGCCGTGGCCGCCAAGGGGTACAGCAGCCCATCCCCGATCCAGCTGCAGTGCATCCCGGCGGTGCTGGCGGGCCACGACGTCATGGCCGCCGCCCAGACGGGCACCGGCAAGACGGCCGGGTTCACCTTGCCGATGCTGGAGCGGCTGCGCCACGGCCCCCACGCCCGTGCCGGTGTGGTGCGCGCCCTGGTGCTGACCCCCACCCGGGAGCTGGCGGCCCAGGTGGCCGAAAGCGTCACCGCCTACGGCCGCTACCTGGATCTGCGCTCCGATGTCGTTTTCGGTGGGGTGAGTGCCAACCCCCAGATGCAGCGGCTGCGCAAGGGCGCCGACGTGCTGGTGGCCACCCCCGGCCGCCTCATGGACCTGCACCAGCAGAACGCCCTGCGGCTCGACCGCGTGGAGATCCTGGTGCTGGACGAGGCCGACCGCATGCTCGACATGGGCTTCATCCGCGACATCCGCCGGATCCTGTCCCTGATGCCGGCGAAGC
Organism: Synechococcus sp. UW140; assembly: GCA_943372935.1. Taxonomy (GTDB): domain Bacteria; phylum Cyanobacteriota; class Cyanobacteriia; order PCC-6307; family Cyanobiaceae; genus Cyanobium. The sequence goes on from CALSAP010000001.1 coordinate 266,723, forward strand.
GCCAGAACCTGCTGTTCTCCGCCACCTTCTCCAGCGAGATCCGCCGCCTGGCGACGGGCCTGCTGCACCAACCGGTGCAACTGCAGGCCAGCCCGGAGAACCAGGCCACACCCCTGGTCGACCAGGTGATCCATCCCTGCGACATGGACCGCAAGGGGGATCTGCTCAGCCATCTGATCCGCACCAACGACTGGCGCCAGGTGCTGGTCTTCTCCCGCACGAAGCACGGCGCCAACCGGTTGGCGGAGCGGCTGGAGAAGGAGGGACTGGGGGCGGCGGCGATCCACGGCAACAAGAGCCAGGGGGCCCGCACCCGGGCGCTGGCGGAGTTCAAGAGCGGCGAGGTGCGGGTGCTGGTGGCCACCGACATCGCCGCCCGCGGCATCGACATCCACCAGCTGCCCCACGTGGTCAACCTTGACCTGCCCAACGTGGCCGAGGACTACGTGCACCGCATCGGCCGCACCGGCCGGGCAGGTCAGAACGGCCATGCCATCTCCCTGGTGGCCGCCGAAGAGCATGAGCTGCTGCGGGCCATCGAGCGCCTGGTCGGCTCCCCCCTGCCCCGCCAGGAGGTGTCGGGCTTCGAGCCCACCGTGCTGTCCGCCCCGCCGCTGGATCTCAGCGGCGGCCGGGGCCGCCGCAGCCAGGGGCCCCGCCAGGGCCAGGGCCACGAGCGGGGTCGGCGCCGCATCGGCTCCCGCTGAGCTGCGGGGGGAATGGCAATGGTTGTGACAACCCTCGCGGCCGCCCTACGTTGAACTGAGGATCAGCCTCTTTCCGACATGCCCTACGAACCCGGATCCACCCAGTGCCGCGTGCTGATCGACTGCAAGGCCCAGATCGAAGGCATGCTCCTCGCCCTGGAACGCATCGACAACAGCCGCCACATCCGTGACCAGTTGGTGGCCGTCCACAACCAACTGGAAGGGCTGCACGAACTGCACCGTCGTCAGCCCGAAGAGCTCGCCTCCAGCAGCGGCACCGCAGGCTGAGGCTGCCCTTCGGGCCGCTGGGCTATTCAAAGCCGTCTCATCCACCCCCACCGGCCGTTTCCGCCTGGAAGCGGGGCTCCCATCCCTGGCAGGCCGCGTAGGCGCCGGCCAGGGTCGGGCGCACCGTCCGCTGGCCAGGCCTGAGCACGTGGCTCACCACGTAGCACCCCAGCCGGTCACGAAAGATCTGGCATCCCGATCCGGTGCTGTTGACGAAGGAAAGGTCGCTGGCCATGACATCCGCATCCGATCACTGGATTTGGTCTAACGCCTCCAGCACCTGTCCAACACTGAGACGCACTGAAAGGAACAAAACGTCAACAGTTGTTGCCGAAAGGGCGCTTCAGGGGGTATTTCCACCGATGCGCTGACCTGGAACCAGCCCCAGTTGCTGGATCAGGGCCTGACCCTCACTGGCCCGGCGTCCCGGCAGCTGGGCCTGGCGCAGCAGCACGGGGCAGCCGCCGCTGGCCAACACCAGCCCCTCCCCCTCCACCAGCTCGAGCACGGTGCCTGGGGCCACTGCTGGGGTGACCTCCCTGCCCAAGCGGGCCGCCAGGGCGGCGCCCACCGGTGTGAGCTGGTCGGCCAGCCGCTTCACAAGGGGTTCGGTGGCCAGCAGCTTCAGCCGCTCATTCGCCCAGGGGCAGGACGCCTGCGGATGGAGCCCCATCACGCGGCGGTGAATGGCCAGGGCCGAGGCCTCCCAGAGCACCATGGTGTCCTCCTTGCTGAGCTGGCGGGCGTGGCTGACCCCGTCGCCGGCCTGGGGCCGCACCCCGAGACGGGCAAGGCGTTCCGCCTCCGCTCCGGGGCCCGCCACCTCGATGCGCGGCAGGGCCTCCACCAGCAGCTCGGCGGTGAGTTGGGCCAGCCGCTCCCCCAGCTGGCCGGCGTTCTGCAGCAGGGGGATGGGCAACCGCCGCTCCAGCAGCACCGGGCCGGTGTCGAGGCCCTCTTCCATCGCCATGATGCCGACGCCGGTTTCGCTGTCCCCCTCCAGCAGGGCCCATTGAATCGGCGCGGCGCCTCGCCAGCGGGGCAGCAGGGAGCCATGGCCATTCCAGCAGCCCAGGGGAGGCTGGGTCAGCACCGCCGGCGGCAGGATCTGGCCGAAGGCCACCACCACCGAGACGTCGGCCCCCAGGGCCGCCAGCTCCTGCTGGCAGGCCAGGTCCCGGCGAATGCGCTCGGGGGTGAACACGGGCAGGCCCAGCTCCATGGCCCGCTGCTTCACAGGAGAAGGAACCAGCGCCTTGCCCCGGCCCCGGCGCCGATCGGGCTGGCTCACCACACCCACAATGCAGTGGCCGGCTTGCCGCAGGGCCTCGAGGCTGGCCACGGCATAGGCCGGGGTGCCCCAGAACAGGATCCTCAAGCGTCGCCGGTGATCGAGAGACCCTCCACCCAGACGTGGGGGCAAAGGCCATCGGGTGTCACCTTGGCGGGACCCTCAAAGCCGAGGATTGCTTTGAGCAGGGTGCGGATGTCACCGGCCACGGTGGCCGCCTCGATGGAGCGCTGGACGCCATCCTGCACCAGCCAGCCGTCGAAGGGGAGGGAGAAGGAACCCTGGCTGGCCTTGACGCCGGCATGGAGTGCCGAGAGGGAATCGATCACCACCAAGCCGCGCTCATCGCCACTGGCACCGGCCGCGAAGCGATCCAGGCCGGGGGCACCGCCGCTGCTGCCGGGGGTGGGGCCGATCTCGAACCAGTCCGGGCCCACCGAGACCTTGGCCCCCAGGCCCGCATGGCCAGTGGGGGACACCCCGAAGGCCCGCGCCGTAGCCTCCGAGTGGAGGAAATGGCGCAGCACCCCCCCCTCCAGCAAAGACAATCGACGGGTGGGGGTGCCTTCCCCGTCGAAGGCGGCCGCACCCACGTTGGCCGGATGCAGGCCGTTGTCATGCAAGGAGAAGAAGGGAACGGCCAGCTGCTCACCGAGGGACTCGCGCCGGCTGAGGCTGACACCATCAAGCACCGCACGGGCATTGAACAGGCTGCTGAAGGCGCCGATGAGATCGAGAAACGCCTCCGGACTGAACACGCAGGTGTAGCGGCCGGTGGTGATCGGGGCGTAATCAAGGTGGGCAATGGTGCGCTCCGCTGCCTCCTGCACGCAGCCGGCCACGTCAAGGTCGGCGGCGCCGTAGGCCAGCCGCACCGCACCGCTGCTGCGGGGTTTGCGGCCCGCTTCTTCGGCCCGGGCGTAAAGGTAAAGGGAGGCGGTGCTGAGCCGTTGCTGGCGGCAGGCGCCGTCGCTGTTGATGTAGAGCCGGTCGCTGCTGCGCTGGGCCAGACCGTTGTAGGGAACCGTGCCGATGGCGGGGTGGCGTCCGAGCAGGTCGCGTTCCGCCTCCTTGAGGGTGTCCAGAAGGCTGAGGATGCTAACGGCCGGGCGGAGCGGCTGCTCCAGGACCGGCAGCGGCGCGGTGGCCAGGGGGGAGAAGTCGGGGGCCTCATCGACGTTGCCGTAGGCGCTGGCGTCACGGGCCCCGGCCAGGGCCCGCGCCAGGCCGCCGTCGGAGAGGTCGGAGGTGCTGGTGATGCCCACCAGACCGTCGTCGTTCCAGACCCTCAGGGTGATGGCGCTGCGCTGGGCACCCTTCATCTGCTTGGCTTCACCGCGATCCACCTGGACGGAGGTGTCGGTGCTGCAGGAGGCGCCCAGATCCCAGCGTCGGACGCCCTCCCGCTGGGCCAGCTGGTCGAGACGCTGGCGCAGCACCTCGGCATCGAGGCTGGCGGCCGCTGATTCGGTGGTGGCCATGCTCAGCGTCCCCCCACGGTGATGGTGTCAACCTTGATGTGGGGCTGGCCCACGGTGACGAAGATGCTGCCGCTGACCGAACCGCAGAAGCCGGCGGCCAGCTCCAGATCATTGGCGCACATCGAGATCCGGGGCATCACCTCCTTGGCGTCGCCGATCAGGGTGGCGCCCTTCACCGGCTTGGTGAGGGTTCCGTTCTCGATCAGGTAGCCCTCCTCGACGGCGAAGTTGAACTGGCCGGTGGGGCCGACGCTGCCGCCGCCCATCGATTTGCAATAAAGCCCCCTGTCGACGGAGGCGATCAGATCCTCCGGGCTGTGGGGGCCGGCGGCGATGTAGGTGTTGCGCATGCGGCTGGCGGCGGCGAAGGCGTGGCTCTGGCGGCGGCCGCTGCCGGTGCGGGGATGGCCGGTGCGGCGCTCCCCGGCCCGGTCGCTGAGGAAGCGCTGCAGGACGCCGTTCTCGATCAGCACCGTGCGCTGGGGCTCCATGCCCTCGTCATCCATCGCGAGCGAACCGAAGGCGCCGGCGGTAAGACCTTCGTCGATGGCGGTGAGGGAGGGGTGGGCGATGGGCTGGCCGACCATGTCGGCGAAGGGGGTGGTGGCCCGCTCGACCTGGGTGGTCTCCAGGAGGTGACCGCAGGCCTCGTGGAAGATCACCCCGCCGAAGCGGTTGGCCAGCACGACGGGAAACTGGCCCGCCTCCACATAATCGGCGTAGAGCATGGTGCCGGCGCTGCTGCAGACGTCCACGGCGGCGGCCTCCACATCCCAGCGGCGCAGGTCGTCGGGGCTGTCGGAGGTGCCGTAACGGCGGCCCAGGCTGGCCCGGTGGTCACCGTCGGCCGCCAGCACATTGAGACCCACCGACTGGTGCAGGCGCACATCGCGGGCGAAGGTGCCATCGCTGGCGGCCACCAGCACCTCCTGCCAATCGCGGGCGTAGCTGCCCCGGCGCACCTGCAGGTGCTGGCCATGGGCCTGGAGGCGGTGGGTGCCCTCCAGCAGCCGGCCCGTGGCTTCGGCCAAGGACGGGCAGGCATGCAGCCAACCCTCTTTGGTGGCGGCAAAATCCCGTAGCTCAGGCAGGCCATCGAAACCCGCGCCGGCCTGCACCGGCAGCACCAGCCCCAGCATGCCGAGGGCCTGCTCCAGGGCGGCCCGCAGGCCGGCGGCGCTCAGGTCGTTGGTGGACACGAAGCCGTCGCGATCCCCAAGGAACACCCGCAGGCCCGCGCCGGCACCGAAGGCAGGACTGACGCTGGTGATGCTGTCCTGCTCGGCGAGCAGGCCGAGGTGGTCGGAGCGCTCCAGGAACACCTCGACAAGGTCGGCACCCGCCGAGCGGCCACCGGCCAGAAGAGGTTCCAGAACGGACCGCCAAGTCGGATCACCGAGGGCCGCCGGAGAGGCGGACCGCTCGGTGGCGGCAAGGGCGCCGGTGGGAGGGGAGACGACCAAGCGGCGAAGGAACAACTGGGCCAATTCTGGCGGGTCGCCTCAGCGCACGGCGGGCTGGAAGCGCTCGCTGCGAATCGGTGCCATCAGGAACAGACGCGCCATCTGGACACCGTTGCCGACCCAGTGGGGCAGCTTGCGCAGGGCACGCACCGGCGCCGGACCACCGGAACGGTCGGCCTCGGCCAGCGCCGCGTTGTTCTGCACCAGCTTCTCCAGCCGCTCGTAGAACTCAGGATGCTCGACGTTGAGCACCACTGGGAACACCCGGGCGGAGGTTTCGTTGGTCTTGGCGATCACGTACTTGTCGTAGGTGCGGGCATCGAGCCCGAGGGCCTCATAGAACTCCTTGCGGGCCACATCGCGCACATACATGGTGGCGAAGACGGCCAGCAGGAAGAAGCGGCACCAGAGGCGGGCGGTGAAGCCGCGCACCGTGTCCGGTTGGGCCTTCATCAGGGCATCGAAGAAATCGCCGTGGCGGTTCTCGTCCTGGCACCAGTTCTCGAAGAAGTTGAAGATCGGGAAGATCTTGCTTTCGGGATGCTGCTCCAGATGGCGGTAGATGGCGATGTAACGCCAGTAGCCGATCTTCTCGGAGAGGTAGGTGGCGTAGAAGATGAACTTGGGCTGGAAGTGGGTGTAGGCCTTGGTGGCCGTCAGGAAGCCCAGGTCGAGCTGGAGGCCGAAATCGGCCATGGCCTTGTTGAGGAAGCCGGCATGGCGGGCCTCATCTCGGGCCATGTGGGCGAAGCATTCCGCCAGCAGGGGGTTGCGCTCCTTGATGCGGCGGCTGAGCTCCTTGTAGAGCAGGAAGCCCGAGAACTCCGAGGTGCAGCTCTGCTCGAGGAACTCGACGAACACCCGGCGCGTTTCCGGATCCAGCTTGTCGGCGGCGCCCTCGAACTGGCCGTCGCGGACGAAGTGGTGGCGGTTGTAGTCCTTGCGGAACTCCTCGCAGATGGCCTCCAGCTCCACTTCGTTGGGCCGCAGATCCATCGCCGCCATGGCGTCGAAGTCCGTGGTGTAGAAGCGCGGGGTGAGGATCGTGTCCTTCACCGGGTCCTTGGTGGCCGGGGCATCCGGGGTGCCCACCCGGGGGGCAATGGGGGCTTGGGTGGCGGGAGGCACCATCGCGCGGGACGTTCAGAGAGCTCGGCCGCCATCGTAGGCATCGATCCCCGCGATCGGACCGGATGTGAAGCCGTGGATGTGAAGCCGGTGGAGAGGCCGGCGCCTCAGTTGGGGCCCAGCCACTTCTGGCCGTTCAGCCGCTGCACCACCCGCGACACCAGCAGCGACAGGGTCATCTTCTTCTCGTCGATCAGGAACGACTCCAGCAGGCTGGGGCTGCCCCCCCCTTCCGTCAGGGCGATGGTCTTGGCGGAGCTGATGTCCGCCTGGGTGAAGCAGAGCCAGAACCGTCGCTCGCCGGGAAGCTTGCCGCGGACCATCCAGCAGTCGGCCCCCACCACGGGCATGGCACCCTGTTCAAACTCCAGCTCGGGCAAGGGACCGCCGTAGGCCTCGATCTCCTTGATCAGGGCCGGCAGCAGCAGCTCCGGCACGAACGCCTCGAAGGGCTTGTCCTCAGGGGCGGGGGGCTTCGCCTTCGGGGCCGCTGTCTTCGCCTCCGGCGGGGTGGTCTTCGCCTCCGGCGCGGTGGCGACAGGGGCTGGCGTGTTGCTGGGGGTCTCGGTCACCGGAGCGATCCCTGGGCGCGATGGTGGGGGAACTTTAGGCAGCGTCCTCCAGCCTCAGGTGTGCGCAGAGACCGGACTCACCACTCCTCGCCATCGCCATCGCCCCAGTCGTCATCAACGGTCGCCACGGCAGCAGGGCGCGACACCGCGGCCGGCTCGGGACGAAAGGGCCTGGGGGCGCCGCCCTCGGGGCGGTGCAGCACGCGGTAGGGCACCGAAACCGTGGGTGCAGGTTCGCCGGGGGCACGGCTGGGGCCGGCGGGCGCCGCGGCGGCCGGGAAGTCGCTGGTGCTGGGGGGCCTGGGCGTGGATCTCGCCTCGGTGCTCTCGCCCCAGGGCGCGCTCCAGGGCTCCCGCTCCTGACGGCGGTGCACGGTGCGGCGCAGGGACGGCCGCCCCCCCTGGCGCAGGGCCAGGGCCGTGGCGCTGGCGCTCAGGGCCGCACCACCCCCAGCGGCGATGGCCATCCACAGGCCAATCGGCAACGCGGGAGACTGCCAGGTAAGCAACCGCAGGGGCAGGGTGGGCCTGGGGTTGAGGGCCGCCACCAGCAGGGTCACCAGCAGGGGCGACAGCAGGGGCAGCAGCAACAGGCGGTGCAACACGGTCCGGAGCGTCAGGGGGTGGAGGCTTCGTCCGCAGCAGAGCGGGCCACGGGCCCCTGCCAGCGCTGCAGGGAACCCAGCTGGAGGCCCAGCGTGTCGAAGACGCGGATCACCAGGAAGTCCACCATCTCACCGATCGAGGTGGGTTGGTGATACCAGGCCGGCACCGGGGGGGCGATGCGGGCACCGGCCTCAGCCAGGCGGGTGAGGTTGCGCAGATGCACCAGGTTCCAGGGCAGTTCCCGCGGCGCGATCACCAGGGGGCGGGCCTCCTTGAGATGAACATCGGCCGCCCGTTCGATCAGATCCAGGGCCACCCCGGAAGCGATCCGCCCCACCGTGCCCATGCTGGCCGGCAGGATGACCATGCCACGGGTGAGGTAGCTGCCGCTGGCGATGGCGGCGGCCTGGTCGTTCCAGCGATGGCAGTGGAGCCGGCCGGTCGTGCAGCCGGTGCGCTCACGCCAGAAACGTTCCTGGGCGTCGGGCTCGGACGGCACCCGCAGGCCCATCTCCGCCTGCCAGACGCCGATGGCACCGCGACTGGTCACCATTTCGACCGACTGGTTGTCCTCGAGCAGCAACTGCAGGGCCCGCTCGGCCAGGGGCTGGGCGGAGGCGCCTGACACCGCCAGAACCACGGGAAGCGAGGCAGGCGCCATGGGCGGCTCAGCCCTCGCTTTCGGGCAGAGAGGGGTCGCTGTCCGTGGCGCCGTCGTCACCGTCCTGCTCGAAGGTTTCGGGCTGGAGCACGGCCAGGTCGATCTGATGCCGCAGGGCATCGACCTTCTGGATCTCCACGTCCACGCCATCCCCCACCATGTAGGTGCGACGGAACTTGCGGCCCACCAGACGGTTCTGGCGGGAGCGGTATTCGTACCAGTCGTCCTTGAGGGAGCTGACGTGCACCAGGCCCTCCACCTGGGACGGGGGGACCTCGACGAAGAAGCCGTAGCTCTGCACGCCGCTGATCACCCCAGGCAGGGTCTGGCCCACCAGGGGCTCGGTGTGGCGGGCCTGGGCCAGGGCCAGGGCATCGGACTGCAGTTCCTGCAGGAAGCGGCTGCGGCCATTGAGGCGCTGGGCCAGGCCGTGCTCCAGGCCCTGCTGATAGGGGGCCAGCTGGCCAGGGGTGAGCAGGGGCCAGTCGGTGCTGCCATGGCAGGTGTCACTGGACAGGTCGGTGCTGATCTTGTGGCGCACGCTGGGCCGGTCCTTGCCATCCACCAGCAGGGTCACCAGCAGCTGCTGGTTCCAGAGGTCGGCGTAGTGCAGGCCAGGGCAGCACCAGGGCGCCAGGGCGATCGCCTCGCCGGCCACCGCATGGGGGCCGGCTTCGGGCGCCAGCTGCACCGGCCGCAGGGCATCACGCAACTGCTGCTGCAACGGACGGCCCCGGTCGGTGGCGGCGAAGACGGCGGCCAGTTCGGCAGCGCTGGCATTGCCATCGGCGCTGAGTTCCATGGGGATGTCCAGGGCCAGGGCCGCCTTGGCGACGTCGTTGATCTCGGTGGCTTCCGGGGCCGGGTTGAGGGCAAAAAGGGCGGGCAGTTCCAGGGCCAGCAGGTGGCGACCCAGGGCCCGGTGGGCGACCAGGACGGCTTCCCGCAGGATCGCCACCGGATCCTCGGCGGGCCGTTCCACCAGCCAGCCCTGCTGGGCCGCATCCGGCGCGGGCACCTGGAGGTCGCCCAGGCTGTCGATCGCAGGCATCGGCAGATCGAGATCAATCGAACCCGCCGCCAGCCGCCGCTGGCGCAGCAGGCCACTCACCTGGACCAGTTGCTCCAGCAGGGGCAGATGGTCCTTGAGGGCCTTGAGGGGCGCGGGGGTGGTGCGGGCCTTGGGCTTGCGCTCGGCCAGGGCCTGCATGGCGGCCCGGTCGACCCGGGCAGCGGGGCTGACCTGACTCAGGCTGAAGCGGAAGTGTTCGAGGTTCCCCTCCCCGTCCAGGTCCAGGGCCACCGAGACGGCCGCCTGGCTTTCACCAGGACGAAAACCGCTGGCCTTGGCCAGGGCTGGGGGCAGCAGGGGAAGCCAGCGGCGCCCCACACAGATCGCCTCACCCTGGTCCCGCAACCAGGTATCGAGGCTGTTGCCCATGCCGATCCGCTCGGCGATGGCGGGGCTGTGCACCCACAGACGCCAGCCCCCTTCCCGCTCCTCCAGGGACACCGCCGGAAGACCGGGGGCCTCAGCACCCTCCCAGGCCTCCAGCAGCAGGGTCGGCAAGGCGGTCAGATCGGCACGGCCCTTGGCGACGGGTTGCTTCATGGTCGTACGGGGGCAGGCCGGCCGTTCCTGCAGGCGGTGCTTGGCCAGCAGCAGTTCGGTGTCAGTGGCCTCACCGCCATGCACTGGCAGGCTGCGGGCAACATGGCCGGCCGGACCGAACTGGGCCACCGGGAAACGGTCGATTTTCACCTCCACCACCGCCTCCTCGGGCGGGTCGAGGTGGACCGCATCGTCCTCGCTCAGGGACACGGACGTCAGCAGCCTGTCGTCGAGGGGAACGGCGACCAGCTGCCCATCCTGGCGTTCCACCTGGGCCAGCAGGCTGGGGGTGTGGCGCTCGAGGATGCACTGGACCCCCCCTTCCGGAGAGCGGCGCCGACCCCCCTCACGGGTGATCCGGACCAGCACCCGGTCACCGTTCCAGGCGTGGTTGAGCTGGTGGTCACGGATGTAGATGTCTTCACCGCCGTCTTCCCGCAGGGCGAAACAGAATCCCTTGCTGGAGCAACGCAGGCGGGCCGGGATCAACTCAGGGGTCTCGCGTGAGCGCAGACCTTCGGCGTCCTCCTCCACCAGCCCCAGACGCTGCAGGGCCTCGAGGCCGATGCGCAACTGCTGCTTGCAGGACTTGGTGGTGAGGCCCAGCGACTTCTCCAGCTTGGCGAGGGCCACCGCATCGGTCGTGGAGAGATGGTCGAGCAGGTCGGCGACCGTGAACTTCATCGGATGGGGATACGCAGGGGAGGGCGCTGGCAGAGCAGCGCGATGGCCAGGGTGGCCCGGAGCGCGACCGGGGCTCGGCGGCCCCGCTGGTGGCTGGATAGCCCGAGGCGGCGCTCGCCATCACGGGTCATGCCGCGACTCTAAGGAGCGGGGGTGTCGGCGTCCTCGCTGTTCCCGGCGCCGGAGCGGAGGATCAGGCGGCTGCCGATGATCAGGAAGCCGGCGGCGGCGGCCAGCTGCAGGCCATCGGTGGGGATGACGCTGGAGAGGGAACCACCCGCCGCCGCCCCCACCAGACTGGCCAGCACCAGGGCCGTGGCACTGCCGGCGAAGACGGCACCGGGCCGGTTGGAGGTGCCGCTGATGCTGACGATGGCCAGCTGCGTCTTGTCGCCGAGCTCGGCCAGAAAGACGGTGGCGAAGGTGGAGGCCAGCAGGGCGAACGGCATGGGGATCTCAGGAGGCGAGCAGATGCAAGGGGGCCAGCTGCAGCACCGCCTGGCGGCCGAGCCACAGACCCAGGGCCACCATCAGCACCCCGGCCGCCCGCTCAAGCTGGTGGGCGGGCATGACGGTGGACAGCCAACGCCCCAGCAGCACACCCACCAGGCTGGAGCAGATCAGGGCCAGCGAAGCCCCCATGAACACCGTGAAGGGTCGGCCTGACTGGGCCGACAGCAACAGAGCGGCCAACTGCGTCTTGTCGCCCAGTTCCGCCAGGAACACGGTGGTGGCGGTGCTGAGGAACACCGTGATCCAGCTGGAGGGCGCCGGGGTGTCGGTCGGCTCCGGCGCAGGCGTGGGCTGGTCGGGGCCGTCGGGGGTGCTGCTCATGACGACTGACGGATCGTCCGCAGAAAACGGTGCATCACAGTGTGACGGCCGCCCAACTCGGCACGGATCTGCTGCTTGCAGGAGGCGATGGCTAGGGCCTCGCGATCGTCGCCGGGCTGGCCGAACAGGGCGACCAGCTGATCCACCCGGCAGAAGTCGGGCCGCTCCGCATAGATGCGGCAGCGACGGGAACCGGTGTCGAAGTGGCGGCACCAGCCGTCCTCTCCCACCATCGAGAGGTAGAGCTGTTGCTGCTCGGGGTCGAGGGCCTCAATCGCGTCGCCCCTGAGGGCAGGATCAAGACGGCAGCAGGAGCCGCAGCCGCTGATGCAGTGCCAGTGCTCGGATCGGGGCAACGGAGCGCCACAGGTTGTCCCATTCACTCACACCCCACGGCCAGGGCCAGCCATCACAACCGATCACGGCCGCATGGCCCGCGTTTGGAAGCGGCGCGCAGGCGACCTACACTCCATGCCGATCGTCCCCTTCGCCACCTGTCGCCCCATGGGTATCGACTTCCATCTCATCTCCAACTTCGGCGCCCTGGCCCTGATCACCCTGGCCGGACCGGCCGTGATCTTCATCCTGTACTACCGCCGCGGCGCCCTCTGAGCCCACGGGCATCAGCAGGTCGGCAAGGGCGTGATAGACCGGCCGGCCCTGAAGCGCCTGGCCGGTGTAGCTCGCGATCGCAGCAGCGGCCACCAGGCCCGGAAGAAGTTGCTGGTCGCCCGCCAGGCGGACAGCGAAGGCCACCGTCATCACCGGCAGCTGGGTGGCCCCGGCCAACCCGGCCGCCATGCCAAGGGCCAGGCCCAGGTGGGGATCGCCGGCCAGGGCCCGCACCACCCCCGCTCCGAACACGCCCCCCAGGGCAAAGGCCGGATCGATCAGGCCGCCGGGAATTCCCGCCGACAGGGCCAGCACCGGTCCGAGCAGCCGTGAGGCCAGCAGGGCCACCCAATGCCAGTCGAGCGTCGTGTCGGCGTCCTGGTCGAGGACCAGGCGCATCAGCGCTTCCCCATCCCCGCCGCTGGCGCCGCCGGTGAGCAGGGCCAGCAGGGCCAGCACCAGACCTGCGGCCAGGCCAAGACGCAGGGGCCAGCGGCGGGCGATGGGGGTGATCAGGGCCGTGGCCCGCACCAGCAGCCAGGCGAAGCCACCACCGAGCAGGCCGCCGCCGAGGCCGATGGGGATCGCCCATAGCAACTGGTCGAGTTCCGTGACGGGGCTGGCGTTGATCCCCAGGGCGAACATCGGCTGACCGCCCAGGTTGCTCACCAGCGCCGCCGCGCTTGCCAGCACCAGGGCCGGCCAGACCAATCGCTGCTGGAAGCTGCCGGTGAGCTCCTCCACCACGAAGATCACCCCCATCAGGGGCGTGTTGAAGCCGCCGGCCAGACCGGCACCGGCCGCACCGGCCAGCAGATGGCCCCGGCGGCTCCGGTGCAGCAGGCCCGGCCAGCGCCGCAGCAGGGCCTGGCCCACCGAGGCGCCCACCTCCACCACCGGGCCCTCCCGGCCCAGGGGCAGCAGGGCCAGGCTGGCCACGGTCCAGAGCCCCAGCCGTTCCCCCGTGGGGGCAGCGCTGAGCAGCTGGGCGCCGCGATGGGGATCCTCCAGGCAGAGCATCACCTGGGGGATGCCCGAGCCGGCGCCACGGCGCCAGGGGCCCCGCTGGAACCAGAGCAGCAGGGGCACCATTGGGATCGGCGCGAGGGCCAGCAGCCAGCCCAGACCGGTCCAGGGGCCGCCGCTGAAGGCCGGCATGGTCGAGAGCAAGCGGTCCTGGAGCAGGTCGATGCGGTTGAGGGGCCAGCAGGCCAGCCCCACTAGGGCCCCCAGCAGCGCCAACTGGACGAGGGAACGCGCCAGGCCGAAGCGATGGCGGCTCATCCTGCGGCCATCCCCAGGGCCATGGCCGCCTCCCGCAGAAGTGCCTGCACGTAGGGGTGGGGGGAATCCTCCAAGACCACGAGTGTGCCGGAGTCGGGATGAATGGCTGAGCGCAGCTCTTCGCCGGCGGCGTTGCGAATCACCACGCTGTCCCCCTGGCGCCGGCACCAGTAGGTGCGATCCCGCCGCTGCAGCACCACGCCATCGCCGCCGCTGCAACGGATCGCCTCCAGTTCCAGCTGGAACCGTTCCACCCCCTGCCAGTCATCGCGGCGCAGCCGGTAGGCCACATCCACCGGGCCGGCCCACTGGCAGGGTCCCTGCCAGCGCCAGGCGATCGCCCGCAACCGCGCCTCCCCCTGGGCCAGCTGCAGCTGCAGGTGGCCACCACGCAACACCCTCTGCTCCAGCACCTGACAACGACTGGTCCAGAACAGGGGCGTGGGGTGTCCGATGCCGAAGGGGGCCAGTCTTTGCAGGTGGTGCCAGAACTCCCGATCGATGCGCTCCAGCCGCAGCAGCGCCTCGGGTTCGACGGCGCGCCCATCCCCCGCCGCCTCCAGCCAGGTGCCGGCCAGGGCATCGAGGCGCTCCTGCAGGGCGGCCACGTTCTCGGCCCGCACCGTGAAGCCACCGGCGGCCGGATGGCCGCCGTGGCGCTCCAGCAGCTCGGCGCAGGCCGTCAGGGCCGCATCCACGGCAAAGCCCTTGGGCGCCCGCACCGAAGCCCGCAGGCGACCGCCACCCTCCGCCGCCAGCAGGGCCACCGGTCGGCCGAAACGCTCCACCAGCCGGGAGGCGACGATGCCGATGACGCCGTGGTGCCAATGGCCCTGGGCCAGCAGCAGGAAGGCGGGCCGGCGGGGACCGTCAGCCTCCAGCAGGGCCAGGGCCTCCGCTTCGATCGCACCGCAGAGTTCTCGGCGCTGACGGTTGAGGGCTTCACAGGAGCGGGCCAGCTCCAGGGCCCGTTCCGGATCCTCCGTGGTCAGCAGGTCGACCACCAGCTGGGGATCGCCCAGCCGGCCCACGGCATTGATGCGGGGGGCCAGCTGGAAGCCCACCGCCTCCGCATCGACCCGGTGCTTCTCCAGGCCCGCCAGTTGGCGCAGGGCCTGCAGGCCAGGCAGGGGGCTGCAGCCGAGCTGGGGCAGGCCATCCAACAGCCAGCGGCGATTCACCCCCTGCAGCGGCGCCATGTCGGCAATGGTGCCGATGCAGAACAGGTTCAGGGCGATCTCCAGCCCCTGGCGGTTCTTCAGCCGCTGACAGAGGGAGGTGGCCAGCACATGGGCGAGCCCGACGCCCGCCAGGCCCCGGTAGGGGGAGCCCTCCGGGGTGACGGCCGGGTGCAGCAGGGCCAGGTGCGGCGGCAGCTGGGGCGGCAGGGTGTGATGGTCGGTGAGGATCACCTCCACCTCCAGGGCGGCGGCGCACTCGAGGGCCTCGGCGGCGGCCACCCCGTTATCCACGGTGATCAGCAGCCGTACCCCCTCGGCCGCCAGCCGCTCCACCATCGCCGCGTTGAGGCCGTAACCGTCCTCCATGCGGCTCGGGATGGCGGCCCGGGGCTGGGCGCCGAGGCGCCCCAGCACCCCCACCAGCAGGGCGGTGCTGGTCATGCCGTCGGCGTCGTAGTCGCCGCAGATGGCCACCGGCTCGGCCGCCTGGCAGCACCGCACCAACCGCTCGACCGCCAGCTCCAGGCTTGGAAAATGGGCGTCGGGATCAGGGGCAGCCTCGGGGTCGAGCAGCTCATTCACCGCCGCCGTCGTCAGCAGGCCGCGACGCCGCAGGATCGCCAGCAGTTCCTCGGGCAGCTCGCCGCCGGCGTCCCGGCCGGCCACCGCCGGGTCATCGCCGTCCAGCGGAGTGGGCAGCAACCAGCGGCGCTCGTCGACGGCAGGCATCAACGAACGACGGGCGGGGCCTTCGCATTGTGGGAGGCGGGGCAGCGCGACGCACCCCTTAGCCTTTCGAAGGCAACACGTGTGGCATCCGATGGCCCCGGCCCTGACGGCCCTGCTCTGGGACGTGGATGGCACCCTGGCCGAAACGGAGTTCGAGGGCCACAGGGTGGCGTTCAACCGCAGCTTCGCGGCCGCCGGTCTGCCCTGGCGATGGGACCGGCCCACCTACGCCCGGCTGCTGGCGGTGAGTGGCGGCCACGAACGGATCACCCGTTTTCTCGAGCAGGCAGAAGGCCGCGCCCCCGAGCGAGAGCGGGTGGCGGAGCTGCAACGCCACAAGCAGGCCCTTTACACCGATCTGGTGCGCCAGGGCGGTCTGGCCCTCAGGCCGGGGGTGGCCCGCCTGGTGCTGGCGGCCGCCGCGGCAGGCCTGCGGCAGGCGATCGTCACCACCAGTGGGCGCCTTGCCGTGACCTCCCTGCTCGAAGGCGCGCCGCCCGGGGTGGCCGGATCCTTCGCGTTCTGGATCTGCGGCGAGGACGTGGAACGCAAGAAGCCCGATCCGGAGGCCTACCGGCTCGCCCTGCAACGACTGGAGGCCGGTGATCAGGGGGTCCTGGTGCTGGAGGACTCCCCGGCCGGCCTGGCGGCCGCCAGCGGCGCCGGCCTGCCCTGCCTGGTCTGCCTGAGTGTGGCGACCCGGGAGCAACCGGCCAGCGCCTTCAGCGCCGCCCGGGCCGTGGTCGAGAGCCTGGAGGAAAGCGAGGGGGCGGTGGTGGTGCGCCAGGGTCCGGCTTGCCCCGGCCACCAGGTGACGCTGTCGTGGCTGCAGCGCCTGCTCGATCCGCCATGACCCGCCTCCCCGTGCAGCGCACCCGTTTCCAGGGCCTGATCAACCACCTGGGGACAAGGGTGGCCGGCCAGGTGCGGCGCAGCTGGCGGACCGGCAGCCTGGCTGCCCTGGCCCTGCTGGTGGGATTCTTCTCCGGTCAGAACCTCACCAGCTTCCTGCTGTTCGCCTCTCCAGGGGGGAGGCCGGCCGTGGTGCTCGGCCTGCTGCTGGTGATGGAAGCACTGGTGCGGTTGCGAAGCCGCCTGGTGCTGGGCGAGCCCCCCCTGGGCTGGGTGATCGTCGACAACCTGCGCATCGGCGTCACGTACTCGATCGTGCTGGAGGCCTTCAAGGTTGGGACCTGAGCCGGCGGCGGCCTGGGAACGGCGGCTGGAGCGGGCCGGCGACCTCGGCCCGGTGCACCCCAGCCTGCTGCGGCACCTGGCCGTGCCGCTGCTGCGGCGTCTCGAGGACGGTCTGGGCTGCGGAACCGACCTGCGGCGACCGGTCCTGGCCCTGAATGGGCCGGTGGGTGCCGGCAAGACCAGCCTGGGCCGCGCCCTGGAGCGCCTGGCCGCCCTGGGCGGCCTGCGGCTCATGGTGGCCTCGATCGACGACCTTTACCTGCCCGCCGAGCAACGGCGCCAGGTGCTGGCGGGCAATCCCTTCGGCGTCAGCCGGGTGCCGCCCGGCAGCCACGACCTGCCGCTGCTGCTGGCGGCCCTGGCGGCCTGGCGTGCCGGAGGTCCTCTGCGGCTGCCCCGCTTCGACAAGACGCTGGCCTCAGGCGAAGGGGAACGATCAGGATGGCGAGAACAACCCGCGGACGCCCTGGTGATCGAGGGCTGGCTGATGGGATGCCGTGCGCTTGGTCCACAGGCCCTGGAGACGCGGCTGCAGAGCGGGGCTGGTCTGGAGGAACTGACCACCGAGGAACGCCAGTGGCTGCCCATCTGGGACCGCCATCTGGCTGGCTACCGGGATCTCTGGGACGCTTGTGATGGGCTTTGGCTGCTGCGTCCGCAGCGCTGGAGCCTGCCGCGCCGCTGGCGCTTCCAGGCTGAAGCCAGACAACGGCGTAGCGGTGGGGGCTGGCTCAGGGCCGACCAGGTTGATGGCTTGGTGCGGGCCACGGTCCGTTCGCTCCCACCGGCGCTCTACCAGGACCCGCTGCTCATGCGGCAACCATCCCTGGAGCTGCAAGGCGGTGTGATCCTTGATGGCAGGAGGCGTTGCCGCCCCCTGGCGGCTCAGCTCTCTTCGCTGGCTTCCGCGTCTTCCGCGATCGGGTAGACGAAGCCCTGGGCGCGACCGCTCAGGACGGCCTTGCCCAGCGACATGGCTTTCTGGGCCGCCACACCGGCTTTGGCCTTCCAGTGGGCGTGGCGCTGGTTGCGCTTGCCTTTGGAGGTTTTCTTCTTGGGTACGGCCATCCGCCTATCTCATTGCCAAAGGATGATCCTGCGCCGCCGACTCGCCTTTCGTCAAATAGCTACAGTCCATTCCTGATAAGGAAGCCAGGCCTGTGGGCAGCAGTTCTCCTCCGGAGCCGGCCAAACCAGCCCCACCGGTGCAACCGGGCTTCAGCCTGGGGGGCAGGTCCTCCGCTGCGCCCTCGTACAGCCAGTTGCTGCAGGACATCGAAGCCGGAAAGGTGAAGAGTCTGGAGCTTTCCCCCGGCCAGCGGCTGGTCACCGCCACCTTCAAGGACGGCCGCAGCAGCCAGGTGGCCGTCTTCAGCGACAACCAGCAGCTGCTGCGCACCGCCGAGCAGGCCAGGGTTCCCCTGTCGGTCCGGGACGAACAGCGCGATGACGCCATGGCCGGGCTGGTGACCAACGGTCTGCTGGTGGCTCTCCTGATCGCGGGCCTGGTTCTGCTGGTGCGGCGTTCCGCCCAAGTGGCCAACAAGGCGATGGGCTTCGGGCGTAGTCAGCCCCGCCTGCAGGAGGAAGGGGCAATCACCGTGCGCTTCGAGGACGTGGCCGGCATCGCCGAGGCCAAGGAGGAGCTGCAGGAGGTGGTGACCTTCCTCAAGACCCCGGAACGGTTCACCTCCATCGGTGCCCGGATCCCGAAGGGGGTTTTGCTGGTCGGTCCCCCCGGCACCGGCAAGACGCTCCTGGCCAGGGCCATCGCCGGGGAAGCCGGCGTGCCCTTCTTCTCGATGGCCGCCACCGAGTTTGTGGAGATGTTCGTGGGCGTGGGTGCCAGTCGGGTGCGGGATCTGTTCCGCCAGGCCAAGGCCAAGGCCCCTTGCATCATTTTTATCGACGAGATCGATGCCGTGGGACGCCAGCGGGGGGCGGGGATTGGCGGCGGCAACGACGAACGGGAGCAGACCCTCAACCAGTTGCTGACGGAGATGGACGGCTTCGAGGACAACTCGGGGGTGATCCTGCTGGCCGCCACCAACCGCCTGGACGTGCTGGACACCGCTTTGCTGCGGCCTGGCCGCTTCGATCGCCGCATCAGCGTCGATCTGCCGGACCGCTCCGGGCGCGAGGAGATCCTCTCGGTCCACGCCCGTACCAGGCCCCTGGCCGAGGAGGTGTCGATGGCCGACTGGGCCCGCCGCACCCCCGGTTTCTCCGGTGCCGACCTGGCCAACCTGCTGAACGAGGCAGCCATCCTCACGGCCCGGCGCCAGAAGAGCCAGGTGGATGACCAGGCCATCGGCGACGCGCTCGAACGCATCACCATGGGGCTGACCGCTGCGCCGCTGCAGGACAGCGCCAAGAAGCGGCTGATCGCCTACCACGAGATCGGACACGCCCTGCTCACCACCCTGGTGCCCCACGCCGACAAGCTCGACAAGGTGACCCTGCTGCCAAGGGCCGGCGGCGTCGGAGGTTTCGCCCGCACCATGCCCGATGAGGACATCCTCGATTCCGGACTGATCAGCAAGGCCTACCTGCGGGCCCGTCTTGTTGTGGCCCTCGGTGGCCGGGCCGCGGAACTGGTGGTGTTCGGCCCCAGCGAGGTGACCCAGGGGGCCAGCAGCGACCTGCAGCTGGTGCGGCGCATCTGCCGCGACATGGTGATGCGCTATGGCTTCTCCAGCCTCGGAAGCTTCGCCCTTGAGGAAGAGGGGGAGGAGGTGTTTCTCGGCCGCGACTGGATCCGCTCCAGCCCCCACACTTCGGTGCGCACCGGCAACCGCATCGACGAGCAGGTGCGCCAGCTCGCCTGCGAGGCCCTGGAGAAGGCCATCGCGGTGCTCACACCCCGCCGCGAGCTGATCGATGAGCTGGTCAACCGGCTGATTGATCTGGAAACCATCGATGGAGACAGCTTCCGCGCCCTGGTGGAGGCCTATGAAACGTCCGGCAGTTCAGGCCTCGCCGCCCAGGCCGGAGGCAAAGCGGATGTCCAGACTGCGCAGGTAGGTGTGTAGCCCGGCGTCCTGAATCGGCAGCAGCCGGGCCGGATGGCCGCTCTCATTGACATGGGAATGCCAGTGGCCCGGCGGCGTCACGAACGCGGCACCCGGCTCCCATTCCATCCGCAGAGGGTTGCGGATCGTGCCGTCGGGATTGAGCTCGGGACCGGAGAGGGTGGCGCAGCCCGGCTGGCAGTCGATCACCAGGTCGAGGGCGACGGACTGGTGCCGATGGGGGGGCTGTACCGCGCCGGCCGGCACCAGTCCGTACATGGCCCAGAGGGTGTGGGTCACGGTGCGGCTCGCCGGCAGGGCACTGTTGGCCATCAGCAGGCTGAGGCGATTGCTGCGGGCGCTGCTGGGATCCGCTGCCAGCGCTGCCAGCTCCTCATCGAGCCAGGCGGCCGGGTAATGGCTCGGGGCGAAACGGGGGGATTCAGCCCGCACCCCGAGGAAGGTGAGCAGGGGCCCGTCGTGGATCCAGTAGAGGACGCTCTCCTCGGAGGCTTCCAGCCGGGGCTCCTGTCCGGCCGGCAGGACGAACAGATCTCCGCGGCCCCAGACCAGATCGAGGGGTCCATCACCGGCACTGGAGAGACAATGGCAGCGGCCAGAGCCCCGGTACACGTAGAAGAGGGAACTGGTGGCGTTGGCGGCCACCCCGATCGATTCGCCACGGAGGACCCGCACGAAATTGGCGCTCAGGGCCGGGCTTGTGGCGGGGGAGGGGCAGCCCAGACGGGCGCTGAGGTCGAGGGGAAGAACCGCCGTTGGACCGGTGGCATGCAGATCGGGGCCCCAGCGGCCCTCCGGAATCGGCTCGGTGAGACCGGGACGGATCGGGTTGGCAGCCTGGCGGTAGTCGAACAGCAGGGTTTCAGAGTGCCAGTCGTGGCCCCCGGCGATGGCGGCGGGGCTGGGGGGCCTGGACGCTTGGATCTGCCCCATGGGATCAGGTTGCAATTGTTGACAGATCTTATGGATTTCTTTCTATCTTCTGCGCTCTCCCGGCAGGGGGCGCTCTCTCCGCGGGGGGCGCGTTCAGCCGCCGGCAACCGCCGGAACGATGCTCACCTCGTCGCCATCGCTGAGAACCGTTGCCTGGTTGTCCAGGAAGCGGATGTCCTCGCTGTTCACGTAGAGGTTGAGGAAGCGGCGCAGCTTGCCGTTCTCATCACACAGGCGGGCCCGGATGCCGGGGTAGCGACCTTCGAGGGCCTGGAGCAGGCCGTCGATGCTGGCGGCCTCGAGGCTGACGCTGGCCTCGTCGTTGGTGAACTTCTGCAGGGGGGTGGGGATCAGAACCTGGATGGCCATGGAAGAGGTCGGTGGGGCAGGAATGGGAGGGAAACGGGTGAACTCAGCCCGGCGCGTTGCTCCCATGGGAGGCCTGGGACTGCGCCCAGGCGGCATGGAAGCTGGCAAGCTGCGGCTCGATGGTGTACGGCGCACCGATGCAGGAGGCAATCGCTTCGGTGGTCTTGAGGCCGTTGCCGGTGATGTAGGCGACGGTGGTTTCCGAGGGGTCGATCTTGCCCTGTTCCACCAGCTTCTTGAGCACGGCGATCGTGGTGCCACCGGCGGTCTCGGTGAACACCCCCTCCATCTCGGCCAGCAGCTTGATGCCCTCGATGATCTCTTCATCGGTGACCGCCGAGATGGTGCCGCCGGTGCGGTTGGCGATGTCGATGGCGTAGGGGCCGTCGGCGGGATTGCCGATGGCGATCGACTTGGCGATCGTGTTCGGCTTGACCGGGGTGATGAAGTCGCGGCCGGCGGCGAAGGCCTGGGCAATGGGGGAGCAGCCCTCCGCCTGGGCGCCGCTGAAGCGCACCGGCTTCTCGTCGACGAGGCCCACCTTGATGAATTCGTCGAAGCCCTTGCGGATCTTGGTGAACAGGGAGCCGGAGGCCAGGGGGGCCACGATGTGGTCGGGAAGCTGCCAGCCGAGCTGCTCGATCACCTCGTAGCCGAGGGTCTTGGAGCCTTCGGAGTAGTAGGGGCGCAGGTTGATGTTGACGAAGCCCCAGCCGTAGGTGTTGGCCACCTCGGAGCAGAGCCGGTTGACCTGGTCGTAGTTGCCCTTCACCGCCATCAGGGTGGGGTTGTAGACGAGGGTGCCCAGCACCTTGCCCAGCTCCAGATCACTGGGGATGAAAACGCAGCACTCCAGGCCGGCGTGGGCGGCGATGGCGGCGGTGGAGTTGGCCAGGTTGCCGGTGGAGGCACAGCTGACGGTGGTGAAGCCCAGCTCCCGGGCACGGGTGAGGGCCACCGAGACAACGCGGTCCTTGAAGGACAGCGTCGGCATGTTGACGCCGTCGTTCTTGATGTAGAGCGAGGACAGGCCGAGACGCCTGGCCAGCCGGTCGGCCTTGAGCAGGGGGGTGAAGCCGGTGCCCACATCGATGGGGTCACCTTCGACGGGCAGAAATTCGCGGTAGCGCCAGATGGAGGTGGGACCGGCCTCGATGGTGGCGCGGCTGACCCGGCTGCGGATGGCGTCGTAGTCGTAGACCACCTCGAGTGGACCGAAGCAGACGTCTTCGCAGACGTGGCGCGCCCCAGCTTCATAGGGGTGACCGCATTCCTTGCAGCGCAGGCCCGTGAAGGTGGAGCGGGAAAGGGTGGCGGTCAAGTCGGTCCCGGTCACTGGGGCAACGCTAACAGCGGCGGCCAGCACCTGTCTCTAAAGCCGACGTCTGGAGTCGGGTATGAAGTTGGCCGTCCGGATCCGGCCGTTGTCGCGGCGGAGGGCGATGGCCTGGAGGCGGCACCTTGTCGCCCGCAGGGTTCTGCCTACGCTCCGCTTGTGCCCGATTCCTCCCCCCAGCCGGCCCGCGTGGGGCCACGCCTTGCCGCCGGCCTCGCCATCGCCTTCGGGCTGCTGCTGGCCCTGTGGGCGGCGGCCCGACTGGGCATCGAATGGCTCTGGTTTGCCCAGTTCGACTTCCAGGCCATCCTGCTGCGGCGCTGGATGCTGCAGATCTCGGCCTTCACGTTGGTCTTCGGCCTCGGCCTGGTGCTGCAGCTGGCCCAGTTGCAGCGCTGCTGGCGCCTGCGGGAGGAGGGGGTCGAAGGCGCAAAGCCCACAGAGCCGATTCTGCGACTTGGCAACAGCGCCCTGGTGGTGGTGCTGATCGGCCTGGTGCTGTTGCTCGCCGGTGGCCTGACCTACCTGATGGTGCAGGCCCGGGGACTGATCGCCAACCCCTTCAACGGCGACGTGATCACCGGGTTCTCCGTGCTCCGGGATCTGCCGCCCCTGCTGGTGGCGGGCCTGGCGGGGGGCCTGCTGCTGCCGCTGCTGCTCTGGCCCCTCACCACCCTGCGGATCACCCTGGCGGCGGCCCTGGCGGGCTCGGCCACGGCGGTGGCCAGGGGCTGGAGTCTCTGGCTGCCGGCCCTGCTGGCCACCCCCTTCGGTGAAGGGGATCCCCTCACGGGCTTCGACCTGTCGTTCACGGTGCTGCGCCTGCCGGCCCTGCGGCTGCTGCTGAGCGTGCTGCTGGCCCAGGGGCTGGTGGGGCTGGCGGCCTGCCTGCTGCTGACCATCGGCAAGGGGCGAAGCCTGAGCGATCTGCGCTTCGACGGCCTCAGCAAGGCGCAGCAACGGGTGCTGCAGCCCCAGGTGGCGGCGCTGGCCGTCGTGCTGGCCCTGAGCAACGCCCTGGCTCCCTTCGATCTGATGGTCCAGGGCAGTGGCGTGGCCTCGGGGGCGGGCTATGTGGATCTGCACGTGCGCCTGCCCCTGCGGCTCCTATTCGCGGTGCTGCTGCTGCTGACGGCCCTCGCCCTGCTGGTGCCCCTGCCCCGGGGCTGGCTGCGCCGTGGCGCCCTGATTCCCCTGGCCGGCACGGCCGTGCTGGTGCCCATCAGCGAGTGGGTGTTCGCGCCCCTGGCCCAGCGCTTCTGGGTGCAGCCCCGGGAGCTGGCGGTGGAAACCCCCTACCTGGAGCGCAGCATCCGGGCCACCCGCCGCGCCTTCGGCCTGGAGCATGTACGCACCCAGCGGCTCGAACCCCGCCAGGGCCTGACGAAGGCGGATCTGGCCAAGGCCCCCGGCACCCTGGCCAACATCCGCCTCTGGGACAGCCAGCCCCTGCTGGCCGCCAACCGCCAGCTGCAGCAGCTGCGGCTGTACTACACCTTCCCTTCGGCGGCGGTGGATCGCTACCCACTCCAGGGCAGAAACGCCACCGAGGGATCCCAGCTGGTGCTGATCTCGGCCCGGGAGCTGGACAGCAGCGCCCTGCCACCCGGGTCGCGCACCTGGCTGAACCGCCATCTGGTGTTCACCAACGGCCACGGCTTCACCGTTTCGCCGGTGAATGCCTTCGGCTCCGACGGCCTGCCCCTGTTCTTCGTCAAGGACCTGGGCAGCAGCGGCCGGGTGCAGGGCATCCCCGAGCTGGGCATCACCGACAAGGAGGCCCGGGCGGCGCTGCCGGTGGGCAGCCCGAGCCTCTACTTCGCCTCCGGGCCCTCCCCGTACGCCATCGCCCCCACCAAGGTGAAGGAGTTCTCCTATCCGGAGGGGGAACTGAACGTCTACACCCACTACACCGGCACCCGGGGCATCTCCCTGGCCTCACCCCTGAACCGGCTGGGAGCCGCGGTCTACCTGCGAGAACCGCGGCTGCTGTTCACCGGCTCCTTCACCGACCGCTCCCTGTTGCTGCTGCGGCGGCAGGTGAACAACCGCCTGACGGCCCTGGCACCGTTCCTGCGTTTTGAAAGCCAGCCCTACCTGGTCACCGCCCGGGTGGCCGGCAGCGAGGGTTACCGGCCGGAGCAGCACCAGTACTGGCTGCTGGATGGGTTCACCACCAGCCGCTCCTACCCCTACAGCGATCCCAACCCCCAGGGTCTGCGCTACTTCCGCAACCCGGTGAAGGCGGTGGTGGATGCCCACGACGGCCGACTCTGGTTCTACGTCAATGACGCCCGCGATCCGGTGCTGCGCACCTGGGTGCGTGCCTTCCCGGAGCTGTTCCGGCCGCTGTCGGCCATGCCCCGGGCGCTTCTGGCCCATATCCGGGTGCCCAAGAGCCAGTTCGACATCCAGGCGGAGCGGCTGCTGCGCTACCACGTCACCGACGTGCGCACCTTCTACAACGGCGACGATGTCTGGTCGGTGCCCACCGAGATCTATGGCGAAAGCACGGTGCCTGTGTCGCCGTACCACCTCACCCTGCAGCTTCCAGGCCAGCAGCGCTCCGAGTTCGTGCTGCTGCTGCCCTTCACGCCCCTGAAGCGCTCCAACCTGGTGGGCTGGCTGGCGGCCCGCAACGATCCGCCCCACTACGGGGAGCTGCTGCTGGTGCGCTTCCCCCAGCAGCGGCTGCTGCTCGGCCCCCAGCAGATCACGGCCCTGATCGACCAGGACCCGACGATCAGCTTCCAGTTCGGCCTCTGGAACCGGCTCGGCTCGCGGCTGTTCCGCGGCAACCTGCTGGTGCTGCCGGTGGGCGAGGGCCTGCTGTACGTGGAGCCGATCTACCTGCAGTCGAAGAGCAACGACCTGCCCACCCTGGTGCGGGTGGTGGTCACCGACGGCCGCCGCTTCGTGATGGAGCGCAGCCTGCGCCGTGCCCTGGAGCGGCTGGTGGACGCGGCCCCCACCGCCAAGGAGGCGGCGTCCGACAAACCGCCGCTGCCAGACGGGACGCCCCTGCCCCTGCCGCTCCCCTGAGCAGGCCGGCCATGAAAAAGGGGGCCCGTGGGCCCCCGATGGATCGTGGCTGGATCGCTGGTGGGACGCCGATCAGGCGGCCACGGCGGTCTTGGGATCGAGGGCACCCTTGGCGTAGAGGGTGGCGTAGTAGTTGATGTCGCGCTGCTTGATCTTGCTGGCGTTGCCGGCACACCAGAACTGCTGGTAGCGGTCGAGGCAGACCTTCTTCATGTAGGCCCGGGCGGGCTTGTTGAAGTGGCGGGGGTCGAAGTTGGCGGGATCCTTGGCGGCGGCTTCCCGGACGGCGGCGGTGAAGGCGAGGCGGTTATCGGTGTCGATGTTGATCTTGCGCACGCCGTTGCGGATGCCTTCCTGGATCTCCTCGACGGGGACGCCGTAGGTCTCGGGGATGGCGCCGCCGTACTTGTTGATCATGTCCAGCCATTCCTGGGGAACGGAGCTGGAGCCGTGCATCACCAGGTGGGTGTTGGGGATGGCCTTGTGGATCTCGGCGATCCGGGAGATGGCCAGCACCTCACCGGTGGGCTTGCGGGTGAACTTGTAGGCGCCGTGGCTGGTGCCGATGGCGATGGCCAGGGCATCCACCTTGGTCTTGGCGACGAAGTCGGCGGCCTCGGCGGGGTCGGTGAGCAGCTGGGAATGGTCGAGGGAGCCCTCGAATCCGTGGCCGTCCTCGGCCTCACCCTTGCCGGTTTCCAGGGAACCCAGACAACCAAGTTCGCCTTCCACGCTCACGCCGATGGCGTGAGCCACATCCACCACTTCCTTGGTGACGGCCACGTTGTAGTCGTAGCTGGCGGGGGTCTTGGCGTCGGCCTCGAGGGAACCGTCCATCATCACGGAGGTGAAGCCGTTGGCGGCGGCGCCGTAACAGGTGGCGGGGCTGTTGCCGTGGTCCTGGTGCATCACCACCGGGATGTCGGGATAGGTTTCGACCGCGGCCAGGATCAGGTGGCGCAGGAAGCTTTCGCCGGCGTACTGGCGAGCACCCCGGGAGGCCTGCAGGATCACCGGGCTGTCGGTTTCGTAGGCAGCCTCCATGATCGACTGCACCTGCTCCAGGTTGTTGACGTTGAAGGCAGGAATGCCGTAGCCGTTTTCTGCGGCGTGATCCAGCAGCAGCCGAAGCGGTACGAGCGCCATGGGAAATCTCGCGGTTTTTGGGTGGGTACGGTTGGGAAGAACCGTGGTCGGAGGACGGCTGGCGGGGTCGTCCCGCCGGGTCTGACGGGGAGTCTAGGGGATGCCCTACGGGCCGACTGTTCCCAGGCGGGCCCAGTCGCAGCAGCGCTGGCTGGTCACGGCCTCAGCGAGCCCCGGCACCATCGGCCGGCGCTCCCGAACCGCCTGCGACCACCAGCCCAGCAGGCGCCGCACCGGGGCGATGCGACCATCCTCCCAGGTGCGGCCATAGGCCAGGGCCGGGTCGGCCGGGACGGGGCGCAGGGCTTCGCCCGGACGGGCCATCCACAGCTGCATGCCGTGCACATAGTCGGCCTGGTTGCTGGAGCCCAGCACCAGCGTGGCCTCGCTGCCATAGAGCTCGATCCAAAAGCCCCGCCCCGCCCTGGCCACCGAGGAGAGGGTGAGCTGGGTGGGAACGGTCCGGCCGCGGTGGTCTTCGAGATCGAGCTGGATCAGGGCGCTGTCCTCGGCATCCACCAGCCCCATGGCGCCGGAGCCGGGGATGGGCCGCTCGCCGATGGCGGTGCTCAGCCGGGCGCTGAGGCTGCGGCTGGGGCCGATCAGCCAGTGGAGGGTGTCGAAGGCGTGGGTGCCGAGGGCCCCGAGCACGCCGCCGCCGGCGGCCGCCTGGGAGTACCAGGTGTGGGGCCGGAGGGGGTCGGCGCGGCTGGACATCAGCCAGTCGAACGTCACCAGCCAGGGATCCCCCAGCACCCCCTGGCCGACCAGGGCGGCCAGCTGCTGAACGTGGGGCACGGCGCGGTACTCGAAGTCGACCGCCACCCCCAGGCCCCGGGCGATGGCGAGGCGCTGCAGGTCTTCCACCTGATCGGCGTTCAGTGCCACCGGCTTCTCCAGGAACAGGTGCTTGCCCGCCGCCAGGGCGGCCCTGGCCAGGGCGAAACGGGGCTCCGGCGGCGTGGCGATCACCACCGCCTCCACGGCCGGGTCTGCCAGCAGGGCGGCGAAGTCGTCGTAGGCAGGCAGCTCCGCCGCCTGGCCGGCGGCGGCGGCCCGCTCGGGGCGGGGATGCCAGAGGGCGACAGGTTCGGTGCCCGGGCAGTCGCGCAGGGCCGGCAGGATCACCTTCTCGCCGAAGCCGAGGCCGGCGACGGCAACCCGCAGGGGGGCATCAGGCCGTCGCATCGCTCTCCTGGGACAGGCGGGCGGCCGCGCAGGCGGCGTGCAGCACCCGGATCGTGAGGTTGTCACCGGCGGCGGCTTGCCAGGTGGCGCCCCAGCGGGGCAGGCCGTTGACGGCCGTGTCGCGGTAGAGCTCCTCGTCGCAATCGAGCTGCATCACATACAGCTGCCCAACGGGGGGACGGGCGTCTTCAGCCGCATCGTCGGCGGCGACGGGCTGGAAGCGGCTGAGCACCGAGAGGCGACCCTCGCGATCGAAACGCAGGCTGCCGGAATCCCACCACTGCCTGCCCTCAGGGCTGGCCTCCACCTCCTGCCAGTCGACCGGACCGGCCCAGACGGCAACGGGCGCCGCCAGCCAGAGGCCGAGCACGAGCAGGGCCGCCAGCAGCCGGCCCACAGCGCTTCTCATGGTGCGATTCACAGCGCCCCTCACGGCGCGACCGACAACGGTGTACGCACGCTGCCGTGCAGGCGCAGCAGGGTGGCCACGGTGCCACGCAGCGCGGGCCGGGGGACGATCGTGTCCACGAAGCCGTGGTCCTGGAGGTACTCGGCGGTCTGGAAACCATCGGGCAGCTTTTCGCCCAGGGTCTGCTCGATCACGCGCCTGCCGGCGAAGGCGATCATGGCCTTGGGCTCGGCCAGAATCAGATCGCCCAGCATGGCGAAGCTGGCCGTGACCCCACCGGTGGTGGGGTGGGTGAGCAGGGGCAGGTAGAGCAGCTCGGCGCTGCGGTGGCGCTGCAGGGCACCGGACACCTTGGCCATCTGCATCAGGCTGAGCATTCCCTCCTGCATGCGGGCGCCTCCGGAGGCACAGACGATCAGCAGCGGGTAGCGGCGGGCGGTGGCCAGTTCCACCAGCCGGGTGAGTTTCTCCCCCACCACCGAGCCCATCGAACCGCCCATGAACCGGAAGTCCATCACCCCCAGGGCCAGGGGCATGCCCTCCAGGCGGCAGAGGCCGGTGACCACCGCATCCCGCAGGCCCGTGGCCCGCTGGGTGTCCCGCAGGCGGTCGGCGTAGCTGCGGCGGTCCTTGAAGGCCAGGGGGTCGGTGGGGGCCAGATCGGCATCGATCGGTTCGAAGCTGCCCTCATCGGCGATCAGGCGGATGCGTTCACTGCTGTCGATGCGGTGATGGTGGCCGCAACCCTTGCAGACGCTGGCATTGGCGATCAGATCCTTGCGATAGACCACCAGGCCGCATTCGGCGCACTTGCTCCAGAGGCCATCCCCCTCGTCGGCTTCAGGCCCCTTGCTGGCCCGCACGGCCGGGGCGTTCTTGCGGCGATCGGCGAACCAGTCGAACAGGGACATGGGGCGACGGAAGCAAGGGTGACGGCTGACCAGTCATTAAAGACCCAGGCCCCACAGCCGCAGCCAGGGGGCGTGGCCACCGATCCAGACGGCCAGGGCACCGGCGGCGAGAAAGGGCCCGAAGGGAAAGGGCTGCTGGCGGCCGAGCCGACCGCTGAGCCGGGCCAGCCCGCCGATCAGGGCGCCACCGAGAACGGACAGGCTGACGGCCAGGCCCAGACCCAGCGGTCCGAGCCAGGCCCCCATCAGGGCGGCCAGCTTGGCGTCCCCCAACCCCAGGGCCGGCCGCCCCATGGCCTTCTCGGCCAGGGCGCTGAGGGCCTCGAAGCCCAGCAGGCCGGCGGCCACGGCCAGCAGATGGGAGAACAGCAGGGTGCGGCCCACGTCGGCCCCCTGCTGGAAGCCGACGGCGGCGGTGACCGCCAGGCCGAGTAGCACCCCCCAGCGGCAGAGGGGTTCCGGCAGCCAGAGGCTGTCGAGGTCGATCAGGGCCAGGGGCAGCAGCCAGCTGGCCAGCAGCCAACCAGCCGCCAGCAGCAGCCAGGGGCTGGGATCGGGGCCCATGGCTGCGGGGCGGGCGAAGAGCATGGCCACCCAGAGGCCGGCGGTGAGCAGCTCCACCAGGGGGTAACGGACGGCGATGGCGGCGTGGCAGTGGCGGCAGCGGCCACGCAGCAGCAGCCAGCTGAGCAGCGGGAGGTTCTCGAACCAGGCCAGGGAGGCGCCACAGCGGGGGCAATGGCTACCGGGGAAGACCAGCGACTCCTCCCGCGGCAACCGCCACACCACAACGTTCAGGAAGCTGCCGATGCAGGCGCCGACCAGAGCCACGAACGGGGCCAGCAGGGACAGCGGCAGGGCGGACAGGAGGAGTGGGGCTGGGGTCATGGGAGCGGGCGGCTGGATCCCCCCCGCGCATTGCGGCCCCGGACCGAGCGGGGACGCAGCAGGTCCATCGGCACGAACTGCTCATCCGGCAACAGGATCGGCGCCTCAAACACCACCCGTCCCTGGGGGCCGGCGCCGAGCAGCACCACTCCGAGGGGCTCAGGAGCGGTGGGGCAGGATTCCAGAAAACGGAAATAGACGCGGCGCCCGTGGCGCAGCAGCTCGGCGCTGTTGATGCGATCGAGGCGCAGAGAGCCCTGGGACGGTGACGCCGAGGACTCCCCGCCGCGGATCTGGAAGGAGGGACTGCCGGATCCGGACGGGGTGATGGTGGGGGGCTGGGCGGTGATGGGATTCACCGGTTCCTTTCGGGCGATCTTAGGGCCGAAAGGAAGATCAAGAGACTGATCTTCAGCTGACTTTCTTCTGCTCCTCGATCATCTTGTGGATGATCGGAGTGAGGATGATCTCCATCGCGAATCCCATCTTGCCGCCGTTCACCACGATGCTGGTGGGGCTCGACATGAAGGAGCCGTTGATCATGCGCAGCAGGTAGGAGAAGTCGATGCCCCACTTCTCGCGGGCGCCTTTGCGGAAGTGAATGATGACGAAGCTCTCGTCAGGGGTGGGGATGTTGCGGCAGATGAACGGGTTGGAGGTGTCCACCGTGGGCACCCGCTGGAAGTTGATGTCAGTGAGGCTGAACTGGGGGCAGATGTGGTTGATGTAGTCGGGCATGCGGCGCAGGATCGTGTCGACGATCGCTTCGGCCGAGTAGCCGCGCTCGGCGTTGTCGCGGGAGATCTTCTGGATCCATTCCAGGTTGGCGATCGGCACCACACCGATCAGCAGATCCACCATCGAGGCCACGTCGTAGCCATCGCCCACCACACCGCCGTGGAGGCCTTCATAGAAGAGGAGCTGGGTGCCGGAGGGGATGGGTTCCCATGGGGTGAACTGGCCGGGCTCCAGGCTGGTACCCAGGCGGGCGTTGTGCTCGGCGGCTTCCTCCACCGAGTGGAGGTAGTAGCGGCGGTCGCCGCTGCCGGTTTCGCTGTAGGTGCGGAACAGCTCCTCGAGCTTGTCGAAAATGTTGGCCTCGGGGCCGAAGTGGGAGAAGTTCTCGCCGCGGGCCTGGGCCTCGGCCATCGCCTGCTTCATCGGGCCGCGCTCGAAGCGATGGAAGCTGTCGCCTTCCACCACCGCCGGGATGATGCCCTCGCGGGAGAAGATGTGCTCGAAGGCCCGTTTGACGGTGCTGGTTCCCGCTCCCGAGGAACCGGTGACTGCCACGACCGGGTGACGCTTCGACATCGACGCAGGGGGGTTCAGAGAGTGTGAGTTTGGCAGGTCGCCGGTCCGCGCCCCCCGCGGCCTTCACCTGGGGGGGCGTTCAGGCCGGCAGGGCCGCCAGCAGCTGCTCGCCCATGGCCTGGCAACCCACCCGGGTGCAGCCCTCACCCATCAGCAGGTCGCCGGTGCGGTAGCCGGCGGCCAGCACCCGGTCGACGGCGGTCTCGAGGTCGGCGGCGGCGGCCTCCTGCTGCAGGCCCACCCGCAGCAGCATGGCGGCCGACAGCACCATGGCGATCGGGTTGGCCAGGTCCTGGCCGGCGATGTCTGGGGCGGAGCCGTGCACCGGCTCGAACAGGCCTGGGCCGTCAGAACCGAGGGACGCCGAGGGGAGCATGCCGATCGAGCCGGTGAGCATGGCGGCCTCGTCCGAGAGGATGTCGCCGAAAAGGTTGCTGGTCAGCAGCACGTCGAACTGGCGCGGCTCCCGCACCAGCTGCATGGCGGCGTTGTCGACGTACATGTGGCTGAGCTCGACCGCGGGGAACTCGGCGTGGATCGCCTCCACCCGGTCGCGCCACAGCTGGCTGACATCGAGCACGTTGGCCTTGTCGACCGAGCAGAGCCGGCCGCGGCGGCCCGCCGCCAGGCGGAAGCCCACCCGGGCGATGCGGTCGACCTCGTGGTCCGCGTACACCATCGTGTTGAAGGCCCGCACGCCGCCATCCACCTCGATCCGCCCCTTGGGGGTGCCGAAGTAGATGCCGCCGATGAGTTCGCGCACCACCAGCAGATCCACCCCCTCGATCACCTCGGGGCGCAGGCTGCTGGCACCGGCCAGGGCCGGGATGATCTTGACGGGCCGCAGGTTGGCGAACAGCCCCAGGCCGGAGCGCAGGGCCAGCAGGCCGCTCTCGGGGCGCTGCTCCCTGGGCAGGGCATCGAAGCGGGGGGCACCGATGGCGGCGAGCAGCACCGCATCGGCCGCCCGGCAGGCCTCCAGGGTGGCGGCGGGCAGGGGCTCGCCGGTGGCGTCGATGGCGGCACCGCCGACGGGCTGCGGATCGAACGCGAGGCTGAAGCCGTGGCGGGCGCCCACCGTCTCCAGCAGGGTGCGGGCCACCGCGGTGATCTCCGGACCGATGCCGTCCCCCGCGAGCAGGGTGATCCTGTAGCTGGTCATCGCGAAGGGCCCCGGGCAGCAGGCGAGGCTACTTCTGCAGCTGCCGCAGGGTGCGGGCCATCTCGGGCAGCTTGTTGAAGACGGCGGAGCAGCGCAGCCAGAGCCGGTTGGGGATGGCGGGGTAGCCGCTGACCACCTCGCCGGCGGCGATCTCGCCGTGGATGCCGGACTTGGAGGAGGCGATGGCCCGGTCGCCGATCACGGCCCGGTTGGCGACGCCCACCTGGCCGGCGAGGATGACGCCGTTGCCGAGCACGGCGCCACCGGCGATGCCCACCTGGGCGGCCAGGGCACAGCCCTGGCCCGTCACCACGCCATGGCCGACGTGGACCAGGTTGTCGATCTTGGTGCCGGCACCGATGCGGGTCTCGCCGACGGACGGGCGATCGATGGTGGAGCCACAGCCCACCTCAACGCCGTCCTCGAGCACCACCCGGCCGGTCTGGGGCATCTTCACCCACCCCGAAGCGGTGGGCACGAAACCGAAGCCCTCGGCCCCGATCACCGCCTGCGACTGGACCACGCAGCCGGCACCGAGGCGGCTGCCGGGGTGGAGCACGGCGTTGGCGTGGATCTCGCAGTCCTCACCGAGCTGCACGTCCTCATAGAGGACGACGCCGGGATGGAGCACGCAGCCGGCGGCCACGACGCTGCCGGCGCCGATCACCCCATGGGCCCCGACGTGGACATCGGCGGCTACGGTCGCGCCCGGCTCGACCACGGCGCTGGGGTGGATCCCCGGGGGTCTCGGGGTGGGGGGATGCAGGGCCCCGAGCGCCTGGGCGAAGCCGAGGCGGGGATCCTTGAGGGCCACCCAGGCCAGGCCCCGCTCGCTGGCCAGCTGCTGCAGCTCGTCGTCGAGGGGCAGCAGCAGGGCGGCGGCGGCGCTGGCGGAGAGGGCGGCCGCCAGGGCGTTGCCGGGCTCGAGGAAGGCCAGCTGGCCGGGGCCGGCCCGATCCAGGGCTTCGGCGCCGGTGATCTCCGGATCCCCTGCCAGGTGCCGCGGGCTGCCGTCCTGCACGGCTCCGATCCGGGTGAGCAGGCTGCTGAAGCGCATTCCCCAGGGGGCGGACGGCCCGGATCGTAGGCCCCACACCCACTGGGGGGCGCGGGATCAGGCGGCCGGATCCAGCAGCTCCGCCAGCGGCACGAAGGTGTAGCCGCGGCGGCGCAGGTCGGGGATGAGGCAGCGCAGGCTCTCCAGGGTGCGGCCGCTCAGGTCCGGGGTGTCGTGCAGCACCAGGATCCCGCCGGGGTGGGCATTGAGGCGCACGAACAGGCGCACGAACCAGAGGGGCGGCCGCAGGGTGTCCCACGGAAAGATCGAACCCAGCACCAGGCGGTAGCGCCGGACCGCAAGGGTATCGAGCATGGCCCGGTGAAACCAACCCCGCCCGGGGCGAAACCAGCGCCAGCGGAGTCTGGCGGGGGCGGCGGCACGGGCAATCACCCGTTCGGTGTCGGTCAGCAGCTGCTGGAACACCGCCGGCGGAAGGGCAGCGGAGGACGCGTCGCTCCAGAGATGGTTGCCGAGCTCATGGCCCTGCTGCAGGGCACGGCGGGGGAAACGGGGGTCGCGCTCCAGGTGGGAGCCGATCAGGAAGAAGGTGGCCGGCACCTCAAGCTCCCGCAGCAGGGCCAGCAGGGCCTGCGATCCGGGGCTGGGGCCGTCGTCAATGGTGAGGGCCAGCGTCTTCTGCCGGAGCGGACCGCACCAGAGCACCTCCGGACACAGGGGCACCAGCAGCAGGCGGATCAGCAGCGAAGGCAGCAGCACCACCAGCACCAGCAGATCCAGCAGCAGGACCAGGGCCAGAACGGTGAGGAGCAGGGTCATGGGCGGGGGGGTGCTCAAGAACGATGACACTGGCGGCGAGCCGTGCTCCGGCAGCGGCGGGACTGGCTAGGTCGGGGGATGGATCCCTTCTTCTCCGCGCCGTCATGACCGCCTCGAAGAAAGCCGCTGCCGCCTGCAGCGCCAGCACCCCGGCCGCGCGGTGGCTGCGCTCGGAGTAGGACCGGGCCACGCTGCAGCCGTAGGCGCAGGGGCTGCTGGCCGCCTGGATCCAGGAGAGCGACACGCCGGCGGAATCGCAGGCCTTCGTGGACAGCCTGACGGCGCAGCTGGAGTCGTCCGCCCAGACGGCGGCCCGGCGGGGGGCACCGATGGGGGGACCGGCGACGCTGTCGGTGGAGGCGAAGGGGCTGTGGAGCCCGGTGACAGCGATGTTCACCCAAGCATTCCTGGCGGATGTGAACGACTGCCTGTTCAACAACGTCAAACGGGAGCGGATGGTGCAGGCGGTGAAGGAGCGGGTCAGCACGGGCGGCGGTCCCTTCGTGGTGGTCCGCCACAGCCAGGGCAGCATGGTCACCTACCGGGGGCTGATGGAGCTGGGCGCCACCCTGGAGCTGGATCTGTACGTGACGATCGGCTCGCCGCTGGGGCTGCCCCAGGTGACCGACGTGCTGCAGAAATGGCACGGCAAGAAGCTGCCGATCCCGGCCCGTGTG
The DNA here is from genome assembly GCA_943372935.1 of Synechococcus sp. UW140. Taxonomy (GTDB): domain Bacteria; phylum Cyanobacteriota; class Cyanobacteriia; order PCC-6307; family Cyanobiaceae; genus Cyanobium. Next base: position 301,297 of record CALSAP010000001.1, read on the forward strand.
AAGCGCTGGGTGAACATCTCCCAGGACGGCGACATCGTCTGCCTCGACCAGAGCCTGGCCGACGAATACAGCGCCGCCGGCAAGCCGAAGATCGTCGGTGGACGGATCCAGGGGTTGGTGTGGCCGGCCAGCAAGGCCCATTCCGCCAGCCGCTATCTGTCGTGCCAGTCGACCCAGGAGACGGTGATGGCGGCACTGGACCGCTCCCGCTTCCAGCCGGTCAGTCCCAGGGGGTGAACCTGAGCCTGGGGGGACCGTTCGATCCGGCCAGCTTCGGCTGCGGCGATTCACCCATGTGCGCCACCCTGCTGCGGCTGGTGCGCCAGGGGGTGCTGGTGCTGCTGGCGGCGGGCAACGGGGGAGCGGCGACATCGTGGTGGACGGCGTCAGCGCCACCCGCTCGTTTGATCTGTCGATCGGCGATCCGGCCAACCTCGATGAGGCGATCGCCGTGGGATCGGAGCACCCCACGCTGCCGCACCGCTACGGCACCGCTACGGCACCTCCTATTTCTCCTCGCGAGGCCCCACGGCCGATGGCCGCCTCAAGCCCGATGTGGTGGGACCGGGGGAAAAGATCCTGTCGTGCCGCAGCAGCAGCGACCACAAACGCACCCCCAGCCGCGACAAGAGCAAGAGCCTCGATGAGCTCCACGTGGCCCTCTCCGGCACCAGCATGGCGGCGCCCCACATCTCCGGGCTGCTGTCCGCCTTCCTGTCAGTACGCACCGAATTCATCGGCTATCCCGATCGCGTGAAGCGGATCCTGCTGGAGCACTGCACCGACCTGCAACGGGACCGCTACCACCAGGGGGCGGGCCTGCCGAATCTCTCGAAAATGCTGCTGGAGACGTGAGGGTTCACGGGTCCGTGAACCACGGTTAGGGTTTCGCGTGACGAAGACCCAAGCATGGCGCCGGAGGAGCTCTCAGCGATTGAGATTCAAAAGTCTGGCTGGTTCACGGAAAGGGCAGGAGCAAGGGGCGTGGTTCACGGAAACCACCGAAGAACAAGTTAGATTGACCTCATGGACACTGAGTTGCTAATTGAGCAAGCGCAAAGAATTATCTCCAACATCGATCAAAGACTTGGCTCTGTCACAACTTTTATACTTGAGGATTATGCCGCATCGCAAGGCTATGTGACAGAAGCTGCTGAGTTTTTAAGAGTCTATGCTGGAGAGAAAAGTGCATTCTTCACTAGCCTGAAGCAATGTTTAGATGGCAAGCATAATGGTGAGTACCTTGGGAAGCTCGCAATCGAGAACTTGACCGGTTATGTCAGATACCTTGAGGCCGGTCTCCATGAAGGAGTTACGCCTACACGCCAAGCTCAACTTGACACTGTATCTGACTTCTTGGATCAGGCAAGAATCCTGCTTGAACAGCAAAGGGTTCACCCTGCGGCGCCAGCAGTGCTGATTGGCGCTTCTCTTGAGGAGTTTCTTAGGACATGGATCGAGAATGCCAACATCAGTCTTGGAAATAAAAAGCCATCTCTTGAGTCCTATTCGCAGCTTCTCAAGGAGAATAAGTTGATCACAAAGCAAGATACAAAAGACATCTCTTCATGGGGTGGACTTCGAAATCACGCGGCACATGGAGAGTGGGATGAAGTTGCAGATAGAAAGCGAATAAGTATAATGCTCGAATCGGTGAACCTATTTATGCGTAAATACAGTAGCTGAATGCAATCTATCTTTGCCATCCACCAGAGCCGCCTCCGTGTAGATTCTGATTGTCTTCGAAGCGGCTTGCGGCCTGGTGATGGCAAGCGTTCGGCAGAAGCCATGATAAATAGAGTATACAATTTCAATTAACCTATATCTGACATAACATCTGCCCTGAAGCCGCCAAGCCATTCACTGTTTGGACGTGCAAGAATCCGTGCATGGCGATAAGCCCAATCAGGGTAGAGAACAGTTGCTGCTCTATACCATCCACCGTGTCTCTCCAGTGTCAAGGCCAAGTCTGGACGTGGAGAGTCCCTAAGATAAAGAGGCAACAATAGCTGAATCTTACCATTGTGAAACTGGGGCACCGCTATTCGGTAACTCCGCTGTGCCAATCTAATGCTGTGCTTCATAGCGCCTTCCAGTGCATTCCTCGTGGGAAGCGGGATAGGCGACTCTTGCGTAGCTCTAACCTCGTCATCTTCATCGTCTTCATCGAGATCAACTGGCACTCCGTCGATGTTGACATGCCCTCCCAGCTCTTCTGGAAATCTGTTTAAGTTATCTCTGATTATATGATCAAGATTAAGTTGGACTTGAAGTTTTGGGTCAAAAATCAACTCTGATGCTTCATTCCAATAACTTGCAAGTTTCGGTAGTTCAACAAAGTCTGTGAGAACTCTGTCGCCTGATCGAGCCCAGGAGTTCAAGAACCACTTCTTATTGTCTTGCGATAGAGGCCTCGACGCGTCGTATCTGTCTGAGACCTTGAAGAACGCATATATTTCTTCTTGTCCAGGCGTTAGTAACCCAGTGTTAAAACAGGAGTGTGCTCCGGAAAGGGATTCCAGGATAAGTCCTTGCTCATATATCCTTAGGAATGTGTATCTAATATAGCTGTCAAGGATAGGAAGATCTTTGCTTGAAGGGACACAGCGATAGCTCCATCTTTCAGGCTCAGCCATGTTGGCAAGGGAACCTAGCCTGCTATCCCAGTCAGCGACTTTTGCGTACTCAAAGATCCTCATCGAATTGCGCAGTGCTATGGCGATTCTAGCCTGCCGAACAACACGATGCACCTGGTACGCGACCTAAGGTCGCTGCCTCTCCAGTAGCGAGCCTGCGTCCAGGTGATCGTGGGCGTTAGGCGGAACTGTGTGGCAAAATCGCCGAAACGGATAGACTTCTGTGCTGAGGCACGAAGAGCCGAACATGCCCTTCACCTAGATGCACTGCGCCCTAAAGTCCACATAGCTCGCAGTTGATTAACACCACTCTTAACCCGACCAACAACGATAGGATGCGCACATGTCTGAGATACCCAGTGGATATGACCTCTTCGCAGTTGTCGATGGAACCACATCCATTGACCTCGATCCAATCTTTCCAGGTGCCGGCATTGTTCGCTCAGACGGTGTCGCTTTGGACCACGACCGTTTTGGGAATGCCACAACTGGCCTCCAGCGTTTAACGGATCTACCCGATGGGCAGTCGGGAGTTGTGATGATCGAATGGGTCCTCGAGCATTCTGTCAGCGTTAAACCAGTGCCCCTTGAGCCGTTCGGAGTAGGCCCTGGCTTTGGCGATTACCACACGATCATCAATCGTGGCGGTATTGTTGCAAGTCTTCCAAATACCGACGGATGGATATCCCCTTCTTTGGGGGCTATGGGGATTCGTAGGTACGGGGGTACAGGCGGGGGCAGCTTCGAACTTCTAGTCAACATTAATCCGCTCGTAGTGCTCACGGTTGTTGGAGGAAGTGTGGCCTCACTTGATGGACCCGATGTACTTAGAGTGCTGGATGCGACTGGATTGTTAAACCCAGTCACGTGTGTCAATGGAAGCTGGTCATCCGTAGCCCCACAAAGTGTAAACAGAGCGGGTTTCGCTCTATCAGCCAGGAGCTTTGTAGCTGGCGCTGACCCTACAGGGAAATCAACGTTGTTGACAAGTCTCGTGTCGGGCTCCGCCTCTGCTACTCGCGCAATCGCTACCGCAACCTTCTAATGCAACACTCTTGTCTTCGGTAGGCTTTCGCCTGTCGGTTTAGGCTTGCACCCTGCCGTCTAAAATCCAAATGAAGCTGACGGGCGCCTTCGGCGCCCGTCGCTGATCTTGAGCGTTAGGCAGATCAGAGTCATTTAACAATGAACCTCGGACGAATCGAAACTGAGCGCAAGAGCGGGGCAGAGCCTCTCCATGCGAATGGTTCCCCTCTTGGTGTCTCCTTGCAGGAGTTCTGGCAATGGTCTGGCTCGGATCTCATCTGCAACTCACAGCGTGGGGTCCTTGCTGAGTACCTAGTAGCGCATGCGCTGGGTGTCGATACGGGCGTTCGGAGTGAGTGGGATGCCTACGATTTGAAAACCGATGCCGGTGTCAAGGTTGAGGTCAAGGCTTCCGGATTCGTTCAATCCTGGCCGCAGGAAAAGCTCTCAAGAGTTGGCTTCGACATAGCTCCCAAGATCAGTTGGGATGCTTCCACGAACACTTCTGCTACAGATGCAGGTAGGCCAGCAGATGTCTATGTCTTCGCCGTGCATTCCCACATTGACCAGGTGTCGATCGATCCACTCAACGTGAATCAGTGGGAGTTCTATGTCCTCGCTACGTCCGTTCTCGAGCAGGGGTGCAGTAGCCAAAGGAGAATCTCTCTTGGTGTGCTTCAGAGGCTTTGCCCGAGAGCGGTTACATTTGATGGTCTCTGCGAAGCTGTGGTAGAGGCTGCTAGCTGCAATTCAGTTAATCTAGGAAGTACCGCCTAACATCAAGATACAGCGGGCGGGGCCAGCGCATGCATTGCGCGAAGCGAACGCCATTCCCGCAGCTGATCTTGAGCGTTAGGCAGGCTGTCTGCGGAGTAGGAGGCTATGACCGAGGACGTCATCAGACATCTAGAGCAGGACGACTATCAATCGATCCTCTCTGTTGTTGATGCATGGTGGGGTGGTCGGCCTATGGCCGCCATGCTCCCCAAGCTCTTCTTCGTCCACTTCAGCTCTACCAGCTTCACCGCCGTTGATGATGGTCAGATCGTTGGGTTCCTCATCGGTTTCGTGTCGCAGACCTTCCCCGACCAGGCCTACATCCACTTCCTCGGCGTGCATCCCGCACGACGTGGAGAGGGGTTGGGGCGCCTCCTCTATAAGCATTTCTTTGCCGCGGCTGCCTCGCATGGCTGCCGCACGGCCCAATGCGTGACCGCTCCGGTCAATCGCAACTCGATTGCCTTCCATCGTCGCCTTGGCTTCTCTCTGCTTGACTCCGACGACAAGGTCGATGGCTTGCCCGTCGCTGTGGGCTATGACGGGGAGGGTCAAGACCGCGTGATCTTCACGAAGGATCTGGATACTCTTGATACCGTTCGCTGATGCCCAACATGCCGATCGAACGGATAAACCGCTGGTCCGCGTATAGTTCATTTGCTAAGCGTTCGGCCTCCAAGAACCGCTGGTCCGCCATTGTTGCTAAACCGCGCCAAACCCTGTTCTGTCGAATCCATGATGAGCCCGCAGCGCTTGTTCAAGGTCACAGACTTTCTCCAACCAGCAGACGGTGGGCCCATTCGCTCAGTCATCACCGAGTCGGCTGACGCAGCGGTCGTTGCTTGGTATGTCAAGCTTCTAGAGTGAAAAGCCATTGAATGTTGATTTGCTCTTGCGAACATCTAAGGCCGCTACCCTATGAAGCGGCTGCTAGACACGCCGGCATATGGTGAGCTCGCCGCTGTGGGAAACCTGGAAGTTTTGGTTGCTAATGGCTTTGTGATACAGATTTGTTGCCTCGCCAAAACTCGTATCATCGTGCAACTCAATGGCAACAGCATCGGTATGAGTTAACCACTCCTGACAGGCTTCGTCGGCAAACACAACGGCTTCTGCGCCCTCGATGTCCATCTTCAACAATGACAAGCGCTCGCGTCCTGATTCCTGCAAAATTTCAGCAATGGTGATTGCCGTGATATCCCCTGGCTCCCCAGGTGCGCACTCCCTAACCTGTCGAGTCCATTCCCGGCCATCTCGATAGAGGCTGCTTTCAATAGCCAACCGTGCTGGCTTTGACCAAATTCCGCAGTTGTGCAGGGTGGCTCGAGCGCCATAGGGAGCCAAATTTTTTCTCAGCGCTGAAAAATTGGCTGGATCAGGCTCAATAGCCACCACCTGACAATCAGGAAAATGGGAGAGGAAATATACGCTCGAATAGCCCACATTCGCACCAGCATCGATTACAAGGCCTACCTCTTGCATGTCAAGTAGGCAGCCGTATTCCTTTTGAAGGAAAATCTGTTTAAACACGTCAGGATCACTTGAATTGCCGCGGATCAGCACATCTGCATTCGTGTCCTTTGGTCGCACGTGGATGTCTCGTTTTCCATCCCAGAATGCTAGGCGTAAGGCAGAAGCTTTGTTTACTGCTGCGGAGAACATGCAGAATCTGATGTATTTTGCTTTCAGCAATGAACGGAGCATCTTGGCTTGGCGGATTCGTCTATCTTACTTGAATTGCTGGCATCCGCCCGGCCTGCCAGGATGCGTTGCCGTTCTCCCTGCTCAACAGGGAGCAGTTGAATGGATCGCGCCTTCGTTTTGAAGAGCGCAGCTGAGCCGATGCGTGACCGTAGCCCCGAGGCTACACTTCTTGGTTGATTGCAGTATCCTGTACGGAGAGTACCCCGTGTCGGCTGAGGGGCCTTCGGGAACTCAGGGCCGAGCAGTCTCCAAGCCTGGGTTGAATGCCTCATTTGAGGCCATTCATGCGATGTCCGGCGCTTTGGGGCTCAAGTATCCGAGCAGCTAATCTACTATGGCCAAGGTTACAGTGTCCGCTTTAACCAGCGTGTTGCTGATCAATCTACTTGCCGTCGGTGGCAATTGAAACCAGGCGTATAGACGTTAGATCTGCGCTTCGTCTCGCTCGTAGCTTCAAAGAGGGTGAATCATACAGGCCCAAGCAGATCCATACGATGTTGCTGAGTTCCTGGTGACTCCTGAAGAGTTCGCTGCTTATGTTAGGGCCTTCATTGCGGAGGCAGATGGGGATGCTGCTTTCGATGCCAAGGCGCTGGGAGACATTGCAAGAGCCCAAGAGATGACCCAGGTGGCCAGGGACTCAGGACTTTCAAGGGAGAGCCTCTACAAGGCCCTGACTGGAGAGCGCAGCCCGAGCGTTGACACCATCCTGAAGGTCGTCTCGGCCCTTGGACTGAGATGGAGAACCAGTGTGAGAAGTGAAGCTGAGGCGACTTAAGCTCTGCTGGCGAGGCAAAGGTCCGAAAACGCTGCCTGTGAAGATACGACACCTTCGAACAGGCCCCTGGAGTGGACAGGCCGTCGTCGAGTCTACGTCGATAGCAATAGCTTCCCGCCTGCCACTCAGGGGCAGAGTTAGTCTTGGCAATAACACTCCAACGGAGAGCATCAACATGTCCGAGGAGAACAAGCAGCTCGTCCGCCGACTCATCACAGAAGGATGGAATGGGCGCAATCTCGCCGTGATCGATGAGCTTTGCTCGGCCAACTTCACCATGAACGACCCTTCGGCCCCCCAGCTGGCGAGCGGACCAGAGGCCGCCAAGGCCTACATCGGAGCGCTCGTCGCAGAGTTTCCCGACCTTCGCATGCAGGTGCACGATCTGTTCGGAGAAGCAGACCGAGTCTCACTGCGCTGGTCCACAGAAGGAACCCACCAAGGAGAATTCAACGGAATTCCACCGACCAACCAGCGCGTCAGCGTGACCGGTCAGGCGATCTACCGCCTCGCGAACGGCAAGATGGAGGAAGACTGGATCATCGTGGATACCTACGGGATGCTTCAGCAGCTCGGCGTGATTCCAGGCCCAGCTGCACCATCGGGGAGATCTCGATAGCGTCATCCGCGTGTGTCCTCAACCATGACGACAGCCCTGTTCAGCCCGGCGATGCTGGTCGATCCCTACCCGATCTACGCCGAGTTGCGGCGGACCGACCCGGTCCACTGGCATGAACCGTTCGGGGCCTGGGTGCTGACGCGCTACGACGATGTGGTGGCGGCGACGCACGACCCCCGGCTGCGCTCCGATCGCGCCGGCGGCATGGGCGAGCGGGCCGGACGCCCCGAACTGCAGCCCCTGTTCGAGGTCATCGGGGCCCAGATGAACATCACCAACCCGGAGCGCCACCACCGGCTCCGCGCCCTGGTCGCCAAGGTGTTCACCCCACGGGCCGTGGAAGCGCTACGGCCAGATGTGGAGCGGCTGGTCGACGAACTCCTGGACCAGCTGCCGGTGCAGGGCCGTTTCGATGTGATGGCTGACCTCGCCTTCCCGCTGCCGGCCCGCGTCATCGCCCGGCTGCTCGGCCTGGAATCCGGCGAGCTGGAGCAGCTGAAGCGGTGGTCGGACGACTTTTCGGCGATCTTCGGCACCGATCCCTCCGCCGTGAGCGCCGAGCAGTACCAGCGGGCCCTGCAGAGCACCCACGAGCTGACCGCGTTCTTCCGCGCCGAATTCGAGAAGCGCCTGGCCTCGCCCGGCGACGACCTGCTGAGCCTGCTGGTGCACGCCGAAATCGACGGCGATCGGCTCAGCGAGACGGAGCTGATCGCCAACGCCAATCTGCTGCTGGCCGCCGGCCACGAGACCACCACCCACCTGATCGGCAACGGCCTGCTGGCCCTGCTGCGCCACCCAGAGCAACTCCAGCTGCTGCGCGACGACCCGTCACTAATTCCGAACGCGATCGAGGAGTTCCTCCGCTACGACGGCACCGTCCAGTTCATGTACCGCGAGGCGGGCGAGGATCTGACGATCGGCGGCCGCTCGATCCGCAAGGGGCAGCTGGTGTACCTGATGTTTGCGGCCGCCAATCGCGACCCGGACCGGTTCCCGGATCCCGACCAGCTCGACGTGCGGCGCCAGTTCGACGTCCACCTCGCCTTCGGCCATGGCCCCCACTACTGCCTGGGGGCGGCCCTGGCTCGGATGGAAGCCCAAGTCGCCTTCACCGCCCTGCTGCGGCGCTGTTCAGAACTAAACCTCACCGGCGATCCTCTGGAGTATCAGGACAACCTGGAGCTGCGCGGGCTCAAGGCGTTGCCCGTGGCGCTTGCTGGGCCTTGAGGATCTCCGGCAGGTTGATCTCGATCCAGTCGGTCATCGCCTCGACCTGACGGCCGATGCCCACACCCAGTGGGGTGAGGGAGTACTCCACATGCGGGGGCACCACCGGAAACGACACGCGCCGGATGAAGCCGTCCTGTTCCAGCTGCTGCAGCGTCTGGGCCAGCATCTTCTCGCTGACGCCGCCGATCCTGCGGCGCAGCTCGCTGAAGCGGTGGGTCCGCTCCATCAGGGCCACCAGCGCCAGCACACCCCAGCGACTGGTCACGTGCTTGAGGATCTGCCGCGACGGACATTCCGGCGCCAGAACCTCGCCGCGCCGCAGGGACTCGCCGAGCCGGGAGGCCGCTGCCTTTGCCTCTGTGGCTGTCTCCGGCTCCATCCCTGCCATCAGGCTTACCTTTCTGTAAGTACTTACGAAACGAAATCGTAAGGCGTAGGTTGCCGCCGTTCCATCCAGCCACGCCATCGAACGGCCATGACCCAGTTCGTCATCACGGGAGCCACCGGCCAGCTCGGCCGCCTGGTCATCGATGTCCTGCTCCGGAGGGTCCCCGCTGAGCGCATCGTCGCCGCCGTGCGCAACGTCGCGAAGGCCAGCGACATCGCCGCCATGGGCGTGCAGGTGCGCCAGGCCGACTACGACCAGCCCGCCAGCCTCGATGCCGCCCTTGAAGGTGCGGACAGGCTCCTGCTGATCTCCTCCAGCGAGATCGGCCAGCGCAGACGCCAGCATCAGGCCGTCATCGACGCGGCCAGGCGTTCCGGCATCCACCTACTGGCCTACACCAGTGTCCTGCATGCCGATACCTCGGCCCTCGCCCTGGCTCAGGAGCACCGGGAAACCGAAGCGGCCATTGTTGAATCCGGCCTGCCGTTCGTGATCCTGCGCAACGGCTGGTACACCGAGAACTACACGGCCGGCGTGGCCTCGGCCCTGGCGCTGGGGACGGTGTATGGCTGCGCCGCTGAGGGACGCATCAGCTCGGCGGCCCGTGCTGATTACGCCGAAGCCGCCGCCACCGTCCTCACCGGCGACGATCCGGCCGGCCGGGTGGTCGAACTGGCCGGCGACACCGCCTACACCCTGAGCGACTTCGCCGCCGCGATCTCGCGACTGAGCGGCCAGCCGATCTCCTACGTCAACCTGCCCGAAGCCGACTACCGCAACGCGCTGCTCGGCGCCGGCCTGCCGGAACCCCTGGCCGCCCTGCTGGCCGATTCCGATACGGGCGCCTCCCATGGCGCCCTGTTCGATGACGGCAGGCAGCTCAGCGCGCTCCTCGGCCGGCCGACCACACCGCTGGAGGCAGCGATCAGGGCGGCCCTGTAGGGCGTTCCCGTCGCGTTGGTAGTGGGTGGGCCATAGCTACGTTCGTGCTCACCCGCGTCATCACGATGTCCGTGATTGCCGTCTTCACCTACAAGATTCGTCCCGGCCGGTTCGGCGACTTCATGGCCAAGGTGCAGCAAGCAGCCGGTCCCGAATTCGAGAGCCCCGTGATGCCTAAAGCAGTCCGTTTGCTGCGCCATGCGGTGCCTGGCCCGGACACGACCTCGCTCATTCTCCACATCGAATACGACGACATGGCGGCCTACGGCGCCCGAACGGCCTACGAAAATCTGAACCCAGCCTGGCAGGAGCTGTTCGCCGCCAGGCCGGATTCCCCGGAGGAGCTGGAGTCCGTTCAATTGCTCGTTGAACTCTGACGGTCGGATGGCAACAGCGGTTAGGCGCTCAACCGGCCTCCGTTTCCACCGAGGCCATCGCCGGGCGCCGGGCCAACACCCGTTTCAGCCGCTCGCGGAACCACTGCAGCGGGTGGCCCATGTCGGCGTCCTCGAGCAGGCCGCGCTGGCGCAGGCAATCCTCGTAGCTGCGGAGAACATCGCTGCGGCGGGCCACCTCCCGGGCGACGGTGTCGGCGAATTCGGGCCTGGAACTCAGCAGGGCGCGGAAGCTGCCGCTGGGAACGACGAACAGCGTTGTGTCTCCGGCTGCCACCATCGTGGTGGGGTAGGGCACCTGGAGCAGCAGCGGCAGTTCCCCGAAGAACTCGCCGGTGATGAAGGTGAACAGCTTGCGGCTCACCCGGTCCGTTTCGTGGATCGCATCCACCGCGCCACTGAGCACCAGGTGGAACGAGCGGCCCTCCTCCCCTTGCCGCACCAGCACCGTGCCGGCGCGCACCGAGCGGCGGGCGCCGCTGCCCACCAGTTCCCGCAGGCGCCGGTCATCCATGCTGCTGAAGCAGGGATGGTCGGGCAGGGACGCCCTCAGGGGGCTCCAGTCCGGGCCCGCACCGTCCGCCTGCCCCCCGCGCCGCGAGGACAGCAGCTGGATCTGCTGGCGGGAGCCGGCCAGTTCGATGTGGCGCTCCCGCAGCCCCTGCTCGATCGCATAGTTGAGTGAACTGCGGAGACTGAGGCTGGCGTGGATCGCCGAGGTCCAGGCCCATAGCTCGAACGCCATCCCCTGCCCCTGGAGCCCGTGCAGCAGCACCTTCGGCGGCGGATCGGCGAGCACCGAGGGCTCGGCGAGGGCCGCCTCCAGCAGCACTTCGGTCACGGCCAAAGGGTCGCTGCCGTGGGCCACCGTCACCTCCACATCGACCCGACCATCGCTGCTCAGATAGCTGAGGTTCTTCACCGGTGCATTGGTGATGGCCGAATTGGGCACCACGATCTCGGCACCCTGGAAGGTGCGGATCACGGTGGAGCGGATCGAGATCTCACGAATGAAGCCGCTGGTGTCGCCGAACTCGATCTGATCGCCCACCTTCAGCTTCCCCTCCATCAGCAGAGTGAGGCCACTGGTGAGGTTGCGGGTGAGCTCCTGCAGGCCGAAGCCGATGCCCACCCCCAAGGCCCCGAAGATCACGGCCAGGGCGCCGATGTCGAGCCCCATCCCCTGGGCCACCACCACGTAGCCCAGGGCGGCCAGGCCCATGGAGAGGAGGGTGGCCACCGCTTCGCGCCGCCCCTCCGGCAGGGAGAACCAGCGAAGCACCCTCCCCGCCAGCAACCGCTTCAACCCCCGCGCCGCCAGGCTCACGGCCAGGAGCAGCAGCAGCACCTCCACGATCCAGAGGAGGGAGAAGCTCTGACGGCCCAGGGGAAGAAGTGGGGCAGTGAACAGCTTTTGAAAGCGCTCGAGATCCACCCCTTGGGCTCCGCCGTTGCTCCCTTCTAGCCCGAGGTGGCGGCGTGATGCTGTCCAGGCGGGCAGGGATGCGGGCGCTCTAGCTTTCGCGCCGTCGTGATCGCCTGCGGTGGTGACCAGCCGGTGAACCTGATGGTGGTGGGCGCCAGCCGCGGGCTTGGCCGTGCCTTTATCGCTTGGCCGTGCCTTTATCGAGGGTCTGGGCAGCACCGGTGACCCGGTGATCGGCGTCTCGCGGCGACGGCCCGATGACCTAAGGCTGCCGGCGGTCCGGTGGATCGAGCAGCAGGCCCCCGCCCAGCTGGATGTGCTGAACTACACATCAGCGTCTGGGAAGCGAACGCCTTCAACGAGGCCTACAGCTTCCTGGAGGATCCCGACGACAGCATCGCCACCCTGGTGGCCATCAACATCACCGGCGCCCTGATGCTGCTCCGGCGGCTGATTCCGCGGCTGCTCGGCTCCCCCAGGCCCCAGCTGATCCTCACGGGCTCCACCTCCGGCCTGCGCCAGAGCGGGCAGCCGGAGGTGACCTTCGGGGCCTCAAAGCTCGCTTTCACCGGCATCGCCGATGCCCTGCGGGAGAGCTTCCGGGACCAGCAACTGGCGGTGACCTGCCTGCAGCTGGGCTACCTGAACACCGATGACGGCCTGGAGGTGGCGCCCGAGGCGGCCGCCCGGCGCGGGGAGGGCCGGCAGATTCCGCTGCACGACGTGATCCGAATCGTCTCGGCCCTGCTGCAGCTGTCCCGGGCGTCCTTCGTGCGCGGAACTGGTGCTGCCCGCCATCGGCGACGAACGGTTCTGACATCCGGGCGGCCCCTACGGTGCTGCCACCCCACCGCCGGCACCGGAGCCATGCACACCCTGCGCCCGGGCCACTGGCTGTCAGGCCTGCTGCTGCTCCAGACCGCCCTGCTGCCGGGCTCGCTGGCGCTGGGCGGGCCGGCGCTGGCCCAGCCGGCGGATCCGGCGGCGGGCCTGGTGCTGCAGCCGGCCCCCTATCGCGCCCTGATCGGTCAGCCACCGGCCCCCGGCAGCCGTCTGGAGCTCGACGATCTGGCCATCCTGCGCTGGAACCAGCGCACTCGCACACCGGTCGGGATCGTGCACAGCTGGCGCTTCCTGAACCGCAATCTCAGCGTCTTCGATGCCGCCGTGGGCGCCGACCTGGCCAGGACATCGCCCAGCCTCTACGCGGGACTGCCGGCTTTTCTGGCGCGGGCCGATGGACTCAAGGATGAGATCAAGGATGCGGTGGCCCGGCCGCGCCCCTTTGTGAGCCACCCGGATCTGAAGCCCTGCCTGCCCCTGGAGGGCTCCTGGTCGTTCCCCAGCGGCCACGCCACCTGGTTTGCCACCGCGAGCCTGCTGCTGGCCGACCTGCTGCCGGAACGCCGGGAGCGGCTGCTGCCGGTGGGCCTCCAGGGCGGCTACGTGCGTGCCTACTGCGCCATGCACTACCCCAGTGATGTGCTGGCCGGCCAACGCATCGCCGAGGCGATCAGCCAGGAGGTGATCGCCTCGCCTCAGTGGCGGCGCTTCAAGCAGCAGGTGGCCGGTGAGCGCCTCCTGCTGCTGGCGGTCCCACCGGCCGGCCTGCCCCTGCTGGCGGATTGATCGCGTTCAGCGCCACAGTTCGCGGCGCCCGGCGCAACGGACTGGGACGGCTGCTCACCCCACTCGTGCTGCTGCGCCGCTTCGTGCAGGGGCTGGCCCTGGCCCTCGAACGCCTGATCTGGCGGGAGCTGATCGAGGACGAAACCCCCGCCAACCCGCGCGTCAGCCTGCTGGCCTTCCTGCTGTTCTCCAGCCTCTGCCTGCTGGTCAGCCTCCAGGGGGCCGTGGGCTATGTGATCGGCCTGCTGCTGTTCCTGCTGCCGATGGAGTGGCTGATGGCCCGGATGGGCTACGGCGCGCCGCTGCAGCGGCGGGTGGAGTTGCAGAGCTGGGGCGACCGCCTCCGCCTGTTCGCGGACACCCCCGGTGGCAGCGAACGGCTGGAAGTGGACCGGGCCGCCATCACGGCCGTGGTGATCCGCCAGGCCAGCGTCCAGCTGCCACCGCTGGGGGAGCGGCCCATCGGCTGGGATCGTGTTCTGGCTCTGGCCGATCCCGCCGGTGAGCACCTGCTGGCCCTGCCCCAGGCTTCTCCGGCACCTGACAGCAGGCCCACGCCCTGGCCGCCGATCTGGGGGTGCCCCTGCGCCTGGCCGGCGCCCTCGACGCCAGGCGGCTCGCCGGGTCCCGGCCGGGCGGGGCACAGCCGGACGATGTCTGGAGGCTGGAGAGGGGGGCTTCCGCCACACGCCTGGTCCGCAGCCATCGCGGCGTGGGCGCGGCCCAGTGGTGGCGCTCCTTCGCCGAGCAGGGCAGCTAACTGCTGTTGGTCGCCGTGCTCAACACCGTGATGGTGAACGACGGCGGCTTCCTGGTCTGGATGTTCGGGCCACGCCGGGGCCTGAGCGAACCCACCACCCTGGTGCTGGATGTCTCCCTGCCGGGTCTGCTGTCGCTGGCCCTGCCGGAGTGGACCGTGATCCAGGCCCTGCTGGTGGTCGCCGCCCTCGGCGCTGCCGGCGTCGGCAGCTACAAGCAGTGGAGCCCCCAGGATCTCTGCCTGGCCGCCGGCCAGCTCCGCCTCGCAGCCCTGGCCAGCCCAGCCGCCAGCTGCCACTGCGGCTCATCACAGGGGCGCTGCTGCAGCCCGGTCAGGACCCCCGGGTGATCCTCTGAAGCGAACGCCGCCCGCCGATCGTGGTGGACGGCCTCTCCGGTGAACGGGAGGCAACCGAGCTGCTGGAGAAGCTGCAGTCCGTCCTCGATCAATCCTGCGGTTGACGGCTGGTGAGCACCAGCTGGTCGCGGTGCACCACCGCATCGCCCACCGGCCCCAGCCGGCGGCGCACCTCCTCGCTGCTGAGGCCCATGATCCGGCGCAGCTCCTCGCTGCTCAGGGTGCTCAGGCCCCGCCCCAGCTCCCGGCCGTCACTGGCCAGCACCCGCACCGCATCACGTCGGGAGAAGTGGCCCTCCACCGCGCGGATCCCCACCGCCAGCAGGGAGGCCCCCTGCTGCAGCAGGGCCCGCTCGGCACCCGCGTCCACCCGCACGCTGCCCTTCACCAGCAGGGCATGGGCCAGCCAGCTCTTGCGGTCGGCCAGGGGGGTGGCGCTGGGCTGGAACACCGTGCCCACCTTCTCGCCGGCGAACAGGGCATCGAGCACCGCCGGATCGCGGCCATCGGCCAGGCGCACCCGGATGCCGCTGGAGGTGGCGATGCGGGCCGCCGCCAGCTTGGTGGTCATGCCGCCGGTGCCCCACTGCCCGCCCCCCTCGGCCACGTGGCTGAGGCGCTCCAGCTCGGCCAGGTCGCGCACCTCCTCGATCGGGCTGGCATCGGCATCGGTGCGGGGGTTGCCGGAATAGAGCCGGTCCACGTCCGTGAGCAGCACCAGTTCATCGGCGCCGATCGCCACCGCCACCAGGGCCGAGAGGGTGTCGTTGTCGCCGAAGCGCAGTTCGTCGGTGGCCAGGGTGTCATTCTCGTTCACCACCGGCAGCACCCCCCACTCCAGCAGCTGCTCCAGGGTGCGGCAGGCGTTCTGGTAGCGGCGCCGGGAGGCCAGATCGCTGCGGGTGAGCAGCACCTGGGCCACCGCCAGCCCCCGCACGGCGAAGGCGTCCTGGTAGAGGGCCATCAACCGGCCCTGGCCGACGGCGGCGGCGGCCTGCAGGGCCACCACCTCGGTGGGGCGCTTGCTGAAGCTGAGCGCCTCGCAGCCCAGGCCCACCGCCCCACTGGTGACTAGGGCCAGGCGGTCGCCCCGACGCTGCTGGCGGCCGAAGCTGGCGGCCAGATCGGCGATCACCGCCGCCGTGGGGCGCTCGGGGGTGCCCCGCAGAAGGCTGGTGCCCACCTTGATCACGCGCCGCAGTCCGCCGGCGGCGGGTGTGCCGGAGGTCGCCATCAGCCCGGAACCGAACCCACCCAGCGGGCCATGCGCAGCTCCAGGTTCTGCAGCCGGTCCTGGCGGCAGGGTTCACCGTCGGGATCGATCGGCTTCACCAGCACCGTGAACAGGCCCATGCGGTTACCCACCAGCACGTCGGTGAACAGCCGGTCGCCCACCAGGGCCACCTCGACCGGGGGCAGGGCGAGGTCCTGCAGCACCTTGCGCAGGGCGGCCCGCCGCGGCTTGCCCGCCGAAGTGGTGTAGGGAAGGCCCATCGTGTCGGCCACCGCTCCGATGCGGCGGCGGGAGGGGTTGTTGCTGAGCAGATGCAGGGGCATGCGCTCGCGGGCGTGGCGCAGCCACACCTCGGCCTGAACAGGCATGGTGGCCTGGCGGCGGGGCAGCAGGGTGCGATCGACGTCCAGGACGAGGGCGCGGATGCCACGGTCAACGAGCTCCTGCAGGGGCAGGTGCGCCAGGGACGTCCCCGGCAGCCAGTCGGGCGTGAGCAGGTCGCGCAGCATCAGTCGTCGCTCTCCCGTTCGTCGAGCTCGGCCTCAATGCGGGGCTGGACCCGCTCGAACTCCTCGCCCTCCACCATCACCGCGTTGGCGCCCTCCATGCGGGCCACCACGAAGAACGGATCCAGGGGGATGTAGAGGCCGTACTCCTCATCGCCGGCCATGAAGCTCACGAGCAGCTCGTAGGTCTCGCTGTCGTCATCGCCCTCCTCGTCCTCGAGGTCGTCGGGATCGGGCTCCTCCAGCTCACCGCTGACGGTGAGGGTGACAGCCGAACGCACCAGGGTCAGATCGTGTTCCTGCAGCACCACATCCGCCACCGAAAGGATCGGCTCGGTGGCATTGAGGGTCTCGACCAGCTCGGGATCGTCGTCGTCGCTGAGGCGAAACAGGCAGACCGGGGTGTCCACCGGCGTCAGCAGGGCATAGTCGTGGCCATCGAGGGGGATCAGCTGCTCCAGGAAACACAGCAGCTGCCGGCCGCTGCCGTCCCGCACCTGCACGGTGGGCACGTCGCCGGAGCCCGTCATCGCAGGTGGATCGGAAGCCATCAAGGGGAAGCGAGTGCACTCAGAATGAATCAACGTCGGCCCGAGTGCCTACGGCGATGGCCGCCGGAGCGACCGGATCGTCGCTGAAGGCCTTCAAGTCCAGCGGCTCGGGGCCTTCCCGCTGCCATTGCTCCAGCAATAACACGGCCGCCGCGCTGTCGAGGCGGCCGCTGCGGTCGCCGTGCAGAGCGAAACGCTCGCCCGCCGCCCAGGTGCTGGCGTGTTCGTCCACCCAGGCCAGGGGCAGGGGCTGGCCGAGGGCCTGCAGGGCCCGGGCCAGCCGCAGGCCATAGCGACGGCAGTGGATCCCCTGGGGTGTGGGCCGCTGGCTGGAATCGAGGGGCAGTCCCACCACCAGCGCCTCCACCCGCCGCTGTCGCAAAAGGATCACCAGCCGCTCGAGATCGGCCTGGAACTCCCCCCGCGCCAGGGCCGGCAGTGGTGTCACGGTGACCCCCAGCGGATCGCAACCGGCCAGGCCAATGCGGCGGCGCCCCACATCGATGGCCAGCACCGATCGCATCCGGGGAGGGGCCATTCAGCGGGGCAGCAGCGGCGCCATGGGCAGGCTGCCGACGGGACAGCTCGGGGTGGGCATGGGCCGCCGCCGGGGCTGCAGCTGCTCGAGCACCGCTTCGAGGCGCCGGGCCGCCCGCTTGGCCGGCTGGCCCTCCTGGCGCCGCCAGACACTCCGGGCCATCAGCACCTCCTCGCCGTGGGATTCGGCCCCCAGGGCCTGCAACCAGCCCTGGCGCTCAGCATCGCTTACCTCGCAGCGCAGCCACAGGCTGGTTCCCGCTTTGGCGAGGCGGTGCAGCAGGGATTCCGCCGCCGATTCGAGCAGGTGGGCCCAGCCGGGATGGATGCTCAGCTCCACCGCCTGGCCACCACCGGAGTGCTCATCGAGCCAACGCACGCCCGCCACGGCCTCGTTACGCACCGCGTCCACCAGCATCCAGCCATGGCTGCGGCTCTGGTCGAGCAGGTCTTCGATGCGGCGATCCTGGAGCTGGCGCAGGTGGGCCGGGCAGGTGGCCTGCTCGAGGTGCCACAGCAGCGGGGCCGTGCGGCGGTTGAGCTGGCGCAACTGCAGATCAGCCGGCAGGGGCGGGACAGCGCGATCCGCCACAGGCTGCCAGCGCCAGAGGCGATCGGTGCGTTGGGGCTGGAAACCCTGCTCCCGCAGGGTGGCCAGCCGGGAGGTGTCGAGACTGGAGGCGGTGGCGATCCAGCTGGCGGCGCCCTTCACCCGGCCGATGGCCTGGCGCAGCAGATCACCGGCCAGGGCCGCTCGGCTGGGCGCCGATGCATCTGGAGCGGTGACTTCAGTGGCGGCCAGGGCCAGGCGCAGGTGCTGCACTTGCCAGCAGGTGCCGCTGCGGTTGAGCCGGCGTGAAACGATCAGCCCCAGGGCTTGCTGGCGGCTCAGGCCCTGGCGCTGCAGGGCCACCAGCACCTGGGCGGCCAGGGGGCGGCGGCTGGTCACCGCCGTCAGCAGCTGCTCCGGCAGGGCCAGCAGCAGCGAGCGCTGCAGCAATGGCTGCAGCGGCAGGAAGGCGGGATCATCCAGCAGGGGCAGATGCCAGCCCTGCAGTGCCTCCACCGTCCAACTGGGGGAAGGTCTGCCCTTGGCAGGCACTGGCACGGCAGGCACTGGCACGGCGGACGACGGAGGAATGGGAAAGGCGCGGGAACGCGGAACAGCTTCGACGGCGATGGCGATGGACACACCATCAACCTTGCCATTCTACGTGGGCCGCACCAGCACGAGGGGCGTGCGCTCGTTGGCGTTGCCGGCGGGGTTGGGACGCAGGGCCCGCATCAGCAGGGCCTCGTCGGTACCGTTGCTGGCGGCCAGCACCTTCACCCGCCCCAGGTCGTTCACATCCACAACCGCCACGGCCACCCCGAGGGCCGCCGCCATCTGCTCGCACCAGGCCGCCGGCGCCTCAGGCCCCAGAACGATCGTCTGGTCATAGGGAGGCGTGGTGCCGGTGATGTCGTCGATCAGGCGGGCCTGCTCTCCGGCCAGCCGATAGAACCAGCCCTTGCTGCCCACCAGCTTGAGGGCGGTGCCCACCAGCCAGGCCCCCAGCACCCGGGCGGGGCCCGACACATCGATCAGGCTCTGCAGTCCGCAGGCGGTGGCCAGGGAGCTGGTGGGGTGGAACACCCGGCACAGGAGGCGGGCCAGGAAGGAGGGCTCCACCGTCGACGGGTGGTGATAGCGCCCCTGGATCACCGCCAGGGGGGTCTCGCCGATGGTGAGCACGTCACCTGGCTGCAGCAGGCCATCGGTGTAGCGCCGCAGCACCTCCAGGGAATCGTCGAGCACCCCCAGCAGATGGGTGCGGACCGGCAGCACGCGGCAGCCATCCCCCTCGCGCCAGCCGGGGGCGGCCGGATCACCCGGTACCGGCTTCTGCAGGGGCATCAGGATCCCCTGGCGGCGCTGCAGCCGCCCGAAGGGTCCATAGTTCACCCAGTGGAAATCCATCCAGAGGGTGTCAAGCACGCTTTCGAGATCCACGCCAGCGGGGCCGGTGAGGTTGAGGCGGATGTGGGCGGCGGTGGTCTTGCGCCCCTTGACGATGTAGGCGGCCCAGTAACCGTCGGGGCGGGCTTCCTCGTCCGGGTGTAACGGTGTGATGTGCAGCTCATGGCGCACCTGACTCGCGTCACTGCGGCCCAGCACGGTGGGCACCAGCGTGATCTCCGGCACCATCACCTCCATGCGGGGGTGGGGGTTGCGGATGCGGATCTCGCCGGTGATCTCCAGGCCCTGGGCCCGGCGCCGCACCTGGAAGGCACCTGGCAGCAGCTGCAGGGGGGAGGCGGGCCGCAGGCGATGACGCAGTTCGAGCACCACCAGCCCCAGGCCGAGGAGCAGCAGCAGAACCAGCAGGAAAGAAACGGGGAACGGCAAGCCGATACGTCAGGGAATGTCCGGCCGGAGCGTAGATGCACCCGTGGACCTAGTTTCGGCCCCATGCAACCGGCAGGGCCCTGGCATGCGCAAGACCTTCGTGCTCGACACCAATGTGCTGCTGCATGACCCCCAGGCCCTGAACCGTTTCGAAGACAACCAGGTGGTGGTGCCGATCGAAGTGGTCGAGGAGATCGACCGCTTCAAGCGGGACCCCTCGGAAAAAGGCCGCAACGCCCGTCAGGTGTCCCGCCTGCTCGACCAGCTGCGCGAGAAAGGCAACCTGGCCGAGGGCGTGCCGATCAATGGCAACAGCGGCGGCACCTTGAAGGTGGTGTTCTGCCGCAGTGAGACCCTGCGCCAGCTTCCCCCGGAGCTGAAGGCGGGCAACGGCGACAACAACATCCTGGCGGTGGCGCTGGAGCAGCGGTTGCAGGAGGTTGTGGGCGGCCAGGCGCCGGTGGTGCTCGTCACCAAGGACACCAACCTGCGCATAAAGGCCGATGCGGTGGGCCTGATCGCCCAGGACTACACCACCGACAAGGTGGACATGGCCGACCTGTACCCCGGCTTCAGCGAGCGCTGGATGGGCGCCGAGCTGATGGACCAGGTCAAGGCCGGCGAGGGCCTATCGGCGGAGGCCATCCCGTCCCAGCCGATTCCCGTTTCACCCCTGCAGGCCAACGAGGGCGTGACCCTTGTCGACCTTGCCCAGCCGGCCCATACCCTGCTGGCCCGCTACAACGGCCGCACCGGAACCCTGCAACCGCTGCAGAAGTCGGCCAAGGCCAAAATGGGGCGCATTCAGCCCCGCAACCGGGAGCAGGCCTTCGCCCTTGATCTGCTGCTCGATCCGGCGGTGGCCCTGGTGACCCTGGTGGGCAAGGCCGGCACCGGCAAGACCCTGCTGGCCCTGGCTGCGGGCCTCCACCAGGTGGCCGATGAGCACCTCTACGAACGGCTGCTGGTGACGCGTCCGGTGATCTCCCTGGGCAAGGAGATGGGCTTCCTGCCCGGGGATCTCGAGGAGAAGATGGCCCCCTGGATGCAACCGATCGTCGACAATCTCGACTTCCTGCTCGGTGGCGAGGACTCCCAGCCCGCCCGGGGCAGCCACCGGGCGCCGCGCAGCAACTGGAGCGACCTCAAGGGCATGGGCCTGCTGGAAGTGGAGGCGATCAGCTACATCCGTGGCCGCTCGATCCCGCGCCAGTTCATGGTGGTGGATGAGGCCCAGAACCTCACCCCCCACGAAGTCAAGACGATCGTCACCCGGGTGGGGGAAGGCACCAAGATCGTGCTCACCGGCGACCCCTACCAGATCGACAATCCTTACGTGGATGCGGAAAGCAATGGGCTCACCTGGCTGGTGGAACGCTTCAAGGGCCAGCTGCTTTCGGGCCACATCACCCTGATGCGGGGTGAACGCTCCGAGCTGGCGGAACTGGCGGCGAATCTGCTCTGAGCTTCAACGTCCTGATCGGCCAGGCTGCCGCAACTCTGACAGAACCACATCAAGGCATAAAGGAACATGTCATGGATCCATCAACATGCACAATGATGTTGGCACGACGGTGATTTTCGGCGGATGGCACACCTAGGCACAGCACTCCGGTGGCGTCACCAGACCATCGACGACTGATCATCTGCCTAGCTGTGGAGCCATTACAGTTCCTCGGGAAACCACCAGAGGGCAGAGTCACTCTGACAGGTATTCCGGACTTGTGCGCCACGGCGCACTGCTCGGCGAACGAAACCGTTTCCAGGATGCTGCTTGAGGCTTCGGCCAAGGCCAATGTGCGGCGGTACTGGGGAAGCACGACCGCACTGAGAATCCCGACAGTGCCGACCACGATCATGAGTTCCAAGAGCGTGAACCCAGGCGTAAGGGAGATCAGACGTCTGCGTCCCAAACGGGCCAGGCCAAGCCACTCCAAGGTGAGTCTGGAACAAGGCTCAGCCCGAAATGTTTGATGTTTGGAGTGCCGAGAACTGAAGGAGGACATTTCAGGCAGGCCGCCGCCCGCTTGGCCGAAACATGACTCTGGCGCGAAACAGAATCGGTGACTTCGGCACGGCACAAGCGATGCGTGCACACATCAGCAAGGTCAGCGTGGACTTCGGCCTGATCAACTCCGTAGGACGTTCACGTGCTGATGCGCATCCCCACATTCGCCAAGTCAATTCAGCCAGGGGAGCCGTGGTCATTGTTTAGCCTTGGGATGTTACGCAAGATCGACGGGAAATCAAGGCTTGCGGCCCTCAGACCATCTTCTCGGGCCTGACCCACCGATCGAACTCCTCGCCGCTGATCTCCCCCAGCACCAGGGCCGCTTCCCGCAGGCTGAGCCGGTGCTGGTGGGCATGCCGGGCGATGGCGCAGGCCCGGTCGTAGCCGATCGCCGGCGTCAGCGCGGTCACCAGCATCAAGCTGCGGTCACGCTGGGCTTCGATGTGCTCCACATCCGCCCGCAGACCTTCGATGCAGAGTTCCCGGAAGGTGCCGCAACTCCCCGCCAGCAGATCGATGCTCTCCAGCAGGTTGTGGGCGATCAGGGGCTTGAACACGTTCAGCTCGAAGTTCCCCTGGCTGGCGGCCATCTGGACGGCGGTGTTGTTGCCCATCACCTGCACGGCCACCATCGTCAGGCTCTCGCACTGAGTGGGATTCACCTTGCCGGGCATGATGCTGGAGCCCGGTTCATTCTCCGGCAACACCAACTCCCCCAGGCCACAGCGGGGCCCGCTCGCCAGCCAGCGGATGTCGTTGGCGATCTTCATCAAGCTGCCCGCCAGCACGGTGAGCGCCCCATGGGCCGCCGCCAACCCCTCCTGACCGGCCAGGGCCTGGAACTTGTCGGGGGCACTCGTGAACGGCAGTTCCAGCCGTTCCGCCAGCTGGGCCGCCACCGCTTCACCGAAGCCGGCCGGGGCATTCAGCCCGGTGCCCACCGCCGTGCCACCGATGGCCAGTTGCAGCACCTGGGGCAGGGTGGCGCGCAGGCTGGCCAGCCCCAGCTCCAGCTGGGTGGCATAGCCACCGAACTCCTGGCCCAGACTCAGGGGCACCGCATCCTGCAGGTGGGTGCGCCCGATCTTGATCAGGCCGGCGTAGGCCCCCGCCTTGACCCGCAGGGCGGCGATCAGGGCCTCCAGGCTGGGGATCAGGTGCCGGTGCAGGGCGATGGCGACGGCGATGTGCATCGCCGTGGGGAAGGTGTCGTTGCTCGACTGGCTCAGGTTGACGTGGTCATTCGGGTGGACCGGCAGCTTGCTGCCGAGCACGCCGCCGGTGGCGGCGATCGCCCGGTTGGCGATCACCTCGTTGACGTTCATGTTGGTCTGGGTGCCCGATCCGGTCTGCCAGACCCGCAGCGGGAACTCGCCATCGAGCCGGCCGCCGCTCACCTCCTCGGCCGCCGCCACGATCAGGGCCGCCAGCTCCGCCGGCAGCACGCCCCTGGCGGCGTTCACCTCAGCGCAGGCGGCCTTGAGCTGGCCGAAGGCATGCACCACCGCGATCGGCATCGGTGCGCCGAAAGGGAAATTGCGCAGGGAGCGCTGGGTCTGGGCACCCCAGTAGTGGTCAGCCGGCACCTCCACCGGGCCGAGGCTGTCGGTTTCGGTACGGGTGGCCGGCATCAGCGGGACGGAACCACTTCGCTGTTGAGTTCGTTGAAGCTCAAGGTGGCGCTCTTGCCCGAGCCAGGCGCCATCGGAATGCCGGTGGCCTCGCTCACTGCCGCGTTGATGGCATCAACGCTCACCTGACCGTGGCGATCGAAGACCACCCGGCCATTGCCGTCGATCACCACCACCTGGGGGATCAGGCCATCCCAGTAGTGGGCGGGATCGCTGACGCCGCCATCGTGCCGGTTCTGGAGCGGATCGGTGACCAGGGGGATCAGGTCGACGGCATTGCCCCAGATCCGCTGCAGCTCCGACACCACCGGCGAGAACTGTTTGCTGACGCTGCTGTCGTCGAGGTAGTAGACGATCACCGCCACCCGATGCTCCGCCAGGGACTGGGCCAGGCTGCTGCGGGGCGGCACCAGGGAGCCGTTGCCGGCGTAGAGGGCGAAGATGTTGCCGTCGTAGCGGTCGTTCTCGAGGCTGGCCGCCGCTGGGCCAGGGGCCCAGAACAGGCCCATCGCCACGATCAGCAGCAGGGCCCAGAGGCCGGCGAGGGGCCGGGACAGCAAACGGGGCAAGGGGTGGCGGGCGTCTCGGCTCATTGTGCCCTGCACACCGGCCACCTCAGCCGCGGTTGAGGCCCCGCCCCATCCCCTGGACGATGCCGCGGCCCACCAGGCCGATGGCCTTGCCAAGCACCTGGGTGAGCAGCACCACCAGCAGATCCCCCAGGCGCTTCAGCAGGCTCTGCAGCTGGGGGGCCAGGGCATCGCGGGCCTCCAGGGCCAGAGTGACCGCCTGCTGCACCCAGCCGAGCTGGCGCAGTTCGGCGTCGCGGGGCTCGGTGAGATCCACACAGTCGATGGCTCCGGCCCCGAGGCGAAACAGGGGACGCCGGCTCTCGTAGAGGTGGATCGGACGGTCGAACCAGCTGGTCCAGCGCTGCTGGGCATTGAGCTGGTTGCGCAGTCGCTCCAGGTTGCGGGTGGCCAGCAGCTCGGGACGCAGCAGGTAGCGGCGCAGTTCGGGCCATTCGGCGCAGGCCGCCAGCACCTCGGCGCTGATCAGCTCGGCGCTGCGCACCAGCCAGTTGCTGAGCAGCAACTCCAGATAAAGGACGGCCTGGGGCTCATCCGGAGCCAGCAGGTGACCGTCCACCAGCAGCGGACGGGCCTGCAGCAGCGGGGAGAGCATGGCCACCGGATCGGGCAGTTCCTGGTCGACGTCGGCAAAGGCGCTGCGGTGCAGGAGGGTCTCCGCCACCGGGCGGAGCTTGCCCTCCATGGGCAGCTGCACGTAGGAGCCCGCCATGTAGCGCAGGGCCTGCTGGCGCAACTCCGGCTGGAGCTCCTTCCAGAGCCGCTCCAGCTGCTCGCCGCGGGGATCGTCCTGCAGCAAACGACTGCGCAGCCGGTCGAATTGCTCCAGCAGCCCGAGCAGCAGATCGCTGCGGCGGGAGGCATGCAGACCATCAAGGGCCAGAAGCTGGCCGCTGTTGTTGCTGGGGCCGGCTGCGGCAGACTGCTTCAGCCGCTCCCGCAGGGCCTCCCAGAGTCCTTCGGCTGTGCGCTGCCGCAGGGTGATCGCCACCCCATGGCCCATGGTGGAGAAGGGGCTTTCGTCTGGGGAGGCCGCGACGGGCCCGGGACCGATGGGCTCACCCCAGGCCAGGCTGACCGGGCCCCAGAGCCACAACAGCAGGCGCCGGGCCACCCGCAGCTCCCGCACCCGGCCCTCCAGCAACAGCAAGGACAGCAGCTGGGCCGGCGGGGGATCCAGCAGTCGCAGACACAGGCGCAGCTCGGCATCGATCTGCTGCAGCCCACTCAGCAGCAACCACTGGCCCAGGCCCATGGGCACGGCGGGGGTGGCCGCAGAGGCCTGGTGGGCGGCGCCGATGGCCAGCACCCGGCCGCCGGCGAGCACAGTGGAGACGGCCTCCCGCAGGCTCTCGGCATCGGCCTGCTCGATCAGGCCCTGGGCCGGCAGTTGCAGCAGAACATCGCTGGCGTAGGGATGGTGATCCGGCAGCAGCAGCAACAACGGCGCCGGATGCCAACGTTCCAGAAGACGGCGGCTCTCGGCATCGAGCGCCTGGGGTTCAGGCAGGACGCCGAGGCACCAGACGATGAGCTGGGGTGAGCCCTGCAACGCGTCAGCATCCACCACCCGACAACCGGTCCAGCCGTTGGCACCAATGCCGCTGGCGGGGGCCTCAAGCCAGCTGATCAGGCCCGCCCGCTGCAGGGGTTCGGCGAACAGCAGCAGCTGGGGGAGGGGCTGTGCCGGACGTCGAGGCACGTTCTCAGGGGAAGAATGGGCCGACCTTAACCAAGCCGGCCTCTTTTCTCCAGTGCTGGCCGGGGATGGCCGGAAAGGTGCAGGGTGTACGACTCGATCGCGAAGCCGGTTTGCAATTCGATCTGCTGCAGGAGGTTGGCGGGAAGCTGCACATCGAGATCAAGGATCTCGCCCGACTGGGTGCAGGTGAGATGGCTATGGGGGTCGGCGCGATAGCCGTAGAGCCGGCCGTTGGCCCGCTCGAGGCATTCGATCACGCCAGCCGATTGCAGGGCCTCAAGATTCTGATAAACGGAGGTGTGGCCGATGTGGCGCCCCTGATCGTTGAGCTTCTCGAAGATGTCACGGGCGGAAAGATGGCTTTTCTCGGCCCACAACAGATCGAGCACCATGCGCCGCTGGCGACTCAGCCGCATGCCCAGATCACGGCAGCGCTGATACACCTCTTCCACATGGCTCAGGGCCGGGGTCACCGGGTGACGACCACCACCCTCGCCGCGGCTGGCGCCGCCCGTGAGGGAGGGGGTGGTCGTGGTGGGATGCAACCGCTGCCGCCATAAACGATGGTTCTGTTATAGGGCAGTTGCACCAACACCGGCAGGGCCACCCTCCCGGGGGCGGGGGGTTCAGGCGATCGGCAGCTGCAAGGGATCCTGCAGCCGCTGCTCCCCGATGGCCTGCAGGGCCTCCGCCAGATCCACCCGGCCGTCGTAAAGCGCCCGTCCCACGATCACCCCTGTCACACCATGGGGTTCCAGGCTCAGCAGGCTCAGCAGATCGGTCAAACACCCCACACCGCCTGATGCGATTACCGGCAGGGAGGAGGCCTGGGCCATGGCCCGCAGGGCCGCCAGGTTGGGGCCCTCCAGGGTGCCGTCGGTGGCGATGTCGGTGCTGATGATCGCCGCCACGCCCGTGCCCTCCAGGCTGGCGGCCAGCACGGTGGCTTCCACCGTGCTCTGCTCGATCCAGCCGCGGGTGGCCACCATGCCCTCCTTGGCATCGATTCCCACCACGACCCGGCCAGGATGGCGGCCGGCCAGGCGGCGCACCAGCTCCGGGTTCTCGATGGCCAGCGTGCCAAGGATCACCCGATCCACGCCCCAGCCCAGCAGTTGTTCAGCCCGTTCCGCCGAGCGCACACCTCCCCCCAGCTGCACCGGAATCGAGAGGGCAGCGGCGATGGCCTGCACGGCGCCGTCGTTGCAGGGGGTTCCGCTCCTGGCCCCATCGAGATCCACCAGGTGCAGGCGCGTGGCCCCCTGGCGCTGCCATTCCAGGGCCTGGGCCACGGGGTCGTCGTTGAAGCGGGTGACACGGTCGTAGTCGCCCTGATGCAGACGCACGCAATGCCCATCGAGCAGGTCGATGGCGGGAATGACTTGCATGACCAGGGGACAGGGCCGCTCTGGGATCCATCCTGTGCCATGACGCTGCCCAAGGGCCCTGACCCGATGACGCTCTCCCCTCCCGCGCTCGCTGCTGACGACTGGCGCCGCCTCCGGGATGCGCTCCGCTACCAGGGCAGAGATCTCCATCACCGCTCCTATGCAGTCACGTCCCGGCGTCGGGAGCTGCTCTGGGAGGAAATGGACCGCTGCCTGGCGTTGGCCGATCGCATCGAGGCCCACCTGGAGCAGCTCAGCACGGCCGCCCTCGATCCGGAGGTCGAAACGACCGGCGACTGAGAGGAGCAGCGGCAGCATCCTGGCCCTGAAGGACGTAACTTGCCTCCATCCGCAGGCGACGGCACTCGCCAGGCCTCCGTCTCTCGCCGATGTCGCCGCTGCGGCCGCTTGCTGTTCTGCTGCTGATCGGCTGCTGCAGGCCTGCCCTGGCCCAGCCCCTGGCCCCCCCGCCGGTGGCGGCACCGTTGCCGCCGCCCCGCTCCCTGCTGGGTCCTGATGGCCCCGATCCCCGCGACAGGCCGCCCCCCCTGGCACCCCCCGGTTCGGTGATTCCACCGATCAACCGTGCCGATGCCCGCCTGGAAGCGGCGCTGCGGGCCCGCCTGTTCGCCGGGCCGGTGGCGGCCAGCCCGGCGGCGGCCGGCGATCCCGACCAGACCGAATGGGAGCAGGCCCGCGCCACGGCCCTGCGCCCCGTGTGCGCCGACGTGGGACCCCTGCGCTACCTGCACAACCGCATCGATCTCGACGGCGACGGCCGACTGGAGACCGTGGCGGTGGTGGTGGGCTCCTTCGCCTGTGCCAGCGGCGGCTGCAGCCTGCTGGTGTTCCGTGACGTCGACGGCAGTCTGGAGCTGGTGGCGGAGAACGGGCTGTTCCAGTCGCCACTGAAGGTGATCAGCAACCGCCACCGCGGCTGGCTGGATCTCACCCTGCCCGCCAGCCTGCACGGCGCCCCAGACGGCCTCAAGGAACTGCGCTTCGATGGCCGCACCTACCAGCCGGTGCCGCTGCCAGGGACAGAAGGCCCCGCCTCCGGGCCACCGGGAACGGTGGTGCTGGAGCTGCTGCCCCTGCCCTTCGAAGGCCTGGGCCACCCCCTGCCCTGCGGCCCCTGATCCCGGCCGGCCGCTTGAATGGCGCTCACCGACGCAGCATGGCGATGAGGATCCTGGTGATGGGCGGCACCCGCTTCGTGGGTCGACCCCTGGTCAGCCGCCTGCTGGACGCGGGCCATGAGCTCACCCTGTTCACCCGCGGGCGCCAGCCGCTGCCGGAGGGGATCGAACATCTGCAGGGCGACCGCAGCAGCAGCGAAGGCCTGGCGGCCCTCCAGGACCGCCCCTTCGATGTGATCGTCGACAGCTCCGGCCGCACCCTGGAGGACACCCGCCGAGTGATCGAGCGCACCGGCCCCCCCTCCCACCGGCTGGTGTACGTGAGTTCGGCCGGGGTCTACGCCGACAGCGAGCTCTGGCCCGTGGACGAGGACTCCCCCACCGATCCCCAGAGCCGCCACGCCGGCAAGCTCGACACCGAAGCCTGGCTGCGGCAGGAGGGCATCCCCTTCACCAGCTTCCGGCCCACCTACATCGTGGGGCCAGGCAACTACAACCCGGTGGAGAGCTGGTTCTTCGATCGCATCGTGCACGGCCGGCCGGTCCCCCTCCCCGGTGACGGCAGCACCATCACCCAGCTGGGCCACGTGGCCGACCTGGCCGCCGCCATGGCCCGCTGCATCGAGGTGGAGGCCGCCGCCAACCGCATCTACAACTGCACCGGCTCCCAGGGCATCAGCTTCCGAGGCCTGGTGGCCGCCGCCGCCCGGGCCTGCGGCACCGATCCGGAGGCGGTGGAGCTCCGCAGCTTCGATCCCGCCGGCCTCGACAAGAAGGCCCGAAAGGCGTTCCCGCTGCGCCTGGCCCATTTCCTCACCGACACGCACCGGGTGCGGCGGGAGCTGGCCTGGGAGCCGGCCTTCGACCTGGAGGCCACCCTGGGGGACAGCTATGCGAACGACTATGCCCTGCGGATGCCCACCACGCCCGATTTCAGTGGTGATGCAGCGCTGACGGGCTGAAGGATCAGGGCTCTCATCGCCGCAGGTTCAACGCCACTGCCCGAGGACAGAATGACGTCATGCGACGTCGTTTACCCCTGGGGATGCGTCAGGAGTTCCGCCATTGCTGGCGGCTTTGGAACGATTGCCAGAACGGGATGCAGTTCGACCGGTCCGAGGGGGACCTGGTAGAGGCTGACGCGGCGACGGACGACGTGGGGCAACGCCCATCGATCGGCCTGATTCAGCCGATCATGCCCGGTGACTTCTTCGAGAACAAACGGGCCAACATCCACCGCGGCGCCGCCCTGCTGGATCGCGGCCTCATCGGTTCCGAAAAGGCCTGGTCCTTCTGGCACCGTGTCGGCCGTCCCCATGCCGCCAATGGATTTCTGCCGGGACGAAACATCGTCAACGGCAAGCTCCTTGCCCTCAGCGGCGGTGGGCTCTGCCAGCTGGCTTCCATGGTGTACCACCTGGCCCTGATGGGTGGATTGACCGTGCTGGAACGCCATCCCCACAGCCTGGATATCTACGAGGAGGATCAACGCTTCACGCCCCTGGGTGCCGACGCCACGGTGGTGTGGGGGTTCAAGGATCTGCGACTCCGCAATCCCCACCCTTTTGGCGTCACGTTTGGATTCAGAGTGGAGCGGAGCAGCTTGATCGGCGAGCTCCGATCTGACGGCAGCCTGACGGCTTGCGACGTCGAATTTGTGCGTGTGGTACTCGAAAGACCATGGATTCAGGTCGATACGATGGTGAACCAGCGCCTTCTCGTCTCGACGGTGTACGAGCAGCGACAGGGTCTGCAGATCAGCCTTTGGGAGCGGCCCGCAGATAGCCAAGGGCCGAGCTGAGCGCCAGCAGCAGCGATGGCCAGAACAGCCACCAGCCGGCGCCATGCAGCAGGCGCACCAGCTGCGCTCCCTGGCCCACGCCCCAGGTCGGCGGCCAGAGCAGCAGCAGCAGGGAAAGGAACTGCAGGATCGTCTTGGCCTTGCCCCCCAGGGAGGCGGGGCCGCCGCTGCCCTGGCCGGCCCGCCAGCCGGAGATCAGCAGCTCCCGGGCCAGCAGCAGCCACACTGCCCACAAGGGCAGACCGCCGGTGTGGGCCAGCCACAGCAGCGGGGCGCTGATCAGGATCTTGTCGGTGAGGGGATCGAGCCGGGCCCCCCACACCGACCCACCGCCGGCCCGGCGGGCCAGGGCGCCGTCGGCCCAGTCGCTGAGGCCGCCCAGCAGCAGCAGACCCCAGGCCAGGGCGGGCTGGCCGCCGGCCAGGGCTAGCAGCAGCGGCAACCCCAGCACGGCCCGGGCAAGCGTCAGCAAGTCAGCGAGGCGGCGCAGGGCAGGGGTCCCGTTCACCAGCAGAATGCCATCACCGAGGAGATCCGCATGGTCGTCGAGCGCAGCGTGGCCGAAGTGATGACCAGCCCCGTGCTGAGTGTCACCACCACCACGCCCCTGCAGGAGGCCGTGCAGATGATGAGCGACCACCACGTCAGCGGCCTGCCGGTGCTCGATGAGCTCGGAGCCCTGGTGGGGGAACTCAGCGAGCAGGACCTGATGGTGCGAGAGAGCGGCTTCGATGCCGGGCCCTACGTGATGCTGCTCGATGCCGTGATCTATCTGCGCAACCCGCTCGACTGGGACAAGCAGGTGCACCAGGTTCTGGGCAGCACCGTGGGCGACGTGATGGGATCGAAACCCCACAGCTGCCATGCCGACACCAGCCTGCCGGCGGCGGCACGTCTGCTGCACGACCGGGGCACCCAGCGCCTGTTCGTGCTCAACGGCCAGGAGGCCCTGGTGGGGGTGCTCACCCGCGGCGACGTGGTGCGGGCCCTGGCCTCCGCCTCCTGAACCTTCCTGATCAGGCGGCCCCCCTCTGGGCCGTCGGGAGCTGGCGAGAAGGGTGCCAGGGGATGACGGCACCGTCGGCCACGAGCCAGAGCGCCTCACCCCGTGGGCAGGGGTGGCCCCCCGTCAAGGCACCGAACGACGGCAGCACCAGCTGGTCCAGCGTCTGGTCGTAGGCGAAGCACGGCAACCGCAGCCGGTCGGCGCCACGGCCCACCAGGGCCACCGGATGGCGGTGGCCGCAGACATTCAGCCGGCCCGCTCTGGGCTCCGGGGCATGGCTCAGCCATAGGGGGCCCATGGCCTGGGAGGGCTCCTGGACCAGGCCCTCCAGCCAGCTGCCCCGTTCGTGGTTGCCGCCGATCAGCCTCAGGGGACAGCCCAGCAGGGAGGGCAGGGCCGCCAGCTTCTGGCGCAGTTCCATGGTGAGGCCAAGGCGGTTATGGATCAGGTCGCCGAGCACCACCACCTGGCGGGGCTGGAGCCGGTGGGCCACCGCCAGCAGGGAATTGAGGGTGGCGGCATCACCGTCGCTGGGCAGCGGGATGCCCTGGCACTGAAAGGATTCGGCCTTGCCGAGGTGCAGATCTGCCAGCAGCAGCAGCCCCTGCTCCGGATCCCAGGCGGCCTTCTCCGCCAGCAGCTCCAGGCGGTGGCCCCGCCAGGGGAAAGCAGCGGCGGCAGGAGCATTCATGCTTTCGTCTGAGGGGCGCCGTGGAGGATGACGGACATGGTGTGATCGAAGGGAGAAGCAGAGCTGGGCCATTCTCTCCGCCCAGACTCTCTGGAGCACGGCACATCGCGATGACGTCCACCCCGCCGGATGCGGCCGAGAACGCCAGGGCCGCTCTGCTGCGGCTGGCGCCCTACCTGCTGGGCCGGGTCCGGCGGGGTGTCGTCGGCAGCAGCCGCTACGCCCAGAAGCTGCGCGAGGCGATCCGCGACGCCGCCGCCGATGCCACGGGCGCTCCGGTGCTGATCAGCGGTGAGCCGGGGCTGGAGAAAGACAACATCGCGGCCCTGATCCACTTCGGATCCGCGGCCCGCCAGCAGCTGCTGGTGCAGCTCAATGGGGCCCTGCTGCGTCCCGACGGGGCCGAGCTGTTCGCGGCTGGAGCCGATGGCCTCACCCTGCTCGACTGCCTCGGCGCCGGCGGCCTGTTGCTCGATCAGATCGACAAGGCCGATCCCCAGCTGCGGCCGGCCCTGCTGAAGCTGGCCCGCACCGGTCGCTGGGTCTCGCCCGACGACGGCCGTGAACACCATTTCCAGGGGAGAGTGTTCCTCACCGCCGAAACCACGGCGCCGGATTTCGATGCCTGCTGCCGCCACATCCGGGTGCCCCCCCTGCGGGTGCGGCGCCAGGACCTGGGCGAATGGTTGCGCTACGGGGTGCGCCAGAAGGCGCGCAGCCTGGGCTGGGCGACGCCCCCCGCGGTAAGTGAAGGGCTGGTCAAGCGGCTCCAGACCTACGACTTCCCCGGCAACATCCGGGAACTCACCCTGGTGATCGAGCGGGCCCTGCGCCAGTGCGCCGACAACCGGCCCGCCGTCCTGCCCGACGAGGTCTTCTGGACCGGTCGCCGTTCCCAGCGCGCCCGCTTCGACCTCTGGCGCTGGAAGCCCCAGCTGCGGGACGTGATGCGTTCGCCGCGGCTCTGGAACGGCCTGTTGTTCGGCCTGGTGAGCTGGGTGTTCGTGCTGGTCAACCTCTGGCTCTGGTTCGGTCCCCAGGACCGGCAGCACAACGGGGCCCTCAACATGTTCTGGGCCTGGTGGTGGCCGCTGATCCTGCTGACCTACCCGGTCGTGGGCCGGTTGTGGTGCTCGTTCTGCCCGTTCATGGTCTGGGGGGAGATCAGCCAGCGGATCGCCCGGGCCCTTGGCTGGCAGCCCGCCCGCTGGCCGCGGGGCGACAGCGATGCCTGGGCGGCGCCGATCCTGGCGGCCGGCTTCGCCGCGATCCTGCTCTGGGAGGCGGTGTGGAACCTGGAAAACACGGCCTGGCTGAGCAGCTGCCTGCTGCTGCTGATCACCCTGGGTGCCGTGATCGGTTCGCTGCGCTTCGAGAAGCGCTTCTGGTGCCGCTATCTCTGCCCGGTGGGGGGCATGAACGCCCTGTTCGCCAAGCTGGCGGTCAGTGAGTTGCGGGCCCAGGCGGGGATCTGCAGCGGCAGCTGCACTTCCTACGCCTGCTTCAAAGGGGGGCCAGCCGAAGGCGAAGGCCTGGCCACGGCCGGCTGTCCCCTGGGCACCCATCCGGCCCACCTGGAGGACAACCGCAACTGCGTGCTTTGCCTCACCTGCGCCCAGGCCTGCCCCCATCGCTCGGTACAGCTGCGGCTGCGGCCTCCCGCCGCGGATCTGCAGCGGGACATGGCCCCACCCGCCGGGGAGGCGGGCCTGATCCTGGTGCTGGCCGGTGGGGTGTGCCTGCACCACTGGCAGAGGTTGCTGGGTGGCGTAGCACTGGCGCCGGAGAGCCTGGTGGCGGGCCCGTTGCTGCCCCGGCTGGCCTTCGCGGCCCTGGCCCTGGCCCTGCCGGGGGGGGTGTTCCTGCTGGTGCGCCATCTGCGGGGCTGGGGGCGGCGTCCGGAGGTTGCCGCCTCGCGGCTGCGGCTTTCCCTGTATGCCCTGCTGCCGCTGCTGTGGGCGTTGATGCTGGCTGACCATCTGCCCCTGGGCATGGCCGAAGGGGGGCTGGTGCTGCCGGTCAGCGTTGTTCCCTGGTGGCCAGAGCTTGCGGGGTGGCTGCCTGCCTGGAGCGCCGACGGCCATGTGATCGCCTTCTGCCAGAGCCTGGTGGTGGCGGTGGGAGTGGCGGGTTCGGCGGTGCTGCTGCGGCGGCTGCTGCAGCCCCTGCGATGGGGCTGGCTGGCCCTGGGCTGGCTGGCACTGGGGCTTGGGGCCGGTGGCCGCTGGCTGGTGGCGGTGGGCTAACGCCCGCAGACCCGCTGCAGGTCGCTGTCGCTGTAGAGCGCCACGGGAGCCTCGGGCGAGCTCTCCTGCAGGCGTTGCTTCTTGGTGAGGTAGTGGGCGGCCCCGAGGCTGTTGCCCAGCAGCGCGCGAGCGCTGCCGTGGCTGCCGCGCCAGGCGTTGCAGGTGGCGAGGGTGTCGAGGGCCAGGGCGGCGGGGGTAAGAGCGGCCGCCAGCAGCGCGCCACCCCCCAACACCAGCATCACGGCCAGGCCCATCTGGCTGCGGCGCACGGCCGCTCCCGGCGCCGGACCCCGCCAGCAGCCGTCGGCGATCGCGGTCACATGGCGCACCTGGTGGGGCCGGCCCAGGTACACCCAGGCGTGGCGGCCATCGGCCAGGGGCAGGGGCCGGCGGTCGTAGAGGCGGGGGTAGCCCTCCAGCCGATCGAGCCGGGCCAGACCGGCAGCGTCCACGGCGTACACCTCACCCCGCACCAACCCCTCCCCGGGGACGGCCATCGGGAAAGGGCCCAGGTCGTGGAGCACCACGTCCGGCAGAACCGCCTCCCCCTGGAAGGGCGCCTCAGCCAGCCAGTGGTGATTGCCATGGCCGCGCTTGAGGGTGCCGTAGACGAAGACCAGCTCGGGATGGCTGTTC
Source organism: Synechococcus sp. UW140 (assembly GCA_943372935.1). Lineage (GTDB taxonomy): Bacteria > Cyanobacteriota > Cyanobacteriia > PCC-6307 > Cyanobiaceae > Cyanobium. Next base: position 336,025 of record CALSAP010000001.1, read on the forward strand.
ACAGCTCGGGCCAGGACAGCGTTGCCTGTGGCCATAATGCGACGGAAATGCACCCGGTTCCATGACGATCGCCCTGCTCGCGACGCTGCTGGGTTCGCTGCTGTTGATGGGCTGGATCGTCAAGCGGCTCGAGAAGGCCACCTGAGTCGGCCGCTGACCCGCCGTGACACCGAGGAAGGTGGGACGCCACGCGATCCTGTTCAGCCTGGCGGTGACCACATCGGTGCTGGCCTGTGGGATTGGGGCGGGCTGGTGGTACACCTTCATCGCGGGCGCCCCCCAGCTAGACGCGGCGGAGATTCCCCCGAGCCGGGACCTCCACTTCCAGATGGAGAGCTTCTACAGCCCGGCCATGGGCAGGCAGCGTTGCTACGGCGTGATCCTGCCGCCGGGCTACACCAGGGAACCGGACCGGCGCTATCCGGTGATCGTGCTTCTGCACGGCGGCCATGACGATGGCCGTGCCTTCTTCGACAAGTACGCCATCACCGCCACCCTCGACGGGCTGTATGGCAGTGGAAAGCTGGCGCCGAGTGTGATCATCACGCCCGACGGCAATGACCGGCGGGGTTCCAGCCCCCTGTTCGATCCGGACTACTTCGACGGCCCCAACGGCAGGGTCGGCACGCTGATCGGCTCCGAACTGGTGGCAGAGGTGAAGCGACGCTTCCGGGTGCGACCGGAGCCCGGGCAGTGGGCCCTGGGTGGCTTTTCCTCCGGCGGCTGGGGGGCCCTCACCATCGGTCTGCGCCACACCGAGGCCTTCCATACCCTGTTCAGCCACGACGGCTACTTCGTCGACGCCAGCGGACCGCAGAACAGCCCCGAGCAGTTCATCGCCAGCCTGCCGAGGCGGACGCTGACTCCGTTGCGCATCTACCTCGACGTCGGGCGGGGGGATCCCACCTTCCTCCGCTCCACGCAGCAGTTTCACGCCACCCTCGATCGGCTCGGCGTGCGCAACAGCCTGCAGGTCTTCCCCGGTGGCCATGGGCTTTCGGGCCCCGATGTCGGCTGGAACTACATCCGCAGGCACCTGAACGATTCCCTCAGCTTCGTGGGCCGCAGCTTCGCCGCCAACGATCGGGCCCTTGCCCCCGGCAGCCGCCCATGAACGGCATCCCCCCGGCCCTTCAGGGTCGCCGAGGCCGCCTGGCCCTGCGCTTGATCAGCCTGCTGACGGCCCTGGTGGGGCTGATCGATCTGCTGGCGGCGGTGACGCCCGGACTGCCGGAGCGGGTCGCGCTGCTGGAGGGCCTGTTCCCCCTGGAGGTGCGGATGGGGGCGCGGCTGTTCGGCGCCCTCGCCAGCTTCCTGCTGCTCACCCTCGCCTTCCACCTGTGGCGCCGCAAGCGCCAGGCGTGGCTGCTCACCTGCCTGTTGCTGTGCGCCTCGATCGTCTCGCACCTGCTCACGGGCCTGAACGTGGAGGAGAGCCTGGCCAGCGGCAGCCTGCTGCTGCTCCTGCTCTGGATGCGCCCGCTGTTCACCGCCGGCTCCGACCGGCCCTCGGTGGTCCAGGGAGTACGGGTGCTGCTGCTGGCGGTGCTGTTCACCCTCGCCTACGGGGCCATCGGCTTCTATCTGCTCGACCGGCACTACGCGTTCCATTTCGAGTGGCACCAGGCCATCGGCCAGACGCTGTCGATGTTCTTCAGCGAGAACGACGCCGGCCTCGTGCCAATCACACCCCATGGCCAGCGCTTTGCCTGGTCGATCCATCTGATCGGGGTGGTCACCATCGGCTACGCCCTGGTGATGGTGCTGCGCCCGGTGCTGCAGCCCGCCGGGGCCAGCGAGGCGGAGCGCCGCGAGGCCGCCGGGATCGTCCAGGCCCACGCCCAGGCCTCCCTGGCGGCCTTCGCCCTCCTGCCCGACAAGACCCTCTTCTTCAGTCCGTCCCGTCACAGCCTGATCGCCTTCGGCGCCCGGGGCCGGGCCGCCATCGGTCTGGGTGATCCGGTAGGCCCCGTCGACGACCGGCGCGAGGCGATCGCCGCCTTCCGCGACCACTGTTTCCGCAACGACTGGCAGCCGGCCTTCTACCAGACCCTGCCGGATCACCTCGATCTCTACGCCGATCTGGGCTTCCGCAGCCTCAAGATCGGGGAGGAGGGGATCGTGGACCTGAAGGTCTTCAGCCTCAGGGGAAAGGCGGCCGCCCCGCTGCGCACCCCCATCAACAAACTGGCCAAGCTCGGCCATCGGGTCGAGTTCCATGGCCCGCCGGTGAGTGATCACCTGATCGAGGAGTTACGGCCGATCAGCAGTGAATGGCTGCAGCGCATGAAGGGAGCCGAAAAGATGTTCTCGCTCGGCTGGTTCGATCGCGATTACCTGCGGAACACGGAGATCGCCCTGATCCGCACCCCCGAGGGGGAGGTGAGCGCCTTCGCCAACCTGCTGGTGGGGGTGCGCCCCGGGGAGGTGGCGATCGATCTGATGCGCAGCCGCAGCCAGCTGGAGCCCGGCACCATGGACGTGCTGTTCACCTCCCTGCTGCAGCACTACCAGGAGGGAAGCTTCGAGCGGTTCAACCTCGGGCTCTCTGCCCTCTCCGGGCTGGGCGACCACCTGGGTTCCCCACGGCTGGAGCAGGCGATGGGAGGCCTGGCGGACCACCTCGACCGGTTCTACGGCTTCCGCGGCCTGCACACCTACAAGGCCAAGTTCCAGCCGCGCTGGGAATCCCGGTATCTCATCTATCCCAGCCTCGCGGCCCTGCCCGATGTGGTGCTGGCCCTGGTGCGGCTGGATTCGGGCGATCGCCTGCTGGATTACGTCCGCTGGCCCTGATCCAGCCCCTCGGCGGCGACCCAGTCGGCAATGGCGCGGTTGACCCCATCGGCCTCCTCCACCATCAGCAGGTGCCCGGCGGCGGGCAGGTGCCGGTGGTGGCCGCGCTCGAAGCGGGCCGCCAGGGCCTCCCCCATGGCGAAGCTGAACATGGGATCGCGACCGCCGCTGAAGACCAGCACGGGAAGCCGCGACAAGGGGTCCGGGGCGGGCCGCCGGTGGAAGTCGTAGCCCCAGAAGATCTGCATGGAGCGGTAGGGCTCGCGGCTCACCGGGATCGGCGATTCGGCGCAGAAGCGATCCAGCGGCGCATGGTCGGCTGCACCCAGCGAGCGGCGGTTGAGGGCCTGGAGCACCGGCAAGCGGAACAGGTGCCGGCCGCCGATCCCCAGGAAGCGCATCAGGGGCCGCTCCCACCAGGGATCCAGTTCATGGGTGCCCCCGGCGATCAGCACCAGTCCCCGTACCGGCCGCCGACGGGCCCATTCCAGAGCGATCGGCACCCCGTAGCTGTGGGCGCAGAGGATCGGATCCCGGAGATCGAAATGAGCCAGCAGCCGGACCAGATCCCGCCTGTGGCGACCGATGGAATAGCGCCCGCTGCTGCTCGACTGGCCATGGCCGGCGAGGTCGTAGGCCAGCCATTCCCACCCACGCTCGTGGCAGAACTCCACCTGGGGGCGCCAGTTGTAGCGGTTGCCCAGAGCCCCGTGCAGAAACACCAGGGCCGGGGGACCGCCGGCGCCATGGGCCGCCTGCAAGGTCATGCCCCGGCGCACGGCGGTGGCTTCCCCCTGCAGGGGATCGGGGTGACCCGTCACGCCGCCAGGGACCGCACCTGGCCCTCCACCCGGATCGAGCCACCCAGCTCCGCAGGGATCCCGGCGCTCAGCAGGGAGCGACAGCCCATGTCCTCCCCCTGCAGCACCTCGATGCCGCCGCCGTGGGGCCAGTCGAGGCTCTGCAGGTAGCCGGCCAGGGCCGCGGTGGCCGAGCCCGTGGCCGGATCCTCGTAGATGCCGCAGCCGGCGGCGGCATTGCGGCTGTGAAACGTCTGGGGACCCTCCGCCCAGACCAGCAGGAGCGTCAACAGCCCCGCCGCCGTCATCAGCCGGGCCCCGTCCTCCATGGCGTAGTGCATGGCTGCCAGGTCCTCGCGGCGGCGCAGGGCCAGCAGCAGATGGTCGGCACCGCCATGGACGATGGCGGCGGGCAGGGCTGGATCCAGGTCGCTGGTTTCGTAGCCGAAGAGCTCGAGGGCGGCCGCGAGCAGATCGGGCGCCACGGGAGCGCTGCGGGTGGGGGGTGACTGCAGGGCGGCGCTCCAGCGCTCCCCCTGGCGACGACCCTCCACCGTGATCGCGGCCTGGTTCAGCTTGAGCAGAAACACCCCATCGCCGCAGCGCTCGGCCAGGGCGGCCCCGAGGGCGACGGTGGCGTGGCCGCAGAACGGCACCTCGACGGCCGGGGAGAAGTAGCGCACCCGCCAGCCGTCCGCCTGCGGGGCGGCGAAGACCGTTTCTGAGTAGCCCACCTCGGCGGCGATCCGCTGCATCTCGCTGACGTCTGGCAGCTGCTCCGCAATCACCACACCAGCCGGGTTGCCGCCCCGGTCCCCGTCGCTGAAGGCCGCCAGGCGCTGCAGGGTCATGGCAGGGTCAGGGCCGCGTCGGTTTCAGAGCAGTCTGCTGGCCAGGCCGAAGTAGAGGGCGATCGAGGTGATGTCGGCCACCGCCAGGGTGAGCGGGCCGGAGGCGATTTTCGGATCGATCCGCAGGGCATGGAACAGGGCGGGAATGGTGAGGCCGTAGAAGCAGGCCGCCACCACACCGAGCACGATCGTGGCCGCCACGATCAGGGCCGCCGGCCCCGCCCCGAGCCACAGCACCAGCACCAGCGCCACCAGGGCCGCGCAGCAGACCCCCAGCAGCAGGGCCGTTGCCAGCTCCCGGCGCAGGCTGGCCCGGTACCAGCGCCAGGTGGGCCGCGACAGCTGCAGCGCCTGGATCGACACCGTCATGCTCTGGATGCTGACGCTCTCCCCCAGGGCCAGCACCAGGGTGAGGAAGAAGGCCAGGGCGATGCTGCTGGCCAGGGTCTGCTGGAAGACGCTCACCAGCACGGCGCAGGCCAGCCCGCTGGCGATGGTGGCCAGCAGCCAGGGGAAGCGGAACCGAAAGGCCCGCAGCGGCGAGGCGCCCCGCACCTGGGAAACGCGGAAACCGAGCGCCTCGAACAGGGCCGCCGCCTGGGCCGGCTGGTCGGGCAGGAAGTCCTCCTCGCTGAACATCGTCACGTCCACCACCCCGACGACCCGCTGCCGGTCGTCCACCACCGGCAGGGCCAGGAAGCGGTGATCGGCGAAGGCCTCGTGGGCCTCCAGGATCGTGGCCTGCTCGGGGATCGTCACCGGATGGCGCACCATCAGGGCCGTCACGGGGGTGTCCTCGGGGGCGGACAGCAGGCGCCGAAGGGGCAGCACGCCGATCAGGCGCCGTTCCCCATCGAGCACGTAGAAGTAGACGATCCGCTCGGCGATCTCACGGCCCCGCAGGCTGGCGAGCGCCTCCGCCACGGTCTGCTTGCCGTCCAGGCAGGCCACCGCCCGGCGGGCGATGGTCGTGATCGGCTGGTGGAGGGTGTCGAGCACAGGGAAGGCCTCAGTCGTCCTCCCGGGCCCGGACGTAGACGATCGTGCGGTTGCCGCTCGGTGCCTCCCGTTCCTCCATCACAAACAGGGAGGGGCAGCCGCGCACCAGGTCGGAAAGCTTGCGGAAGCCGTAGAGGCGGGTATCGAAATCGGGCTGGATCTTCTGCAGATAGCTGCCGAAGGTGCCCAGCTGGGTCCAGCCCGATTCGTCCACCGAGCGATCCAGGGCCTCCATCAGGAAATCGGCAGGGATGACGGGATGGCCGCCGGCCGGGGGATCACTCTCCGGGGGCCGGCGGGCGCTTTCAGCGGCAGCGGCATCGTCGCCATGGCGAGCGGCGGTGCGAAGCACTTCGGTGAACAGGAACTTGTGGCAGGCGTTGCGGAAGGCCGCCGGGGTCTTCTCCTCGCCGAAGCCGTACACCAGCAGGCCCTCCTCCCGCAGGCGCACGGCCAGGCCGGTGAAATCGCTGTCGCTGGTCACCAGGCAGAAGCCATCGAAACGGCGGGTGTACAGCAGATCCATCGCGTCGATGATCATCGTGCTGTCGGTGGCGTTCTTGCCCACGGTGTAGGCGAACTGCTGCATCGGCTTGATCGAGAACTTGTTCAGCAATCCCTTCCAGGAGGCGCTCTGGGTGGAGGTGAAATCGCCGTAGATGCGCCGCACGATCGCCTCTCCGAAGCGGGCCACTTCCTCCAGCACCGCCTCGATCACCGCCGCCCGCGCGTTGTCGGCGTCGATCAGAACCGCCAGGCGCTTGCCGTTGTCCTCACCGGAGCCGCTGGCCACTGGGAGGACTCCCGAAGGGGATTTCATGGCTTAACCCCTGCTGGCTTCGACCCTAACCGCCCCCAGCGCGTGTTCCCGGATGCCGCCGGCGCCCTGCTCCGACAGGAGAATCTGGCCATGGTTGTGCCGCCCGTCCCTGTCGCTCCGCCTCCCTTGCTGCCCTGCCCGGCCGAGGCGGGCTGGGAGGTGTTGGCCCGCGCCCGCCTGCCCCGGAGGGACGCGAACGGCCAACCCTCGGGAGGGTTCTCAGCCGCCAGCTACCAGGGCGACACCGATGCGCTGCTGCTGCTGAGCGATGCCCCCACCGGCCGGGTGGGCGCCTGGAGCGGCGTGCGGCGGCTGGGGCGCGTGCCCCTGCGGCCCCTGTTCCGGCTGGAGCTGAAGGGATCGCCCCAGGCCCCCCTGCCGGCGGAGATCGACGCCGAAGGGCTGGTGGTGATCGGCGAGCGGCTCTGGGTGGCCAGCGAGGGGCGCCGCAGCGCCGCCCGGCCGGCCCAGCTGCTGGCCTTCGAGCGGCGCAGTGGGCTGCTGCAACGCGCCTATCCCCTGCCAGCCGATTGGCAGCCGGCCCCTGGACGGGGGCTGGGCGCCAACCAGGGCCCGGAATCCCTGGCCCTCCTACGACGGCCCGGCCAGACCGATCGGCTGCTGATGGCCGCGGAATCGCCCCTGCTGCAGGACCCACCAGGCCAGGTGAGGCTGCTGGACTGGACCCTCGGCCCCACCAGTGCCGTTGCCCGGCCCCTGGCCCGCCTGGCCATTCCCACCGGTGCTGGCTGGGGGCTGACCGATCTGCTGGTGCTGGACGCATCAAGGCCAGCCCCTGGGCTGCTGGCCCTGCTGCGGCGCTTCCAGGCCCCCGATCAGTGGCAGATCCTTCTGGCCCACTACCCGCTGCCCGATGGCCGGGCCGACCCGGACGGCGTGCTGGAGCCGATCCACCAGTGGGATCTGATCAAAGCCGGACTGCCGCCGGACAACTGGGAGGCCCTGACCCCGGGGCCGACCCAGGCCGATGGCCGCCCCAGCCTGCTGTTGGCGTCCGACGACAACTTCAGCGCCTTTCAGGACAACCACCTGGCCCTGCTGGCCCCGCGCCGCAGCCAACCCTGCCCCCCGAATCGATGAACCGCCGCGATCTGCTCTCCCTGCTCGGGATCGGGGCCTGCTCCCTCGCCGGCGCCGCCCTGCCCATGGGAGCCCCGGGGAGGGCGGCTTCCCCGAAGGCCGGGCTGACACCGAAGTCGGCTTCCCCGTTCCCGACCGTGCCCACCCCCCTGCCGGTGACAAGCGACGGGCTCGACGCGGCGGAGCAGCGCCGCCGATACGCCCGCATCGAACTGGAGGACCGACTGGTGCTGCCGGAAGGCTTCCGGGCCGATCTGATCGCAGTCTGGGGAGATCCGCTGGCCGACGGCCGCTTCGGCTTCAACAACGATCACCTCTCCTTCCTGGCCCTGGCCCCCGATCGGGCCCTGCTGACGGTGAACTTCGAGTACATCAGCGCCCGGGCCTGGAGGGAGGGCTACGCCGAGGCGGTGGGCGGGGAGCTGCCGTTCGACGCCGTGATCGAAGCTCTGGCGGCCCGGGGCGGCCGGGTGGACGCCGCCGGCCTGGCGGCGGACGACCCCCTGCTGGAGCCCATCCGCCAGCTGGCGGCGGCGGCCATGGCCGACCTGGGTGTGGGCGTGATCGAACTGGAGCGGCAGCCCGGTGGCCCCTGGCGGCGCGTACCCGGCCGCTTCGATCGCCGCATCACCGGCCTGAGCGGCTGGCGCGACCCCGCCCGACGCCTGCGCAGCTCGGGGCCGGCGGCGGCCGTGTTCCGCCGCCGCGGGCGGCTGGGCTACGACGACGGACTCGGGGAGGCGATCATCGGCAGCTTCGCCAACTGCGCCGGCGGCGAGACCCCCTGGGGCACGGTGCTGAGCGCCGAAGAGAACATGCAGAGCCAGGTGCCCGAGGCCGTCCACGCCGACGGCTCCTCCGTCTCCCCCGCCGCCCGACCCTTCGCCTACGACGGTCAGCGCCTCGATGGCCTCGGCAACCCCTTCGGCCTGGCGGGCAACAAGTACGGCTGGATGGTGGAGCTCGACCCGCATCGTCCCGAACGCCCCGCCGTCAAGCACAGCTGGCTGGGCCGTTTCCGCCACGAGGCGGTGGCGGTCAAGGCCGTCGCCGGCCAGCCCCTGGTGGTCTATTCCGGCTGCGACCGCCACGGCGGCCACCTCTACCGCTTCGTCAGCGACGCGCTGATCCGCGATCCGGCCGACCCGGCCAACTCGGAGCTGTTCAGCGCCGGTCGGCTTGAGGTGGCCCGCTTCGATCCGCCCAGCGCCAAGGGCGGCGAGGGCCGGGGCCGCTGGCTGCCCCTGGAGCCGAGCACCCCGGTGGCGCCGCTGGGCCCCGGCCATTTCGCTCGCTTCGGGGTGGAGCAGGCGGTGCTGCTGCCCCACTCTGACCGGCTCAGGCCCGGCGCCGAAGCCTTCGCCAGCGACGCAGCCGTGGCGGCCTACCGCCGCCGCTTCGCCACCCTGGCCGACCTCTACCCCGGTGAGGGGGAGGAGCGGATGGGGGCGATCCTGATCGATGCCCACCTGGCCGCCTGTGCCATCGGGGCCACCCCCGCGGCCCGGCCCGAGGACACGGTGATCGATCCGCTCAGCGGCGACCTGCTGATCGCCTTCACCGCCGGTGGCGGCAGCGACGATGGCCGGGCCGACCCGGCCATCTTCCGTGGGCCCGCAGGGCAGGCCAGCTGGCCCTACGGCTGGATCATGAGCCTGGCCGACGACGGTCCGGCCCGGGCCGGCTCCTTCCGCTGGCGGCTGGTGGCCACCGGCGGGGCCCCGTGGCAGGGGGGCCTGGGCTTCTCCAATCCCGACAACCTCGCCATCGACCGGCAGGGGACCATCTGGATGGTGACCGACCGCTCCACCAAATCAGCCGATCTCGATCTGTTCGGCAACAACAGCTGCTGGGTGCTGCCCAGCCGTGGCCCCCTGGCCGGTGAGGCCTTCTGCTTCGCCATCGGACCGATGGAGTGCGAGCTCACCGGGCCCTGCTTCGACGACAGCGAATCCACCCTGTTCCTGGCGGTGCAGCACCCGGGCGAGGACCATGGCACCCGCCCCTCGGCGGAGGCCCGTGAAGCCCAGGCCCACCGGCTGGTGGACCGCTCCGGGCGCCCCTTCGAGCAGCTGCGCTGGGTGCCCCTGGGCTCCAACTGGCCCTCCGGCGTCCCCGGCCGCACCCCCCGCCCCGGGGTGGTGGCAATCCGGCGCCTGGCGGGCGGGCCGCTGATTGAGAGCTGAACCTCAGGCGGTGCCGGCGTCGAGGGAACGCTCGATCTGATCGATCGCCTCATCGAGCGGTTCGATCGCCGTCGCCATGGCCGCATCGCTGGCCTCGGTGCTTGGCCACTGGTGGTCGATCTGGCGGCGCAGCTGCTGCAGGCCGCCGTCGATGGCCTCCAGGCGGGTGGCCAGGGCCAGCAGCCGGGCCTCCCGCTCGTCCATCCCCTGGCGGGCCGCATGCAGGTTGCGACGCAGCTGGTCCGCCAGCCGCCGCCGTTCCTGGCGCAGGGGCCCCTCCGCCTCCCGCTGCAGGGCCTTCTCCTCCCGGGCCAGACGGCGTGCCAGATCCTCGGGATCCAGCCGCTGCCCCCCGCCGGATTCCAGCAGGGGCCGCCGCTCCCGCAGCCGTTCCGGCAGCTGCTGCAGCCGCTCACAGCAGAGCTGGACACTGCCCAGGGCCTCGAGATGGACCGGGTCCGTGAAACGGGCCACGGCCTCCTCCCGCAGGGCCAGCGCCGTCACCGCCAGGCCGCCGGCCCGGTCCAGGGCCTCCTCCAGTCCCGCATCGAGCCGCTGGGCATGGAGGCGCTGGCTGCGGCTGCGGCGCCCGGCGGCTCCCCCCCGGGCCAGCAGTGCCGCGCTGGCCACGCTGAGGCCGACGGCCGGCAGGATCGCCAGGGGAAGGGCCACCCCGGCGCCGCGCACCAGCAGCAGCAGGCAGGCACCGCCGGCAGCCACCGCCAGGGGATGGTCGAGGGGGTTGGTCCAGCCCGACGCCGCCATCAGAAGGCCATCTGCAGATCTTCCATGCGGCGCCGGATGCTGTCCGCGGTGCCGGTGGTGAAATCGCCGCCGTTGCTCTCGGCGATGCGGCGCAGCACAGCGGGATCGAAATCCCCCTGGTTGCCGTACCCCATCGTGAACACGCCGATGCGCTCATCACTGGCGAAGCCGCTGCGTTGCAGCTCGCTGCCCAACCCCTCCAGGGACAGACGTGAGCCGTTGTCCTGGCCATCGGTGAGCACCACCACCGCCAGGATTTCGCCGGGGCGCCGGGTGGACCGCAGCCAGTCGCGGCCCTGCTGGATGGCGTCGTAGAGGACGGTGCCGCCCTCCGCCTCCAGCGAGGCAATGAAACGGCCTGCGGGTTCACGGCCTTTACCAGCCCCGGTCACCACCACCGGCGGGCGCAGCCGGTTGTCGAAATCAAACAGGCCCACGGTGTCCCGCGGACCGATCTGAGCCAGGTAGGCCTGCAGGCTGCGCTGGGCCGCCGGCAGTTTCTCCCCCTTCATCGAACCGGAACTGTCCACCACCAGGGCCACCCGGGAGGGCTTCTTGGCCTGGTTGCGCCACAGGGCGATGATCGCCTCCACCACCTCCGGTTTCGGGGCCCGCAGCGAGTCGTACACAGCCCGGGGATCGGCGCCGTAGCCCGCCGTGACGCGGCTGGGCGGCACCGCCGGGTTGGCCGGCCGCAGCCCCTGATCGGCCGCCAGGCGCTGCAGGTCCTCGCTCTGGAGGCGCTCGATGATCAGCAGGGCGGCCTGCTTCTCCTTTGGCGACACCCAGGGGGCCTCCGGGAGGATCGCCCGCATCGTGCTGGCGTAGGTGGCCCTGGGGTACACCGCCTTCAGGGGCTCCTGGTCGGCCTGGCGGGAGGCGTTGACCGCCACCACCGACGACTCGTAGACCGAACCCACCGAGGCCCAGAAGGGGCCGTTGCGCTGCATGGCCCGGGCGAGTTCGTCGGTGGAGCTGCCGTAGCGGGTCACATGGCTCTCGATCGCCGCCACCTTGGCGCCGTGGGCCTGCACATCGGCCAGGGTCAGCGCTTCGGGTCGCTTGCCGGCCACCTCGGCCACCATCGCCACCAGGGTCTGCAGGCCCGAATTGGAACGGGTCGGGGCGGTGTGGACGTAGCGGATCGGCTGGGAGGGTGCGGAAGGATCCAGCTGGCGGTGGTCGCTGCTGCGGGCCAGGGCGGTGAAGGGATCGGCACGGTCGAGGCCCTTCGCCAGGGCCGGGGTGGTCATGAACACCATCGGACTGGAGGCCAGGGCCGGCGCATCGGCCGGCGGCGGGATCAGCTCACGGGTGGGCGCCAGGCGCTGCAGGCGGTGCCGCAGCAGGTCGAGATAGATCTCGCCGTCGACCGAAACCAAGGTGGGGATGCGGGGATCCTCGGCCGCCTGGCCGCCTTGGAGCACCCCCCGGGCATGGGTCTCCATCTCACTGACCACATCGCCACTGCCGGCGGCCCGGCAGCGCAGCAGCACCGGGGTGCGATCAGCCAGCCGTGGCGGTGACTGGGCGATGGCCTTGGCGGCCTCCTGACAGAAGCCCTTCAGGGCACTGCCCACCAGCATCTCCAGCTCCACAGGCGGCGGGGCCACAAGGTTGCAGCCGCCGATCGGCAGCCCGAGGAGTGCGGTGGTGAGGGCGGCCAACCGCAGGGCCCGTGCCATGGAGCGGGACGGAGAGGTGCCGTCATTCTGCTGGCAAGGGCCGGTGGCTACAGCCGAGCCGATGGCGGCTGCCGCCACCGCCTTCAGACTGCCTCGCACCCGGACCGCCCCCCTTGGAAGCGACCCTGAGCCGCAGGCGCCTGCTGTCCCTGTTCATCGCCGGCGCCTCCCTGGCACTGGCCACGGCGCCCCTGCCCGGGCTGCGGCGGCCGCTGCTTGTGGCGGTGGGATCGGAGCTGGCCGGCGCCATGGTCGCTGTCGAACCCCTGTTCGAGCGCGTCCACGGCGGCATCGACCTGACCTGGAAGGTGCAGGGCTCCCAGGACATGGTCAACCGTGCCCGGGAGGATGGGCCCGAGCGTCCGCGGGTGCTGATCCCCGCCAACCGGGACCTGCTGAACCAGTTGGCCGATGAGCGCAAGGCCCAGGGAGCGCCGGCGCCGTTCCTGGAGTCCCCCGTTCCCGTCGCCCGCACCCTGCTGGTGGCCGTGGCCTGGCCGGAGCGGGCCAAGCGCCTGTTCCCGGACGGCCGCTTCTCCTGGCCCCAGCTGAGGCGCGCCACGGCGGCGGGCCAATGGGGGGACCTGGGCGCCCCGTCGAGCTGGGGCAGCGTCGATCTGCGCAGCGCCGATCCGATGCGCTCCAACTCCGGCCAGCTGACCCTGGCCCTCTGGTGCCAGGGTCAGAACAGCTCCGGCTGTGCCGCTGCCCTGCGCCGCGCCGTTTACCGTCCGGCCCGCTCCACCGACATCCTGCTGCAGGAATTCATCAGCGGCGGCCCCAACGAGGGCGACCTGGCGCTGGTGTACGAGGCCTCGGCCCTGACACGGCAGCAGGAGGCCGGCCGCCAGCGGCCGGGGGGCTATGTGCTTCTGGTTCCGGATCCCACCATCGAGACGGTGCTGGCGGCGGCCGTGCTGCGGGGGGAGGCGACCGGCGGGCACCAGGACGGCGAGCGATTCGTGGCGTTCCTGCTCTCCCGGGAGGGCCAGGCTGTGCTCAGGCGCCTGGGGTTCCGCGGCGCCGACGGCGGCGGCGGCAGCCCGGCCGCCAGTGGCGTGAAGCGCCTGCCGCCCCCCGCGCCCCAGGAACGGGAAGAGCTGCTGCGGCTCTGGCAACAGGCTGGCTGACCATTGGGCGGTGTTGCCGCTTACCAGAGCTGGTGCGGCAGACAACGGACGGGGGCGAGGAGACGGCCAGCGCCTCAACGATGCCCAGACAACGGGATTCGGCATCCATTTCTGATGCTGACGCCGCCGTGATCCGCGCTGGGATCGTGTCACCATGGCGGAGCCAAAGGCCTGAGCGCGCCCTGCCTCCGGGCGCCGATCCACCTGCCGGAAGGTTGTGCTCAGCTGCGACGCCCTGTTCATCTCGGATCTGCATCTGGGCTCCAATCAGTGCGAAGCCAGCCACCTGGCGGCGTTCCTGGAGTGCATCCGGCCCAGGCAGCTGTTTCTGGTCGGCGACATCATTGACTTGCAGGCGATTCGCTTCAACGCCAACGTCGATGCCGACTTTCTCACCGACCTGATCGATTCCCTCCTGGCCCGGGAGGACGAGGATCCCCTCACCAACGAGACACTGCTCAAGACCCGTCTGCTGCGGGCCTCACACCGGCGGGTGCTGGAACGGTTCCAGGGCCTGCACCGGGACGGGGTGACGATCACCTACATCCCTGGCAACCACGACGCCTACCTGCGCCGCCACGCCGGCCTGGAGCGGCCCGGCTTCGCCATCCTTCGCCAGGATGTGTACCGCACGCCCTCCGGCCAGAGGCTGCTGGTGCGCCACGGCGACGAGTACGACCGGCTGATCCGCTTCCACGCCGATGCGGCCGAGGGACTCGCCCGGCTGCAGGAGCACTACAGCGCCGGCATCAATGGCCTGCTGTCCCCGTTCACCCGGCCGGCCAACGGGTCATTGCCGGCCGGCTGGAACGCGGAGGGAATCCTGCAGAACGCCGTCGATCTGCTGGCCAGCCACCGGGAATGGCCGATCCCGATCAGCCGGGGGCTCAATTCCTCCGGCGGCTTCTCCCTCGCCTTCGTGCTCGAGAGCGCCCTCAAGAGCCGCACGGGGCACGACCGGCTGATCAAGCGCGGGATTGTCCAGCACCTGCAGCGGGAGGGACGAGGTCCGCAGGCCTTTGACGGGCTGATCAACGGCCACACCCACATCCCCGAAGCCACGCCCCTGGGTCTGCCGGGACCGATCAGCGAAGCTGGTGGGCCGTGCCACATCACCTACTACAACACCGGCAGCTGGGCCCGCAGCCAGCGCCGGCTGGGGCGCACAGCCCTGGTGGTGGCCTCCAACGGCACCATCGGGATGGTGCGTTTTGATCGTCGCCAGGGCATCGAACCCTTCCAGCCCCCCCGCTTTCCCTTCAACACCTATCCGATGCGGCCCTGTCCAGGGTGTGGGATCGGGGTGGCGGACCTGCAGGCAGGGAGTTCTCCGACCGGAGATCGCGTCAATCTGTCCTAGATTGATGTATTGGATAACAGGCGTTTGATGCCTCTCAGTCAGGTTCCGGAGGGCGCACGTGTCTGGGTCAATTGTCTGCCCCTGCATCCGGAATTGCAACGGCGCCTGTTGGCGATGGGGATCTGTCCGGGGGTGGAGATTGAGGTGCTGCGGCGGGGGAAACCTGGCGGCCTGCTGCACCTTTCCAGTGGCCTGATGGAATTCATGCTTCGCGGCGAACAGGCCGCCGAGATGGAGGTGACCTTGATCCCCCCTGGCTGAGCGGCAGGCGTTGCCGATCAGCGCAGGGACAGGATCCAGCCACCCCCCTGATACACGACAAAGGCCATCACCCAGGCCAGCGACAACGACCAGCCCAGAGACAACAAAGCGAACGAGCGGCTCTTGGACTCCTGGAGCTGAGCCGCCACGGTTCCCAGGCAAGGGGTGTAGAGAAGCACGAAGGTCATGAAGCTGAGCGACTGCAGCGGCGTGATCGCGGTCTGGATCGCACCACCGAGGCCGGAAGCCGTGGTGCCGTAGATCACCGCCATCGCCCCCAGCAGGATTTCCTTGGCAATGAAGCCGAAGAAGAGGGATACGGTGAGCTCGGGGTTCATGCCGATCGGCCCCAGCAACGGCTGGAAGAACCGGCCGATCCCGGCCGCCAGCGACGTGCCTGAGGCCTCCGTTGCCCCCGTGGGCAGGTTGGTGAGCAGCCAGATGGCCGCCGCACCCACGAGGATGAACACCCGCGTAGTGACCATGAAATTCAGCATCGACGACCAGCCGCGGCGCAGGATGGTGGTCAGGCTGGGGGCCCGGTAGGGCGGAAGTTCCAGCACGAAGGCCCCATCACTGGGGTAGACCCGCTTGAACACCAGGCCCGTGATCACGGCGGCCACAAAACTCAGCAGGTAGAAACTGAACAACACCAGTCCGGGCGCCCACCAGGGCCTGGGGAAGAACACCCCAGCCATGAAGATGAACACCGTCAGCCTGGCCTGGCAGAGGGCAAAGGGAATGCACAGCATGGCCAGCAGGCGCATGCCCCGATCCCGGATCACCCGGGTTCCCAGGATGGAGGGCACGTTGCAGCCGAAGCCCATCACCTGCAGCACGAAGGCCCGGCCATCCAGCCCCAGCCAGTGCATGAACCCATCCATCAGAAAGGCAGCCCGCGGTAGATAGCCCGAATCTTCGATGCTGGCGATCAGCACATAAAAGACGAAGATCAGCGGCAGGAACGTGGCCACCGTGCCAATGCCCAGCCAGAGGCCATCCACCAGGAAGCGCTCCAGCCCGTCAGGACAGCCCAGGCTCTGCAGACCCGGCACCAACCAGTACGTCTGGATCCAGTCGAGAGCGGTTCCCAGCAGATCCTGCAGGGGTGTGGTCACGGCGTAGAGCAGCTGGAACACCGCCAGCACCAGCACCAGGAAGATCCCCAGCCCCAGCAGTGGATGGAGCAGCAGGCGATCAACCAGACGGGTGCGTTGATTGAGCAACCCTTCCGGCATGGTCACGAAACGGGTCACCAACTCCTGCTGCCACCCCTCCGGCACCGGAACCTGCGGCTGCGGAGAGCCTGGCAAGGCCACCTCGGGGCCTCTCGGCCCTTCCCCCCATTGGTGCAGCTGGTCGAGCAGTTCGGCGATTCCCTGGTTCCGCTTGGCGCTCACCGGCAGCACCGGCAGGCCAAGGGCCTGAGACAACCCCTGATGGTCGATCACGATGCCGAATCGCCCGGCCTCATCGCTCATGTTGAGTGCCGCCAGCAGCGGCAGACCCGGCTGCTGCAGCTGCAGCAGCAGCCGCAACTGGCTGTTGATCTGGCTGGCATTGAGAACCACAACCACCAGATCGGGTGGGGTGTCGCGCAGGAAGCGCTGCACAACGGCCTCGTCCTCACTGCTGCCGCTGAGGTCGTGGATCCCCGGCAGGTCCACCAACTCATAGGTGCTGCCGTGGCCGTCGTCCGGCAGGGGACCCCGCTGCAGCTCCACCGTCAGGCCAGGCCAGTTGGCGATCTGCGCATGGCCGCCGGTGAGTCGGTTGAAGAGCGTCGACTTGCCGGTGTTGGGCATCCCCACCAGGGCCAACTGAAAGCCTGGGCCCTGGCTTTGGCCACCCTGCACCTGGGAGCCGTGGCAGGACGGGGAAAGGGATGACGGCACCGGCGCTTCAGGCCCCCCTGGTGCCACTGAGACCGCCCTTGACGTGGGTCAGGGCGGTCCCCTCCAGGAATTGCTGATCCAGCAGCAGCAGGGCGGCGCTGTTGTCGCCGGCCAGGCGCAGGCGCTTGCGCACGAAGCGAGCTTCGGCTTCCTCCTGGAGCTGCTCGGCCACGAACCAATCGAGCATGGCGGTGGCGCTGCGCTCACCAACGCTTTCGGCCATGGCATAGAGCCGGTTGATCGAGGCGGTGACTCCCTTTTCCATGTCGTACACCTGGTCGAACAGGGTCTGCACCGAGGGCCAGCTGCGTTCAGGAGCTTCGATGGTGGGCAATTCCACCTGTTCGTCGCTGTCCACCAGGTAGGCGATCATGCGAGCCGCATGGTCGCGCTCCTCCTGGCTCTTGTCGTGCATGTAGGTGGAAAAGCCAGCCAGATCCTTCTCCCGCAGCCAGATCGACATGGCCAGATAGGTGTGGCCGGCCTGAAACTCAGCGGCCAGGTGTTGGTTGATGGCGCTGGTGAGCTCTTTCACGTGAACGGCTGGGATCGCACACCTATCCCTAGCCAGGGCTGGAAAGGGAGGTCGTTGCTTTCACATAGTCTGATGTGACATCGGTGACGGGCGCCCATCCGGCCCAGCAAAGGCACGGTTGGATGTCGACGGCGAAAGGGGCGAGGGCCGGGCCACTGGCAGGGCAAGAGAGCTACCAGGCCATGCAACACCCCGACCAAGGTTCCAGCGCGGATCGGCGGTCTAGCCCTGTGCCACCGGAACCGACGCCACACCATGATCTCCGCGCAGGAATGGCGTCCTGGCGCATCAGGACGCCAGGCCAGAGCCATCCTTGAAGACCCGTTAACCTGCCCATAACACGAATGGGTGGAGCGGGTTGCTATTCATGACCTGCTCCACAATTGGCAATTCTGATGACCTTCGCGAAGAAGGCCCTGATTCTCTCCGCTGCTGGTGCTGTCACCGCTGGACTGGCGGTTCCGGTGATCGCCCAGAGCAACTCCATCAGTGGAGCCGGCGCCAGCTTTCCCGCTCCGGCCTACCAGCGCTGGTCCGTGGAGTTCGCCAAGGAAACCAAGAGGCAGGTGAACTACCAGTCGGTGGGCTCCGGCGCCGGTGTTCGCCAGTTCCATGCCGGCAGCGTCGATTTTGGAGCGACCGATGAGGAGCTCAACGAATCCAAGGGAGAATTCACCAAGGGCGTGACCGCCCAGCGCGGAGCCCTGCAGATTCCGATGATGGGGGGCACCGTCACCCCCGCCTACAACAATCCCAGCTGCAAGAACCTCAAGCTCACCCAGGCCCAGGTCGCCGACATCTTCCTCGGCAAGATCAAGACCTGGGATCAGCTGAAGTGTGGCAAGGGGCCGATCGCCGTGGTGCACCGCTCGGATGGCTCCGGCACCACCGCCGCCTTCACCAACTCCCTCTCCTGCTTCTCTTCGGAATGGAAGTCCAAAGTGGGAACCTCCAAGGCCGTCAAGTGGCCCGTGGGCGTCGGCGGCAAGGGCAATGAGGGCGTGGCGGGCCTGATCCTGAACACCCCCGGCTCGATCGGTTATCTCAACCAGGCCTTCGTGAAGGGCAAGATCACTCCTGCGGCTCTTCAGAACAAAGCTGGCAAATTTGTTCTGGCCAACGATGTGACCGGCGCCGCCGCCCTGAACGGTGTCAGACTGAATTCCCGCCTGGGTGGTGAGGATTGCAATCCGGCCGGCGCCAACGCCTTCCCGATCGCCACCTTCACCTGGATCCTGGCCTACCAGCGGGGCAACGGCGACAAGGCCGCCACCCTTCGCCAGTTCCTGACCTGGGGTCTCTCACCGAAGGGCCAGGGCATCGCCAAGCAGCTCGATTTCGTCCCCCTGACCGGAGCCGTTCTGACCCGCGCTCGCGCCGAAGTGGCCAAGATCGGTAAGTGATTCCGATCCATTCACTCACCCCTGCGGGGTGATTCGGGGGGCTTAGGCCCCCCTTTTTTATGTGCACATCGTTCTACTCGCGCAAAACAGGCAGAGAGGCCTCCGCTATGGACCCCTGGCCAGCTTGAGGAAAAAAACGGGGAGTGAACGACTCCCCGGCATGGCCTTGGCCACGGATGATGAGGTGCGACTTGGCCTGATGGCAACTGATGAACGTGTCACGGCCTGAGCGGCCGTTGCCAGGATCTTGCTATGGAGACTGGACGCTAGGGGATCCCAACGGCTGCCGGCTGGCTGACTATTCGGTGGCGTCTTCAACCTTCCTGGCAGCCTTCTTGGCTTCCTCTTTCACTTTGACCTCCGCCTTCATGGCAAGGGCCTGGACCTGCTTGGCTTCTCCTTTGATTTGCTGGCCCTTGTCGCCGGTGAGGGAACCGACGGCGGACTGGATTTTGCCTTCAGCATCTTTGGCTGCGGCGTCGAGTTTGTTGGACATGGTTCTCAGGTGTGTAGGGAGTGGAACTGGGTTGATCGTCCATGCCATTGCAGGTGGCTGGGATGGCAAGGAGGCCATCAGCATTGCCTCTGACTTGACGGCGATGAGCTGAGCCTGAATGTCAGCTCTCACGGTTCTTTTGCCGTGCAATGGCACGACTCAGTCCTACGCAGAAATGGCTGCAGCAGACCGCTGATCCCCTGGCAGCGGGGGCTGCAGTCACCGCCATGGGGGCAAACCTCAGCGCCCACGACCCTTGCAGAGACTATTAAGAGCTATGTACATACGAGCATCAACTTTCTCAATGCAGTGCATCTGCTGTTATCGGCTGCGGCATCAATCAGAGTCCCCAACCGCACACACCACCTGCTTCCACCAGGCGCCCCCCGCCCTCAGCCTCCCAGGATCTCCTGCCGAACAGGCACCAGGCCCGTGGCCCTGATCAATCAGGCCTCTTTTGTCACCCCCTCGATCCGGTCCTCAATCTCCTGGTAGATCTCCTGGAGCTGGGCGATGTTCTCGTCGGAGGTTTCCCAGTAGCCGCGGCCATTCACCTCCAGCAGGGTGCCGACGATGCGGCGGAAACTGTGGGGGTTGAGGTCCATCAGCCGCTTGCGCATCTCCGGGTCGTTGATGAAGGTCTCGTTGGCTTCCTCATACACGAAATTGTCGACCGCGCCGCTGGTGGCACTCCAGCCGAGGGTGAAGTTGAGCCGCTTGGCCACCTCCCGCACCCCCTCGTAGCCGGAATCGAGCATGCCCTCATACCACTTGGGGTTGAGCAGCTTGGTGCGCGAATCGAGGCGGATGGTTTCGCTCAGGGAGCGCACCTGGGCGTTGGCGGTGGTGGTGTCGGCGATGTAGCTGGTGGGAGCCTTGCCGTCGTCCCGCAGGCCGGCGATCAGCTTGGTGGGGTCGGAGTCGAAGTAGTGGCTCACATCGGTGAGCGAGATCTCCGCCGAATCCAGGTTCTGGAACGTGACATCGGCGGTCTTCATCGCCGATTCGAACACCTCGCGGTTCTGGTTCATCTCGCCGGGGTTGTCGGCGTTGAAGGCGAAGGTCTTGCGGGAGAGGTACATCTCCTGCAGCTCGCCCTCCTCCTCCCAGGTGCTGTTCTCCACCGCCAGGTTCACGTTCGAGGAGTAGCTGCCGCTGGCATTGGAGAACACCCGGGTGGCGGCGTCGCGCAGGGAGATGCCCTGCTCGGCGGCCTGCTCCTGGCTGTGCTTGCGCACGAAGTTCATCTCCAGGGGCTCTTCGGCCTCGGCGGCCATCTTGACGCCCTGGTCAATCAGGGCCATCTGGTTGATGAACAGGTCACGGAACACACCCGAGCAGTTCACCACCACGTCGATGCGGGGCCGGCCCAGCTCCTCCAGGGAGATCAGTTCCAGCTTGTTCACCCGGCCGAGGGAATCAGCCATCGGACGCACGCCGATGAACCAGAGGATCTGGGCCAGGGATTCGCCGTAGGTCTTGATGTTGTCGGTGCCCCAGAGCACGCAGGCGATCGTTTCCGGCCAGGTGCCCTGCTCGGCCTTCTGGCGCTCGATCAGCCGGTCGACCACCACCTTGGCGGCGGCGATGGCCGCCCGGGTGGGGATGGCCTGGGGGTCGAGGGCGTGGATGTTCTTGCCGCTGGGCAGCACCCCGGGGTTGCGGATCGGATCACCGCCGGGCCCGGGCAGCACGTACTCGCCATCGAGGGCCCGCAGCAGGCTCTCCATCTCCATGTCGGCGCAGATCTGCTCCAGGCAGAAGCGCAGATAGGCGAACTGGCGATCCAGTTCGGTCACGTCCACATCGGGGAAGCCCGCCTGGCGGCAGGCGCTCAGCCAGGGGGAGGGGAGGCGGTAGCCGAAGCGCTCCAGCAGATCAAAGAACCAGCCGAAGTTGCGCCGCAGGGTGACGCGGCCATCGGCGCCGGTGACCTCCCGCACCATGGCGCCGACGGCGGCGCGGCAGGCCTCGGTGATCACCCGGTTGAGCTCCACATCGGCGAGCACGCCGGCGTCGTTGCCCTTGTACACCTCCTGGATGGTGCGGCCCCGGCTCTCGGCCAGCAGGCCCGGCAGGGAACGCAGGCCCTCCTCTTCCCGTTCCAGGGCGGCGATGCTCACCAGGGTGGCGATCGCCTCCTCGGCGGTGGGCGGCTTGCCGATGGTGTGCAGGCCGCAGGGCAGCAGCCGGCTCTCGATCTCCATCAGCTGGCGATACACCGCTCCCACCACGCCATCCCGGCCGTCGAGATCGAGGGCCGCCGCATCGGCATCGCCCTCGGGCAGGGCCACGTCCTTGTCGAGGTTGCACTGGCGGGCCGTCTCGATGATCGCGTTGACGATCTGCACCCCCCGGGAGCTCTCGCGCAGCTGCTGGTAGGAGCCCACCAGCTCGCCCAGCTCCTTGAGGCCCTTGTAGAGGCCGGCGTTCTCCGCCGGCGGGGTGAGGTAGCTGATCGTCGAGGCGTAACCGCGCCGCTTGGCGATGGTGGCCTCGGAGGGGTTGTTGGCGGCGTAGTAGTAGAGGTTGGGAAGCGCGCCGATGAGGGAATCGGGGTAGCAGGTTTCGCTCATGCCCATCTGCTTGCCCGGCATGAACTCCAGGGAGCCATGGGTGCCGAAGTGCAGCACCGCATCGGCGCCCCACACCTTCTCCAGATAGGTGTAGTAGGCGGCGAAGCCGTGGTGGGGGCTGGCGCTGCGGGAGTAGAGCAGGCGCATCGGATCGCCTTCGTAGCCGAAGGTGGGCTGCACCCCTACGAACACGTTGCCAAAGTGCCGGCCGTAGATCAGCAGGTTGGTGCCGTCGGAGTTGAGGCTGCCGGGGGGCTTGCCCCAGTTCTCCTCCAGGCGCTCGGAATAGGGGGTGAGCCGCTCGTACTCCTCCACGCTCATGCGGTGGGCGATCGCCAGCTCAGGGGCCCCCTGCAGGGCCTCCGGATCGCTGAGCACCGCCTGCATCAGCTCCTTGGGCGTGCGGGGCATGGCATCCACCGTGTAGCCCTTCGCCTTCATCTCCTCCAGCACGCGGAAGATCGAGCCGAACACATCGAGGTAGGCGGCGGTGCCGACGTTGCCCTTGTCGGGGGGGAAGCTGAACACGGTGATCGCCAGCTTCTTCTCGGCCCGCGGCTTGATCCGCAGCGAGGCCCAGCGGATGGCCCGCTCGGCGATGGCATCCACACGGTCCTGCAGGGTGTGGGCCTTGCCGGTGGCGTCATCGCGCCCCGACAGCACGATCGGTTCGATGGCACCGTCGAGCTCGGGAATGGCGATCTGCAGGGCCACCTGCACCGGGTGCAGCCCCAGATCGCTCTCCTCCCATTCCTGGGTGGTCTGGAACACCAGGGGCAGGGCCACCATGTAGGGCCGGTTGAGCCGCTTGAGGGTCTCGATCGCCTTGGGGTGGTCCTGGCGGGCGGGGCCGCCCACCAGGGCGAAACCGGTGAGGCTGACGACCCCATCCACCAGGGGCTGCTCCGGGTTGAGGGGGTCGTAGAAGAAGGAGGAGACGGGCCGGGAGAAGTCGAGGCCGCCGCAGAACACGGGAATCACCGTGGCGCCCCGGTACTCCAGCTCCTGAATGATGGCCACGTAGTGGGCGTCATCGCCGGTGACGATGTGGCTGCGTTGCAGCACCAGGCCGATCACCGGGCCCCGGCGGGCCTTCTCGCTGAGATCGGCGCGGCTGGCGCTCCAGTTGAGGTACTCCTTGAGGTCCTCGAACATCCCCGGCGCCATCGGGTGCCAGATGCCCAGGTCCGGGAACACCACCGGGTCGGCCACCGTCAGCTGGGGCCGGCCCAGCTCCGCTTTGCCGAACACGTAGCGGTCGGCCAGCATCAGCAGGAAGTTGCGCAGGTTGTCCGGCGTTCCCCCCAGCCAGTACTGGAAGCTGAGCATGAAGGAACGGGCGTCCTGGGCCTTCTCCACCGGCAGGTACTTCAGCACCGTCGGCAGGGTGTTCAGCAGCTTGAGCATGGCGTCCTGGAAGCCGGCCCCATTGGCTTCCTTGCGCTTGCGCATGAACTGGGCGATGGCGCTCTTGCTCTGGCCCAGCTGGGCCATCGAGAAGGTGCCCAGCTTGTTGAGGCGCATCACCTCCGGCATCGACGGGAACACCACCACGGCCTTGAGGCGGTCACGGTGGGGGGCCACGGCGTCCACCACCTTCTGGGCCAGGTCCTCGATGAAGATCAGCGAGGCGATGAAGACATCGGCGGCGGCCACGTCGGCGCAGAAATCGGCGTAGTTGGCCGGGTCGCGCAGCTCTTCGATCAGGTAGCCGCTGAGCTCCACCGCCAGGGGACCGTTCTGGTCGTTGAGACCGGTGGCGGCGGTGGTGAGGGCGTTCTGGTACTGGGGTTCAAGCACCACATAGACGGCCTTCATCACCACCCGGTCGTTGGCGCCATCGGTGGGGGCAGGGCTGACCCGGCGGTTGGCGGAACGGACCTGCGTGAACATGCGGCGGATGCGTTGAGCAATGTGAAGCAGCCTACGGAGCTCCCGCCGGGGACGCGATCGGTTGCAGCGCAGCGTTACAGGCCCACGCCCTGCCGGTGGGCCGGGCCACATAGGCTCGCCTGGAGTGCTAGCTGCCCATGACCGCGACCTCCCCGTCCCCAGCAGAGCCGGCGCCGATCCCGGTGGTGGTGGCCGGGGCCCTGGGCCGCATGGGGGCCGAGGTGATCAAGGCCGTGGTGGCGGCCCCCGACTGCACCCTGGTGGGAGCCATCGACACCACCCCGGGCCACGAAGGGGAGGATGTGGGGCTGGCCCTGGGTCTCGGGGAGCTTGAGGTGGCGCTGAGCGCCGATTTCGAAGGCACCCTCTGCCAGGCCAGCCAGTCGGTGCGGCAGGCCGGGCCGGGCGGCGGGGCGGTGCTGGTGGACTTCACCCACCCCAGCGTCGTCTATGAGCACTGCCGCGGCGCCTTCGCCTATGGCGTCCATCCGGTGATCGGCACCACCGGCCTGCGTCCCGACCAGCTCGCTGACCTGGCCCGCTTTGCCGACAAGGCCTCGATGGGTGGCGCGGTGGTGCCCAACTTCTGCGTGGGGATGGTGCTGCTGCAGCAGGCGGCGGCGGCGGCGGCCCGCTTCTACGACTACGCCGAGCTCACCGAACTGCACCACAACCGCAAGGCCGATGCCCCCAGCGGCACCTGCCTCAAGACCGCCGAACTGATGGAAGAACTCGGCAAGCCGTTCAATCCCCCCCAGGTGGAGGAACACGAGAGCCTGGCCGGCTGCCGGGGCGGGCTGCGGGAAAGCGGCCTGCGGCTGCATTCGGTGCGGCTGCCGGGGCTGGTGGCCCACCAGGAGGTGATGTTCGGCTCCCCAGGCGAGACCTACACCCTGCGCCACGACACGATCGACCGCAGTGCGTACATGCCCGGGGTGCTCCTCACGGTCCGAAAGGTGCGCAGCCTGGGGGGCCTGGTCTATGGACTGGAGAGGCTCCTGTGAGCTGCACCCCCAAGAGTCGATGCTGATCCCCCTCAAACCCGGCGAACTGGTCCGCCTGATCCCGGCGGTGGCCACGGGCTCCCAGTTCAGCGCCAGCAGTGGCGATCCGCGCAAACTGCTGCAGCGCGTGCTGATTTCGGTGATCGGCGGGGTGATTGCGCTGCTGATCAGCCAGGTGCTGCTGTTCCGCAGCCAGGCCGGTCCGGTGTTCCTTGTGGTGGGCTTCGTCTTTCTTCTTTATGTGCTGTGGGGGCCGATCCTGGAAGCGGGCCGCCGCAACGCGCTGCTGCGGCGCTACCCGGCGGCCGCGATTTTCGAGGGGGTGGTGGCTGATCTGTTCCGGCGGGAAGTGGTGGAGAACCGGCGGGAGCAGGCCAACCGCCAGGGGCGGCTTGAGCTGGTGGAGAACCGGCGCACGTGGCTGTGCCTGGAGCTGGAGGACGAGGACGGCTACCTGGGCCAGATCCGTTTCCCCCTGGAGAAGAAGCATGAGCTGATCCGGCCAGGGATGGTGATCCGCTGCCTGGTACTGAGCGAGCGCAAGGACTTTTCCCGCATCGGCGCCCTCTCCGATGGCTGGCTGCCCCAGCTGAAGCAGTGGGTGGGGGAGTACCCCTACCTGCTGCGGCCGGCCTTCGAGGAGCTCTGCCTGCGGCGCCTGGGGTGAGGGAAGCTGGACGGATCCGAAACAATGCGTTACAATTCCCGTAACACTTCTCAAGGAGTCCTCCCATGACCGCCGCCACCCCCACCGCACCTACCGCCCTCGATCGCTCCGCCATCCGCGGCGCCACCGTCACCACCGAAGACGGCGGCCGCCTCAACGCCTTCGCCACCGAGCCCCGCATGGAAGTGGTGAGCGCCGAGAGCGGCTGGGGCTTCCACGAGCGCGCCGAGAAGCTCAACGGCCGCATGGCCATGCTCGGCTTCATCGCCCTGCTCGCCACCGAATTCGCCCTGGGTGGCGAAGCTTTCACCCGCGGTCTGCTCGGCATCGGCTGATCACGGCTGACCCCATCGCCGCAGCAGACTTTCTGTTGCGGCTTTTTTTGTGGCCATGCGCCCTTTGCTCCATGCCCGGATCAACGGAGCCGGCCCCACCGGCGCCCTGACGGCCCTGGCCCTGGCGCAGGCCGGCTGGCAGGTGAGCCTCCACGATCCCCTCGGCCCCGAGGCTCTGCAGGGCCGCGAGCGGGCCTACGCCTTCACCCATTCCAGCCGTGACCTGCTGGAGCGGCTCGGCCTGTGGGGCGATCTGCGACACCAGCTGGTTCCCTTCCGCCGCCTGCGGCTTCAGGACGGGGCGACGCAGCGACGGGTGAGCTTCGATCCGACCGACCTGGAGCAGGCCGGCGCGGTGGGCTGGATCGGCTCGCACCGGCCCATGATGGCGTTGTTGCTGCGGCGCCTGGGCCAGCACCCCGCCGTTGCGCTGGCGCTGGGAACAGCGGCACCGGTCGCCGCCAGCGAACCCGATCTGCTGGTGGCCGCCGACGGACCCGACTCCCCCACCCGGCGGGCCCTGGGCATCGGCCAGTGGAGCCACCGCTACACCCAGGCCTGCCTCACCGTGCAGGTGGAGATGGGCGGCGGCAACGACGACGAAGCCTGGGAGCTGCTGCGTCCGGAAGGTCCCTTTGCTGTGCTTCCCCTTGGCAAGCGTCGTTTCCAGCTGGTCTGGAGTGCGCCCACGGCCCGCTGCCGGCAGCTCGAAGCCCTGAGCGGCCCAGCCTTCCTCGATCGGCTGGCGGGGGCCCTGCCGGACCAACTCCAGCCCGAGGGCCTGCTGGCGGCTCCCCGCAGTTTTCCGGTGGCCCTGCAGCTGGCCCACCGCCTGCATCGTGGCCGCACGGTGCTGGTGGGGGAAAGCGCCCACCGCTGCCATCCGGTGGGCGGCCAGGGGTTGAATCTCTGCTGGCGGGATGTGGCGGTACTGCACCAGCTCGCCGAGCAGGCCGCCCGGGGAACGCTGTCCCCGCGTCGCCTGGCGGCGGCCTACGCACGCCGCCGCTGGCCCGACCTGCTGCTCACCCTGCTCGCCACCGACCTGCTGGTGCGGCTCTTCTCCAACCGTCAGCCCCTGTTGCTGCCGCTGCGCGGCCTGGCCTTCGGCGTCCTGTCGCGGTTCGGTTGGAGCCGGGCCCTGGCCCTGCGGGCCATGACCCAGGGGCCTTGCCGCCTGCGCCAGACGCTCCCAGCATGGGGGGATGGTGATCAGCAGCTCTCCCCAGCCCCTGCCCTCTCCGGCCATGGTGCGCTTCCTGCGCCATCAGCTCGGCCTGAGTGAAAACGCCCTGCAACTGGGCATCAAACAGTCCCAGCTGGAGCAGGCGCCGCTGCCGGCGGTGCTCTGGCGGTTCGGCCTGATCAGCCTCGAACAGTTCGACACCGTCCTCACCTGGCAGGACCAGCAAGGCTGAGCCTCAGCTGTAGATGATCAGCGACTCGATCGGCTGCTCCTGAGGCAGCCGGCTGCGGCCCTCCAGGGCCGCCAGTTCGGCCAGAAAGCCAAAGCCGCACAGCTCCCCACCGGCCTTCAGCACCAGCTCGGTGCAGGCCGCGGCTGTGCCACCGGTGGCCAGAAGATCATCGACGATCAGCACCCGCGAACCCTCGCCGAGTGCATCGCTGTGGATCTCCAGCCGGTCGGTGCCGTACTCCAGGCTGTAGTCCACCCCGATCACCTCGCTGGGCAGCTTGCCGGGCTTGCGCACCGGCACGAAGCCGACACCGACAACGGTGGCCAGGGCAGTGCCGACGATGAAGCCGCGGGATTCGATGCCCACGATCAGGTCCGGCTGCACCCGATCGCAGAGCAGGCCCAGCAGGCGGATGGCCTCGCCCCAGCCCTCGGGATCCCGCATCAGGGGGGTGAGGTCACGGAAGAGGATGCCCGGCTTCGGAAAGTCGGGAATGTCCCGGACCCAGGTGCGCAGATCGATGGATGAGAGGCTGCTGGGCATCGTGCTGGTGAAGGGACCGGTACCGGCGACGAGACGGATGGACGGCGCCGCTGGCATCATCGCAGTCATGGCCAAGGACACTTCGGAAGCGGCAAACCCGGACCGCCCCTCCCGCCCCCTGCCCCGCCGGGGACTGGAGCGGCTTGATCTGATGCTGCTCTGCATGGAGGCGCTCGACCTCAACGGCGGCGAGGCGATGGTCTGGATGAGCGAGCAGCTGGGCTATGGCGGTCTCTTCCCCAACAGGGTGGAGCTGTGGAAGCGCCGCTGCCATAACCCCCTGCGGCGCACCTGCCGGCGCGGCGAGGTTCCCGTCGACGAAACCGATGCCCTGATCCGCATCCTCTGCGTCATGGCCGATCGCCTGTACCCGATGCTGCGCTCCCTGCTCTCCAGCAGCGAGCTGGAGGGGGTGGCCAGCGAACGCTGGGCGCTGTTCCAGGGGCGCCTGCTGGAGCTGGTGCAGGAACGCATGAATCCCCGCCGCAGCGGCGTGCAGAAATTGCTCGACCCCACCGATGGGGCCGCCCTGCGGCTTCAGCTGGTCCAGGGCCTCAGCCTCTGCGCCGGCCTGGGAGGCTTCGAGCGCATCAAGGCCAGCCTGATGGACGCTGTCGCTTGAGGCCGTCCCCCTGAGACCCCCCATGGTTCAGAGTTCCGTGATGAAGCAGAGCCTCGTCTTCGATCAGCTCAGCTGCCGGCTGCAGGTGGAAGGGCTCCCCGACGTCTCCATCGGCCAGAGCGGTGCGGCCCTTGGCATCATCACCGGCTGGAGCCTGCAGTGGGTGGGCCGGCCCCTGCTGGAGGGGCGCCGTGAGCACCTGCAGGCGCTGATGCAGGTGGTGCTGCCCTACGCCCGGCACCTGATCAGCGGCGTGCGCCGCGACTTCAGCATTGCGGGAGAACCCGTCGACATCGGCCCCCACCCCGAGGGCGGCCACCGGCTGCTGCTGCGCAGCAGCCAACCCGACACCCCCCCGCTGGACATGCATCTCGACGATGCGGAGCTGGCTGATCTGGTGCGGGCGCTCGATCTGTTGCGCCTCGATCCCCGCGTGCAGCTGCCCCTGGAGATCCCTGAGCCGGAGCCCCTCGGTCCCAGGGAACTGCTGGAGCGAATCCCCCTGCATCGCCGGCTGACGGCCCCCCTGGGCGGGGCGGCGGCCCTGGCCCTCTCGGCGGCCCTGGTGCTGCTGTTGCCCCCGCCCGCCGTGCCACCGGCGCCAACCCCACCGGCCCCCCAGGCCGCTCCGGAAGCCCCAAGTCCATGAGCCCCCGGCCCGGGGCCTGTTGACTTCGGCCCCGCGCTGGTCACACTGGGGGCGATTCCCTTTCTTCTCCACTGCCGTGCCATGGGCATGACCTGGTCGGAACTGCGCCGCCGGGTCGCACGCCTGGGGGCGGCCCTGGATGTGGTGGTGCGCAGCGATCCGGAGGTCTGCGGTCTGAGCGGTACCCAGTTCCACCTCACCCTCCACCATGGCGGGCAGGGTGACTGCACGGTCAACGACCTGTCGCTGATCGATTGCCCCAACGAGCTGGTGCTGATGGAATTCGAGCGGTGGATGCGGGGCGCCGGCTATCCGCTGGAGCTCTGACACCCCCAGCCATGCCCCACACCCCCTACCCGCTGCATCTGCCGACACCGAAGGGACCGACGCCGGGAAAGGGACTGGAGTTGCGCCGCCGCCGTCGCCGTCCATCCTCCCGATGGCGCCAGGTGCTGGCGGGCCTGATGCTGATCGTGGCTGGGGCGCTGATCCTCGTCGGGCTGATGCAGTTGCCGGAGCGGCTCGACGCCCTGCTCCTGGTCAGCAATGCCATCGCCAACCTGATCGGCGGGCTGAGCCGGCTCAGCATGGGGATCCTGCAGCTGGGCAGCGTGATCGTGGTGGCATTGCTGGCCCTGATGGCCCTGTTGCTGTTGGTGGGCGGCGGTGTCCGGCTGGTGCGGGGCCTCACCGCCCGGCCGCGACGGCCCTCCTGACGACCCCGGCTGCTCAGCGGTGCAGCTGCTGAAACCAGAACCCGGCCAGCTGCCACGACGACAAAAGGAAGATCGCCAGGATCAGCCAGTTGACCCAGGCGGGCCGTTCGCGGTTCTCGAACATGGCGGCAGGGGAGTCGCTTCCTTCCCGCCGATCCTGCCAGTGCGACCGCCCCAGCGTCCGCTTCGTGACAGGCGGTGGCACCAAAGGGATGTCAACGTCCCGTCCACGCATGGCTTCCGGCGCCCTTCTCTCTTGTCTGGGCTTTCCCGGTTGGGGGGGACTGCACCTGGTTCTCCCCAGCCGGGGCGATCCGCCCGCCCTGGCCAGGCGGCTGCAGCACTGCCAGGGGATCCCCGCTGGCCAACTGCTGCCAGCCCTGCTGCGCCGCCATCGCGATCTGGAGCCGCTGCACCCTCACCACTGGCCGTGGGCCAGGGGGGCCGCGATGGCCTGGCCCACGGCCTGGGGACATCGTTACCTGCTGATCTGCCGCTGGGGAGCCGTCCATCCGCTGCGGCTTTCCGCCTGGCAGCACAGGGGAAGCGGGGACTGGGTCCGACTCTGTGAACCCATCCCCCTGCCCTGTTTCCGGGAGCGCTTCGTGGCGACTCAGGAGATGACCAGCGCCACACCCAATCCCACCACCATCAAGGCGATGGCCCCCACAGCCCAGTAAGCATGGCTCTGGGCGTCTGCCCGGGTCTCACCGATCACCATCGTGCCTTCGTCGGCGTAGAGGTTGTCATGGTTCTCGAGGTCGTGGGTATGCATGGGGCCTCCATCAAGCTCGTGGGACCCTTCAAACGTAGGGGCGTCCAGCGGTCTGGTCCACGTGAGCGACGAACCGACATCCCGCGCCATGGACGGTTCCCCGGCAGCTGCCAATAATGCCTGTGTCTGCAGATGCCCGTGCCCTCCTGGCTCCTGATCCTGATCACCCTTCTGGTCGTGACACTGGTCATCAATCCTTCGGAGCGGGATTTCTCCTGGTATCGCACCCTCAGACGACCGGGCTGGATGAGCATCGATCCTTGGGTCCCCGCCGCCTGGTTCATCATCAGCGTCAGCTTTTACTTCTCAGCGCTCTCCTTCTGGTTCAAGACCGGCGAATGGCTCTGGGTGGCCGCCTACGCGAGCCTGCTGGTGCTCCTGCGCAGCCAACACTGTGTGATCTGCCGCCTCCGCAACCTGTCAGCGGGCCTTCCCATCTGCCTGCTGGGCTGGGTGCTGACCTTGATGCTCACCCTGTTCGTGCGGCCGACATCTCCCCTGGCGGCGGGGCTGCTGGTGCCTGTGCTGGTGTGGACCCCTGCAGAAGCCATCGTCACCCTGCAGATGATTGGATTGAATCGCAAGAAGCATCGGAGCGGCCGTGGACCCAATGATCGCGGCCCTGCTCGATCCCGCCGCCTATGACCATCCGGTCGAGCGGGTCGAGTGCCTGGAAACCCACATTTCCTGGATCCTGCTCACCGGAACCTTCGCCTACAAAATCAAGAAGCCGGTGAATCTGGGCTTCGTCGATTTTTCGACGCCGGAGCGGCGCCGCTGGTTCTGCCAGGAGGAGCTCAGGCTCAACCGGCGCCTGGCTCCGGACCTCTACCTCGGGCTCAGCCCCATCCATGGCCCGCCCGAGCGAGCCGCATTTCACGGCTCCGGACCCACCCTTGAGCTGGCCGTGCGCATGCGCCAGTTCTCCCAGAGCGCCCTGCTGGGCGCAGTGCTTGAAGGCCACGGCCTCAGCGATGCCCAGCTCGAAGGGCTGGCGGATGATCTGGCGGACTTCCATGCCGCGGCCGCGGTGGCTGCCCCGGAGGATGCCTACGGGGCACCGGAGCTGGTGAAGGCGCCGGCCATGGCCAACCTGGTGGTGCTGGGAGCCTGCGGACTGGTGTCTGAACCGGACATCGCCGCCTTGCGGCACTGGACCGTCGACCAGTTCGAGCGGCTGCGGCCGAGCTTCCTGCTGCGCCGAGGCCAGGGGCGCATCCGCGAGTGCCATGGCGATCTGCACCTCGGCAACATGCTGCTGGACGGGGAGCGCCTTCGGGTCTTCGACTGCCTGGAATTCAGTCCGGAGTTGCGCTGGATCGACGTGATCAGCGACCTGGCCTTCCTGGTCATGGATCTGGAGCACCGCAACCGGCCGGACCTCGGGGCCGTGCTGCTCAACCGCTGGCTGGGCCGCTGCGGCGACTACGACGGCCTGCTCACCTGGCGCTGGTACCGGGTGTACCGATCGCTGGTACGGGCCAAGGTCTGCGCCCTGCGCCTGGGCCAGCAGAGCCTCGACGCCGAGGCCTCGGCTCTCTTGCAGCAGGACCTGGCGCGGTATCTGCAGGGCGCCAGCCGTGCCACCGCCAGTCCAACCCCGGCCCTGGTGATCACCCACGGGGTGTCCGGCAGCGGCAAGAGCCACCGGGCCCGGCAGCTCTGCCAGCGGCAGGGCTGGATCCAGTTGCGCTCCGACGTGGAGCGCAAGCGTCTCTTCGGCAGCTGGGGGCAGGGACTGGCCCCACCGCTCCTGGGCGATCCCTACCGGCCGGAGGTGAGCGCCATGCTCTACAACCAGCATCTGCCCGAGCAGGTGGAACGGATCCTCGCGGCTGGGCTGTCGGTGGTCGTGGATGCCACCTTTCTTCGCCGCGATCAGCGGCGGCGGATGGAGGCACTGGCCCGCCAATGCGGTGTC
The DNA here is from genome assembly GCA_943372935.1 of Synechococcus sp. UW140. Lineage (GTDB taxonomy): Bacteria > Cyanobacteriota > Cyanobacteriia > PCC-6307 > Cyanobiaceae > Cyanobium. The sequence continues at coordinate 368,227 of CALSAP010000001.1, forward strand.
CCGTTCCTGATCCTGGCCTGCGTCATTTCCCAGGAGCAGGCCCGGCGGCGCCTGGTGGAACGCCAGATCCGTGGCGACGACCCCTCCGATGCGGACGGGGCCGTGCTGGAGTCCCAGTTCAGGACCGTGGAGCCGCTTGACGAGCACGAACGGGCCCATGGCCTGGAGGTTGGTGCCCAGCTCTCAGCCGGGACCCTGATCATGGCCGTGGCGGAGCGGCTGGCAGGGCCGGGAAAGCCACCGTCCTGAGACCTAGAACCACTCGGCGACCGCGGCTTCGCGACTGTTGACGTTGGCTTCCGGCGTGGAGCGGCGGAACTCCATGGTGATGCTGCGCTTCTGCTCGCCATCGGCCGCCACGGCCTCGATCGGATAGAGCTGCTGGCCATCGCGGAAGGGCACCTGCACCCGGAAGGTGCCATCGGCCGAGAGGGGGACGTCCTCTCCGCCGATGCTGAGGCGGGCGGCCGGATCGGTGGCGCCATAGACGATCAGCTCGGCATCGGCCACCAGCCAGAAGGAGCGCTGACGGGAGCCCACCCCGCCCATGCCGGAGGCGCTGCGGCCCGA
>CALSAP010000002.1:0-274072 GCA_943372935.1 Synechococcus sp. UW140
TCGTTTGGCCATGTAAAGGCTGCATTGGTGGCTGGTCAGTGGTGCCGGCATCCCCTGGGCCCTGCGCATCGGCGCCAGGGTCTCCAGCACTCACCCAACCGGCCAACGAGCTTGTCGCCGACCGGCCAACATCATTGTCGGCGGACACCGAACTGCTGCGCCAGTGGCAGGAGCGGCTTCAAAGCTTCCTGGACGCATCACCCGACACGATCGGTTGCATCGGTGGCAGCAAGGCCAAACCCACCGGCCGACTCGACATCGCCGTGATGCAGTCACTGGTGCGGAAGGGCCAGGTGAATCCGCTGGTGCAGAGCTACGGGCAGGTGATCGTCGACGCATGCCACCACATCACCGCCGCGTCCTTCGAGACGATCCTGCGACAGGTGAAGGCCCGCTACGTGCTGGGGTTGTCGGCCACGCTGGTGCGCCGCGACGGCCTGCAGCCGATTCTCTTCATGCGGTGCGGCCCCATCCGCCACACCGCCGAGCGACCCGCCGGTGCGCCCCAGACTCTGGAGCTGGTGAGCCGCACCCATGAGCTCCGGGGGCTGCCCACCGATCTGCCGATCCAGACGCTGATGCGCCGGCTGGCGGAGGACCAACGCCGCACCCAACAGATCGTGGTTGAGGCGCTGACTGCCTGGCAGGAAGACCGAAAACTGCTGCTGCTGAGCGAGCGCACTTACCACATCAATGCCATTGCCGCTGCTCTTGAGGGGCGGGTGACGGTCATGTTCCTGCTGCATGGCCGCTTGGGCGCACGGCAGCGCACCGCCACCTTGACGGCGCTGGAGGCGCTGTCGCCGGAGGCGCCCCGCATCGTGCTGGCCACCGGGCGACTGGTGGGCGAAGGCTTCGACCATCCACCGCTCGACATCCTGCTGCTGGCGATGCCCGTGTCATGGAAGGGAACACTGCAGCAATACGCCGGTCGCCTGCATCGGCAGCAGGCCGGCAAGACCAGCGTGCGCATGATCGATTGGCTCGATCTCGGCCATCCCATGGCGCAACGCAAGTGGGAGCGTCGTCTGCGAGGGTATTGGGCGATGGGGTATGCACTGATTTCGCCTCAGTCGTCCATGCCGAGTATCTGGGCCTGGCTGCAAGCTCGCATCCAGGTGCGGTTGGCTGCTGGTCGATGGTCAGTGCCTTTCATCCAGCTCGGGCGTGACCAGCAGGGAGCGGCCCATGGCCGCAGGCCAGGCGGATGCGCTGCTGGATCTCGTATTCGCTGGGGAGGAGGCCATGCCTCCTGTTGCCTTGTTGCCCAGGCCTGGCCAAAAAGTCAGGGCTGGGCCTTGCCCAACGATCCTGCTTAGAGTTTTTCTTCTCGATGGCCAACGCCATGAGGCAGGTCCCGGAGGCGGAAGCCAAGGCCCAGCTTTCGAGCCTGCTCGACGCGGTGGAGAGAGGCCAGCCGGTGGTCATCATCCGCCGCGGCAAGGCCATCGCTGAGCTGGTGCCCAGGCCTGCCGTGCGCGATCTCCTGCCCCAACTTCAGGCTCTGCGGGACTCCCTGCCCCATCAGGCCACCGGCGGCGTGGCGACCATGCGCGCTGCGGGATGAAGACCCCTCCTGATGCTTTACGTCGATACCTGCGTACGGCTGGCGGCTCTCACGCCGGATTCCCATTCAGCCATCGTAGCGGCCTTTCTCCAGCAGGCCACAGCACCATTGGCGATCAGCCCTTGGAGTGCCACCGAGCTCCATTCCGCTCTTGGGCTCAAGGTGCGCATCAAGGCCCTGAGCCTGTCGCAGGCCGAGGCGGTGCTGCAGGGCGTTGAACGCAGCCTGGCCCCAGGCCTTCTGATGCTGGAGGTGGAACCGCAGGACTTCCGCAATGCCAATGCCTGTCTGCGCGGCTGGACCTTGGCCCTGCGGGCGGCCGATGCACTGCACCTGGCGATCGCCTCCGGACGGGGCGCCACCCTCTGCAGCCTGGATGCGCTTGTTGTGCTGGCAGCCCAGCAGCTGGGGCTTGATGCCCAGCTGATCGGGGCTGATTGAACCTCCGTTCAGACCTGAAGGCCCCGCTGTTATGAATGCTCAAAGGTGCGGCAGCCGGCCGAGGGCGATCGCCGGCGTGGCCGCTGCTTGTGGCGGGGCTTGGGAAGGTGGGCACCGGCGACGATCTCGCCCTCGGGCGGCCGGAGTCCCTGGCTCTTCTAGGAGTCTGCGGAAAAACCGACTAAGCAGCCGCGTTTCCCCATCTCCGAGTTGATTTCTCGGTGCTTCTCAAGATGGGGTCATTTCAATCACTCAGGCAGACCGATTTCGCCGCATTTGGACTGTTTTGGCGGCCCTGCTGCGGGAGTTTTCGCACACCTCTGGACAACGGGCTGTTCATGCCGCCTCCAGCTCAGGTTTGAGCAGGTTGCCCAGGCGGATCAGGTTGTAGGCGATCACGTGCAGGCCGTAGCCGAAGGCTTCTCCGAAGGAGTACACGGCACTCACTTTCTCGGTGCCGCGCAGTTTGAACTGGCGCAGCCCGCCGAACGCCTTGATCCAACCAAACACCTTTTCGATCCCCCGGCGAGCATTGATCGACTTGGGGTAGCCCACATGGCGGGTGGTGCTGCCATCGATGGCTGAGCCACCGCTGCGGGCCGTGTTCTGGGCCACGTGAGGAGTGACGCCCAGCCGTCTCCTCTCAGCTACAAACCCTTTCGTGTCGTGGTTCTTTTCGGCGCCGGCGGTCTTCTGGTGGGCACAGGTGAGGTCTGCAGCCATCTCCTTGGCGGCATCCCGCTCACCGGTGCCCGTGGCCTGTGCGACAAGGCAATCGACGATCAGGTCATGACGGTTGTCCATGAGGACGTGTCCCCGATAGCTCAGCTGAGCTGGATGGGCCTTGGATTTCCGGGCCAGCAATGCCTCAGGATCGGTGCTGGAGCGGTGGGTTTCATTGCTGAGCTTGATACCGCGAAAGTCGCGCTTGGCTCTCTTCTTTCCTTCTTTGGGAGCACCGAATCCTTCGCCAGGTCCAGTGGGTGGAAGTGGAGGATCCTCCTGACCATCGATCCGCTTCAGGGAGGCGTCGGACGTTCAGGCCTGCAAAAGCGTGCCGTCCACGGAGAAGTGGTCATTGCTGAGAAGCGGTTTGACCTCGGGAGCGCCCATCAGCTTCTCCAGGAACAGCCCCATGACGTCGTCATTGAGGAGCCGATCACGGTTTTTGGTCAATGTGGTCGGGTGCCAGATCGCATCGTCTGGGCTCAGGCCGTCAACCCAGCGGAACAGCAGGTTGTCGTGGAGTCGCTCCAGGAGCAGTCTCTCGGAGCGGATCCCGGAAGAGGCCTGCAGCAGTGAGGCAAGCAGCAGTCGCTTCGGTGCAAAGGATGGGCGACCTTCCAAGGCATACAGCCTGCAGAAGGTTGGATTGAGCTGATCAAGGGTCTGGTCCGCCAACATACGAATCCGCCTGAGTGTGTCGCTTGCGCCACTTGCCCAAGTTCATTCCCGTCAGCCCCATGCGCTTGGCGATGGATGTGGTGGTGTCGCCAGCACCGCAGGCCAGCACGATCTGTGCACGCTGCACGATCGAGTGGGGTAAAGAGCGAGAGTTGGCGATGCTCTGAAGCTGCTGAAGTTCGTCCTCTGTGAGGACCAGAGGCGGCATCGGACGGCAGACAGCCATGGAAAGACTCCCTCGGGAGACACTCGATATCCTATCGGTTTCTTGCGGGACTGGACACTGGGAGGCGCTTGGCTTGGCGCCTTGCTCGGTCAGCACTGTCGCGCAACGAAAACCGGGATTGATTGATCGATATTCCGTATGAGTTGTAAGCAATCAATGTCACGATCGTCTCACGTGGGTCCTGCGTGAGTATGTGGATGCCCCAGGCCGTTCAGGCGGCCGGCCCACTCAGTCATGCTCTGCAGCTGCCGATGGCGGAGCGCATCATCCTGGCCATGGCCAGGGATCACCAGGCCAGACTGCACCAGCGATTCCCGAAGCATCGCCGAAGTGGAGTTGCTGGATTCCGTTCCCTGACATGAAGACATCAACCTGTGCATGACCCCATCTGGTTCCACATCTTGTAAAATACCATCCTCCAGTTCCTGGGCACGATTGTGAACGTTGCTTATCTCATCCTGGCCCATAACAATCCATCTCACGTCGTGCGGCTCGTGAACAGATTATCTTGCCCCAATACTAGGTTCTTTATTCATGTAGATAAAGGTGCTGACATCAAGCAGTTTCTGCGGACTGAGCTCTCCAGTAAAGCGACTTTTGTTTCGCCTAGAATGTACAGCCCATGGGGTGGGCTAGGTATCGTAAAGGCAACGATCAACGGAATTGAGTCGATTGTCAATTCAAGATTTGACTTCGACTATATTGTTCTGCTGAGCGGACAAGACTATCCAATTTTATCAAACGATTGTATTTTTAATCGACTTGGGGTAAATGGAGCCAAAACCAATTATATCGATTGCCATGTTATGCGGCAAGGGGTTGATCATGAGGAGTTCCGGCGTATACAGAAATGGCACGTGAGAATCGGAAGCCGGATTCATGTTTATCCGGCTCAGTCCATTTCCAAGTCAACCTTGGAGCGGACATCTCAGCGACTTGCTCGTCTGGTTTTTGGGAAGTATCCGAGAACGTTCCTGCCAAATTTAACTCCTGTGTTCGGCTCCCAATGGTGGGTGCTTAATAGAGAGGCTATCGCGTATGTCAGGAAGTACCTAAGCGAAAACCCTGATTTTCTTTCATTTTATCGGTATTCACTCCTTCCTGATGAGATGGTTTTTCAGACTATTTTGCTCGGGACTGGAAATGAAGAGTTGCAAGCATCGATACCGGCGCGAAGTGAAGCTCGTCTTATGTTTACTCACTGGGACCGACCAGAGGAGCTATATCCAAAACCGTTGACCATGGATGACTACCCAGCCATTCGTTCTTCAAATAAGCTCTTTGCTCGTAAATTCGATCCGGTCTCCTCAAAGGACCTGCTTATAAGCCTTGATCGAGATCAGGCTGAGAGTAGCTGCTGTTAGTAGCTGGTCAGGCCATTGGGCTCTGCAGATCTTCTGTTGACTAATCTTGTCCATGCACGTCTTGCATCCCATGTAGGAATTTCTTCCGGCTAGTTATCAATTGTTCTTGGGACGGGCTGGAGCTGGGTGAGGTTGTTCGGTTGCAGCAGGCAGCACCTGCAGATATTCCCCGATTGGCGAAGAGCGTTTTGATGGCCACTGCTGCTGTATTCCGGGTAACAGCTCTGGACTGCTGCAGCTAATTGGAGATTTCACTTCTCTGGGCATGCGTGCATTGACTGCGGGCCGACGACTGGGGTGATGGCCGTAGCTGGACCCGAGCTGGCGAGGTCGTGGACGTAAGCGATGCGCTTGAGCCGCTCCAACCGGAACCGGGTCTGATCTTCAAGGCGGGCCAGAGCGCGATCGGTGCCGTATGACTAGCTTAACCGCGTCGGCCGGACATCCCCTCCCTTGCCGCTATCAAGCAGGCCGTGCCTCGTCTTGACGGCCTGCTCGGGGCCTCAAGCCTGCACGGAAGCGAAAGCCCGAAAGTTAGGGGCTTTGCTGTTCAGCCGGCGCATGCCGGCCTCAAAATGAGTGTGGCCTTTTTCCGCCCCGATGACCCACGTTATTTCCGGTGGCCAACCATCTCACCTGGCGTGATTGGCTTGTTGAGGGGCCAGTCTTGGTCATGAAACTGGGCGATTGTTGGCCTGGTTTTCCAAACTGACGATGCGGGTTCGATTCCCGCCGCCCGCCTTCTTCTTCTTTCCAGCGGCCTTGGCCTGGGAGGTCCTGGCGCTGGGGGTTGCGTCCACGACGATGTCCTCAAGCAGGGGCGTGGCCACCAGCAGCATCAGGCTGCGGCTCTCCAGTGGGGCCGTGGCCGGCAGCCAGGGTTCGGGCGTCGCGGGCAGGTCATGGTCGCCGGGGATCGCCGTGTCGATGACCCGCCGCCAGCCGGCCGGTTGGGGCGGCAGGGCGAACTGCATCGGCTGGTAATAGGCGTTCATCCCACACCAGATCAGGGGCCCGATGGTGGCGTCGTGGAGGCTCCAGGCCAGGCAGTGGGACCAGCTGGCCCAGTCCGGTTTACCCAGTTCGAGTCCGTGCCACTCCCGCCAGAGGGGCAGGTTGCCAGCGCCCCTGACCTGTGTGCTGGGGGTGGGGGGCAGCTCCTGATTCAGCAGGGGGGCCAGCCGCTGACGCAGTTGGATCAGGCGCCTCAGGAAACGGCGCAGGTCCAGGTCGCCCGCGTCCGGCTGCCAGTGCATCCAGCCCAGGGGGTTGTTCTGGCACCAGGTGTTGTTGTTGCCCCCCTGGCTGCGGCGCACCTCGTCTCCCATCAGCAACATGGGCACCCCGGGGGCCAGCAGCAGAGAGGCGAGCAGGTTGCGCAGCTGCCTGTCACGCAGAGTCTGCACCCCCGGGTCGCTGCAGGGCCCTTCCACACCGTGGTTCCAGCTGTTGTTGTGGTTGTCCCCGTCGCGGTCGTTCTCGCCGTTGGCCAGGTTGTGCTTGCGGTCGAAACTGACCAGGTCGGCCAGGGTGAAGCCGTCGTGGGCGGTGAGGAAATTGATCGTGCGTCCCACCGGCGAGGGCTGACCGTTGAACAGGTCCGGGTTGCCGGACAGGCGCTGGCTCAGGGTCCAGGTGCTGCGGTCGTCCCCTTTCCAGAAGCGGCGCACATCGTCGCGGAAGCGGCCGTTCCAGCTGGCCACCCGCCGGGCGGGGAAGTCGGCAAGCCGGTAGAGGCCGCCGCAGTCCCAGGGCTCGCTGACCACCTTCAGATCGCTGAGGTCAGGATCCGCTTCCATCTCCTCGAACAGGGGGGGGGCATCGAGGGGAGCCAGCGCCTCGCCCCGGGTCAGGGCGATGCCCAGATCGAAGCGGAAGCCGTCAATGCCCAGTTCGGTGCTCCAGCAGCGCAGGGACTCCAGGATCAGACGCCGCACCAGGGGGCGGTTGGCGGCGATGGTGTTGCCGCAGCCGCTGACATCGAGGTAATCGCCCTTGGCAGTCTGGTGGTAATAGAGGGCGTCGCCGAACCCCCGCCAGCTCAGGGTGGGGCCCTGCTGGTTGCCTTCGCTGGTGTGGTTGTAGACCACATCCAGAATCACCTCCAGCCCCGCCTGATGGCAGGCGGTCACCAGTTGGCGCACCTCATGCCGTCCCTGCAACGGGTCGCTGTCCACCAGGTAGGCCGGGTGGGGGGCCATCCAGCTCACGGGGCTGTAACCCCAGTGGTTGAAGCGTCCGTTGGGGGCGTCCTGGGGATCGAAGGCCATCACCGGCAGCAGCTCGATGGCCGTCACCCCCATCTCCTGGAGGTAGGGCAGGGTGTCGATCAACCCCAGCAGGGTCCCCTGCCGTTCTGCTGGCACCGGGCAGCCGTTGCCCCGGGTGAAGCCGCCCACGTGCAGCTCATAGATGATGCTCTTCTGCCACGGATGGCGCGGCCGGGGGGCGGCGTCGAAGTCGAACCGGTCCCGCTCGGTGACCACCCCCTTGAGGCAGGCGGAGGCGTTGGGGACAGCCCCGACGGCGGCGCCCCGCTGATAACCCTCCCAGCCGGTGACGGCCCTGGCGCAGGGGTCGAGCAGCACCTTGGAGGGATTGAACCCATGGCTGCCGGGCTGGATCGGGCCGAAGACGCGGTAGCCGTAACAACAGCCCAGGCCCAGGCCCTCCACCTCGACATGCCAGTGCTCCCCTGAGCGGTGGCAGGGGTCGAGCTCGATCACCTCGAGGGGTTCGCGGGCCTCGCCATCGGCGAAGATCAGCAGCTCCATGCGTGTGGCCAACGGGGCCACCACGGAGAAATTGACGCCCCGGCGCGTGACGGAGGCCCCCAGTGGCCAGGGATGTCCGATCCGGGTCGCCGACAAATCACTGGCCTGGATTGCCCCAAGGGTAGTCGGGGCTATGGAAGCTGTCGCCGGAGGTTCAATGGGGCCATGGCCAGAGCTGAAGCATCCCTGCTGCCGCCCGAGGAGGGCCGACCGCCTCAGCCGGTGGCCCCGGGGTTGTGGCTGTTCGCGCCCAGCCGGGAGAGCCAGGGGGGCAGCGCCTGGCTGCTCGAGACGGCCTCCGCCGACCTGCTGATCGACTGCCCCGCCTTCACCCGGGCCAACCTGCAGTTCCTGGCGGGTCGCCCCCGCCCTGCGTGCCAGGCCTGGATCCTGCTCACCGGCCGCGACGGCCACGGCCGCTGCCGCCGCCTGCAGCAGGCCCTTGGATGGCCGGTCCTGGTGCAGGAGCAGGAGGCCTACCTCCTGCCCGGCGTGGATCCGCTGCACACCTTCGCCAGCGAGCACCAACTTGACCTGGACGTGTGTTTGCTCTGGACGCCGGGACCTTCCCCCGGGGCCTGTGTGGTGCATGTGTCCCCTCTGGGCGGCGCGGGCCTGGACGGACTGTTCTGCGGTCGACTGCTGGTTCCGGTGGCGCCGGCCCGCGTGGCGCCCCTGCGCCTGCGGGGCACTTTTCACTGGGGACGCCAGCTTCGCAGCGTGGAGCGCCTGCGCCAGTGGCTACCGGACGGGACCCCCGACTGGATCGCCAGCGGCGCCGGACTGGGGGCCCTGAGGGGCCCGAAGCTGGTGGAGCAGGGCGCCTCCTTGATCCGCGACCTGGATCTGGAGGCCATGGCCCTCCAGCCCCCCGACGGACCCATGACCCCCAAACCGCTGTCATGAGTGGACTTTTCTGGTTGCGGCCCCGCCGCATGACCCATACGATTGGCGCGCTGAGCGCATCGGGCGGTCGGGGACTTCCGATTCGCCTCCATCACTCGACGTCCCGAACCCCGCCATCGCCACCTATCCGGAGGCTTAACCCAGAACCATGAACAAAGCTGATCTCGTCAACATCGTGGCTGCCCGCACGGAGCTCACCAAGACCGACGTCTCCCTCGTGGTCGATGCCGCCATCGAAACCATCGTGGACTCGGTCGTCGAAGGCAAGAAGGTGTCCATCCTCGGTTTCGGCTCCTTCGAGCCCCGGGAACGTTCGGCCCGCCAGGGTCTGAATCCCAAGACCGGCGAGAAGATCAAGATCCCCGCCAAGCGCGTGCCCGCCTTTACCGCAGGCAAGCTGTTCAAGGACAAGGTTCAGGGCTGATCCCCACCGGCAGTCGTTTCGCCATGGCCCCGGCCTCCGGGGCTACGGCCCCGGCGCTGCGGCTTCCCCACCATCTCCAAGCCCAGCTCGCCCAGGGCGTGGGGCGACGACAGCAGGGTTACCGGACCCGTTTCGCCCCCTCCCCCACGGGGCCCCTGCACCGGGGCAATCTCCGCACCGCCCTGCTCAGCTGGCTTGAAGCACGGCTCAGGGGCGGGGAGTGGCTGCTCCGCATCGACGATCTCGACACCCCTCGCAACCGGCTGGGTGCCGAGGCCGCCATCCTTGACGACCTCCGCTGGCTCGGCCTCGACTGGGACGGGCCGGTGGTGCGTCAGAGCGCCCATCGCGGCCTCTACGCCACCGTTCTGTCAGCCCTGCGCCGGGCCGACCATCTCTACCCCTGCCGCTGCAGCCGCAGGCTGCTGGCCGATGTCTCGGCGCCCCATGGGGCCTTGGCGGTCTACCCGGGGTATTGCCGGGACCAGGTGCCCTTGTGGGGGCCCCAGGACGGTCGCCTGCCCAGCTGGCGGCTGCGCCTGGAGCCAGGGGTCCTGGGCTGGCAGGAACGCGGCAGTCCCAGCGGCCGCCAGGACGGCCCCACCGCGGTGGGGGACGTGGTGCTGCGGCGGGCCGATGGCGTGGTGGCTTACCACCTGGCCACCGCCGTCGACGAGTTGCTGATGGGGATCAGCGAGGTTGTGCGTGGGGATGATCTCTGGCCCTCCACCGGCGCCCAGGTCGCGGTGATGGCCGCCCTGGGCTTCCCTGCACCGGCCTATGCCCATGTGCCCCTCTGGCGCGACGCCAGGGGCGAGCGGCTGAGCAAGCGGGAGGGGGCCGAGGGGTTGGCCGGTCTGCGCAGCCGCGGCCTGGATGCCCCAGCGGTGATCGGCTGCCTGGCGGCCAGCCTGGAACTGGTGCCAGCGGATAGCCGACTCAGTGCCCGGGAGCTGGCGGCCAGCCTGTCGATTCAGGCTCTGGACGCCCGCATGCACCCGAACCGGGCCAAGGGGAAAAAGGTTTAAGGAAGGTTTCGGGATTCAAGGGGCCTGGGTCAGCCACAGTGAGGAGATCAGAACAATCCTCGCCAATTGGCCATGTCCCTTCAGGTTCCCACCGCCGATTCGAGGAGCCATCCCCCTGCATCGTGCCGATGTCCCCAGTGCGGCGGTAGTGGTCTGCTGAGGATTGATGACCAGCGGTACCGCACCTGCCTGGATTGTCTGGGTCAGGGGCACGCCCAGGCGATGGCTGGTGACGGACTGTTCTTCCGGATCGTCAACGCGACGTCCGCTTCCGCCGCCAGATGAAGAATGCGGTGGTGGCCACCACCGCCGCCAGCGGCGCTGCCGTGAGCAGCAGCAGGATCACGGCGGTCCAGTCGGTGTACATGGGTGCGTGTGTTCGAGCAGTGCCATCATCCCAGTAGATGCTCCCCGGTGATGGCGAACGAACAGCAACCCCGTGAGGCTTCCCGACGCTCGCCGTCACTTCTCGCCCTTGGCCTGGCTGCTGGGCTGGTGCTTTCCCTGATCGGGGGCACGGGGCAATCTCTGGCGAACGTGCAGTTCGAGAATTGCGTCACCGCTGCCGATGGCTCCATCACCTGCGACACAGTGCCCACCGGCAACACCTTGATGAATGATGTCGATGCCCGCTACGGACTGCTCCAGAACGCCAGTCCCGGTTGGAGTGAGTTCGAGCCTTACCAGGGATACGACGATGACTTCGGCGGCAACGAGACCTGATCCGCTGGCGCCCGCAGCGTGCAACGACATGTGGCGCCTTCCTACGGGCGTACGGTTCGCTGGAGTAGCTCAGAAGAGCCACGCGAGGTGGATGCAATGCATTTCTGGGCACCCGACATCGATCCTGCCCATCCCCTGGAGTGCACCCAGGCCGAGCGCTATGTGCTGCAGCGCCTATCGGACGGCTCCTACGTTTCGATCCGTCCCGACGACCAGGGTCTGGGGGAGGTGAGCGATCCGATGGAGGCCTATCTGTTCCACACCCATGAAGCGGCGGTGCGCGCCGCCGGTGAGCTGAACCGTCTTGGTGGTGACGGTTTCGACGTGGTCAAGGTGGAGTAGCCGGTGGCGTTGTTCTGAGCTCAGCCCTGGGCTGGAGCCGAGGACCTGGCCGAACAGCAGATGGATTCAGATGCGAGTTGGCCCTTGGCATGTAACGGCAGCTCCTCGAATGACGACAAGCAGATAAACCTTTATAGTGAGTCTTGTAAGGTTTGTTTGCTCCCCATGCTCACCGGATCTGATCTCCTGGCCAAGGTCAAGGAGTTGGGCGATGTCTCGAAATCTGATTTGGTGCGTGGTTGCGGCTACGTCAGCACCAAGAAGGATGGCGCCGAGCGTCTGAATTTCACGGCCTTTTATGAGGCCCTGCTGGAAGCCAAGGGCGTCAGCCTGGGTGAAGGTGGCGGCAAAGGTGCGTCCAAGGGCGGCCGCAAGCTGAGCTATGTGGCCACCGTCCAGGGCAACGGCAATCTTCTGGTGGGCAAGGCCTACACCGCCATGCTCGATCTGCAGCCTGGCGATGAATTTGAGATCAAGCTGGGCCGCAAGCAGATCCGCCTGATTCCCGCAGGATCCACCGAAGACGACGACTGAGGGCGAGATCTGATCCCCGGCTGGTGTCTCGCAGCATGTCGTGTTCATACGAGTCGATCTTGTCTCTCACGCTTGAGGCGATCACAGGACACCAGGAAAGCCGTTACCTGATCCCCCCAGTTCACCACCACAAGCATGTTTCTGGGTGTTCGGGCAAATCCCTGTTGAGACAGGACGGCGAAACGGCTGAGATCGTCGTGGCTCACCAATGGATGGCTCCCCTGGATGGCCTGCCAGGCACGTAGGAACGTGTCCCCCTCCAACTCGTGGCACCGGGCATAGGCCTCCTCGGTACCAACGCCCTGGCGGCGCAGTCTCACGAAGCCGTCCAGGTCCGGGCCCAGGTGGTCGATCCAGCGGCCGAGGTCCCCTACGGCCAACACCCTGGTGCGCTCGGGGCCTTGGGTCGTCAGCAGCAGGGCGGTGGTTCCCAGCGACCAGGTCGCCTGCGCCAGCAGCTGCTCGGCCGCTTCCCTCAGAGCTCCATGGTGGCTCGCCAGCAGCTGCTCGTGGCGCGTCCTGAGATCATCCATGGTCCGAGTATCGCCACTGACGCCGCCAAGCGAAAACCCACCGGAGCTGGCCCCGGAACTGGGACTGGGCGGGGTGAGCAGAGAAGCCGGTGATCGGATTTGAACCGACGACCTACTGATTACGAATCAGTTGCTCTACCCCTGAGCTACACCGGCATCGGCCAAGAAATTAGCATTCGTCGGATCGCCACCCGCTGCACGCCATTCCATGGGATCCGACCCGAAGAGATCCCTGGATCCGGAGTTTCGCCGGCGCTTGCTGGCGGAAGCCAAGACACCTTGGCGGGGGCTGCGGCGGGCGCTGTGGTTTGCCCTGGTGGCCTCCGCCGGCCTCGGTCTGGCGACGATGGCACTGAGGGCCTCCGCCGGTTCGGAGGTGGCCTCAGGGGACCTGCTGATCCAGGTCAGCGCCCTCAGCCTGTTCGGTGCGTTGCTCTGGTTCGACCGCAACCGGGGGGGCGATTGAAGGCTCCTGCAGCTTCAGGGGTTCCGGCAGCAGCAGCGGCAAACCCAGGCAGAGGCGTTGCTGCTCCAGTTCCGGCTGGCTCAGCGGCGCTGTCCCGGCCACCGTCTCTGGCTTGCGGCTGAGCAGCCACAAAGACTGCAGCAGCTGTTGCCACTGCCACAGCATCAGCGCCAGCAGCAGGGCCGCCAGCAGCAGCGCCACCAGGCGCGGACAGGTGCTGAAGGGGGAGACGGGGGAGGCCACGGCCGCCTGACGGTCGATCCACCACAGCAGGGGCAGGCCCAGGGCGGCACCGCCGGCCGTGGCCAGCGCCAGGGCAGGGGTGGCCTGGAGTCGGCTGAGCCGGCGCTGCAGGTCCCGGCGGCCTTTCAGGGGCGTCTGCAGCAGCAGCAACGACCAGACGTCGGCGGGGCGACGCACCAGCAGCAGGGCCGGCGCCAGGGCGCCGATCGCCCAGCAGAGCAGCCGCTCCAGTCCCGGCAAGGGGCCTGGGTCGCTGCCGGCGAGCACCAGCAGCAACAGCAGGGCCTCGAGAGGCAGCACCCCGATGCCGATCAGCTGGAGCCAGAGCAGGGGCTCGCTGCGGGGTGTCACGGGATCAGGTGCTGAGGGTCCGGCGCTGGGTGACCAACTTGAAGGCCTCAACCCGATCCCTCTCCTGCCAGCCGGTGAACCGGTCGCAGCCGATGCCGCACTCGAAGCCCGTGGCCACCTCCTTGACGTCGTCCTTGTTGCGACGCAGCGAATCAAGATCGCCTTCGTAGACGAGCTCCTTGCCGCGGTGCACGCGGATCCGGCAATTGCGCTGCAGTTTGCCGCTGGTGACGTAGCAACCAGCGACGGCGCTCTTGCCGATCGTGAACACGGCCCGCACTTCTGCTTCGCCCAGGTTCTCCTCCACCAGCTCCGGTTCCAGCAGGCCCTCCATGGCCATCTGGATGTCCTCCAGCAGCTTGTAGATGACGTCGTAGTCGCGCACATCGACACCGGTGGCATCGGCGGCACGCTTGGCACCGGAGGCCATCGAGGTGTTGAAGCCCACGATCACGGCGCCCGAAGCGGCCGCCAGGTCGACGTCCGTCTCGGTGATCTCGCCAGGGGCCGACAGCAGCACCCGCACCTGCACCTCCTCCTGGGGCAGCTGTTCGAGGGATCCGAGGATCGCCTCCACGCTGCCCTGGACATCGGCCTTGAGGATGAGGTTGAGCTCCTTGAGCTCGCCCTCACTGACCTGGCCCGACATCGAGGCCAGGGACACCCTCCTGGAGGCCATCTGCTGGGCCAGGCGAGTGGCCCGAGCCTCGTTGGCCCGGTCGCCCACCACCGCCCGGGCACTCTTCTCGTCGGTGTACACCTCGAACTCGTCGCCGGCGGTGGGCACCTCGCTGAAGCCGAGGGCCTCCACGGCGCTGGAAGGGCCGGCCTGTTTGACCCGTTTGCCGGTGTCGTCGACCATGGCGCGCACCTTTCCGAGAATCGGTCCCGCCGCCAGCACGTCGCCGGCCTTGAGGGTGCCGTTCTGGATCAGCAGTGTGGCCACCGGCCCCTTGGCCTTGTCGAGGTGGGCCTCGATCACGGTGCCCCGGGCCATCCGGTCGGGGTTGGCCTGCAGGTCCTCCACTTCGGTGACCAGCAAGATCATCTCCAGCAACTTGTCGATGTTTTCGCCCTTGATGGCACTCACGGGGACCATCACGGTGGTGCCGCCCCAGTCCTCCGCCACCAGATCCAGGCCGGAGAGTTCCTGCTTGACCCGGTCGGGCTGGGCCCCTTCCTTGTCGATCTTGTTGATCGCCACCACGATCGGCACCTCGGCGGCGCGGGCGTGGCTGATCGCCTCCAGGGTCTGGGGGCGGACGCCGTCATCGGCGGCCACCACCAGCACAGCCACGTCGGTGACCTTGGTGCCGCGGGCCCGCATGGCGGTGAAGGCCTCGTGGCCAGGGGTGTCAAGGAAGGTGATCTTGCGGGTTTCGTCGCCATGGGGCACATCCACCTGGTAAGCACCGATGTGCTGGGTGATGCCTCCGGCCTCGCCCGCCGCCACGCGTGTCTTGCGGATGGCATCGAGCAGGCTCGTCTTGCCGTGGTCAACGTGACCCATCACGGTCACGACCGGGGGCCGGCGGATCAGGTGGGCCAGGTCGCTGTCCTCGATCATCTCCACGGTCTTCTTGGCCGCGGCTTCGATGTCGTCCTGGAGCACGGGCACGCCGAACTCCTCTGACACCGTCTCGATCGTGTGCAGGTCGAGGGTCTGGGTGACGGTGGCGATGATCCCTTTGAAGAACAGGGATTTGATGATCTCGGAGCTCTCCACTCCGAGGCGATCGGCCAGTTCCTGCACCGTGAGGTTGCCCTCGGGCACGATCAGCATTTCGGGGCGCAGGGCCTTGGCTTCGCGGGAGGCCCGCAGTTCCATGGCGCGGCGGCGCTGGCGCTGGCGGGTGGTCTCCTTCTTGCGCTTGCGCACCGCCACCGTGGGCTTGGCCTGGGCGCCGCCGGGGGTGCGCGGCTTGGCCGGCCGGGCCAGGCTGGCCTGAAGCACCAGGGCTTCCTGCTCGCCGGCAAAGCCGCCGGTTTCGGCGGTCAGGGCATCATCGTTTTCGCCGATGATGTGCACCTTCTGGCGCTGTTTCTGCGGCGTGCGGCTGCGCAGGGCCTCCAGCTTGGCGCTGTCGTCCCAGTCGGGCCGCCGGGCGCCGGGGGCACGGGCGCCGGCCGGCGTGGGCGGGCGGAAGCCAGGGCGACGGGGGGCCGCCGGCGGGGTGGCGGTGGGGCGTGTCACACCTTCGGTGTCACCGCCGGTTTCGCTGCCGCCCTCGCTCCTGTCGGGACGGCGCGGAGGCGCCGCAGTGGGCCGGCCGGTGGGTTTCTGGAGCTGCATCAGCTCGCCGGGGGCCATCGGCTTGCGCATGCCGGCCGGGATCCCCGGGCGGCCGGGGGCTGCGGGACGCCCAGCGGCGGCGGTGCCAGGACCGGCCGAGTCGCGGCGGATCGGCTTGCCGACCAGCTCAAGCGGGGTGGGACCGGGCCGGCCCGGCGCCGATCCGGCCCTGGAGCCGGCGCTGCCTGGCCGGATCGGCGCCGGGGTGCCAGGACGCTGGGGACGGGCCGACGGAGGTGCGGGCCGGCTGCTGGTGGCACCCTGACCGGGTTGGGGACGGCCTACCAGCTGGGGCCGGGTGGCCGGGGGCCGGGTGGGTGCGCCACCGGTTCCGCCCTGCACAGGGCGGCCCGGAGCCGGCGCCGGCGGGCGTTGGGGGGAACCGACCCGCACCGGGGGCGCGGAGGTACGGTTCACCGGAGCCGGGCTGGTGGGCTTGGGAGCCGCCAGGGGTTTGGCCGGTGGGGCAACGGCGGCAGGCCGGGCCGGGGCCGCGGGCACCGGGCGGGACGGCGGGCCGCCGGCCGTGGGGGGAGTGGCCGTGGTGGCCGGTTTGGCCATGATCGTGGGCGGACGAACGGCCGGCTTGCCGGATTCCACCGGGCGCGGCCGTGCGGGAGCCGGGGTACCGGGAGGCCTGGGGCGCGCCGCAGGTGGTTCGGGACGGGCAGGGGCTGCGGCTGCCGTGGGCCTCGGAGCCGGGGGCCGGTTCGCGGGCGGTGCCGGGGCGGCGGGTGCCGTTGGGGCCGGCGGAGCGCTGGCCCGGGGAGCGGCCATGGGGGCCGGCGCGGCCTTCTTTACCGCCAGGATCGCCTTGGCCGGAGGGGTGGGCGCCGCAGGCTCGGGCCGCGACGGGGCCTGGCCGCCGACATTGACGCCGATCAGCGAACGGATGCGGGTGGCCTCGTCATCACTGATCGAGCTGCTGTGACTCTTGGCCGCAATGGAGAGCTTCTCGGCGGCATCGAGCACGTCCTTGTTGTCCAGGCCCAGGTCCTTCGACAGCTCGTAGATTCTCACTTTGCCGCTGCTGGTCATTCAGAAAGGTCTCCGTACGGTGGGGCCGAAAGGGCCCCGGGGCCGCGCGCACGTGGCGACCATGGTTCATCTTGCCTCAGAGGTTGCGGGGCCGATCGCTCGAGACGTGCCTCGAGGCTGGCGATGATGGCATCGCTGACGGCGCAGCGGAGGCCGCGCTGGAGGCGGCGTCGGCGTCGGGCTTCCTCGAGGCAGCTTGGTTCGGGGCACAGATAGGCCGAGCGACCCATGCCCCGATCCAGACTCACGCTCCCGTCGGCCTGACGCACCACCCGCCAGAGCAGGCTGCGGTCGCAGACGCGGCGACAGGAGACGCAGCGGCGCAGCACCGGGCGCCTCGCGGGCGCCGTCACCGGACGTCCTCACCGGGGAGCTCGTCGTCGCTGGCGGCCTCGGTCGTGGCTTCGGCCGGCTCCTCGCCCGGCCCTTCGGCAGGGGCGCCGTCCTCAGCCTCCTCCAGCTCGAAGGACTCCTCATCTTCGGGCAGGGGGTACAGCTCGCGCAGGCGGGCATCCTCCTCGGCCCTGGTGGCCTGTTCGGCCTCCAGGCGGGCCTCGGCCTCGGCCTGCAGGGCCTCCTCCTCCTGGCGCTGGGCGATCAGGGCCGCCACCGTCTGGTCCTCGCTGACCTGGTCGTATTCCTGGGCATTCTTGATGTCGATCTTCCAACCGGTCAGCCGGGCCGCTAGGCGCACGTTCTGCCCTTCCCGGCCGATGGCCAGGCTCAGCTGATCGTGGGGCACGAGCACGTGGGCGTGGTGCCCTTCGGGGTCCACCAGGCGGACCATCTCCACCCGCGCCGGACTGAGGGAGTTAGCCAGGTACTGGGCCGGATCCGGTGACCAGCGGATCACGTCGATCTTCTCGCCCCGCAGCTCATTCACCACCTGCTGGATGCGGGAGCCGCGGGCGCCGATGCAGGCCCCCACTGGATCCACTTCCCGCTCCACACTGTCGACCGCGACCTTGGTGCGGGGGCCGACGGCACGGGAGGGGGGGTTGGCTTCCCTGGCCACGGCGACGATCCGCACCGAGCCCTCCTGGATCTCAGGCACTTCGTTTTCGAACAGATAGACCACCAGGCCCGCATTGGCCCGGGAGACGAACAGCTGGGGACCACGACGGGGAACCTCGCTGACCTCCTTGAGGAAGACCTTGAAGGTGGCGTTGGCGCGATAGTTGTCGTTGGGGAGCTGGTCGCGGCGGGGTAGTTCCGCCTCCACTTCCGGCCGGCCCAGGCCGCTGCTCACGGCCATGATCACGCTCTGGCGCTCGAAACGGATCACCCGGGCGGTGAGCACGGGATCTTCCAGGTCGGCGAATTCCTCCTGGATCATGCGGCGCTGCTGGTCGCGCAGTTTCTGGGCCAGCACCTGCTTGGTGGTGGCGGCGGCCATGCGGCCGAAATCATCTTTCTCCGGTGTCACGTCCAGCACCACCGTGTCGCCGATCTGGGCGTCTTCCGCCACCTGGCGCACCTCTTCAATCGCGATCTGGTGGTCGTCGCTCTCCACCTCCTCGACAATGATCTTGCTGGCCAGCACCCGATAGCCCTCTTCCTCGAGATCGAGCGCCACGTCGAAGTTGCTGAAGTAGTCCTCCTCGAAGGGGTCCTCGCTGATGCCCAGGTAGAGGGTGCGGCGATAACGCTCGTAGCCCTTCAGCAGCGCCTCCCGCAGGGCCGCCTCCACCACCTGGGGAGCCAGCTTCTTCTCGTCGCTGATGTCCTCGATCAGGTTGTTGAGACCGGGGAGCAGAACCAGGGCCATGGACTCGGGGGCAGGTGGGAAGGAAGGGGAGGAAGGGCGAACCTGAGCGGCTCAGGGATCGGGGGGAGCTTCGGTGAGCCGCACCCGCAGCACCTCGTCGCGGGGAATGCGCAGGATGCGGCCACGCTCATTGAGCTGCACCACCTGGTCATCCCGGCCCAGCAGCAGGCCCGTGCGGCGCACCTCCGCACCGCCGGTCTCCTGGCGGATCAGCTCCACCGGGAAGCCGCGGAAGCTGACGAAGTCCCGATCGGTGAGGAGCTCCTCCCCGATGCCGGGGCTGCTCACCTCCAGGACATAGGCCATGGTCAGCAGTTCCGACGCCTCAAGGGCCTCGGCGAGGGGACCGCTCACGGCAGCGCATTCGTCGAGGTTCACGTCGCTGCCGTCGGCCCGCTGCACCCGCACCACGACCGTGAGGGGGATGCGATGGGCGAGCACCTCCACCGACTGCACCGTGAGGTGCGTGGCCTCGACCACCGTCCGGGCCAGTGTCTCCAGGTCGTCGGTGAGCGGATGGGGCAAGGACAGGCGGCGTGGGG
Source organism: Synechococcus sp. UW140 (assembly GCA_943372935.1). GTDB lineage: Bacteria > Cyanobacteriota > Cyanobacteriia > PCC-6307 > Cyanobiaceae > Cyanobium. The sequence continues at coordinate 18,968 of CALSAP010000002.1, forward strand.
AGGGACTCCCGCGGGCGGGATGGTCCGCCGTGCGCTGCAGTGTTCACTGCCCCCAACCAGCGGCGAAGCCCGTGTCAGGGGAAACGTCGTCCGGGAAAAGGGTGATGCCCGGCGGGCACTGACTCACCCTAAGGGATTGGCCCCCGGGGGGCTGGGCAGCTCCAGGACAGGAGCCTCGGCGTAGTAGTCGTTGGCGCTGACCTCGCCCCGTTGGCTGAGATCCTGGTTGAGGCACTGTCCGCACTGCTCAGGCGTGCGCAGGAACTGGCACACCCGGGCCCAGAGCTTGGCGCGGCTGCCGGGAGCCCCCTGGCTGAAGTGGACCAGGTCGTTGCCTCCGGCCATTCCCTGGATCTCCACCTTGCAGAGGGTGCAGCGCTGCCGGGTGCCGGGAGGGATTGTGGCCATGGCCTCGGGGAGGACTGGGGGCAAAGTTAAGCCGATTCAGGACAAGCGGTCCGGCGCGGGGCCGGCCGGAGCGGTCTCCGATGCGAATTCTTCAACTGAGCGATCCCCATCTGCTGGCCGAGCCCGCCGGCCGCTGCCATGGCCGGCCGGCGCTGGACCTGCTGCGCCATGGGCTGCAGGAGGCCCTCGGCCAGCTTCGGGCGGCCGGGGAGGCCCCCGATCTGCTGCTGATCAGTGGCGACCTCTGCGATGACGAGAGCTGGGGCGGTTACGTCCGCCTGGGGGAACTGCTGCAGACGCTGCCGTTGCAGGTGGCGTTGCTGGCGGGCAACCACGACCAACCCGCCCTGCTGCGGGCCGCTCTCGGGCGCCGCGCCGTGATCGCCCCGGCCCTGGTGCGCTGTGGCCAGGGCTGGCTGCTGCTGCTCGACAGCCACTGCAGCGGCGACACCGCCGGCGCACTGGGTGCGCTGCAGCTGGACTGGCTGCAGCGCCAGCTTGTCGCCGAGGGGTTGGCCGGGGGCCAATCCCTGCTGGTGGCCGTGCACCATCCCCCGGTTCCGATCGGCGACACCGTCATGGATGCCATCCGGCTGCGGGACGGTGAGGCCCTGCTTGATGGGCTGCGGCCGTTCTCTGGCCTGCGGGGTCTGGTCTTCGGTCACGTCCACCAGCACTGGCAAGGACAACTGCCCGGCCGGCCGGGGGTGCTCCTGCTGGGCTGCCCCTCCACCCTGCGCAGCTTCCCCCCCGTGCAGCGCTGCCCCCTGGAACGCCCGTATGACCCAGGCGGACGCTGGCTTGAGATCGGCGAGGCCGGCGTCCTGCGGCAGCGGTTGCTGCGCTGGGCGCCGCCCGACGGACCTAGCCTCGACGGATGCAACGCTCCCACCCCCTGACTTCCCTGAGCCGGCGGCTGCGGGGCCTGATGCTGCTGGTTCTGCTGCTGCTGGCGTTCGCCGCCCTTCCCCTGCCCGCAGCGGCCCTTGAGGAGGTCCCACCGGCCCTGACCCCCCACAGCTTCGTGGCCGACGCCGCCCGGCGGGTGGGCCCGGCGGTGGTGCGGATCGACACCGAGCGCAACGTCGCCAGGCCCCCCTTCGATCCCACCCTGCTGGATCCCCTGCTGCGGGATTTGTTCGGCGACCCTTCCAGCAGCACGCGGGAACGGGGCCAGGGCTCTGGGGTGGTGATCGATGGGCCGCGCGGTCTGGTGCTCACCAATGCCCATGTGGTGGAGAGGGTGGACGCGGTGACCGTGACCCTGGCGGATGGCCGCCAGCTGGACGGTTCGGTGGTCGGCACCGACCCGGTCACCGATCTGGCGGTGGTGCGCATCACCGGGAAGTCCCCCCTGAGCGCCGCGCCCCTGGGGGATTCCGAAGCCCTCGAGGTGGGCGACTGGGCCATCGCCCTGGGCAGTCCCTATGGCCTGGAGCGCACCGTCACCCTGGGGATCGTCAGCAGCCTGCACCGGGACATCAACAGCCTTGGCTTCGCCGACAAACGCCTCGACCTGATCCAGACGGACGCGGCGATCAACCCCGGCAACTCCGGCGGCCCGCTGATCAACGCCGCCGGTGAGGTGATCGGCATCAACACGCTGGTGCATTCCGGGCCGGGGGCCGGGCTCGGCTTCGCCATCCCCATCAACCTGGCCAAACGGGTGGCCGACCAGCTCGGCGATGGGGGCACGGTGGTGCATCCCTACCTGGGCCTCCAGCTGGTGCCGCTCACGGCCCGAATGGCCCGGGACAACAACAAGGATCCCGATGCCCTGCTGCAGCTGCCCGAGCGGGATGGGGCCCTGGTGCAACGGGTGCTGCCGGAAAGTCCGGCAGAGGCGGCCGGGCTGCACCGCGGCGATCTGGTGGTGGCGATTGCCGACCAGCCGGTGAACACCCCCTCGGCGCTGTTGCAGCAGGTGGAACAGGCCCAGGTGGGCCAACCCCTGCCGCTGCGGGTGGTCCGGGGTCAGCGGGAGCTGCAGCTCTCGATCCGGCCGGCCGCCCTGCCCCAGGCGGGCTAGGCCCCAGCCGGGCCGGGCAGTCCCCCTTGCTACGGTCTGGCCCGATTTCCGCCAGATCCCCGATGTCCGATCTCCAGGACCGCATGAAGGAGGCCGTGGCCACGGCGGCGGTGGATCAGATCCGCGACGGCATGGTGGTGGGGCTGGGTTCCGGTTCCACCGCCGCGCTGATGATCCGTGCCCTGGGTCAGAAGCTGCGCCAGGGCGAACTGAAGGGCATCGTCGGCGTCACCACCTCCTTCCAGGGGGAGGTGCTGGCCGCCGAGCTGGGCATCCCGCTGATGGCCCTCAACGCCATCACCAGCATCGATCTGGCCATTGACGGCGCCGATGAGGTGGACCCTTCCTTCCAGCTGATCAAGGGGGGCGGCGCCTGCCACGTGCAGGAGAAGCTGGTGGCCCGCCGGGCCGATCGCTTCGTGGTCGTGGTGGATGCCACCAAGCTGGTGGAGCGCCTCAACCTGGGCTTCCTGCTGCCGGTGGAGGTGTTGCCCGGCGCCTGGCGCCAGGTGCGGGATGAACTCACCGCCATGGGGAGTTCGGTTGAGCTGCGCATGGCCGTGCGCAAGGCGGGTCCGGTGGTCACCGACCAGGGCAACCTGGTGCTGGACGTGGCCTTCGAGGGCGGCATCGGCGACCCCGCCGCCCTGGAGGCGACGATCAACAACATCCCCGGCGTGCTCGAGAACGGCCTGTTCGTGAATCTCGTCGATCAGGTGTTGGTGGGTGAGATCGAAGCCGGTGAGCCCCGGGTGCGGGATCTGCCCCGGCATTGACCAGCCAGGGAATGGACCGGCCCTGGCGTCAGTCGGGCGAGAGCCGCTGACGCACCGATTCCGCATGGCTGTGCAGCCCCTCGCTCTCGGCCAGGGTGATGACGGCGGCGCCGGTGGCCTCCAGGGCCGCTCGGTTGAACTGGATCAGGCTGGTGTGTCGCAGGAAGGTCTCGACGCTCAGGGCACCGGCGAAGCGGGCGGTGCCGGACGTGGGCAGGGTGTGGTTGGGGCCGGCCAGGTAGTCGCCCACCGCCTCGGGCGACCAGGGGCCGAGGAAGATGGCGCCGGCATGGCGGATCCGATCGGCCAGGGCTACGGGATCCGCCACCAGCAGTTCGAGGTGCTCCGGGGCGAAGCGGTCGCTGAGGGCCGCCGCCTCGGCCAGATCGCCGCAGATCACGATCAGTCCCCAGTCGTTAAGCGCCTGCAGGGTGATGGCGGCCCGCGGGTGCCCCTCCAGCTGGGCGTGGATGGCGGCCGGCAGGGCGGCGGCCAGCTCCTCGCTGGTGGTGATCAGGATGGCGGCCGCCAGGGGATCGTGCTCGGCCTGGGCCATCAGATCGGCGGCCACCTGGGCAGGCTTGGCGGTGTGGTCGGCAATCACCAGCACCTCGCTGGGGCCGGCCAGGGAATCGATGCCGACCCTGCCGTAGACCGCCTTCTTGGCCAGGGTCACGTAGAGGTTGCCGGGGCCGCTGATCACATCAACGGCGGGGATCGTTTCGGTGCCGTAGGCCAGGGCTGCGATCGCCTGGGCGCCCCCCACCCGGTACACCTCCTCCACCCCGGCCCGGTGGGCGGCTGCCAGCACGGTGACGTTCGGCTCGCCGCCGGGGCCGGGCGGGGTCACCATCACCAGCCGTTCCACGCCGGCCACCCGGGCGGGAATCGCATTCATCAGCACCGTGCTGGGGTAGGAGGCGCGGCCGCCGGGGACGTAGATCCCCGCCCGCTGCACCGGGCGCCAGCGGCGCCCCAGCCGTTCGCCATGGGGGCCGTCCACGGCCAGATCCGAAGGGATCTGGCGGCGGTGGAAATCCAGGATGCGGTCGTGGGCCAGGTCGAGGGCCCGGCGCAGGTGCTCGGGGCAGGCCCGCCAGGCCTGGGCCAGGCATTCGGGCGGTACCCGCAGGGGATCGGGCCGCAGGCCATCGAAGCGCTCGCTGAACTCCAGCAGGGCCGCATCGCCGCGCAGGCGCACTTCGGCCAGGATCGCCGCAACTGTGGCCTCTGCTTGCTGCATCTGATCGCCTTCGGTGCGGGCGGCGATCGCTTCGAGCCGTTCACCGGCCAGCCGCCGATCCCGCAGGCAGGCGATCCGCAGCGGCGGCAGCACGGCCGAGGCGCCACCGGCGGGGCTGCTGCTGGTCGGGATGGAAGCAACCACGGGTCGGTGCCGAAGGCGGAGGGCAGCCTCAAAATTAGGGCCAAGGACCCGCCAGGCCCCAGGAGGTAGGATCCGCGTTTGCCGAGTCAGCGCCCCTACGCCTGTGGCCAATAACAAGTCTTCGAAGAAACGCATCGAGATCGCTGAACGCAATCGCCTGCGCAACCGCACCTACAAGTCCGCCCTGCGCACCCTGATGAAGCGCTGCCTGACGGCCTGCAGCGCCTACGGCCAGCAGCCCGGAGAGGAGGCCAAGGCCGCCGTCCAGGCCAGCATGAGCGCCGCCTTCAGCAAGATCGACAAGGCCGTCAAGGTGGGAGTGGTGCACCGCAACACCGGTGCCAACCAGAAATCACGCCTCAGCGTGGCTGTGAAGCAGGTGCTCGAGCCGACGGCCGCCGGCAGCGCCGGCGCCTGAGCGCCATCCCATGGCCATCAGCTCCGAGGCTGCCCCTTCCTTGGTGGACAGCCATTGCCACATCGTGTTCCGCAACTTTGAAGCGGACCTTGAGGAGGTGGCCCAGCGATGGCGGCAGGCGGGGGTCAAGGCCCTCGTCCATGCCTGCGTGGAGCCCGCCGAAATTCCGGCGATCCGCGCTCTGGCCGACCGCTTTCCGGAGCTGCGTTACGCCGTAGGGGTCCATCCCCTCGATACCCAGCATTGGCACAGCGACACCGCCGCGGTGCTCGAAACCGCTGCCCGTGCCGACGACAGGGTGGTGGCGATCGGTGAACTGGGCCTGGATCTGTTCCGGGCCACGAATCTCGATGAACAACTGGCGGCCCTGGGACCCCAGCTGGATCTGGCCGTGGCCCTGGATCTGCCGGTGATCATCCACTGCCGGGACGCGGCCGAGCCGATGCTCGCCGAGCTGCGCCAACGTCAGCGACGTGGCGCCTGCCCCCGCGGCGTGATGCATTGCTGGGGGGGCACCCCCGAGGAGATGGCAGGGTTCCTGGATCTTGGCCTTTACATCAGCTTCAGCGGCACGGTCACCTTCGCCAAGGCCGAGCCCATCCACGCCTGTGCCCGGCTGGTGCCAGCCGATCGCTACCTCGTCGAAACCGACTGCCCCTTCCTGGCGCCCGTGCCCCGCCGCGGCAAGCGCAACGAGCCTGCCTATGTCGCGGCGGTGGCGGCCAGGGTGGCCGACCTGCGGGGCGAGACGCTCGAGCAGGTGGCGCAGGCGACCACGGCCAATGCCACCCGTCTATTCAAGCTGCCCCACCAGGTTGTATGATGTCTTATTGGCCTGGAAGCGGAAGCGCTCTTTTTGTCCACGACGGCATCCATTGAGTCGGCAACTGAGTCGGCAAATTCGCAGCGAGCCCTGTAAGCGCCTCTGCTGGAGCATTCGTCCATTTCCATGGGCGGAAGCCCCAGCTAGGCGCCTGTTGGCATGGCCCGTCACCGGGCACCCCTCAAGGCAGGTCTCACCGTAATCGCCCTTCCCCGTCCAGGCCCGCCCTACCCACCGTTCCTGCAGGTTCACCGCATGAGCAGCGCGATCCAGGTCGCCAAGACCGTCACTTACCTTCCCGATCTCGTGGAGGTACAGCGGGCGAGCTTCAAATGGTTCCTGGAGAAGGGCCTGATCGAGGAGCTGGACAGCTTCTCCCCGATCACCGATTACACCGGCAAGCTGGAGCTGCATTTCATCGGCGACCAGTATCGCCTGAAACGCCCGCGCCATGACGTTGAAGAGGCCAAGCGTCGCGATGCGACCTTCGCTTCCCAGATGTATGTCACCTGCCGTCTGGTCAACAAGGAGACCGGTGAGATCAAGGAGCAGGAGGTCTTCATCGGGGAGCTGCCCCTGATGACCGAGCGCGGCACCTTCATCATCAACGGCGCCGAGCGGGTGATCGTCAACCAGATCGTGCGCAGCCCGGGCGTCTACTTCAAGGACGAGCAGGACAAGAACGGCCGCAAGACCTTCAACGCCAGCCTGATCCCCAACCGCGGCGCCTGGCTGAAGTTCGAGACCGACAAGAACGACCTGCTGCACGTCCGCGTCGACAAGACCCGCAAGATCAACGCCCACGTGCTGATGCGGGCCATCGGTCTGTCGGACAACGACGTCCTCGACAAGCTGCGGCACCCGGAGTACTACCAGAAGTCGATCGAGGCCTCCAACGAAGAGGGCATCAGCTCCGAGGACCAGGCCCTGCTGGAGCTCTACAAGAAGCTGCGTCCGGGTGAACCGCCCTCGGTGAGCGGCGGCCAGCAACTGCTGCATAGCCGCTTCTTCGATCCCAAGCGCTACGACCTGGGCCGGGTGGGTCGCTACAAGATCAACAAGAAGCTGCGTCTCACGATCCCCGATGCGGTGCGCACCCTCACTGCCGAGGACGTGCTCTCCACGATCGACTACCTGATCAACCTTGAGCTTGATGTGGGCGGCGCCAGCCTCGATGACATCGACCACCTCGGCAATCGCCGTGTGCGTTCGGTGGGTGAGCTGCTGCAGAACCAGGTGCGTGTCGGTCTGAACCGTCTCGAGCGGATCATCAAGGAACGGATGACCGTGGGCGAGACCGAATCGCTCACGCCGGCCCAGCTGGTGAACCCCAAACCCCTGGTGGCGGCGGTGAAGGAGTTCTTCGGCTCCAGCCAGTTGAGCCAGTTCATGGACCAGACCAACCCCCTGGCCGAGCTGACCCACAAGCGCCGCATCAGCGCCCTCGGCCCAGGCGGTCTGACCCGGGAGCGGGCTGGCTTCGCCGTGCGCGACATCCACCCCTCCCACTACGGCCGCATCTGCCCGATCGAGACCCCGGAAGGCCCCAACGCCGGCCTGATCGGCTCCCTCGCCACCCACGCCCGGGTGAACGAGTACGGCTTCATCGAAACCCCCTTCTGGCGGGTGGAAGACGGCATCGTCCTCAAGCAGGGCGACCCCCTCTATCTCTCCGCCGACCTGGAGGACGAGTGCCGGGTGGCCCCCGGTGACGTACCCACCGACGCCACCGGCCGCATCACCGTCGATCTGGTGCCGGTTCGCTACCGCCAGGACTTCGAGAAAGTGCCCCCCGAGCAGGTGGACTATGTCCAGCTGTCGCCGGTGCAGGTGATCTCGGTGGCCACCTCCTTGATCCCCTTCCTGGAGCACGACGACGCCAACCGGGCCCTGATGGGCTCGAACATGCAGCGCCAGGCCGTCCCCCTGCTGCGGCCGGAGCGGCCCCTGGTGGGCACCGGCCTGGAAACCCAGGTGGCCCGCGACTCCGGCATGGTGCCCATCACAAAGGTGAACGGCACCGTCTCCTTCGTCGATGCCACTGCCATCGTCATCCGTGACGACCAGGGCCGGGATCACACCCACTTCCTGCAGAAGTACCAGCGCTCCAACCAGGACACCTGCCTCAACCAGCGGCCGATCGTTCGCCAGGGCGATCCGGTGATCGCCGGCCAGGTGCTGGCCAACGGCTCGGCCTGCGAAGGCGGCGAAATCGCCCTTGGCCAGAACGTGCTGATCGCCTACATGCCCTGGGAGGGCTACAACTACGAGGACGCCATCCTGGTGAGCGACCGGCTGGTGCAGGACGACCTCTACACCTCGGTGCATATCGAGAAGTACGAGATCGAAGCCCGCCAGACCAAGCTCGGACCCGAGGAGATCACGCGGGAAATCCCCAATGTGGCCGAGGAGAGCCTGGGCCACCTAGATGAGATGGGCATCATCCGCATCGGCGCCTACGTCGAATCCGGCGACATCCTGGTGGGCAAGGTGACCCCTAAGGGTGAATCCGACCAGCCGCCGGAAGAGAAGCTGTTGCGCGCCATCTTCGGTGAGAAGGCCCGCGACGTGCGCGACAACTCCCTGCGGGTGCCCAGCACCGAACGGGGCCGGGTGGTCGACGTGCGCATCTACACCCGCGAGCAGGGCGACGAACTGCCGCCGGGCGCCAACATGGTCGTGCGGGTCTACGTGGCCCAGCGCCGCAAGATCCAGGTGGGCGACAAGATGGCCGGCCGCCACGGCAACAAGGGCATCATCAGCCGCATCCTTCCCCGGGAGGACATGCCCTACCTGCCCGATGGCACCCCCATCGACATCGTGCTCAACCCCCTTGGGGTGCCGAGCCGGATGAACGTGGGTCAGGTGTTCGAATGCCTGATGGGCTGGGCGTCTTCTCACCTCGACTGCCGCGTCAAGGTGGTGCCGTTCGATGAGATGTACGGTCCCGAGAAGTCGAAGCAGACGGTGCAGGCCTACCTCGAGGAGGCCGCCAAGCTTCCCGGCAAGGGGTGGGTCTACGACCCCACCAACCCCGGCAAGATCCAGCTGATCGATGGCCGCAGCGGCGAACCCTTCGACCAGCCGGTGACCGTGGGCTACGCCCACATCCTCAAGCTGGTGCACCTGGTGGACGACAAGATCCACGCCCGCTCCACCGGCCCCTACTCCCTGGTGACCCAGCAGCCCCTGGGCGGCAAGGCCCAGCAGGGCGGCCAGCGACTCGGGGAAATGGAGGTGTGGGCCCTGGAGGCCTACGGCGCCGCCTACACCCTGCAGGAACTGCTCACCGTCAAGTCCGACGACATGCAGGGCCGCAACGAGGCCCTCAACGCCATCGTCAAGGGCAAGCCCATCCCCCGGCCGGGTACGCCCGAGTCCTTCAAGGTGCTGATGCGGGAGCTGCAGTCCCTCGGCCTCGACATCGCCGTCTACACCGACGCCGGTGAGGAAGTCGACCTGATGCAGGACGTCAATCCCCGCCGCAGCACCCCCAGCCGTCCCACCTACGAGTCCCTCGGTGTCGCGGATTACGACGATGACTGATCGCTTGATTCACCGGCTCTGATTTCTCCGCTTCTCTCGATCACCCTGCGTTTCCGCCATGTCCAACAGCAACCTTCGCACCGAAAACCACTTCGACTACGTGAAGATCACGCTCGCTTCCCCCGAGCGGATCATGCAGTGGGGGCAGCGCACGCTGCCCAACGGACAGGTGGTGGGTGAGGTCACCAAGCCGGAGACGATCAACTACCGCACCCTCAAGCCCGAGATGGACGGGCTCTTCTGCGAGAAGATCTTCGGCCCGTCCAAGGACTGGGAATGCCATTGCGGCAAGTACAAGCGGGTGCGGCACCGCGGCATCGTCTGCGAGCGCTGCGGCGTGGAAGTCACCGAGAGCCGGGTGCGGCGCCACCGCATGGGCTTCATCAAGCTGGCGGCCCCCGTGTCCCACGTCTGGTACCTCAAGGGCATCCCCAGCTATGTGGCGATCCTGCTCGACATGCCCCTGCGGGACGTCGAGCAGATCGTCTACTTCAACTGCTACGTGGTGCTCGACAAGGGGGACCACAAGGACCTGACCTACAAGCAGTTGCTGACCGAAGACGAGTGGCTGGAGATCGAGGACCAGATCTTCGCCGAGGATTCCGAGATCGAGAACGAGCCGATCGTGGGCATCGGCGCCGAAGCCCTCAAGCAGCTCCTCGAGGACATCGACCTCGAAAAAGAGGCTGAGCAGCTGCGTGAGGACATCAACAACTCCAAGGGCCAGAAGCGGGCCAAGCTGATCAAACGTCTGCGGGTGATCGACAACTTCATCGCCACCAATGCCCGTCCGGACTGGATGGTGCTGGATGTGATCCCGGTGATCCCCCCCGATCTGCGCCCCATGGTGCAGCTCGACGGCGGACGTTTTGCCACCAGCGATCTCAACGACCTCTACCGGCGGGTGATCAACCGCAACAACCGCCTGGCGCGTCTGCAGGAGATCCTCGCCCCCGAGATCATCGTCCGCAACGAGAAGCGGATGCTGCAGGAGGCCGTCGATGCCCTGATCGACAACGGCCGCCGTGGCCGCACCGTGGTGGGGGCCAACAACCGGGCCCTCAAATCGCTCAGCGACATCATCGAGGGCAAGCAGGGCCGCTTCCGCCAGAACCTGCTCGGCAAACGGGTCGACTACTCCGGCCGTTCCGTGATCGTGGTGGGCCCCAAGCTCAAGATGCACCAGTGCGGCCTGCCCAAGGAGATGGCGATCGAGCTGTTCCAGCCGTTCGTGATCCATCGCCTCATCCGCCAGAACATCGTCAACAACATCAAGGCGGCCAAGAAGCTGATTCAGCGGGCCGACGACGAGGTGATGCAGGTGCTGCAGGAAGTGATCGAAGGGCACCCGATCCTGCTCAACCGGGCCCCGACCCTGCACCGTCTGGGTATCCAGGCCTTCGAACCCAAACTGGTGGATGGCCGGGCGATCCAGCTCCATCCCCTGGTCTGCCCCGCCTTCAACGCCGACTTCGACGGTGACCAGATGGCCGTGCACGTGCCCCTGGCGATCGAGGCCCAGACCGAGGCCCGCATGCTGATGCTGGCCAGCAACAACGTGCTCTCTCCCGCCACCGGCGAGCCGATCATCACCCCGTCCCAGGACATGGTGCTGGGCGCCTACTACCTCACCGCCGTCGATCGGGAAAAGGTGCAGCCCGCCTTCGGCGACCGCTCGCGCACCTTCGCCGATCTCGAGGACGTGATTGCCGCCTTTGAGGAGAAGCACCTCACCTTGCACGACTGGGTCTGGGTGCGCTTCAACGGTGAGGTCGAAAGCGACGATGAGGACAACGAGCCCGTCCAGCAGGGCACCCTCTCGGACGGCACCCGCTTCGAGCAGTGGAAGTTCCGCCGCGACCGCTTCGATGAGGACGGCGCCCTGATCAGCCGTTACCTGCTGACCACCGTGGGTCGGGTTGTGATCAACCACACCATCATCGACGCCGTGGCCGCCACCTGAGTTCCACCGGCCGGGCCGAGCCCCGCGCCCCGTGTCTTCCGCCCCCCTCCAGCCTTTTCCAACGCGCGCTGCCATGACCGCCACCCCCGCCAAGAAGATCAGCAAGAAGAGCGCCAAGGCCGCCGCCGAACTGGCCGCTGCCACCGCCGCCGCCGAACTCGCGGCCTCCGCCCTGAGCAAGCAGGCGCCGCCGTTCCGCAACCGGATCATCGACAAGAAGGCGCTGCGCAACCTGGTCTCCTGGGCCTACAAGCACCACGGCACCGCGGCCACCGCTGCGATGGCCGATGAGCTGAAGGATCTGGGTTTCCACTACGCCACCCAGGCGGCGGTGTCGATCTCGGTCGACGACCTGCGCATCCCCGGCGACAAGGCGGTTCTGCTGGAAGAGGCTGAGGAGCAGATCACGGCCACCGAGGAGCGTTACCGGCTCGGTGAGATCACCGAGGTGGAGCGCCACACCAAGGTGATCGACACCTGGACCGAAACCAACGAGCGGCTGGTGGCGGCGGTGCGCCGCAACTTCAACGACAACGATCCACTCAACTCGGTGTGGATGATGGCCAACTCCGGCGCCCGGGGGAACATGTCCCAGGTGCGCCAGCTGGTGGGTATGCGCGGCCTGATGGCCAACCCGCAAGGGGAGATCATCGACCTGCCGATCCGCACCAACTTCCGTGAAGGGCTCACGGTCACCGAGTACGTGATCTCCTCCTACGGCGCCCGCAAGGGCCTGGTGGACACAGCCCTGCGCACCGCCGACTCCGGCTACCTCACCCGCCGTCTGGTGGACGTGGCCCAGGACGTGATCGTGCGGGAGGAGGACTGCGGCACCCATCGCTTCATCCCCATCAACGCCGACGAGCGGGGCCGCTTCGGCACCAAGCTGGTGGGTCGTCTGGCGGCCCAGCCCGTCGTTGACAGCGACGGCGTCGTCATCGTCGATCGCAATGGTGAGATCGACCCGGCCCTTTCCGCCGCCATCGAGAAAGCGGCGATCGCCACCGTGATGGTGCGCTCACCGCTCACCTGCGAGGCCTCCCGTTCGGTCTGCCGCAAGTGCTACGGCTGGGCCCTGGCCCACAACGAACTGGTCGACCTGGGCGAAGCGGTGGGCATCATCGCCGCCCAGTCCATCGGGGAGCCTGGCACCCAGCTCACCATGCGGACCTTCCACACCGGTGGTGTGTCCACGGCCGAAACCGGCGTGGTGCGCTCCCTGGTGGACGGGATCGTCGAATTCGGCCCCAAGGCCAGGGTGCGGGACCACCGCACCCCCCACGGGGTGGAGGCCAAGCTCGCCGAAACCGATTTCACCCTCACCCTCAAGCCTTCGGGCAAGGGCAAAGTGCAGAAGATCGACATCACCAACGGCTCGATTCTCTTCGTGGCCGATGGCGATCCCGTCGCCAACGACATCATCCTGGCCCAGATCTCCTCGGGCTCGGCGGTGAAGAAGAGCGTGGAGAAGGCCACCAAGGATGTCATCTGCGACCTGGCCGGCCAGGTGCGCTTTGAGGAGGTGATCCAGCCCCGGGAAGTCACCGACCGCCAGGGAAACATCACCCACAAAGCCCAGCGTCTCGGACGTCTGTGGGTGTTCAGCGGCGACGTCTACAACCTGCCGCCCAACGCCCTGCCGGTGGTGGAGACCGACAAGCCGGTGACCACCGGCAATGTGCTGGCCGAGAGCCGTCTGCAGAGCGAGTACGGCGGCGCCGTGCGGCTGCGCGAGTCCACCGGCGACTCCCGCGAAGTGCAGATCGTCACCGCCAGCCTCACCCTCAAGGACTGCAAGCTGGTGGGTGAATCCAGCCACACCGGCGAAAGCTGGCACCTGGAGGGCAAGGACAACAGCCGCTACCTGGTTAAGACCCAGCCCGGCACCAAGATCGGCGCCGGAGAGGTGATCGCCGAACTCACCGACGACCGCTTCCGCACCCAGACCGGCGGCATGGTGAAGTTCGCCCCCGGCCTCTCGATCAAGAAGGCCCGCTCCGCCAAGCACGGCTTCGAGGTGAGCAAGGGCGGCACCCTGCTGTGGATCCCCCAGGAAACCCACGAGATCAACAAGGACATTTCCTTGCTGATGATCGAGGACGGCCAGTGGATCGAGGCCGGCACCGAAGTCGTCAAGGACATCTTCAGCCAGACCGCCGGCATCGTCACCGTCACCCAGAAGAACGACATCCTTCGGGAGATCATCGTGCGCTCCGGTGAGCTGCACCTGGTCTCCGACGCCAAGGTGCTCGGCCGCTACGGCGAAGACGGCAAGATGGTCAACCCCGGCGAAGAAATCGCCCCTGGCCTCAAGGCCGAGGCGATGAAGTTCGTCGAGAAGGTCGACACCCCGGAGGGTGGCGCCCTGCTGCTGCGGCCCGTCGAGGAATACGCCATCCCCGATGCCGCCCACCTGCCCGAACTCTCCACCGTCAAGCAGACCGGCGGCCCCTCGCTGGGCCTGAAGGCCACCCAGCGCCTCACCTTCAAGGACGGCGAGCTGATCAAGTCGGTGGAAGGCGTGGAGCTGCTGCGCACCCAGCTGATCCTGGAAACCTTCGACACCACCCCCCAGATGACGGTGGATGTGGAGGTGGTCGCCGACAAGCGGGCCAAGACCATCGAGCGCCTGCAGCTGGTGATCCTGGAAACCCTGCTGGTGCGCCGCGACACCCTCTCCGATGCCAGCCACGGCTCCACCCACACCGAGCTGCAGGTGGAGGACGGCATCGCCGTCAAGCGCGGCGATGTGGTGGCCACCACCCAGATCCTCTGCAAGGAGAACGGCGTGGTGCAACTGCCCGAACCCGTCGTCGGTGAACCGATCCGGCGCCTGATCGTGGAGCGGGCCGACGACACCCGCAGCCTCGACCTGGGCGGGGCCGCCCCAAAGGTGGCCGTCGGCGATCGCATCGTCGACGGCGACGTGCTTGCCGACGGGGTGCTCTCCCCCTGCTGCGGCCAGGTGGAGGCCATCGACGGCAAGACCCTCACCATTCGCCTGGGCCGGCCGTACATGGTCTCGCCCGATTCGGTGCTCCACGTCCGTGACGGTGAGCTGGTGCAGCGTGGTGATGCCCTTGCCCTGCTGGTGTTCGAGCGCCAGAAGACCGGCGACATCGTCCAGGGTCTGCCCCGTATCGAAGAACTGCTGGAGGCCCGCCGGCCGCGGGAATCGGCGGTGCTCTGCCGCAAGAGCGGCACCGTGCAGATCAAGCAGGGCGAAGACGACGATTCGATCACCGTGTCGGTGATCGAGACCGACGACGTCATCACCGAGTACCCGATTCTTCTCGGCCGCAACGTGATGGTCAACGATGGCCAACAGGTGAGCGCCGGTGAGATGCTCACCGACGGTCCGATCAACCCCCACGAGCTGCTGGAGTGCTTCTTCGAAGACCTGCGCAGCCGCAAGCCCACCATGGAGGCCGCCCAGGAGGCGATCTCCAAGCTGCAGTTCCGCATGGTCACGGAAGTGCAGAACGTCTACAAGTCGCAGGGGGTGTCGATCAGCGACAAGCACATCGAAGTGATCGTGCGCCAGATGACCAGCAAGGTCCGCATCGAGGATGCCGGTGACACCACCCTGCTGCCCGGTGAGCTGATCGAGCTGCGTCAGGTGGAGCAGGTCAATTCCGCCATGGGTATCACCGGCGGCGCTCCGGCCGAGTTCACCCCCGTGCTGCTGGGCATCACCAAGGCCTCCCTCAACACCGATTCGTTCATCTCGGCGGCCTCCTTCCAGGAGACCACCCGGGTGCTCACCGAAGCGGCGATCGAGGGCAAGAGCGACTGGCTGCGGGGCCTCAAGGAGAACGTGATCATCGGTCGCCTGATCCCCGCCGGCACCGGTTTCGGTGGCTTCGAAGAGGAGCTGCGCGCCGAGGCCGGACCCCACCCCGACATCCTCGAGGAGGAGGCCGCCGGCTACCGCCGCAACCAGAACCTGCGTCCCGACTACACCGTCGAGATGCCCGCCCCGGCGGTCGCCGCCGCCGTGCTGGATGACCCCTCCGAGGAGGATCTGGAGGCCACCCGCAGCCGCCATGGCATCGAAGCGGCCGCCAGCGGCTTCGCCGCCTTCGCCCGTCCCACGGCGGATGAGGGCCTCGAAGAGGAGCTGATCGCCGATCCGGCCGCCCTCGAGGGCCTGCAGGAGGAGGGACTGCTCAGCGATGACTGATCCGGCCGTCACCACCCCGGTGCCGGTGCGCCGGGTGCCGCGCTTCGGCTTCCACACCCACACCGAGCGCTTCAATGGCCGGCTGGCCATGCTCGGCTTCATCGCCCTGGTGGCGGTGGAGTGGAAGCTGGGTCACGGCCTGCTGATCTGGCCCTGATGGCAGAGCCCGTTCCCCTGCTGGGGATGGGCCTGGCGGCCCTCCAGGAGTGGGCGGGCCTGCAGGGCCAGCCCACTTTCCGTGGCAAGCAGCTGCACGACTGGATCTACGCCAGGGGAGCCCGCAGCCTCGAGGAGATCACGGTGCTGCCGAAGGCCTGGCGGGAGCAGTTGGCGGCCGCCGGTACCGGCCTCGGCCGTTCGCCCCTGCTGCACCGCAGCGACGCCCGCGACGGCACCACCAAGCTGCTGCTGGGCACCGCCGACGGCCTCAGCATCGAGACCGTGGGCATCCCCAGCGGCGACCGGCTCACGGTGTGCGTCAGCAGCCAGGTGGGCTGCCCCATGGGCTGCCGCTTCTGCGCCACCGGCAAGGGGGGGCTGCAGCGCTCCCTTGCGGTGCACGAGATCGTCGATCAGGTGCTGAGTGTGCGGGAGGCGATGGACCGCCGCCCCAGCCACGTGGTGTTCATGGGCATGGGCGAACCCCTGCTGAACACCGAAGCGGTGCTCGAAGCCATCGCCTGTCTCTGCGGCGATCTGGGCATGGCCCAGCGGCAGATCACCGTCAGCACGGTGGGGGTGCCCCGCAGCCTGCCCACCCTGGCCGAGCGCGCCCTGGAGCGGCTGGGCCGGGCCCAGTTCACCCTGGCCGTGAGTCTTCATGCTCCCGACCAGCGCCTGCGGGAGGAGCTGATCCCCACCGCCCATGCCTACCCGCTGGAGGCCCTGCTCGACGACTGCCGCCACTACGTGGCGCTCACCGGCAGGCGCGTGAGTTTCGAATACATCCTGCTGGGGGGCCTCAACGACCATCCCCGCCAGGCCGACGCCCTTGCCCGCCTGCTGCGGGGCTTCCAGAGCCACGTCAACCTGATCGCCTACAACCCGATCGCCGAGGAGGATTTCCGGCGCCCCGCCCCGGAGGCGGTGGAGGCCTTCCGCGCCCAGCTGGAGCGGCGCCACATCGCCGTGAGTGTGCGGGCCAGCCGCGGCCTTGATCAGGATGCGGCCTGCGGCCAGCTGCGCCGCCGGCTCCTCACCGCACCGGCGGGGTGAAGGGCATCTCGGTCCCGCCCCGCGCACTCCCGGCCCTGACGGTCCTCCTGGCCGGCGCCCTGGTCTACGGGGCCCTGTGCGGCCTGCTGTTCCTGCGCCAGCGCTCCCTGCTGTACTTCCCCCAGCCCCACTCCGCCGATGCGCCCGGCGAGCTGCTGGCCCTGCCCATGGCGGGCGGCCCGCCAGAAGCCCGGGTGCTGGTGACGGTCCGCCGCCGCCCCGGCCCGAAGGCGCTGATCTATTTCGGCGGCAATGCCGAGGCCGTGGCGGGCCAGTTGCCCCTGCTGGAGGCCGCCTTTCCGGAGCACAGCCTCTACCTGCTGCACTACCGGGGCTACGGCGGCAGCAGCGGCCAGCCCTCCGAGACAGGCCTGTTCGCCGATGCTCTGGCCCTGTTCGACCGGGTGCGGTCCGACCACGGGCAGATAGCCGTGGTCGGCCGCAGCCTGGGCAGCGCCGTGGCGGTGCACCTGGCGGCCCATCGGCCCGTCGACCGGCTGGTGCTGGTGACGCCGTTCGACAGCATCGAGGCGGTGGCGGCCCGCCACTATCCCCTGGTGCCGGTGGGGCTGCTGCTCCAGGACAAGTACCGCTCCTCCGCGGCGGCTCCCCGGATCGGGGCGCCCACCCTGCTGATCGCCGCCGAATCCGATGAGGTGATCCCCCGCGCCAACAGCAACGCCCTGCTCGCCAGCTTCCGGCCCGGGGTGGCCTCCATGGTGGTGCTGCCGGTGGAGGGGCACAACGCCGTGGAGGGCTTCCCCGGGTACCTGCTGCTGCTGCGGCGGTTCCTTGCGCCCGGATCCGGTTAGGGAGGCCCCCGGGCACGGCCCTCAGCCGCCGTCCCGCTCGGCGCTGTAGGCCCCGCGGGCGCCCTGGCCGTTCCAGGGGGTGAGTTGCACCATCAGCAGGAAGGACGGAACAGCTGCGGCGGCGGTGAGAAGGAAGAAGTGCTCCCACCCCGCCAGCTTCACAAGCAGTCCAGACGATGCGGCAAAGACCTTGCTGCTGATCGCGTAGACCCCGGAAAACACCGCGTACTGGGTCGCGGAGTAGCGCGGGTTGCACAGGCTCATCAGCAGGGCCACGAACGCGGTGCCTACCAGGCCGCTCGAGAAGTTCTCCATCAGCACCGCGGCGGCAACGCCCTCCAGTGACACGGTGCCGCGGGCCACCAGCCAGTAGGCGAGGTTGCCGGCCGCTCCGGCAAGACCGAACACCCAGAGACTGCGGTTCATGCCCAGTCGACTGAACAGCACCCCGCCCACGATCACCCCAACCATCGTCGCAAGGATGCCCAAGGCCGACTTGATAAGGCCGATCTGTCCCTCCTTGAGCCCCTCCGCCACCAGGAAGGGGCCGCTCATCGGCGCCAGCAGGCCATCGGGTAGGCGGTAGAGCAGCACCAATGCCAGGAGCTGGATGGCCCTGCGCCCCCCCGTGCGGCCGAGGAACTCGCGCACCGGGCCGATCACCGCCTGGCGAAGGTTGTGCACCGGTTCGCGCAGAGGGGGCAGCTTCGGCGCGGCCAGGGTGCCGGGGACCAGCAGAAGCATCAGACCCCCGGCCGCCAGAAAAGCCAGCGGGTAGTTGGCGCTGCCGGCGATCAGCAGGGCGCCGCCGCCGAGTACCAGGGCGCCGCCGCGCCAGCCCAACGAGCTGGCGGCTGCCCCTGCACCGCGTTCCTGATCCGGGAGCAAGTCGGTGCGGTAGGCGTCGATGACGATGTCCTGGCTGGCGCTCAGCACCGCGATCACTAGGGCTACCACCCCGATCATCAGCAGCGTTTGTGAGTCCGTGCTGGGACGCAGCAGGCCCATGGCCGCGATCATCAGCGCCATAATCACCTGCAGCAGGGCGATCCAGCCGCGTCGGCGGTCTGGCCAGGGGATCGGCCAACGCTCCAGCAGCGGGGCCCACAGGAACTTGATCACGTAGGGCAGCCCGGCCAGCGGTAGCAAGCCGATCAGTTCCACCGGCACCCCTTGGGTGGCCAGCCAGATCGGCAGGATCTCGCCGAGGCCGCCGTTGGGAGCACCGCTGGAAAAGCCGAGGGCACTCATCGCCCCCAGACGCCTCCACCCGCCCGGCTCTGATCGGGGATGGGCCGGCTCTTCCATGGAAGTCGCGGTTGTGCGTGCTGCGCACCTTAGTGGGGGTGCCAGCCGCAGCTCTCGCCCTCGTCCTCGGGATCGAGCCACAATGAATCCCACAAATCGGCTCCCCCATGTCTTTCCTGCGCTCCACGCTGTTGCCGGTCGCCATCGTGCTGCTGTTCGGCCTGGCCCTGTTCGCGGTCAGCGCCCGCATCTGGCTGCCCGGCGACATGGCCGCCCCCGCCCCGCTGGGCTGATCCCGTACCCATGGGCTGAAGCGGCAGCCGTCCTGCTTTTACGATGCCTGCACCTGGATGGCTCCATGCCGGAAGACGGCCTGCCCTTTCCCGAAACCACCCATGAGCTGGCCCTCGATCCGGAGGTGCTGGCACGGGAGCTGGCGCAGGAGCTGCTGGGCGATCCGCTCGATGAAATCGACAGCGTTGCCCCCTCCAGCTCCGATGTGGCCGCCGAGTGTGACCTCGGCATCGAACTGCTGAAGGGAGGGCGTGAGGAGCGGCTGCAGGGGCTGCGCATCTTCTGCGAGCACCGGGACCCCCGGGCCATTCCGCTGCTGCTGCCGTTGCTCAAGGCCGGCTGTCCGATCGTGCGCATGAGCGCCGTCTACGCCCTGGGGCGCAACCCCCACCCCCTGGCGGTGGAGCCCCTGCTGGGCCTGCTGGGGGCCGACGACAACGGCTATGTGCGCAAGGCCGTGGCCTGGAGCCTGGGCAATTACCCCGAGGCCCCCGTGCTCAACCCGCTGATCCGGGCCCTGGAGATGGACATCTCGGCCGTGCGCCTGTGGGCCGCCAGTTCCCTGGCCGATGCCGGTGCCACCGGCGTGGCCAAGGCCGACCCCGCTGCCGCCCAGCTGCTCCTGACCCTGCGCATCGACAGCGAACCGGCCGTGCGCAGCAACAGTGCCTGGTCGCTGGGGCGCCTCTACACCGATCTGGTGGAACCGCGCCAGCGGGACGTGGTGGAAGCGTTGCTGCACACGATGCTGCACGACGGTGATTCCACCGTCCGCGATGAAGCCCGGATGGCCCTGGAGCAGCTGGAGCAGCCCGAGGTGCTCGAACGGCTCCAGACCCTGGTGGACGAGGGCCTGATCAGTTGAGCGGCCCTGCCGCCGCGGCCTTACCAGCCGCCGCGGCCACCCGAAATCACGGTTAAGATCCCGTTCTCACCTGTGCAACCCATCCGGGATGGCCCAACGCTCCATCCGCTTCCGCATTCGTCCTGACGGACGGGTTGAGGAACTCGTGGAAGGTGTGCAGGGCGAGGGTTGTTCCGAGCTCACGGAGCGGATCGAGGCCAGGCTGGGCAGCGTCCAGCAACGCCTTAGCACCTCGGAAGCGTTCCAGGCCCAACCCCTCGATCTCCAGGACCCCCAGGTGGTCGTCCAGCACCACGGCCCCTGAGCCACAGCCCCTTCTCTCCTTACGACCCATGTCGCACTTCAGCACCGTCAAAACCGAGCTGCGCGATCGCCAGGCCCTGGTGGAAGCCCTGCGTGACCTGGGCCACCCGCCCGCCGAAGGCTCCTGCCAGGTGCGGGGCTACCGCGGCCAGACGGTGACCGCTGACCTGGCCATTCCCCAGGCCGATGGGGTGGACATCGGTTTCCGCCTCAACGCCGAAAGTGGCAGCTACGAGCTGGTCACCGACCTGGAACTCTGGAAGCAGCCCATCCCGGTGGAGCGTTTCCTGGCCAAGCTCACCCAGCGCTACGCCCTGCGCAGCATCCTGGCCAGCACCGCCGAGGAGGGCTTCCAGGTGAGCGAACAGACCAGCCACCTCGACGGCAGCATCGAACTGGTGGTGACCCGCTGGGACGCCTGACCCCGTGAGCACAACGGGCCCCTCCGCCGGCCTCGATCCCTCCCTGGCCTTTCGCACCGCGGCGGCCCCGGAGTCGGAGGCGTCAGGGCTGGAGCCGGTCCTCGGCGGTGCCCTGCGCCAGCAGGCCGTCTGGGTGGACGAGGCCGTCTGCATCGGATGCCGTTATTGCGCCCACGTGGCCGGCAACACCTTCGTGGTGGAGCCCGACTGGGGCCGCTCCCGGGCCCTGCGCCAGGACGGGGACAGCACCGAACGGATCCAGGAAGCGATCGACACCTGCCCCGTGGACTGCATCCACTGGGTGGCCTATGAGCAGCTGCCGACCCTGAGGGCCCAGCTCGACGAGCAGGAGATCCAGCCCCTGGGGCTGCCCTCCCAGGGCCGCCGCCGCCGCACTTTGCCCCGCTCCACCTCGCCAGCGCCGTGACCATCCCCAGCCGGCGTTTCGGCCGCACGCGGCTGGCCATGCCGGTGCTCTCCCTGGGGGGCATGCGCTTTCAGCAGAGCTGGAGCGATCTGCCGCCCGAGGCGGTGGAGGCCGAGAGCCAGGACCGGCTGGAGGCCACCCTCCGGGCCGCCATCGCCGCGGGCCTGCATCACATCGAAACCGCCCGCCACTACGGCACCTCCGAGCGGCAGCTGGGTTGGCTGCTGCCGCGGCTGCCGGATCCCCGGCGCCTCCTGCAGACCAAAGTCCCCCCCAGCGCCGATCCGGCCGCCTTCGAGGCCGACCTGCGCACCAGCTTCGAGCGGCTGGGCCTGGACGGCGAGGGGGGCCCGGATGGGGGTGGGGGCCGGGTCGACCTGCTGGCCATCCACGGCCTCAACACCCCGGAACTGCTCGATCAGACCCTGCGCCCCGGTGGTTGCCGTGACGTGGCCCGCCGCTGGCAGCAGGAGGGCCGGATCGGCCACGTGGGCTTCTCCACCCATGCGCCACTGCCCCTGATCCTGGAGGCGATCGAGAGCGACCAGTTCGATTACATCAACCTGCACTGGTACTTCATCCGCCAGGACAACCGGCCCGCGATCGAGGCCGCCACCGCCCACGACATGGGGGTGTTCGTGATCAGCCCCACCGACAAGGGGGGCCACCTGCACAGCCCCTCCCTGCGTCTGTGCGAGCTCTGCGCGCCGCTGCATCCGATCGTCTTCAACGACCTGTTCTGCCTCTCAGCGCCCGGCATCCACACGATCAGCGTCGGCGCCGCTGGCCCCCAGGATCTGGACCTGCACCTGGAGGCGGTGGCGCTGCTGCCCCGGGCCGGGGAGCTGCTGCCGCCGATCCTGGCCCGTCTCGAGGAGGCCCGCCGCCGGGCCCTCGGCGACGACTGGCTGGCCAGCTGGGACCGGGGTCTGCCGGCCTGGGAGGACACCCCAGGCCGCATCAACATGCCGGTGCTGCTCTGGCTGCACAACCTGCTGGAGGCCTGGGATCTGGAGGCCTACGGCCGCGCCCGCTACGGCCTGCTGGGCCAGGGGGGGCACTGGTTCCCGGGGGAGAACGCCGAGGCCCTCGATGGCACGGTGAGCGAGGCCGAGCTGCGGGCGGTGCTGCAGGCCAGCCCCTGGGCCGCCGAGATCCCCGACCTGCTGCGGCGTCTGCGGCAGCGGCTGGGCGGTGAGGCCGTCAAGCGGCTGCAGGTGGTCTAGGCGCCTGGCGTGCTGGCCTGGGACCCCGGCGCGATCGGAGTTTTCTGGGGCACCCCCACGGCCCGGGGGTAGGCGGCCGGGCAAGGGCCGGCCGGCCGCAGCCAGAGGCCGTGCCGCACGCCCCTGCCCGCCGGCAGGTCGCGGCGCTGCACTGGATCCACCGACGCCCGCAGCACCCCCACGGCCGCTTCCAGATCCCGCTGGTCGTCGGCACCCCACTGGCCCCGGTAGAGCAGGGCCAGGCCGTCGGGCTTCAGCAGGGGCACCAGGTACTCGGCCACCACCGGCGCGCTGGCCACGGCGCGGGCCATGGCGCGATCGAAGCGCCCGCGGCAGTCGCGGGAACGACCGGTGCGCTCGACCCGTTCGCAGCGCAGGCGCAGCCGCCCCTCCTCCAACCCCAGGCTGCGGGCCATGGCCCGCACCGCCTCCAGCTTGCGACCCACCGAATCCACCAGGGTGATCCGGGCTGTGGGCAGGGCGATCGCCAGGGCCAGGCCGGGGAAGCCGCCGCCGGTGCCCACATCGATCAGCTCCAGGCCGTCGGCAACGCCGCCGGGGGCGTTCAGCAGGGGCACCCAGGGCCAGAGGCTGTCGAACACCTGGGCGATCCAGAAATCGTCGCCCTCCACCAGCCGGGTGAGGTTGACCCGGCCGTTCCAGAGCCGCAGCTGCACCTGCAGGGCCACCAGCGTCGCCAGCTGGTCATCGGTGGGCGTCCAGCCCAGCGCCTGCCAGAGGCCGGCATCGGGGGGGGCGCTGGGGTCGGGGCTGGCGGCCATCCGCTACGGCAGTGGTGCTTCTCCCTAGGATCCCTCACGCCGGGCAGGCTGCCACCGCCGCCTCAGGGACCATGTCCTCCACAGCCAAGCCCTCCACCCCCACCCACTACCAGGTGCTGCAGCTGCAGCCCACCGCCACCGATCAGGAGCTGCGCCAGGCGTTCCGGGGCCTCAGCAAGCGCTACCACCCCGACACCACCGCCCTGCCGGCGAGCGAGGCCGAGGCGGCCTTCCGGCAGCTGCGTCAGGCCTACGCCGTGCTCAGCGACCCGGCCGCCCGAAGGCTCTACGACGCCGCCCTGCTGCAGAGCGCCCTGCCGACCCCGGCCCTGCGCCCCCCGTCCGTGGCCGTCGTCCGGCCGGTGTCGGTGCGCCGGGCCTTGTCGGGCGGTGAATGGTTCGCCCTGCTGCTGCTGGCCCTGGCCCTGGTACTCAGCCTGGTGCTGGGGCTGGGTGTGGCCTGGGCGCGGGGCGCCGAAATGATGGCTTCGCCCAGCTGGTGGGTCGACCTCGAGACGTCTTCGGCCCCGATGCCACCGGCCTCCCTGCCCAACGCCCCCCCACCGGTCGCCGGGGTTCCGCTTTCACCCGACGCCTCCCCAGCCAGCCCCAGCCAGCCCCTGCCGATCCGACCGTGACCCTGCTGCCCCCTGCGCCCACCCCCCTCTACAACCACCCCCTGCCCGCCCTGGAGGCCTGGCTGCGCCAGCTTGGGGCCGCCCAGTCGCGCACCAACGTCGCCCACTGGGACCTGCACCGCCCCGAGTGGAGCGCCCGGATCGCGATGGAGGTGGAGGAGCTGCGGGTGAGCTGGCACCAGGAGGGCCGCACCACGGCGCGCCAGTTCCCCTATGGGCTGTCGCGGGCCGATGTGGAGGCGGCGATCCTGGCGGGCCCCTGAGCCCCCGCGCTCTCAGCCAGGATCCGCCCGCCGCTCAGAGGCTCGAGAGGCCTTCCTCGATCACTGCGTAGCAGCGGGCCAGCTGGTCGTCGTCGAGGCACAGCGGCGGCAGCAGGTAGACCACCTGCCCCAGGGGCCGCAGGAACACCCCCCGGGCCAGAGCCTGGCGTTGCAGCCGCTGGCCGACGGGATTGAGGTAGCCGGGGGCGTCGGTGGCCACCTCGAAGGCGGCGACGCTGCCCAGCAGCCGGGGCCGCCGCACCAGGGGGTGGCGCGCCAGGGCCTCCAGGTGGGGGCGGTGGCGCGCCTCGAACCCCTGGTGGCGCTCCGGGCGCTCCTGCAGCAGATCAAGGCTGGCCAGGGCGGCGGCGCATCCCAGCGGGTTGGCGGTGAAGCTGTGGCCGTGGAAGAGGGTCAGGCCGGGGGTGGTGCCGATGAAGCCCTCGAAGATGGCCTCCCGGGCCAGGGTGACGCCCATGGGCAGGAAGCCGCCGGTGAGCCCCTTGGAGAGGGCCATCAGGTCGGGGTGGATGCCGGCCCGCTGGCAGGCGAACAGGTGGCCGCTGCGGCCGAAGCCGGTCATGACTTCGTCGGCGATCAGCAGGGCACCGCTGGCGCGCACCAGTGCCTCCACCTTGCGCAGGAACTCCTCCCGCACCAGGGCCATGCCGCCGGCCCCCTGCAGCAGCGGCTCGAGGATCACCGCCGCGGTGGGCGTGTCCAGCAGCTGCTCCAGCCGCTCCAGGGCCGCGGCCTCCCGCGCCTCCACCCCGTCGTCGCCCCACCAGGTGGCGGGCCAGGGGGCCCGGGCCACGGCGAACAGCAGCGGCTCGAACGCCTCGGAGAACAGGGAGCGCTCCCCCACGGCCATGGCGCCGAAGGTGTCGCCGTGATAGGCCCCGTCGAAGGCGATCAACTGCCGGCGCGGTTCGCCCCGGTTGCGCCACCACTGCCAGGCGATCTTGAGGGCCACCTCCACCGCCGTGGAGCCGTTGTCGGAGAAGAACAGCCGCTCCAGCCCGCTGCAGGCGGCCAGGCGCTCGGCCAGCTGCTCGGCGGCCGGGTGGCGGAAATCGGAGAAGCCCACCTGCTCCAGGGTGCGGGCCTGGCGGGCCAGGGCCTCGGCGATGGCGGGCTCGCCGTGGCCGTGCAGGGTCACCCACCAGCTGCTGATGGCGTCGATCAGTTGGCGGCCGTCCTCCAGTTCGAGCAGGGCGCCTTCGCCGCGCACCACCCGCAGGGGCGGGTCGGCGGTGGCCACCTGGGTGAAGGGGTGCCAGAGGTGGGGATGCCAGCCGGGGCGATTCAGCGGCAGACCTCCGAACGGCGCTCGCCCCCGGTGGCGATCGGCCCGCAGTTCACCCAGCGGGTGACGCTGGTCTCGATGTCGGTGAACAGCACCAGGATGCCCGCACAGAGCGCGGCCACCGCAGCTGTCACGAGCAGATGCTTGCGGCTCATGGCTGCAGGCTACGGGCCAGGCCACTGCGCTGCCATTGCCGCTCCAGACCTTCCCGGTCGAGGGGATCCAGGGGCGGCAGCTCCGCCAGCACCGGCACGCCGCCGAGGGCTTCCAGGGTGCGGGGATTGTCGGGGTGGGGGTCGCCGTTGAGCACCAGCCCGAGCACGGGGATCGAACGCCGGGAGAGGGCCTCGAGGGAGAGCAGGGTGTGGTTGAGGGTGCCCAGGCCGCTGCGGGCCACCAGCAGCACCGGCAGGCCCCAGGCGGCGATCTGCTCGATCTGCAGCCAGTTGCGCCGCAGGGGCACCAGCAGCCCGCCGGCCGTCTCCACCACCAGGGGGCCGTCCCCGGCCGGCAGGGCCAGCCGGGCCGGATCGATCGAAACCCCATCCCGCTCGGCCGACCAGTGGGGGGAGACCGGGGCCGTGAGCCGGTAGGCCTCAGGCAGCACCCGCTCCGGCGGCAGCCCCAGCAGCTGCTGGACCCGGCCCGTGTCGCCGCCCCCCTGCATCCCGCTCTGCACCGGTTTCCAGTACTGCGCCCCCAGCCCCTGCACCAGCAACGCGCTCACCACCGTCTTGCCCACGTCGGTGTCGGTGCCGCAGACCACCAGCCTCATGCGATCCTCCGGCCCACCAGCAGCAGCACGTCCCACGAGATTGCCGCACCGGAGGGCCAGTGGCGCAGCAGGCGGCGCAGCTGGGCGGGCCTCAGCGGCGCGGTGCGGCTGCTGCCCGCGCCCAGATCGCGCAGGCGCCGCAGGGTGGCCAGGCCGTTGCCGGCCGGGCGGCTGAAGCGCAGCCGTTGCTGGAGGGTGGTGGCCAGGCCGGCGCGGCCCAGGGCGCCGATCAGCGCGTCGGCGTCGGGCAGCTCCAGCGCGGTGCAGGGCACCCCGGCCGCGGCGGCGGCCTGGCGCCACTGGGGAAAGCTGCCGCGCACGGGCACCGCCAGCGCCAGCCAGCCGCCGGGGGCCAGGGCCCGGCCCCAGCGCTCCAGTTCCCGGGCCGGCGCCTCCAGCCACTGCAGCGCGAAGCTCGACACCAGCAGCCCCGCCGGCTCCAGGGCCGCGGGCAGGCCGCCGTTGAGGTCCCACACCAGCGGAGCCGGGCCGCCGGCGGTGGCGAGGGGATTGCGGGCCAGCAGCTCGGGGCAGAGATCGAGCTGCAGCAGGGGACGGCCGGCGAGGCCGGGGCAGTGGTGCAGCAGGGCGCGGCTGAGCAGGCCGCTGCCGGCGCCCAGGTCGGCCCGGGGGGCGTCGGGCGGTGGGGCCGGCAGCTCGCGGCAGAGGCGGGCGAGCCGCCAGGCGATGCCCCGCTGCAGGCCGGCCTGGCCCTCGTAGTCGGCGGCATGGCGGCCGAAGGCCCCGGCCACCTGCAGGGGGAAGGCGGTCATGGGCCGAGGGTGCCCGTGATCCAGCGGCGCAGCTCGCTCGGCAGGGGCGCCTGCAGCAGGCAGTGGCCCGCCCCCTCGAAGTGGAGCACCTCGGCGTGGGGCAGGCGCTCGCGCAGCAGGGCGCGGGCCTCGGGCCCCACGATCCGATCGGCGCCGGCCTCCACGATCAGCACCGGCACGTCCTCGGGAAAGCCGGGCGGCAGATCGGCGCAGGCCGCCAGACGCTCCAGGTCGTCGCGCAGCCGCCGCCGGCCCTCGGGCCCCACCGGCTGGCTGGCGGGGCCGTGGGGCAGGAGCTCGGGCGGATCCGGGAAGGCCGCCTTCTCCAGGAAGGCCTGCAGCATCCGCTGGGCGCGGCGGGCCGTGTCGGACTCGTCTGGCCCTTCGGCGAGCTGGGCCGCCATGCCGGCGAGGGCGGTCTGCAGCCGGCGGCCCTCGCGGCCCGGCGGCAGGAAGCGGGCGAAGCTGGCCAGCAGCACCACGGCCTCGGCCTGCTCCAGCAGCGAGGGGGCCAGCAGGTGGGGGCCCATCGAATGGCCGATCAGCAGCCGCCGGCCGCCGGGGGCCCACTGGGGCCGTTCGGGGGTGCGGCCGCCGTAGCCCCGTTCGCCGCACTGCCAGTGCCAGTCCGGCGCGGCGAGGGCCTGGCGCAGCAGGTCCCAGCCCAGGCCGTCGCCGGCCCAGCCGTGCATGGCGATCACCTGCAGGGACGAAACCGGGGCGGCCTCAGGGGGCGAGGGCATGGCGGGGGGCGAGGGGACCGGGCCCGAGCGCGGCCAGCAGCCGCTCGAGGGAGCCGGTGGGGAGATCCTGGCGCAGCACCAGCCGCAGCCTGGCGGTGCCCTCCGGCACGGTGGGGGGCCGGATCGCCACGGTGAGCAGGCCGGCCGCCTCCAGCCGTTGCTGGGCAGCGAGGGCCTCGGCGTTGGCGCCGAGCAGCAGCGGCAGGATCGGCCCGTCGCCGGGGGGCCGGGGCCAGCCGGCGGCTTCGATGGCGTCGCGCCAGCGGGCGGCCCGTTCCGCCAGGGCCAGGCCCACCGACGGCGTGGCCTGCAGGTGAACGAGGGCCGCCAGGGCGCCCGCCGCCAGCGGCGGGGCGAGGGCGGTGGTGTAGCGGAAGGCGCCGCTGCTCTGCAGCAGCCAGTCGCCCACGAGGGCGTCGGTGGCGAGGAAGGCGCCGCCGCTGCCGAAGGCCTTGCCGAAGGTGCCGCTCACGATCGCCACGGAGCCGACGCCATGGGCGAGGCCGCGGCCGCCGGGGCCGAACACGCCGAGGGCATGGGCCTCATCCACCAGCAGGGGCGCGTCATGACGGAGGCAGAGGGCCGCCAGGGCGGCGACGGGCGCGCTGGTGCCCTCCATGCTGTAGAGGCTTTCGCACAGCACCAGCAGCCGGCCATCGGGCCGCTCGCGCCGGGCGGCGAGCAGGCGGCGTTCCAGGTCTGCGGCGTCGTTGTGGGCGAAGCGCTGCAGGCCGGCCCCGCTGGCGCGCACGCCCACCAGCAGGGAGTGGTGGATGAGCCGATCGGCCAGCACCAGGGTGTGGCGATCCGCCAGGGCCGACACGGCGGCGAGGTTGGCCTGGAAGCCGCTGGGAAAGAGCAGCACCCGCTCGCGGCCGAGCCAGGCGGCCAGGGCGGCCTCCAGCTGCTGGTGGATGGGCCGGCTGCCGGTGACCAGGCGGGAGGCGCCGGCCCCCAGGCCACTGGCGGCCAGTTCGGCCGCGGCGGCCGCGAGCACGCCGGGGTGGCGACTGAGGCCGAGGTAGTCGTTGCTGGCCAGATCCAGCAGGGGGAGCGCGTCGGTGGGGTGGGCTGGCTGGAGCCTGGCGGCGGCGGCGGGCTCAAGGGTGCGCAGGGCGCGGCTGCGGGCGGCGGGCAGGGCCGCGAGGGCGATACGCAGCTGCTGGCGCCAGGGGGGCTGGGGGGCGGTGGGGTCGCCGGCTTCGGTGGTGGGGGGAGGAGGGATCAGGGCGGCCCGATACCAATGACAAGGGTCAGTCTGGGATGGGGGGGGGGGTGTGAAGCCTCGGTCTGGCCGTCTCTGAACCCTTGGCAGAGCGTGGCCGTGAGATTTAGGCGGGCCTGGAGATCCGCGCGAGCCGCGAAACCGCAGACGTGCCCCTTAGCGGTAGTCCGGGATACAGGTGGTTCACGGGTCCGAGAACCAGGGGCAAGCTCTTTGTGAGTGGGGTGGATAATCTGTGGGCTGACTGTGTTCTGGCCGTGCTGATGTTCGGGGTGCACCTGTGGTTCACGGAAAGGACAGGTGACTGGAGCGTGGTTCTCGGAACCGTCTAATGACTAGTTGGGCCGAATAAATTGACAATGACTACACTCAGCCACCGCTTCACGTGCGACAAAATCTTTCGCTGCAAAGGTTCTCTATAATAGTTTGTAGAAACTTACCCTATTGGCACGACGAGAACACTCAATACCCCATCGCCTCTTTTGCGACACTTTGACACCCACGAACTTGCATCTGTGCTATAGTATCCAGTAAGACAAGAATTCCAACGTTACGACAAAACAGGATGATGCTCTCGGCCAATACTCGTCATAAGAACGAGCTATCTGAATGGATAGTTGCTAAGCAGATTGATTTTAGTTCGCGGTGACAATTATGGGTAAGCGTGCGCAATAAGAAAGGCGTGAGACCCGGCGCGTGCTGCGTGACTCACGTCTCACAGAACAGGAGAAGGAGTTTCTGAAGAGCCGGGCTGCATATGAAGGCAGCCCACATCACAAGAGAAATCCTGGCGATTTTCGCCTCACCCCTCCCAGTGCCCCAAGGATCGACAAGACTCTCTGTGATGAAGCCGGTATCTTTAAAATTGCCAAGGCCAATGAGATATTTGCTGCGGCAATTGATCGAGGAATAATCAGTGTCGCTGAGGTTAGCGGCTTTCCTAAGCAAATGTGGGCTGTTGCCGATGGGCAAGTGTTCGAGGCCATGCTTGGCGGTTCAATCGAAGGTCGCTATCATGGTTACCCCATCAGAAAAAGCGATCCACTGCACGATCTAATCACTAACGCGTGGAAGGATTAAGTCAATGCCACAGCTTGAGTTCATAATTGAATCATGGCTGGCCCCGAACGATGGGGATGAACTGGCTAGGGCAACACTTGCTTCGCTTAGAATTCAAGCTGGAGCGACAACCGAAGTCTTAACACAGGTAGATGACACTATAGCTCGCACTACTCGCGATCATATTAACGTAGCAGTGGCTCCTATTGCTGTATGGCTACTAACAAACTGGTGGCGTCTGAGATGGGAGACTGACACTAGAGCAAGCTCGCATACTTGGAAGCAAGCGCACTCTATGGCTTCAATTGGTGGTGGGTTTGCCTGGCCTGCCTTGGAGTTCGCAAGCGATGGTGAATATATTCAGCTCCGTCTCAGCCATGACAGCATCCGAGACGTATGCGCCATCCGTTATATGCGTGACGCACTTCTCGAGATTCCAGTTCTTGACTTTGAATCGGCAGTGGATTCTTTTGTTTGCCAAGTAGATGAACGAATTGCAAGTATCGCACCTCTTAATCGGCTGATTGCCGATCTTAGAGCCGAACTAGAGGAAGAGCGCGCAAATCCTTCGCTATCTGGACAGTGCAAGTGGCAAGCATTGGCAGGCATTGATCCTGGTGACGCACCAGCTACTTGGCTAGAATTAGCGGCATCATTTGCGAGCGAGGCTGGCACGGTTGCGATGGAGGAGGTGATTGCGGTTGCTCAGCCAGAACGTGAACTCTCTGACGCAAGGGATGCAATGGATGCGATTATGAGATCACCCTTAACGATTGATCTAGAATGGGCCAAGTGTCATGAAGTCGCTGCACTTGAAACCGAGCTTCCTTGGGAGCGTGGTAGCCGGCTAGCGCACTGTGTGCGAGCTGAAATGAGCCTAGGTGATTTGCCCATTTCTGATGAATGGTTAAGTGAAAGGTTAAACGTAAGTCTGCCACTCACGTCGTCAGGCAAGCAGCTTTACACAGGTGGCTTTGTTAACGGTAGAGGCCTTGCTGAAACCTCAGTTTCCGTCGGGAGTTCACGTAGGGTCAGTCAGCGCTTTGCCTTGGCCCGCCTTATTGGGTATGTGCAATCACACGCGGCCGAGCATCATTTGCTGCCAGTGACTACGGGAAAGACTGCACTGCAAAAAGTACAACGGGCCTTTGCTCAAGAGTTTCTCTGCCCTTTCTCCGCTCTGGACAGATATACCGAAGAGAACGGTCTTGATGAGGACGGAATCTCCGACGCTGCTGAGTTTTTTGGAGTGTCTCCACTGCTAGTGGCCACCACCCTAGTCAACAACAAGAAGCTACCAAGGCATAGACTACAGGCTGTACTTGGCTGAGTGTGCAAATCCAAAGAATGCTCGAATTAAAGAACAGTTGAAGACTCCTGTCACTGCAAGGGGCTTCAGCCCAACATTAAGATTCAGCGGGCGGGAGTAAAGATGCCTTATGAAAGCATAAGGCTGATGCCCGCAGCTGATCTTGATCGTTATACAGTCAACAGGCACCCCCCCCCCCCTTAAGGACTGGACACTATGGCTATGATTTCTTGATTGAGCGAGGAGTTATGGCGTTCAAGAAGCCAAGGCCAATTCAGACAGTTCCAGACAGCCCCGAGAAGATAATTCTCGATCTTCCTAGAAGAAAGATCCCCAGCTCGCTTGATCATCAAGGCGAGATCTTACGCTCCTATGAAAGGGAAGCGAAAGATAAAAGCGATGTTTGCATTCAGCTCCCAACTGGAGCCGGCAAGACTTTTGTCGCGTTAATGATTGCGGAATGGAGAAGGCGTGCCTTCTCTGAAAAAGTCCTCTACCTGTGCCCGACCAAGCAACTGGTCTTCCAGGTCGTCGAACAGGCACAGGATCGGTACGGTTTAGCTGTTAATGGATTTACCGGAAGCAGAACTAACTATGAACCAAATGCCAAGACCCAATACCATACATCTGAGAGGATTGCAATTACAACCTACAGCAGTCTGTTTAATTCGAATCCATTCTTCGACAATCCAGATATAATTGTATTCGACGATGCACATGCATCTGACAACTATATTTCATCTAATTGGGCCATAAAGATCTCCCAGCATGAACAGAGCCACCGCAGTCTTCACAGCGCACTTTCCTGTGTGTTGAGAGAGCACATCACTCCACTAGCTTATAGCCGCCTTAGCGGCCACAGAGATGAGGGCTTCACCATTAGTTGGGTAGACAAGCTTCCATCTCCAGTCTTTTTTAGATTGGCCAATGAGATAAGACAGGTAATTGATCAACACATTGAGAATACAGATCTAAAGTTTCGATGGGCGGCTCTCAAGGATCGACTGGAGGCATGCCATCTATATATTGCACCAAGTGAAATCCTAATTCGACCTTTGATTCCCCCTACATGGTCGCATCCACCCTTCCACAATGCAAAACAACGAATCTTTATGTCAGCGACTCCTGGTGACGGAGGTGACCTTGAGAGGCTAACAGGTGTACCAAATATCTTTCGGCTGAAAGTGCCAGATGGCTGGGATAGGCAAGGCATTGGTCGACGCTTCTTTGTTTTCCCATCCTTATCGCTCAACGAGAATGAGGTAACCAATGTACGAAGTCAACTAGTGGAGCTTGCAGGCCGCTCAATAATGCTAGTTCCAAGTAGATCTATGGCCCAAAGCCTGAAGTCGGAGATAGCGACCTCCACTGGTTTCAGCGTTTTTGAGGCTTCTGACATAGAAGGACAAAGCAGGTATTCATCAGCTCCTCCAAAGCTGTTGCTATCATGGAGGGCAGGTACGATGGGATTGATTTTCCTGGTGATGAGTGCCGGGCTTTGTTTATAGAGGGGCTCCCTAAGGCAACTAATCTTCAAGAGAATTTCCTTATGTCCAGGATGGGGGCCAATGCATTGTATAAGGAACGCATCAAAGCACGTGTCCTGCAAGCAATGGGGCGATGCACACGTTCAATGGAAGACTATTCAATAATTGTTGCAGCTGGAAGCGGTCTTCCTGAATATCTCCTGGATTCTAATAGACGAGCCTGTCTTCACCCTGAATTACAGGCTGAAATTGAGTTTGGGATCGAACAGTCTTCAGCTGTTACTCCTGACGATATAATCGATAACGCAAGGATCTTTCTGGAGAATAGCGATGAGTGGGAAACAGCTAATCAGGATATCATCGATAAGCGCAACAGAAAAGCAATGCAGGACCTGCCTTTCTTGAGTGCGCTTTCAGATGCAGTCCAAAGTGAGATCGCCTATCAAAGATTTATCTGGCAGGGCGATTATCACTCTGCATACGATCAGGTATTGCGGGTTATTGGCACCCTCACACCATCTGAATTGCAAGGATATCGCGCCCTTTGGCAGTATCTTGCAGGATCTGCAGCACATATTGCCTCGCAGACGAGTCCTCAAGGGGAGCAGGCTCACCCACTGCGTTCCAAGGCGCGAGAGCACTTTGATCAATCAAAGCGAGCTGCAATAGCAATCCCATGGCTTGCAACTCTTGCAAATCAAGTCGACAACACCTATGCAACCGTTGATGTTGATAGTTTGACACTCTTGCAATTGGAGAACGTTGAGCTTTTGCTCGAGAGAGTGGGAACAACTTCAGATTTTAAGTTTGCACGAATGGAGAGGGAGATATTGGATGGCGTGTTAACAGCCGAAACGTTTGAACAGGCTCACAAAAGACTTGGGGAGCTAATTGGTTTTGACGCTCGAAAAGTCGAACAGGATGCATCTCCTGATCCATGGTGGATGATTGAAGGAGTATGCTTTGTTTTTGAGGATCATGCGAATGCTCAGCCGTCATCAGCGTTAGATGCCACCAAGGCAAGACAAGCAGCAACACATCCAAATTGGATTAGGGAAAATGTGCCAGAAGCAAGGAACTCAGAGATCCTATCGGTACTTGTCACACCTGTAACCACAGCTGCCATTGGAGCTGTGCCACATCTCGTTGCCTTCTACGTCTGGCCACTTGATGAATTTCGGGAATGGGCGAAGAATGCTGTGGCTACTATTCGAGAGATCAGACGCACCTTTATTGAGCCAGGTGATCTTGCCTGGCGGCTTCAGGCGCAAGTAGCATTTGATCACAACGGTCTTTCTGCTAGATCCTTGAAGGAACGATTTCAAGCCAAGCCTGCTGCTCAAGCCCTTAACTCACCTCATTGACTCGACTTACCTCATGTTCATAGTCAATAAGTACTCATGATATATCGAACCCATTCTAAAGACCTTGATAAGACAACTATTAGAATAGCTGTGGTTCTCTCCAAGCAGGAGTCCGG
Organism: Synechococcus sp. UW140; assembly: GCA_943372935.1. Lineage (GTDB taxonomy): Bacteria > Cyanobacteriota > Cyanobacteriia > PCC-6307 > Cyanobiaceae > Cyanobium. The sequence goes on from CALSAP010000002.1 coordinate 53,153, forward strand.
CAGATGAGCTGCTCACTACTGTTTCTCTTTGCTGTATAGCAATCAGATTCAGAAGACGGGTTTGACAGATGATTTCTTGGCCAGAATGCTTGCCCGCTTCTGATCTGGAGCGTTAGTCAGTCTCGAGAGCCTCGCCGTGTCGGCCATGCGGGTCTTGTAAAGTAGTTGAGCTTTCTACTATGCATGAGCATTGGAAGTGGCAAAAACCCTTGAAATGTAGCGTCGGTCGAGCGATTAAGATGTTGTCATCTGCGACCCTGCTTCTACTGCTTGGCACTGTAGGTGGATGCAGTCTAGATGTTAAATCAGCCACAGATACGAGAACTGACTCTGGAACCCGTATGTCGCGAGTAAATATGGCCGATGAAAATACGATCATTCTGTTGAAGCGTATTGACAAGGCCGGCAGCGCGCATACAGTTTATACGCATTTGGCAGATTATGCAGATACTAACAATAACGGGATTGTCGATCCCGCTGATACAGGTTTCTTCAATCCTGGCTCAACAATTAAAGTGGCGATTGCATTAGCTGCATTAGAGCGAATTGAGCAGCGCGGGCTCAGCCTGCAAGCAGAATATAAGACAAGAAAAATGCCTGCTTGGATCAAAGTGGCCAAGGATATTGAGAGGATGGTCGTCATTTCTGATAATGAGGCAACCAATCGGATTATTCTCTGGCTTGGCTTTGACGGTCTCCGGGATGCTCTTGCTAGAAGTGATTTTGAGAAGATGGATATCAATCGCTTAATGCTCGATCGTGGCACCTTGATTTCGGGCCCAGTTTACGCCATTCGAGACAAAGACAAGTTGATGAATGATGGGCCTCATCAAGCATCTAAGCAGCCCAGGTGCCTTGAAACTGCTTACAAAGTCGGAAACTGTGCAACGGCTCACAGCTTGGTGTCGAGCATGCTCAAAGTGGTCACCAGCGCTGCGAGGAGTTCTCAGCACGAAGACCCTGCTGTAAGCATCGGATCAAGTAAGTATTCTTCTTGGCTCCAAGAGACTTTGGCCAAAAGGCCAAATGAGCTAGGGTATAAATATGAGGCAAATTACTGCCGTTTTATCGACGGGGTAGAGTTATCCGATCGCAATAGACAAATACGCCGTCTGCTGAGTAAATGTGGAGTAGCTCCATTCACCAACACTTATTCCGATCTAAGCTACATAGAGATGAACGATGGTCAGAGATACGTGCTTCTAATTGCAAAGAAGTACCCTTTCCGACCAACAGACCAGGCGGTTGTTTCTGAGTTCCAGAAATTGGCAGTCAAGGTCTTCAGTGCTATCTCAGACACGCAATAAAGAAGATTTTATGGTTCGCCCCTTGCTTACCATGGAATGACGGTTGTATTCCCCCTGTTGCTTTTGATAACGAAGCTACCGCCGCTTTTTCTCCAGCTGCCGAGAGTGGGTCTTCCATTGTCCTCGGCGATAAAGACCCCATCTGTGGAGAACGCATAGAAAGTCTGCTTACCATCCGAGAGCCATGTCACAGCAAGATTAGCTACATTGCCTTTTCCGTCTGCCCACCCGTTAACGGTACACGGCTCTCGTCGGCCGTTAAAGGTGCATGTTGTCTTGTTGTTCTGGGAAAAGCTTGGCGATATTCCAAAAGTGAAGGTAATTGTAGAGAATAGTGCAATCAGACATCGGTTCATAGACTGAGCATCATTACCTCTACACTAGCCATCACGATGCGCAGTGCAAAGTCTTTAACACTCTTTTTTGATTTCTCGGGTGTGGTTGGGTGTCGCTGAAGCGAATCAAGATGTGTGCGATAGGTCAAGATGATGCCTATGCAGTAAGAAGGGCTGCATTTTCGAGTCTTCGTTAATCTTCTTTGGTTGCAGTGTTATATGTCGTTTCTTCGCGCCCATCAGATTTCTAATCCGGCCATCAAGTGGACAGGCTGCAACCTGCTTTATCCCGCACTACTCCAAGCTTCTAGCCTGCCACTCAGCGGGAGGATTCGAGCGGACTGCCTACCCCGGCCGCTGAAATCCAACGTTGGCCGGACGGATTGCCACGGCTGAGTGAGACGTAGCTTCTGCTGCGAATCCTTGTCACGCTCGACTTTAGGCAGAAATGGTGTTGGCGTTGTTCTAGAACCGCAACTGACCGCTATGGATATAGCCAGGTGTGCCGCAGAAGTCTGTGCGGTACCAGTCGCCCTCGCGGCCTTGTATCGGAATCGTGCCGCGTCTGGTGACGGCGCAGAGAATCGCCCCGTTAGGTGTGGCCCTGATATTACTCGGTGGATCGAAGACGATGCCTGCGCCGGCCGTTGTGTTAGCGGGTGCTGCGCTGATGGCCCCATCGCATACGCGCTCCAGCATCCGGGCTGTTGCCGCCGATTGGGGTCTGTGGGATACCGCTTCGGGATAGGTCGTCCAGCTCTGGCGGTTACAGTCCGCTACCGCATCAACCGATTGATTGCCGAGCCTGTATCGAAAGTGGATCAGACCGGGCTCGGCAGCTGGGACCAGGCTGGCTGGATCGAGCAGGACCCTCTGCCCGCCAACCGCCACGCCTGCGTCGTACAGCGAAGCGCCATTGGCTGCAGGTGCCACGACAGGTGGGCTTGGAGCAGTTTCTGGCCTAGCGGGTGTGGTTGCTGTTGATGATGGCGGACTGGTCAGCGGCCGGCTTGCAGGAGAAGCGGCGGGTACGCTTGAGTTGCGTATCGCTAGAAAGCTGATCACTCCTATGCTGCCCAGTGCTATTAGCAGACTCAGGGATTGGTTGACGACCGCCAAGCCTGGTGCGCTGACGCTTGAACTCTGGTCTTGTGCTGCTACATCGGCTGATGTGGTAGGGGCGATGTGAACAGGGGGCAAAGTAGCGCCCTGCACCCGATTCATCGCGGCAGCGGCGCTTAGGCCTACGAAGCCGTAGACGAAGCTTAGGGCCTGTTGGGTGGTTTGGCCGTTGTAGGTAAGTTGCAATTGTTGGTGAATGGCCGCAAGAGTGGCTTCCGTTCCTCCACAGGCCTTCGGCGGTATCAGCTGCTCCAAGATCCCTAGAATAGGTGTTGCCAGTTCCTGCCTAGCACCCAACAGATCCAGCAGTGTTGAACGAGCGATTCGTCGCAGATCATTCGGATCCTCCGTTGTGGCCTGCACTTGGGAAAGGCGGGCCCGTAACTGAGAGCCGCACGCGTGCAGAAAGCTAAGTTCAGTAGAGGCGACCATCTTTGGCGAGGTATGGTTAGAGTAGATTGCCGTATATGTTCAACTGATGAGTGCCAGACGCATTGGGTAGAGCCGTGAAACAATAAGATAGCGCAAGGCAGAAATGCCGCTCCAGTCCTAAGTCAATCATATCAGTGCCTGTCAGCGACATTCTGAATCGGTGGAGCATTGAAACTCTGTTTTGGCGCTGTGAGCAGATGGTAGTGCAGGGGCTAGTAGCGACGCAGCAGATGTTCTGCTCGGCGAAGCTAAGGCGACATATACGCATGAGCCTACTCCCAACACAGGCAAAGGGGGTGTTGCCTCGATCCGCAACCAGCATGAGGAACAAGCAACCATGCCATGAATGTAGTTGCAGTTGACGGCTACAGCGCCAATGCGAGTTTTGGCGATGAGACCGATCTCTTCCGTGGTGAAACTATAGGCCACTCAGGCAGCGCTGTTTTCTATGGCGCTAATCCAGACTGGCTCAGAACAGAATTCAAAACTCGATGACTTTCTTTCTGAAAGACTCTAGGGGGAAGGGTGTTGTGTCGCGTACTCAGTTCCTTGGCAACCTTTTTCGGAGTCCTAGGTCACGTCATGGGGGCGATCAAGCCAATGTGCGACGCCCGGCAAGAAGGCCGATGGCCAGATCGGGTCGTTACCTCACTGAATCAGGGTCCGGCGATAGACGCCGCCCGCGGCGCTGTCGGGGCCGCCGGCCAAGCCCGGGGTGTTGTCCGCCGGCTGTCGATGCGATAACTGCGCTTCGAGCGCCCTGGCTCGGTCCTTGCTCACCAGCATCAGCCTGGCGCGGCCGGAGGTCATGACCGAACGACGTGTCGCCCTAGGACGCGGCATTCAATAGCGCAGACGCAAGGCCTGAACCTTCCGCAACGCCTGCCCGTTGGCGGCCCACAAGCCCCTTAGCCTCCCTCCATGACCACCATCACCGAGATCGCCCCCGATCTGTTCCGGCTCTCGATCCATGTGCCGGACCTGGACATGCAGTTCAACCACTTTCTGGTGCGTGATCAGCAGCCGCTGCTGTTTCACGCCGGCCTCAAGGGCATGTTCCCGTTGCTCCGGGACGCGGTGGCCACCCTGATCGATCCGGCCCAGCTGCGTTACGTGGCCTGGAGCCATTTCGAGGCCGATGAGGTGGGCGGCCTCAACCAGTGGCTCGAGCTCGCGCCGGAGGCCGAACCCGTCTGCACGTTCGTCGGCAAGGTCGTCAGCGTCGACGACGTGGCCCTGCGGCCCGCCCGCGGCATGACGCGCGCCGATGTCCTCTCCACCGGCAGCTATCGCTTCCGTTTCCTTTCCACGCCCCACCTGCCCCACGGCTGGGACGCCGGCCTGTTGTTCGAGGAAACTCGCCGCACCCTGTTCTGCTCCGACCTCTTCCACCACTTCGGCGATCCGCCGCCGCTGGTCTCCCACGACCTGATCGGCCCCTCCCTGGCGGCCATGGAGCAGATGCAGCAGGGCCCCCTGGCCGGCTACCTGCCCTACACCCCCCAGACCGAGGGCCTGCTCGCCGGCCTGGCCGCCCTCCAGCCGCAGACCCTGGCGCTGATGCACGGCTCCTCCCATTCCGGCGCCGGCGGCCCGATGCTCACCGAGCTCGCTTCGGCCATGCAGCAGGTGTTCGGCGACGCCCCACCCCTGGCCATGAGCGCCCCGGAGCATCCGTGAAACATTGGCTGTTCCTCGCGCTGGCGATCGTGGCCGAGGTGGTGGCCACCACCTCGCTCAAGGCCAGTGACGGGTTCCAGAAGCCGGGGCCTTCGCTGCTGGTGGTGCTTGGGTACGGCCTGGCCTTCTACTTCATGTCCCAGACCATCAAGGTCATCCCCGTGGGCATCACCTACGCCGTCTGGTCGGGATTCGGCATCGTCCTGGTGTCGTTCACCTCATGGCTGCTCTATGGCCAGAAGCTCGATCAGCCCGCCCTCGTGGGCATCGGCCTGAGCCGCGCCCCGGGGCGGCCGCGCCATAGGATCCCCCGATGCCCTCCAGCCCCACCGTCGGCTCCGCTGACACCACCACCGGTGGCGTGCCGTCGCTGGAGCAGCTGTTTCCTTTTCCCCTCGACGGCTTCCAGCTCGAGGCGATCGACGCCCTGAACCAGGGCCACTCGGTGGTGGTGAGCGCCCCCACCGGCTCCGGCAAGACCCTGGTGGGCGAGTACGCCATCCACCGGGCCCTGGCCCATGGCCAGAAGGTCTTCTACACCACGCCCCTCAAGGCCCTCTCCAACCAGAAGCTGCGCGATTTCCGCCACCAGTTCGGCGACGAGAAGGTGGGCCTGCTCACCGGCGATCTCAGCCTGAACCGGGAGGCCCAGGTGGTGGTGATGACCACCGAGATCTTCCGCAACATGCTCTACGCGGAGATCGACCACGCCGACGACGACCCCCTGGCCGACGTGGAGGCCGTGGTGCTCGACGAGTGCCATTACATGAACGACACCCAGCGGGGCACCGTCTGGGAGGAATCGATCATCCACTGCCCCTCGCGGGTGCAGCTGGTGGCCCTCTCGGCCACGGTGGCCAATGCCGGGCAGCTCACCGACTGGATCGAGCGGGTGCACGGCCCCACCCGGCTGATCCACAGCGACTTCCGCCCCGTCCCCCTGGCCTTCAGCTTCTGCAGCGCCAAGGGTCTGCATCCCCTGCTCAACGACGAGGGCACGGGCCTGCACCCCAACTGCAAGGTCTGGCGCCCTCCCAAATCCACCCGCCGCAAGGGACCGAAGGAACCGCGGCCGCCCCAGCCGGAGGCACCGCCGATCGGCTTCGTGGTGGCCCAGATGGCGGAGCGGGAGATGCTGCCGGCCATCTACTTCATCTTCAGCCGCCGCAACTGCGACCGCTCCGTGCGCGACCTGGCCAAGGTGTGCCTGGTGAATCCCGAGGAGCAGGCCCGCATCCGCCGGCGGCTCGACGCCTTCATGGCGGTGACGCCCGAGGCGGTGCGCGATGGCGGCCACGCCGATGCCCTGCTGCGGGGCATCGCCGCCCACCATGCCGGTGTGCTGCCGGCATGGAAGGAACTGATCGAGGAGCTGTTCCAGCAGGGGCTCATCAAGGTGGTGTTCGCCACCGAGACCCTGGCCGCCGGCATCAACATGCCCGCCCGCACCACGGTGATCTCGGCCCTCTCCAAGCGCACCGAGCGCGGCCACCGGCCCCTGATGGGCAGCGAGTTCCTGCAGATGGCGGGCCGTGCCGGCCGCCGCGGCCTGGATACGCAGGGCTACGTGGTGACGGTGCAGAGCCGCTTCGAAGGGGTGCGGGAGGCCGGGGCCCTGGCCACCAGTCCCGCCGATCCCCTGGTGAGCCAGTTCACCCCCAGCTACGGCATGGTGCTCAACCTGCTGCAGCGCTACGACCTGGCCAAGGCCCGGGAGCTGGTGGAGCGCAGCTTCGGCCGCTACCTGGCCGGGCTGGATCTGGCCGAGGACGAGGCCCGCATCGCCGAGCTGATGTCCCAGCTGGCCACGCTCGAATCCAGCGGCGGCGAGGTGCCCTGGGACGACTTCGAGGACTACGAGAAGGTCCGCGGCCGCCTGCGGGAGGAGCGGCGCCTGCACCGGATCCTGCAGCAGCAGGCCGAGGAGACCCTGGCCCACGAGCTCACCCTGGCGCTGCAGTTCGCCAGCGAGGGCACCCTGGTGAGCGTCAAGGCGCCGGCCCTGCGCAGCCGGGTCACCCCGGCGGTGATCGTGGCCAAGGTGCCGGGCTCCGGCCAGTTCCCCCTGCTGCTCTGCCTCACCGACGAGAACGTCTGGATCCTGCTGCCCTGCCACGCGGTGGTGACCCTGCACGCCGAGCTCAGCTGCCTGCAGGTGGATCAGCTGGAGCCACCGCAGCTCCACCATGCCAACGAGCTGCGCCACGGCGACAACGCCAGCGGCGGCCTGGCCCTGGCGGTGTCCTCGATGGCGCGCCGCCACGACATGCACACCCCCCGCTACGACCTGGCCGGCGAGGTGCGGCAGCAGGGTGAGCTGGTGCAGAAGCTGGAGCAGGAGCTGGAGGCCCACCCCGCCCACCGCTGGGGCGACCGCAAGCACCTCAAGAAGCACCGCCGCCGCATGGAGGAGCTGGAGGAGGAGATCGGCGAGCGCCAGCGGCTGCTGCACCACCGGGCCAATCGCCACTGGGACACGTTCCTGTCCCTGATCGACATCCTGCGCTTCTTCGGCGCCCTCGATGGCGAGGAGGGGCTGGAGCCCACCGAGGTGGGCCGCACCGTGGCGGCCCTGCGCGGCGACAACGAGCTCTGGCTGGGGCTGGCCCTGATGAGCGGCCACCTCGATGCCCTCGATCCGGCCGAACTGGCGGCGGTGCTGGAGGCCATCTCCACCGAGGTGAACCGGCCCGACCTCTGGTGCGGCTACCCGCCGCCACCGGCCTCCGAGGAGGCCCTCCACGACCTGCGCAGCCTGCGGCGCGAGCTGCAGCGCCAGCAGGAGCGGGCCTCGGTGGTGGTGCCGGTGTGGTGGGAGCCGGAACTCACCGGCCTGGTCCACGCCTGGGCCCGAGGCGCCAGCTGGAACGACGTGATCGCCAACACCTCCCTCGATGAGGGCGATGTGGTGCGGATCCTGCGCCGCACCGTCGATCTCCTGGCCCAGATTCCCTACTGCGAGGCGATCAGCGAGCAGCTGCGCCGCAACTCCCGGCTGGCCCTCAAGACCATCAACCGCTTCCCGGTCTGCGAGATCGAGGACCTGCTGGCCAGCGGCAACGGCAAGCTGGATCCTGCGACGGAGAGGCCCCCCGCCGGGTAGGGGGCGGCCGCCGGGGCTGGCGGTGAAGGGCCTTTATTGGCAAATCAGCCAATACGCAGCCGGTATTGGCTGTTGGCAGCCACCAGCCAATACCCCGCCTGCTCGCCGCCCGCGCGCCTCAGATCCCCAGCCGCTCCCAGATCACGTCCAGATTCGCCCGGTGCAGGTCGGTGGCGAAGCAGGCCTCCAGCTGCTCGGGGCTCAGGTGGCTGGTGACCCCCGGATCGCCCGCCAGGTTGGCGCGGAAGTCGCCACCTTCGGTGTTCCAGGCGGCATGGGCGTGGCGCTGCACGATCCGGTAGGCCTCCTCCCGGCTCAGCCCCGCCTCCACCAGGGCCAGCAGCACCCGCTGGCTGAACACGACGCCGCCGTAGACGTTCATGTTGCGGGCCATGTTCTCGGGGTAGACCCCCAGCCCGTTCACCACGGCCGTCATCTCCCGCAGCATGAAGTGCAGGGTGACCGAGCAGTCGGGCAGCATCATCCGCTCCACCGAGCTGTGGCTGATGTCGCGCTCGTGCCAGAGGGCCACGTTCTCCAGCGCCGCCACAGTGTAGCTGCGCAGCACCCGGGCAAGGCCGCTGATGCGTTCGCTGCGGATCGGGTTGCGCTTGTGGGGCATGGCGGAGCTGCCCTTCTGGCCCTTGGCGAAGTTCTCCTCCACCTCCAACACGTCGGAGCGCTGCAGGTTGCGGATCTCGGTGGAGAAGCGCTCCAGGGAGGTGCCCACCAGGGCAAGAGTCTGGACGTACTCGGCATGGCGGTCGCGGCCGATCACCTGGGTGCTGGCGGTGTCGGGCACCAGTCCCAGCAGCCGGCAGGTGATCGCCTCCACCTCGGGGTCGGTGTTGGCGTAGGTGCCCATGGCGCCGCTGATCTGGCCCACGGCCACCACCGTGGCGAGCCGCTCCAGCCGCTCCCGGTTGCGTTCCGTCTCGGCCAGCCAGCCCGCCACCTTGAAGCCGAAGGTGATCGGCTCGCCGTGGATGGCGTGGGAGCGGCCGATCATCACCGTGTCCTTGTGGGCCCGGGCCAGGCGGCGCAGGGCATCGGCGAGGGCATCCAGCTCGGTGCGCAGCACCGCCACCGACGCCTTCAGCTGCAGGGCCAGGCCGGTGTCCAGCACGTCGGAGCTGGTCATGCCCACGTGGATGTAGCGGCCCGCATCACCGACGTGCTCGTTGACGTTGGTGAGGAAGGCGATGACGTCGTGGCGCACCTCCGCCTCGATCTCCAGGATGCGGGGCACCTCAAAGGCCGCCTTCTCCCGGATCGTGGCCAGCGCCTCGGCGGGCACCCGGCCCAGTTCCACGTTGGCGGCGGTGGCGGCGATCTCCACCTCCAGCCAGCTCTGGAACTTGGCTTCCTCGCTCCAGAGGCTGCCCATCTCGGGCAGGGTGTAACGCTCGATCAAGGGCCGGGCGGTGGCGAAGGATCCCCCAACCTATCGAGCCGCCCCTACCGGCTCAGGCGGCGGCGGTGAGGCGGCGGTAGGGCAGCTCCAGGTGCACCATCGATCCCCACGCCTGCTGCCGTACCCAGCAGCGGGTGCCGCGGCGGCGGATCAGCTGGAAGGGGGGCAGATCCTCCGGATGGTCCCGCAGCCTCACGAAGCTTCCCGGGTGGAGCAGCTCCACCACGTTGGAGCTTGGGGCAGCCATGGATCCGGGGGCAGCCATGGGAGGAAACAGGGAGAAGACTGGGCCCATCCTGCGACTGTTCCGCCCCGAACCCTCTGCTCATCGGTTTTTGTTCGGTTTGGGTGGCTGTTCGATGACAACATGCCGGTGGAGCGGCAGCACCCATGGCCGGAACGCAGCATGGCCCGTAAGGAACGGCTCGATCGTCGCCTGGTGGATCTGGGTCTGGTGGCCAGTCGCCAGCAGGCCCAGCAGCTGATCCGCGCCGGCCGGGTGCGTGGGGGCGGTGAGGTGCTCGACAAGCCCGGCACCGAGGTGGCCGACTCCCTGGCGCTGGAGGTGGAGCAGCCGCCCCGGTTCGTCTCCCGGGGGGGGGGGAAGTTGGAGGGGGCCCTCTCGGTCCTGCCGATCCAGGTGGAAGGGCGGGTGTGCCTCGACGGCGGTATCTCCACCGGCGGCTTCACCGACTGCCTGCTGCAGCACGGGGCCCTGCGGGTGTACGGGATTGATGTGGGCTACGGCCAGACGGCCTGGAGCCTGCGCACCGATGAACGGGTGGTGCTGCGGGAGCGCACCAACCTGCGCCACCTCACCCCGGAGCTGCTCTACGGCGAGGGGGATCCCTGGCCCGACCTGGCCGTGGCCGATGTGTCGTTCATTTCCCTCACCCGGGTGCTGCCGGCCCTGCGGGCCCTGTTGCGGGAGCCGGGCGAAGCGCTGCTGCTGGTGAAGCCCCAGTTCGAGGTGGGCCGCCAGCGGGTGGGCAAGGGGGGCGTGGTGCGGGATCCGGCGGCCCATGCCGATGCCATCGCCACCGTGATCACGGCGGCAAGGGAACTGGACTGGCACCCGGCGGGGCTGGTGGCCTCACCCCTCACCGGGCCCGCGGGCAACCACGAATACCTGCTCTGGCTGGTGCCGCCCGGGGCCAGCATCGAGCCCGCCTCCGATGCCATCGACTGGGCCGACAGGATCGCAGCTCTGGTGAAGGAGACCCTGGCCGGGGCCTGAGGGGCCCCCGGCAGGGTCAGGACGGCAGGGGCAGGGGGCTCAGATGGCGCCGCTGTCGAGGTCGCCGGTGCGGATCCGGATCACCGAATCGACGGTGCTGATGAAGATCTTGCCGTCGCCGATCTCACCGGTGCGGGCCGCATCCTGGACCGCCTGGACCACCGTGGCCACCCGTTCATCGTCGACGACGATTTCGAGTTTGAGTTTCTGCAGGAATTCGACCGTGAATTCGGATCCGCGATAGCGCTCCACCTGCCCTTTCTGCCGACCGAATCCGCGAACCTCGCTGACGGTCATGCCAACGATGCCCGCGTTGACAAGGGCGATCTTCACGTCCTCGAGTTTGAAGGGGCGGATGATGGCCTCGATTTTCTTCATGGCTGTGCTGCGGTCAGGAAGGCGACGGTTGGAGTCTCTCAGAGTCCCCCCCTGGGCAGGGGACGACTCCATTACCGCCGAGCCTTGCCGGGGTCGTCGTAACGGTTGCTACGTGAACTCCGGGGCGCTGACCGGCGGCGCGTACCGCCCGACGGGTCCTGTACGGTCGAAATCCGACCCCTTTCCGCACCGACCATGGCTTCCGGCGTCGCCGACCAGCCCCAGGGCGCCCCTCCCCTGGCCACGCCCTCGCCGGCGGCCCCCTCCCAGACCGTCACGCCCCTCTATGGCGCTCGGGCCATCGCCGAGGCCCAGCTGATCTGTTTCCCCAATCCGCGGGTGGGCCGGCCCTACGAAGTGGCGATCGAACTGCCCGAGTTCACCTGCACCTGCCCGTTTTCCAACTACCCCGATTTCGCCGTGCTCAGGCTTCTGTACCAGCCGGGGCCCAGGGTGCTGGAACTCAAGGCCCTCAAGCTCTACATCAACAGCTACCGCAACCGCTCCATCTCCCACGAGGAGGCGGCCAACCGGATCCTCGACGACCTGGTGAACACCTGCGATCCGGCCTGGATGCAGCTGGAGGCCGATTTCAACCCCCGCGGCAACGTCCACACCGTGGTGCGGGTCAGCCACGGCGTGCGCCAGCCCTGCTGAGTCAGGGCTGGGGTTCCAGCCGCTGCAGCAGGGCCGGCAGCTCGGCGGCGAAGGCGGTGAGGTTGCGGTTGCAAAGGCCCGCCACGTGCAGCCGGCCGCCGGCCCCATCGGCGATCGCCCAGAGCTGGCGGGTGGCCACCAGGCTGAGAGATCCGCCCACCAGGGCGATGGCGAAACCGGTGTACACGAGGGGCACGCCGGGATCGCGCTTGAGCAGGATGCCGCTGGCCGGCAGCACGCTCGCCACCCGGATCGGCAGCCCCTGCACCTCCTGGGCCTCTCCGCCCGGCACCAGCTGGGCCAGGGCCGTGCCATCGGGCCCGAACACCTGCACCGGCCCCTGCTCGCTGGTGAGGCTCAGCAGCACCGGGTCGGAGCCATCGGGGCGGGTGGGCAGCACCAGCCCCCAGAGCTGATCGCCAAGCTGGGGGAAGCTCTGCAGGGGCAGCTCCAGCACCGGGCTGCGGCCCAGCTGCAGGCTGATCGTCGCCAGGGACCAGTCCGCCTGGTACAGGGTCATGCCCCGGTAGCGCAGGGGATGGTTGACGCTGATGGCGGCTTCGGTGGGGGGGGCGGTGTCGCCGGGGGGGATCAGCCGCAGGTTGGAGGAGAACTGCTCCGGCCGGCCGGCGGGATCCCGCTGGATGTGGAAGTCGTCGAGGGCCAGGGTCACCTGGGTGCCACCGCGGCTGTCGAGCAGTTCCAGCTCCCGGCCCGGGGCCAGGAAGCGTTCCAGCCGCTGGCCCCCCAGGGCCCCCCAGGCGGCCCCCACCATCAGCACCACCATGCCGGCATGGACCAGCAGGGGGCCCACCCGGCCCAGCACCCCGCGCCGGGCGGCCAGGCGGTCGTCCTGGCGGCGGATCTGCCAGCCCGAACCGCGCAGATCGGCCTCCAGCCGTTCGAGGCCCGCGGCGGGCTCGGTGGTCACCAGGGTCTCGGCCACGCTCAGCTTGCTCAGCTGGCGGGGGCTGCGGTAGTCGATCCAGCGCAGGGAGGCCTGCAGGGCGGGCCACTGGCGACGCCAGCTGCACAGGATCAGGGACAGGCCCAGCCAGGCCAGCAGGCCCAGGAACCAGCCACTGGAATAGACGTGGTCCAGCTGCAGCCGCAGCACCCCGTCTCCGTCCAGCAGGCCCAGCCAGGGTTTGGGGTCGTAGAGCTGGTGGTAGAAGGCCGCCTCCTCCTTCTGGGGAATGGCCGTGCCGATGCCGCTGGCCAGGGCGATGACCAGCAGCAGGCCGATGGCCAGGCGCAGGTCGGAGATCCAGCCGGCCAGCCGCTGCAGGGGGCGCCAGGGGGAGGGGGTGGTGCTGGTCATGGCAGCACCGACAGCAGGGTGAGGCCGCCGCTGGTTAGCAGCACCACGCCACTGATCGGTGGCACCCATTGGCCCAGCTGGCGCAGCTGCAGCAGGCCTGGCAGGGAGGCCGCCACCGTGCCGGCCAGCAGCAGGGGCATCACCTGGCCGGCACCGAAGCTGCAGAGCAGCAGCATGCCGACGAGGGGCTGGCCGCTCTGGGCCATCCAGGCCAGCAGCACCGCCAGCACCGGGGTGGTGCAGGGGGTGGCCGCCAGGCCGAAGGCCAGGCCGGCCGCCAGGGGGGCCAGCGGGGCCGGCACCCGCCGCCGCCAGCGCTCGGGATCGGGCCCGGCGGGCAGGGGCAGCCGCAGCAGGCCCAGAAGGTTGAGGCCCATCACCACGGCCACGACCGCCACCAGCAGGGGCAGCTGGCCGGGGATGCGGCCGTAAAGGCGACCCATCAGGCCACTGGCCAGGCCCAGCAGCACCAGGGCCGCCACGATGCCGGCGGCGAAGCTGACGCTGCGTTGCCAGGGGGCGCGGCCCTGCTGTTCTGTGCCGAAACCGGCCAGGTAGGCCAGGGTGACGGGCAGGAGCGAGAGGGAGCAGGGGCCGAGGCTGGTGAGCAGGCCGCCGCTGAACACCACCGCCAGGGTCAGGGGACCGGGGTGGGTCAGGGAGCCCTGGAGCAGCAGTTCACTGCTGCGGGCCCAGTCGGCGAACGGCAGCCCGGAACTGAGCATGGCCGGTCAGGTGTGGCAGCAGGGCTCAGCCTATCGGGGCAGGCCGTTGGGCTCGGCGTCGGGGACGGACCGGCTCAAGTCCGGAGGACTCCAGGGAGCAGCGCAGCAGCAACCCGGCCAGGAAGAGGCTGCTCAGCAGGGAATTGCCGCCGTAGCTGATCATCGGCAGGGGCAGGCCGGTGGTGGGCATGGAGCCGCTGGCCACGGCGATGTTCAGGATCGACTGCCCCACCAGCAGGGTGGTGCAGCCAATGGCCACCAGCCGGTGTTGGTTGCTGCGGCAGGCCAGGGCCACCCTCAGACCCACGAAGCCGAAGATCACCAGGAACAACAGCAGCAGCACCGAGCCGATGTAGCCGAACTCCTCGGCGAACACGGCGAAGATGAAGTCGGTGGTCTGGATCGGCAGGTACTGAAGCTTCTGGGTGGACAGTCCGAAGCCTGAGCCGAGCACCCCGCCCGAACCGATGGCCAGCAGGCTCTGAACGAGCTGGTAGCCGTCCCCCTGGGCGACCTTCCAGGGGTCCAGGAAGGAGCTCACCCGGGCTAGCTGGTAGGGGTTGATCATGATGCTGAGGCTGCCCAGCACGACACCGCCGCCGGCGGCCCCCAGCAGCATCGTCAGAGGCAGTCCTCCGGCCAGGGCCATCAGCCAGAGCAGCAGGCCGAGCAGGGCGGCGGTGCTCAGGTTGGGTTGCTTGAGGATCAGCAGGATCACCACCCCGAAGATGCCGATCCAGAGCAGTTTCTGGTCGAGGGCGATGCGGCGCCAGTGGGAGAAGATCACCGCGCCCTGCAGCACGATGAAGGGCTTGATCAGCTCCGAGGGCTGCAACTGGATGGGACCGAGCACCAGCCAGCGGCTGGCCCCGTTGACGGTGGTGCCGACGACGAGGGTGGCGGCCACCATCAGGGCCCCCACCAGCAAGGCCGGTGCCGCCAGGTGCAGCCAGCGCCGCATCGTCGTGCGCATGGCGAGCCAGAGCAGCCCCCAGCTGGCCACCAGCCAGATGGCCTGGCGCTTGACGTAGTAGGCCCCGTCCCCCATCTCCCGTTCGGCCACCCACCAGCTGGCGGAGGTGAGCACCAAGAGGCCCACCAGGCTCCAGAGGGCCACCAGGCCCAGCAGCAGGCGGGCTTCTGCCGGCCACTGCTGCCAGGGCAGCGGCATCAAGCCGGCGCCGGGGCGGCTGTGGAGCAGGCGTGGCGAAGAAGTGGACAAGGCCGCGGCAGGGATCCGGGAATGGCCCATTCAGCCGTGACGAAGGCGGGTTTGTCGAGTCAAGCCGAACATTTCTCTTCTCTGCGGGTTGGCGTGGGTCCAGGCACAAAAAAGCCCGGCCATGGGCCGGGCGCTGAAGCGATGGTGCCAGGGGCACTCAGTTGCCGCAGTTCTGCTGTCGACGGCCGGTGGCCAGTTCCACCTTCAGGATCCTGCCGCCCTGCTTCATGATCCGCTGCTGCTCAGCGAACCAGCTGTGATAAGGCACCCACTTGGTGAAGTAGGTGTTCTGCAGTTCCCTCTGACTGCGCGCCTTATCGGGGCAGGGGATGCAGGCCGTGATCTTGAACAGGCGCATGGGGTGATCCTCGGAAAACGTGCCGTGGTGGGGGCGTTGCTGGGGATCAGTTGCCCAGGCCGGAGCTGATGTAGTCGAAGTAGACGCCCATCTCGCGACCGGCATCGGGACCGACGAGGGAGGCGGTGGTTTCCTTCATGGCCTGGATCGACTGAACCGTGGCGCCGATGGGCACACCCAGGGAGTTGTAGGTCTCCTTGAGGCCGTTCAGCACGCGCTCGTCGAGGATCGACGTGTCACCGGCCAGCATGGCGTAGGTGGCGTAGCGCAGGTAGTAGTCGAGGTCGCGGATGCAGGCCGCGTAACGACGGGTGGTGTACATGTTGCCGCCCGGACGGGTGATGTCCGAGTAGAGCAGGGCCTTGGCGACGGCTTCCTTGATGATGGCCGAAGCGTTGGCGCTGATGGTGGCGGCGGCACGCACCCGCAGCTCACCGCTGGCGAAGTACTGCTCGAGGCGCCCCATGGAGCCGCCGTCGAGATAGAGCCCCTGGACGTCGGCCTGGTTGATGACGTTGGTGATGGCGTCTTGCATGGATCCTGGGTTTGATGGCGATGGACGGGAGGGAGGTGAAACCTCAGGAGAGGGCGCCGACCACGTAGTCGAAGTAGAAGCCGGCCTCTTCGGCATCGGAGCCGGTGAGGAGCCCTGTGGCTGCGGTCTTCATCTCGCGCACGGCTTCCGCCATGGCTTCAAGGGGGGTGCCGAGGGCGCGATACATCTCGCGAGCCCCGATGACGCCGATCTCTTCGATCGGAGTCACATCCCCGGCGACCACGCCGTAGGTGACCAGGCGCAGGTAGTAGTCCATGTCGCGCAGGCAGGAAGCCGTCATCTCCTCCCCGTAGGCGTTACCGCCGGGGGAAACGAGATCGGGGCGCTTCTGGAAAAGCTGGCCTCCGGCCTGCTTCACGATGCGCTCCCGGCTTTCAGCCAGGACCTGGGCGACGCGCAGACGACGCTGACCCCCTGCCACGAACGACTTGATCTGGTCAAGTTCGCCAGGGCTGAGGTAGCGGGCTTCGGCGTCCGCGTTGATGATCGAGTTGGAGACGATGCTCATGCAGTTCTGCCTCGAAACAAGCGGTCACCGTGAAGGAGACCGGTATCCGGTGGGTAAGGGTGATCGGCTTGGCCGACCGTCGCATCATTCTGTGGCAAGGCCCCGCGCTCCCATGGGGGCCGGTAACAGTTCTTCACGGCGAATGAGTTGGCGAGATCCCTTGGCTTGCAACGGCTTTCAAGGGAGTTCTTAACACCATTCCAGCGCAGCAATAGTTCATCTCTTGTTGTCGCCATCTGACGCACCGCAAGCGCATTCCCAGCCCAATCTCCCCGTCTCGTTGTAGAGACGGGCCAAAAGAAACCCCCCGGGGCTGACCCGGGGGATCGCTAAAGCACGGAATCCGCTGCCTTCAGGGGCGAACCACGATCGGGTGGGAGGCGATCAGATCGCACCCCGCACGGAGGGGGTGAGACCCCCACTGCCGCCGTAGAGGGAGGCCGTGCGGTTCACCGTGGTGAGGGGGACGCCATCTTCGGTGGCCAGGCCGCGAAGATAGGGCACGGTGTCCTGGCCGAAGGCCGAGGCGTACTCCCGGGCGTTGAGCAGTTCGGCTACCGCGGCCTGCTGGCCGGCGGTGGCGCGGGTGGCGAGGAATCGGCTCACTTCCGCTGGCATGGCGGCACGGCCGAGCAGGGCCAGGTAGGCGGCCGAGGCCGCGCGCAAGGGGGCCATCCGCTGGAGACGCTGCTGGAACAGATCACTGCCGGCGATCTGGGAGACGAATTCGGCCACCGAGAGCTGGCCATCCCGCAGCTGGGATTCCGGATCCATCTGCCGTTCCGCCGCAAAAGGCACGCGGTTGAGCAGTTGGCGGTAGACCGCCTGCACCACCTCCTGGACCTGGGTTTCGCTGGGATCCCGGAGCAGTTGCACGGGACGCGGCAGGCTCTGGCGGCGGTTGAAGCCCTGGGGGGACCCGGGCCGCAGGGCCTTGGCCATCGCCCCATCTGGCGCCATGGCGGCGCCACTCAGCAGGCTGGTCCCGACGGTGGCCTTCCAGGTGCCGGCGATGCCGATGCTGGCGGGGGCCACATAGCCATTGCGGCCACCTGCGGTGGAGACACCGCTGCGCCAGACCGGGGCGGAACCGCCGCCGGGCTGCCAGCGGGACTGGCTCCAGCTCCGGGTGGGGGCCGGCGGCTGCTTGACCGTCTCGGGACCGGTGGGGACCCCGGACGAGGCCGTGGCGCTCTGGCCACCGGCCACCTCCGCTTTCCACTGGCCGCGCACCTTCGGCCTTGCCGTCAGGTTCCGGGGCACCAGATCGCCCACGGTGCGCAGCAGTTGGGCCACTGGAACGATGGGACGCTGCAGGGGGGTGATGTCGGCGACCGTGTCAAGGGTCCGCACCAGGCCCGGCACCCGGCGAGCGTTGCGATCGGCCGGGGTGATGAAGCGTTCGTATGGGACGGTGTCTTCGCCGAAGCACTCGTTGTACTCACGGCCTTCAAGCATGGCGTCGACGACGCCATAGAAACCCTTGCGGGCGGCGGTGTCGAAGTAGGCGTTGATCTCCCAGCGGCCGAAGGTGGGCCGGCCCAGCAGGCGGCGGTGCATCACCTCGATGGCTTTGGTGATGTAGAGGCCACTCCAGTAGCGGCGTCGGAACGCATTGGAGCGGGCCACCTGGCGCACGAACTCCCGCAGGCTGATATCGCCATTCTCGAGTTTGATCTCTTCGACCTTGTTGCGCTCACCGGCATAGCCGGCAGTGCCCAGCACCTGCACGTAGACCGCATTGATGACGGCCTGGGTGCTGGATTCGGTGCCGCGGATGCTGGGCTGGCCGCCCCGGCGCGGGGTGGAGCTGCCGCCGGTGGCGATCTGGCGCAGACGCACCACCTTCGGGCCCACCCGGCGTGGGGTGGCCTTGCGGAACTGGGCGCTGTCCATGGGTCCGGGCTGGGCCATGCCGTTGCCGATCAGGATCCGACGGGTGTCGTAGCTGAAGGGCGCCGGGCGGGTGGCCACCGAAGCCGTGCTGGAGGGGAAGATCGCCCCGTAGGTGAGGGCCAGGGGGTCGTTGCCGCCGCCGTACGGGTGCTGGTCGGCCAGGGGCTGGCGGTAGGAGGCGTAGAGGGTGATGTATTGGGGCGCACCTTCGAACGGAGCGCTGAAGCGGAAGAGGTTGCGGTTGGACCCCCAGCCGGCGCTCTCCTGGGCTTCTTCGCCGATGTCGCGAAGATAGGGAACCGTTTCCTCCCCGAAGACCCGGGCGTACTCCATGCCGTTGACCAGGGCGTCAACGAGGCCATTGAGGCCCTTGGCGCTGACGATGGCGAAGTACTGGCGGAACTCTTCGATCGAGCTCACACCGCGGCCGAGGAAATGGCGGAAGGCCAGTTCCACCACCCGGCTGTTGGAGAAGCGGCCATAGAACTGCCGCTGATAGACCTTGCTGCGGCCGAGGGCGCGGATGAACTCCCGCATCGAGAGCTGGCCTTGGCGCACCTGGGTGGCCTCCACCGGGCAGACGACCTGGGAGTAGCCCTTGACGATGTCCCGCTCGAACACCTGGCGGTAGGCGGCCCGGATGATCTCGGCCTTCTCCGCGCCGGAGAGGCGTGGCCGCATCACGAAGCGCTGGGCGCCTTCGGCGGCGAGGGCATAGGTGGCCGGCAGCTGCAGACCCTGGTTGACGGGGCTGCCGAGGCGGGCCCGGGTGGAGGGGGTGGCCACCTCAAGCTCCTTGAGGAGCACGTTGAAGCAGTCGATCACCAGCTGGCGGGATTCCGGCTCCCCCTTGAAGAGGCCGGCGGCGGCGGCGCGCATCTCCTGCAAGGCCACGTTGGTGGCCGACAGGGAGCAGGCCTTCTCGAGCACGTCGCGGAGGCCGCGGGTGTTCACCGCCAGGATGCTGGGATCGCCGGCAATCACGGCGTAGCCCACGTAGCGGAGGAACCAGGCCAGGTCCCGCAGCGACTTGCGCATGCGGGCGTTGCCGTAGATCGCCACCGAAATTGGGTTGAAGCCACTGGGCAGCACGACCCGCACGTCGGCGTCGGCCTGGACGCCCTCGAGGATGCGGCCGAGCAGGCCACTGCCCCCGGAGCCCTGGGCGAAGGTGCGCACCGAGCGCTGGAACGCGGCCTGGTCGGCGGCGAGGGCGACCCCATCGGCCGCCCCAGTGCTGGGGGTGCTGAGGGGGGCGTCGAGATAGGAGAGGGGCGTGCCGCCGGTGAAGATCCGGTTGGCGGCCTTGGCCACGATCGCGTCGGCGTTGGCGGAGATCCGTCGGGCGGCTTCGACGCGGATCTGGCCGCTGCGGAAGAAGGTGGTCAGGGCGTCCAGTTCGCCGCCGTCGGGGAAACGATCCTGCTGCTCCGCCTTCCGGACGCTGGAGAGCGGCAGGGTGTCGTAGCGCTGGGGGGCGACCCTGGTGCTGCCGCTGCTGGCGGTCACGGTCATGAACGAGAGCGAGCCGGGCTGGGTCACGTTACGGCTGCCCCCCTGGCCCCCCGGGGCGGGATGAACAAATGTTTGCAGCCTTCCCTGGGGCTCGGGCTGAACGGCGGCCGGCGCCGTGGAATGCTGCCCGAACCTGCACCGTGGCACTGATGGATCACCCCCCGGAGGCCCAGCTGGATGCCGCCACGCCGGTGGTGAGCGCCTTCTACGACCGTTTTCCCTACCCGGGGGACCCCCTCCAGGACGGCCCGCCGCCTGGATACAACTGGCGTTGGTGCGTGGACAGTGTCGTGGCGGCCGTGGACGGGGCCCTGCCGCCGGCGCCGCGCCCCTGGCGGATCCTCGACGCCGGCTGCGGCACGGGGGTGAGCACCGATTACCTCTGCCATCTCAACCCGGGGGCCGCCGTGCTGGCGGTGGACATCAGTGCCGGTGCCCTGGCGGTGGCCCGGGAGCGCACTGCCCGATCCGGCGCCGCCTCCCAGGTGGCGGAGCTGCGCATCGAGCAGCGCAGCCTGCTCGACCTGGCGGGGGAGGGCCCCTTCGACTACATCAACTCGGTGGGCGTGCTGCATCACCTTGAGCAACCCGAGCTGGGTCTGCGCGCCCTGGTCCCCCTGCTGCGGCCGGGGGGCCTGCTGCACCTCTTTCTCTATGCCGATGGTGGCCGCTGGGAAATCCACCGCACCCAGCGGGCCCTGGCCCTGATGGGGGTCGGCACCGGGCCGGCGGGCCTGCGGCTGGGGCGCGAGCTCTTCACCACCCTCCCCGAGACCAACCGCCTGCGGCGGCACCACGAGCAGCGCTGGGCGCTCGACACCGCCGCCGATGCCAACTTCGCCGACATGTACCTCCACCCCCAGGAGACCAGCTACGACCTGGAGCGCCTGTTCCGTTTCGTCGATCAGCCGGGGGTCCGCTTCGCCGGTTTCTCCAATCCGGAGGTCTGGGATCCGGCCCGATTGCTGCAGGGAGAACTGCTGGAGCGGGCCCAGGCCCTGCCGCCGGCGCAGCAGTGGGCCCTGGTGGAGAGCCTCGATCCCGACATCAGCCATTTCGAGTTCTTCCTGCGGCGCCAGGACGGCAACGGGGCAGCGGAGGGGGTGCCGGAGGCGTGGAGCGATGCGGCCCTGCTGGAGGCCGGCGGCGAGCGCAACCGCTGCCTGTGGGGCTGGCCGTCCACCGCCTTGCTGGGGCCGGAGCTGCGGCCCCTGACCATCACCGAGCACGAGCTCGCTCTGATGGAGGCCCTGGAGGCAGCCCCCGCCGGCACCCCGATCGGGGCGCTTCCGCTGGCCCAGGGCCCCGAAGAGCGTGTGGCGGCGGTGCGGCGACTGCTGGCCGAGCAGGTGCTTCTGTTGCTTAGAGCCTGAACGGGCCGAGTGATAAAGTCCGCACGCCCAGACAGAGCCTCGACGGTTGCAGGCTGCCCTGACCCCCTCTCCGGATGCCGCTCCCCCCGCGGAGACGTCGGCCGAAGCGGTCGCAGGTCATCCGACCAACGAAGCCCCTCCCCTGCCTGAAGACGCCGACGCTTCGTCGTCGGTGAACGACGGCATGGACGGTTACCTACGGCTGCAGCGCCGGATGCTTCTTTCCACGGTCTGTGCCACCGCCCTGGCGGTGCCCATCACGGCCCTGTGGTTCGACCTTCCCACCGCTTTCAGCCTGCTGGTGGGAGCCCTGGCGGGTCTCCTGTACCTCCGCCTCCTGGCCCGCAGCGTCACCCGCTTCGGCGTCGAAACCAAGGGGGTGGGCAAGGCCCAGTTGCTGGTGCCGGTGGTGCTGGTACTCGCGGCCGCCAGGCTCCCCGTTCTCGAGATCCTTCCGGCCTTGGTGGGATTCCTCCTCTACAAACCCGCCTTGATCGTTCAGGCCGTCCTCGACACCTGATACCCGCTTCCAGCCGCTCCGGCGGCCCTCTTCAGCCGCCTCGGCGGCCCAGACGTTCCGCCAGGTCCTATCCCCGATGGCTCCGTTGCCCCTCGCCCTTCCCTTCGCCGCCCTTGAGGTCGGCCAGCACCTCTACTGGCAGCTCGGCAATTACAAGATCCACGGCCAGGTCTTCCTGAGCTCCTGGGTCGTGATCGGCGCCCTGCTGGCCGTTGTGGTGATCGGTACCCGCCGCCTGGAGCGTGACCCCAGGGGCGTGCAGAACCTGCTGGAGTTCCTCTGGGACTACCTTCGCGACATCGCCCGCGAGTACATCGGCGAGAAGGCCTACCGCGACTGGCTTCCCTTCATCGGCACCCTGTTCCTGTTCATCTTCGTGAGCAACTGGGGCGGGGCCCTGATCCCCTGGAAGCTGGTCCACCTACCCAGCGGTGAACTGGGTGCTCCCACTGCCGACATCAACACCACCATCGCCCTGGCCTTGCTGGTGTCGCTGGCGTACTTCTATGCGGGCCTGAGCCGCAAGGGTTTCCGGTACTTCGAGTACTACGTGGAGCCCACGCCGATCATGCTGCCGTTCAAGATCGTCGAGGACTTCACCAAGCCCCTCTCGCTCTCCTTCCGTCTGTTCGGCAACATCCTGGCCGACGAACTGGTGGTGGCGGTCCTGGCCTTCCTGGTTCCCTTGGTGGTGCCCCTGCCGGTGATGTTCCTGGGCCTGTTCACCAGTGCGATCCAGGCGCTGATCTTCGCCACCCTGGCCGCCTATTACATCGGCGAGGCGGTGCACGAGGAGCACCACTAGCTCCTTCACCCTCCGGTCCGGTCCCCCGGTCTGGCAAACTCTCTGCGCGCAGGTCCGGCACGATCCGGGCCCGCCTTCCCAGGTGTCCCCGGCGCAGGGTTCTCGACAAGGTTCCTTCCGCGCTTCCCCGGCGCCCCACATTTCTAACCCCACCATGGATTCCCTTACTTCCGCTGCGTCTGTCGTGGCTGCTGGTCTTGCCGTCGGTCTCGGCTCCATCGGTCCTGGCATCGGCCAGGGCACCGCTTCCGGCGGCGCCGTCGAAGGCATTGCCCGTCAGCCCGAAGCCGAAGGCAAGATCCGCGGCACCCTGCTGCTCTCGCTGGCCTTCATGGAATCGCTCACCATCTACGGCCTGGTGGTCGCCCTGGTGCTGCTGTTCGCCAACCCCTTCTCCTGATCGGAGGCCGTCGCGGGGATGAGCGGGCCGCACGTTCGTTGCGGCCCTTCTCCACCCCCGGCTCCATCCACGCCGCTACCACCGCCCGCCTTATTGCCCCATGACCAGCTGGCTTCTGCTTGCCGAGGCAGGCGCGACCGCAGGGTCGCCCGAGGG
Organism: Synechococcus sp. UW140; assembly: GCA_943372935.1. Lineage (GTDB taxonomy): Bacteria > Cyanobacteriota > Cyanobacteriia > PCC-6307 > Cyanobiaceae > Cyanobium. The sequence continues at coordinate 76,173 of CALSAP010000002.1, forward strand.
AGGTCTCTTCGACCTCGATGCAACCCTGCCGCTCATGGCGCTGCAGGTGGTGCTCCTCACCTTCATCCTCAACAGCCTGTTCTTCCGACCGGTCGGCAAGGCCGTCGAGGACCGTGAGGGGTACATCGCCACCAGCCGTACCCAGGCCAAGGAGAAGATCGCCCAGACCGTGCGCCTCGAGGCCGACCTCAAGGAGCAACTGAAGGGCGCCAGGCTCGAAGCCCAGAAGGTGATCCTTGAGGCCGAGCAGGATTCCGACCGCCTTTACCGCGAGGCCATGGCGGTGGCCCAGGCCGAAGCCATCGCCAGCCGCGAAAGCGCCCGCAGCAAGATCGATGTCCAGCGGGCCGATGCCCTGAGCCTTCTTGAGGCCGATGCCGACAGGCTCGCCGACCTCATCGTCGACCGTCTTCTGCCCGCCTCATGATGACCTCCACCCTCCCGTCGCTCCTGGCGAGCCACGGCAGCTTCGGCCTCAATCTCGACATCTTTGAGACCAACATCATCAACCTGGCGATCGTGATCGCCGGCCTGGTGTGGTTTCTGCGGGGCTTCCTCGGGGGCATCCTCGAGCGCCGCCGCGAGCGCATCCTCGGTGAGCTCAAGGACGCCGAGGAGCGTCTGAGCGTCGCCACCGCGTCCCTCGCCGTGGCCCAGAACAGCCTGGGTGAGGCTCGCGCCCGCGCCGAGAAGATCCGCGCCGATGGCAAGGTCCGCGCCGAGGCCATCCGCCTCGAGAGCGAGAAGCGCACCGTCGAGGAGATGGCGCGGCTCAAGCAGGACTCCCAGTCCGATATGGATTCGGAGGTCTCCCGCGTCAGCAAACTGCTGCAGCGCGAAGCTGCCGAGATGGCCATTGCCAAAGCACTCGCCAGCCTCCCCGGACGCCTCGATGCCAGCACCCAGGCCCAGCTGATCGATCAGTCCATTCAATCGATGGGTAACGCCTGATGCCTCTGCTCAATACCATCACCACCCCCTACGCCGACGCCTTCCTTCAAGTCTGCGACGCCAATGGGGACACCGATGCGGTGATCGACCAGGCCCGGGCGATCCTGGCCCTGTGGCACGACTCCAGCGACCTGCGCGAGGCGATGGCCTCCCCGGTCCTGGAGGTCGAAGGCAAGAAGGTGGCCCTCGAGAAGCTCTTCGGCAAGGACATCTCCCCTTCCTTCCTCAACCTGCTCAAGCTGCTGGCCGACCGCCAGCGGATCGGTTTCCTCGATGCTGTTCTGGAACGGCTCCTGGAGCTCTACCGCGAGCAGAACCAGATCGCCCTGGCCACGGTGACCTCCGCCAGCCCCCTGAGCGACGACCAGCAGGCCCTGCTCGCCGAGAAGGCCAAGGTCGTGGCCGGTACCGACAAGGTGGAGATCAGCCTCGCGGTGGATCCTGCCCTGATCGGTGGGTTCGTCCTCAGTGTCGGCTCCCGGGTGATCGACGCCAGCCTCGCCGGTCAGGTGCGGCGCCTCGGCCTGACGCTCGCCAACGTGAGCTAGCGCTTCTCTCCCTTTCCCCTCTCCTTCTCACTTCATCGCCTCCCCTCCGGGGACTCCCACCCATGGTTTCCATCCGCCCCGACGAGATCAGCGCCATTCTCAAGAAGCAGATCGCCGACTACGACAAGTCGGTGTCTGTCAGCAACGTCGGCACCGTCCTGCAGATCGGTGATGGCATCGCCCGGGTCTACGGCCTGGAGCAGGTGATGGCCGGCGAGCTGGTGTTGTTCGAGGACGGCACCGAGGGCCTGGCGCTGAACCTCGAAGACGACAACGTCGGCGTCGTGCTGATGGGTGAGGGCCTGGGTATTCAGGAGGGCAGCACCGTCAAGGCCACCGGCCGCATCGCGGCGGTGCCCGTGGGTGACGCCATGCTTGGCCGGGTGGTCAACGCCCTGGGCCAGCCGATCGACGGCAAAGGTGAAATCCCCACCACCGAGACGCGCCTGATCGAGTCGATGGCGCCCGGCATCATCCAGCGCAAGTCGGTGCATGAACCGATGCAGACCGGCATCACGGCGATCGACGCCATGATCCCCATCGGCCGCGGCCAGCGGGAACTGATCATCGGCGACCGCCAGACCGGCAAGACCGCCATCTGCATCGACACGATCCTCAACCAGAAGGGTGAGGACGTGGTCTGCGTCTACGTGGCCATCGGCCAGAAGAACGCCTCGGTGGCCAACGTGGTGGAAGTGCTGCGCGAGCGCGGCGCCCTGGATTACACCGTGGTGGTGGCGGCCAGTGCTTCGGAAGCGGCGGCCCTCCAGTACCTGGCCCCTTACACCGGCGCGGCCATCGCCGAGTCCTTCATGTACAAGGGCAAGGCCACCCTGGTGGTCTACGACGACCTCACCAAGCAGGCCCAGGCCTACCGCCAGATGTCCCTGCTGCTGCGCCGCCCCCCCGGCCGTGAGGCCTACCCCGGCGACGTCTTCTATTGCCACAGCCGCCTGCTGGAGCGGGCCGCCAAGCTCTCCGACGCCATGGGCAAGGGCAGCATGACCGCCCTGCCGATCATCGAGACCCAGGCCGGTGACGTTTCGGCCTACATCCCCACCAACGTGATCTCGATCACCGACGGCCAGGTGTTCCTCAGCTCCGACCTGTTCAACTCCGGCCTGCGGCCCGCCATCAACGTGGGTATCTCCGTGAGCCGGGTGGGCGGTGCCGCCCAGACCAAGGCCATCAAGAAGATCGCCGGCACCCTGAAGCTGGAACTGGCCCAGTTCGACGAACTGGCCGCCTTCTCCCAGTTCGCCTCCGACCTGGATGCCGCCACCCAGGCCCAGCTGGCCCGGGGCAAGCGTCTGCGTGAACTGCTCAAGCAGCCCCAGTTCAGTCCCCTGATCCTGGCCGAGCAGGTGGCGGTGGTCTACGCGGGGGTCAAGGGTCTGATCGATGACGTGCCCGTCGAACTGGTGCCCCAGTTCGCCCGCGAGCTGCGCGAGTACCTCAAGAGCAGCAAGCCCGAGTTCATCAACAAGGTTCAGACCGACAAGGTGCTGAGCGACGAATCCGAAGCCCTGCTCAAGGAGGCCATCCGCGAGGTCACCTCCTCGATGCTGGCCGCCGCCTGAGGACTCTCCACCCATGGCCAATCTCAAGGCAATCCGTGACCGGATCAGTTCGGTCAAGAACACACGCAAGATCACTGAAGCCATGCGGCTGGTGGCTGCCGCCAAGGTGCGTCGCGCCCAGGAGCAGGTGCTGCGCACCCGCCCCTTCGCCGATCGCCTCGCCCGGGTGCTGCAGAACCTCGAATCCCGCATGGGCTTCGAGGGGGCCGATTCCCCCCTGCTGGCCGAGCGCCGTCCGGTGGCCACCATCACCCTGCTCGTTGTCACCGGCGACCGGGGCCTCTGCGGCGGCTACAACGCCAACGTGATCCGCCGCGCCGAGCAGCGCTTCGCCGAACTCAAGGGCCAGGGCTTCGCGGTGGACATGGTGCTGATGGGCCGCAAGGCCATCACCTATTTCACCAACCGCAACTACCCGATCCGGGCCACCTTCACCGGCCTGGAGCAGGTGCCCACCTCCCAGGAGGCGAACGAAATCTCCAACGAAGTGCTCGCCGAGTTCCTTTCGGCCAGCACCGATCGGGTGGAGATCGTCTTCACCCGCTTCATCAACCTGGTGAGCTCCCAGCCGGTGGTCCAGACCCTGCTGCCCCTCGACCCCCAGGGCATCGCCAGCTCGGATGACGAGATCTTCCGTCTCATCACCCGTGACGGCCGCCTCGGCGTGGAAGTCGGCAAGGTGGAGAACGCTGAGCCGGCCCTGCAGCCCGACTTCGTGTTTGAGCAGAGCCCCGAGCAATTGCTCAATGCCCTGCTGCCCCTCTATCTGGCCAACCAGCTGCTGCGCTCCCTCCAGGAAGCCGCCGCCAGCGAACTGGCCAGCCGGATGACGGCCATGAACAACGCCAGCGACAACGCCAAGGCGCTCGCCAAGACCCTCACCCTCGACTACAACAAGGCCCGCCAGGCGGCCATCACCCAGGAGATCCTGGAAGTGGTGGGTGGCGCAGCTGCGATGGGCTGATCGTCAGCTCCAGGTGGCCGGTGGCGGCATCCCGTTCCCGGCCCAGCTGCCACCCCACCGGGCAGAGCAGCAGCAGTTCCATCGTGGTGCGCACCCGGCTGCCGTGGCAGAGGTGGCCCCCCAGGGTCCGTCCCTGGGCATCGGCCACCAACACGTGCAGGTGGGCGCCTTCTCCGCACAGGCTTCCCGTCAGCATGATCACTTCCCGCACTCCGGCGAGGACGACACCGGCGGCCTGATCGGCGAAGCGGATCACTGGACTTTCCAGGCTGCCGATGCCGCAGACGACGAAGCCGCTCAGCCCCGGATCCTCCCGGGCCATGTTTTCCAGTTGCCTTCGCAGGTCCACCCCTGGGGGTGGACGCAGGGGTCTGGGTAACTGAGCCGTCATCGGGGGAACCGTTCAGGCCTCAACACCCACACACATAGCGCTTCTCGTTGAACAGCCGCAGACAGGCGTCCACCACGTCGGCGTCGTAGAGGCGGCCACGGTTTTTGCGGATTTCCGCCAGGCCAGCCTCGCAGCCCAGGCTGGCCCGGTAGGGGCGATGGGCTCCCATGGACTGCACCACGTCGGCGACGGCCACGATCTGGGATTCCAGCAGCAACTCCTCTCCCCGCAGGCCGTTGGGATAGCCGCTGCCGTCCATCCGCTCGTGGTGTTCATGGACGATCCGGGCAATCGGCCAGGGAAAATCCACGTCCTTGAGGATGGTGTAGCCAGCCTCGGCATGGTCCTTGATCAGGTCGTATTCGTGTTTGCTCAGTTTCGTCGGCTTGCAGAGGATTTCCGCCGGCACCATGATCTTGCCGATGTCGTGGACGGAGGCGCCCAGTTGCAGGCCCTCCAGCTGGCGCTCAGGCAGGCCCAGTGCCACTCCGATGGCCAGTGCCAGCTCTTTGACACTGTGCTGGTGGCCGGCGGTGTAGGGATCCCGCATCTCCGCCATCCCCCCCACGACCGCGATCAATTGCTTGAAGAGCCTCTCCTTCTCCTGAAGGGTTCTGATCAATTCCTCCTCGGCGATCGCCCCGGCGATCAGGCTGCCGATGCGGGTGGCGATCGTGTCCAGCAGGAGCCGTTCTTCCGCTAGAAAAGGTCCTTCGATGGCTTCCGCGAATGGTTGGGTATAGCCGACTTCCAGGCAGCCGTAGATGGTGTTGTTGGCCCTGATTGGCGACGACTGAACGGATGGGCAACGATCAAGATCGCCCGTCTGATACGTCTTGGTGCCCCGGGAGATTCGGGCCACGGTGTGGGCGGTATGTAGCCAGGCTTTCGGGATGGCGTCGACCGTCTGCTGAAGAATGTCGTCGATGGTGCCCTGACTGGCGCCAATGATCTGCTCAATCCGCTGGAGGCAGCGCAGTTCCTTCCTGCGCTCCGCCAGCGCAAGCTCCAACGGTAGCGGCAAGGTGGTTTCGGCTTTGGTCGCGACGCCATGGGGCTTTCGCCGTCCACCGGTGGGCCCATAGTTCTTCCTGATCCCAGCTTTCATGTCGCCATCTCTTCGAGAGGGGCAGAACAGCGAGGAAGCACCTGCAACGGTGGTCGGGGCCTTTCTGTCTTCCAACGCTACACCGATGTCAGCAACCTCAAACGCATTTCACGCCCGTGGTGCCGTCGCGCTCTGTCCGCCCCACCTCGGGCCTGGGGGCCGGGATCCGCTGGGGGAACGCTCTTGCCTGGCCATCACGGTCAGATGCGCACCGAATGACGGATCGGTCGTCAGCTTCGAAGGGGGTTGCGCATGGAAATGATGACATTGCCCTTCTTTCGCCCGCTGTCGACGTAACGGTGGGCTTCCACGATCTGATCCAGCGGATAGCGTCGATCGATGACCGGTTGGAAGTCTCCCGCTTCAGCCAGTGCCGCCAGATGGATCAGATCGTCAAGCTGCACGGCAGCGGGTCCGGCGATGACCGTGTGCTGGCTCGTCAGCGACACCCACACGCCCTGCAGCATGTCGGGCAACCCGGCCAGCACCAGCAACAGTCGCCCCCCATCCTTCAGCGATCGCCTGCAGCGAGAGAAGGGGGCCGTGCCGACCGTATCGACGATGAGGTCGTAGGTGTCGCCGCTGCGGGTGAAGTCGATCTGGGTGTAGTCGATGACATGGGCCGCACCCAGGGAGCGCACCAGATCGCTGTTGGCTCGACTGCATACCCCGGTGACCTCGGCCCCGAGGTGCCGGGCCAGTTGCACCACGGCGGTGCCTACCGCGCCGGAGGCCCCATTCACCAGCAGCTTCTCCCCGCACTGAACCTTGCCCCGGCGCAGGAAGTCCAGGGCGGTCGTGCCGCCGAAGGACAGCGCAGCGGCCGCTTCGTCGGTGAGGCCGCGTGGGGTGGCCACCACCATGCCGTTCTGAGGCAGGACGATGTACTCGGCATGACAGCCCATGCGGGCGTCGCTGAAGGCGAAGACCCGATCTCCCACCTTGAACCGGGTGACGTCTTTGCCGATCGCCGCGACAACCCCGGCCAGCTCCGAGCCGAGGATCGGTTGCCTTGGCTTCCGCAGGCCGAACACCAGTCGCATGATCAGCCCGAAGCCCGTCGGGACCGTCTGGCTTCGAATCCGCCAGTCTGCTGAGGTGATTGTGGTGGCGTTGATCCGGATCAGGATCTCGTTGTCTTTGGGCGTGGGAGTGGCGAGCTCCTTGATGCGCAGCACCTCCGGCGGTCCATAGCGCTCAGCGACGACGGCTTTCATGGCAGGGGGGATCCGAGAAAGGAGGAATACGCCCTGGCGAGGGCCTGCTTGCCGCCCGTTTCGACGATGGCGCCATGGGCCACGATGACCCTATCGAAATCCCACTGCAGGACCAGCTGCATGGCCCGACGCAGGGAGGCCCGCTCGGAGGTGGCCAGTCGTTCGAGAATCGTGGGCTCCAGGCCATCGAAACCGCCGCTGATTCGTGTGATCAACCGGGTGAGCCAGGCAGCGGAGGTATCGAAGTTGAAGGCACTGTCTGTCAGGACAAGAGTCCTGCTGGCCCTGTGGCAGAAGGCCACCTCGTGCAGCGGGGATGGCCCCGTCGGCCCCAAGGTGCGGAGACCCGTGAGGCTGCACAGCAACAGTTCTGGCCATGGGGAAGGGGTATCAGCGCTGAGCAGACGATCCAGCTCCAGATGGGGACATTTCTGCCTGAGGGCGGGCGGCCCCCAGGTGGTTGCCAAAGGGAAGCGCTGCTGGAAAGCCTGGAGATAGAGATGGTGGAAGACGTTGGGCGCCACGATATCGCCGACGACACCGAGCTCGGCCAGGCCCGTTTCGAGTTCAGCAGATGGCTGGATCGGTGAAAGGATCACCAACCTGTTGGTGCTTCGCTGGCGGATGACCGTCATCCTGGTGCCGATGCTCAGGCCGAAGTAGGTCTGCGGTTGTTCGGCCACCCAGAGATCATCGGCAAGGCGGTGGAGCATGGCTGTGGGCGGGGAGTCTCCTGATTGAGGTGTGTGTGCTGTTCCCATGCTTTGGACGCGGACGCTTTAAGTGACGGGGAAAGCCACACCATGCTTGTTCTCATCGGCCAGGTGCACCAGGGCATGGTTGGGTTGGTCCGGGATCCAGGCTTCATCCTTGGTCACCCAGATCAAGGCGGTGGGAAGGCAGTGCAGCCCGAAAGCAGCGATCCGCGCGCAGCAGCGCGTTCAGCTCGAACAGCCGACTTCTGTGGTCCCGCACTGTTTCACGCCGCTGAAGCCCCAGTCTGTCTGCCTTGTTGAGGACCATGCAGGCTTGATCGTCGCGTGTTCGGGACACTTTTCCGGAACCATCCCATGGCTTGCGATGAACGCGACAGGGTTCTCCTGCCGTCGGCAGGGCGGCAGCAGGCCTGCTGCCCGGACATTGCCGTCCACGATCAAGTACGGGTCGGCTTGCACCCAGAGTTCCGCTCAGGCCCATTCCGTTCCCAGTCGCTGCGTCTCCCGTCGCCTTCACCCATGGCCGACCCCGCCAACCTCGTGATCCAGTCCCTGTTCCCCATGGCCCTGGGCCGGGTGCAGCTGGCGCCCGACCCTCTCGACACAGCCCTGTGGCTACAGAGGGCCCTGGCTCTGCGGGAGCAGGCCCCCAGTGAGGAGGGTGTGGCCTGGACCGGCGATGTGCGCGGTGCCGGGGAACTGCACCACGATCCCCTGTTCGCTCCCCTGATCACCCGGCTGGCGGCCCATGCCTGGCAGTACCTGGAGGCGTTGGGATTTGATCGCCGGCGCGTGGCGTTGCATGTGCAGCGCAGCTGGCCGGTGCTCAGCGACGCCGGTGAGCAGGTGGGGCGCCATCACCACCCCAACGCCCACCTCAGCGCCGTCTACTACCTCAACGGTGATGGCCGTGGCCGCAGCGGTTGCCTGCGTCTGTTCGCCCCCCGGCAGGTGAATGAGCTGGTGCCGGGCCTGGCGCTGGGCCAGGACGGCCCGATCGATGCCACGGCGGCCCTCAACCAGCCCTGGCAGGACGTGGCGCCCCGGGCCGGTCTGCTGCTGCTGTTCCCGTCCTCGGTCGACCATGCGGTGCTGCCCAACGACGACCCCGACGACACCCGCTTCTCGCTCAGCATCGACTTCGTTCTCACGGCCCCGGTGGCGGCGCCCCATCCGGGGGAATACCTCGCCCCCCATCCCGGCCGCTGGCTGGTGATCGGGGAGGATGGCAAGGCGTCGGGAGCCTGAGCCGCCCCTGCCATCGCCGCCCCTCCCGGACCCCCATCCCCCGTGCCCGAGACCACACCAGAGCCCTCCGTCTTCCAGATCAGCGCCAGTCTCGATGGCGTCTCCCACAGCTTTTCCTGCCGCAGCGACCAGACGGTGCTCAACGCCGCCGAGGCCGCCGGGGTGCCCCTGCCCAGCTCTTGTTGTTCAGGGGTCTGCACCAGCTGCGCCGCCCTGCTGCGCAGCGGCACGGTGCACCAGCCCGATGCCATGGGCGTGAAGGCCGATCTTCAGGCCAAGGGCTATGCCCTGCTCTGCGTCTCCTATCCGCGTTCTGATCTCGATCTCCTGGCCGGCCAGGAGGACGCCCTCTACGAAGCCCAGTTCGGTCAGTTCCAGAAGTGAGTTCCCTGGTGCCCCTGGAGCTGTGGCTGCAGGCCGCCCCCGGCCCCCTGCTTCCCCAGCTGCGGCTGGCGCTGGCGCGGGAGGCCCGCCGCCTGGCCGGTGAGGGCGCCGAGCCCCTGCGCTGGGCGATCACGGCCGTGGATCCCCACCGTGGCCTGCGGCTGGAGGGGATCGTGGTGGGGCCGGCGCCGGTCCCCGGCCCTTGAGCGCGGCGGCCCCTCCCCTGCCCACCCTGCTGGTGATCCCCACCGGGGTGGGCTGCGTCGTGGGCGGCTTCGCCGGCGACGGCCTGCCGGCGGCGCGGCTGCTGGCGGCGGCCAGCGGTTGCCTGATCACCCACCCCAACGTGATGAACGCCGCCTCCCTCTACTGGAGCGACCGGCGCCTGCACTACGTGGAGGGCTGGAGCCTCGACCGCTTCGCCGCCGGCGCGTTGGCCCTCTCTCCGGTGCCCAGCCAGCGGGTGGGCGTGCTGCTGGATGCGGGCATCGAAGCGGAGCTGCTGCTGCGCCACCGCCAGGTGATCGACGCCTGCCGCGCCAGCCTGGGGCTGACGATCGGCCCAGTGCTCAGCAGTGATGTGCCCCTGGAGGTGAGTCTCTCGATCGGGCCCAGCGGCAGCAGCTGGGGCCGCCTGGGCCGCCCCGACGCCCTGCTGCGGGCCGGTGAAGCGCTGCTGGCGGCCGGGGCCACGGCCATCGCCGTGGTGGCCCGCTTCCCCGAGGACCCCGGCAGCGCCGCCCTGGCGGCCTACCGCCACGGCTCGGGGGTCGACGCCCTGGCCGGGGCGGAGGCCGTGATCAGCCACCTGCTGGTGCGCCACCTGGGGGTGCCCTGTGCCCATGCCCCCGCCCTGGCGCCGCTGGCGCCCGATCCGGGACTGGATCCGCGGGCGGCGGCCGAGGAGCTGGGCCACACCTTCCTGCCCTGCGTGCTGGTGGGTCTGAGCCGGGCCCCCTCCCTGCGGCCCGAGCCGGCCAGCGGCGACAGGTTGCTGCACGGCGCCGATCTGGGGGCGGTGGTGGCCCCGGCCGGGGCCCTGGGGGGGGAGGCGGTACTGGCCTGCGCCGAGCGGGGCGTGCCCGTGATCGCCGTGGAGGGGAACCCATGCCTGCTGCAGGTCAGCGGCGAAGCTCTGGGGCTGCCGGTGATCCCGGCCGCCAGCTACGCCGAGGCGGCCGGAATCGTGCTGGCCCTGCGGGAGGGCCTCGATCCGGCGGCTCTGCGGCGGCCCCTGCGGACCGCGAAGGGACCCGGCTGAGGGGGGCTAGGGCTCGCCGAGGAAGTCCCGCTTGCCGAGTTCCACGCCGTTGTGGCGCAGGATGTCGTAGGCGGTGGTGACGTGGAAATAGACGTTGGGGAGCACGAAGAACAGCAGAAAGCTCTGGCCGCTGAACTGGAGGGTCTCGCCCCGGATCGCCAGTTCGATCGCCTTGGTTTCAGTGCCGTCGATCTGCTCGGCGGAGAGGGCTTCCAGGCTGGCAAGGCTCGTCTCGATCCGGCGGATGAGGTCGTCGAAGCTGGCTTCGTTGTCCTCCATTGCGGCGCTCTCCACCCCGGCCAGCCGGGCCAGGCCGCGGCGGGCGACGTCGGTGGCGATCTGCACCTGGCGCACCAGGGGGAACATGTCGGGGTAGAGGCGGGCCTGCAGCAGCACCGCTGGATCAATCCCTTTGGCTTCGGCGTGGGCGGCCGCCTTGGCCAGGATCGCCGCCAGGTTGCGCAGGCTGCGGGCCAGGGGCGGAACGGCCGCCTCGAACATCGAGAGAGTCATGGCTGGTGCACGGGCCGGGGGCAGGCGAAGCGGACTGTAGGCCGGTCGATCGACCGGCCAGGGTCCGGTGATGAGCAGAAACACTCAGCCGGTTTCCACCCTAAGGCGGACCGAATACGAGTTAAAATCTCTGCGATCGCTGCTCCGGGCGGCGCGTCGTCAAGTCGTTCTTCACACATTCACATGGCTGCCATCGAAAAGGTCCCCAGCGTCGTCTTCAAGACCCGTGTGCGCGATGAGTCCGTTGGAGGCCCCAACCCCTTCCGCTGGCAGGACCTGACCACCGACGACATCTTCACGGGCAAGAAGGTCGTGGTCTTCTCCCTCCCCGGTGCCTTCACCCCCACCTGCTCCTCCAACCACCTGCCCCGTTACGAGGCCTTGTACGAGGAGTTCAAGGGCCAGGGTGTTGACAGCATCGTCTGTGTGTCTGTCAACGACGCCTTCGTGATGTTCCAGTGGGGCAAGCAGGTGGGCGCCGACAAGGTGTTCCTGCTCCCCGACGGCAACGGTGAGTTCAGCCGCAAGATGGGCATGCTCGTCGAGAAGGACAACCTGGGCTTCGGTGCCCGCTCCTGGCGCTACTCGATGCTCGTCAACGACGGCACCATCGAGAAGATGTTCGTGGAGCCCGGCCTCGAGGACAACTGCCCCACCGACCCCTTCGAGTGCTCCGACGCCGACACCATGCTGGCCTACCTGAAGGGCACCGCCCCCGCCGGCGTCTCCGCCCCCAGCCGCGAGTTCGTCGGCTGAGGCCGCCCCAGGGCAGGGCTGGCCCGATCAGGATCCAGCCCCTGCCCCCCAACCCCGCGCCTTCACCGGCGCGGGGTTTTTCATGCGTCGCAACGATGCCCAACCGGCTCCTGCCGGCCAGCATGGCCCCAACGGATGCTGGTGGCTGAGGCGATGACGCTGGAGACGGCAACCCCAACCTTCCGCTTCCGGCCCCAGGGTCCGGCTCGTTTCTTCGTGGCGGCGTTCCTGGCCTTCTGGCTCTGCGGCTGGCTGGCGGGAGAGATCTTCGCTCTCTGGTTCCTGTGGACATTTCTGGGCACGTTCCTGACCACGGGTCAGGGGGCGTTGCCGGCGGCCCTGTTCCTTCTGGTATGGGTGAGCCTGTGGAGCGTCGGCGGCGCCGCCGCCCTGCAGCATCTGCTGCGGGCGCTCTGGTCGGAGGATCGGCTGACCGTCACAGGCGACGGCCAACTGGAGCGGCAGGTTCAGCTGGGACCGTTCCGCCACCGGCGTGCCCTTCCCAAGGGAGCCATCCTGCGCTTTCAGGTGCGCGATGGCGGCCTCGGGGGGGCGCTGGTGGCCGAGCTTCCCGGCCGCAGCCTCGAGATCACCCGGCTCGGCAGCCTGAGCCAGCGGCAGGAGGCCGCCAGTCAGCTCAACCGGCTTCTGGGTCTGCGTCCGGCGGCGCCAGGCGATCGGCCAGCTGCCCCGGCCGTCCTGCCGGCGGGCTGGCAGGAGCTGACCCCCTCCTTCGGTAGACCGCTGCTGGTGCCCGACCTTGCTCTGCGGCGGCGCCATCGCCTGGTGATGGGCCTGGTCAACCTGGTGCTCTGGGGCCTGCTGGCTCTGCTGCTGCGTGGCGGCCTGGCAGGGCCAAGGTTCTGGGCGATGGGGATTCCGCTGGCGCTTGTCGCTCTGGCTTCCGGCTGGGCCCAGGTGTGGCTGGTGTTCGGCCGCCGGGAATGGCGTCTGGAGCCGCGTGTTCTGGTGCTGCAGCGCCGCTTCGGCCATCGACTGCGGACCCTGGGCGAAGCCCGGGCCCTGGAGTTGGTGGAGGTGGTTGATTCCGATGGCGACCGCTCCTATCGGTTGCAGGCCACCCGGCCCCCTGGTGGCAAGCCCTTGCTGGTCGATCAGCAAAGCGGTGATCCGTCTTCCCTGCGCCAGTTGGGGGCCTGGGTGGCGGCGCGGGTCCATGTGCCGTTCGAGGATCGGGTGCCGAGCGAGGAGCAGCGGCGGCAGCAACGTGTCGCCGAAATGGAGCGCTTGCGACTGCAGTTGGCCGCCTCCGGGCGCCTGGGCCGCTGGGCGGCCCAGCAGCTCGATCGGGCCGAAGCAGCCGGGGCCAGGGGGCCGGAGCAGCGGCCTGACAACTGACCAAGCCCAGGTTGCGCCTCCAGGCGAATGGTCAGATCCTCCATGCTGGAGTCGACAATTCACCCCGCCTGAAGGCCTTCCAGGTGAAGGCCTTCGCTGCTTCGATGTCCGAACGGCCAACGTTCACCCGCCGGCAACATCTCCCTGGAAGCAAATCGAACTCCCCGCTAAACGTACGCCGCATTCGCTGCTTTTCGGGAGGGAATCAGCTAACCTTTTGCGGTAACTTGCAGTAGATTTGCCGCAGAAGTGCTCGATAACCATTCCCGCTTCTGCCATAGATCGGTAGTGCCCCCTTGGAGACTGTGAACGGGTTCAATGGGCTTTTCAGACACGTTTTCCTTCCTGCATTCCGTTTCCCGACAGCGACGCCACAGAGAAGTGACCACCGATACCGGAACAGGTCAGGAGTCCCTCCTTGGCGGGCGCGATTCGTCAGGGTTCACTGGTAAGGGAGCGATAGAAACTGGCCCTCCAGCCTGGGCCAGCAGCCAGTCAATCTTCGATTCCCTGCCGGATCCCTTTCTGCTTTTTACGCCCGAGAAAGGCGCCACCGGCGCCATCATCGACTTTGTCTGTGTGTACGCCAACGGCCCGGCCAGCGCCCTGCATGGCCGGGCGCCCCGAGGGATGCTTGGTGTCCGTCTGCTGGATGTCCAGCCTTCCAGCGCCCTCTTTCCCCATGGCCTGCAGGTCATGGAACAGGGGCTGGCCGTTGTTGTCGGAGGCCTTGACGTTTCCGACCATGGTGGCCAGCGCCCCAGGCACCCGCCCGAGGTCCGCCTGTTCCTTGCCAACGGTCTGCTGTGCTGCCTCTGGCGGGAGCCTCCCCATCGCCTAGCGGTGCAGCAAATATTGGTGGAGGCGGAACGGCGATACCGGCTGCTGGCCCGTCACGCCTCGGATGTGGTGGTCGAACTGAATAGCGATCACTGCATCGTCTGGGTCTCCGAGTCGATCGAAGCGCGGCTGGGCTGGCGGCCTGAGGTCCTGCTGGGCCAGCGGGCCATCGACCTGGTGCACCGGGACGACCGGAGCCAGGTCCTGCGTGCCGGTCTCAGGCTTGCAGGACCGGGATCGTTCCGCGAAGACCTGCGGATCCTCTGTGCTGACGGCGGCTGGCGCTGGATGGTGGGCACCGCCCATCCCCTGCCGGGGGAGGGCGCTGGCGGCCTGGTGCTGTCGTTCCGCGACATCCACGACCAGGTGCGGATCCGCGACGAGCTGGACCACAGCCGTCAGCTCGACCCCATCAGTGGCCTGGCCGTCCGCTCGGTGGCCCTGGATCGGATCCGGAGCGCCCTTGATGGCCTGGAGGGCACCGATTCGACGCTCGCGGTGCTCAGCATCGGCATCGATGGCCTCACCCAGGTCAACGATGCCCTCACCCATGCCGGTGGCGACAAGCTGATCGCGGTGCTGGCGGCGCGGATCGTCTGGGCGATCGGCCGTTCCGAGCAGGTGGGCCGCGGCACCGGCGATGAATTCATCGTGCTGCTGAGTGATCCGGATGCCGCAGCCGCGGCCACCCTCACGGCCGAGAGGATCCTGCGGGCCTGCCGTGCGCCGGTGAGCATCAGTGGCCAGCCCATCGACCCCACGGTGAGCATCGGCATCGCCACGGCCCGGGCTGGCGCCCTTCCCGATGAACTGCTGCGGGACGCCAGCCTCGCGATGCGGCAGGCCAAGGACCGGAGTCGCAATGGTTTTGCCCTGCTCGACGACGCCCTGGCCACCGAAGCCCACACCCTGCTGCTGTTTGCGGCCGAGATCCAGCGGGGGCTGGTGATGGGGGAGTTCGCCGCCTGGTTCATGCCGATCGTGGCGTTCGATACCGGCCAGGTCAGCGGTTACGAGGCCCTGGCCCGGTGGGTGCGGCCCGATGGCCTCGAGGTGTCACCGGCCGAGTTCCTGCCCTGTGCCGAGTGCCGTGGCCTGATCGTCCGCATCGACTTGCTGGTGCTGCGCCAGGCCCTGGCGGCGCTCTCCAGGTTGCCCCCCACGGTCACCATGGCGGTGAACGTGTCGGCGGCCACCCTCGCCCTGCCCGATTATCCCCAGCTGGTTGACGAAGCCCTGCGGGCCGCCGGGGTGCTCCCGGAGCGTTTGCACCTGGAGGTCACCGAGACGGCCCTGCTCACCGTGACCGACCGCATCGGCGAGCAGATCCAGCAGCTGGCCTCCAGCGGCGTCCGTTGGTATGTGGATGATTTCGGCATTGGCTATTCCTCGATCAGCCATCTGCGCGATCTGCCCATCGCCGGGCTGAAGCTGGATCGCTCCTTCACCTGTGCGATGCGCGCCAAGGACACCAAGAGCCTTCGGCTGGCCCAGGCGTTGGTGGGGGTGGCTGAAGGGCTGGAGCTGGACACCGTGGCCGAAGGGGTCGACACCATCGAGGAGGCCCGTCTGCTCAGCTCCCAGGGTTGGCTGCACGGTCAGGGCTGGCTCTACGGCAAGGCGGCCCCCCTGCAGCTGGAGACTGGCCCGCTTCCGTTCTGAAGCTGCTCAGCCCGGCGCGTCGTGGAGCTCGGCGCAACAGGCCGCAAAGGCCACCGCCGGATCGGCTGCGCCGCTGATCGGCCGACCGATCACCAGCTGGCTGGCACCCGCCGCCACCGCCGCCGCCGGTGCCATCACCCGCTTCTGATCGGCTACGGCGCTGCCGGCGGGGCGGATGCCGGGGGTCACCAGGGTGAAGGGTCGGGGATGGGCGGCCCGCAGGTCTGCCACCTCCCAGGGGGAGCACACCGCTCCGGTGAGTCCCGCCGCCGCGGCCATCGCCGCCAGCTGGGTCGCGTAGGTGGCCAGGGGTGTGGCGATGGCCAGTTCCTGCCGGAAGCGGTCGGGATCCCAGCTGGTCAGCACGGTCACCGCCAGAAGGGTGGGGGCAACCAAGCCTTCACTAGCGGCTCCCTCCTCGGCCGCGGCCTGGGCGGCAGCCAGGGCCTCACCCCCGGCGCAGGCGTGCACCGTGATCAGTTCGGCCCCCAGGCGGGCGGCACTGCGGCAGGCGCCGGCCATGGTGGCGGGGATGTCGTGGAACTTCAGGTCCAGGAACACCCGCAGACCCCGCTGCCGCAGCTCCCGCACCACACCTGGCCCGGTGGCGGTGAACAGCTCCAAGCCCACCTTCACCCAGCGCAGCTCAGGAATGGCCATGGCCAGGGCCAGCGCCTCCTCGGCCGTGCCGCGGTCGAGGGCCAGGATGATTCGCTCGGCGGGGTCGGACGTCGCCGTGGTGCCCTCAGTGCCCGCCATCAGGCCACCAGCCGCCGGAAGGTCTTCCTGCCGAGCTGCAACACCTTGCCCGCCAGTTCCTGGGGGCTGCTGAATTCCTGGTTGGGGTCGCTCAGCTTCTCGCCGTCCAGCTTCACGCCGCCGCCCTGGATCTGGCGCCGCCCTTCGCTGCTGCTGGCGCAGACCTGCAGGGCGCTGAGCAGATAAAAGGCCTTCAGCGGGAAGGCCAGACCCGCCAGGGAGGCCTCAGGCACGCTGTCCGCACTCAATTCCCCCGATAACTTGCCTGTTCCGGAGATGCCGGCGGCCACCAGCCCGGCCGCATCGGCCTGGGCCTGCAGGGCGGCGTCGCGCCCATGGCGGCTGGCGGTGACCTCCAGGGCCATGGCCTTCTGCCGCTCCCGGGGGCTGGTGGGCAGGGCCGCCGTGTCCAGGTCGGTGAGCAGGGTGAGGTAGTCCTCCACCACCGCGTCCGGCAGCTTCTCGAGCTTGGAGTACATCGAGAGGGGGTCTTCCATGAGGCCCACCGTGTTGCCCAGGCTCTTGCTCATCTTCTGCACCCCATCGAGGCCGGGCAGGATCGGCAGCAGCAGCCCGAACTGGGGCCGCTGGCCGAAGTGGCGCTGCATGTCGCGGCCCATGGCCACGTTGAACTTCTGGTCGGTGCCGCCCAGTTCGAGGTCGGCCTGCACCGCCACCGAGTCGTAGCCCTGCAGCAGGGGGTAGAGGAACTCGTGCAGGCTGATGGGGGTGCCCGAGCCATAGCGGTTGGCGAAGTCCTCCTTGGCCAGCATCTGCCCCACGGTGCTGATGCCCAGCAGCTCGATCACCTGGGGCAGCGCCAGACCGGCGAGCCACTCGGAGTTGCGCCGCACCTCCAGCCGGCCGGGGGTGTCGAAATCGAGCAGGGCGCGCTCGGGGGGCTGGCCCTGACCCAACTGGGCCAGGTAGGTGGCGGCATTGGCCTCCACCGCCGCCGCGTCGAGCTGCACGCGGGTGCTGCTCTTGCCGGTGGGATCGCCGATGCGGGCCGTGAAGTCGCCGATGATCAGCACCGCCGTGTGGCCGGCGTTCTGGAAGGCCCGCAGCTTGCGGAACAGCAGGCTGTGGCCCAGGTGGATGTCGCTGCCGGTGGGATCGATGCCCAGCTTCACCCGCAGCGGCCGCCCTTGGCGGGCTGACTCCGCCAGCCGGGCCTCCAGGCGCTGGTCAGGGTCGGCCTCCCGGCCGGCGGGGAACAGGTCGGCGATGCCCCTGGACAGGGCTTCGGGGAGGGGCGCCAGGGCCTGTGGTTCCACTCGCTTCGCCGGGAGTGCTTCGCCCATCAACGCCAGCCGGCTGCCTGGGGGGATGGTAGGCAGCCGTGGTGCACCGGTTGATCAGCCCAGCAGGGCGGCCACGGCGGCCGCCGCCCTCTCGCCACTGTCCACGGCACCCTCGAAGAACCCTGGCCAGCGCTCCGCCACCTCGGTGCCGGCCCAGTACACCCGGCCGTGGGGCCGCAGCAGGGCATCGCCGCTGCGGGTCCACAGGCCGGGGGGCATCCAGGCGGCGAAGGCGCCGCCGACGAAGGGTTCCTCGGGCCAGTTCTTCTCCACATACTCCAGCGGTTCCAAGGCCATCGGTCCGAAGTAGGCGGCCAGATCCTCCAGAACCGCGGCCCGGCGCTGGTCCGCTCCCAGGGCCGCCCAGCGCTCCCGGCGGCGACCCACCACGAAGGCGGCGAGCACCCCCAGGCCCGTTTCCGGATCGGAGCTGTCGGCGCACAACTCCACCCAGGGACGGTCGCCGATGCCGATGCCGGAGAGCCCCGCCTCGCGCCACCAGGGCCGCCCATAGGCGATCAGCACCTTGGTGCAGTTCCCCATGGCCATCCCCTCCTGCAGGGCGAGCCGGTCGGCCGGCAATTCCGGCGTGAAGCGGATGGCGCCCGCCAGCGCCGGCGGCATGGCCACGATCACGGCCCGGCAGTGGTGGCTGGCGCGATCGGTGATCACCTCGACAGCCGCCTCTCCCTCGGGCTGATGGATGGCCCTCACGGGCTCGCCCAGCACCAGGGCCTCCCCCAGGCCTGCAGCCAGCAACGCCGGTAACTGACCGGCACCGCCGTGGATCAGATCCTCCTCGGGGTGGTCCCCCTGGGACGCCGTGCGCTGGCCCCAGGCCACGTGCAGCAAGGACACCTGATCGGGTTCCGCCGGGCCGAGAAAGCCGACGGCGCGGCAGAAATAGGCGAAGTACCAGGCGGCGAAGGGGGTGTGGGTGTGGGCATCGATCCAGTCCTGGAAGCTCAGCCGGTCGAGTTCGGCGGCGTCGGGATGGTGATGGGGATGGCCCTCGGGCAGGGACGCCACCAGGGCCTGAAACTGTTTCAGGGCCGCCATGGCATCGTCCCAGTCGCGGCTGGGGACCGATGGCGGCTGACCTTCCGGGAACCCCTGGAAGAAGCCGCTGAAGGTGCAGCGATGGGAGCCGAAGCAGAGGACAGTCTCACCGTCGTGGGGGGAGGGGAAACGGCGCAGACCGTGGGCGTCAAGCAAGGCCAGGAACCGGGAATGGCTCGGTCCCACCCACTGCCCGCCCAGGTCGACCCAGGCCGACGTCCGGGCCCCCTCCACCTGCAGGGGGGTCCGCACCATGCGGCCCCCCACCGAGGGCGCCGCCTCGATCACCCCTACCGACAGGCCGGCACTGCGCAGCTTCCGAGCCGCCACCAGCCCCGCCAGCCCCGCTCCGACAACGACGACATCGTTCACGGGGGTTCAGCCGGCGGCTTCCAGTTGGCTCTTCATGCGCTCCAGGGTGCGGGTCATCTGCTCGAACATCTGTTCCGGGGTGAGGCCGAACTGGCCGAGCTGGGTGCGCAGCTGTTCAACGGTGAGCTTGGCCTGGAAGTCCTCGGACAATTCGAAGCGCTTCATGAACACCTGGTAGCGCTCCATCATCTCCTCCATCCGTTCGATGTACAGCTTTTTGCCTTCGCGGTCGAACTTGCCGTACTCGCTGCCCAGCTGCATCAGCTGCTGGTAATCGGTGAACAGCCGTTTCGCCTCGTCCTGGACGATCTCGGACTCGAAGAAAGCCATGGGGAGGTTGGCTCCGGTCTGCTGAAGACATCGATTCTGCAGAGGCCGGGGGCGCCTGGGGAGTGCGGATCCACGCATCGGCGGCGAGGCCCGCTACCAAGGATACTGAAATAACGATGAGCTTTTGGTGAAAATTGGTGGAATCAGTCAGCGGGGCGGCCGCGCCCTCTGTTCCCGTGGACCTCACCCCCCTGCTGCCCCAGGTGCGCGACGATGTCACCCGGGCACTGGTTCTGCTGAAAGGGGTCCGGCTGGTGCTTTGCCTGGGCAGCCGGGTCCACGTCGCCCTGCTCATGGGAGCCACCGCCCGGATCCTGGGTGCCGTCACCACCGCCGCCGAGGGGCTGGCACTGGTGCGTCAGCTGCGACCCTCCCTGCTCCTGGTCAGCGACCGCTTGGAGGAAGGCTGTGGCGTCGACCTGGTGGTGCAGGTCAAGCGCGGCCATCCCGAGGTCCGCACCCTGCTGGTGGTGTCCCAGGGGCACCAGCTGGCCCTGATCCAGGCGGCCCTGCGCGCCGGTTGCGACGCCATCGTGCCGGAGTCGCGGCTGTTGCACGGCTCCGGTCTGCAGGCCCTGCACACGGTCATCGGTGGCGGGATGTACCTGGACCGTTCCCTGCTCGGCGCCTACCGCGCCGGCCAGGAGCCCGCTGCCGGGCACGAGCGGCTCAGTGCCCGTGAACGGCAGGTGCTCGACCGGGTGGTGCGGGGCCTGAGCAATCCCGAGATCGCCGGGGAGCTGATGGTGTCGGTCGACACGGTCAAGACCCACGTTCGTAATGTGCTCCTCAAGCTGCGGGTCAGTGGTCGCATCCAGGCAGTGGTCACCGGTCTGCGGCTGGGCCTGGTCGAGTGGCCCCGACCCGGAAGCACCCGCTAGCTTCAAGCCCGACGTGATGCAGGTGGGCCTCGATGGCAGGGCACCACTGGCTGGATCCCCTGGCCCGCCGGTTGTTGGTGGCCACCGGGCAGCTGCCGCCACCCCCACCGGCCACCCCCGCCCCCCTTGCCGGTGGGGTCGACGAGGCGGTGGAGCGGGAGCTGCTCGCCCTCAAGCTGGCCCACAACCCCAACCTGCGGCTGCGCGATGCCGCTGAGGTGCGGCATGCGGCCGCCCTGGGTTGGACGCTTGAGGTGAACGTGGCCGCTGCGGCCGACTGGCTGCGGTTGCCGGGTTGCCGGCCCGATCTGGTCGATCGGCTGATCGCCATGCAGCGCGACGGTATCCAGTGGCACGGTCCCGGGGAACTGGCGGGGGCGCTGCAGGTCCCCCCCGAGCAGGTGCTGATCTGGATGCCGGTGCTTCGTTTCGCCCGATCCGCAGAGCCGGCGTCTGCCCAGGTGCCGGTGCCCCTGGCGATCAACCAGGCCTCCGAGGGCTTGCTGCGGGAGCGTCTCGGCCTGGGGCGTGAGCACTGCCGGCGGCTGTTGCAGGAGAGGGCCCGCGAGCCTTTCCGGGACCTGGCTGATCTGCAGCAGCGGCTGCAGCTTTCCGCCGACCAGGCCGAACGCTGGATCGGTCGGTTCCGCTACGCCGCCGCCCCCGGACCGGTGCTGCCGCCGTCCCGGCGGCCGGCCCCATGAGCCGGCAGGGGGACCTGTTCACGGCCGCCGCCGCCGCAGCGGCAGGAGCGGCCGGCGCCTCACCGTTCCTGGAGCTCCCCCTGCTGCGGCAGCAGCTGCTCACCTGGCAGGGCCGGCTGGCCGAGCACCAGGGGCCGCTCTATGCCGAAGCCGCGGCCGGCGGGGTCGCCCCCCCGCTGCAGGGTCAGCTCTTCCCGATGGCGGCCGACCCCGGCGATCCCGACGCCTTGGCGCTCCGTTTCGATCCCCTCAGCCTCAGTCCCCAGAGCCTCTCCTTCTGGCGCTGGCCCCGGCTGCCCCAGCGGGGGGCTGCCCTCTACCTGGTGATGGATCGGCCTGCGGGGCTGCCTGTGCCGCTCCTGCTCTACATCGGCGAGACGGGGCGGGCCGACCAGCGCTGGAAGGGCGACCACGACTGCAAGGGGTACCTGGCGGCCTATGGCGAGGCGCTGGCCCGGGTGGGGCTGGAGGCGCGGCCGAGCATCCGCTTCTGGAGCGACGTGCCGGCGGCGGTGTCCCCCCGCCGGGCCCTGGAGCAGGCCCTGATCCGGCGCTGGCTGCCGCCGTTCAACAAGGAGACCAGAGAGCGCTGGGCCACGCCGTTCACGGCCGACCCCGCCTGAAGGCCAGGGTCAGGCTGGCTACGATCATGGGTCGCCTGCGCTGGGTCCATGGAGTTTCGCTGTCTTGCTGTCACCCCTGCCGTCCCAGGTCCTCTCAAGGAGACCTGGACGGGTGACACCCTGGTGGTGGGCCTGTTTGCCCCCGCTGCGGGCAGCGGTCGGGCCCTGGCTGAAGAGCTGGTGGGCGAGGGGCTCGAAACCCTGCTGCAGCGCCGTCGCTTCGAGGCCAAGCCCGGCCAGACCATCACCTTGGAGCGGCCGGGTGGCTCCCCGGCCAGCCTGATCCTGGCGGGCCTGGGGGATCCGGCCGACTTCGGCCTTGAGGCCCTGCGCCAGGCCAGTGCCGGAGCGGCCCGCAGTGCCGCCGCCGCCGGTGCCGTGGAACTCGGTCTCTGGCTGCCGGTGGAGGGGCTGGAGCCGGCGGCGGCCGCCGCCGCCATGGCCGAAGCGGTGCGGCTTGGGCTCTATGCCGACCAGCGATTCAAAAGTGAGGAGGAACCCTTGTCCCTCCCCTCGATGGTGAGCCTGCTCGGCGTTGCTGCAGGCGCCGAGGCGGGCCTGGCCCATGTGGCGGCCACCTGCAGCGGCGTGGAACTGGCCCGGCGGCTGGTGGCGGCACCGCCCAACAAGGCGACCCCCCAGTCCCTGGCCGACGAGGCCGCAACCATTGCCGACGCCTTCGGCCTCGAGCTCAAGGTGCTGGAGCGGGACGACTGTGAGGCCCTGGGCATGGGGGCCTACCTGGGGGTGGCCCAGGGCTCAGACCTGCCCCCCAAGTTCATCCATCTCACCTACCGGCCCGCCGGGGAGGTGAGCCGGCGGGTGGTGCTGGTGGGCAAGGGGCTCACCTTCGATTCCGGCGGCTACAACCTCAAGACGGCTGGCTCCCAGATCGAGATGATGAAGTACGACATGGGCGGCAGCGCCGCGGTCTTGGGGGCCGCCCGTGCCATCGCCGAAATCCGTCCCGCCGGCCTGGAGGTGCATGTGATCGTGGCCAGCTGCGAAAACATGATCAGCGGCGGCGCGATCCACCCGGGTGATGTGCTCACCGCCTCGAACGGCAAGACCATCGAGATCAACAACACCGATGCGGAAGGGCGGCTCACCCTGGCCGATGCCCTCGTCTATGCCTGCGGCCTGGAGCCGGATGCCATCGTCGATCTCGCCACCCTCACCGGCGCCTGCGTGATCGCCCTCGGCGAGGAGATCGCCGGGCTCTGGTCCCCCAGCAACGGCCTGGCCGAGGCCCTGCTCAGCGCCGGCAACGCCGCTGGGGAGGCCTTCTGGCGCATGCCCCTGCGCTCCTCCTACAAGAAGGGGCTCAAGAGCCACATCGCCGACCTGAAGAACACCGGTCCCCGGCCGGGGGGCTCCATCACCGCCGCCCTCTTCCTGCAGGACTTTGTCACCAAGGGGCTGCCCTGGGCCCACCTCGACATTGCCGGGACCGTCTGGAGCGACAAAGCCCGCGGGGAGGATCCGGCCGGGGCCACCGGCTTTGGGGTTCGCACCCTGGTGGCCTGGCTGGTGGCCGGTGCCGCCAGCTGATCCTGCCGCCGACGGCCTTGGCGGCTGAAGGTTGAGGCCTAGGTTTGCTTTCAGACCAGACAACGCATCGCCCCATGGCCGTTCACAAGATCCGCTGGTACGTGAAGGCCCAGCTCGGTGTGCTCCTGCTCCCCGCCGGCCTGTGCCTGTTCGGGGAGGGGGTGATCCGCAAGGGCATCCAGACCTGGTCGGCCCTGGCGGCTGCGGCCGATCAGGGACAGTCGCTGCCTGAGGCCGGTCCGTGGGTCTGGTACGGAGCCCTGGGGCTGATCCTGATCAATGCAGGCGTCGGCCTGATGGTCGAGAGCGGCCTGCTGCGCGGCTACCCCCGCACCCCGCCCCGGGCCTGAGGTTCAGACCGCCACCGGTTCGTTGTCGCCCCTGCCGCTCACGTGGACGTGCAGCTCGGCGGGCGATTCCAGGCGATGGATCTGCCAGGTGGCCTTCTCACCACAGCTGGCCTGAAGCTTGTCGAGGTCGTCGGACGCCTGCCTGGGGCTCGCATAGGGCCCGATATGGCGCGTCTGCAGACCGTCACGGATGGTCAGCAGATACATACAGAGGCCCTCCCGTGAACGGGCAAACGCTAAGGCATTCTTCGGGGTCGCGACAGGGTGGAAAAGCACCGTGTCTGCATCATGCGGCGGGGTTCGGCTCAGCTGCCCTGCCAGCGCTGACTGCTGCGGGCCCGCCGTCCCCAGACCGTGTCCAGGCGCCGATCGCGCCCGCAGGACCAGCGGTAGTAGTTGTATTGGAGGCCATTGCGCTTGGCGTAGTTCTGGTGATACCCCTCCGCCGGCCAGAACTTGGCCAGGGGCCGAATCGCCACCTTGAGTGCGGCCGCCGGCTTGCCCAGCTCCCTGGCAGCGGCCACCAGGCTGTTGCGGGCCTCCACGGCCTGGTTGGCGCTGGTGGTGAAGATCACCGGCCGGTAGGAATCGCCGCGGTCGCAGAACTGACCGCCGCCGTCGAGGGGGTCGATGTTGCGCCAGTAGGCCCGCAGCAGCGTCTCGTAGCGGATTTCGTTGTTGTCGAAGCGCACCCGCACCACCTCCTGGTGGCCACTCCCCCCTGCCGAGACCTGCTTGTAGGTGGGGTTGGCGCCCTTGCCACCGCTGTAGCCGCTCTCCACGTCCAGGACGCCGGGGAGCACCTCCAGATCGTGCTCCAGGCACCAGAAACAACCTCCCGCAAGAACGGCCTCCTCCGTGGCCGCCAGTGCGGGAGCCACCGGCCCTCCCAGGGCGAGCAACAGCCCCAGTAGCAGCGCGATCAGTCGCATGGCGTGTGTCCCGAGAACGGTTCGAGGATCGCCTTCGCTGCCCGGCACGTGACGCCCGGCTCCCCCAGCTTCTGCCGTAGACGAACGTAGCCCTCCTGCACCCGCTGCCGTGCCCCGGAGGCGGGATCGAACAGGGGCAGCAGGGCTGCCAGGATGGCGTCCGGGGTGAAGTCGTCCTGCAGCAGTTCCGGCACGAGCCGTTCCCCCAGCACCAGGTTCACCGGAGAAATGTGCGCCACATTGAAGTGGATCACATGTTTCGCCAGAAACGCCGTGGGCCGGCTGACCCGATAGCCGGTCACCTGGGGCACTCCCCGCAGGGCCAGTTCCAGGTTGGCGGTGCCGGACTTGGTCAGGGCGGCATCGGCTGCGGCACAGAGCAGGGGCCGCAGGGCATCGGCCTCACCGGCAGGGATCACCCGCACCGCAGAGGCTGCGGCCGCCTGCATGGTTTCGGCAAGGACCGCCTCGAACCCTGGCAGGCCCGCAGGCAGCAGCACCTGCAGATCAGGACGCTGCCGCTGCAGCTTGGCCACCGCCTCGGCCATGGGCGGCAACACGTAGCGCAGCTCCTGTCGCCGTGAGGCGGGCAGCATCAGCAGCACCGGGGCCTCCTGGGGCAGGCCCAGCTGCTGGCGGGCCTCCTGCCGCGAGGGGCGCTGCTGCAGGGTGTCGATCAGGGGATGGCCCACCCAGGTGACCTGGGCGCCGCGTGCGGCGTAGAAGCTGGCCTCCTCCGGGAAGATCGCCAGGATGCGGTCGGTGAAACCGATCAGCCGGGTGGTGCCACCGTCGCCGAGGCGGAAGGCCCATTCCTGGGGGGCGATGTAATAGGTGATCGGCACCTGGGGATAGAGCCGGCGCAGGCGCAGGCCCAGGTTGACGTTGGCCCCCATGTAGTCGATCAGCACCACCGCATCGGGGGGGTGCTGCTTCAGCCAGCGCCGCACCCGGGCCTGCAGCTTGAGGGTGGGAATGACCAGGGGGATCGGCTCCCACAGACCGATGGCCCCGAGCTTGGTGGTGTCCGCGAGGAGCTGGGCGCCGGCCCGTTCCATGCGGCTCCCGCCGAGGGCCACCACATCGAGGGGCAGCGACCGGCGGGCGGCCTCTTCGTGCAGGGCCTTGACCAGCAGGGATCCCTGCAGATCACCGGAGACCTCTCCGGTGCTGACCAGCAGTCGCACCATCAGCGCTGGGCCGGCAGCGGTCCGCGCCGGCCCGGCCCCACCGAGGCCTCCAGAAAGGCGCACAGTTCATCGGCCGCCGCCAGCAGGGGCCGTTCCCTGGCCTGGCGCAGGGCGGCGGCCAGCACCAGATCGCTGCGGTAGATGAGGGTCCAGAGATCCTGGAGCTGGCGGAACTGGGCGCCGTCGTCGAGCTGGGCCACGCCGCTGCGGCGCAGGCCGACCCGGTTCAGACCCCGGAGACGGCCGGGATGGCCCTCCACCGTCATGAACGGGGGCACGTCGCGGTCGATGCGGCTCATGCCGCCCACCATCGCCAGGCTGCCGATGTGGACGAACTGGTGAATGCCGAGCACGCCACCGATCACGGCCCGCTCGCCGATCACCACGTGGCCCGCCACGGCCACACCGTTGGCGATCACGATGCGGTCAGAAAGCTGGCAATTGTGGCCGATGTGGCTGTAGGCCATCAGCAGGTTGCCGTTGCCCAGGACGGTGCTCTCCCCTTCGGCGGTGGCGCGGTTGATGGTGACGCACTCGCGGATCGTGTTCTCGTCCCCCATCACCACTTCCGTGGGGGCGCCGCCGTATTTGAGGTCCTGGGGCTCGAGGCCGATGCAGGCCCCCGGGAAGATCCGGTTGCCCTTGCCCATCCGCACCCGGCCGTCGATCACCACATGGGGGCCGATGCGACTGCCCTCGCCGATCTCCACCTCCGGACCGATGACCGAATAGGGGCCGATCTCCACGCCGGGGGCCAGCCGGGCCCGGGGATCGACCAGGGCCGTGGGATGCACGGATGTCGTCATGGCAGTACTCGACATCGCGTCAGTCCACGAGCGAGAACATCAGCTCGCCCGAGCAGACCCGCTCGCCATCGACCGTGGCAGTGGCGTGCACCTTGCCGAAGCGCTTGCGCTTCAGGCTGAGCAATTCGCAGGTGATCAGGAGCTGGTCGCCGGGCACCACAGGCCTGCGGAAGCGCACACCATCGATGCCCGCGAAGACGAACAGGCCCTTGGGCAGATCGGGCATCTGGGTGACGATCAGGCCTCCCACCTGGGCCATGGCTTCGACGATCAGCACGCCGGGCATCAGCGGACGGCCGGGGAAATGGCCCTGGAACTGCGGTTCGTTGAAGGTGACGTTCTTGAGCGCCACCGCCCGCTTGCCGGGGACGTACTCCACCACCCGATCCACCAGGGCGAAGGGATAGCGATGGGGGAGCAGGTTGAGGATCTGCTCGCTGCTGAGCACCACGGCCCGTGCCGCATCGGCGTCGGGGCAGGCCGCCGTGGCGGCCTCAGAAGCGGCGGAAGGAAGAACGGTCAAGGAATCAGTGGGTCGAAACGGGCACGGGCAGGCGGGACGCCTGGGCCGCAAGGGCCGCGGCCAAGGCGGTGTGCAGGCCATGGGACCCGCGGTAGGCGAAGACGTGGGCCCTGGGCAGGCCCACCAACGCCAGATCTCCCAGCAGGTCCAGCAGCTTATGGCGCACCGGTTCGTCGCTGAAGCGCAGCGGCGGATTGACCCAGCCGTCGCCGTCACAGACCAGGGCATTGTCGAGGCCACCGCCACGGATCAGACCGGCAGCGAGCAACTGTTCCACCTGCTCCCGGAAGCCGAAGGTGCGGGCCGGGGCGATCTCCGCCACGAAGCGTTCGGGGGTGAGATCCAGGCTGTAGAGCTGGCGGCCGATGGCCGCCTGGGGAAAGTCGATGGCCGCCGCCAGGCGCAGGCGGTCGGACGGCAGGGCCACCACAAAGCTCTGACCCTGCTGGAGGGTGAGCGGCAGGGCCGGCAAGGGGGGCTCGAGGCGCTCACCCCGGCTGCTGAGCCCCGCCTCACCGATCGCATCGACCCACGGAAGCCCCGAACCGTCGAGCAGGGGGATCTCCTCCCCGTCCACCAGGAGCTCCGCCTGGCTGACGCCGGTGCCGGCGAGGGCCGCCAGCAGATGCTCCACCGTGGCCAGGCGCCGATCCCCCAGCTGCAGGCAGGTGCAGAGGCGGGTGTCGCTCACCTGGTCAGGGCCCACTTGCTGCAGGGGGCGTTGTGGGGCGTCCAGCCAGCCCAGCCAGTAGCCCGGACGCTCCGAAGGGCCAAGGCGGACCCGCGAAATGGCGCCGCTGTGCAGACCCACCCCGGTGCGCTCCACGCTGGAGCTGAGGGTCCAGGCCTGGCGGTAGTCGCTGGGCCAGTTGGTCACTAGAACTTCCAGCCCACGCCGAGGTTGAAGCGCCACTCGCCGGTGAAGTCCTGGCTGGCCACCTCAAGGCGCAGCGGGCCGACCGGGGTGGTGACGATCAGACCGGTGCCGATCGAGAAGCCGGAACCGGGCTTGTTGAGCAATCCGCCCAGGTTGCCCGGCACTTTTGACTGGCTGCCGAAGGTGGTGCCGCCATCGACGAACAGCTCACCGCTGACGACGCTGAACAGGGGGAACCGGTATTCCATCGTGGCCTCACCGAAACTGCGGCCCACACCGAGGTCGCAGTCGAAGTAACCCCGCACCGAGTTGCCACCGCCCATACAGAAGGCCTCATAGGGCGGTAGGTCGCCGATGACCGTGCCGGCGGACACCTGGAAGGCCAGAGCCTGTTTGCAGTCCTCGGTTTCGCCCGCCTTGGGCCGGCACCCCTTGTAGAACTTCAGCCAGCGCACCGGGATGTAGTGGGTGAAGCTGCCCCGCAGCCGATTGAAGGTGGGGGAATCGGGACCCACCGAGAAGAACTGTTCGGTGCCGAGGCTGAGGAAGTTGCCCTTGGTGGGGTTGCGGGGATCGTTGAGGGTGCTCATCGTCGCCGCCAGCCGCAGGCCCAGCAACTGGTTGCGGGCGGCGCAGTTGTAGGCCAGGCAGATGATCGAGTTGGTCGGAGCGGTGAACAGCGCGGTGGATTCGTTCGGGGTGGCCAGACCGAAGCGGCGGGAGGTGCCGGAGAAATCCATCGGCGTGGCCACCTGGCCGGTGAGACCGAGCAGAACGGTCCAGGGGGCCCGCTTGAAGGGGTTGCCGCCGTTGAGGGGCCGCACGAACTGAACGTTGGCGCCGACGCGCTGGATCAGGACGCTGTTGCCGTCGAACTGGAACCAGCTGAGGTTCTGACCGGCGGTTTCGGCGGCGATGCGGGCCGCCGTCACCGACGGGAAGACATCCAGGAGGGGGTTGAACGGCGAAAAAATGTTGTAGGCGACCTGGGTGCCAGGGGCCTGGTAAAAGTCGGAGACGGTGAAGATGTTGCCTCCCTCCTGGCTCTGGAACACCTGGGGGGCGTCCCGGCTGATGAAGGCCTTGACGCGGAAGGCGGTGCGGTACTTGTCCCCCTTGATCCAGGGGTCGCTGAAGGAGATGTCGGCGAGGCCGCCGAACTGGCCATAGGTGAAGCTGGTGGAGAGGTCCCAGGCACGGCCGAACAGGTTGCTGTCCTGCACCTGGACCTGGCCGAAGACCCCTTGGCTCTGGCTGTAGCCCAGACCACCGGAGAGGGAACCGGTCGACTGCTCGACCACCCCAAGCACGATCACGACCGAGCCGGGATCCTCCGGTTCGGGACGCAGGGTCACCTTGACATCGCTGAACAGGCCGGTGCCGTAGAGACGCTTGAGGTCGTCCTCCAGGTTGCGGCGGTTAAAGACTTCGCCGGTCTTGATGGAGATCTCTCGGGTGATCACCCATTCCTTGGTCTTGCCCTTGATCGGCTGTCCCTTGTCGTTGGTGGCCGATCCTTCCTTGTTGAGGAACTGCACCTCCACCCCCTTGACCGTGCCCTGGCGCACCAGCAGCTGCACGTCGCCATCGGGGCCGACGCGGGAGGGGCCGGTGACGCGGGCCAGGGAGAAGCCCTGGTCGGCATACCACTTCTGCAGTTCCTGCATGCGGCCCTGCAGGGTGACCAGATTGAGGGTCTTGCCGTAATCGCCGGCGAAGGTGTCCTGCAGCACCGTGTCGGGCAGCTTGGCGTCGGCGGGATCGAGGCTCACTTTGGTGAGCACCGGATTGGGCACCACCGAGACCACCAGCCGCACCCCCAGGGGGCCGTCCTGGGGCTGGATCCGGACATCGGAGAACCAGCCCGTGGCGTAGATGGCCTGCAGGTCCGTTTCCAGTTCGCTGCGGGTGATGGCGTTGCCGGGGGTCACCGCCATGGCGGCGTACGCGGCCAGCTCCAGCCGCTCCCGCTCGGGATGGTTGGCCAGGCCTTCGATCACCACCTCGCTGATCAGCACCCTCGGCTCGGCCGTGGCCGCAGGTGAGGGGGCTGGACCCAGGGAGGGTTTGCCGGGTCGGTCGTCGCTGGCGGCAGGGGCCCCAGGGGTTGGGGTGGCCGGAACGGCTGGGCTGGCAGGTGTGGCTTCGGGGGCCGGTGCCGCTGGGGTGCCGGCGGGGGCAGGGGCGACGTCGGCTGGGGCGGCAAATGGATCGGCGCCGGCCTGGGCCAGAGAAGGCACTGGGGCCTGCCCCTCCCGCTTGCTGGGAGGACTCTCGGCTGCCCCGGCCTGGCCGCCAGCCAGGAGCAGGGCCACGAGCAGGGGCAGGGAGGCGGTCGCCGCCCGGGGCGTGACGCTTCGAAGGGTGTGGGGCCTGCCGAGGCGAACGCCAATCATGGATGTCGTCTGCAGAGCGGCCAGGCCGCAAATTCCGCTGACCTTACCCGTAGAGCCGCGGTTCAGGACAGACCCCTTGGACCCGTTTGAGGACCTCCCCGTAGGCCTCGACAACACCGCCCAGGTCCTGCCGGAAACGATCCTTGTCGAGAATTCGCTCCTGGGCATCGCTCACCGCCTGGTTCCAGAGGCGGCAGGTGTCGGGGCTGATCTCGTCCGCCACCACCAGTTCACCGGTGCTGGTGAACCCCAGTTCGATCTTGAAATCCACCAGTTCGAGACCCACCTGGGCGAACAGCTGACACAGGGCGCCGTTGACGCGCAAGGCCAGTTCCCTGATCGACTCCATCTGGGCGGGCGTCACCAGCGCGAGCCGCTCCAGCCGCGCTTCGCTGAGCAGGGGATCGCCCAGGGCGTCGTCCTTGTAGTAAAGATCGAGTAGCGGCGGCTCCAGGCGGGTGCCCGCCGCAATCGGCATCTGGCGGCAAAGGGAACCGGCGGCCACGTTGCGCACCACCACTTCCACCGGCACCACCCGCACCGGCCGCACCATCATCCAGTGATCCCCCTGCAGGCCGAGGTAGTGGGTGGGCACGCCCAGCCGCTCCAGGTGCTCGAACAGCAGGGCGGAGATACGGCAGTTGAGGGCCCCCTTGCCGAGCAGCTGGGCCTTCTTGAGGGCATTGAAGGCCGTGGCGTCGTCCTTGTATTCGACGGCCACCAGGTCGTCCTGGTCGGTGGCATACACCCGCTTTGCCTTGCCTTCGTATAGGAGAGGGCCGGTGCCAGGGGTGTGGGTCATGGGGCGGGTTTCGTGGGCGTGGGCGTGGGCGTGGTCGGGGCCGGGTCCGTTGCCGGAAGATCGGCGGCATGGCCGCCGGGGTCGCGGGGGGAGCGCAGCTGGATCTCCAGCTGGCGGGTGCGCGGGGCCGAAGCCGGATCCTCGCGCCGCCAGCGCCATTCCCCATAGGCGTCGTCGATACGGCCGCTGAGCCGCAGACGCCTCTCCACGGCCCGCCCGGAGGGCAGGGCGGCCTGGGTGTCCAGCAGCTCCGCCACCAGACCCCAGGCCCCCGCCGCGGCCGCCTGGTCGAGGGCCGCCTCCAGCAAGGCCTCCCGCTCCGGCACCGGCAGTTGCTCCAGCAGCCCCACCGCTTGCTGCAGCCGCAGGGCTCCCGCCAGGCCGGCCTGGCGAGCCCGCACCAGCAGTGCACCGCCGACCCGGGGAAAGCCCCGCGATTCCAGATGCATGGCCAGCAACTCCAGGGCGGAGCGACTGATCACGGTGCCATCCTCCCGACGCTGCAGCGGCAGGGCGATGCCATCGAGGGATGTACCGCTCTCCTGCCGCAGCCGCTCCAGGGCCAGGGCGGCCCGGCGGTGGTCCAGTCCCGCTGAGGCGGCCCGCCACTGCAGTTGCAACCACTGCACCCGCTCGGCTCCGGCGGCCGGTCCGAAGCGGTTGAGCACGTCCATCGCCTCGCTGGGGGCCCGGCAGCTGAGCAGCACGTCGGCGTTGGCGAGCACCACCTCCAGGGGCTGGGGGGCCGGATGGAGCGTCAGCAGCCGCTGCTGCAGCTGCCGCAGCCGCTCGCCCAGATCGGCGTCGGCGCTCTGGCGACAGGCCGCGTCGAGCTGCTCCAGGTCCCCGTGGCGCAGCAGGTCGGCGAACGCCTTGTCATTGAGGAGGGGTGGCGGTCCTTCAGATTCCTTCGTCGCCCCGGAGGGTCCGGGTGCTGGCCCGTCGGCGGCACCACCCTGGGGTGCCTGCTCTGATGCCGGCGCAGGGGCAGCGGTCGTGGGGTTGGCCGCCGCAGCCCCCAGCGGCGTGCACAGGCCCAGGAGGGCCAGGGCTCCGAGGGTCCTCAGGAGCGCCGATCGCCATTCGTGTGGCCACTGCTGCCGGCCCAGGGGCTGGCCGGTGGTCGGGCCGGATCCGCGGGGGGCGGCAGCGGTCGAGGCGGCGGTCGGAGAGAATGGCAAAGGGGAGTGGCAGCAAGGCAGGTCAGGGCAACCGGTGCAGCACCCGTGCCGGCGCTCAACCTAGGGGAGCTCTCCTCCCCGATCCACCCCCCGTCCTGCTCCCCTCGTCCGTCCATGGCTTCACCCACCCCCACTGCTGCTGCCGACGCTGACCCGGTGCCCGCACGGATCCTGGTGGTGGGCGGTGGTGGACGCGAGAACGCCCTTGGCTGGGCCCTGGCGCGCTGTCCGGGGGTCGAGCAGGTGCTGGTGGCCCCTGGCAACGGGGGCACCGCGGCCCTGGCGGGCTGCGTCCAGCTCGCGATCGCCGAATCCGATCAGGAGGCCTTGGCCGCGGCCTGCCGCGAGCGCGCCATCGATCTGGTGGTGGTGGGCCCGGAGGCGCCGCTGGCGGCCGGTCTGGCGGATCGTTTGCGCTCGGAGGGGCTGGCGGTCTTCGGCCCCGGGGCGGACGGGGCCCTGCTGGAGGCCAGCAAGCGCTGGGCCAAAGAGCTGATGCAGGAAGCGGGTGTGCCCACGGCGGGCCACTGGGCGGCAACGTCCCGCCAGGCGGCCCTGGAGGCCCTGGAGCGGCACGGCCGCCCCCTGGTGGTGAAGGCCGATGGGCTGGCGGCCGGCAAGGGCGTGACGGTGGCCGACAGCCTCGAGCAGTGCCGCGACGCCATCGAGGAGGTGTTCGCCGGCCGCTTCCAGACCGCCGCGCCTGGTGAGCCGGTCGCCGCCCCCTCCCTGGTGCTGGAGGAGCGCCTGCACGGCCCGGAGGTGTCGGTGTTCGCCCTCACCGACGGCCGCAGCATGGTGCTGCTGCCCCCGGCCCAGGACCACAAGCGCATCGGCGAGGGGGACACGGGACCCAACACCGGCGGCATGGGGGCCTACGCCCCGGCCCTTCTGCTGGATGGGGCGGGGCTGGAGCAGGTGCGCCAGCTGGTTTTGGAGCCGATCCTGGCGGCTCTGCGGGTCCGGGGCATCGACTACCGCGGTGTGATCTTCGCCGGCCTGATGCTCACCGAGGACGGTCTGCGGGTGATCGAGTTCAACTGTCGCTTCGGGGATCCGGAGTGCGAAACCCTGATGCCCCTGCTCGGCCCTGAGCTGGCCAGGGTGCTGCTGGCCTGTGCCACCGGCCGTCTGGAGGAGGCCCCGCCCCTGACGATCGAGCCCCGCTGCAGCGCCTGCGTGATCGCTGCCGCCGAGGGCTACCCCGGCGAGGTGCGTCGTGGGGATCCGATCCATGGCGAACTGACCGACGACCCCGACCTGCAGCTGTTTCATGCCGGCAGCCGCCGCGGCGAGGATGGTCAGGTGGTCACGGCCGGCGGGCGGGTGTTGGCGGTGGTGGCCCAGGCCGAGGATTTCGATGCGGCCTTCGATCGGGCCTATGCCGGCCTTGGGCGGGTGGGTTTTGAGGGCATGGTCTTCCGCCGTGACATCGGCCACCAGGTGCGGACGCGTCCGCCGGTGCGGCCATGACGCTCAGCGACCCAGGCCAAGCACGCACCAGCACGGCACCAGAGGACTCCCTGAACCAGTGGCGGGCGCGCCTGCGGCGTTGGTGGGCCGAATTCAGCCTGCAGACCAAACTGCTGGCGGTCGCCACCCTCGTGGTGAGCCTGTTGATGACGGGCATCACCTTCCTGGCCCTGAATGGGATCCAGCGCGATGCCCGCATGAGCGACACCCGCTTTGCCCGCGATCTCGGCCTGCTGCTCTCGGCCAACGTCACTCCCCTGGTGGCCGAGGGCAACGACCGCGAACTGGCCTCGGTGGCCGAACGCTTCTGGCAGTCCAGCCGCAGCCTTCGCTACATCTTCTTCGCCGATTCCGATGGCGTGATCTATCTGGGCATTCCCATGGGCGGCAGCACCGGCATGGGTGAGCGGTTGCTCAGCCGCCGGCTGGAGCTGCCGGCCGATATCCAGCGTCGCCCCGACAACCCCCTGATCCGCCAGCACCTCACCCCGGACGGCCAGGTCACCGACGTGTTCGTGCCGATGGTGAGCGACGGCCGCTATCTGGGGGTGGTGGCCCTGGGCATCAACCCCAACGAAACGCTGCTGGCCAGTGCCGCCCTCACCCGTGAAGTGACCGTGGCGGTGTTCATCTCCATCTGGGTGCTGGTGATCCTGGGCTCGGTGTTCAACGCCCTCACCATCACCCAGCCGGTGAAGGAGTTGCTGCGGGGGGTGCGCTCGATCGCCGGCGGCAATTTCGAGACCCGCATCGCCCTGCCTGTGGGGGGGGAACTGGGCGAACTGCTCAACGGGTTCAACACCATGGCCTCCCAGTTGGAGGTCTACAAGGCGGCCAACATCGAGGAACTCACCGCCGCCCAGGTGAAGCAGCAGTCGCTGATCGCCACCATGGCTGATGGAGCTGTGCTGCTCGACGCGGAAGGGCACATCGTGCTCGCCAACCCCACCGCCCGGCGCCTGTTCCGCTGGGAAGGGCGCAATCTGGAGGGCAGCGAGCTGGCCGGCGAACTGCCTGACCGGCTGGCGATGGAACTGCACGATCCGCTGGAGAGCCTGATCCTGAACGAGCGGGACAACACCGAGGTGCGTTGCAGCTTCGGTGATCCCTCCCGCACCCTGCGCATCGTGCTCCAGTCGGTGCGGGATGCCAGCGGCGAGAGCCTCAAAGGCATCGCCATGACCATCCAGGACCTCACCAGGGAGGTGGAGCTGAATGCGGCCCAGAGCCGCTTCATCAGCAATGTCTCCCACGAGCTGCGCACCCCCCTGTGCAACATCAAGAGCTACGTGGAGACGCTCCACGACATGGGAGACCTGCTCAGCCCCGAGGAACAGAAGGAATTCCTGAGCATCGCCAACGCCGAGACCGACCGGCTGTCACGGCTGGTCACGGACGTGCTCGACCTGTCACGGCTGGAATCCGACCGGGTCTGGCAGCTGGAGCCCATGGACCTGGCCCCGGCCATCGAGCAGACCCTGCGCACCTACCGGCTGAACGCCGAGGAAAAGGGGGTCACCCTGATCTTCGCCGGCGATCAGCACCTGCCCCGGGTCCGCGGCAACTGGGATCTGCTGCTGCAGGTGTTCGACAACCTGGTGGGCAATGCCCTCAAATTCACCCGTGACGGCGGCCAGCTGCTGCTGCGCGCCTACCCCTGGCCCGACCACTGCGTGCTGGATCCAGGCGCCAGCCCGGGCGACAACCCCTCCTGTGCGCTCACCTCCCCCCTGCCCCGTCTGCGGGTCGAGATCGCCGACACCGGCTGCGGCATCTCTGAAGCCGACCAGGCACGGATCTTCGAGCGGTTCTTCCGGGTGGAAAACGCCGTTCACACTGAGGCAGGCACCGGGCTGGGACTCTCGATCGTGCGCGGCATTCTCGAGAAACACGGCAGCCAGGCCCGCATGGCCAGTGAGCCCGGGGTGGGCACCACCTTCTGGTTCGACCTGCCGCTGGAGGATGCCGACGGCGATGAATTACAGGTCCAGGTGGAGCGCTCTGCCTCCATGGCCGACATGGACAAGGAACGGCGCACCGCCTTGGCCTGAGGGATCCACGGGCCTGTTCAGCGCTCCCCCTCCACGCTGCGCATGATGCGCCCGAGGTCGGCCCTTTCATCGGTGGTGATGCGATGGGGAACACCGCTGATGATGCGCTCAAAGTTGGCGAAGGAATCCTTGATCTCCGGACCGTTGCTCGTGATCACGAACTCACGGATGCCCTTGTCGTGCCAGGAACCGCGCATCTTGAACACGTTCAGGGCCCGGGCCATTTCGCCGCGGATCTCCACATACTGCAGCAGCAGGATGGTGTCGGTGATGGTGGAGATGTGGGAGTCGGTGATCGAGTGGCTGCCCATGAACTCCTCGGAGGTGTTGGTGAAGAAGCCCGCAATCTCCTCCTGCTTCGCATACCCCGTCACGCCGATCACGAACTGCCGGAAGGCGTTGTGGCTGACGCCCCTGGCGAGGGCGGAGAGGGAATCGATCGCCATCCGGGACGGCTTGAACTCGCTGATCTCCGTCTTGATGATCTGCAGGTGATCCTCCAGGCCGGTGGACTCTGGATAGGCGCAGATGATCTTGAGCAGACCGTCCTGCTCCATCTGCTCAAAATCGATGCCCCAGCTGGTGGCGTTGCGCAGCAATTGGGAGCGGGATTCCTCGTAGGCAAACAGGATGGCCCGTTCCTTGCTGCGGCAGGCGTCCTCGACGAACTTGCTGACCAGCAGGGTCTTGCCGGTGCCGGTGGCACCGGTCGCCAGGATGACGGAGTCCTTGAAGAACCCGCCGCCGCACATCTCATCGAGCCGGGGCACACCGGAGCTCAGGCGCACATTGGAGGAGCGCTGGGTGAGGCGCATCGCCCCCAGTGGGAACACACTGATGCCGTGGCTGCCCATGGTGAAGGGAAACTCCCCCTTCATGTGGGTGGTGCCACGGAGCTTGAGCACCTCCACCGTGCGGCGCCGCCGTTCCCCTTCCAGCACGTTGCGCAGGATCACCACGTTGTCGGAGACGAATTCCTCGACGCCGTAGCGGGCGATGGGCCCGTATTCGTCGATGCGTTCGGTGGTCATCACCGTGGTGACGCCGATCTCCTTGAGCCGGGCGATCAAGCGGAAGATCTCCCTGCGTACCACGGAGATGGCGTCGTACTGCTGGAAGACGGCGGTGATGGAGTCGATGGCCACCCGCTTCGCTTTGTATTTGCGAATCGCGTAATGGATGCGTTCGATCAGGCCGGAAAGGTCGAAACTTCCGGAAACCTCCTGGCCGTCGGGATCCGGGGAGGCATCCAGCACAAAAAGCTTGTTCTGCTCCACCATCTCCTGCAGATTCCAGCCGAAGCTGGAGGCATTGCGAAGGATGTCGAGGGGCGATTCCTCAAAGGTGACGAAGATGCCGTGTTCATTGAACTGGCGGATCCCGTTGCAGAGAAAATTCAGCGAAAAGACCGTTTTGCCGGTTCCTGAGGTGCCGCTGATCAGGGTCGATCGACCAATCGGCAGACCGCCATGGCAGATGTCATCGAAGCCTTCGATTCCCGTGGGCAGCTTCTGCATCTGCATCCGGTTGGCGCTGAGGTCGTGGTCGTTGGGATCCGGCATCGAAGGGGTGGAAAGGGAAGGGGCTGGTTGGCTGATGCTCTGGCCTGGCCAGGACGGCTTCAGGAGGATTCGGGAGGGGAGGCTTCACCACCTGCTTCGAGATCGTCGATGTCCAGCTTGAAGTCCTCGTCCGAGAGTTCTTCGTAGAGGAGATCGAGGCCGATCAGCACCCGATCCCGGTCGGACAGATCGCCGATGATCCGCCGCACGGGCGGGGGCAGGATCTTCGCCAGGGTGGGGGTGGCCAGGATCTTGTCTTCTTCGGCTAGTTGTGGATTTTTGAGGACGTCGATCACCTTCAAGGCATAGACCCCACGGAACTCGGACTCAAGGATGTCGCGGAGCGTTTTCAGGGCCCGCATGGAATTGGGCGTGTTGCCAGCCACATAAAGCTTGAGGATGTAAGTCTTGCGGAACGTCATGGCAGTGGCTCAGGCAGAGGGGCTGGTCGCTTCGGGCATGGGGGCCGGCAAGATCGGCACGTCCGGAGGAATGGAGCGCCGATACATCTCGCAAAGGTGGGCCATGACGTCAAGGAGGGCCAGTCGGTAGTCCTGCAGGAAGTCGTTCTTCTGTCCTTTCAGCATGAGCTGTTTCCAGAACTCTTCAATCAGGTTCACGTGGATCTCGACCATTTTGGTGATCGGCAGGTCGGCAAAGAAGGCCGTGTTAACGAAGCTTTCGATCGCCTGGTTGGCCGCGGCCGGATTCTTGAAGTAGCTGATCAGCAGGTCCCGATAGCTGCGTCGCAGCGAGTCGAGCAGCTCCTGGCGCTCTTCGGCTTCCAGGTTGCGCAGGAAGCGGGAGGGGTCCCGCTTGTAGTAGACGCTGAGATACCCGACACGACCGTTCAGCCGGTTCGACAGCTTCCAGCCATCGGGGGTGGCCGCCTGTCCTTCGCTGCTGGACGGCGGGGTGTGGCTGCGCAGAAACCGGGAAATGGCCGCATCGAGGCTGTAGCTCAGCTGTTCCAGCTGATCGGGGGGCAGGCGGACTTCGGCCCCATGGAACAACACATCGCCCCTGACGGGTCCGATCAGCACGGCTGGCAGCTCGAGCCCCCGTTCGTGCATGGTCCCGAAGAAGCTTTCTCCCACGGCACCCTCCTCGAGCAAAAGTCCGTCGACGTCCTCACAGCGCTGCTCCAGCTGGGCGAGGGGGTCGGTGGCGGGGTCGAGAGCCACCAACTGGTAGCGCCCGCCCTTGAGCCACTGGGCGCAGGCCTCGGCCAGGGCAGGGGTCTGGATGAGAGTGAGAATGTTGAGGACGGGTTGGGGCATCGACCGCTGCGGCGGGGACGTCCCCTGGTCGAGCTGATTCTTGACGGAAGGAGGTCCCAGACGGGAGGATCTTTGTTCTGTCTTTCGATTCCGTGCGCCCAGGCCCAATGGCGGCTCCCTGCCGCCAGCCTGGCCACGCCCCTTGACGTGATGACCCAAGCCCCCCAGCAGGACCTCCCGAGCACCGTCGCGGCAGGAGCCGCCACGACGGACGCCACCGTTGCCTACGCCATTGTCGAAGCCTCCGGTCAGCAGTTCTGGCTGCAGACGGATCGCTACGTCGACCTTGACCGCCTCAATGCCGACGTTGACAGCACCGTCACCCTGGAGAACGTGCTTCTGGTGAAGGACGCGTCCGGCACCACCCTGGGCCAGCCCTACGTGGCGGGCGCCACCGTGGAGCTCAAGGTGATGGCCCATCGCCGCGGCCAGAAGATCATCGTCTACAAGATGCGTCCCAAGAAGAAGACCCGCCGCAAGAACGGTCACCGCCAGGAACTCACCCGTGTGATGGTTCAGTCCATCAAGGTGGGCGGCAAGGCGATCGTCTGATCGGGTTCCTCCAGCGTTCCGTTCCCATTTCCCCCTTCCATCCCTCGCTTTCCCCATGGCCCACAAGAAAGGCACAGGTTCCACCCGTAACGGCCGCGACTCCAACTCCAAGCGCCTCGGCGTCAAGCGCTACGGCGGTGAAACCGTCAGCGCCGGTTCGATCCTGATCCGTCAGCGCGGCACCTCCGTGATCCCCGGCGTCAACGTGGGTCGCGGTTCCGATGACACCCTGTTCGCCCTGGTGGACGGCGTGGTCAGCTTCGAATCGATCAAGCGTGGCCTGCGCAACCGCAAGCGCATCAACATCGCTGTGGCCGCCTAGGTCAGGGGCACCTCGCCCAGTTCGGTGCCGTCCCCCGGCACCTCCAGATATCTCCTCAGCCAGCCCACCAGCAGGTAGAAGGGCAGGGTGTCGGCCAGGGCCGCCACCAGCTTGAACACATAGCCGCTGGCGATGAACACGCCCAGCTGTGGCAGCACGGGCTCACCGGCTCTGATCGGCAGCACATGTGCGGCGTAGTGGCTGATCAGCACCACGGCCGAGGTGTCCACGATCTGGCTGATCAGGGTGGAGCCGTTGTTGCGCAGCCACAGGGCCTTGCCGTTGCTGAAGCGCTTCCAGAAATGGAACAGGCGCACGTCGGTGAACTGGGCGGCCATGTAGGCGGCCATGGAGGCCCCCACCGCCCCGAAGGCCAGCCTCCGCACCTCAAAGAACACCGGCACCCCATCGGCCTGGGTGTCGAGAGGCAGCCCCGCCACCCCACCGAACCCGTCCAGACCCGGCAGGATGCCCCCTAGCCAGAGCACCAGCACGATCCAGCCGTTGAGCATCAGACCCACCCACACCACCTGGGAAGCGCGTCGCTCGCCCCAGATCTCGCTGATCAGGTCGGTGCACAGAAAGGTGACGGGGTACGGCAGGGCTCCGATCGCCACGATGATCGGGAAGGAGCCGATGCTGCCCAGGGTCAGGAACCGGGTCAGTCCGAGGATGTTCAGCATGCCCATTGTCCCCAGGAAGATGCCGGCCAGCACCAGAAAGGCCACCTCGCGCCGGTCCTGCAGGGTCATCGGCGTCTGGGCATGAAGGAAGGTTCCACCAGGCTGCCGCCTTCGCCCCCGTCACGCCACGGCTGCGGCTTTCTGGTGCTCGACAAACCTGCCGGCCTGACCTCCCACGATGTCGTCGCCCGGGTGCGGCGGGCCTCCGGGCTGCGGCGGGTGGGCCATGGCGGCACCCTGGATCCGGCGGTCACCGGCGTGTTGCCGATCGCCCTGGGTCCGGCCACCCGGTTGCTGCCCTACCTCCCCGGCGACAAGACCTACCGCGGCACGGTGCAACTGGGGCTGCGTACCAGCACGGACGACCTCGAGGGTGAGGTGCTGGAGCAGCTGCCCGTGCCACCCCTCGGCCCCGAGGAGCTGGAGCGGGCCCTGGCTGCCTTCCGGGGGGAGATCCTGCAGGTTCCCCCCCAGGTCTCCGCTGTTCATGTCGATGGTCAGCGGGCCTACGCCCGGGTGCGGGCGGGGGAGGAGCTGGCTCTGGCGGCCCGACCGGTGGTGATCCATGGCCTCGACCTGCTCGGCTGGGATGCCGCCAGCGGCCGCCTGGCGCTGGAGGTGCGTTGTTCCGCCGGCACCTATGTGCGCGCCCTGGCGAGGGACCTGGGGGAGGCCCTGGGCTGCGGCGGTGCCCTGGCCAGCCTGCGACGAACCGCCGCCCTCGGTTTCGGCCTGCACCAGGCCATTTCCATGGAGCGCCTGGCGAGCGGCCCCATGCCCCCCCTGCTGAATCCCCTCGATGTGCTGGTGGATCTGCCGCGGCAGCGTCTCGATCCGGCCCAGCTGTCGCCATGGCGTTGCGGCCGTGCGCTGCCCCGTACGGTGGAGCAGTTGCCCGAGGGGGCGGTCGCCGTGCTCACGCCGGATGGCAGTCTGGCAGGCATTGCCCGTGCCGACGGCAAGGGCCTGCTCCTGCCCCG
The DNA here is from genome assembly GCA_943372935.1 of Synechococcus sp. UW140. Classification (GTDB taxonomy): domain Bacteria; phylum Cyanobacteriota; class Cyanobacteriia; order PCC-6307; family Cyanobiaceae; genus Cyanobium. The sequence continues at coordinate 117,214 of CALSAP010000002.1, forward strand.
GCTGGTGTTCGACGCCACCGGTTGAACCTCTCCCCAGATCGCGATGGCCGGCCACAGCAAATGGGCCCAGATCAAGCGCACCAAGGCGGTGGTGGATGCGAAGCGGGGGGCCCTGTTCACCCGGCTGGGGCGGGAGATCACCGTGGCGGCCCGCGGTGGTGCCGACCCCGCCGGTAACTTCCAGCTCCGCACCGCCATCGAGAAGGCCAAGGTGGCGGGACTGCCCAACGCCAACATCGACCGGGCCGTGGCCAAGGGCAGCGGCCAGGGTGGTGCTGGCGCCGACCTGTTTGAGGCGGTGCGCTACGAGGGCTATGGCGCCGGCGGCGTGGCCGTGCTGGTGGAGGCCCTCACCGACAATCGCAACCGCACCGCCGCCGACCTGCGGCTCGCCTTTGGTAAGCATGGCGGCAATCTCGGCGAGACCGGCTGCGTCAGCTATCTGTTCGAGCAGCGGGCCGTGGTGCGGCTGGCCCTGCCCGACGCTGACGAGGAGAGCCTGCTGGAGAGCCTGCTGGCCCTGGAGGAGCGGGACGGAACGGCGGCGGCGGGCTACGTCATCGACCCGGACGGGGTTGATGTGTTCGGGGCCTTTTCCGACCTGGAAGTCCTCCAGGACGGACTGAGAAATCTGGGTCTGCCGCTGGCGGGCTGGGAGCACCGTTGGATCGCCTCGCTGCCCTGCCGCCTCGAGGACGGGGGCGTGCTGGCCGCCTGTCTGCGCATGCTGGATGTGCTCGAAGATCTCGACGACGTGCGCAGCGTCACCACCAATCTCGAAGCGGACGAGGCCCTGATGGAAGCGGTCCTGCTCAGCTGAGCATGGCGTCGGCGTCGGCGATCACGGTGAGGGCGGGATGGTGCTGCAGCCAGCTGGCGGGCAGCTCCGCGGAAGGGGGCTCCTCCAGGGTGCGGCGCAGGATGGCCGCCTTCTCGGCCCCGGTGACCACCAGCAGCACCCGGCGGGCCGAGAGGATTTCGGCCAGTCCCAGGGTGATGGCCTGCCGGGGGACGGCACTGGGGTCGCCGCCGAAACCGCCGGCGTTCTGGCGGCGGGTGTGGCCGGTTAGCACCACACAGCGGCAGGCCAACGCAGGGTCCGAGGGGGGTTCGTTGAAGCCCACGTGGCCGTTGAGGCCCAGGCCCAGAAGTTGCAGGCCGATGCCACCGGCCGCGCTCACGGCGGCGCCATAACGACGGGCTTCCTCTGCCGGATCGGCGGCCTGTCCATCGGGGAGGAGCACCCGCTCGGGGTCCAGGCCGAGGGGCGCCACCAGCTGGCGGGCCATGGTGGCGGCGAAGGAGGTGGGATCCTGCGGCGCCAGCCCCACGTACTCGTCCAGGTTGAAACTGCACCAGCTGTCGCGCACCCTGGCCGCCAGGGGGGCTTCCAGCCGAGCCATCCGGCGGGCCAGGGCCCCATAGACGGGCTCCATGGTGCGTCCTGTCGCCAGCCCGAGGGGCCGCTGTGGGTGCAGCCGATCCGCCAGCAGCAGGGTCGCCACCCGTTCGGCCACTACCGCCGCATCGGTCAGAACGACGGGCGTGATGGCGGGGCTGGTGGTGGAGGGGGAGCCGTGCCTCAAAGGGAGGTGTAGGGGAGGATTCTGGCCCCCTGGTAGTAGTGCTGCAGGATCTGGCGGTAATCCTCGCCGCGCAGGGCCAGCCCGTAGGCCCCCCACTGGCTCATGCCCACCCCGTGGCCGTAGCCGCGGCCGCTGACCAGCAGCGTTGGCGCCGCCGGTGGCCGGGGACTCTGCCAGGGGGCCTGGACCAGGCCGGAGGCCAGGGAGCGGATCCCCTCGGGGGTGAACATCCCTTGCAGGGAGGGCAGCGGGGGAGGGAAGGGGGCGGACCTGGGGGCCTCGAAGTCGAAGCGGGCCAGGGTGCTGCGCAGGCCCAGCCGCTGCCGCAGTTCGGCGCCCGTGAGCAGCAGCGTGCCGCCAGGTCCCGTCACCCGGGCCTGGCGGATGCGGCCGGAGCTGGTGGTGGAGAGCACGTCGATGCGGAAGGCCCCATCGATTTCCCGGAAGGCCCTGGCCAGCCTGTCGGGCTCGATGCGCAGCTGCCAGGCGTGGACCGGGCTGGCCTGGTCGAAATCGGGCACGCTCACCAGGTAGGGGAGCTGCTGGCGCCAGATCTCGCCGCTGTTTTCGGTCAGGCCACCACTGCTGCTGTGGAAGACCGCGTTGATCAGGGCGGAACCGTGCACCAGCACCTGGGAGCGGGTGCTGCGCACCGCCTCACGGGTGGAGTCGGTTTCGCTCTCGACCCCCTTGTAGACCTGGCTGGCCACCGTGGCCTTGAGGTCGAAGGGGGCCGCCGGTCGGCGCTGGCGCAGGGCATAGGTGCGGGCCGCCACCGCCTGGGCCCGCAGGGCCGCGAGCGGCCAGCTGGCCGGCATCTCGCTGCCCACCACGCTGGGCAGGTAGCTCTCGACATCGATCAGGTTGATCGCCTGCAGCCGATCGCCCTCGCTGCGCACCAGCAGCCGGCCGCGGTAGCGGCGCTGCTGCAGGGTCAGCATGGCCTCGCTGCCGCCGGCCTGGGACTGGGTGGGTTCGATCCAGGCCTGACCCGATGGCAACGACAAGCGGCGTGGGCTGCCGGCCGGTCCCTGAAGTCTTGCCTCCAGGGCCGCGCCGCTGCGGACCAGCTGCAGCCGGTCCCCCGGGGCCAGCTCCAGCAGGGTGCGTCCCGCCGCATCGCCCAGGCGCAGGGCGGCGCTGCCGGCCTCCAGCTCCAGGCTGGGGGCTTCCTGCAGCAGCACCCGCACCACAGGGGCCGCCGCCCTGGCCTCGATGGGTATCGGTGCCGCAACGGCGGCTGGGAGCAGCGCCAGGGGCAGGCCAGCGCGCCATCCGAAGCGGAGCAAGGACACGGGTGGGCGCGAGCGACAACGGGTCATTCTGGACGGCGCCACCGGGGTTGGCCATGGCGCCGGCCACCACACCGGCTGGCGGCGTGGCAGCATGCCTGCTGAGGCCTCCCGGATGTGCAGGTCACCTTCCTGGGAACCAGCTCCGGCGTTCCCACCCGCGCCCGCAACGTCTCCGCCGTCGCCCTGCGGCTGCCCCAGCGGGCGGAGCTCTGGCTGTTCGACTGCGGCGAGGGCACCCAACACCAGTTCCTGCGCAGTGAGCTGCGGGTGTCGCAGTTGCGCCGGATCTTCGTCACCCATATGCACGGCGACCACGTTTTCGGTCTGCCGGGGCTGCTGGCCAGCCTGGGTCTGGCCGGCAGCTGTGGCGGAATCGATCTCTACGGTCCGGATCCGCTGCGCGATTACCTGGAGGGGGTGATGCGCACCTCCTCCACCCGCATCGGCTATCCCCTGCGCACCCACCGGGTGAAGGAGGCCGCTGCCCGGGGCAGCCTGGTGCTGGATGACGACGACATCACGGTGCGCTGCACGGCGCTCACCCACCGGGTGCCGGCCTACGCCTACCGGGTGGATCAGAAGCCGCGGCCGGGCCGCTTCGACGTGGAGCGGGCCAGGGCCCTGGGTGTTCCCCCCGGGCCGGTCTACGGGGAGCTCAAGGCCGGTCGCAGCGTCACCCTCGACGATGGCCGCGTGATCCGCGGTGAGGCCCTGTGCGGGCCGCCGCGGCCAGGCCGCAGCGTCGTCTACTGCACTGACACCGTGTTCAGCGAGGCGGCGGTGGCCCTGGCCCGGGGCGCCGACCTGCTGATCCACGAATCCACCTTTTCCCACGGCGAGGCGGACCTGGCCATCGCCCGCCAGCACTCCACCAGCACCATGGCCGCCCAGACCGCCCTGGAGGCGGGGGTGAAGCGGCTGGTGCTGACCCACCTGAGTCCCCGCTACGTGGCCGGCAATCCCATGACCCCCGATGACCTGGTGGCCGAAGCGCGGGCCATCTTCCCCGAGACGCTCGTGGCCAGGGACTTCCTCAGCCTTGAGGTGGGGGAGGCGGGCTGAGCCTGCAACAGTTCGCGTGATTCCGCTGCGGGGGACCCGTTGCCCGTGATACAAGGTCTCAGTTGCGGTCCCACCGCCATTTCGCCGGCTTCTTCCATGGCCCCCCTCTTTCTCTCAGCCGCCCCCCTTTCAGCCGTCCGCCGCTCGCTTGTCCGTGCCGTCGCCCGGACCCTGCTGATCCTTCCCCTGGCCCTGCTGGTCTGCTTCGCGGGTCCCGCGGCGGCGGCCCAGTGGAGCGCCGAGGACCTCACCGTGCCGGTGTCCCCCGACGGCACCCTGGTGACCTTCACCGAGAAGGAGGTCAAGACCGGCCGCAAGCTCTTCAACGACAGCTGCGGCACCTGCCATGCCGGCGGCATCACCAAGACCAACCAGAACGTGGGCCTGGATCCCGAGACCCTCGCCCTGGCCACCCCGGCCCGCGATTCGGTCGACGCCCTGGTCGACTACATGAAGGACCCCACCTCCTACGACGGGGAGTACAGCATCTCCGACGTCCATCCCAGCCTGCGCAGCAGCGATGTGTTCGTGAAGATGCGCGACCTGGACGACGAGGACCTGCGCCTGATCGCCGGCTACATCCTGGTGGCCCCCAAGGTTCAGGGGATCCAGTGGGGCGGCGGCAAGATCTACTTCTGAGTCCCCACCCACCTCAAACCGGCCGTCCACCAGGACTGGCCGGTTTTTCTGTGGCTGATCGTCGGTGCCTCAGGGTGCCGGGGCGGGTGCAGGTGACGGTGGAGGTGGCGCCAGGTTGCCGGCCTCCAGGGAGCCGGGCAGCTTGCTGTACCACCATTCCTGCAGGCCAGGGGCCAGCCGCTGGGGGAAGAGGGTGATCACGGTGCGGGTGGGCCGGGCCCCGGGCTGGAGCAGCTCCACGGCGTAGGAGGGACAGCGGCGGGCGGCCAGGTCGGCCACGAAGCGTCGGCCGACGCGGCGCCAGCTGGGCTCCTTGCTGCGCCAGGCCAGCCGGCAGCAGGGCCAGGGCAGTTCCTCCCGATCGAACAGGCGGCAGCAGGGCCCCAGGACCCGGTAGCTGTACTGACCGCCGGGGCTGGGATGCTCGCTGCCGGAGGCCAGCACGGTGTCCACCTGGAGTGACATGAAAAAAGCCACCCCTGAGGGTGGCGGAGAAGAACACGGGGTTCAAGGGGCGATCCGCGCGAATCGCCCGGCGAGGAGCTCAGTAGAGCTCTTCTTCGGTGTGGGTCTTGATGGTGCAGTCGGAGGTGGGGTAGGCGACGCAGGTGAGGACGAAGCCGGCCTCGATCTGGTCGTCGTCGAGGAAGCTCTGGTCCGACTGGTCGACGGTGCCGGCGGTGAGCTTGCCGGCGCAGGTGGAGCAGGCACCGGCGCGGCAGGAGTAGGGCAGGTCAATGCCCTGCTCTTCGGCGGCGTCGAGGATGTACTGGTCGTCGGGAACCTCGATGGTCTTGTTCAGCCCCTCGCTCTCATTGACGAGGGTGACCTTGTAGGAAGCCATGGAAGAGATTGGAGCTCACAGACACCCGGCAGCCAGGGCCTGTAGGACCCGCCCTTCCTACATCCGACAGGGGGCATTCCCGCCGATCTGGAGCTCGCAGGCCGGGAAGGCCAATCAAAGCCAGGACACAGATCAGCGTACCTTATGCAACATCCGAGGCCGAACGGATCCGCAGCAGCCCCCATCGGTCCTGCGCGACCTGTTGCTCCACCCGCCAGCCCGCGGCCAGCAGATCCCTCTCCAGGCCTGGGGCCTGATCCACCAGCAGACCGGTGAGCAGGCCCACACCGCCGGGGCCCAGCAGCTGGGGGAAGCAGGGAATCAGGGCTTCGATCACCGGCGCCAGGATGTTGCACAGGAGCAGGTCGGCGCCGCGCTCCCCCAGCAGCTCCGAAAGGGCCTCCGCCGACCCGGTGGTCACCGTCAGCGCTTGGGCGCCGTCCAGGCCGTTCAGGGCGGCGTTCTCGCGGGTCGCGCGCTCTGCCAGGGGATCGCAGTCGGCGGCCGCCAGGGTCGCAGCCCCCAGCCGCAGGGCGGCCAGGCCCAGGATGCCGCTGCCGCAGCCCAGATCGGCCACCCGCAGGCCCTGCAGGCCCGGCCCCTGGCCGGCGCGCTCGCGTTCGCCGGCCAGGGCTTCCAGGGCCTCCAGGCAGAGGCGGGTGGTGGGGTGGCTGCCGGTGCCGAAGGCGCTGCCCGGATCGATGCGGATCACCAGGCGGTCGGCCTGCTCGGGTGGCACCTCCAGCCAGGCCGGCAGCACCAGCAGCCGCTCCCCCACCGGATCGGGCCGCCAGTGGCTCTTCCAGCTCAGGCTCCAGTCCTCATCGGCCTGCCGCCGCCAGTGGATCTGTGGCAATGCCAGGTTGAAAGGCTCCCCCAGCGGCGCCAGGGCCCGCTCCAGCTCCTGGCGCTGGTCGGCGGGCCAGTCGCTCTCCGGCAGCCAGGCCAGCAGCTGACGCTGCTCCGGGGCCTCGGGTGGATGCTGCAGGGCCACCCGGGACACCCCCAGCAGCGGCAGCTTCCAGAGCAGGGATTCCTCCAGTTCGGCCGGGGCGGCCATCTCCAGCCGCCACCAGACGAGGCCCATCAGAGGGTGACCGGATGGGCGGCCTGGATGCCGTTGATGCCGTGGATCACCGCCAGCAGGCTGGGGGGGATCGGGTCGTCCAGGCTCAGCACCATCACGGCATCGCCCCGCACGATGCGGCGTCCCACCTGCATCGAGGCGATGTTGACGTTGTGCTCGCCGAGCAGGGAGCCCAGCTGGCCGATGATGCCGGGCATGTCCCGGTGGCGAGTGAAGAGCATGTGACGGCTGGGCGTCACGTTCACCGGGAACTCGTCGATGGTGGTGATGCGCAGTTCCCCGTCGGTGAACACCGCTCCGGTGACGCTGTGGTTGCCCCGCGGGCTGCGGGAGCTGAGCTGGAGCGAACCGCCGGCGAAGTCGCGGCTGGCGTCGTCCTTCACCTCCAGCACGTGGATGCCGCGTTCCTTGGCTTCCAGGGTGGCGTTGACGTAGTTGATGCTGTCGCCCAGGGCGGCCGAGAGGATGCCCTTGAGGGCGGCCACCACCAGGGGCTGGGCCGGGTGGGAGGCGAATTCCCCCTGCAGCCGCACCTCCAGCTCGCTGATCTGGCCGCCGGCCAGCTGGCTGAGCAGCAGGCCGAGGGTTTCGGCCAGCTGCAGATGGGGCTTGAGCAGCTCCATCACCTCGGGGGTGAGGCCTGGGATGTTGACGGCGCTGCGGGCCGGTAGGCCGAGCAGCACGTCCCGGATCTGTTCAGCCACATCGATCGCCACATTCTCCTGGGCTTCCTCCGTGGAAGCGCCGAGGTGGGGGGTGAGGATCAGGCGCTCCTTGACCAGGCGCAGCGGTGAATCGGCCGCCAGGGGTTCTTTGGCGAACACGTCGATCGCGGCGCCGGCGATGACCCGGTTCTCCACCGCGTCGGCCAGGGCCTGCTCGTCGATGATGCCGCCGCGGGCGCAGTTCACGAGCCGGGCGGTGGGCTTCATCGTGGCCAGCAGCGCTGCATTGACCAGGTTCTCCGTGTCGGGCGTGCGGGGCAGGTGCAGGCTGACGTAGTCGGCTTCGGCGAACAGCTGGGGCAGGGGCAGCAGCCGCACCTGCAGCAGCTGGGCCCGTTCGGCGGAGATGAAGGGGTCGTAGGCAGCCACGTCCATGCCCAGGGCCCGGGCGACGCGGGCGACGTGGGAGCCGATCTTGCCGAGGCCCACCACGCCGAGGGTTTTCTTGTAAAGCTCGTTGCCGACGTAGGTCTTGCGGTCCCAGCCGCCGGCCATGGTGCTGGCGTGGGCGTGGGGCACGTGCCGCGACAGGGAGAGCATCAGCGCCAGGGCATGCTCGGCGGCAGCGATCGTGTTGCCCTCCGGGGAGTTGACCACGATCACGCCGCGCCGGGTAGCGGCGGGCACGTCGACGTTGTCGACGCCGACACCGGCGCGGCCGATGATGCGCAGCTTGGTGGCGGCCTCGATCACCTCAGCGGTCACCTGGGTGCCGGAGCGGATCATCAGGCCGTCGTAGTCGCCAATGCAGGCCACCAACTGCTCCGGGCTCAGGCCCGTGCGCACGTCCACCTGGGCAACCTGGGAGAGGATGTCGATCCCCGCCTGGTCGATGGGATCGGAGACCAGAACCTTCGTCATGTCCGGCAGCGGTGCGTGGGGCGGGGGGTACGCCCCCAGGGGGGCAGGCCGGAGGTGCAGTGTAGAGAGCGGTGCGGAGACAAGCCCATGTCCTTGAGTGTGGTGGTGGTGCTGGACGACCGCGATCGCCTGCAGGCCTTGCAGGAACGCTTGCTGGCGCTGCAGCCGGCCCCGACCCGGGTGCTGGCGATCGGCAGCGGCGAGGCGACCATGTCGGACGTGGAGCGGCTCGATCCGGCCACGGCCCGACGGCGGCGGCAGCAGTCGATGGTCCGCTGGCTGCTGCCCTTCGGCTTTCTGGCCGGGCTCACCTTCACCCAGATCACCGATCTGCACACGTTCAGCTTCGCCGGGGCCTACGGAGAGCCTCTGATCGGTGGCCTGCTGGGCATGGGCTCCGGCTGGATGGGCAGCTTCGCCGCCGCCGCCAGCGTCAGCTCCGAGGAGGACGACCGCATCCGCATCCTGCGCAACCGGCTCGACGAAGGCTGCTGGCTGCTGCTGCTGGAGGCCCCCGCCGGCAGTGAGATCCCCTGGACCACCATCCAGCTGGCACGACCGAAGGCGGTCGTGCGGTTGGACGACACCTGAGCCGCTGTCGCCATGCTTCCACGACGGGACCTGCTGGAAGGGACTCGCCACCCCGAGGAGCTCGGGGCCCTGTTCAGCCTGGCGGAAACGGCCCTGCGCACCTGGGAGCCCCAGGTCAGCGGTTTTCTTGAGGCGGCGGTGCGTGAGGAGGCCGAGGACCGGCTGGGTGCCCTCAGTGAGCTGACCCTCGCCAGCGACGGCGGCCACCCCGGCGCCGAGCGCCGCTGCCTGCTGCTGGTACGGACGGGCCAGGAGCCTGTGGCTCCCGCCCTGATGGGGCTGGAAATCAGCGGCAACTTCCTCTTCGATCCCGCCGCCGCCGCCGACATGCTGGAGGGGCTGGCCCGCTCCGGTGCCGGCGCGACGGAGTGGGGCGATCTGTGGCTGCGGGGCGATCGGGGCGCCCAGGCCATCGTCACGGCGGCCCTGGCCGGGAGGCTGGATGGGGGCGAGGGGCTGGTGCGAACGGTGCCGGTGCGCTTCGAGGCCCGCCCCATCGACGGGCTGCAACTGCCGGCTCGGCGGCTGCCCCGCCAGCTGACCACGGTGGAAGCCTCCCTGCGGCTGGATGCCCTGGCATCCGCCGGTTTCGGCCTGTCACGCAACCGCATGGCCACCCTGATCCGCCAGGGGGCCGTGCGGATCGACTGGAGCGTGGTCAGCAGCTCCAGCCAGCCGTTGGCGGTGGGGTCGCGGGTGCAGCTGGAGGGGCGGGGCGAGCTGGAGGTGCTGGCGATCGATCCCACCAAGCGGGAGCGCTTCCGGATCCGGATGGAGCGCCATTGAGGCCTCGGGCCCCAAGTTGACAGGAGGGAAGGCCGGCGAGTAGGAAAAGCCGTAGGAAGAAGCGGAACCAGCGGATTTCCCCGTTGGCGAAGTTACGACAAACCATGCATGTCGATAGTCATCGAGATGCCAGTCGATTTCCCCAACACCTCGGTCATCCCGGCAACGGGCGATTAGCTCAGAGGTAGAGCACTACCTTGACACGGTAGGAGTCACTGGTTCGATTCCAGTATCGCCCATCTTCAGTTCTATTCATTTCTCTCCAATCGGGCACGGTTTGGTTCGGCATGCGCTTCACTGCTACCCTCGGCCGATCCTGAATCTGAGCCTGCCAGCGTGAGCCCAACCGAGGCCATTCCACCCCTGTCCTGCACGGTGGTGGTGGGCCTCGGACGCTCGGGACTGGGGGCTGCCCGATTGCTCCATGCCCGCGGTGAAGCGGTGGTGGTGATCGACAGTGGCGACTCCCCAGAGCTTCGGATCAGGGCCGCCGAATTGGAAAGCGAGGCCATCGCGTCGCGCCTGGGGGTGCCCCTCAGCGTCGAGGCGTTCCAGTCTCTGCCGCTGCCACCGTCCGTGGTGGTGGTGAGTCCGGGGATCGCCTGGAACCATCCGGTGCTCGAGCAGCTGCGCCGCCAGGGGGTGCAGGTCCAGGGTGAGATCGTGCCCGCCTGGCAGGCCAGCCGGGATGTGCCCTGGATCGGCATCACCGGCACCAATGGCAAGACCACCGTCACCTGCCTGGTGCACCACCTGCTGGAGCAGGCAGGCAAGGATGCGCCGCTCTGCGGCAATGTCGGCATCTCCGCCGCCGAGGTGGTGCTGCAGCGGCGTCTGGAGGATGGCCCCCGCCCCGACTGGCTGGTGGTCGAACTGAGCAGCTACCAGATTGAGGCCGCCCCCGCCGTCGCCCCCGCCATCGGCGTCTGGACCACCCTCACCCCCGACCACCTCGAGCGCCACGGCACCCTGTCCGCCTACCGGGCCATCAAGCGGCGGCTGCTGGAGAACGCGCGGATCCGCATCCTCAATGCCGACGACCCCGATATCCAACGCCATGCAGGCACCTGGGATCACGCCGACTGGATCACCGCCGGGCCCAGGGAGGCCCTGCCAGCCGGGATCGATCCGCTGCTCTGGATCGATGCGCACGATCAGGTGCAGGGGCGCCAGGGTCCCCTGTTCCCCGCCAGCGCCCTGGCGATGCCCGGGGCCCACAACCGCCAGAACCTGCTGCTGGCGGTGGCGGTGGGGCTCCATGCCGGGCTGGAGCCGGCGGCGATGGAGGCCGCCTGCCGCTGCTTCCCCGGTGTGCCGCATCGGCTGGAGCGCCTGCGCCAGCGGAACGGCATCACCTGGTTCAACGACAGCAAGGCCACCAATTACGACGCCGCCGAGGTGGCCCTGCGGGCCCTGGAAGGCCCTTTGGTGGTGCTGGCCGGTGGTCAGTCGAAGCAGGGAGACGCCAAGGCCTGGCTGGAGCGTCTCCAGCAGCGGGCGGCGGCGGTGGTGCTCTATGGCGCGGCTCGGCAGGAATTCACCGGCCTGCTGCTCACCAGCGGTTTCGGCGGTGTGGTGCGGCAGGTGGAAGATCTGGAGGCTGCAGTGCCCCTGGCCGCCAGCCTGGCGACGGAGCTCGACTGCCAGGGGGTGTTGCTGTCCCCGGCCTGTGCCAGCTTCGATCAATACACAAGTTTCGAAGCCCGCGGCGACCACTTCCGCCGGCTGGTGCTGTCCCTCTGAGTCCGAACATCCATGGCCTGGTGGTTGATGAAAAGCGAGCCGGATGTCTACGGCATCCAGCACCTGCAGGCGGAGGGCACCACCCTCTGGGACGGGATCCGCAACTACCAGGCCCGCAACTTCATGCGCGCCATGCAGAGCGGTGATCGCGCCTTTTTCTACCACTCCAATGTCAACCCACCCGGCATTGTCGGCCTGATGGAGGTGATCGAAACCGGGCTGGTGGATCCCAGCCAGTTCGACCCCACGTCCAAGTACTTTGATCCGGCCTCCAAGCCGGAGGCCCCCCGCTGGGACTGTGCCCGTCTCGCCTATCGCAGCACCTTCCCGGCGATGCTGACTCTGGATGCCCTGCGGGAACAGTTCTCGGTGGAGGATCTGGTGGTGGTGCGCCGGGGCAACCGCCTCTCGATCCTGCCGGTGGCTGACGCCAGCGCCGCGCGGATCTTCAGCCTGCTGGGGGTGGAACCGGACGCCTGAGGCGCCCCATGCCACCTCAGGCCGCTGGCGCCGAGAACGCCTGATGGCCAGGAAACAGGTTGGCCAGGTAGCAGCGGGTCACCCCCCGGTTGCGGATGCCGTTCTGCACCAGAAAGCCCGCCAGGGCGGCCTGGAACAGCCGGTACTGGTCCCAGTTGGGGTGGTGCTCGATGAACTGGCGCATGGCTTCCAGCAGCGGTTCGGGTACCTCCGCCCGCAGGCTCACCAGCGGCTCGGCCCCATCCAATGGCAGGGTTCTCAGGGGGGCCATTGCGGACTCCATGCAGCGCGTCAGCCACTTCTCCACACCGAAGGGGGAACGTCAAACGGCGCCGGCGGCGGCGAGAGCGGCCTGGTCCCAGGCTGGGACACAAGCTCTTGCAGGGACTTCAGGCTGTCGCAGGCCCCGCCAGCCAGCCGGCACAGCGGCGGCGGCGAATTGTCAAGCCAGGGCGGCGGCCCGTGCCGCTTCTCCCCAGCCGCGGCCAGCGGGCAGTCGGAGAGGCGGGCCCCCTGGGGAGAAATGGTGCAAAACAGGGGTGGCGGCTGTGGAATCCGCCAACGATCAACAATCCTGATCCCCGCCACCTCGCCCAGCGGGTCTCAGGCGCTCCAGGGCCGCGGCAAACGCCGCACTGGCGGCAGGATTCCAGCCCCCTTCGATCCCCCGAGATCCGGGTTCGGGGGTGAGCACCAGTTGCAGCGACCAGCTGCCGCGATCCCCCCGCAGTCCCAGCCAAAGTGACCCACCGGCGTCGGAGCCGGGATCGCCGATCGGCAACTCCAGTTCGATGTCGATGGCCTCTTCCGCCATCAGGGTGCCGGCGAGGGCGACGTGCTGAGCGGTGAGCCGTCCGCTGGCCTGTTGCAGGGCGAGCAGTTCGGCGCCGGTCAGTTCACAGGCCCAGCCTTCACCTCCGATCAGGGCGGTGTAGGGGGTGTGCGACGCGTCGACCACCAGCCGCCAGCCCTGGCCTTCGCAGATCTCCACAGCGGCTTGGAGTGGGCCCGGTTCAGCCGGGCAGCAGGTCGGGCTGGTCCTGCTCGTCGCTGAGTTCGACGATGGCCCGTTGCACAGGCTTGATCATGGAGTCATCGAGCAGGCCGTCGAAATCGTCGAAGCGGCGTTGCTTGGCCCGAAAAGCGATGCGAACGGTGGTCAGGTAGCGGTTGCTGGAGTGCCGGATCAGGCTCTCTCCTCTCTGGGCCAGCTCCTTGGCGTTGAGTTCGCTGCTCGGCATTCGGACCTGATCATCAATTTCAACAGCGTAGTTCAGCCCCCCGTAGGCCCTTCTTCCCTGGTCACGCCCTAGAAGGGGGCCACCCGTGCCCCTGCGCCAAGCGCGCACACCTCCGACCCATGCCCGGCACCCTCGCCATCGACCTGGGCAGCAGCACCACCGTCGTGGCCTGGCAGGACAGCCAGGGACCCCCCGGGCTGCTGCCCCTGCCCCCCTTCAGCTGTGGCGATCCCTGCGTGGTGCCCAGTCTGCTGTGGCTGGAGAGCCCTGGGGCCGAACGGCCCCTGATTGGCCGCCAGGTGCTGGAGGCGGCCCTGGCCGATGGCGACCATCCCGGCCTCTGCCGGGATTTCAAGCGCCACATCGGCGCCCCGGCGACGGACCCATCACCGGGCTGGCTCACCGCCGAGCGGGCCGGCGCCCTGCTGCTGCAGGGGCTCTGGCGGGCCCTGCCGCCGGAACTGGTGCCGGAACGGCTGGTGCTCACCGCCCCGATCGAGACCTATCGGGGCTACCGGGCCTGGTTGCAGCGGGTCAGCGGCGAGCTGGCGGTGCCGGAGCTGGCGCTGGTGGATGAACCCACCGCCGCTGCCATCGGTGCCGGCCTGCCCCCCGGCAGTCGGGTGCTGGTGGTGGACATGGGAGGTGGCACCATCGATCTGTCGCTGGTGGCCCTGGAGGGCGGTGAAGGGCGGGCCGCCCCGATCGCCCAGCTGCTGCGCTTCGCGGGCCGGGATCTGATCCGCAGCACCCAGACCCTGCGTTGTGCCCGGGTGATCGGCAAGGCGGGTGTGGCCCTCGGGGGTCGGGACATCGACCGCTGGATCGCGTCCCACCTCTGCCCGGACGTCCCCGTCGACGGCGCCCTGCTGCAGCTCGCCGAGCGGCTCAAGTGCCAGCTCAGCGACGTCCCCGAGGCCCTGCAGATTCAGGCGATGGGGGGATCCTTCCGCGAACTGTCCCTGAGCCGGTCGGCCTTGGAGCGGCTGCTGCAGGAGCGGGGACTGCTGCAGCTGCTGGATGGTCTGCTGGAGACGGTGCTGGCGGCGGCCCGCCGCGAGGGGCTAGGGCTGGCCGCCATCGACGCGGTGCTGCCGGTGGGGGGCAGCAGCCGGATCCCCCTGATCCGCCAGTGGCTGGAGAGCCGCTGTCCGGGCGTGCCCCTGCGCAGCGAGCGGCCCGTGGAGGCCGTGGCCCTGGGGGCCCTGGCCCTGACGCCTGGCGTGCGGGTGCGGGACGTTCTTGGCCGCGGCGTGTCCCTTCGCTGCTGGGACCGGCGCAGCGGTTGCCACCGCTGGCATCCCCTGTTCCTGGCGGGCCAGAGCTGGCCCACCGACCAGCCCCTGGAGCTGGTGCTGGCCTGCAGCCGAGATGGCCAGGACCAACTGGAGCTGGTGCTGGGGGAGCCCCTGCCCGAGGAGCGGGCCGAAGTGGTCTTCGAGGGGGGGCTGCCGGTGCTGCGGGAGCGGCCGGCGGGGGCGGCCCCGGTGCGGCCCTGGTCCACGCCGCCGCTGGCCATCCCCCTGGCCTCCCCGGGTCAGCGGGGCGTCGACCGGCTGCGGCTGCGGTTCTCCATTGATGCCGAGGCCCAGCTCCTGGTGGACAGTGACGATCTGGAGGCCCCTGCCGGCTCTGACCGCCTGGGGCCCCAACGCCTCGGCCCGGTGCGCTGACGGCCAGGGACGGTGGACGCCGACCAGGCTGCCCCTGCGACCGGGCGCCGTTGGCCGCCGTTGCATACAAAGGAGAGAGATCCGCCCCGTTGTCCCCCCTTGGCCCTCCGCCGGCACAGACTGCCCCGATTCTGGCTGGCCATCACCCTGGGTTCGGTCGCTGCGGCCATCGGTCTGGGCTACTGGTGGGAGCGTCAGCTGCCCGTGCGCCTGGAGCAGGCCTCCACCAGCGGCCGCCTCGACGATTGCCTGCGCTACAGCGAGCAGCTGGCCGCCCTCAGCTGGCTGCCCGGCCGCTCCCCCTTCGATCGGGGCCGTTGCCTGCGGGCCAAGGCCGACCAGCTCTGGGGCCAGGAGAACTGGAGCGAGGCCCTGCTCCTGCAGCGCCAGGTGATCAACTCCAGGGCCGGCACCCCCGCCGACCGGGAACGGCTCGCCCGTTGGCAGCGCCAGCTGCAGGCCATGGCGATGAATCGCTTCCAGGCCGGTGATCTGCCGGGGGCTCTGGCGGCGCTCACGCCCCTGGGGGAGGAGCGCAAGGACGATGGCAGTTCCATGGGTGACGACCTCCAGGAGATCTGGAACCGCAACCGCTCCCAGCTGGAGCGGGCAACGCTTCTGGTCAAGCAGAAGCGCTGGTGGGAGGCGCTCGACAGCCTCAACCGCATCGACCACCCCTGGTGGCGCCAGCAGAGCGATCCGCTGCGGCAGGAGGTGAAGAAGGGCCTCGACCAGCTCAAGGGCAAGGACCGGGAGCACGACAGCCACGGTTCCCTGCCCCACACGGTGTCCGGCGAGAAGCTGGATGGCCTGGTGCAACGCCGCATCGCCGCCGGCATGGACGAGTGGCAGGCGTTCCAGGCGGCCTGCAAGGAGCTGGGCGGCCGGGTGGTCGAGGCCGGTCCCGAAAGCGCCTGCCAACGCTGAGCCCATGACAGGATGGCCGCGCAGAGCGTCCCGGTGGACATGCAGCCAGGTGATCAGGTCAGGGTGAGCAGCAGCGTGGTCATCTACAACCACCCCCAGCACCGGGGAGAGGCCTTCGACATGGAAGGGCAGCGCGGAGAGGTGTTCAACGTCCTCAACGACTGGAAGGGACGCCCCATCAGCCCGAACCTGCCGGTGGTGGTGGCCTTCGGCAAGTTCCGCGCCCACTTCCGCGAGGACGAACTGGCCACCGTCTGACATTCCCCGTCTGAGGCCCCTGGGAGTTCTCGCCGCGTCCCTGGACGCTTCAGTCGCGCAGCAGGTAGACCCCCTCCTCGCCATCAATGGCCTGGAGGCAGAGCTGGATTGTCTCGTGGCGTGCGGTGGGCACCACCCGGCCGCAGTAATCCGGCTGGATCGGCACTTCCCTGTGGCCCCGGTCCACCATCACCAGCAGACCCACCCGGCGGGGACGTCCCCAGGCCTGCAAGGCCTCCAGGGCGGCCCGCACCGTGCGGCCGGTGAAGATCACGTCATCGACGAGCACCACCTGACGGCCGTCCACGGGCACCGGCAGCTGGGTGGCCTCCACCAGCCGGGTGCCCACCCGCTCAAGGTCATCGCGGTGAAAGGTGGGATCCAGGCTGCCGTGGGCAATCGGATGGCCGCAGATCGCCTCCAGGCGTCCGGCCAGCACCCGCGCCAGGGCCACACCACGGGTGGGGATGCCGAGCAGCACCAGGTCCTGACTGTCGGCAACGGCCTCCAGGACCTGGGAGGCGAGCCGGTCGAGGGTGCGTCCCAGGTCCTGGGCGGAGAGCAGTTCCAGCCGATCGGCTGGGGCCGTACCGGCCTGAGGTCGGGCCATTCAAGGGTTGGCGTGTAACCAAAGCCTGACGCATCTCCGTCGCAGCAAGGTGTTTTGGGAGGGGCGATGTAGGTTGGCGCTGCGTAGAAACGTGCAGATTTTCTCGCTGGTGAAAGCAGCTCCCTCCCAGAAGCATTCCGCCAGCGGCAGAGCTGATCGTCTCTCCAGCGAGTCGGCTGCCCCGGTGGCTCCGATGGTTCTGGCCATTCTGGATGGCTGGGGCTATCGGCCCGAAAGCGACCACAACGCGGTCAGGGAGGCGGACACGCCGATCATGGACGCCCTCTGGGCGGCCTATCCCCACACCCTGATCGAGGCCAGCGGCGCCGCTGTGGGCCTGCCGGATCACCAGATGGGGAATTCCGAGGTGGGCCACCTCACGATCGGCTCCGGCCGGATCATCCGCCAGGAGCTGGTGCGGATCGGTCAGGCGGTGCGCAGTGGCACCATCGCCAGCAATCAGGCTCTCAACACTCTGGGCGACACGTTGGTGGCCAGCGGCCGTCCCCTGCACCTGATCGGCCTCTGCTCCGATGGCGGCGTCCACAGTCACATCGACCATCTCGGCGGCCTGCTGCGCTGGGCGGCCGGCCGCGGCCTCCGCGATGTGCTGGTGCACGTGGTCACCGACGGCCGTGACTCGGCCCCCCATGGCGGCCCCGGGTATCTGGCCCGCATCCAGGCCATGATCGAGGACGCAGGCGTTGGGCGGATCGCCACCCTCTGCGGCCGCTACTGGGCCATGGACCGCGACCAGCGCTGGGAGCGCACGGAGAAGGCCTTCCGGCTGCTCACCGAGCCGTCCGAGATCTGCCCCCTCACCCCAGCGGAGGTGCTGCAGGACTCCTATGCGGAGGGCATCACCGACGAGTTCCTTGAGCCGGTGCGCCTCGCCGAGGGACTGCTGGAGAGCGGCGACGGCCTGGTCTGCTTTAACTTCCGTCCCGACAGGGTGCGCCAGTTGATGCGTGCCCTGGTGCTGCCGGATTTCGACGGCTTCCCGCGCCAGTGGATCGGTCCGCTGGATGTCGTCACCTTCACCCAGTACGAGCAGGGGCTGCCGGTTCAGGTGGCCTTCCCCCCCGAGTCCCTCGACGGCCTGCTGGGCCAGGTGGTCTCCGAGCACGGCCTGCGGCAGTTCCGCACCGCCGAAACCGAGAAGTACCCCCACGTCACCTATTTCATGAACGGTGGCATCGAGCAGGCCTTC
The DNA here is from genome assembly GCA_943372935.1 of Synechococcus sp. UW140. Lineage (GTDB taxonomy): Bacteria > Cyanobacteriota > Cyanobacteriia > PCC-6307 > Cyanobiaceae > Cyanobium. Next base: position 134,832 of record CALSAP010000002.1, read on the forward strand.
CCCGGCGAAGACCGCCACCTGGTGCCCTCGCCCCGCGTCGCCACCTACGACCAGGCACCGGCGATGTCGGCGGAGAAACTCACCGACAGCTGCATCGCCGCCATCGGTCGGGGGATCTACTCCCTGGTGGTGATCAACTACGCCAACCCCGACATGGTGGGCCATACCGGCCAGATGGGGGCCGCCACCGAAGCCATCGCCATGGTCGATCGCTGTGTGGGCCGACTGGTGGAGGCCACGACCCGCATGGGCGGAACCCTGCTGATCACGGCCGATCACGGCAATGCCGAAGTGATGCAGGGTCCCGATGGGCTCCCCTGGACCGCCCACACCACCAATCCGGTGCCGGTGATCCTGGTGGAGGGTGAAAAGCGCAAGCTCCCCGGCCATGGCAACGACGTCAGCCTGCGGGAGCACGGCGGCCTGGCCGACATCGCCCCCACCCTGCTGGAGATCCTGGGTCTGCCCAAGCCGGCCCGTATGACGGGCACCTCCCTGGTGGTGCCGGCCACCGCCCCCACCGCCCCCACCTCCAGGATCCCCCAGACCCTCGGCGCCTGAAGGCCCGCATCTGGGACGGTTAGTCTGGCCCAATGGTCAAGAACATCGTCTCCTCCCTCTGGATGCTCAGCGGCGCCCTGCTGATCATCTCCGTGCTGCTCCATAGCCCCAAGGGCGATGGCATGGGGGGCCTGGCCTCCAGCGGCGGCTCGATGTTCAGCAGCGCCCGCAGCGCTGAGAACACCCTCAACCGCATCACCTGGACCCTCCTGTCCCTGTTCCTGGGGCTGGCAGTGGTGCTGAGCGCCGGCTGGTTGGGCTGAGCCGGATGGAACGCCGCAGTTTCCTGTCCACATTGCTGGCCAGGTTGGGCGCGCCCCTGGCCGGGCTGCTGCCCTTCCTGCCGGCCTCCAAAGCCCTGGCGGCGGCCAAGGCCACCGACCCCGCCTGGCAGCTGACCCCGGCGGAATGGAAGAAGCGCCTCAGTCCGGCGGCCTATGCCGTCCTGCGGGATGAGGGCACAGAGCGCCCCTTCAGCAGCCCGCTCAACAAGGAGAAGCGCAGCGGTACGTACGTGTGTGCCGGCTGTCGCCTGCCCCTGTTCAGCTCGAAGGCCAAGTTCGATTCCGGCACCGGCTGGCCCAGCTTCTGGCAACCCCTGCCCAAGGCGGTGGTCACCAAGACCGACTTCAAGCTGATCCTGCCGCGCACCGAATACCACTGCCGCCGCTGCGGCGGCCACCAGGGCCACGTGTTCGACGACGGACCCAAGCCCACCGGAAAGCGCTACTGCAACAACGGCGTGGCCCTGGCCTTCGTGGCTGGGGGCTGAGGCCTCGCCTCCCCCACCATGGCCCCGTTGCCTGCGCTGCTGATTGCCCTGGGGGTTCCGCTCCTGCTGCTGCTGGGCTTCGCCCTGCTGCTGGAGCAGCGCCGCGGCCGCCTGCCCGGCTGGCTCGCCTGGCTTTCCAGCCACGACGCCCGGCTTTGGAACATCGGCATGGGGCTGCTGATGGGCCTGAGCCTGCTGCGGTACTTGCTGGGGCGCTGAGCCCCAGGCGACGTGGTCAGTCCGCCGCCCCCACCAGAACCGCTTCCCAGGCGCTGACCTCGGGCACAGCCGGGGCTGGCAGCAAGGGATCCTGGCCCAGCTGGTCGCCGATGCGCTCCCGGGCCAACTGGCGGTACTCGAAGAAGTGTTCGCCGGCGGCGCAGAGACCGAGGTAGAGGGCCAGCAGGCGGGGTTGTTGCCGTGCCATCTGCCCCAGCTGCCGCCAGAACTGGCGGCGCAGTTCAGGGCGGCGCAGGCCCTGCTTCCAGACCAGCAGAGCCAGCAGCCGCATCGCCCGGGTCGGTGGCACGTGCATCTGCTGGGAGCAGTGGGGATTGGGGGTGATGGCGAGGCAGTGGCGCAGGCAGCGCTCCAGGTAGGTGGCGGGCTCATACATCCGCCAGAGGGCCTGCACGTACTCGCGGCCGATGGCCTGGGACGGACGGGAGGGCACGAAGTTCATCAGGGTGTTCTGGTCGCCGCAGAGAACATCGGCCTCAGACAGGAGCCGTCCCTCCCGTTCCAACCTGCTCCACAGGGCTGTGTTCGGCAGGGCCTGGAGAATCCCCAGCATCGGTTGGGGAATGGCCGTTTCAGCGACGAACGCCTCGATTCGCTCTCCGGCCCCAGATCGTTCCCCGTCAAACCCAAGGATGAACCCGGCGTAGAACACCAACCCCGCCGCGTTGATCGTCCGGCAGGCCTCCACAAGGGGATGGCGGGTGTTCTGCTGTTTGCGGGTGACCGCGAGACTGTCCTGGTCGGGGGTCTCAATGCCCAGGAAGACCCCGAAGAAGCCGGCCTGGGCCATCAGATCCAGGAGTTCGGGCTTTTCGGCCAGATTCACGGAAGCTTCGGTGAGGAAGTTGAAGGGGTAGCGATGCTCCTGCATCCAGGGAATGAGGTCATGGAGCAGATGCTTGACGTTGTGCTGATTGCCGATGAAGTTGTCATCCACCATGAAGATGGATCCCCGCCAGTCAAGGTCGTACAGGGTCTGAAGTTCTCCCAGCAGCTGGTGATTTTGCTTGGTCCGTGGCTTGCGGCCATAGAGATTGATGATGTCGCAGAACTCGTAGTTGAAGGGACAGCCGCGGGAGAACTGCACCGCCATCATCAGGTAGGCGTCCCGCTGCAGCAGGTCATAGCGAGGCCTGGGGCTGAGGCTGACATCCGGCTTCTGGTCGGCCCGGAACACCCCCGAAGGCGCGTCATCCTCGAGGGCCTCCAGAAAGGCGGGCACCGTTATCTCGCCCCCATCGAGGATCAGGTAATGGGCCCCGGACTCCAGCGCATGGGCCGGCAGTGAGGTGGGATAGGGGCCGCCGACCGCCACCTTTTTACCCATCGCCACCGCCTTGCGGATCAGCTGGTGGAAATCCTCACGTTGCACGAGCATCGCCGAGACCATCACCAGGTCGCACCAGTGCCAGTCGTCCTCCGGCTCCTCGGCCACGTTCCTGTCGTGGAAGCGCAGTGTCCATTCCGGCGGAAGCAGGGCCGCCACCGTGAGGATGCCCAGCGGCGGGATGAAGGCCTTCACGCCGGCCATGTCCAGGAGCCGGTCGAACGACCAGAACGTTTTCGGGAAGTGGGGATAGAGCAGGAGTGCGTTCATCCGTTCGTTGGCAACGCTGCAATGGCATCCGGACAACGCAGCCGGACCTTGCTTTTCAACGTAGGCAGAGAATGAATGTGCAAGCGGCAGCTGTGATAGACAGCCATGGACTTTGATGCAGTTCAACTGCATTTCACTGCGGAACTGCTGATTACTTTTGCTGCATCTTTGACTTCAAAGTGCGGACTTCCCCGGCATAAAGCAGCAATGGCCTTTGGGAGCCACTCCCTTTGCCATGGGCTGTAGGCCTCCGGGCGAGACCAGGACCTCCACCGCCGCCAGGACTGCACCCCCAGGGGGTATGGGTTGGGCTCGATGAACGGCCTCGTTTCCGAGGTCCTTGAGCAGCTTGAAGCGGCACAGATGTTGGGGTCAAACGGGCTGGCGGAAGTCGACGGCATGGATCAGCTGGGAGGGGGAGGGCTCACCCCAGGGCGGCTGCAACTGGCTGTCGTTGTTGAAGATCCACTCCACCCGCAGGCCCTCTTCCAGCAGCTCCGGCCACGGCTCGGCGATTAGGGCGTACTGGGAACTCATGGGCTAGTAGTGGTAGCGACCCTGGAGGAACTCCACACGGTCAGCTTTGACGAGATAGGCACAGCGGTGCTCCTGGGTGATCCGGCGCGACCAGATGCCTGCGCCGAGGTATTTGAGAGGCTCCGGTTTGCCGAAGCCGCTGAAGGGATCGCGCAGCACGGCTTTCATCAAATCCAGCAGGCGGCGGGCCGTGCGGCGGTCGGTTTCGATCCAATGCTGCAGGTCCTGCAGAAACTCCGGATGGCACACCGCCTCCCGCTGGGGGCTCATGCCTCCAGCTGCGCCTCGAGATCGCTGAAGTGCAGCGAGGGAAGGCTGTCGCTCTGGGCGCGCTCCAGGGCCTTGAGCAGGCGGGTGGCATTGCGGGGGGAGCGCAGCAGATGGGCGGTTTCCAGAAGCCCCTCCAGCTCCTCAGCCGCCACCATGGCCACGTCGCCGCCATGACGGCGCCGGACCAGCACCACCTCGCGATCGTCCACCACCTTGTCCATCAGGGCCTTGAGCTGGTCGCGGGCAGCGGTGTAGGTGGTCTCGATAGCCACGGGAGTCGTACATGATGTCTGTGCATGTTAGTGGCGATCCGGTGGCGTCATCCAGCTGCCGCTCAAGCGACTGGCGAATCAGCGCTGAGCAGACGATGAGTCTGGGCCAGCCATGCGAAAGACGAATGGCCTGCCAGCGCCAAAAAAAAGCGCCCCCGCAGGGGCGCTTGGAACGGAAGGCGAAGGATCGGAGATCCGACGCTGACCGCAGGCGCGATCAGTAGTCGAAGTCGCCGCCCATGCCGCCACCGCCACCGGCGGGTGCAGCTTCCTTCTTCTCGGGCAGGTCGGCCACGATGCACTCGGTGGTCAGCACCATGCCGGCGATCGAGGCGGCGTTCTGCAGACCGGAGCGGGTCACCTTGGCGGGATCGACGATGCCGGCGTCCAGCATGTCGACGTACTCGCCGGTGGCGGCGTTGTAGCCCTCGTTGAAGGGCTTGTTGCGCACGTGCTCGGCGACGACGGCGCCGTTGACGCCGGCGTTCTCAGCGATCCGCTTGAGCGGGGCGGTGAGGGAGGAGGCCACGATGGTGGCGCCGATCAGTTCCTCGCCGGAGAGATTCGCCGCCGCCCACTCTTCCAGGGCCGGGGCCAGGTGGGCCAGGGTGGTGCCACCTCCGGGGACGATGCCTTCCTCAACGGCCGCCTTGGTGGCGTTGATGGCATCTTCCAGGCGCAGCTTCTTGTCCTTCATCTCGGTCTCGGTGGCAGCGCCCACCTTGACCACGGCCACACCGCCGCTCAGCTTGGCCAGACGCTCCTGCAGCTTCTCCTTGTCGTAGGAGGAGTCGGTTTCGTCCATCTGCTTGCGGATCTGCTCGCAGCGGGCCTTGACCGCCGCCTCGTTGCCTTCGGCGACGATGGTGGTGGTGTCCTTGTTGATGGTGATGCGGCGGGCGGTGCCCAGCATCTCCAGCTTGGTGTTCTCCAGTTTGAGGCCGGCGTCCTCGGTGATCAGCTGACCGTTGGTGAGAACGGCGATGTCCTCGAGCATGGCCTTGCGGCGGTCACCGAAGCCGGGAGCCTTGACGGCGGCGACGTTCAGGACGCCGCGCAGACGGTTCACCACCAGGGTGGCGAGGGCTTCCTTCTCGATGTCCTCGGCGATGATCAGCAGGGGCTTGCCGGTGCGGGCGATCTGCTCAAGCACGGGCACCAGGTCCTGCACCAGGCCGATCTTCTTGTCGGTGAGCAGGATGTAGGGCTCGTCGAGCACCGCTTCCATCCGCTCAGTGTCGGTGGCGAAGTAGGGCGAGATGTAGCCCTTGTCGAAGCGCATGCCTTCGGTGACCTCCAGTTCGGTGGTCATCGACTTGCCTTCCTCGAGGGAGATCACACCCTCCTTGCCCACCTTGTCCATGGCATCGGCGATCATGCGGCCCACCTCTTCGTCGTTGCCGGCGGAGATGGTGCCCACCTGGGCGATGGCGTTGGAGTCGGAGATCGGCTTGGCGTGCTCCTCGATCTTGCCGACCAGGAACTCGGTGGCCTTGTCGATGCCCTTCTTGAGGGTGATGGCGTTGGCGCCGGCGGCCACGTTGCGCAGACCCGCTTTGACCATGGCGTGGGCCAGGACGGTGGCGGTGGTGGTGCCGTCACCGGCGGCGTCGTTGGTCTTGGAGGCGGCCTGACGGATCAGGGCCACACCGGTGTTCTCGATGTGATCCTCCAGTTCGATCTCCTTGGCGATCGTGACGCCATCGTTGATGATCTGGGGAGCGCCGAATTTCTTCTCCAGCACCACGTTGCGGCCCTTGGGACCCAGGGTGACGGCAACGGCTTCGGCGAGGATGTCGATGCCCCGTTCGAGCGCCCGGCGGGCTTGCTCGTTATAGATAATGCGTTTGGCCATGGAAGAAAAAAGATTGCTTGGTTGAAGTGGATGCCGACGGGAGTGCCGTCAGATCAGTTGACGACGGCCAGGATGTCCTTCTCGGACAGGAGCACGTACTCGTCGGTGCCGAGCTTGATGTCCGTGCCGGCGTACTTGCTGTAGAGCACCTTGTCGCCGACGCCCACTTCAGGGGCCTGACGGGAGCCGTCGTCGTTGCGCTTGCCGGGACCGATCTGGACCACTTCGCCCACCTGGGGCTTTTCCTTGGCGGTGTCGGGCAGAAGGATGCCACCGGCGGTTTTCTCCTCCGATTCGGACACCTTGATGAAGACGCGATCTCCGAGGGGTTTGACCGTGGAGACGCTGAGGGAAACGGCAGCCATGAATTGACGCGAAGAATGGTTGCGAAGCCAGCGATGGGAGCCGGCCGGGGCCGGAGCGTCGCTGGGATGGGGCGAGTTAGCACTCGCGCCCTTCGACTGCCAACCTAGGGGCCGGCTCCGTCGCGACGCCATCCCCGGGCTGTGCGGGTGACCGAACCCCCAGATCCCAGGACCCTGCGGTGGTAAGGTTGCGCCGCTTCAGACGGGTGGTTGGATCCCGCTGGGCACATCACGCTCTTTCCTTACCTATGGCTGCTGCCGCTCCCGCCGTCCCTGGTACCAAAGGCACCGTGCGCCAGGTGATCGGCCCCGTCCTTGACGTGGAATTCCCTGCCGGCAAGCTGCCCAGAATCTTCAACGCCCTTCGCATCGAAGGCACCAACTCCGCAGGCCAGCAGGTGGCCCTCACTGCCGAAGTGCAGCAGTTGCTGGGCGACCACCGGGTCCGTGCCGTGGCCATGAGCAGCACCGATGGTCTGGTGCGCGGCATGGGCGCCCTCGACACCGGTGCCCCCATCTCCGTTCCCGTGGGTGAGGCCACCCTGGGTCGCATCTTCAACGTGCTCGGCGAGCCCGTCGATGAGCAGGGTCCGGTCTCCACGACCATGACCGCCCCCATTCACCGCCAGGCTCCCAAGCTCACCGAGCTCGAGACCAAGCCCCGCGTCTTCGAGACCGGCATCAAGGTGATCGACCTGCTGGCCCCCTACCGTCAGGGCGGCAAGGTGGGTCTGTTCGGTGGCGCCGGCGTCGGCAAGACCGTGCTGATCCAGGAGCTGATCAACAACATCGCCAAGGAACACGGCGGCGTCTCGGTGTTCGGTGGCGTGGGTGAACGCACCCGCGAGGGCAACGACCTTTACGAGGAGTTCAAGGAGTCGGGCGTGATCAACGCCGGCGACCTCTCCAAGTCGAAGGTGGCCCTCTGCTACGGGCAGATGAACGAGCCCCCGGGTGCCCGCATGCGCGTCGGCCTGTCGGCGCTCACCATGGCCGAGCACTTCCGCGACGTGAACAAGCAGGACGTGCTGCTGTTCATCGACAACATCTTCCGCTTCGTGCAAGCCGGATCCGAAGTGAGCGCCCTTCTGGGCCGCATGCCGTCGGCTGTGGGCTACCAGCCCACCCTCGGCACCGACGTGGGTGAACTGCAGGAGCGCATCACCTCCACCCTCGAAGGCTCGATCACCTCGATCCAGGCTGTTTACGTCCCCGCCGACGACCTCACCGACCCGGCGCCAGCCACCACCTTCGCCCACCTCGACGCCACCACCGTGCTCAGCCGCGGTCTGGCCTCCAAGGGCATCTACCCGGCGGTGGATCCCCTCGATTCCACCAGCACCATGCTTCAGCCCGCCGTCGTGGGTGATGAGCACTACCGCACCGCCCGCGCCGTGCAGTCCACCCTGCAGCGCTACAAGGAACTGCAGGACATCATCGCGATCCTGGGTCTGGACGAGCTCTCCGAGGACGACCGCCGCACGGTGGATCGGGCCCGCAAGATCGAGAAGTTCCTCTCGCAGCCGTTCTTCGTGGCCGAGATCTTCACCGGTCAGTCCGGCGAATACGTGAAGCTCGACGACACGATCAAGGGCTTCAACATGATCCTGGCCGGTGAACTCGACGACCTGCCCGAAGCCGCATTCTATCTGGTCGGCAACATCGACCAGGTGAGGGCCAAGGCCGCCAAGATCCTCGCCGCAGCCAAGTCCTGATCCGGGAATCTTCTCCATGACCCTCACCCTGCGCGTCCTCGCCCCCGATCAGAGCGTCTTCGACGGCACCGCCGACGAAGTGATCCTGCCCGGCACCACCGGCCAGCTCGGCATCCTCACCGGCCACGTCTCCATGCTCACCGCCCTCGACAGCGGTGTGCTGCGGGTGCGGGAGGGGGGCAACTGGCAGTCGATCGCCCTGATGGGCGGCTTCGCCGAGGTGGTGGCCAATGAGGTCACCGTGCTCGTCAACGGCGCCGAGCTGGGCAGCAGCATCGACGCCTCCGCCGCCCAGAGCGACTTCGAGGCGGCCAAGCAGGCCGCTTCGGCCCTGGAAGGTTCCGACCCCAGCCCCGAGAAGCTCAAGGCCCAGCAGGCCCTGGCCCGCGCCCGCGCCCGTCTTCAGGCCAGCAAGGCCACCTGAGTTTCTCTGCGGGCCCGGAGGCTGCGGCGGCCATGGGCAAGGGTCGGGAACTCGGTCTGCAACTGCGCCAGTGGATCACCACTGGCTCCGTCAGCCTGGATAACCCCCAGGCCTTGGCCAACCGGCTGATCGATGCCCTCGGGGCGGAGGAGAGCCTGCGAGGACCCGTTCGCGATCTCGCCAGCCAGCCCCTGCTGCTGCGGGTGCTGCAACTGCAGGGTGGCCCCCAGCGCAGTGCCGTCACGGCCCTCAGCCAGCAGTTGGCTGGGATCTACACGCCGATGGTGCTGGCCGAGCTGCTCGACCTGCTGGAGGCCTGCTCCGGCGTGGCCGCCTCGCAGCCCGCCGGCGATTCCCAGGCCAGCGACCTTGCCGCTTTGAGGTCAGGGCGCGTCCCCCTGACCTGGCTGCAGAGCCTGCGGCCCCTCGGTCCCGGTCTGGCCCTGGCCGCCGCCTCGGCGCCGGTGCTGTTCTGGGCCGGCGGGGAACTCGACCAGTGGTTCTTTGATCCCTGGCGCTGGGGCAGCGGCGCGGTGCTGGTGGTGGCTCTGGCCCTGTTGCAGGCCCTGGCCCTCGGCCCGCTGCGGGCCCTGCGCCGCCGCTGGCCCCTGGCCCTGGAGGCCAGCGGTGACCCGCGCCGCGCCTGGTGCTGGATCACCGCGCCCTGGATCCATTCCGCCAGCCGCGAGGCCCTGCTCAACCTGGTGATGCTGGCGATCGTTCTGGGGGGCTCAACGCTGCCCCTGTCGTCCCTGCTGCTGCGCTACACCCTCACCGCTCTCGCCACCACGGCGCCGGCGGTGCTGATCGCCCGCCGGGCCCGGGTGCTGCGCCAGTGGGACGGGGCCTCCGGGCCGATCGCCGCGCTGATTGCCCTGGCGTCGGCCCTCAGCCTCCTGCACTGGAAGGCCCATCCCTTTGTGGTGGGTCCGGTGGAGATCCCCGCCTGGGTGCTGCTGGTGATCTTTGGCGCCGTCCAGCTGGGCTGGCAACTGCCGCGCCGCGATCCCCAGGACAGCAGCACCCCCAGGGCCCGGCTCTGGAGCAGCCCCTGGTGCTGGGGCACCGTGCTGGGAACGGCCTGGGCCCTGGTCACCCGCGCCCAGGAGCTGGCCCGGGGCCTGGGCTGGCTGGGCTGAAGCCCTGGCACCAGCCTGAGCCCGCTCAACATCAGCTCGCCAGGGCGCGCATGTATTGCCCCCACAACTGGGCTACCAGGGCGCCGGAGGCGGCCTGGGCGGGGCGGTTGTCGTCGTTGCCCATCCAGATGCCGGTGAGGATGCGGCTGGAGGGGGAGTAGCCCACGAACAGCAGATCGACGCCGTTGTCGGAGGTGCCGGTCTTGCCGCGGGCATCGGCGACCACGGCGGCGGCGCGGCCGGTGCCACCGCTCACCACCTGCTGCAGCAAGGCATCCATTTCGGCGGCCACCGCCGGTTCGATCAGCTGGCGGGACAGCTCGCCCACAGGCGTGGTGACGCCGCCGGGGGGGCAGTCGGCCAGGGAGCGCACCGAGCCGCAGATGCCCAGGTCGTAGATGCGTTTCACCCCGTGCAGGGGCACCGAGCGGCCGCCGTTGGCGACAACGGCATAGGCCCCTGCCAGCTCGTAGAGGTAGGTCTCCTTGCCGCCCAGCACCATCGAGAAGCTCTCCTCCATGGGCGTGCTGATGCCCAGCTGGCGGGCCTTGGCCACCACCTTGTTCAGGCCGGCCTGCTGGGCCAGCCGCAGCGCCACCACGTTCTCGGAGCTGGCGAAGCCCGCCGCCACACTGGTGCTGCCACCCCCGCCCCGGCAGCCGGCCACGTAGGCCAGGGGAGCGCAGGAGACGGCATCGCCGGGCTTCGCCCCCGCCTCCAGGGCCGCCAGGAAGGCGAACAGCTTGAAGGTGGATCCGGGCTGACGCAGGGCCTGCACCCGGTCAAAGCTCGAGCGGCTGTAGTCACCGCCGCCGACGTAGGCCAGGATCGCCCCGGTGCCGTAGTCGATCGAGATCAGGGCGCCCTGGGTGAGCCCGGCCCGGCCCCCCGGCCCCTCCAGGAAGGCCTTCAGCTGCTTCTGGGCGATGGCCTGCAGGCGCGGATCGATGCTGCTGATCACCGCGTAGTTGCCCCGCGCCTCCGCACTGCTGAGGTCGAGGGCGAAGCGTCGCCCCTCCAGCTCGCCGATCACGTAGTCGCTGAAGAAGGGATAGCTGGAGTAGGTGGAGGCGCCACAGGCGGAAGGATCGATGTTCAGCGGTCGGCGGCGGGCGTCGATCAGCGCCTGGTCGGAGAGGTAGCCCTCGGCGTGCATCCGCCCCAGCACTAGGTCGCGGCGCTCCCGGCCCCAGGTGGGGTTTTCCCGGTTGCAGGGGCTGTAGCTGTTGGGGCTCGGCAGCAGACCCACCAGGAACGCCGACTCCGCCACGTCCAGGGCACTGGCCGACTTGCGGAAATAGAGCTGGGCCGCCTGCTCGAACCCTTCGGCCCCCAGGCCCAGGTAGGCCCGGTCGAGGTACATCTTCAGGATGCGGTTCTTGCTGAAGCCCGCCTCCAGCTGCCAGGCCACCCACAGCTCCCGCAGCTTGCGGGCGACCGACACATCGGTGCCAACGGCCGGGTAGACCATGCGGGCCACCTGCTGGGCCAGGCCGCTGCCGCCGCCGGTGCCCTGCACCAGGGAGCGCAGCGTGCCGAACAGGTCGATGCCGCTGTTCCAGCCGAAGCGGGAGTCCTCCGAGGCGATCAGGGCCTGGCGCAGGTGCAGGGGGTAGTCGGCCAGGCTGGGCAGGGCCGTGGAAGAGCCCTCGGCCGCATCGATCTGGCGGCCATCGGTGGAGAACACCTTCACCGGCCCGCTGACCGAGCGGATCGAGGAGCCGCCGGAGACGGTGGTGGCCAGCAGCAGGCCCCCCAGGGCCACGCCCGAACCCACCAGGGCGCCGATCGCCCCCCAGTGCACCAGCTGCCCCAGGGGGCTGCGGGGATGGCGATACACCAGGGTGGGCGCTTCCCCCTTCAGCGGCGAACCGAGCTGCAGCTTGTCCCCGTCCCGCAGGTGGATGGCGCGGATGCGGCGGTCGCGGTGAAACAGACCGTTGGCGGAGCCGAAATCCTCGCCGACGTAGTCCCGGTCGCCGGGGCGCTCCTGCTCCACGATCGCGTGCACCCGGCTGACGCCGGTGGCGTCGGCCTGCAGCTCGCAGAGGGGATCCCGGCCGATGCGGTAGCGGCCACCCTCCAGGGCCACACGTCGGCGGCACTGGCCGCCGATCCAGAGTTCCAGCCAGGCGCCGTGGTGCTTCAGGTCCCCCAGGGCCGTCGTCACGGCCCGGCGACGGCCACCATCCGGAGCGGTGCGGTGAAGGGCCTGCCAGAGGCTCCGCCAACCCGCGGCGGGTTCGGGTGCGGTGTGCGGTGCGGGGCCATGTGGAGTGCCAGGGGCGGTGATGTCGCCAGGCGACGCCTGCTCCGTCGTCCCCACCATCCCTGGCCCGTCTGCCTTGCTCCCATACGCTACCCGCAGCGATCGGAGCGGCCGGCCAGGTGGAGCAACGCCGGGATCCATGGGCACCCTTCCGCATCTGGACCGCCCTGACCATTGGGGTGTATGCGGTGCGAGCCACGTTTGCCGCCACCTGGGTGGGGGCGATCCCGGGCTGGGTGCTGCTGCTCCTGCTGCTGGTGGCCCTGGCCCTGGCGACCTCGGCCCTGCTGTTCCCCGGGCGGGTGATTGCCTGGCGGGAGGGGGAACCGATGGGCTGGTGGGGCCGGTTCCTGGCCGACCGGCGCCTGGGCCGTCGGCGCAAGGCCGGTGAGGATCCGCGATGAGCCCCCACCCCCGGCTGCTGCTGCGGGACGATCCCGGCCGGAGCGTGCCGCTGGATCCCCGCACGCCCCTTTCGATCGGTCGCGATCCGGCCAGCGGCCTCTGCCTGAGCCAGGCCCAGGGCGTCTCCCGCCACCACGCCCTGGTGCGGGTGTCGCGAACACGGTCTGACCAGTGGCTGCTCTGCGACCTGGGCAGCGCCAACGGCACCTACCTCGAAGGCGCACGGCTGCGGGACTGCCGGCCCCTCTCGGACGGCGACGAGATCCGGCTGGGCCTGCAGGGGCCGGTGCTGCAGTTCCGTGCCGCCACCGCCACCGCCACCGCTAGCCCCGTCAGCGCAGCCGGCCGCCCTGCGGCTCCGGTGGTGGCCCAGCCGGCCGCCGGGCAGCTGGATTTCGCCGGCCGCTCCCTGCCCCTCGATCGGATCCGCTCGGCCTATGTGCGCAGCCGCCGGCGCCATCCCCAGGCCTTCAGCTGGTGGCTGCTGCTCTGCCTGGGCGGCTTGCTGCTGCTTCCCTTCCCGTGGCTGTTCTGGCCCCTGCAGCTGGGGGCGCTGGCGGGTTGGATCCTGCTGGGCTCCCGCTGGGAGCATCTGCTGGAGGTGACGCTTCAGGACGGCCTGGCCTACCGGCACCGCTTCGACAGCCTGGAGACGGCCCTGGCCCACCGCAACGGCATCCGCAAGGCGATGGGTCCGGCCCCGGCGCCGGGGAGGCGGCCATGAGCTGGATCCTGCCGGAGGGCGCCAGCCTGGACTTCGCGGGTCTGGCGGCCCCTCTCCAGATCATCCGGGGCCTTGGGGGCGGCACCCAGGGCCAGGTGTATGAGGTGGAACTGGAGGAGGAACGGTTGGCCCTGAAGTGGTACCTGCCGGCCTGCATCGCCCGTGACGGCGGCCTGGAGCGGCGCCTGATCGCCAGCATCCGGGCCACCGCCCCGAATGAGGATTTCCTCTGGCCGATCGCCCTGCTGCGGGCCAGCCCCGCCAGCCGCCCCCTGATCCGCCTCCGCCAGGAGAGCTTCGGCTATCTGATGCCCCTGCGGCCGCCCGCCTATGTGGGGGCCTGCGAGCATGCCGCCGGACGGCTGGCGATCGGCCTGCGCCAGGTGCTGCGGGCCTGCTTCGGTCTCGCCGATGCCTTCCACGCCCTGCACCTGGCGGGCCTCTGTTACAAGGATGTCTCCCTGGGCAACCTGTTCCTGGAGCCCGGCAGCGGCGGCATCCTCATCTGCGACAACGACAACGTCGCGGTGGATGGCGCCGACCGCGGCGCCGTGCTGGGCACCCCGGGCTTCATGGCCCCCGAAGTCCTGCTGGGCCAGGCCCGGCCCGGCGCCGACAGCGACCTGTTTTCCCTGGCGGTGCTGCTGTTCCGGTTGCTCACCCGCCACGATCCGCTCAAGGGCCAGATGGAGCTGGCGATCCGCTGCCTCGATGAGCCGGCCCGCCGGCGCCTCTGCGGTGAGGATCCGGTGTTCATCTTCGATCCGGTCGACGACCGCAACCGGCCCGATCCGATCGAGCATGCGGCCGCCCTGATCACCTGGCCCATCTACCCCCGCCCCCTCCAGGCGCTGTTCGAGCAGACCTTCTGCCGCGGCATGAAGCAGCCCTCCCGCCGCGCCCTCACGGGCCAGTGGAAGCAGGAGCTGGCCCGCACCCTCGACCGCCGTGCCCTCTGCCCCGCCTGCGGCCAGGAAACCTTCCCGGCCAGCCGCGCCCCGGCGCTGTGCTGGAGCTGCGGCGCCCCCCTGCCGGAGCCGATCACGTTGCTGCTGGCCCATGGGAGCGTGGTGGCTGCCCCCGACAACGAGCTGCACCCCCATCACTTCGATGCCCTGGCCGGGGAGGATCTGCGCCGGCCGCTGGCCCGGGTGGTGGCCCATCCCCAGGACCCACGCCGGCTGGGGCTTCGCAACCTCCAGGTGGCCGCCTGGAGCGCCGAGACCCACGACGGCCGCGTCCAGCCGGTGCAGCCTGGCGAGAGCTGTAGCCTCGCCGCACTCGCCCGGATCCAGACCCCGGCCGGTCCGATCGCCGTGCAGCGCCCCACCCGGCCATCCCCCGCCGCCTGATCCATGCCGTTTCCCGACGTCAAGCTGGCCAACAGGCCGCTCCATTTCCTCTACCTCTGCGACTGCTCCGGTTCGATGGCGGCCTCGGGCAAGATGCAGGCCCTCAACCAGGCCATCCGCCAGTCGCTACCGGGCATGGCGGCGGTGGCCCGGGACAACCCGGAAGCGCGGGTGCTGGTGCGGGCCGTGCGCTTCGCCGACCACGCCGCCTGGCACATCGAGACCCCCACGCCGGTGGACCAGCTGGAGTGGCGGGATCTCCAGGCCGGTGGCATCACGGCCATGGGGGAGGGCCTGAAACTGGTGGCGGCCGCCCTTCAGACCCCGCCGATGGAGGCGCGCGCCCTGCCGCCGGTGCTGGTGCTGATCTCCGACGGCCAGCCCACCGATGATTTCGCCGCCGGCCTGGAGGCTTTGCTGCGGGTGCCCTGGGCCCAGAAGGCGGTGCGTCTGGCCATCGCTCTGGGCCACGACGCCGACCTGGAGGTGCTGCAGCGGTTCATCGGCACGGAACCGGCCACGGCGGGCCGCTCGCCGCGCCGCCCCCTGCAGGCCAGCAACGCCACGTCCCTGGCCCAGTACATCCAGTGGGCCTCCACGGCGGTGGTGGGCGCCGCCTCGATGCCGGCGAGCCGGGTGGGTGAAACTCCCCTGGAGCCTGCGGCGGGCAACATCCCCCTGCCGGATCTGCCCCCCACCGTGCTGGATCCCACCGACGATGTCGGTCCCCTGGTGTGGTGAACCGCTGGGCGGCGCCGATCGCTGCCAGCCGAGCCGGGGCCGCCCACCTCAGGGCCGGCCGCCCCTGCCAGGACGCCGTGCTCTGCCGCGAGCTGCGCGACGTCGATGGGCAGCCCGTGATCCTGATGGCGGTGGCCGATGGCCACGGCGGGCGCCGCTACCGGCGCAGCGAGGTGGGCAGTCGCCTGGCCTGCGAGACGGCCCTGGCCGTGGTGGCTGATGCCCTGGCCGCCGCGCCCCCGGGGGACGGGGAGGCGGCCTGGAGCCGCTGGCTGGCCCATGGCCTGCCCGAGGCGGTTCAGCGCCGCTGGCTGGAGGCCGTGCAGGCCCACTGGCAGAGCGATCCCGGCGAGGGCGGCTTCGAGCCCCAGCTCTACGGCAGCACCCTGGGCCTGGTGGTGATGACGACCCGCTGGTGGGGTCATACGGGCCTGGGAGACTGGGACCTGGTGCGGGTGGAGGCGGACGGCCGTGCCCGTTTGCTGGAGGAGGAGAACGAACCCACGGCCCTCGGTGAGGCCACCTGCAGCCTCTGCCAGCCCCAGGCGGCGTCCCTGTTCGCCCGCCGGGCGGCCCTGCATCCCCTGGCGCCCGACCGGCGCGACTTCGCCCTGGTGCTCTGCACCGACGGCATCCGCAAGTCCTGCGCCACCGACGGCGACTTCCTCACCCTGGCGGCCTGGCTGGCCCGCAGCGGCGCTGAGGCGGCCGGCGTCCTGCCGGAGGCGCTGGATCGGATCAGCCGCGAGGGCAGTGGCGACGACGTGACCGTGGCGATCGGGCGCGCCGGAGCGCCTGGGGAGGGGCCGCCGCCGCCGCCGCCGGAAGCTCTGGCGACGGAAACCCCTTTGGTGAACCCATCCCCTGCCCAGGCCGCCCGGGCGTCCCCTCCCCGTCCCCAGCGGCGGCGCCCGGCGATCGGCCGGGCCGTGGCCATCGGCCTGGCCCTGGCCGCCGCAGGTGCGGGCTGGCTGGCCCTGGTCTGGCCCCGAACCCAGCCACCGCCGCAGGCGGCGCCCACCTCCCCCGGGCTGCGGGCCGCCCTGGCCGAGGTGGAGCGCCTCTGCGGCCAGCCAGCCAGCCTTCCCCTGGAACTGCGCCGCCGCCGCGACCTGTTCGTTGCCCTGCGCCAGGGCCGGCAGGATCCCGCCCGATTGAAAGCCGCGGCCGCCACCGATCCCCTGGCCGCCCTGATCGCGGCGGATCTGCCCGCCGCCGATCCAACGGAGGAAAAGCCTGCTGCGGCCAAACCGCCACCGGTCAATCCCCGCCGCAACCTGCTGGCCCTCGGCGCCTGCCCGGCCTTGCTGGAGGCCCTCAGCCGGCAGTGGGCCCTGTCCCCAGCCACCACCCCCTGACCGCCATGGCCCTGCGTCTGCTGCTGGATAGCGCCGATCCCCTGGAGTGGGAGCGCTGGCTGCCCAGCGGCCTCTTCCAGGGCGTCACCACCAACCCGACCCTGCTGCGGCGGGCCGGCCAGCCCTGCAACCTCGACCACCTGGGGTGGCTGGCTCAGCGCGCTGCCGCCCTGGGCTGCCGCGAGCTGCATCTTCAGACCTGGGGCGCCGATGGCGAGCAGCAGCTGGCCATCGGCCGGGCCCTGGCGGCCCTCGATCCCCAGCGGCTGCTGGTGAAAGTGCCGATCACCCGTGGAGGGGCCGAGGTGGCGCGGCAGCTGATCGCCGAAGGAGTGCCGGTCACCTTCACCGCCTGCTACGAGGTGGCCCAGGTGCTGGTGGCCGCCGCCCTTGGCGCCGACGGCATCGCCGCCTACCTGGGCCGCATCGGCGATCTCGGCCGCGACGGCCATGGCGAGCTGATCGCCATGCAGCGCGCTCTCGAAGGGGTGGGCTCCAGCACCCGCCTGCTGGTGGCCAGCCTGCGGCAGCCGGGGGATCTGGCCCGCTTGGCCGCCGCCGGGCTGGCCCACCACACGATCAGTCCGGCCATTGCCGAAGCCCTGTTCGCCAGCCCGGACACCGCCGCGGCTGCCGCACAGTTCGAACGGGATTCCCTGGGCGGCTGAACCACCCAGGGAACGCAGGACTCAGGCGGTCCCGCAGAAGGTGACGTCGGGGAACTTGAGCTTGGCCTCATCGAGGGATTTGCCGCGCCCTTCCTCCTGCCAGTAGTTGATCACCTCGGTGGCCTTGTTGAGGATCTCGACCCGCTCGTTGTCGGTGATCCAGCTCTTGGCCTCGAGCTCACCCTTGAGGGTTTCCCAGGCGTCTTCCCGGGGCCAGAAGAAGTAGGCGGTGAGGGGGCTGGGCCCGCCGCCGACGATCTGGTCCACCGCCAGGGCGACGTTGTCGGGCAGCCAGAGGATCTTCACCAGGAAGCGGCCCTCATCGGCCTTGGGGGTGTAGCCGGAAGGCACCCCGTCCTCATCGATGGTGGCGGTGGCCAGGGCGGCACTGCCGCCGCGCAGCACCGGACGACCCTCGGTGGTGTCGGCGGCGATGGCCGCGGGCACGGCGCTGATGGCAGCGGCCTCGGCACTCTCAGGGGCTGTCACGGTTTCGGCGCTCAAGGAGAACTAGCAAACGATTAACTTACCAGCCGATTCGCAGCAACCCCCCTGGCCGCCCCCGCCGCCCCCCGCGCCGTTCTCCTGTTCGATATCGACGGCGTGATCAGGGATGTGGGCGGCAGCTACCGGCGCGCCATCGTCGAAACCGTGCGGCAGTTCAGCGGCTGGGCTCCGGAGCCCGCCGCCATCGACGCCCTCAAGGGCGAAGGCCGCTGGAACAACGACTGGCAGGCCTCGATGGAGCTGCTGCGCCGCCGCGGCCTGTCCCCCCTGCCCGCCTGGGAGGAGCTGGTGGCGGTGTTCAGTGGCCTCTACTTCGGTGGCGACCCGGAGGGGGACCCCGGCCTCTGGCGCGGCTTCATCGGCAGCGAGCCCCTGCTGGTGGATGGGCCATTCTTCGCTTCCCTCAGCGCCAGGGGGATCGCCTGGGGCTTCGTGAGTGGCGCCGAGCCCCCCTCCGCCCGCTTCGTGCTGGAGCAGCGGCTTGGCCTGGTGGCGCCGCCCCTGATCGCCATGGGCCAGGCCCCCGACAAGCCCGACCCCACCGGCCTGCTGGACCTGGCGGCCCGCCTGGCGGGGGTGCCCCTGGGGCCCGGCGCCCCGCCCGTGGCCTACCTCGGCGACACCGTGGCCGATGTGGAGACGGTGCGCCGGGCCCGCAACCGGGTGGCCGGCCAGCGCTTCGAGGCCCTGGCGGTGGCCCCCCCCCACCTGCGCGGGCCGGGACGGGAGGCCGAGCGGCAGGGGTATGAAGCGCAGCTGCGGCAGGCGGGGGCCGACCGCGTCCTGGCCTCCACCTCCCAGGTGCTGGAGCTGTTCAGCGCTCCATCGCCGCCGGCGCCTTGAGGGCGGCGGCCGTCAGGACCTCATGGCCGTGGTCGCTCACTGCCACGTCGTCCTCGATGCGGATGCCGATGCCCTTCCAGCGCTCCGCGATGGCCGGCTGGCCTTCGGGAACCGCCAGCCGGTCGCTCACGTAGAGGCCGGGCTCCACGGTGAGCACCATGCCCGGCTCCAGGGCCACATGGTGTTCGCCCAGCCGGTAGGCGCCCACATCGTGGACATCGAGGCCGAGCCAGTGGCCGGTGCGGTGCATGTACAGGTGGCGGTAGGCCCCCTGCTCGATCAGGCCATCCACCGCGCCGATCAGCAGGCCCAGCTCCACCAGCCCCTCCACCAGCACCCGCACGGCGGTGTCATGGACGCCTTCGGCGGTCTGGCCCGGGGCCACCGCCGCCAAGGCCCCCTCCTGGGCCGCCAGCACCAGCTCGTAGAGGGCTCGCTGCTCGCCGCTGAAGCGCCCGTTGACCGGGAAGGTGCGGGTGATGTCGCCGTTGTAATAGTCGTCGAGGCTGCAGCCGGCATCGATCAGCAGCAGGTCGCCGTCCCGCAGCCGGCTGGCGTTGGCGGTGTAGTGCAGGACGCAGGCGTTGTCGCCCCCGGCCACGATGGATCCATAGGCAGGCCCGCGGGCCCCCTGCTCAAGAAAGTGCTGCTCGATCACGGCCTGCACCTGCCTCTCGCTCAGGCCGGGCCGCACCACCCGCCTGGCCAGTTCGTGGGCCTCGGCGGAGATGCGGGCGGCCTCCCGCAACCGGGCCAGTTCCTCGGGTTCCTTGCGCAGCCGCAGCTCGTGCAGCAGCGGGCAGGGGGCCACGAGCCCCAGGGCGGCCTTGCCGCTGCGGGGGGCCCGATCCAGCTGGCGCCCCCAGGCGGCCAGCACCAGGGGCTCCACCTGGGGGTGGCGGCCCACCCGGAAGGCGATCCCCTCGGCGCCGTCGAGATAGTCCGGCAGCCGCTCGGCCAGTTCACTGCGGGGGTGGGCCAGATCGGCGCCGAAACTGGCGACGGCCCCCTCGCAACCCCAGCGGAAGCCGTTCCACACTTCGGCGCCCGGATCCTTCGCCTCCACGAACAGCACGAAGGGGTTGTCGGGCCGGTGGGGCAGGAACAGGGCCACGGCGCCGGGCTCATCGAAGCCGGTGAGGTACCAGAAGTCGCTGTTCTGGCGGAAGGCATGCTCCACGTCGGCGTGGTGGGTCACCAGCGCCGCCCCGGGGATCACCGCGGCCACACCGCCCAGCTGCTGCAGGAACCGCTGGCGCCGGCGGGCCAGCAGGGCGGCGTCGATCGGGGGGGTCGGCGGCATCGAGGTGAAGGGATGTACAGCGAGAAGATGGCACAGCCGATTAAATACACGTGATCCCCCCGAACCTGCGCGTGCCGCCCTCCCCTGTTTCCATCACCCGCGGATGAACGATCTCCTGCTCCTGGTGCTGGCGGTGGTGGTGATGCTGGTGGGTTCGTTCATCAGTTCGGGGGTGGAGGCGGCCCTGCTCACCGTCAATCCGGTGAAGGTGCATGAACTGGCGAGCCGCACCCGGCCGGTGCCGGGGGCCCGGCGGCTGGAGGCCCTGCGGCTGCGGCTGGGCCGCACCCTGGCGGTGCTGGTGATCGCCAACAACGTCTTCAACATCTTCGGCAGCCTGATGGTGGGCGGCTTCGCCAGCGCCGTTTTCGTCCGCCAGGGCGTCAAGGGGCTGGCCTTGCCCCTGTTCTCGGTGGGTCTCACCGTGCTGGTGATTTTGCTGGGGGAGATCCTGCCCAAGGCGATCGGCAGCAAGCTGGCCCTGCCGGTGGCCCTGGCCAGTGCCCCTGCCCTGGGCGTGTTCACCAAGCTGATGCTCCCCCTGGTGCTGCTGCTGGAGCGGATCCTGCCGGCGATCACCGCTCAGAACGAGATCAGCACCGACGAGGAGGAAATCCGGCTGCTGGCCAGGCTCGGATCCCAGAAGGGCCAGATTGAGGCCGACGAGGCCGCCATGATCGCCAAGGTGTTCCAGTTGAACGACCTCACCGCCCGCGACCTGATGCTGCCTCGGGTGTCGGCCCCCACCCTGGCGGGCCACCAGAGCCTCGATGAGCAGCGCTCCACCCTGTTGCGGCACGCCACCGCCTGGTGGGTGGTGCTCGGGGAGGAGGTGGATGAGGTGCTGGGCGTCGCCAGCCGCGAGCAGCTGCTCGCGGCCCTGGTGGAGGGCAGGGGGGGCAGCCGGGCCGCCGATCTCTGCGAGCCGGTGGAGTTCGTGCCGGAGATGATCCGGGCCGACCGGCTGCTCACCAGCTTCCGCCGCAACGGCTCCAGGGTGCGGGTGGTGGTGGACGAGTTCGGCGGCTTCGTCGGGGTGATCGGCCCCGAGGCCGTGCTGGCGGTGCTGGCGGGTTGGTGGCGCCGGCCCGCCTCCGCCGCGGAGACGGTGCCGTGATGGTGGCGGAACCGGCTCCTCCCTCCGCCCCCCCTGCCGCCGAGCGCTGCCGGCAGCTGCTGGCCCGCTGGCGATCGGGCCTGGTGTTGAGCGGCCGGGAGCAGGCCGCCCTGGCGCCTGAGCTGGCCAGCCTGGATCGCCAGCTGGATCGCCTGCGTCGCCGGCGCCCGCGGGTGGCGGTGTTCGGCCGGGTGGGGGTGGGCAAGTCGAGTCTGCTCAACGCCCTGCTCGGGGAGGAGCATTTCGCCACCGATGTGGCCCACGGCTGCACCCGCCGCCAGCAGCAGCAGGCCTGGGGCCAGCCCTTGGCCGGCCTGGAGGGGGTCGACCTGGTGGACACCCCCGGCATCGACGAGATCGCCGCCGCCGCCCGCTCCCGCCTGGCGGCCCGGGTGGCGGTGGGCGCCGACCTGGTGCTGCTGGTGATCGACAGCGACCTGACCGTGATGGATGCCGAGGCCCTCGACGACCTGCTGGCCTCCGGCAAACCCCTGTTGCTGGTGCTCAACCGCAGCGACTGCTGGCCGGAGGCCGAGCGCGACGCCCTGATCGCCAGCATCGGCCGGCGTCTGCCGCCGGGGGCCCGCAACCTCCGGCCCCTGGCTGTGGCGGCCGCCCCCCGGGCGGCCCGGCTGCGTGCCGACGGCCGGGTGCGCAGCGAGCCGGCTCCTCCCCGGGTGGAGCCGCTGCGCCAGGAGCTCACCCGCCTGCTGGAGCACCACGGAGAGTTGCTGCTGGCCCTGAATGCCCTGCGGGCCGCCGACCGCTTCAGCCAGGCCCTGCACCGCTGCCGGCTGCGCCACGGTCGCCGCCAGGCCCAGGGCCTGATCGGCCGCTTCGCGGCCCTCAAGGCCACGGGGGTGGCGGCCAACCCCCTGCTGCTGCTCGATCTGGCCGGCGGTCTGGCCTGTGACAGCGCCCTGGTGGTCCAGCTCTGCCAGCTCTACGGCTTGCCCATGACCCGCAGCGGTGCCCGCGCCCTGCTCACCCGCCTGAGTGGCCACAACGCTCTGCTGGGTGGGGCCCAGCTGGGCCTGCAGCTGCTGCTGGGCGGCCTGCGCCAGTTGCTGCTGCTGGCGGCGCCCCTCAGCGGCGGGCTGAGCCTGGCGCCGGCGGCCCCGGTGGCCCTGGCCCAGGCAGCGCTGGCGGTTCACACCACCCGGCGTACGGGCCGGCTGGCGGCCGCCGAGCTGCTGCGCAGCACCACCGCCGCCGGCCAGCCGGGGGCCCTGCTGCGCCGCCTGGTGCGGCAGGATCCGGAAACCCGCCGCTGGCTGAGCGAGTGGCAGCAGCAGGGGGGGGAGCGGACCGCTGGCGGCGGCCTCCACCCGTGAGCCGTCTCGCCCTGTTCGGCACCAGCGCCGATCCCCCCACCCGGGGGCACCGGGCCTTGCTGGAGGGGTTGCTGGGCCTGTTCCCTGCAGTGGTCACCTGGGCCAGTGACAACCCCCTCAAGCAGCACGGCGCCCCCCTGGAGGTGCGCACCGCCCTGCTGGAGGCCCTGGTGGGCGCCATCGCCGACCCCCGCCTCAGCCTCGAGCCGCAGCTCAGCAGCCCCTGGGCGGTGGAGACCCTGGAGCGGGCGCGGTCGCGCTGGCCCCAGCGGGAGCTGGTGTTCGTGGTGGGCAGCGACCTGGCCGGCCAGATTCCCCGCTGGAAGCGGGCCGATGCGTTGCTGCGGAGCTGTCGGCTCGGCATTGCCCGGCGCGAGGGCTGGCCGCTGCAGCCGGCGGATCTGGAGCAGCTGCAGGGCCTGGGCGCCACGCTCGACCTGCTGCCCCTGGCGATTCCGCCCAGTGCCAGCTCCCGGATCCGGGAGCGGCCCGACCCGGCCCAGGTACCGTCCGAACTCTGGCCCGTGCTGCTGCAGCACAATCTTTACGGCCTCTCCGAGCCCTGATGCGCCTCGCCCTGGCCCAGCTCAATCCCCTGGTGGGCGACCTGGAGGGCAACGGCCAGCGGATCCTGGTGGCCGCCGAGCGGGCCCGGGCCTATGGGGCCGACCTGCTGCTCACCCCCGAGCTGTCGCTGTGGGGCTACCCGCCGCGGGACCTGCTGCTGCGGCCTGCCCTGATCCAGCGCCAGGAGCGGGTGCTGGCCACCCTGGCGGCGGCCTGCCCAGGCGGACTGGCCCTGCTGGTGGGGGTGGCCGAGCCGGCGGCGGGACGGCGCCAGCCCGGCCTGTATAACGCTTTGGCCCTGGTGCAGCGGGGCGGCTGGCGCCATGTCTGCCGCAAGCGCCTGCTGCCCACCTACGACGTCTTCGATGAGCGCCGCTACTTCCTGCCCGGCGACGCCCCGGCGGTGCTGGAGTTGCAGGCCGGTGGCCGCCCCTGGCGGCTGGGCCTGACCATCTGCGAGGACCTCTGGGTGGAGGAGAACCTGCGCAGCCGCTGGCCGGATGCGGTGGACCCGATCGCCGATCTGGTGCCTGCTCGGATCGACCTGCTGCTCAACCTCTCGGCCTCCCCCTTCGGCCGCGGCAAGGGGGAGGTGCGCCAGGCCCTGGCAGGCCGGGCGGCGGCTCGACTCGGGGCCCCGGTGGCCTACCTCAACCAGGTGGGCGGCAACGATGAGCTGGTCTTTGACGGGGCCAGCTTCGTGGTGGATGGGGACGGCCGGCTTCTGTTGCGGCTGGCCTGCGCCGCCGAGGACCTGGGCTTCTGGGACGCCGCTGCTGGCGCGCCCACCTCAGCCTCGACGGCCGCCCCGGCGCCGCCGGACCCCTGGGAGCAGCTGCTGCGCGTGCTGGTGCTGGGGGTGCGCGACTACGCCGCCAAGTGCGGCTTCCGGCGGGCTTTGCTGGGGCTGAGCGGCGGCATCGATTCGGCCCTGGTGGCGGTGATCGCCGCCGCCGCCCTCGGTCCCGACCGGGTGGAGGGGCTGCGGATGCCCTCCCCGTTCAGCTCGGCGGGCTCCTTGGACGACGCCGACGCCCTGGCCCGCCGGCTCGGCCTGCGCACCGCCACCCTGCCGATCGCGCCGCTGATGCAGTCCTTCGCCGCCGGCCTCACCGCCGAGCTGGGGGCGCCGCCGGCCGGGGTCACCGAGGAAAACCTTCAGTCCAGGATCCGGGGCACACTGCTGATGGCGGTGGCCAACGACAAGGGGGGCCTGCTGCTCTCCACCGGCAACAAGTCGGAGCTGGCGGTGGGCTACTGCACGCTCTACGGCGACATGAACGGTGGCCTGGCGGTGATCGGCGACCTCTACAAGACCACCATTTCCGGCCTTTGTGACTGGTTGGATGGTCCGGCCTCCGGCCCCTGCCGCGCCGCCCTCGGCCTGCCGCCCGATGGGGAGCTGATCGGCGCGGCGATCCGCACCAAGCCCCCCAGCGCCGAGCTGCGCCCCGACCAGCGCGACAGCGATTCCCTGCCTGACTACGCGGTGCTCGACCCCCTGCTGAAGGCCTGCATCGAGGAGATGCGCACGCCGGAGGAGCTGGTGGCGGAAGGGGCGGACCGGGAACTGGTGGCCCGGGTGGCCGGCCTGCTGCGGCGGGCCGAATTCAAGCGGCGCCAGGCGGCACCGGTGCTCAAAGTGAGCGACCGGGCCTTCGGCAGTGGCTGGCGGATGCCCATCGCCTCGGCCTAGGGTTTGGCCACGATCGCCTCCGGGCGGCAATCCTTTTCGGCCCATGCCAGCTCCCGGCCCGGCACCCCTGGCGTCTCCGATGGCGAGCATCGGGGTGCCCACGGAAATCAAGCGCGACGAGCAGCGGGTGGCCCTCACCCCCGATGGCGTCCATGAGCTGGTGTCCCAGGGCATGGAGGTGCGCGTCCAGGAGGGGGCTGGCCTGGGGGCCGGCATCAGCGACGACGACTACCGCGCCTCCGGCGCCCGCATCGTCAGCTGTGAGGAGGCCTGGGCCGCCCACCTGGTGGTGAAGGTGAAGGAACCGCAGCCGCAGGAATTCGCCTTCCTGCGCAGCGACCTGGTGCTGTTCACCTACCTGCACCTGGCGGCCTACCCCGAGGTGGGCCAGGCCCTGCTGGAGGCGGGCACCACGGCGGTGGCCTACGAGACGGTGCAGCTTGAGGACGGGAGCCTGCCGCTGCTGGCGCCGATGAGCGAGGTGGCCGGCCGGCTGGCGGCCCAGGTGGGGGCCCACCTGCTGGAGAAGCCCCACGGGGGGCGTGGTGTGTTGATCGGGGGCTGCACGGGTGTGCGGCCAGCCCGGGTGGTGGTGCTGGGGGCAGGTACGGTGGGCTGGAACGCGGCCCGCATCGCCGCGGCGATGGATGCGGAGGTGTTCCTGCTCGATCGCTCACCACACCGCCTGCGGGGGCTGGAAGCCGCCCGGCGCGGCCGGATGACGGGCATGGTGAGCAGCCGCAGCCTGATCGAGCGGCTGGTTCCGGGGGCCGACCTGTTGATCGGCGCCGTGCTCCTGCCGGGCGGACGGGCCCCCACCCTGGTGGGGGAGGAACTGGTGCAGCGCATGCGGCCCGGCTCGGTGATCGTCGATGTGGCCATCGACCAGGGGGGCTGCATTGCCACCAGCCGTGAGACCACTCACACCGATCCGGTGGTGACCATTCATGGCGTGCAGCACTACGCCGTGGGCAACATGCCCGGCGCCGTGCCTTTTACCTCCACCGAAGCCCTGGTGAGCGTCACGCTGCCCTACATCCTGGTGATGGCGGGACGGGGCCTGCTGGAGGCGGTCACCGACCGGCCCGAACTGCTCTCCGGTCTGAACACCGTCGATGGGGCGGTGTGCCATCCCGGCGTGGCCAAGGCTCTTGGGGTGGCACCCCGCCATCCGATGGCCTGCCTGCGCTGAGCCGGCGGCAGGGCCTTCAGGCGGCGTTCTGGGTGCTGGCGTGGATCGCCTGAAAAATCATCGAGGCGGGCTGGCCGCTCAGGGAATCAACGGGTTCACGCACGTCCTTGAAGACCAGATCGTGGCGCCGGAACAGCCTCATCCAGGATTCCATGGTGCGGAAGTACCAGGGAGCCGGCGCCCGGAAGGCTGGGGAGAAGCCGGCCCAGGAGCCCTCCCGCCATCCGTCTTCATAGGGGTGGTCGGCGCAGACCAGCAGGGGGTGGAGGGTCTGCACCAGCACGCAACCACCGGGGGAGAGCAGCTTCGGCAGGGCACCGAACAGCTCGTCCAGACTGCCACGCCCCAAGAGGGAGAAGTTGGCCACCACCGCATCGAACTGGTCGTCCAGGCCGCCGGTGGCGATCTGCTGGTAGGTGAGTGTCTGGAAGCGGGCCCTGGGTGGGGCGCTTTCCGCGGCGACGGCGGTGAGCTCGGCCACGGCGTCGGTGCCGAGCACCTCGATTCCCTGGCGGGCGCACTGATGGCTCAACCAGCCTTCGCCGCAGCCCAGATCCAGCAGGGTGCGTGGGGCGGCAGCGGTGATCGCTGCCAGGATCGCGCCATTGGTCACCCGTTCGCGGCTGAGCACCTCACCCCGGCGGACGGCCCGGGTCCAGGCGGCGGCGTTGACGACCCAGGAGGCCAGGATCTGCTCCTCCAAGCCCGCTATCGGGGGCTCCTGGACCGAAGCTGGGACTGCGTCGGTGTCGAGGGGAAGAGTCATGGGGGAGCCTTGACCAGGCAAGTCTTAATCAGAGCTTAATTGGCGGGTGAATGTTTGCTGAAGAAGTGCGGCAAGGCCGCCTCCGGTCAGCGACTTCAGGATCGCTGAGGTGAAATGTAGTCAATACGAATCAGAATTCGCATTTAAGGTTGCCCGACTCGCTTCGGGTGTGGAACCTGACACCCAACCTCCAGCAGGCGGCCGGGTCAGGCTGCTGGCTCGACCAGCAGGCCGGTGAGGTCTTCGCTGCCGAACACCTGGCGGTAGGCGGCCGTGCTGGTGCAGAGGATCACCGGCACCGCCACGAGCAGCCCCACGAAGCAGGCCAGCAGGCCGAGCAGGGCGATGGCGAATTCCACCAGGGCCAGCAGCAGCACCGAGCCCCACTGGGGATCCAGCAGGGTGCGCCCCCGGGTGATCGATTCGATCGGTCCGAGCCCCTGCAGCAGGGCGATCTGGGCCAAGAATTTCTGGTTCACCGCCAGGTAGATCAGCACGGCGAACGCCACCAGAAAGGGCAGCACGGCCAGGACCTGGTTGACCTGGGCGGCGGCGACCCCCACCAGGGCCGCCACCACCAGGACCGCGGCGAACAGGATCCCCAGCACCAGTCCATTGCGGAACAGCCGCCAGCTGGCCTGGCCATCCCAGCGGATGAAGGTGCCAAGGTTTGGCCTGCCCCCCGCCAGGGCGCTCCAGGCGCCCCGGACCAGACCGGTGGTGCTCCACAGGCTCACCAGCACGCTGAGGATTGAGCCCAGCGCCAGCCTGACCATCTGAAGCGTTGTGATGGCGTCAGCGGCTTCGGGGTCCACCTGGCCCTGGATCAGAGAGCAGAGGCTGCTCAGAACCCCCGCCAGCAGGGTGAAACCGATGAACATCCAGGGGGACCGGGCGAAGGCCTGCCACCCCTCCTTCACCGCCTCGACCACCTTCAGGGAGGAACCACCGGATGGATCCTGCATCAGAGATACGGCCATCGCGGGCAGGGGAGCGTTGCCGGGAGACTAGGCAGAGGCTTGCCGGCGGGCACCCCATCGGGTGCGAACAGTTGCAAGGGGCGGCGGCCTGTTGCTCAGCCCGGGTGAAGAAACTTGAGCACCGCCTGGGTGCGGTTGCTCACCTCCAGCTTCTGAAAGATGGTGTGCAGATAAACCCTCACCGTGCCTGTGCCCAGGCCGAGGCTGGTGGCGATCTGGCGGTTGCTGAGACCACCGGCCATGGCCGCCAGCACCTCCCGCTCCCGTGGGGTCAACAGGGCCAGGGACGCCTCGGCGGACGGGCTGTCCACCGGGGTCTCGCGGCTGCGGAGAGCCTGGGTGGCGGAGCGGTCCCACCAGCTGGCCCCCTGCTCCAGGCTGGCCAGGGCCGTCTCCAGCCGCGTCAGGGCCTCGGCCTTGTGCAGGTAGCCGCTGGCACCGGCATCCCAGAGCCGCTGAACCCAGGCGCCGTCCTCCTGGCTGGTGAGGATCAGTACTGGTAGATCGTGGTCGTCGCTGATCCGCCGGCAGGTCTCCAGGCCCCCCAGGCCTGGCAGGCCGATGTCGAGGATCACCACGTCGGCGCTGGCGGCCGCAAGGACCTCCAGCCCCTGCTCGCCGTCGCCCACAGCCTGGACGGCGGTGATGGCCGGCAGGCGCAGCAGGAAGGCTTCGATCCCCACCCGGAAGGCCTCGTCGTCCTCGATCAGCAGCACGCGCATCAGGGTCCGTGCTCCGGCAGCGGCAACACCACCTCCAGGCTGGCCCCCCCCGAGGGCAAGTTGCGGGCCCGGATGCTGCCCCCATGGGCTTCTGTGATCTGGCGGGACAGGTAGAGGCCGAGCCCACTGCCCCGTTGTTCCGGATCGCTCTGGTAGAAGCGCTCGAACAGGTGGGGCAGGCTCGCTTCGGGGAAGCCCCGGCCCCGGTCGCTCACGGTCACCACCACCTGGGACGGCAGCCGCTGCAGGTCGATCCAGACCCGCTCGCCCCGCAGGCTGTGGTTGATGGCGTTGAGCAGCAGGTTCTCGAGCAGCCGGCGCAGCCCGTTGGCATCCCCCGGCAAGGTGAGGGGCTGCGATCCGGTGGGTTGCCTCTGGATCAGCGTCACCGACCGCTCACGGGCAATCGCCCCCACCGCCGCGATCGCCTCGTTGGCGAGGCGGCCCAGATCGCACGCCTCGCGCTGCAGCCGAAGTCCCTCCTGATCGGCGCGGAACAGGCGCAGAAGGTCCTCGATCAGCCGCAGGCTCCGCTCCTGGCTGGCCAGGATCGCCGCCACGCCCCGCTCCAACAGGCTTCCCGCCGTCGCATCGGCCTCCAGCGCCAGCATCCGGGCGGTGGCGATCGTGCCCAGCACGGGGGTCTTGAGGTCGTGGGCGAGGGTGGCGATCACATCCCGGCGCAGATCGGCCTGGGCCAGCCGGACCTCCAGGTCCACCTGCTGACGCAGCAGATGGCGGTTGTTCAGACAGAGGAAGGTGGTCACGGTCAGGGCCAGACACACCAGCAGACGGTCGATCAGCACGGCCCTCCAGTCGGGATCCGGCACCGGCACAAACAGATTCAGGAGCGTGAGCGCGCAGCAGAGCGACAGAAAGGCGAGGGCCTGGGGCCGGTTGCGGTAGGGCGCCCCGACCACCAGGGGGATCACGTAGAGGTAGCCGAACACGACCCGGGGGGGGGAGGCCAGCTCCAGCAGCAGGATCAGGCCGGTGAGCGCCCAGAGGCCACCCGGAGATCGGACCACCCTGGTGAACGGGCCCTGGTCCTCCGCTGCAGCTGGCGGTTTCATGGCACCTCGGAGCGGCCCGGAGGGGAACTGTCGGAGATCAGATGCAGATCGATGTTGAGGCCCCGCAGTTGTTGCTGCAGCCGTTCCGAGATCGGCCGGCGCAGCAGCGCCTGCCAGCGGGAGCGCAGGCTCTGACCCAGCACGATCTGAGTGATGCGCCGCTCGCGGGCCACCCGGGCGATGGTGCCGAGCACGTCGGCGCTTTCGATGCGCATGAACGTGCCGCCCACGTCCTGGCAGAGGGTGGTGCATTCCTCGAGCATCAGGCTGTCCTCCTTGCTGAGGAACCGGCCGGGATCCTGGATGGTCAGTGCCAGCAGCGGCGCATCCATGGTGCTGGCCAGGCGGGCGGCCCGCCGCAGCAACCGCAGCGCACTCGGGTAGGTGGACAGGCACACCATCACCCGCTCCCGCAGGCCCGAGGCCGTGGGCTCCTCCTCCTCCACCCGGTCGGCCACCTCCCGTAGCGACAGCTCCCGCAGGGCCACCAGGTGGCGTCGCTGGAAGAAGTTGGCCAGGGCCTGGTCGACTTTCTCCGGCGCATAGACCTTGCCCTCCCTGAGCCGCTCCTGAAGGGTCTCGGGGGTGACATCCACCAGCACCACCTCATCGGCCTGCTCCAGCACCCGGTTGGGGATCCGCTCGCGCACCACCACCCCGGTGAGCCCGGCCACCAGGTCGTTGAGGCTTTCCAGGTGCTGGATGTTGAGGGTGGAGTACACGTCCAGGCCCGAAAGCAGCAGGGCCTCCACGTCCTGCCAGCGCTTCTGGCGTTCGCTGCCCGGAATGTTGGTGTGGGCCAGCTCGTCCACCAGCACCAGCTGGGGCCGGCGCTGCAGCACGGCGGCCACATCCAGCTCCTCCAGGGCTACGTCCTGATACAGCAGTTGTTTCCGCGGCACCTGCTCCAGTCCCTCGGCCTGGCGGATGGTCTCCTGCCGGCCGTGGGTTTCCAGCAGGCCGATCACCACGTCGACGCCCTCCTTGAGCAGCTCCCGTCCCTCCTGGAGCATGCGGCAGGTCTTCCCCACGCCGGGGGCCATGCCGATGAACACCTTGTGGCGGCCGCGGCCGCGGCTGGAGCGGATCAAGGCGCCAGCTGGTCGAGGGCGAGATTGAAGGCCAGCACGTTCACCAGCGGCGGCCTCGCCAGGCCCAGCAGCGGCCGGTGGGTCTGCCGTTGCAGGAGGGCTTCCAGCCGCTCGGCCGGCAGCTGGCGGGCGACGGCGATCCGCGGCAGCTGCTGCCGGGCGGCCGCGAGGCTGATGTCGGGGTCGAGGCCCGAACCGGAGCTGGTGAGCAGATCGGCCGCGGGCCTGGCCACCCCCCGGGAGGCCCAGGTGGCGGCGTCCGCCGC
Organism: Synechococcus sp. UW140; assembly: GCA_943372935.1. Lineage (GTDB taxonomy): Bacteria > Cyanobacteriota > Cyanobacteriia > PCC-6307 > Cyanobiaceae > Cyanobium. The sequence goes on from CALSAP010000002.1 coordinate 165,553, forward strand.
GACCCGCTCGGCCAGATCGGGGTTGCCCGGGGCCAGGTTGCTGGGGCCGGAGCTGGGTGGATCGCCGCTGCCGTAGGCCACGGCGCTCGGCCGGCCCTGCAGGTAGCGGTCGCTCGTGAAGGCCTGCCCAACCAGGGACGACCCCACCACCCGTCCGCCGGCACGCACCAGGCTGCCCTCGGCCTGCTGGGGGGCGACGAGGCGGGCCAGGCCCAGCATCGGCAGCGTGATCACCACGACGGTGAGCAGCCAGAGCACCAGGGTGAGGCGCAGCCCCTGGCCAAGGCGGGAAAGGGCGTTCATCAGAATTTCTCCGGGCGGACCATGGCGGTGAACAGGTAGGCCGAAAGGGCCAGGGTGACGCTGATCAGCAGGGCCAGGGCATGGCTCTGGAGGCTGTCCAGCCGGCCCCGTTGCAGGGGGGCGAGCAGCACCGTGCCGGCGGCGAGCAGCAGGGGAAGCCAGAACAGCGGTCGCTTGAGCAGATCCATGGGGACGGGGGCGGTGCGGAGGGTGGGACGCAGAGGACGGGGTGGGGCGAGCCGCTGCTCAGAGGAGGCCCAGGGCGCCGATCGCCAGATCGATCGCCTTGATGCCCACGAAGGGGGTGATCACACCCCCCAGGCCGTAGAGCAGCAGGTTGCGCCGCAGCAGCTGGTCGGCGCTGAGCGGCCGGAACTCCACCCCCTTGAGGGCCAGGGGCACCAGGGCCGGGATGATCAGGGCGTTGAACACCATCGCCGAGAGAATCGCCGACTGGGGACTCTCCAGGCCCATCAGATTGAGCGGGCCGAGGCCCACCCCGGCGAACAGGGCCGGCAGGATCGCGAAGTACTTGGCCACGTCGTTGGCCAGGGAGAAGGTGGTCAGGGCGCCGCGGGTGATCAGCAGTTGCTTGCCGATCGTCACGATGTCGATGAGCTTGGTGGGATCGCTGTCCAGGTCCACCATGTTCGCCGCCTCCTTGGCGGCCTGGGTGCCGGAGTTCATCGCCACGCCCACGTTGGCCTGGGCCAGGGCAGGGGCATCGTTGGAGCCGTCGCCGGTCATGGCCACGAGCTTGCCGAGCTTCTGCTCCCGGTCGATCACGGCGATCTTGTCCTCGGGGGTGGCCTCGGCGATGAAGTCGTCGACACCGGCCTCCCGGGCGATGACGCCGGCGGTGATCGGGTTGTCGCCGGTGAGCATCACGGTGCGGATGCCCATGCGACGCAGCTGATCGAACCGCTCGCGGATGCCCGGCTTGATGATGTCCTTCAGGTAGATGACGCCCAGGATGTCGTTGCCGCGGCAGGCCGCCAGGGGGGTGCCGCCGAGCCGCGACACCTGCTCGTAGGCCCCGTCGAGGTCGTCCGGCACCGTGCCGCCGCGGGAGCGCACGAACCCCTTGATGGCATCCACGGCCCCTTTTCGGAATTCGATCCCGGCAGGATCGTCGCTGCCGCTCATGCGGGTGCGGGCGGAGAAGTCGAGCCCTGTGGCCCGCTCCGCCGCGAAGGGCAGCACGGCGCCCCGTTGTTCCGCCAGGCGCACGATCGATCGCCCTTCGGGGGTCTGGTCGAAGCAGCTGGCCGCCAGGGCCACCTCCGCCAGCTCCGCCTCCCGGTGGCCGCCCACCGCCAGGAACTCCTCCGCCAGCCGGTTGCCCAGGGTGATGGTGCCGGTCTTGTCGAGCACCAGGGTGTTGATGTCGCCGCAGGCCTCCACGGCCCTCCCTGAGGTGGCGATCACGTTGAACTGGGCCACCCGGTCCATGCCGGCGATGCCGATCGCCGACAGCAGCCCGCCGATGGTGGTGGGGATCAGGGCCACCAGCAGCGCCACCAGGGTCACCACCGGTGTGGGTTCCTTGAGGTAGGCGGCCAGGGGCGGCAGGGTGGCCACGGCGATCAGGAACACCTGGGTGAGCACCGCCAGCAGCACCGTCAAGGCGATTTCGTTGGGGGTCTTGGTGCGCTCCGCCCCCTCCACCAGGGCGATCATCCGGTCGATGAAGCCCTTGCCCGGATCGGCGCTGATGCGGATCGTCAGCTGGTCGGAGAGGATCCGGGTGCCGCCCGTCACCGAGCTGGCCACGTCGGAGCCGGCCTCCTTGAGCACCGGTGCCGATTCGCCGGTGATGGCTGACTCATCCACTGAAGCCACCCCCTCGATCACCTCGCCGTCAGCGGGAATCGTGTCGCCGGCGCTCACCAGCACCACGTCGCCTTTGTGCAGGGTGGAGGAATCCACCAGCCGTTCGCCGCCGGCCGGATCGAGCAGCCGGGCCTGGGTGCGGGCCTGGGTGCGGCGCAGCGCATCGGCCTGGGCCTTGCCGCGCCCTTCCGCCAGGGCCTCGGCGAAGTTGGCGAACAGCAGCGTGGCCATCAGGGTGAGGCTCACCAGGCCGTTGAACAGCCGACCGCTGTCTTCGGCACCATCGCCGAACAGATCGGGCCTCACCGTGGCCAGAAGGCAGACGACCGTGCCGCACCAGACCACGAACATCACCGGGTTGGCCGCGGCGGTGCGGGGATCGAGCTTCACGAACGCCTGCAGGGCGGCGCGGCGCACCAGGCCCTTCTGCCGGGGCCGTGGCGTGTAGCGCCGTTGGTCGCGGCGGCCCCGCGGCATGCGGGGGAAGAGGGTGCGGGCCGGCAGGGAGGTCATCGGAGGCGTCGTGGGGCGGTGGGGGGTGACGGGACGGGCAGCGCGGCGATCAGCCCGCCAGCACCAGGGCGTCGGCGATCGGGCCGAGGGCGAGCACGGGGAAGAAGGTGAGGGCGCCGAGGATCAGCAGCACCACGGCCAGCACCCCCGTGAACAGGCCGGTGTCGGTGGCGAGGGTGCCCGGACCCGGCGGCAGCGCCGGCTTGCGGGCATAGCCATCGGCCAGCAGCACCAGGGCGGCGATCGGCAGGTATCGCCCCCCCACCAGGCTCAGGCTGGCGCTGAGGTTCCACCAGAGGCTGCCGTCGCCCAGGCCCTCCATGCCGCTGCCGTTGTTGGCCGCCGCCGAGGCGTACTCGTAGACCACCTGGCTGATGCCGTGGGGCCCGGGGTTGCTGATCCCCGCCAGGTCCGTGGCCCCGGCCATGGTGAGAGCCGCGGGCAGCAGCACGAACACCGGGTGGATCAGCAGGATCAGGCTGCTCCACACCACCTCCGCCTTCTCCACCTTGCGGCCGAGGAACTCCGGGGTGCGGCCCACCATCAGTCCGGTGAGGAACACCGCCAGCACCATGAACACCAGGAGGTAGGCGATGCCGGTGCCCTGGCCGCCGAACAGCACCTGCAGGAACAGGTTGAACAGGGCCACCAGATTGGAGAGCGGCAGCAGCGAATCCATGGCGCCGTTCACGGCCCCCGTCATCGACCCGGTGGCCAGGGCGGCCCAGTACGCCGTCAGTCCGGCACCGAAGCGCAGCTCCTTGCCCTCCAGGTTCGGCCCGTTGATCCAGGCCGCCAGGGCCGGGTTGCCCCCCTGCTCGGCCGCCATCGCCACAGACGCTCCCGCGGCGATCAGCGCCGTGACCAGCAGCAGCAACAGGGTGCTCTGGCGCCTGTTGCCAAGAAAACGCCCGAAGGCGTCGATGCTGGCGGCCGGGATGGCCACCATCGCCCAGGTGCTCACCAGGTTGGTGAGTCCGTTGGGGTTCTCGAAGGGGTGGGCGGAGTTGGCCCCGTAGAAGCCGCCACCGTTCTCGCCCAGCTGCTTGATGGCCTCAAAGAGCGCCACCGGGCCACGGATCAGCAGCTGGCTGCCGCCCTCCAGGGTGGTGATCCGCAGGGGATCGGCCAGGGTCATCGGCACGCCGCAGAACAGCAGCAACATGGCCAGCAGCAGGCTGCCGGGGATCAGCACCCGGGTGAGGGAGCGAACCAGCTGGCGATGGAAGTTCCCCAGCGGCAGGCCGCACAGGCCCCGGATCACCGCAAAGCCCACCGCCAGGCCGCTGGCCGCCGAGACGAACATCAGGAACTGGATCACCCCCAGCTGGGCGAAGGTGCCCAGGCTCTGCTCGGGCACAAGGTGCTGCTGGTCGGTGTTGGTGAGGAAGGAGAGCGTGGTGTGCAGGGCCAGGTCCCAGCGCAGGCCGGGCCAGCCCAGGGGATTGAGCCAGGCGGGCTGGAAGGCGAGCAGCAGGAAGGTCAGGCCGCCGAAGCAGGCGTTGGCGACCAGGAAGGGCTGCAGGTAGGCCCAGGCCGTGGCCGCCGGCTGGCCCCGGTCGCCGATCCAGCGCAACAGCGCCGTTTCCAGCGGCAGCAGCGAGGGATCCCAGGCGGGCTGGGGGCGGTCGTCGAAGACCTGCCAGAGGTGGCGGCCCAGGGGAAAGGCCGTCAGCACCGCCACCACCAGGGTGAGGGCGGCCAGAAACCAGGGGAGCATCGGGGGGCTGTCCTGTGGTGGGAGCCACCCTGCTGCCTTCGGGGCTGCCGCCGCAACTGACGAAAGGCAGGGGAGACGGCGCCGCCAGCAGCGTCAGGCGCCGCCGCAGCTGTGCTGGCTGTCCGGCAGGGTCCAGGTGCCGCCGGTGCGCAGATTCCGGGCCCGGTAGACGCGGCCGCGGACGTCGCCCCTGGGAGCCTCCTGGCAATCCGGCAGGAACGTCAGACAGAGCTGTACCGGATCCCCCTTCCTGCTGCTGTGGATCGCCGGCACCGTGTCGTAGGACACCTGGTAGCCCCCATTGGTGTAGCTGACGGCGGAGCCGGAGCCGGCGATGGGGATCTGGACGCCGTTGGCGTCGGAGGCGCTCAGCCGGTAGTGGATCTCCCGGATGAACGTCGGACGGCAGTCGCCGAGGCGGCGGGGCGGGGGCGCCGCGGAGCTGGGGGCGATCGGCAGCAGCAGGCCGGCCGCCAGGAGGGCCTGCCAGCGGTGGCGGTTCCTGGCCATCATCGCAACGATCCTGGCGGTCTCCCGTTGTAGGGCGCCCGTCGCGGCTTGTCAGCGTTGGCCCCCGACGGCCTGGTCCGTTCGCGGGGCGGAGGCCAGCAGGGCTTCGGCGGCCCGTCGGGCATCGGCGGCGGCCAGGGGAGTCCGCTGCAGGAAGGCCACCACAAGGGCGCCTTCAAACAGCAGCTGCAGCTGGCGGGCCAGACCCTCGGAGTCGGCGACAGCGAGATCGCGGCAGAGCCCTTCCATCCGATCGCGGCACGCCTGCTTGAAGGCTTCGGCCGCCTGCCGCGGCAGATCCTCCGCAGCGGGGTACTCGCTGGCGGCCTTGATGAACAGACAGCCGTGGAACTCCGGCGAGCGCACCGCCTGCTCGAGCCAGTCGAACACCGCCAGCAGGCCTGCCCCGCGGTCCTCCGGCGCCGCGGCGATCCGCTCGGCGAGCCCTGCGGCGATGGCGCTGGCGCGCCGCTCCAGCACGGCGGCGATGAGCTCCTCCTTGGATCGGAAGTGTTTGTAGAGAGTCATCTTGGCCACCCCGGCCGCGGCCAGGACCGCGTCGATGCCCACGGCCCGGTAGCCGTGGCGGGCGAAGAGCTCCTCGGAGGTGTCCAGGAGCGCATCCCGCTTGGCGGAGGACCTGGTGGTGGTGCCGCTCGCTGGCATGGATTCCACTGCAATGAACCCAATCTAATGAGTAGACAGAAAGGTCTGCTACCTTGGTTGCGCAGACCGGTCTGTCTACTCAGGCAGTCCGCATCCCCGGCCCCCCACCCCCTTAGCGCCCATGCTCAAGCTCTACGGCCACGAACTCTCCGGCAACAGCTACAAGGTGCGTCTGCTCCTGGAACTGCTCGGGCTCGACTACGACTGGGTCCGCGTCGATCTGATGGCCGGCGAGCACAAGGGGGAGGCCTTCCTTGGCCTCAACCCCTTTGGCCAGGTGCCCGTGCTGGAGGCAGACGGCACCACCCTCGCTGACGCCCAGGCGATCCTCTTCTATCTGGCGGCCTGCCAGGGGGATGGCCAGTGGCTGCCCGCCGATCCCCTCGGCCAGGCCCGGGTGGTGCGCTGGCTCTCCACCGCCGCCGGTGAGGTGCGCCAGGGTCCGGAAAGTGCGCGGCTGCACCATCTGTTCGGCGTCGAGGCGATCCCGATCGAGCGGGCCACCGAGAAGGCCGCCTTCATCCTCGACCAGCTGGAGCGGCACCTGGCCCACCGGCAGTGGCTGGAGCTGGAGCGTCCCACCATCGCCGACGTCGCGGTGTTCCCCTACGTGGCCCTGGCCCCGGACGGCGGCATCGATCTGGCCCCCTATCCCAACGTTGGCACCTGGATCGAGCGGATCAAGGCGCTGCCGGGCTACGTGCCCATGAAGGGCCTGGAGGCCTGAGCGGAGCTTCCACCCATGAGCCAGCACTACCTGCATCGCCATCTCAGCCCCGCCGTGGGGGAGGCCCAGATCCAGGCCTATGGCCAGAGCCAGGGCGTGCCCCCGGCCCCGGCATCCGATCGCCTCAGTGCCAGGGAGATCGCCTTCATCAGCGCCCGCGACAGCTTCTATCTGGCCAGCCTCACGGAAGCGGGTGCCCCCTACCTGCAGCACCGGGGCGGGCCGGTGGGCTTCCTGACGGTGCTCGACGAGCGCAACCTGGGGTTCGCCGATTACGGCGGCAATCGCCAGCTGCTCACCGCCGGCCATCTGCGCCGCGATCCGCGGGTGGCCCTGTTCCTGATGGATTACCCCGCCCGTCGCCGACTCAAGATCGACGGGGAAGCGGAGGTAATCCCGCTCGCTGATGATCCTCAGCTGGCGGAGCAGCTGGGACCGCAGGCTGCAGGGGAGGTGGAGCGCCTCTTCCGCATCCGGGTGGAAGCCTTCGACTGGAACTGCCCCCAGTTCATCACCCCCCGGTTCACTGCAGCGGAGCTGGAAGCCCAGCTGCGGCCGCTGCAGGAGCGGATCGCTGAGCTTGAGGATGAGCTCCAGGGTCAGCGCCGACCCCGCTCATGACGCCCCTTCTCCGCCGCGCTGGGGGAAGGACACATCCAGCACCAGGCACCCCGCCCCATCGGTGCGGAAGGGGCCATGCACCTCCCCCGGCGGCCGGCTGGCGTAGTGCCCGCTCTCCAGCCAGATCCCGAAGGCCGCATCGAACAGGCGCCCGCTGACGATGAAGATCTCCTCGGGGAAGGGGTGGGCCTTGCCCCCGAAGGCGGCGGTGTCGGCCCCGCTCAGGAAGCGGGTGAGTCGGGTGATCTCCCCGGTGGCCGGGTCTTCACTGAGCACCAGCTCCTGCACCTGGCCCTCCAGCCCCTCCAGCCAGCGCCAGCGATGGGCCTGCTCCGGCGCCAGCGGATTCCAGTACGTGCTGGTGGTCTTGCTCATGGTGGGGCGAGGGGAACGGCGCTGGCGCGAGGGGTGCTGCTGAGGTGGGCGTCGACCAGCGGCGCCAGCCGCCCGGCATGGTGCCGGCCGAGATCATGGTCGCCGCCGTTGATCACGTGCAGTCGGGCATCGGGCAACAGCATGGCCAGGCGCTCCCCCGCGGCAACCGGGCTGAACGGGTCGGCATCACCCCACAGCAGCAGGCTGGGTGCGGCGACCTCCGGCAGTCGTCCGGAGAGGTCCGTCGTTTCCGTGGCGAACCAGCCGGGGAGGTGGGCCAGGCTGGTGCGAAAGCCGGCCCGCCAGTCGGCGGCCCCCATTTCCGCCATCGGCAGGCCGCCGGAGGTGGCACACAGCACCAGGTGCGTCACCCAGTGGGGCCGGGCCAGGGCGGCCCGCAGGGCCAGCACCCCACCCATCGACTGGGCGATCAGGGCGCAGGGGCGATCCAGCGGCTCCAGCACCAGGGCCAGCAGGTCCTCGAACCCCTCGACCCCCGGCCGGGGCGGGGTGTCGCCGAAGCCTGGCCAGCCCAGGTGCAGGCGCTCGGCTCGGCAGGCCAGGCGCTGATCCAGGGGACGCCAGAAGGAGGTGTCGCCCGAGGCACCGGGGAGGAACAGCATCCGCTCGGGCAGGCCCCTCAAGGCCAGTCGCCCTCCACGCCCACCAGGGCCGCACTCGCCTCCCAGAGCCGGCGGGCCAGATCAGGGTCCTGCCCTTCAACGCTGGTGGCGGTGGGCTCGAACAGGTGCCTGCCCGGAGCCGTGACGCGGTTGCGGTGGTAGGTGAAGCCGTTGACGGCGTAGGCGTCATCGACGGCCAGGGCGGCCAGCAGGGCCCCGGCGTTCTCGACGCTCTCGGTGAGGCGCAGCAGCGAGCGGGCCGCCAGGGCGAACAGCCGCTGCCCCAGCTCGTTCGACTGGCGGCTGTAGCGCCAGAAGCCGCCTTCGCTGGTGGGCGGGATCACCAGCCCCGGGCTCCAGGCGATCACCGGAGCGGGCGTGCCTTGCGCCTCCAGGCGCCGGGCGAACTCCCTCGCGAACAGGACGTTGCAGAGCTTGCTGTCCTTGTAGGCCTTGTCGGCACTGAACGGAGCCGAGCCGTTCACCAGCGTGGTGCCCTCGCCCGGCCGCAGGCCCGCCAGCTCGCCCAGGCCCGCCGGCGCCCCCACCTTGCCCCCCGCGCTGGTGGGGTCGTGCACCTCGCTGGCGGTGATCACCAGCCGCGGTGCTGGCCCCGCCGCCAGCAGGGGCCAGAGCTGGTGGGCCAGCAGGACGTGGCCCAGATGGTTCACCCCGAAGCTGAGCTCATGGCCCTGGGCCGTGCGGCGCGGTTCGCTGGCACCGGCGTACTGGAGGCCGGCGTTGAGAACGAGGGTGTCGATGGGGGTCCCCCGGGCCAGCAGGGTGGCGCCGCAGGCCCGCACGCTCTCCAGATCCGCCAGGTCGCAGACGGCGGTGGCGGGGGGTGTGCCGGTGCCGGCCCGCTCCAGCACCCGGTGTCCGGCCACCTCGGCGCTGGCCTGGTTCCGGCAGGGCAGGGTGAGCCGATGGCCTGCCCGGCAAAGGATCACCGCCGCCTCGAAGCCGATGCCGGAGTTGCCGCCGGTCAGGAGGATGTGGCGCGCTGCAGCCAAGGGCGGACTCCTGCGGGCGGCGGAAGGGCGTCGACCGGCCCAAGGCTACGGACCCCGGGCCCTCGGCCGCCGGCCCCGACGCCGAGCCGCCGATTCCGGCCCTGCCAGAGTGCCCCCTGTGACCCGCCTTCCCCGACGCTCGTTCCTGGCGCTGGTGACGGCCGCCGGCCTGGCGGGGGCCATCGGCGTTGGCGTGGCTTTCCGGGAGCACACCCGCAACGAGCTCACGGTCACCAACGGGAGCGGCCGCATGATCGCCTCCCTGCAGGTGCTGCTGCCCTGGGAGACGCTGCGATTCGAGCCGATCGCCGCTGGGGCGTCAGCCAGCCGCTCCTTCCGCATCGTGTCCGATGCCCACTTCGCGATCGAGGGTGAGCTGGCGGACGGCACCCGCCTGCGGGCGGCCGAGGGCTACGTCACCAACGGCCAGTACGGGGAAGAGGTGCGGATCGAGGTCGGTCCCGGCGGTGTGATCCGGCTCCGCCAGCAGCGACGGGGCCGCTGACGGCCGTGCCATCGCCGCTCCTCGGGGCAACGGGCGCGGCTGCGGTCAGAACAGCCGGAACAGGTTCAGACCCCCACCTTTAGGGGCCGGCGCCTCCTGGCCGTCGCCGGAGCCCGGATCGAGCCGCTCCATGCCTTCACCCAGCAGACGGGTGGCGGTGGAACGCCGCTCCAGGCGGAGCCGCCAGGCGGGGCTGCCCTGGGGACTGCTCAGCAGCAGGGTGTCGCCGTAGGCGGTGAACGTCACCATCGCCGCCCCCATCGCTGCCATGGCCTGGGCGCTCACCGCGCAGGTGGTGCGCTCCGGAGCCAGCAGCACGCCGCGCTGCACCAGCCGGGCCGCTTCGGGGGCCCGCAGCTCATCCGGCACGCCGCTGTCGGCCATGGGCAGCTCACTGGAGGTCCACATCACGATGTCGCCCTTCTGGCGACCCATCCCCGTGGCCGTCGCCTGGTAGCCGAGGGCGGTGGGGAGGGTCTGCCAGTTCAGTCGCTGGGCGCCGCCGGTGGGGGCGATCGTCAGCTTCACCGGCGCCAGGAAGTCGTGGCCGCTGCCCACCTGGAAGCGGATCTCCGGGGCGTAGTTGCTGGCCACCACATGGGTCCCCACCAGGGAGGCCTGCAGCGGCACCGCAGGTGCCTCCTCGCCCGATGGCCAGCGGCCCGAGGTGCCGGCGTGGCGGGTGGCGGTTGCCAGCCGCTTCGGGCCCGACAGCACCAGGAGGCGCTGCTCCGTGGTCAGTCCCTGCAGGGTGATGATCTCGGGCTGGCCGGCGCCGGCGCTCTCGGCGCAGCCGCGGAAGATCAGCAGCCGGCCCTTCGCCTCGGGGATGTCCTCCTCCTTCCACTCCCGGTCCAGTTGCCCAGGGCTATCGCCGCCGCTCTTCAGAGGCAGGGCCGTCCCCATCGCCATCGCCGCCGGGATGCGGTGCTCGGCCGTGGGGTTGGCGGTGGTCTGCGGGGACTGCAGCCGCAACTCCAGCTGGCGGCTGGTGGCGCCCACCGCGGGCCGGCCCCCCAGCATCATCTGCAGCATGCCGGCGCCGCCCATCGCCCCCATCCCCGCCGCGGTGGTGGCCTCGATGGTGTAGGTGGCACCCGGTTTGGCCGCCAGCGACGGCAGCGTCTGGCCGGTGCCCAGCAGAAGAGCGAGCGGTGCGGCGGCCTGCCACCGCATCCGCGGACCTGCGCCCATGCCTTCCATTCCACTGAGAATCGATCAATCTATGGGCTGCCCCCGAACCCCTGGGCTGTCGCCGCCCGCCGCCCCTGCGATGGACTCCACCGCGCCCTCCCCTCTTCTTCAGCGCATCGACCAGGCCCTCTTCGATGCGGTGGCCGCCGTCGCCGCCGACTCACCTCGCCGGCGCCGCAACCACAACTTCCATGCCCCCGCCGATCGGGTTCAGCGCTTCCTGAACGTGCTGCAGCCCGGCACCTACGTACGGCCCCACCACCACCGGCGCGCGCAGCCCGGCGAGGGTTTCGAGTGCTTCCTCGTGCTGCAGGGGGCGGTGGGGCTGCTGCTGCTCGATGCCGGCGGGCGGGTGCTGCAGCGCGAGCGGATCAGCGCCGCCGGCCCCCTGCGCGGCATCGAGTTGGCCGAGGGCTTCATCCACACCCTGGTGGCCCTCACGCCCGATGCCGTGATGATGGAGATCAAGCAGGGGCCCTACGAGCCCGCCGCCGATAAGGACTTCCTGGCCGGATTTCCCCTTGAGGGAAGTGAGGCCGCGGTGGAACAGGAGGCGTCCTGGAGGGCGCTGTTCGGCCCCGGCGACGATCAGCCCCTCCCCTGAGCGCCAGGCCCCTCGCCGGGGCCGCGGCGAGGGGGTTCAGGCCAGATCGGCGCGGCGGCAGAAGCTGCAGTGGCCCCAGCGGGCCATCTCCCCGGCCGGGGCCGGCCGGCCGCAGGCGGGGCAGTCGGCCAGACCGTGCACGTCGCAACGGCTCGGATGGACGGCCCACACCTCCGCCTCGCTGAGGCTGCCGGGGGTGGGTGGGGTGCCGGGGTGGTGCTGCTGCACACGCACGTCCCGCACGCTGAAGCCGGCGCCCCGCAGCGACCCCAGCAACTGGTGGCGGTTGTACTGCAGGGCCTGCAGCCAGGGCCCCGGCGCGGACCCCACGGTCAGCAGCCCCCCCTGCAGCTGCAGGGGACGGCAGTGGGGGGCCAGCTGGGGCCCCGCGATCCGCGGCCATTCCCGCCACAGGGCGGCCAGATGGCCCTCGCGGCGCCACTCCTGCTGGAGGCTGTCCAGGCAGCTGGCCAGGGCACTGGCCGGCGGCCGGGCGGGTGGCATCAGCAGGGCGACGTTGCCCACCTGCCGCGTCTGCACCGCATCGCCGATCCAACGACGGGAACCGCTGCCATCGGCAGAGCGGCGCTGGCGGGACCGGGAGGGCTCCATGAAGCCACGCTAAGGCGTGTTTCGGCCGGTGATCGAAACGGCTTGCCGGGTTGACGGGGGGAGCAGCTGGGCAAGCCTGAGGTCTGGAGAAGTTCCACCCCGGGGCACGGCCATGGCCGGCTACTTCGACGATCCCACCCTGATCCGTCAGGTCCCGATCCTCCGCGCCGCCTATTCCGACCGCACCGCCTGGCTGCTGGCGGAGATCGCCCGGCTGGTCTACGAGAAGCTGCCTGCCGAGATCAGGGTCGACGAGCTGGTGCTCCGCATCCTCGAATCGGCCCGCAGCCAGCGGGGGGAGGCGGTGGTGCGGGCCCTTGTGGCGGCCGCCATCGAGAACGGCCAGACGGTGGACGGCGTGGTGGTCTCGGCGCTGGAGAAGGCCGGCTTCGAACTGCTCGAGGGCATCGCCGTGCAGGGCAGCGAAGCGATCCTCGTCCGCCTGAACCTCCCCTCCGGCCAGGGACCCGATGCCATGCTCGTGCTGGCTTTCCGGGGCACCCAGGTCACCAGCATCCATGACATCAGTGCCGACCTGCGGGCCCACCTGGTGGCGGCCCCCGGCGGCGGCCGGGCCCATGCCGGGTTCCTGGCCGCCTTCGACAAGGTGCGCGCCCCCCTGGAGGCCGCCCTGGCGCGCCATCCGGGTATCCCCCTGTACATCACCGGCCATTCCCTCGGCGGCGCCCTGGCCCTGGTGGCCACCCGCTACCTCGGCTCCGACAGCACCGGTGCCACCTACATCTTCGGCTGCCCGCGGGCCGGCGATGACGCCTTCTTCGCCCCGATCCGGACACCCATCTACCGGATCGTGAACGCCGCCGACGGGGTGACGCGCATCCCCTTCGGCTACAGCCTGCTGATCCTTCTCAGCCTGATCCGGCTGATTCCCATCAACGGCACCTTCCAGATCGCCGAGTTCCTGCGGCGGAACTTCTTCGGGTATACCCATGCCGGCAGCGTCGTGTTCCTCTCCGACGCCGCCAACATCCCGGATGAGCAGCAGATCCCCTTCCGGGATCTGAAGGTGGTGATGAGCCCGGAGGCCTTCTGGCGGTTCTGCGTCGTGGTGCGCCGCTTCCTCCTCACCCAGGGCAAAGCGGTGGTCGCCGACCATTCCATGGGCGACTACGCCCTCAAGCTGCAGGCCCACGCCCGTCGCCGCCACACCTGAGCGCCGCCGCGCCGGGTGTGGGTGCGGCAATCCGCTGAGGGGCGGGGAAGACCGGGCGGCAGGTTCTGGCTACGCTCGATTTCTGCAATAGCCCCGCTTCCATGGGTTTCTTCGATCGGCTCAGCCGCCTGCTGCGCGCCAACCTCAATGACCTGGTGAGCAAGGCGGAGGATCCGGCCAAGATCCTGGATCAGTCCGTGGCCGACATGCAGGCCGACCTGGTGAAACTGCGCCAGGCCGTGGCCACGGCCATCGCCAGCCAGAAACGGCTGCAGAACCAGGCCGAGCAGGCCGAGGCCCAGAGCCGCACCTGGTACGAGCGTGCCGAGCTGGCGCTCAAAAAGGGTGAGGAGGATCTGGCCCGTGAGTCCCTCTCCCGCCGGAAGACCTACACCGACACCGCCGCCGCTCTCAACGCCCAGCTCAACGGCCAGGCCGGCCAGGTCGACACCCTCAAGCGCAGCCTCACCGCCCTGGAAGGCAAGATCGCCGAGGCCAAGACCAAGAAGGACATGCTCAAGGCCCGCGCCCAGGCGGCCCAGGCCCAGGAGCAGCTCCAGAACGCCGTGGGCAGCCTGAACACCAACAGTTCGATGGCCGCCTTCGACCAGATGGAGGAGAAGGTGCTGAACATGGAGGCCCGCAGCCAGGCCGCCGCCGAGCTGGCCGGTGCCGACCTGGAAAGCCAGTTCGCCGCCCTGGAGGGCAGCGACGTCGACGAGGAGCTGGCGGCCCTCAAGAACCGGCTGGAAGGCGGCAAGACCCCCATCTCCCTGCCGATGGAGGGCGGTCCGGCCCCCCAGCTGGAGCCGGTCAAGGTGGCCGAGGTGAATGCCGAGCTCGAGGAACTGCGCCAGTCCATCGACAAGCTCTGAATTCATACAATCGGGCCACAGCCGTCCCGAACGCCGTGCCCGCCGACGTCGACTCCCCCGTCCTCGACCTCACCGATGCCAACTTCCAGGCCTCGGTCCTGGAGGTCGAGGGCCCGGTGCTCGTCGACGTCTGGGCTCCCTGGTGCGGCCCCTGCCGGCTGATGGCCCCCCTGATGGACTGGGCCGCCAAGGCCTATGCCGAGGCTCCCGGTGGCTCACTCACCGTCGGCAAGCTGGAGGCCGATCCCAACCCCATCAGCCGCGACAGCCTGAAGGTGCAGGGTCTGCCCACCCTGGTGCTGTTCAAGGCTGGCCTCGAAGTGGCCCGCCACGAAGGCGCCATGGCCCAGTCCCAGCTGAAGGCTTTCCTGGATGCCCATCTCTGAGCGCCTGTCGCGCCTTGGCAACGGTGTCTTCGCCCGCAACGACCAGCGCAAGGCCGCCTACAGCGCCCGGGCCGCGGCCGGCCCCGGCGCGGACGATTCTCCCCTGCCGCCGCTGCTGGATCTGTCCCTCGGCTCCACCGACCTGCAGCCGCCGGCCGTGGCCCTTGAGGCCATCGCCGCTGGCCTGAGCCGGCCCGAGAGCTCCTCCTACTGCCTCCACGCCGCCACCCTGCCCTTCCGCGAGGCGGTGGCGGCCTGGGCGCAGCGCCGTTTCGATGTGGTGGTGGACCCGGAAACGGAGGTGCTGCTGCTGGTGGGCTCCCAGGAGGGCACGGCCCATCTGCCGCTGGCGGTGCTCAACCCAGGCGATCCGGCCCTGCTTCTCGACCCCTACTACCCCTCCCACATGGGTGGTCTGCATCTGGCCAGCGCCGAACCGGTGCTGCTGCCCCTCGATCCCGAGGCCGGCTGGCGGCCGGATTTCGACCGACTGGCCCCCAGCCAGTGGCAGACCCTCAAGTTGATGGTGCTGGGCTTCCCCCACAACCCCACAGCCACCACCGGCAAGCAGGCCTGGCTGGATGGGGCGGTGGAGCGGGCCCTGCGCCACGAGGTGGTGCTCGCCCACGACAACCCCTATGTGGACCTGGCTCTGGACGGGGAGGCCCCGGCCCTGCTGCGCCATCCCGCCTGGCGGCGCTGTGGCATCGAGTTCTTCTCCTTCTCCAAGAGCTGGTGCCTCGGGGGCTACCGGCTCGCCTTTGCCATCGGCGCCGAGGAGCTGATCACCGCCCTGCGCCAGCTCAAGGGGGTGGTGGACTTCAACCAGTCCCTGGCCCTGCAGGCCGGAGCCATCGCCGCCCTGGAGCAGGCCCCCCACTGGCCCGAGAAGTTGTGCGGCGTCTACCGGGAGCGCCGCGACCGCATGGCCGCCGCCCTCGAGGCCCAGGGCTGGCCGGTGCGCCTGCCTTCGATGGCGCTCTACCTGTGGCTGCAGATCCCTGAAGTGGCGCGGGCTCGGGGTCTGGATTCGGAGCGGTTCTGCGCCGCCCTGCTGGAGGGAAGTGGCGTCTGCCTCACCCCCGGCAACGGCTTCGGCCCCGGCGGCGAGGGCTGGCAGCGGCTGGCGCTGGTGCACCCGGCCGCAGACCTGGAGGCAGGGGCCGCGCGCATTGGCGACTGGCTGCGTCGGTTTTGATCGGCGCGATCGGGGCCCAGCGGCGGGCGCTGCCGGACGCCCCTGCGTCTGCTTTCGTCTGGCGGCTGCGGGCCCTGCCGGTGTGCGCCAGTACCGAGACGGTGCTCGACCGCTGGCTGGCCGCTGATCCGCGTCTTGCCGGCACCGGGCCACTGCGGACTCCCCGGGCCGTGATCGCCGGCCGCCAGCGCTTCGGCCGCGGCCAGCAGGGCCGCCCCTGGTGCTCGCCGAGCGGGGGGGTCTGGCTGAGTGCGGCCCTGCCCTGGCCCGCCGCTGCCGATCTGGCTGCCGCTCCTGGCCTTGCGGTGGCTGTGGGGCTCTGCCTGCGGCTGGAGGCCGGGGGGCTGGCGGTGCGGCTCAAGTGGCCCAATGATCTGCTGCTGGTCCCCGCCACTGCTGCCAACAGTGGCGGCGCTCCACTGAAGCTGGCCGGTCTGCTGCCCCGGCTTCGCCTACGGGGGGGCGCCTGCCGCTGGGCCCGCGTGGGGGTGGGCCTCAATGCCGCCAACCGGGTGCCTGCCGGCGCGGTGGCCGTGGCAACGGTGCTGGGCCCAGGGCGCGCCGATCCGTTGCTCTGGTGCGGGGAAGTGCTGGCGGCCCTGGAGTGGGCCATGGCCTGGGCCGGGCGGCCCGAGGAGGTGCGCCGGCAGGCGGAGCGGCGCCTGCTGCTGCCCGCAGGCCCCATCCGCCTCGACGGCGACGACTGGCTCCCGGCCGGGCTGGCGAGCGATGGCGGTCTGCGGTTGGTTCACGGCCCCCGGGAGCGGGTGCTGCACCGCTGGTTCGGCGACGGATGAGTGCCCCCCTTACAGTGTGATTCGCCTTTCCCTGACATGGCCCCCAAGCCCCTCACCGCCCTGACGGCCCTCACGGCCGGCGCCACGGTCTCCTGGCTGGCCATGCCCCTTGTGCTCGCCCAGGCTGTTCCTGGCGCCGATGCGCCGGCCCAGCCGGCCCAGGCCCCAGACCCGGCGCCGGTGTTGCGCCCTTCGGTGAGGATCGCCGCGCCGGTCACCCGCCCCGAGTTCCAGGCCCCCGTCCAACCCCTGGCGCCGCCGCCACCGGTCAGCGGCGAGGCCGCACCGGCGATGCTGCGTCCTGGAGCGGCGGAGCGCCGTCCCGAACCGGTCCGCCGCTTCGATGCCTCCCTCGATGCGCTGGTGCGGGAAGGGGTGGTGACCCCTGGCGAACGGGTGCGGGTCCGTGGCTCCCTGCTCTCGCCCCAGGAGGCGGCCACCCGCAGCAAGGCCTGCCGTGCCGGGGCCCTCTCGGTCCAGGAATGCAACAGCGGCGTGATCATCATCGGCCGTGGTCGTAAGGATGGCCTCTCGGACGGCCTGGGCGAGGGGGATCTGGTGGCCGGGGGGCGCGGCGACGGCTTCGGCGGTTTCGGCCTCGACGCCTCCCCCCTGCCGCCGATCACCGTCCCCGTCAGCGCCCTGCTCACCGGCGCCGGCGGCAGCTTCCGGCTCACCGACGTGTTCCGGGTCACACCCCGACCTGCCCCGATCGGCGGCAACGGCAACCAGCGGCTGCTCTTCCCCCTGATCGGCTCAGCGGTCACCACCAGCGGGTTCGGCTGGCGCCTGCATCCGGTGATCGGCAGCTGGTTGATGCACGCGGGCCGCGATCTGGCGGCCCCCGAGGGAACTCCGGTGGTGGCGGCCCTCTCCGGTCGCGTCGTCAGCAGCGGTCTGGCCGGCGGCTATGGCCTGGCGGTGGAGCTCGAGCACGACCGCCCCCGCCGCCGTACCCTCTACGGCCACCTGTCCGAGCTCTACGTCAAGGACGGCGAGATGGTGCGCCAGGGTGAGGTGATCGGCCGGGTCGGCAGCACGGGCCTGAGCACCGGTCCCCATCTGCATTTCGAGCTGCGCCTGCCCCAGGATGGCGGCTGGGTCGCCACCGACCCCGGCGATCTCGACCCCGGCGGCAGCCTGCTCGCCGGACTGGCCGGCCCGGATGGCAGCGGCCCCACCGACGCGGTGGCCCTGCTGATGGGCCAGCTCATCGCCACCCTGGAGCGTCCCCGCTCGCCCCTGCCCCTGCCCGGTGAAACGCTGCCCCTGCCGGCGGGACGCCCTACACGCGGCTGAGCCCTGGCCTGCCCGCCGCCGTTGCATTGAGGGGCATGCTCAGCCGCTGATGCGGCCGTCGCGGAAGTGCACCACCCGATCGGCCCTGGCGCCCACCTCGCTTTCGTGTGTCACCAGCAGGATCGTGATGCCCTGGGCATTGAGATCACCGAAGAGGCTGAGCACCTCCTCCGTGGTGTGGGAATCAAGGGCGCCGGTGGGCTCGTCGGCCAGGAGCATGGCCGGATCGTTGATGATCGCCCGGGCCAGGGCGACCCGCTGCTGCTGGCCGCCGGAGAGCTGGTTGGGCTTGTTCTCCAGCCGGTGGGAAAGGCCCACCCGATCCAGGGCGGCCAGGGCCCGACGGCGTCGCTCCTCCTTGGGGACGCGGGCATAGATCATCGGCAGCATCACGTTGTCGATGGCACTCAGCTGGGGCAGCAGGTGGAACTGCTGGAACACAAACCCCAGCTGCTGGTTGCGCAGGTCGGCCAGCGCGTCATCATCAAGGCTTTCCACATCGGTGCCGTTCAGTCGGTAGCTGCCGGAGCTGGGCCGGTCGAGGCAGCCGAGGATGTTCATCGCCGTGCTCTTGCCGGAGCCGCTGGCCCCCATCACCGCCAGGTAGTCGCCCTGCTGCACGGTCAGGGAAAGGTCGTCGAGGGCCCGGACCTCGGTGTCACCAGTGCCGTAGACCTTGGAGACGTGGACCAGTTCGGCCACCGGTGGCTTGGGGAGATCCATGGCCACCAGGCTAGGAACTCAGCCCAGTGGAGCGATGGCGGCGGCGGCGATGGCCTGCTGCAGGATCGGGGTGCCGGCCACGGTGGAGCTGGCCCAGTCGAACAGGGGGCTGGAGAGGACCCCCCCCACGGCGGTGATCACCACGCAGCCCACCAGGGCCGCCCGCAGGGGCTGCATGCCGGCCAGATTCCAGGTGATGGCGGGGTAGGCCTTGACCACATCGGAGGCCTCCTGGGGTTCCTTGACCACCATCATCTTGATCACCGAGATGTAGTAGTAGATCGACACCACCGAGGTGACCAGACCCACCACCACCAGCAGGTATTGATGGTCGGCCCAGCCGGCAAAGAAGAGGTAGATCTTGCCGAAGAAGCCCAGCATCGGCGGGATGCCACCGAGGGACAGCAGGCACAGACTCAGCCCCAGGGTGATCAGGGGATCCTTCTGGTAAAGACCAGCGTAGTCAGCGATGCGGTCGCTGCCGGTGCGCAGCGAGAACAGGATGATGCAGGCGAAGGCGCCCAGGTTCATGAACAGATAGGCCGCCATGTACAGCACCATGGCCGAGAAGCCGTCCTCGGTGCCGCACACCAGGCCGATCATCACGAAGCCGGCCTGACCGATGGAGCTGTAGGCGAGCATCCGCTTCATCGAGGTCTGGGCCAGGGCCACCACGTTGCCCAGCACCATGCTCAGCACCGCCAGCACGGTGAACAGGAACTTCCACTGGGCATCGAAGCTCTCGAAACAGCCCACCAGCAGCCGCACCGCCAGGGCGAAACCGGCGGCCTTGGAGCCCACCGACAGAAAAGCGACCACCGGCGTCGGGGAACCCTCATAGACGTCGGGGGTCCACTGGTGGAACGGAACCGCCGCGATCTTGAACGCCACCGTGGCCAGCACGAACACCAGGGCCAGGGCCGTGATCGGCGAGGCGCTGGTCTGCAGGGCCAGACCGATGGTGGCCAGGCTGGTGGCACCGCCGCTGAGGCCGTAAAGCAGTGAGGCGCCGTAGAGGAACACCGCCGCGGCGGCCGATCCCACCAGCAGATATTTCAGGGCCGCCTCGGAACTGCGGGCGTCCCGCTTCATGTAACCCGCCAGTAGGTAGCTGGCGACCGAGAGGGTTTCCAGGGAAATGAAGATGCTCACCAGGTCGGTGGAGCCGCACAGGAACATGGCCCCGAGGGTGGCGGCCAGCAGGATCGCGGCGTATTCGCCCATCGGTGTGCCGCTGCGCTCCACGTAGCGCCAGCTCAGCAGCAGGGAGATCAAGGTGGAGGCGGCCACCACCGCCCGGAAGGCGATCGCCAGGTTGTCGGCCAGGAAAGAACCGAGAAAGGAGGGCTCCAGGGGGCTGTCCCACTGCAGGGCCAGCAGCACCAGGGAAGCCCCCAGGCCTCCATAACAAATGGGCGGCACCCAGCGGCTGGCGGCTTTCTCACCGGCCAGGTCGACCACGAGGCACACCACCAGGGTGAGCAGGACGGCCACTTCCGGAGCGATCGCCCCGGCATTCAGCTGCAGGGCCAGTGCGCCGGTGCCCAGACCGGAAGCAATGGCCTCGGCGGCGGAAGCGGCCGTGGTGACGGAGCTCGCTGCTGCCAGAAACAGGTCTGCCACAGGGTTCGGGGAGGCACGCGATGGGACGGACTGTAGCCGCCATCTGGGAGGACGGTCTGGTGCCCCGATACCCGCCGGGTCCGCCGATGCGATAAAGAAGGAAGCGGTATCGCGCCTTCCCGTGGCCCACACCCTGGTCATCGTCGAGAGCCCCACCAAGGCCCGCACCATCCGCGCGTTCCTGCCCAAGACCTTCCGGGTGGAGGCGTCGATGGGCCATGTGCGCGATCTGCCCAACAACGCCAGCGAGATTCCTGCGGCCCATAAGGGAGAGAAGTGGGCCAACCTGGGCGTCAACACCGCCAACGCCTTTGAGCCCCTGTACGTGGTGCCGAAGGACAAGAAAAAGGTGGTGAAGGAGCTCAAGGACGCCCTCAAGGATGCCGACCAGCTGCTGCTGGCCACGGACGAAGACCGGGAAGGCGAGAGCATCAGCTGGCACCTGCTGCAGCTCCTGGGGCCGAAGGTGCCGGTGAAGCGGATGGTGTTTCACGAGATCACCAAGGAGGCCATCGGCCGCGCCCTCGACCAGACCCGCGACCTCGACATGGAGCTGGTCCATGCCCAGGAGACCCGCCGCATCCTCGATCGCCTGGTGGGGTACACCCTGTCGCCCCTGCTGTGGAAGAAGGTGGCCTGGGGCCTCTCCGCCGGCCGGGTGCAGTCGGTGGCGGTGCGGCTGCTGGTGCAGCGGGAGCGGGCCCGCCGCGCCTTCCGCAGCGGCAGTTACTGGGATCTCAAGGCCCGCCTGGAGCAGGTGGCCTTGCCCTTCGAGGCCAAGCTCAGCCACGTGGGGGCCGAGCGCATCGCCGGCGGTTCCGACTTCGACGAGACCACCGGCGGCCTCAAGGCCGGCAGCAAGGTGAAGCTGCTCAGCGAAGCGGAGGCGGCGGCGCTCAAGGCTGCCGTGGAAAGCTCCCCCTGGCGGGTGGCGGCGGTGGAGGAGAAGCCAACGGTGCGCAAGCCCGTGCCCCCTTTCACCACCAGCACCCTGCAGCAGGAGGCCAACCGCAAGCTGCGACTCTCGGCCCGGGACACCATGCGCACGGCCCAGGCCCTCTACGAGCGCGGCTTCATCACCTACATGCGCACCGACTCGGTGCACCTCTCCGACCAGGCCCTGACCGCGGCGCGCAACTGCGTCGGCGCGATGTACGGCCAGGAGTTCCTCAGCCCGGCGCCGCGCCAGTTCAGCACCAAGGCCCGCAATGCCCAGGAGGCCCACGAGGCGATCCGGCCCGCCGGCGAGAGCTTCCGCACGCCCAAGGATTCCGGCCTTGATGGCCGCGATCTGGCGCTCTACGAGCTGATCTGGAAGCGCACCGTGGCCAGCCAGATGGCCGACGCCCGGCTCACCCTGCTGGCCGTCGACCTCGAAGCGGCGGGCGCCACGTTCCGGGCCAGCGGCAAGCGCATCGACTTCGCCGGCTTCTTCCGCGCCTACGTGGAGGGCAGCGACGACCCTGACGCGGCCCTGGAGGGCCAGGAGGTGCTGCTGCCGTCGCTGGCTGTCGGGGATGCTCCCGTCTGCCGGGCGGTGGAGGCCCTCGGCCACCAGACCCAGCCCCCCGCCCGCTACAGCGAGGCCGCCCTGGTCAAGACCCTGGAGAAAGAGGGCATCGGACGCCCCTCCACCTACGCCAGCATCATCGGCACCATCGTCGACCGGGGTTACGCGACCCTGCAGAACAACTCCCTCACCCCCAGCTTCACGGCCTTCGCGGTGACGGCCCTGCTGGAGGAGCACTTCCCCGACCTGGTGGACACGGCCTTCACTTCGAAGATGGAGCACACCCTCGACGAGATCTCCACCGGCAAGGTGTCCTGGCTGCCCTATCTGGAAGGCTTCTACAAGGGCGAGAAGGGGCTGGAAACCCAGGTGCAGCAACGGGAGGGCGACATCGACCCCGGAATCTCCCGCACGGTGGTGCTGGAGGGTCTGCCCTGTGTGGTGCGGATCGGCCGTTTCGGCGCCTACCTCGAGACCAAGCGGGTGGCCGACGACGGCAGCGAGGAGCTGCTCAAGGCCACCCTGCCCCAGGAGATCACCCCGGCCGATCTCGACGCCGAGAAGGCGGAACTGCTGCTGCGCCAGAAGGCGGAGGGGCCCGAATCCCTCGGCGAGGACCCCGAGACCGGCGAGCAGGTGTATCTGCTGTTCGGCCAGTACGGGCCCTACGTGCAACGGGGCCAGGTGAGCGAGGAGGTGCCCAAACCCAAGCGGGCTTCCCTGCCCAAGGGCGTCAAGCCCGAGGATCTCAGCCTGGAGGACGCCCTGGGGCTGCTGCGGCTGCCCCGCCACCTGGGTGAGCACCCCGATGGTGGCAAGGTGCAGGCCGGGCTGGGACGCTTCGGCCCCTATGTGGTCCACGACAAGGGCAAGGGGGAGAAGGATTACCGCTCCCTCAAGGCCGAGGACGACGTGCTGGCCGTGGGCCTCAGCCGGGCCCTGGAGCTGCTGGCCATGCCCAAGAAGGGCCGCGGCGGTCGCACGGCGCTCAAGGATCTGGGGGCGCCGGAGGGCTCGGAGGAGTCGATCCAGCTGTTTGACGGTCCCTACGGGTTGTACGTCAAGCAGGGCAAGGTGAACGCCTCCCTGCCGGAGGGCACCACCGCCGACACCATTTCCCTGGAGCAGGCGGTGGAGCTGCTGGCCGCCAAGGCCGCCACCAGCAAGGGCGCCGCCAAGGCCCGCAGCGCCGCCAGGGCAGCCGCCAAGCCCGCCACCAAGGCCAGCTCCAAGACGACGGCCGCCAAAAAGGCGACCCCCAAGCCAGCCGCCGCCAACAAGCCCCCCGCCACCACCAAGTCCGGACGGCTGCGGGCCAGCGCCGTGCGGGTGATCAAACCCGCGGGCAGCTGATGGCACCACCCCGCCCCTCCCTTCCGCTGGCGGGAACCCTGCTGACGCTGACGCTGCTGCTTTCGGCCTGCGGTGGGACGTCCTTTGGCGACGCCCTGTCGCGCAGCTTTTCCCGCGCCCCGGTCGCACCAGCCTCCCCCCCGGCCACCACCCCCAGGCCCGCCACCCCAGCGCCATCCCCGGCTGCCCCGGCCCGCCCTGCGGCCACCGAACCCATCGCCCGCCCTGCGGCCCCGGCCACCCCGGTGACCCCCGCGGCGCCGGCCGTCCCGCCAGCCCCGTACCGCGTCACCATCCGCCTGCCCCTGGCGGATCCCTCCGCCCCGGCCGAGGTGGTCACCAAGGCGCTGCGGGCTGCCGGGGTGCCGTTCGAGGTGGAGACAATCGAGCGCATGCCAGCGGCCGGCACGCCCGCCACGGAGACCCCCGCCAACGGCAGCACGGCCCCCGCCAGCAGCAGCGCGGCCCCCAGCTCCCGTCCGGCGCCGGCGCCGCGCTGAGCCGATGACCCCTCCCTCCCGGCGGCAGCTGAGCCCTCGTCAGGCGCGCCAGCTGATGGACACCGCCTATCTCGCGGCCGCCACCGCCCTTCTCTGGGTGGCGCTCTACTACCTGCCGGTGGGCAGCCCCCTGTTCCGCCTCGCCCTGCCCCTGCCCCTGGCCCTGCTGCAGCTGCGCCATGGCTGGCGTTGCGCCCTGGAAGGCGTGGTGGTGACGACCCTGCTGCTGGTGGCCCTGATGGGGCCGATCCGGGGCCCCCTGGTGCTGTTTCCCTATGGCCTGCTCTCCCTCTGGCTGGGCTGGGGCTGGCGGCGCCGCAGCAGCTGGTGGCTCACCCTGGGGGTTGGCGCCCTGATCGGGGCCGGCGGCTTCCTGGTGCGGGTAGCGGTGCTCTCGGTGCTGGTCGGCGAGAACCTCTGGGTGGTGATCACCACCGCCGCCGCCAACCTGCTCGACCGCCTGGCGGGGGTGGTGGGCCTGGCCGGGGGCTTCGACCTGGCCCAGGTCCAGGTCGCGGCCCTGCTGCTGGTGCTGCTGCAGAACCTGATCGTGGTCTTGGCCCTGCATGCCGTGGCCTACTGGATCTTCCCAAGGCTCGACCTGCCGATCAGCGAACCGCCGCCCGCCCTGCGCGGTCTGGTGGCCCTCGACCCCCTTTGAGCCAGTTGCGGCGAATCTGCGGTTCCGCGGTTGCCGCCGACCGCTGGTGCGGGCCCTGGCGGCAGGGCTGGCGCCACAGTGAGGTGCTGGTGCTGCTGGCGGCCACCGATACCGCCGCCGTTCCCGGCATCTCCGCCGCCGGTGCCACCCCCAGCTCCCGGCTCCGCACGGCGGCGGCCGATGCCGAACTCCTGGTGCTCGGTCCCGCCGGGGAGCGTCCCCATGCCCTGCCGCCCCTGCCCGCCGGGGTGTCCCCCGCCCTGATCAGCCATGTGGTGCTGCGGGAGCTGGCCCTGGACCCCCTGGTGGTCGACCTGGGCTGCCCGGTGGCCCCGGCGGTGGCGCACCTGCGGCTGCCGGGGCTGGCCGGGGGCGGCCCGGCCCGTTGCCTCAGCGGCGGTGAGGCCCTTGATCCAGGGCGGCTGGAGGCCCTGCTGGCCCTGGGCCACCGCTGGGGCGAGCACCTCTCCCCCGGACGCCCCCTGCTGCTGGCGGAATGCGTTCCCGGGGGCACCAGCACCGCCCTGGCGGTGCTGACGGGCCTGGGGGTGGCGGCCGATGGGCTGGTGAGCGGCAGCCTGCGCCACCCCGACCATGGCCGCAAGGCGGCGCTGGTGGCACGGGGGCTGCGGGCGGCGGGCCTGGAGGGCGCCGCGGCAGGGGATGGGGCCACTGCTGAACGGGTGGCCGCCTCCCTCGGGGACCCGATGCAGGCCCTGGCCGCCGCCATGGTGCTGGCCGCCGCTGCCGCCGGACGGCCCGTGCTGCTGGCGGGCGGCAGCCAGATGGCGGCGGTGCTGGCCCTGGCCCTGGCCCTGGCGCCCCCGTCCCTCCGCCCCGCGATCGCCGCCGGCACCGCCCTGGGGACCACCGCCTGGGTGGCCGACGAGGCCGGCAGCGACCTGGCCCTGCTGCTGCGCCGCATCGGTGAGCGCTGGGGGGTGGAGCCCCTGGCCTTCGCGGCCGACCTGCGCTTCTCAGTTCCCTGCCATCCGGCCCTGGCGGCCTATGAGCGGGGCTACGTGAAGGAGGGGGTGGGGGCGGGGGGGCTGGCCCTGCTCTGGCAGCTCAGCGGCCGTCACGCCCCGGCCCTCGCCGACCTCTGTGACCAGGCCTGCTCCACCCTGCTGGGGCCGCTGCCGCCTACGGTCCGCTGAATGGGCGCCCCCTTCCCTCCACCACCAGCCCCGGGCCTCAGCCGCCGCGCCCTGCTGCGTCTCGGTGCCGCCTCCGCGTTGACCCTGCTGGCCGGATGCGACCGCCAGGAGCCCCTGCTGCTGGGTAGCCGGGGCGATCTGCCCGCCGCCTGGGTCCGCCGCCTGCCCAAACCCTGGCGCAGCCAGCTCCTGGAGGATCCGGCCCAGGTGCTGGCCCGGGCGGCCGCTCCCCTGACGGGCCTGGTGCAGCTCAGCGATGGCTGGGCCGGCGAGCTCAGGCCCGACAACGTGCAGCCCATCGGTACCCCGGCCCTGGTCGAGCGGCTCGAGCCGATGGCGGCCCCTCTGGCCCGGCTCCATGGTTCACCCGGTGGCGGCCCCCTGGCCTTCCCCTGGTCCTACGGCCCCTGGGTGCTGGTGCTGCGCAGCCGTCCCGACCTGGCCCGGCGCCGGTCCGAGGGCTGGGATCTGCTGCTCGACCCCAGCCTGGCCGGCCGCCTGGTGCTGCCCTCCTCCCCCCGGGTCACGATCGCCTTGGTGGGGGAGGACCCGGAACGGCTGCGGCGACTGCGGCGCTCAGCCCTGGCCTACGACGAACGGGATGGTCTGAGCCTGCTGCTCACCGGCGAAGCCGAAGCCGCCGTGCTGCCCCGCCAGAGAGTGGTGGGCTTGCTGCGCCGCGATCCCCGGCTGCAGGTGCTGCTGCCCGAGAGCGGCTCTCCCCTGAGCTGGAATCTGCTGCTGCGACCGGCCGGTCCCCATCCGGAGCCGCCCCTGGAGTGGCTGGGGGAGGCGCTGGAGCCCCCCCTGCTGCCGGCCCTGCTGGCGGGGGGCTGGGTGCCGCCCCTGCCCAGGGACCAGCTGCAGCGGGCCCTGGCCGATTTCCCGGTGGGGGTCGCTGCCCTGCTGTTGCCCCCCCAGCCGGTGCTGGAGCGCTGCTTCAGCCTGGCGCCGATGGCGGCCGCCGAGCGCCGCAGGCTGCAGCAGCTGTGGGATGGTGCCGCCCCTGCACCGGGCGCTTGAAGGGGTCATCAGAGCTCAACCCCACAGGCGGCGGCGTGGCGCGGCGGCCAGCCGCCGGTGGGTGTCGGCCAGCAGATCGGGGATCGGCAGCTGGAGCGGGCAGCGGGGCAGGCAGGCGCCGCAGCGGCCGCAGGCGGAGGCATCCACCTGCTCCCACCAGTGGCCGGCCCGGCCGATGAGGTTGTAGCGCTCGCTTGCGAACGGCTCCATGCCATGGCCCACCGCCAGGTTGCGCAGCCGCAGCAGGGCGGGGATCGGAACGGCGTTGGGGCAGGGCAGGCACTGGCGGCACTGGCCGCAGCGGTCGGCTCCGAGGCGTTGACTCCCGGCCGCCTCCAGGCGTGCCAGCGCCGCCGCGAGTGCCTGGCGTTCGGGGGCGCTGGGGACGACGGCGGCGGCGCCCAGGCGAACCGCCCAGGCCAGGTCCTCCGGCCGGGCGGCCCCCAGGGTGAGGGTGCTGATCCCTTCGGCCAGCAGGAAGCGGTAGGCGAGCTCCAGCGGCGCGAAGGGGGCGCAGTCGGCCATCAGCTCGTCGGGTGGGGCATAGAGACGGCCGCCCTTGTCAGCCGGGGAAATGGCCATCACGCCGAGGCCTGCCGCCAGGGCCTGGCGGGCCAGGGGCAGCCGTTCCTGGTCGAACAGATGCAGGTGCAGGCTGCAGAAGCTGAAGCGGCCGCTGCCCAGGGCCGCGTCGATCAGGGCCGTGTCGCCGTGGCTGCTGAAGCCCACCTGGCCCACCAGCCCCTCGCCGGTGGCCCAGGCCAGCAGCTCGGCGCCCGGTCCTGACAGGGCCCAGGCCAGATGTTCCGGCCGGTTGAGGCCATGCACCGCCAGGTTGTCGAGCCGCGCGATCCCCAGCCTTTTCAGGCAGGCCCGCAGCTGGCTGCGGCCTTCCTCCGGGTCCGGGCCCGGCAGCAGCTTGCTGGTCAGCACCAGTGCGGAGCGTCCAGCCGGATCGCGCTGCTCCAGCCGCCGCAGGGCCCGTCCGAGGAAGGACTCGGCCGGGCCATAGGCGGGGGCGGTTTCGATGTGGTTGATCCCGGCCGCCAGGGCCGCCACCAGCACGGCGTCGGTGGCCTCCGGGGAGTCCAGGGCCCGCATCGTGCCGAGGGTGAACGGCGACACCGGCCTGCCGCGGCCAAACGGTCGTCGTGCCGCCGGCAGGGGCGGGGCCTGGTGGTCAGGCGCCAGGGCCGCCACCCTCAGGGGCCTCTGGGGCTTCCTCCGGGCCGAGATCAGGCTCGGCGACCGTTCGGCCGATGTGGCGGATCAGGTCGGCCGGGCTGGTGCGGTCGAGGAAGCGGCGGAAATCCTCCTGGTCTTCGGCATCCGCCTCCGCGTCGACGGGGATCGAGGCATCGGCCACCACCTCCTCCAGCATCCAGATGCCGCTGTCGGTCCGCAGGGCCAGGGCGATGGCATCGCTGGGCCTGGCGTCCAGCTCGATGCCACCTTCGGCGCCGTCCTGAAGCTTGAGCACGGCCCGGAAGGTGTTGTCCTCGATCGCATGGATGATCACCCGCTCCAGTTGCAGGCCGCCCGCCTTCAGCAGGTTGGCCATCAGGTCGTGACTCAGGGGGCGGGGCGGCCGTTCCCTGTTCAGGCCCGAGAGGATGTTCTGGGCCTGGGCCTGGTCGATCCAGATCGGCACCTGCCTGCGGCCGGCAGGGTCCCGCAGCAGGACGATCGGGCTTCGGCTGGCCGCATCCAGGGCGATCCCGGCGACACGCATTTCAACCATGGTCGGGCCCGCTCCTCGCACGTGATGGTTCCCGTGAAACGATTATGGCCAGTGCCGCCGTCTCAGGGGATGTTCACCGGACTGGTGCAGGCCATTGGCAGGCTGGAGCGGAGTCCGGCCGGTGTGCGGGTGCGCACCGATCTCGGCCCCCTGGCTCTGGGGGACAGCGTGGCCGTCGACGGGGTCTGCCTGACGGTGGCCGAGCTGTTCGCCGATGGCTTCCGGGCCGATGTCAGCGAGGAGACCCTGGGCCGCAGCACCCTGGCCGAGCGGGCCGTAGGCGGCGGCAGGGTGAACCTGGAGCCGGCCCTGCGCCTGGTCGACCGCCTCGGCGGCCACCTGGTCAGCGGTCACGTTGATGGCCTCGGGGAGATCACCGCCATCCAGCGGCAGCCGGACGCCTGGCGGCTGGAGGTGGCCTGGCAGGATCCCGCCTACGGCCGCTATGTGTGCGAGAAGGCGAGCGTGGCCCTGGATGGCATCAGCCTGACCGTGGCCGGCTGCGAGGCCGACGGCAGCCGCTTCTGGATCGCCGTGATTCCCACCACCTGGATCGGCACCACCCTGGCGGGACGCCGGGTGGGGGAGACGGTCAACCTGGAGGCCGATCTACTCGCCAAGTACACCGAGCGGCTGCTGCGGCCGTCCGGGATGGCGCCGCCGGAGGCCACGCTCTCCTCCGCCTGGTTGGCCGAACACGGCTGGGCGTAGCCGGGCAACGGATCCGGATCCTGCGGATGCTGCGAGTCATCAACGCCCGTGGTCCGTGGCGGGCTCCCTTGTCACGCTGACGACAGCGCCAACGGCACCGATGCTCACCCCCGAAGCCCCCTCCTCCCGCCAGTCCATGGGGACGGCCCTGCGGTCCTTCACCCTGGCGGAGGGGGTGATGCTCCTGGTGCTGGGGGTGCTGGCCCTCGTGTTCCCCGTGCTGGCCTCCAAGTGGGTGACCGCCGTGGTGGCCATCGCCTTCCTGGTGGGAGGCCTGGTGGGCTGGATCAGCTCCCTGCTGCGCTCTCCGGGGCTGAGCAAGGCCATCACCTTCTGGCGCCTGGTGACTTCCACCCTGTTCCTGATCCTGGGGGTTTGGATGATCCAGCAGATGGCCTCCGGTCCGGCGGCGGCGGCGATTCCGATGGCGGGACTGGCCCTGGCCATCGGCGTGGTGTTCTTGGTGGAGGGGTTGGTGGAGGTGCTGGTCGCCACCTCCCATCGTCAGATCGCCGGCTGGCGCTGGGGTCTGGTGAACGGACTGGTGACGCTTGCCCTGGGGCTGGTCATCCTCACACTCAAGTTCTGGAGCCTGCTCTGGGTGGTGGGCACCCTGGTGGGGATCAGTTTCCTCTTCAGCGGCATCGACCTGCTGCGCTTCAGCGCCAGCTTTCACCCGGAAGCGGACTGACGGCCACCGGCGTCCGGCTCAGGGGAGAGCGTTGCCGGCACCATCAAGGGGCAGCAGCCAGATCGAACCGGTTTCCTTGTGGATCTCGATCCTGAACTCCTGACCCGGTTCCAGGCCCATGCGCCGCGTGTAGGCCTGACCGATCAACAGGTTGCCATTGCCGTGCACGCGGGTGCGGAATTCGGCCTGACGTCCCTTGCCGAGCCCACTGGCACCGCTGCCGCCGGCCCCACCCGAGGGCAGGATGTAGCCCTTGGCTGCCACCAGGGCCCGGTAAAAGTTCTTTTTCAGCACTCTGCCGCTCGGCCCGACATAACCGCAGGCCCGGGCGATCTGGTCCTCCGGGCGGTTGCTGAGGGAGCGGGCCTTGTCGAGCAGGGCCTGGCCCTCCAGCATCATGGTTCCGGCTGAGTGGTCCTCATTGGCTGGTCCTTTGTGGGCACCCATCAGCCGGTCAGACGCAGACTTCTGAATCGATTGTGCCGATCGTTGTGCTGAACAGGCAACAGTCAGGGAATCAGAGCAGATAAAGAATCCCGTAAAGGACCACCCAGATGCCGTCGACGAAATGCCAGTAGAGCTCGGCAGCCTCCAGGCCGAAGGGGGCGGCGCTGGTGACACGACCGCCCATGCGGGTCTGGAACCAGACCAGCAGGATGCAGATCACCCCGAGGGTGACGTGCAGCCCGTGAAAGCCCGTCAGGGCATAGAACGTGCTGGCAAACAGGTTGTCGGTCAGGCCGAAGGGCAGGCTGAAGTACTCCACCATCTGCCCGGCCAGGAAGGCGGCTCCGAGGCCCGCAGTGAGCAGCAGCCAGGCGCGGCAGGGGCCCATCTGGCCCAGCAGCAGATTGCGGCCGGAGCGGTGGAAGGTGTAACTGCTCACCAGCAGCAGCATGGTGTTGATCGACGGCAGCAGCAGTTCCAGTTCGTAGGTGGATCCCGCCGGCAGTGGATTGACCGCACGGAAGGTGAGATAGGCGGCGAAGAAGCCGGCGAAGGTCATGCCGTCGGCCACCAGGAAGGTGGCCAGGCCGAAAAGCCTCAGATCCGCATGGCCCTCATGGGCCTCGGCGGTGACCGCTTCGGCGGCGCTGGTGCTGGTGGCGAGGCTGGTCATGGCACAACGGACAACGGTGGCGGGATGGGAAAGGCGGTGGGGTGATCAGCGGCGACCGGTGCCGCTCCAGAGGTCCCTGCCGGTGGCGGCCGCCACGCTCAGGGCGTCTTCGTCAACGCCGTAACCGTAGGGGTGTTCGACCAGCGGCGCTGCACCGATCCAGTTCTCCACCGGCGGCGGTGAGGAGGTGAGCCACTCAGGGGTGAGGGCGTTCCAGGGGTTGTCGCCGGCCACCTGGCCCTTGAAGGCGCTCACCAGCACGTTGTAGAGGAAGGGCAGGCTGCTGATGGCCATCAGCAAGGCCCCCACACTGCTGATCTGGTTGAGGGTGGTGAAGCTGGGGTCGTACTCAGCCACCCGGCGGGGCATGCCGTTCAGGCCCAGCCAGTGCTGGGGGGCGAAGCAGAGGTTGAAGCCCACGAAGGTGAGCAGAAAGTGCAGGCGGCCCAGATCCTCATTGAGCATCCGTCCGGTGAACTTGGGATACCAGTGATAGATGGAGGCGAAGATCACGAACACGGTGCCGCCATAGACGATGTAGTGGAAGTGGCCGACCACGAAATAGGTGTCGTGCACGTGGATGTCGAAGGGAACCTGGGCCAGGGCCACACCGGTGATCCCACCGAACACGAAATTGACGATGAAGGCGCAGGAAAAAAGCATGGCGCTGTTCAGGGCCAGCTTGCCGCCCCAGAGGGTGGCCAGCCAGTTGAAGAACTTGATCCCCGTGGGCACGGCGATGAAGGAGGTGGCGATCGTGAAGAACAGGCGCATCCAGGGGGGCGTGCCGCTGGTGAACATGTGGTGCGCCCATACCACCAGACCCAGCACGACGATGGCCAGGATGGAGTACACCATGGTGGTGTAGCCGAACAGGGGCTTGCGGGAGTGGATGGGCAGGATCTCGCTCACCAGGCCGAAGGCCGGCAGCACCATGATGTAAACCGCCGGGTGGGAATAGAACCAGAACAGGTGCTGGTAGACCACCACATTCCCCCCCAGGGCCGGGTTGAAGAAGCCTGTGTGGGCCACGATGTCGAAGCTGAGCAGCAGCAGCGTGCCGGCCAGAACGGGCGTGGAGAGCACCACCAGGATGCTGGTGCCGAGCATCGCCCAGCAGTACATCGGCAGCTGCATCAGTTTCAGCCCTGGCCGCCGCAGCTTGAGAACGGTGGCGATGAAATTGATGCCGCCGAAGATGGAGCTGCCCCCCAGCAGCAGGACACTCACGATCCAGACCACCTGCCCCAGGGCGGGGGTGGTGAGGCTCAGCGGTGGGTAGGCGGTCCAGCCAGACTGGGCGGCCCCGGTGATGAAATAGCTGCCGATCAGCAGAATTCCGGCCGGCGGAATCATCCAGAAGGCCACGGCATTGAGCCTGGGAAAGGCCATGTCCCTGGCACCTACATAGAAGGGAATCAGATAATTGCCGAAGCCGCCATTCACCACCGGTACGATCCACAGGAAGATCATCACGGTGCCGTGCAGCGTGAGAACTTCGTTGTAGGTTTCGCGGCTGACGAAATCGGAGATCGGGCTGGCCAGCTCGGCCCGGATCACCCCCGCCAGGGCACCGCCGATGAAATAAAAGAGGAAGCCGGTCACCAGATACTGGATACCGATCACCTTGTGATCGAGGCTGAAGCTGAAGTAGCGCAGCCAGCCCTGGGGCTGGAGGCTGTCCTGGAAGTCGTTGGGGGAAGCGACGGTCATCGGGGCTGGAAGGATCGGGCGAGTGGAGAACCTGGAAAGCGGCCGGTCAGGCGGTGGGGGTGCTCGGCGCGCTGGCGACCGTGGCCGCCACGGGGCTGTTCTTCTGCAGCCAGGCGTCGTAGGCATCCGGTTCATGCACCACCACGGTGGAGCGCATGCCGCCGTGGTACGGGCCACAGAGCTCGGCGCAGATGATCGGGTAGCTGCCGGCCTTGGTGGGGGTGAAGGTGAGCACGGTGGGCTGGCCGGGGATCACGTCCTGCTTGAGCCGGAACTGGGGCACCCAGAAGGCGTGGATCACATCGTTGGCCTTCATGCGCAGTTCCACCGGCCGGCCATTGGGGACATGCAGCTCACCGCTGGTGATGTCCCCCTCCGGGTAGTGGAAGATGAAGGCGAACTGCATGGCCGTGACCTCCACCGGGAGGACATTGACTTCGCCGGCCCCGGTGCCGATGCCCCCCCAGACACGGGCTGACGGCTCCGGGCCGGGCTCGGCGGACGTGACGGAGGCCTCCATGGTTTCCATCGACGGCATCCGGTGCATGGCGGAATGGTCGTTGAGGCTGCTCATGCCGCCCATTCGCTCGTAGATGTCGTAGCTGTAGATGCCCACGAACAGCACCACGATCGCCGGAATGGCGGTCCAGACGATCTCGAGCAGCAGATTGCCCTCGATCGCCAGCCCGTCGGTGTGGTCCCCGGCCCGGCGGCGGAACCGCACCAGGCTGAATACCACCAGACCCACGATGCCCAGGAACAGGATCGTGCCGATGCTGAACAGCACCCGGAACAACGCGTCGTAGACAGGCGCGTTGGCGCTGGCGTCGAGGGGCAGCAGGTCGACGTTGTAGCCCACCCACAGGCCGGACAGGACAAGCGCCATGCCCACCAGCAGGGTGACCAGGGAGGAGGGAATCGGCACGGCGGCGGC
The DNA here is from genome assembly GCA_943372935.1 of Synechococcus sp. UW140. Lineage (GTDB taxonomy): Bacteria > Cyanobacteriota > Cyanobacteriia > PCC-6307 > Cyanobiaceae > Cyanobium. The sequence continues at coordinate 198,561 of CALSAP010000002.1, forward strand.
GGCGGGACGGCGTTCGGGAGGGTCGAGAGCCCCTGAGGCCCACAGCTTATGGACGGCCGTTCGCGTGCCGCGCGTTCGTTGTAACCAGCGAAGCAATTTCGTGGAAATTTCACATTCACTTCGGGCGATGTGCTGATTCGCACATCTTTCAAGGTCTCCAAACTCCCTGGCCCATCAAGGCGCCCCGCCCCCGGCGCCCGTCGGCGTCCTGCCGCCCGGGGCCCGCTGCCGTGGCGGAAGGTCACTGCGAGCATGAGACTCACCCACGCCCGGCTGGGGTGCGATCGGTTGCCGGGATCCCTTGGTTCCGAGGCTCCTCACACCCCGGGCTGCACCTGAGCGGAGCTGCGATGCCCTTCACCCATGAGCAGATCCAGAGGCTCCGCCACCGCCATCGCGGCTACATCCTCACCCTCGCCACCGAAGTGCTGCTGATCCTGGCGTTGCCGATCAGTCAGGTGCATGTCTGGCTGCTCTCCCTGCTGATGATCGGCCTGGCGGTGGTGCTGATCACCACGGTGACGCGGTACTCACCGCTGATCAGCACCAGGCCTGTGCTGTACGTCCTCGGTGGCCTGGCGCTCGCCCTCGAGGTGGTGTGGCATCTGGCCCTGGCGTTCGATCCACCGCTGGGGCGCCTCATCACGGTGCCGCATGTGATCGCCTGGCTGCTGTTCTTTCTGGTGGCGCTGATGCGCAAGGTGAAGACCTTGGTGCGCGAGCCCTTCGTGACGCTGGCCGTGGTGATGGGCGCCACCTCCGGCTATCTCCTCGTCGGCATCGCCGGCGGGGTGATGCTCGTGGCCCTGTGGGTCCTGCATCCGGGCGCCTTCGACCTCACCGCCCTGCCGGTGCTGCAGGACCGCAACGCTGATGCCATCGCGATGGCGCCGGCGCTGATGGCCGCCTCGTTCATGATCCTGACCAGCGTGGGATCGGCGGTGCTCCGCAGCAGCGACGTGACCGGCCAGGTGATCACGGTGGTGATCACCATTTCGGGCCAGCTGTACATCGCCATCCTCATTGCCCTGATCCTGGGTCGGTTCCACCACAGGCCCGCGAGCGCAAGGGCCTGGCCGTTGTCCCGTGCCCATCGGGAGGGCCAGCAGCCCTCGCGTCGCTGACCCGGGACGGCCAGAGGCCCAAGCTTCACGGTCGGCCGGTGCCTGTGCCTGCCGTTCCCTCCCCGGCGGCGACCGCCAACGCTGACGGGGCGCAGGGCCCTTCGCCGGCCGCATGTTCGTTGTAGCCAGAGAAGCAATTTCGGAGAAATTTCACATTTACTTCGCACGATGTGCTGATTCGCACATCTTTCAATGCCCGCTAACTTGGTTGCCCAAAGAGCACTTGTTCATGGCCGTGGCGCCCTCCGCGCAACCCCTGTCCCGGCCACGGTCCACCTCCGGGGACGGTTGGCCCCTGCGGCTGGTGCCCCTGCTCACCGCCCACCTCGTTGTCGCCCTGGTGGCCCTGGTGGCCATCGGCGGTGCCACCCGGGTGATGGAGGCGGGACTGGCCTGTCCGGACTGGCCCCTCTGCTACGGCGTGCTCTGGCCAGGCCGCCAGTGGAATCTTCAGGTGTTCCTGGAGTGGTTCCACCGCCTCGACGCCTTCCTGGTGGGCGTCGCCCTCCTGGTGCTCTTCGCCCTCAGCCTGCGGTTCCGGGCCCGCTTCCCCGGCTGGCTGCCCTGGAGCGCCGGGCTGGCCCTGGCCCTGGTGGCGGTGCAAGGGGGACTGGGGGCTCTCACCGTGCTCAGCCAGCTGGCTGCCCCCACTGTCACCCTGCACCTGGCCACCGCCCTCAGCCTGGTGCTCCTGCTCAGCGCCATGCACCAGGGCCTCGAGCGCCCTGGTCCTGAGGCTGCCGTCCAGCTGCCGCGCTGGTGGTCCCCCCTTCCCGGGCTGGCGGCCCTGCTCGTTGGCGCCCAGTGCCTGCTGGGTGGGGCCATGGCCAGCCGTTGGGCCGCCGATCTCTGTGTCCAGGCCGGCGAGGGTTGCCGCTGGTTGCTGTGGCATCGCCAGGGGGCCTATCCAGCGGCCGTCACGGTGCTGCTGCTGGCTGCCGTCTCCCTGGCCCTGCCGGCTGGCCACCGGCGCCTCCAGGCTCTGGCGCTGGCTGCCGCGGCGTTGGTGGCGGTGCAGGTGGCCCTCGGGGTCCTCACGCTCAGGCTCCAGCTCGCCGTTCCCGCGGTCACCGTGGCCCACCAGCTCACCGCCGCCCTGCTGGTGGGGGTCCTGGGGGGTCTGTGGGGACGGTCCGTGCCGTTGCCTTCCGTTCCAACCCGTCTTGAGGTGGCCCATGGTTAGTGTCAGCGCCGTGTCGGCCATCGCCGTGTCCCCGGCCCCGCCAGCGATCCGACCCTCGGTGAAGCTGCCGGCCTGGCTCGAGGTGGCCAAGCCTCGACTGATTCCCCTGCTGCTCGCCACCACGGTGGGCGGCATGGCCCTGACCGCCGCCTGGCCGCTCGATCCGCTGCGCCTGATCTGCACCCTGGTGGGTGGCTCGATGGCTTCGGCGGCGGCCGGTGTCCTCAACTGTCTCTGGGAGCAGGAGCTCGACGGCCGCATGCAGCGGACCAGCCGCCGTGCCCTCCCCTCAGGCCGGCTGGCCCAGCGGCAGGCCTTTGCCCTGGCCGTCGGGCTCACGGTGGCCTCGGTGCTGGTGCTGGTCCTGGGGGTGAATGCCCTGGCCGCGTCCCTGGCCCTGCTGGGCCTGTGCAGCTACGTGCTGCTCTACACCGCCCTGCTCAAGCCCCGCACCACCCAGAACATCGTCATCGGCGGCATCGCCGGTGCCATTCCTCCCCTGGTGGGGGCGGCCGCCGCCACCGGCCACCTCGGCTGGAGTAGCTGGTGGCTGTTCAGCCTGGTGATGGTGTGGACCCCGGCCCACTTCTGGGCCCTGGCCCTGCTTCTGCATGAGGACTACCGCTCCGTCGGCATCCCGATGCTGCCGGTGGTGAAGGGTCTGGAGGTCACCGCCGGGGCGATCCGCCGCTACAGCTGGGTCACGGTGGCGATGAGCCTGGCCGGTGTCGCTGCCCTCCCCAGCGGCGGATGGCTCTATGGCGTGCTGGTGCTTCCCTTCAACGCCAGGCTGCTCCAGCTCAGTGGCAGCCTGCTGCAGGATCCCGCCGATCCCCGACGGGCCCGCAGCCTGTTCCGCTGGTCGATCTTCTATCTCTTCGGCATCTGTCTGCTGCTGGTGCTGGCGCGCACCCCCCTGGCGGCCGCCGTCCACCCGGCCGCCCTGCTGGCCGCCGCCCTCCATCTGGCTCCGGCTGCGGCTGCCTAGATTGATCAGGCTTCCAGCCCTTCGCGATTGATCCCGGCTTGATCGAGCTCGAGCACCTCAGCAAGCGTTTCGGCGGCCGAAAGGCCGAACCGGTGCAGGCCCTGGACAACCTCTCCCTGAGCGTGCCGGCGGGTTCCCTCTACGGTCTGCTCGGGCCCAACGGAGCCGGCAAGACCACCGCCCTGCGGATCCTCTGCACCCTGCTGGCTCCCGATGCGGGCCAGGTTCACGTCGCCGGGGTGGATGCCCTGGCCGAGCCCCGCGCCGTCCGACGGCTGCTCGGTTACGTGGCCCAGGAGGTGGCCATCGACAAGATCCTCACCGGCCGGGAACTGCTCCACCTCCAGGCCGCCCTGCACCACATGGGGGCCGCCGACCGCCTCGCGCGCACCGCCGAGCTGATCGAGCTGCTTGCCATGGGCGACTGGATCGACCGCCGCTGCGGCAGTTACTCCGGCGGCATGCGCCGGCGCCTGGACCTGGCCGCCGGCCTGCTGCACCGCCCCAGGGTGCTGGTGCTGGATGAACCCACCGTTGGTCTGGATATCGAGAGCCGCGCCACCATCTGGCAGGTGCTGCGTCAGCTGCGGGACCAGGGCACCACGGTGCTGCTGAGCAGCCACTACCTCGAGGAGGTGGATGCCCTGGCCGATCGCCTGGCCATCATCGACGGCGGCCGGGTGATCGCCGAAGGCACCCCCGCCGCCCTCAAGGGCGCCCTCGGGGGCGACCGGGTGACGCTGCGGGTGCGGGAGTTCAGCGATGAACAGGAGGCGAGCCGGGTGCGCGACCTTCTCCAGGCCTGCCGTGGCGTCCGCCAGGTGGTGGTCAACCGCGCCCAGGGCTATTCCCTCAACCTGGTGGTGGAGGACAGCGGCGTGGTGGAAACCCTGCGGCACCAGCTGGCCGAGGCCCAGATGCCGGTGTTCGCCCTGGCCCAGAGCCGCCCCAGCCTGGATGACGTCTACCTTCAGGCCACCGGCCGCACCCTGAGCGACGCGGAACTTTCCGTGGCGGGTCGCCGGGACCTCAAGGAGGAACGCAAGCAGTCGATGCGATGACGACCCGATTCCCTGATTCCCTATGACCAGCGCCAGCCCCTCCCTCGCCCCTGTCCCCTCCGCCAGCACGGAGCCCTCGGCCTTCGCCGAAATCTCCCAGGAAACCCTCGCCCTCACCCGTCGCCTGTTCGTCCAGCTGGCCCGGCGTCCGTCCACCCTGGTAGCGGGGGTGCTTCAGCCCCTGATCTGGCTGGTGCTGTTCGGGGCCCTGTTCGCCAACGCCCCCGAGGGTCTGCTTCCCGGCGGCATCAGCTATGGCCGCTTCCTGGGGGCCGGGGTGATCGTGTTCACCGCCTTCAGTGCCGCCCTCAATGCCGGCCTGCCGGTGATGTTCGACCGGGAGTTCGGCTTCCTCAACCGGCTGCTGGTGGCGCCGCTGCGCTCCCGCAGTTCGATCGTCTTCGCCTCGGTGCTCTACATCACCAGCCTGAGCCTGGTGCAGAGCCTGGCGATCATGGCCACCGCGGCCCTGCTGGGCTACGGCTGGCCCGGTGGGGCGGGGCTGCTGCTGGTGCTGGTCACCCTGCTGCTGCTCGTCTTCGCTGTCACCGCCCTCAGCCTCGGCCTGGCCTTCGCCCTGCCGGGCCACATCGAACTGATCGCCGTGATCTTCGTGGCCAACCTTCCCCTGCTGTTCGCCAGCACCGCGTTGGCACCGATTTCCTTCATGCCCCCCTGGTTGGGCTGGCTGGCGGCCCTGAATCCCCTTACCTTCGCGATTGAACCGATTCGCGCCGCCTACGCGGGGTCGTTCCGCCTCACCGACGTGGTGCTGGTGGCGCCCTACGGGTCCCTCAATGCGGCCACCTGCCTCGCCATCCTGGCGGGCCTGGCGGCGGGTCTGTTCCTGCTGATCCGCCCGATGCTGGATCGCAAGCTCACCTGACGCCCCTTCCGTGTCACTGCCCCCCACCCGGTCCGAGCTCTCCAACCTGCTGCTCGAGGCCATCCGCCGAAGGGATACCACCGCCACGGCCCGTCTGGTCCGCCAGTGGGCCCACCGCCACGGGGTTGGTTCGCTTGAGCTGTTCTGCACCGGCAGCCTGATCGCCCAGCAGGGCAGCGAGGCCGGCGAGTGGCTCCGCCAGCATCTGGAGGAACCGGCCGTTGCCCTCACCGCCCCTGGGTTGCACCGCCCCAATCCAATGGCTCCTGGTGTGGACGATGCCTTTGCGGCCCTGGAAGCGGCCTTCTCGCCGCCGCCGCTGCCTGCCGTGGAGGCGACGGCTCACCTCGCGCTGGTCCCCGAGCCCGTGTCCGCTGCGACGTCCCTGCCCGAGGCTTCCCGCCTCAGCGTCCTTCCCCCGGGCACACCCCCGGCCCCGGCGCCCTCCACCCTTGCCGGGCTGCGCTCCTGGCTGTCCAGCGATCCCCAGCATCGCCGCGCCAGCTGATCATCCCTTTTGCCGCCGTCCATGCTGTCGTCCCGTCCCCTGCCTGAACGCGCCGCCCTGAACGGCCGCCTGATTGTGTCGGTGCAGGCACCGGAAGGTTCGCCCATGCGCGATCCGGCCGTGATCGCCGCGATGGCGGAGGCCAGCCTGCGCCAGGGGGCCGCCGGGGTGCGGCTCGAGAGCCCGGAGCACATCGGTGCGGTGCGCCGCCGCTGCCCCGGGGCCCTGATCGTGGGGCTCTGGAAGCGCACATTCGCGGACAGCGCCGTGTACATCACCCCCGGCTGGGAGGAGATCCGTGCCGTCTGGGCGGCTGGAGCCGACGTGGTGGCCATCGATGCCACCGAGCGACCTCGCCCCGATGGCCAGGCGCTGGAGGACCTGATCAGGCGCGCCCGCAAGGATCTTGGCGCTCCGCTGATGGCGGATGTGGACAGCGTCGCGAACGGTTTGCGGGCGGCGGCCCTGGGTTGCCCATGGGTCGGCACCACCCTCTATGGCTACACCAAGGCCACCGCCTCGCGGCAGCCCCCGGCCTGGGACCTGCTGGGGCCTTTGCGGCGTGACCTTCCAGAGTCTGTGGCGTTGATCTGCGAAGGGGGGATCGCCAGCCAGCAGCAGGCGTCCCGTGCCTTGGGCGGTGGCGCCGATGCCGTTGTGGTGGGAACGGCGATCACCGGCGTGGATCTGCAGGTGGCGGCCTACGTGCGGGCCATGGCCGGCTGAGCGTCGGCCCACCCGGCCCCATCGGCCCCCCAGGGGGGTCACATCATGCCGGGCATGCCCATGCCACCCATTCCTCCCATACCGCCCATTCCTCCCATGCCGCCATCGCCGGCGGGGGGAGCGGCGGGCTCCGGCTTGTCGGCGATCACGGCCTCGGTGGTGATCAGCAGCGAGGCGATCGAAACCGCATCCTGCAGGGCCAGACGCACCACCTTGGCGGCGTCCAGGATGCCGGCGGCCAGCAGATCCTCGTAGGTGTCGGTCAGGGCGTTGTAGCCCTTGCCCTGGCTGAGCATCTGCTGCACCACCACGTCGCCGTTGGCGCCTGCGTTGGTGGCGATCTGGCGGGCCGGCGCCGACAGGGCCCGCTGCACGATCTCCACCCCGGTGCGGATGTCGCCGTCGCAGCGGCTGGCCAGGGCCCCCAGTTCTTCGGAAAGCTGCACCAGGGTGCTGCCACCGCCACCGACGATGCCCTCATCAATCGCCGCCCGTGTGGCATTGAGGGCGTCCTCAATGCGCAGCTTGCGGTTGCGCAGTTCGGTCTCGGTGGGGGCCCCCACCTTGATCACCGCCACGCCACCGGCCAGCTTGGCGATGCGCTCGTTGAGCTTCTCGCGGTCGTAGTCGGAATCGGTTACCTCCAGCTCCCGCTTGATCGCGGCCACCCGGTCGGTCACCGCAGCGCGCTGGTCGTCGGCCGCCACGATCGTGGTGTCGTCCTTGCTGATCGTGATGCGGTGGGCATGGCCCAGGTCGGCCATGGTGGCCTTGTCCAGGGTCATGGCCCGGTCTTCGCTGATCACCGTGGCGCCGGTGAGGATGGCGATGTCCTCAAGCATGGCCTTGCGGCGATCCCCGAAGCCCGGCGCCCGCACCGCGGCCACCTGGAGCACGCCCCGGGTCTTGTTCACCACCAGGGTGGCCAGGGCCTCGCCCTCCACCTCCTCGGCCAGGATCACCAGGGGCCGGCCGCTCCTGGAGACGGCCTCCAACACCGGCACCAGATCGACCACGGTGCTGATCTTGCGATCGGTGATCAACAGCAGGGGATTGTCGAAGGCGCATTCGCGCCGGTCCTGATCGGTGACGAAATAGGGGGAGGAATAGCCGCGATCGAAGGCCATGCCCTCGGTCACCTCCAGTTCGGTGGCCAGGGATTTCGATTCCTCCACGGTGATCACGCCATCGGCGCTCACCCGCTCCACCGCTTCGGCGATCATGCGACCGATTTCCTCGTCGTTGCCTGAGCTCACCGTGGCCACCTGGCGGATGGCCTCCCCCGCCACGGCGCGGGAGCGTTCGGCAATCCCGGCCACCACCAGGGCCGTGGCCTGCTCCATGCCGCGACGGAGGGCGACGGGGCTGGCACCGGCGGCCACGTTGCGCAGGCCCTCATGCACCAGGGACTGGGCCAGGACGGCGGCGGTGGTGGTGCCGTCTCCGGCGGTGTCCTTGGTCTTCGAGGCCACCTGTTGGATCAGCTTGGCGCCCAGGTTCTCGAAGGGATCCTCAAGCTCGATCTCCTTGGCGATGGTGACGCCGTCATTGACGATGTCGGGGGCGCCGAACTTCTTCTCCAGCACCACGTTCCGGCCCTTCGGCCCGATGGTGACCTTCACCGCATCGACCAGGGCATTGACGCCCCGCTCCAGCGACTCGCGGGAGGCATCGGCGAACTGGATCAGTTTGGCCATCGACGGGTTGTAAGAGCAGCCGTCGCAGCGTCCCACGGCGACCCCGCCGGTGGCATCCGCCCATCGGTGGGGAAAGCCGAATGTCCCGGTCAGGGTCGGCTGCGGCCCCCGTCGCAGGAGGTACCTTCACAGCATGGAAGACCTGCTGCAGCAGACCCTCGACAGCGCGGCCACCGAGTCGGCCCTGGCACCCAGTACCAGCGCCGACGGCATGGTGTTTCTGCTGATCGCCGCCCTCGGGCTGCTGATGGCGCTTGTCTATGTACCGATCCGGCTGTTCCTTACCCTCACGGCCCGCAGCCGGCGGCTTCGCCTGCTGCAGCGCATCCGTAAGTTGCGGGAAGACCTCGGCCAGCCCCTGGCACCGGAATCCTGATCAGCGCATCACCATGCCGCCGTCCACCTGCAGCACCTGGCCGGTGATGTAGGCCGCCGCCGGATCGGCCGCCAGGAACCGCACCGCACCGGCGACCTCTTCCGGCTGGCCCATGCGGCCGAGGGGGATCGCCGCCAGGATCGGCTCCTTGTCGAGGTCCTTGGTCATGTCGCTGTCGATGAAGCCGGGGGCCACCGCGTTCACGGTGATGCTGCGGCTGGCGAATTCGGCGGCGCTGCTGCGGGTGAGGCCGATGACGCCGGCCTTGGCGGCGCTGTAGTTGGCCTGGCCCGGGTTGCCCATCAGGGCCACCACCGAGGTGATGTTGATGATGCGCCCGCGGCGGGCCTTGAGCATGCTGCGGCTGACGGCGCGGGTGCAGAGGAAGACACCGGTCAGGTTGAGGTCGATCACGCTCTGCCAGTCGGTGGTCTTCATCCGCATCAGCAGGCCGTCACGGGTAATGCCGGCGTTGTTGACCAGCACATCCAGGCGCCCTTCCTTCTCCAGCACCGCCTTCACCATCGCCTCCACGGCCTGCTCGTCGGCCACATCCGCCTGGTGGCTCCAGGCCTGGCCGCCGTCCGCCTTGATCATGGCCACCACCTCCTCGGCGGCTTCGGGCGAGCGGGCGTAGTTCACCACCACCGTGGCTCCAGCCAGCGCCAGGGACTCGGCGATGGCCCGGCCGATCCCCCGGCTGGCACCGGTCACCAGGGCGACCTGACCGGAGAGGGGAGCGGCGCTGGACATGGCGGCGGAGGCAGGGTGAGGCGATCGTATGCCTGTCGCCTCACTCGGCCATCTGGTCGGAACTCTCCAGGGCTGGGCCGAGCACCTCGGCGAAGCGGTGCAGCTGTTCCTTGCTGCCCATCACCACCAGCAGCTGGCCGGCCTCCAGCCGGATGTCGCCGCCGGGGTTGGTGACCAGGGTGGCTTCCGCCGTGCCATAGGTGGTGCCCCGGTAGGAGTAGGGATTGACCACCGCCGGTGCCGGGGTGCGGATGGCCAGCACCTGGGCGCCGCTGCGGCGGCCGAACTGGATCTCCGCCAGGCTGCGGCCCAGCAGCTCCCCCAGCCTGGAGCTGTCGTCGCTGAGCTGGAATTCCTCCACCTCGCAATCGGAACCGGCCAGCAGCTCCATGAAGTCGACGGCCAGCGGCCGCAGGGCGGTGGCGGCCATCACCCGGCCCCCCGCCACGTAGGGGCTCACCACCTGGTCGGCGCCGGCCAGTCGCAGCTTGCGTCCCGCTTCGGCGCTGTCGGAGCGGGCTATCAGGCGGCAGCGGGGGGCCAGCCCCCGGGCGCTCAGCACCACATAGAGGTTGGCCGCATTATTGGACAGGGCTGCCACCAGGCTGCGGCACTGATGGATGCCCGCCTCCAGCAGGGTTTCATCGAGGGTGGCGTCGGCGAACAGCACCGGCAGCCCCCGCTCCTCCGCCTCATCGCGGCAGCCCGCATCCATCTCCACCACCAGCAGCGGGACCTTCTCCCGGATCAGCTGATCGGCGATCTCCTTGCCGATGCGGCCGTAGCCGCAGAGAATCACGTGGTTGTTCATGCTTTGGACCCAGGTGCGGAATCGGCGCTCCCGCAGGCGCCGGAAGTAGCCGGTTTCGGAGAGGCCCACCAGGTTCTGGACGGTGAGCTGGACCACCACGAGCCCTCCGGCGATGGAGAACACGGTGATGATCCGTCCGGCGGTGGAGAGGGGGTGGACCTCGCCATAGCCGATCGTGGCGATGGTGATGGCCACCATCCAGTAGCAATCGCCCCAGTCCCAGCCCTCGGTGATCCGGTAGCCGATCGCGCTGGCGTTGACCACCACGATCAGGGCGATCAGGGGGGTGACCCAGGGACGGCGGGACCTGGCCGAGGGTGGACGCTTCCTGCGGGAAAACCACAGGCGACTCATGGGCGCCGCTCAGCCCAGGCCCAGGGCCTTGAGCACGTCGCTGGAGGGGAGGTCACGCAGGTGGCCTGGGGAACCCAGCCCTTGTACTCCGCTGCGGGCCGGCAGGCTGTCGCTGCTGCGACCCAGGGCCACCACCGGGGTGCCGCTGAGCAGGGCCAGCTCGATGGTCACCGCATCGCTGGCCAGCACCACGTCGCTGGCGGCCACCAGGGCGGCCCGATCGGGCAGGTGGCCCGAAGCGGCCGGGGGCACCTGCAGGGAGCGCAGGCCGGGGAGGGTGGCGGCGATGCGGCCGGGCAGCTCCTGCCAGGCTGCGGCAGGCCAGTCGTCCGGGCCGCCGGAGGGGGCCAGCAGCATCATCGGCCCGTCGCCGGCCGGCAACGTGGCGACCGCTTCATCGAGGGCGGCCTTCGGCAGGCTGAGGCGGAAGGCGGCGGCATCGAGGCTGACCCCAATCGGCCGCAGGTAGGCCTCCAGGGCCTGGGCGGGCCAGAGACCCTGGGGCACCTGCACCGTCTCGGTGGCGGAGAAGCCCCCGGCGGCCATGCGGTTGGGAATGTGGCTCATCGAGAGCATCAGATCCACCTGGCGGCCGCTGGCCAGGTTGATGCAGGCCTGAAAGTCGGGCTCCCGCACGCATCCGAGCAGGTTGGCCCAGTCGGCCAGGGTGGCGTCGCCGAAGTTGAAGGGGATGACCTTCTCCACGGCCGGCAACAGTTTCCAGAGCGCCATCAGCGACGGATGGCAGGCCACCTGAATCTGGAACTGGAGTTGCTCGGCGGTGGCCGCCACGGCGGGAAGCGCCTGCAACTGGTTGGCGCCATCGCCCGGGATCAGAAACAGTGCGCGCATCGGGCGTTGGGTCGGGCGGGCCTGGCGGCCTGATTGTATGGAGGGGATTCCAGTGTTCCGCCCGGGCGGCCCATCGCTTGTGCATTTGCTGATCGCCGCCGCCGGCAGCGGGCGCCGCATGGGCGCCACCACCAACAAGTTGCTGCTGCCCCTGGCCGGCCGCCCCGTCCTGGCCTGGACGCTGGACGCCGCCTTGGCCTGCCCCGCGATCCACTGGATCGGGGTGATGGGCCGGCCCGAGGACGAAGCGGCGATCGCAGCGATCCTGGCTGCGGCCGCGCCGGGCCACTCCCTGGCCCAGCCGGTGGCCTGGATCGTCGGCGGGGACACCCGCCAGGACTCGGTGCGGCTGGGCCTTGCAGCCCTGCCGGCGGACGCCGAGGCGGTGCTGATCCATGACGGCGCCCGCTGTCTGGCGGAACCGGAGCTGCTGGAGCGCTGCGCTACAGCCCTGACCCAGGCCATGACCGACGGCGCCGGCATCATCGCCGCCACCCCCGTCACTGACACCATCAAGCAGGTGGATGGCAGGGGCTTGATCACTGCCACTCCCGAACGCAGCGGCCTCTGGGCGGCCCAGACGCCCCAGGGCTTCGGGGTGGCCCAGTTGCGCCAGGCCCATGGGCGGGCCGAGCGTGAGGGCTGGAGCGTCACCGACGATGCAGCCCTCTACGAGCGGCTGGGGCTGCCAGTGCTGGTGCTGGAGGCGCCCCCCTCCAACATCAAGCTCACCACCCGCTTCGATCTCACCATCGCCAGCGCGGTGCTGGCGGCCCGCAGCAACTGAGTCGCCGATGGATAGCGTCGCCCAGCTCGAGACGATCGCCGCCCGCTGGCAAGGGGCTTTCGACAACCGCCGCCAGGTGGCCGCCACCCTGGCCAGGGGCGGCCGGCCAGCGCCCGAGCTCACCCGGGAGCGGCGCACGCTGGTGGTGGAGAGGCTTGACGCGCCCCAGATCGGCAAGCTGGTGCTCTACTTCCAGGAGTTCCGCGCCAGCGCCCCCCAGTTGGCCCACCGCCAGCGGGTGGTGGTGCTCCGGATGGATCCCCAGCGCGGGAGGGTCCGGGCCGAGCAGCTGTTCTTCCGGGGCGGGCCCACCTACGACCGCCCGGCGCTGGCGGCAGCCCAGGTGCAGACCCTGGGACCGGAGGCTTTCGATCGCCATCCGGGTTGCGACCTGTTCTTCGAGGCGGAGCCTGCCTTCGACCGCTTCCGCGCCCGCATGGATCCCGGGGCCTGCCGCTACCGCCATCCTCAGGACGGCGAGGTCTGCGCCGAGTTCGACATGCTCCTCCATCCCGACCAGCTCTGGTACCGGGACCGCAGCCTGCGGTTGGCCGATGGCTCGGTGCGGGGCGAGGTCGACGGCTTCAGCTGGCTGCTGTTCGACCGGGCCGGTCGGAGCGATGGGATCGGGCTGGACGGGGCCTTCGGGGACGAGCTTCCCGCCCTGGTGGAGCAGCAGGGCATGTGGCGCGGCACCTTCCGCCGCTACGACGCCGACGGCGGCCTTCTCGAGACCTTCCCCAGCAGGATCACCATCCGGGTGTTCCAGGAGGGAGGACGCTGGCGTTACCACCAGAGCAACCTCCACGGTCCGGAGGACGCCCCGCTGCGGCGCATCGAGGCCCATGGCGAGATCCATTCCGGCCGGGTGTGGTTCGCCAGCGACCGCTACCAGGGCTGGGCGATGGACCTGCCGGGCGAGCAGCCGGCCGCCGGCAGCCTGCTGGTGATGCACCCCCGCGACCCGGCGGATCCCGACATTCACGAGATGATCCGCTGCAGCCCCGATGGTCGCCGTCGCTGGCGGGTGAGTCAGCTGCTGAAAGATGGCCAGCTGGTGGGCCGCACGCTCATCGACGAGGAGAAGCTCACGGACGACTGACGAACCCGGGGGTCGAGCTGATCACGCTCAGTCGGCCCCGGTCGCCGTCGAGCCGGGCCCGCACCCCCAGGGGCAGGGCGGCGTTGACGTCGCCGTGGCCCACCGGCAGGCCGGCCAGCACCGGGATGCCCAGATCGGCGGTCCGCTCCCGCAGCACCTGCTCCAGGCTGAACCGGGGCGAGTCGCCGTCGGCCTCCCCGGGGTCGTCGCAGCCCTCGAAGCTGCCGAAGCCGATGCCCCCCAGGCGTTGCAGGGCACCGCAGAGGCGCCAGTGGGTGAGCATCCGCTCGAGGCGGTAGGGCGCTTCCCCCACGTCTTCGAGAATCAGGATCGCCCCGTCCAGATCCGGCAGGTGCGGCGTGCCCAGCAGGTGGGTCGCCACCGTGAGGTTGGCGGCCAGCAGCGGGCCCTCGGCCTGGCCTCCCACCCAGCTCTCCCCGTCCAGGTCCCCCAGGGGCTCGCCGAACAGCAGGGCCCGCAGCCGCTCCTGGCTCCAGGCCGGCTCGGCCGCCAGGGTGGTGAGCAGGGGGCCATGGATGGCGCCTCCGCGGCCCATCGCCAGCCGGTGCCACAGCAGGGAGGTCACATCGGAGAACCCCAGCAGCCAGCCGCCTGCCGCCTCCAGGGGGCGCTCCAGCAGCCGGGCTGACCCCCAGCCACCCCGCACGCAGGCCAGCAGGGCCGGCGAGCCCGCCGGGTCGCCGCTGGGCCGCAGGTCGCCGGCCCTCTCAGCGTCCTGGCCCGCCAGGTAGCCCCAGCGGCGCCCCGGCAGCCGGGTGGGATCGTCATCCAGCTCCAGGCCCCAGCTGGTCAGCACCGCCAGGCCCGCCTGCAGCCGTTCGAGATCCCCCAGGGCGGAGCTGGCGGCCACCAGTCGTACCCGGTCGCCCGCCTGCAGGGCAGGGGGTTGGAGGAGAGGTGGCTGGCTGGGAGGCAGTCCGGCGTTCATGGCGGATCAGGTGCTGGTGGAGAGGATCACGGCCAGCAGCAGCAGACCCCCGAGCCACACCTGGACGGTGAAGTGCCGGCCGTAGGCGCTGCGGGGCAGGTCGGGGCGACGCAGCCGGGCCGCCTGCTGCTGCATCGCCAGGGTGGCGACGGCCCAGGGCAGCCAGAACGGCAGCCCGGCCCGCCCCTGCAGCAGCACCGCCAGAGCCAGGGCCGCGCAGGTGAGCCCGTAGCAGAGGGCCACCGCCAGGGGCGCCTGGGCCCCCAGGCTCAGGGCACTGCTGCGCACCCCGAGGCGCCGATCGTCGTCCCGGTCGCTCATGGCGTAGACGGTGTCGAAGCCGAAGGTCCAGCTCACCGCGGCCAGCCAGGTGAGCAGCAGGGGCCAGCCGCCCAGGGTGCCCTGCAGGCCCCCCTGGGCGGCCGCCCAGGGAATCAGCACGGCGAAACCCCAGCACAGCGCCAGCACCAGCTGGGGAAAGGCGAACCAGCGCTTGGCGGAGGGATAGAGCAGCACCAGGGGCAACGTGGCAAGGGCGAGCCCCACGCACAGCACCCGGCTGGCGGCGGGCAGGGCCAGCAGGGCCGCCAGGGCCACCGCCAGGCAGAGGAGCAGCAGGACGGTCGCGGTGCCCACCCCGAGGCGGCCATCGGCCAGGGGCCGGTGGCGGGTGCGCTCCACAAGGGGATCGATGCGCCGGTCCCAGAGGTCGTTGGCCACGCAGCCGGCGCCGCTCACCGCCAGGCCCCCCAGCACGATCCAGGCCACCAGCAGGGCCGGCGGTGGCACGGCAGGCCCCAGCCACAGGGCCCAGCCGGCGGGAATCAGGAGGATCAGCCGGCCACTGGGTTTGTGCCAGCGCAGCAGCTCCAGCCAGGCCTGGACACGGCCTGGGGCCATCGGGACGTTCACCGCTCGCAACGGTTGGTTCCCGGCACCCTATCCAACTCCTGACGGCGGCGTTCCCGCCCGCTGGCGATGGGGCGGCCGGTGGCAAAGTGGCGCCGCCGCTGCCCGGGCCGACCCCCATGCCCCCGATCCCCGACACCGTCGGTACCGCGGAACGGCGGGTGGCGGCCATCGACATCGGCACCAATTCCATTCACCTGCTGGTCGCGGCGATCGATCCGGTCCTGCGCAGCTTCTCGGTGGTGCTGGCGGAGAAATCCACCACCCGGCTGGGGGAGAGGGATCCGGATTCCGGCGACCTCACGCCCGAGGCGATCGAGCGCGCCTTCCTGACCCTGCGCCATTGCCGCGATCTGGCCACCAGCCACGGGGTGGAGCAGATCGTCACCGCCGCCACCAGTGCCGTGCGGGAAGCTCCGAACGGCCGCTCGTTCCTGCAGGGGCTCCAGGACCAGCTGGGGCTGGTGGTGGATCTGGTCAGCGGGCCGGAGGAGGCCCGACTCATCTACCTGGGGGTGCTCTCGGGCCTCTCCTTCGGCGACCAGCCCTATTACATCCTCGACATCGGCGGGGGTTCCACCGAGCTGGTGCTCGCCGATGGCCGCGATGCCCGCGCCCTCACCAGCACCCGCATCGGTGCGGTGCGGCTGCAGCGGGAGTTCTGCCGGGAGGACCCCCTGACGCCGGCCCGCCGCGGCTTTCTCGAGGCCTACATCCAGGGGGCGATGGATCCGGCCGTGGCGGAGGTGAAACGGGAATTGCGGCCGGGGGAGAAGCCGGTGCTGGTGGCCACCAGCGGCACCGCCATGGCGATGGCGGCCCTGGCCTCCGCCCAGGACCCCAATCCCCCCCTGAAGCTCGACGGCTACCGCCTCGGCCGGGCCCGCCTCGATGGCATCGTCGAGCGGCTGGTGGCGATGACGCCGGACCAGCGCCGGGCCCTCACCGCCATCAACGAACGCCGGGCCGAGATCATCGTCCCCGGCGCCCTGATCCTCCAGACCACCATGGAGATCCTCCAGGTCAGGGAGCTGGTGGTCTGTGAGCGGGCCCTGCGGGAGGGGCTGATCGTCGACTGGATGCTGCGCAACGGCCTGCTCGTCGATCGTTTCAGCTTCCAGAGCACGATCCGCCGACGCACCGTGCTGCACCTGGCCCGCACCTATGGGGTGGACACGGGCCGGGCCGACCGGGTCGCCAGCCATGCCCTCAGTCTCTACGACCAGACCCGGGGACTGCTCCACGATGACGATGGCGAGGGCCGGGCCCTCCTATGGGCGGCGGCCCAGCTCCATGCCTGCGGCAAGCACGTCAACATCGCCGCCTACCACAAGCACACCTGGTACCTGATCCGCCATGGGGAACTGCTCGGTTACTCCGAGGCCGAGCACCTGATGGTGGCGGCGGTCGCCCGCTACCACCGGCGCAGCCTGCCCAAGAAGCGACACGAGTCGTGGCAGCTGATCGAAGCCGGCCAGCACCGTCACACCGTGTTCACGATGGCCCTGCTGCTGCGGTTGGCGGCCGCCCTTGACCGCAGACCCGCTGCCGGCATCGAGGCCATCAGCGTCTCGGCGGACGCCGAGCGGACCGGCCAGAGCCGGGGGTTCACGATCAGCCTGCAGCCGCACGCGCCCCAGCCCGGTGACTCCCCCCAGGACCTGAGCCTGGAGGAATGGAGTCTTCGGTCCTGCGCCGATCTGGTGCTGGAGGCCACGGGCCTGAGGCTCACGGTGCGACAGGCGACGCCCTGAAGCTGCGCCACACCACCTGATCGATCCGTCCCAGGGAGCGACTGGCCTGGCTGCCGGAGGTGGCCGTCACCAGATCGGGCCGGCCGGCCAGAACCTTCAGGCCCTCCCCCATGGGGAAACGCTTCTCGCCGGTGAACGTGCCCCGGAACAGGGTGACCCCGGCCGCATTGCGGACCTCCAGCCAGCTGGGCTGGCTGCTCTGGAGCACCAGCGCGTCCGCCGCCGGCCGGGACGGCGCCTCAACGGCCACGGCCTCGCCGGCAGCCACTTCAGGCTTGCTGGTCGCGGCCGGTGATGATGGGGCTTGGGACGCCTGGGGGGCAAGGACCTTCCCCTGCAGGGCGGCCACCGCAAGGCCGCCGCCGCCCAGCAGCAGCAGGGACCCCCACAGCCAGCCGAGGGAGGGGCCCTGGCGGGCAGGGGCGATGGGGGCCCGTCGCTCCAGGCGCGTGACGGGGGCCGGGCGGCCCTTGGCATGCATCAGGCGGCTCCCCTGCAGTTCACTGATCTGCTGACTCACGTCGATCCCCAGGGCGCCGGCCACCCGCTTGGCCTGGGCCACCACGAACACCGTTTCCGGCAGATGGGTGTGGTCCCCGGCCTCAAGCGCCGTCAGCTGTTCGCTGCCCAGCCGCAGCCGGTCGGCCAGCTCCTCCAGGCTGAGGCCCTGAAGGCGGCGGGCCTGGCCGAGCTTTTCGCCCAGTTGGACGAGCTGGGGGATCGGAGTACTCCAGTCCTCTGCGGCCATGGTCGCGGCAGGAGATTCGAACAAGGGCAGGTACTCCTGAAGCGCTGAGTCGCCAGCAGTATGACGAGCGGTCCAGGGGGTGACCAACCATTCACGTCGATGACGCCGGGGGCCGGAAGGCAAGAAAAAAGACATGGGCGATACTGGATTCGAACCAGTGACCCCTTCCGTGTGAAGGAAGTGCGCTACCGCTGTGCTAATCGCCCATCGTTGCTGTCAGCACCTCGGCATCGCCTGAAAGAGAATCTTTCAACGGCAGAGGTTTCGACCAGGCCCCATGGCCTGAACACTCCTACACGGTCGCCGATCACACTGTCAAATCCCCTCAGCCGACGCTGTCACAGCCGGCGTTCACCCTTTGGAGTGCGGTTGGGTCGAACTCAATGCTGGCCGGGCCGTTGAACAGATCGGGCTGGAGCTGCCTGAGGGCCTGGGCGTCCCGGTCGAGACGTCTTTGGGCAGCCTCGGTGCGCTCGGCGCGCTGCTGGCGCCACTGGAACCGCTGGGAGGCCACCTGCTGTTCCCAGGTTGCGAGGGCGGCCTCGTAGCGGTCCCGGTCGAGCCGCTGGTCTTCTGGGCGATAGCGGGATTCCTTGCCGGCATCCAGGGGCTGGGGTGGCGCCACCGAGGGTCTGAACGGGGTGCTGCGTGCCGCGGCCAGCTCCTGCTCGGCCTGACGCAGCGATGCCATCAACGTGGTGATCGTCCCCTGCCGCCTGCGGCAGGCCACCAGGGCCGCCCGTCGGGCCGTGGCGGCTTTCTCGGCCTTCTCGGCCGCCTTCGCGGCCGCCTTCTCGATCGCCAGGGTGGCATCAGAGTTGGGCAGGCAGCGGACGTAGCTCAGGGCTGCCGCCAGGGGATGGCCAGCGTCGGCACCCAGACTGCGGCAACGCTCCCGGCCGGCTTCACTCACCCCCGTGAACTGACAGCCGCCTCCCAGAAGGGTCACGCTCAGCAGCACCGGGAGGAGCCGCCGGTGACGGCTACGACAGGGACTGGCCATCGCCCTTGGAATTCCGCTCAGAGAAATACTGCATCCATTGTTGCCATCTTGCCGCTGGCAGGAGGCCTGAGGCGGACGCCCTCCGTGGCGGTCTCTGAAGGCCCGTGATCAGGCCGGCAGCCGCACCCTCCGGAAGGTCAGGTTGAGTCGCGGGGTTTCCACCCTCAGGCGCCGCGGCAGGCTGTGCTGCCAGTTCCGCTGGGTGGGCGGGTCCATCAACAGCAGGTCCCCATGGCCCAGTTCCACCGCCAGGGTGGGTGCCGTGCCCTGCTGGCGGGGACGGAAGCGAAGGGTGCGGCTGGCCCCCAGGCTGAGGGAGGCGATCGGGGCTTCCAGATCGAGCTCAGCCTCGTCATCGGAATGCCAGCCCATGGCATCTCGGCCGTCGCGGTAATAGTTCAGCAGCAAGGAATTGAACTCCTGGGCGGCAGCTACCCCAACGCGCCGGCGGATGGCGGTGGCCAGGGATGTCCACGGTTCGATGGTGTTCTCCAGTCCGGAGTAGCGATAGCCGCAGCCAGGATCCGCCATCCAGCAGGTGAGCCGGGGCATGGCGTGGCGGCGGCCATACACGGTGATGGACTCCTGCTTCCAGGGCACCTCCTGCAGCAGCCGCTCCAGCCAGTCATCCGCTTCCGAGGCCCCCACCCAGCCCCGCCAGTGGCGCAGGCAGGGCGTGGTCGCCGTCACTCGGCGCCGCCGCGGAACAGGTGGTTGTGGCTGGCGGAATAGAGCAGGGATCGGGCCCCGTCGGCGTCCCTCAGGGCCGGACTCACCACGTAGAGGGTGGTGCGGATCAGGTTCCGCTCACGGCTGACCCGGGCCATTGCCTCGAGGGGCACCACCGTGAGCCACTGGTCGGGCCAGCTGACCCGGTAAGCGATCGCCACCGGCGTGTCCGCCGGGTAGTGCAGCAGCAGCTCGCTCTGCACCTCCTCCACATGGCGAGCGCTCAGGTATAGGCACAGGGAGGCCTGCAGGGCGGCGAGGCGGGCCAGGGATTCCCGTTCCGGCACGCCGGTGCGGCCGCCCGCCCGGCTGAGCACGATCGTCTGGACCCGACCGGGAATGGTCAGTTCGGCGCCCAGGGCGGCGGCGGTGGCCTGATAGGCGCTCAGGCCCGGCACCACTTCCACCGCCAGGCCGGCATCGGCCATCCGGCAGATCTGCTCCTGCAACGCTCCGTACAGGCAGGGGTCGCCGTCGTGGAGGCGCACCACCCGCCGTCCCTGCCTGGCCCGCTCGATCACCACCGCCATCACCTCCTCGAGGGTGAGCGTGCTGGTGCGGACCGTTTCGCATTCCCTTGGCGCCAGGGCAGCGATCTGGGGGCTCACCAGGGAGTCGGTCCAGACCAGCACCTCGGCCGCCTCGATGGCCCGCGCGGCCCTGAGGGTGAGCAGATCCGGTGCCCCGGGGCCCGCGCCGACGATCTGAACGGTGGCTGTCATGCGGTCAGGCCGGAGGGGTCGGGAAGGGGACGTCGGAAGCGGTAGAGCCAGAGCAGGCCCGCCCCCCCCAGCAGGATGAGCACCAGGCTCATCAGCTGGGCCATGCGCAGGCCTCCGGCGCAGAACGGCGGCTGGGAGAACAGGCAGAGGGGATCGAGCCGCAGCCCCTCGATCCAGAATCGGCCGCTGCTGTAGGCCATCAGATAAATGCAGCTGAGGGCTCCGGCGGGCAGCCGCAACCGCCCCTGGCTGCCCAGGCGGAACAGCAGCAGCAGCAGGCCGCAGACCCCCAGATTCCAGAGGGATTCGTAGAGAAAGGTGGGGTGGAAGGAGGCCTGCTCCAGGAACTCAGATGGACGGTTGGCCATCGGAATGGTGAGGGCCCAGGGGAGATTGGTGGGCAGCCCGAAGGCCTCGGAGTTGAAGAAGTTGCCCCAGCGACCGATCGCCTGGCCCAGGGCCACGGCGGGAACGAGCACATCGAGCAACGGCCAGAAGGGCTGGCGGCGCCAGCGGCAGAAGACCAGGGTGACCAGGGTCCCCCCGATCAGGGCACCGTGGATGGCGATGCCGCCCCGCCAGATGGCGAAGACGTCCATCCAGTTACCGGTGTACTGGCGCCACTCCAGCGCCACGTAATAGGTCCGAGCGCCGACCACGGCCCCCAGCACCATCAGGGGCAGAAGATCGGCGATCAGGCCGGGATCGATGCCCCTGCTGCGTCCCAGACGGGTGGCCAGCATCAGCCCGAGCAGCACAGCCAGGGCGATCAGCAGGCCATACCAGCGAACGGAGACGGGACCCAGCTGAAAGATCAGGGGTCCCGGGGAGGTGAAGAGGCCGAGAAGGGCGCTCAGAAGCCCTCCGCCGCCTGGACCTTCTCGACCTGGCGCTTCTTGAGCACCAACATGATCTGGGCCAGGGCCACGGCGGCGAAGAAGGCCAGCAGGCCGTAAATGCGCACCGGGTTCTGAAGCACCACCTCGGCATCAATCTGGCCGAAGCCGCCGACGTTGGGGTCGTTGGTGATGGGCACACCGGCCTCCACCGCATCGCCGACGGCCACGGTCAGGCTGGGTCCGGCGGGAATGGTTTCGGTGACGGCGCCGTTGGCCCCGGTGATCTCCACGACGGTGCTGCCGTCGTCACCGGTGGTGATGGCGCTGACGGTGCCGGCCGCAGGGGCGGTGTAGACGGTGTTGTTGGTCTTCTCACCCTGGGGGGTCACCTGGCCGCGGCCGCGGTTGGCACCCACATGCACCTGGTACTTGCCGAAGTGAATGGCGCTATCGGTGGCCGGATCAGGGGACAGGATCGGGAAAACGATCTCCTGGTGCTGGTCACCGGGGATCGGGCCCACAAGAAGGATGTTGGGCTGATCGTCGCTGTACTGGGTGAAGTAGACCCCAGCGGTTTCCTCCTTGAGCTCATCGCTGAGCCGGTCCTGGGGAGCCAGGGTGAAGCCATCGGGGAGCATCACCACGGCACCCACGTTGAGGCCGGCGGGGCTGCCGTTGCCGGACACCTGCTGCACCGAGGTGTCATACGGGATTTCGACCACCGCCTTGAAAACCGTGTCGGGGAAGACCGCCTGGGGCACTTCCACCCGGGTGGCCTTCTTGGCCAGATGGCAGTTGGCACAGACGATCTTGCCGGTGGCTTCACGCGGGGAGGCGTAGTTCTGCTGGGCCCAGAAGGGATAGGCCCAGCTGGGGCTGGCCCCAAGAAGGAGCACGCCCACCGAAAGGCTGAGGGTGAGGAGGGTGCCGAACAGGGGGGAGAGGAAGCGGCGCATGGGGGTGGAGGTGGCGGGCGTCGGAGAGGGAAGCGTGGGAGGGAGATTCAGGCGCCGATCACGCCCACCAGGCCTTCTCGCCGGTGCGGAAGTCGGTTTCGGTCCACGGGCTGAGGAACACGTTGTCGTTCTCGACGCTGACGTGGGCCAGGGCCAGGGAGAGGGGAGCAGGGCCGCGCACCACCTTGCCGGTGGCGTCGTACTGGCTGCCGTGGCACGGGCAGATGAACCGGTTGGCGCCACTGTTCCAGGGCACCACACAGCCCAGGTGGGTGCAGATGGCGTTGATGCCGTAGTCGCCGATGGCCTCGCCACCCTCCACCAGCAGGTAGGTGGGGTCACCCTTGAGACCCTGCACCAGGCTGCGGTCACCTTCCTTGTGGGTGGCCAGCCAGCCGGTGGCGGTGACGCTGTTGCCCAGCTCGTCCTTGGCGGTGACGCCGCCTCCGCTGCCGGCGGCTTTCGGCGGGATGAAGTAGTTCACCACGGGGTAGAGGGCACCCAGGGCCACCCCCGTGACGGAGCCGAAGGTCAGCAGGTTCATGAACTGCCGGCGGCCCATTCCGGGTACATCAGCACCACCGCCGTTCGAGGAGGCCGCAGGAATCTGGGTCATAGGGAACGGCGCGGTGTGACCGATTGACGTGGCGCCCATTATGAACCTTGCCCTTCCCGGCCCGGGTCCGAGCCGCACCCGCCGCAGGCCGCCTGCAACATGCTGTTGTGGAGTGCGCCTGCCGCCATGACCCCAGCTGAGCCGCTTCGCCGGGAGGAACTGCTGGAGTTGTTGCGAACGCGCTGGCAGGCCACCTACGACCTGCAGCTGGTTCAGCGTCGTGGTCGCCTGTATCTGCATGTGATGTGGTGCTACCTAGAGCAGCAGTCCTTCCCACTCACGCCCCAGGCCTTCGATGAGCATCTTGAGGAGCTGGTGGGCTCCCTCAATGGACTCGGTGTGGCTGCCCAGGTGCGCCACTGGCTCAAGACCACCAACGACAAGCCCCGGCTGGGCAAGGCCCTCTCCCTGCCCCTGGAGCTGCCGGCGGGGCGCGCCAGCGAGTTCATGCTCTGAGCCTGAGCCTCAGGTGGAGGGCGATGGGGTGGGCCGAAGCCCCTCGGCCAGGGCCACCAGCGCCACCCCCACCAGGTACAGGGCTGTGATCGCCCCGGTCAGCAGCAGCATCGTGATCGGGTCGGTGGAGGGCGTCAGCACCGCCCCGGCCAGAGCCGCCACCAGCACCACCCAGCGCCAGGCGCCCAGCATCGTGCGCCAGTCGATCAGCCCGAGGGCGCCCAGCAGCAACTGCAGCACCGGCAGCTGGAAGGCCAGGGCCGTGGCCACCATCAACAGCAGCACGAAGTCGAGGTAGCGCTCGATCGACCAGATCGGCTCCACCACATCGGCGCCGTAGGACACCAGGAAGCGCAGGGCCGCCGGCACCAGGGCCCACCAGGCGAAGGCCAGACCGGCGGCGAAGAGCACCGTGGAGCCGGCGACGGCGGGGGCCACCAGCCGACGTTCCCGCCGGCTGAGCCCCGGCAGCACGAAGGCCAGGGCCTCGAAGAGCACGTAGGGCAGGGCCAGGGTGAGCCCCGCGTAGCCGGCCACCTTCAAGGACACAAACAGGAATTCGCCCGGGGCCAGCTGCAGGAAGCGGATGCCTTCGGCCGGCACCTCCAGCAGCTTCACCAGCGGCCGCACCCCCACCAGGCAGACGGCGGCACCGACCACCACCGCCAGCAGGCTGCGCAGGACGCGACGGCGGAGCTCCTCGAGGTGCTCCACCAGGCTCATCTGCACCTCGCCGGGGAAATTGTCCTCGGGGATGGAGTCGCTCATGGCTGTTCCGATCCCGGCAGCCTAGGGGGCTCCGCCAGCCGGCCAGCGGCCCGATCGGGCACCGCCCACAGCACCGTGCCGCCGCGGTGGCGCACCGTGCCGGGGCCGGCACCGGCGATGCGCTGCAGGTCGCTGGTCGGCACCATCACCACCGGCACCCGGCCATTGGCCCGGCCCCGGCTGAAGTGGGCCGCCAGGTCGGCCGCCTCCCGCAGGTCCTCGTCGCTGGGGGTGCCCTCTGAGCCCTTCAGCACCACATGGCTGCCCGGGCACTCCTGGGCATGGAACCAGAGGTCACCGCGCCGGGCCTGCTGCAGGCTGATCCACTCGTTCTGGCGATGGTTGCGGCCCACCTGCAGGCGCAGGCCACCGCTGCTGCGCAGTTCCAGGGGAGCAGGGGCGCTGCCGGCCGCTCCCCGCCGCAGGCGCCGTGAGGGCCCGGGCCCCTGGCCCTCACGGGCGGGCAGCAGGACGGGCAGGTCCTCCTCCACGGCGGCGAGCTGGGCCCCGTTCTCCGCCTGCTCCAGGAAGGTGAGGCTGGTTTCGATGGCGGCCAGCCGCTGCTGATGCAGCTCCAGCCGGGAGGTGATCGCGGCCAAGGAGCGACGCAGCTTGCGGGCCTGGCGGTAGAGGCGCTGGGCTTCATCGACCTGATCCCTGGAGGGCGCCGGCAGGCTCAGCAGGCCATCGGCCCGGCGCTGCATCGCCTCGCTGCCGGGCACTGCCGCCAGCAAGGCCTGCTGTTGGTCGGCATTGCGGCGCTCCCGTGCCGCAGCGGTTTGGAGGCGCTGCCGCAGACTTGCCCGCCGCTGTTCCAGCTCCCGACGGCCCAGCCGATCGTCGTAGTAGCCCGCCAGTCCCCGGTTGATCACCCAGGGGGTGGCCGCGGTCGCCACTGCTTCGGGATCCCAGCAGCGGTAGTCGCTCGGGCCGCCCCAGCCCAGGGCGAACCGTTCCTGCTCCACCGTCTCCAACCAGAGGCGCCACCGCTGCCAGAGCCGTTGCCACTGCTCGACTTGGAGGGTTTCCACCGGTAAGGGCAGCCAGGCGTCCGCCAACTGGCGGGCCAGGGCTGGGCCGACCCCCTGGTAGGCGCCCATCAGCGCCTGGCCGACCGTCTGGGGCAACAGGCTGAGGCGCCGTTGCCAGGAGGCGAAATCCTCCTGGAGCCGCGGAGGTTCGCCGGCCATGGGCGGCGGAGGTACGTAGGCATCGCCGGTGCCGATCGGCCGCAGGCGCGACCGGTCCTGGCGGACCTGGCGGGCCAGGGTGATCACCCGCCCGTCCTCATCCAGCAGGAACAGGTTGCTGTGGCGACCCATCACCTCGAGCACCAGCTGCCTGGCGATCGGCTCACCGGGCCTGGGGGCGAAGCCCAGGGCCACCACCCGCTCCCAGCCCTGCTGCTCCAGGCTCACCAGGGCCAGCCCCCGCAGGCCGTGTTGCAGCTGCTGGGCCAGGGTGCTGCCAGCCCCCAGCCGCAGCGGCGGGTCAATGGCCAGCAGGCGTGGCGCCTCTGCCAGCCAGCTGAGTTCCAGCCACAGGGTTCCCTTCAGGCTGCGCAGGCCGAGCTGCAACCGTTGGGCATCGGGCTGCTGGGCCTTCTCGAAGCGGCTGGGCAGCAGGCCGCGGCGCATCTCGACCAGCACGGCGCGCAGGCTGGTCACATCCATGGCCTGGATGGGCGGGGATGGGGCCATCGCCTCCAATGCGGTCCACCCCTACTGTGCGCCCCAGCGCCAGCGATCCATGCCAGCCCCCCCCTCCTACGGTCGACTCACGGTGATCACCGGCCCCAGCGGGGTGGGCAAGGGCACCCTGGTGGCCCGGCTGCTGCAGCGCCATCCGGGTCTCTGGTTGTCGGTGTCAGCCACCACCCGGCCCCCCCGCGCCGGGGAGATCGATGGCCAGCACTATTTCTTCCTGACCCGGCCGGACTTCGAGCAACGGGTGTCCACCGACGGCTTTCTGGAATGGGCCGCCTTCGCCGGACACCTGTACGGCACCCCCCGTGGGCCGGTGGAAGAGCATCTCGCCCAGGGCCAGCCGGTGCTGCTGGAGATCGAACTGGAGGGGGCCCGTCAGGTGCGGCGCACGTTTCCGTCGGCCTTCCAGCTGCTGATCAAGCCGCCGAGCTTTGTGGAACTGGAGCGCCGCATCCGGGGCCGGGGCACCGATGGCGAGGAGGCGATCCAGAAGCGCCTGGCCCGGGCCCGGGTGGAACTGGAGGCGGAGGCCGAGTTCGATGCGGTCCTGGTCAACGGCGATCTGGAGGCGGCGGTGGCCGAACTGGAGCGCCTCGTGGGCCTCGACACCGCGGCGACCCCGCTGCCCTGAACGGCCATGAAAAAGGCGACCCGTGGGTCGCCCTGATGATGTGGCTCTCAATCCCGCTTCAGAGCGGGTGGAACAGCAGATCGGGATAGAAACGGTTGAACTCGATCATGATCCCGGCGGTGATGCCGAACCAGATGGCGGCGAAGACCGGGGCGGTGGTGAGGAACTTCTTCATGGAAGGACTGTGAGGAAGGGGAGTGACCAGGGTCACGGAGGACGCTGGGGGAAGGAAGGCTTGGCGGGAGGGTTGGGCGCCCTCAGCGGGGGGAGACCGTCACCTTGCTGTCGTCCTCGAGCAGCTTGCCGCTGGTGAGTTCCTTGAAGGCCGCCAGGGGCCAGGTGGCGGAGGCCAGGGTGCTCTTGAAGGCCAGGGCCAGATCGATCTGGATCTCTTTCATGTTGGCGTCCTTGGCACCGCTGACCGCCTGCAGGTAGGTGCGGCCGGCCCAGCCGATGCAGCCGGCGATATACAGGAAGGCGATGCCGGGGATCGTGAAGTCACCGGCGTGATTCCAGCGTCCGTCGACGATCAGGTGGGGCAGGCCATCGGTCCCGCAGAGGGCCTGGCCGTACATGGCGAAGCGGGCCTTGGCCTGGTCGGTCTTGGCTCCGGCGGCGCGCTGCTGGAACCGGGGAGTCTCGCTGCAGGGGGTGAGTCCGCCGATGTCGGCCCGGGCCGAGGGGGCGAAGCCGAAGAGCAGGAACACGGACGCCACAAGGGCGAAGGCCCTGATGGCGAAGGAACGACTGGAGAGAAGACGGCGCATGGAGAGGGGCCGCGGTGGAACTGCCGCGGGGCAGGATGGCTCGTGCGGACAGTAGGGGAGCTCTCCAGGGAGCATGAGCACGGTTCTGGCCCTCGAAACAAGTTGTGACGAGTCAGCGGCGGCGATCGTGTCCGGACGACGGGTGCTGGCGGGGGCCGTTGCCTCCCAGATGGAGGAGCACGCGCGCTGGGGCGGGGTGGTGCCGGAGATCGCCTCCCGTCGCCATGTGGAGGCGCTGCCGGCCCTGATCGCCCAGGTGCTGGAGCAGAGCGGTCTGGCCATGGCCGACCTCGATGCCATCGCCGCCACAGTCGCCCCTGGCCTGGCGGGGGCCCTGCTGGTGGGGTCGGTGACGGCGCGCACCCTGGCGCGGCTGCATGACAAGCCGTTTTTGGGGGTGCACCACCTGGAGGGCCATCTCTGCTCGGTGCACCTGGGTGAGCCGCTGCCGGAGGGGCCTTACCTGGTGCTGTTGGTGAGTGGTGGCCACACCGAGCTGGTGAGGGTCGAGGCTCCGGGGCGTTACGTCCGCCTGGGGCGCAGCCGTGACGATGCCGCCGGGGAATGCTTCGACAAGGTGGCCCGCCTTCTTGGGCTGGGCTACCCGGGTGGGCCGGCGATCGAGGCGGCGGCGATGAACGGCGATCCGGGCCGCTTCCGCTTTCCGAAGGGGAGGGTTTCCCTGCCCCAGGGGGGCTTCCATCCCTACGACTTCAGTTTCAGCGGACTCAAGACGGCCGTGTTGCGCCAGGTGCAGACCCTCAGCCAGGAGGGGGGCAGCCTGCCGGTGGCCGACCTGGCAGCAAGCTTCGAGCAGGTGGTGGCCGAGGTGCTGGTGGAGCGCAGCTGCCGTTGCGCCGTCGAAGCGGGCCTCCAGACCATCGTGCTGGTGGGGGGTGTGGCCGCCAACCGGCGGCTGCGGCGAGGGATGGCCGAGGCCACTGCCGCCCGGGGGCTTGGCTGGCGTGTCGCGCCGTTGGCCTACTGCACCGATAACGCCGCCATGGTGGGCCTGGCGGCGATCGAGCGCTTCGACGCCGGCGGGCGCAGCGGGATCGCCCTGGGGGTGGCGGCCCGGCTCCCCCTGGAGCAGGCCGGCAGGCTCTATGCGCCACAGCCACCCTTTTGATGCCCTTAATGTGGGTGGATCGCTTGATGGTCCGGCCCCATGGCCCCCGCGAACCCCCTGCCCATTGAGCAGGTTGACACGTCCCTCAGCGACACGGAACCCGTGTCCCAACAGGAACTCAACGCCTGGCGTCGCGGCTTCACCCCTCAGGCCGAGATCTGGAATGGCCGCCTGGCCATGCTTGGGCTCTCCGTGGGTCTGGGGGTTCTGTTGCTCGTACGTCTGGCTGGGGGCTGACCCCTCAGGTCCGACCCCGCAGGGTCTGGGCCAGTTCACCGGGTCTGAGGCTGGCCGCCAGAGCTTCTTCAGGGTTCACCTTTCCGGCTGAAACCAAATTGGCCAGGTATTGATTGGCAGTGATCATGCCGTCGAAACCGCTGCGGGCCATGATCGCTTCGATCTCATCAAGATTGGCCCTCAGGATGTAGTCCTTGCAGGCGTCGGTGTTGATGAAAACATCGTGGTAGGACGCCCGCTTGCCATCCACCGTTTTGATCAGTCCCTGGGAGATCACCCCCAGCAGTGAATCAGCCACGGCCCGCCGGACGATGTCCTGCTCATCGGGTGGGTACATCCCAAGCATCCTCTCGACGGAGCGCACGGCTGAGTTGGTGTGCAGGGTCCCCAGCAGCAGGTGGCCGGTCTGGGAGGCCTCAATCGCGGTGGTGAGGGTGTCCTGGTCGCGGATCTCTCCCACCAGGATCACATCGGGATCCTCCCGCAGCGCCGCCCGCAGGGCTGTCTTGAAATACTTGGTGTGGGTGCCCAGTTCTCTCTGGCGAATCAGGGACTCACGGCTCTGATGCACGAATTCGACTGGATCCTCGATGGTGAGGATATGGCGTTTCATCGTGCGATTGATGTGGTCAATCATCGCCGCCAGGGTCGTGCTCTTGCCTGAACCGGTGGGTCCGGTGACCAAGAGCATGCCCTTCGGCCGCTGGGCCAGATCCTTGAGCACCTGGGGCAGGTTGAGCTCGTCAATGGTGGGAACATCCTGCGGAATCAATCGCAGAACCATCGCCGGGCCCTGCAGTGATTCGAGCAGGTTGATCCTTACCCGCACGAAGCCGAAAGCGAAGGATCCGTCGTGCTCCTTGTGCTGGACGAAGCGGTCGATCTGTGCGGGTTCCATGATCTCCCGCAACCAGTCTCGGAATGTGCCGGCATCGGTTACATCCAAACCGGCCAGAATCATGTCGCCGCGATAGCGGAACCTTGGTTTTTCACCAACGCCAAGGTGAACATCGGAGAAATTGCGTTCGAAAGCCACCCGAACGATCTGTTCCAGTGTCGGCGGAGATCCGCCATCTGCGGCTATCGGCGGGCCCTGGGCCGACCGGACCGCCATCGCCGGGTTGACGCCCACGGGAGGGGGTGGAGGTGGCGCCTGTGGCATGGAAGAACTCGACAAAACGGACCGGCGATCCAGTTGAAAGGCTCGGTTCTAAGCCAAAACTCTAGGTGCGGATTCGCCCCTGTGAACATCAGCGTGGAGCTGCGGCCTCTGCCGTTGGAGAGGGGCGATCGGGGGCTCCCTAGGATCCAATCACCCGCTTCGGCCCGTGTTTCCACAGCCCCTGGTCAGCATCGTTCTGGGCACGCGCCCGGAGGCCATCAAGCTGGCGCCGGTGATCCTGGCGTTTCAGCGGGCCCAGGAGTTCCGCACCCGGGTGGTGCTCACGGGGCAGCACCGTGAGATGGTCACCCAGGTGATGCGGCTGTTCGACCTGAGCGCCGACCACGATCTGGCGCTGATGGCACCGAAACAGACGCTCACCCATGTCACCTGCGCGGCGCTGCAGGGGCTGAAGGAGGAGTTCGAAGCGCACCGTCCCGACCTCGTCCTGGTCCAGGGCGACACCACCACAGCTTTCGCCAGTGCCCTGGCCGCCTTCTACGAACAGATCCCCGTTGGCCATGTGGAAGCCGGCCTGCGCACCAACGACCTGCTCGATCCGTTCCCTGAAGAAGCCAACCGGCGCCTGATTTCCCAGCTGGCCCGCCTCCACTTCGCCCCCACCACCCAGTCGGCGGCGAACCTGAAGGCCTCGGGGGTGGTGGGCGAGATCCTCACCACCGGCAACACGGTGATCGATGCCCTGCTGCTGATGGCCCGCACCGCTCCCGACTGGGACCTGCCCGGGCTCGACTGGCAGAACCAACGGGTGCTGCTGGCCACGGTGCACCGCCGTGAGAACTGGGGCGAGCGGCTGCTCGACATCGGCCAAGGCTTCCTCTCGTTGCTGGAGCGCTTCCCCGACACCGCCCTGCTGCTGCCGCTGCATCGCAATCCCACGGTGCGCGAGCCCTTGCAGGCCCTGCTCGGCTCCCATCCCCGCGCCTTCCTCACCGAACCCCTCGATTACGACCGGCTCGTTGCCGCCATGCGCGGTTGCACCCTGCTGCTCACCGATTCCGGCGGCCTGCAGGAAGAGGCACCTGCCCTGGGCAAGCCCGTACTGGTGCTGCGTCGCACCACCGAACGGCCCGAGGCGGTGGCGGCCGGCACCGCGAAGCTGATCGGCACCGACAGTGGCGAGATCCTGGCGGAGGGCAGCCGGCTGCTGGAGGACCAGGAGGCCTACCAGGCCATGGCCCGTGCCCACAATCCCTTCGGTGATGGCGCGGCCAGTGGCCGGATCGTGGAGGCGGCGCGCCGCTACCTGGGCATGGGCGCCGCCTAGGGGCGCTTCTTGGCCCAGGGGGGCAGATCGATGAACACCCGGGTGCCGCTCTCCAGGCCCGTGAGGATCTGGGTGTCCTTGCCGCTGCTCGCTCCCAGCTCCACCGGCTGGAACGTCGGTTCCTGACCTTTGCCCACCAGCAGCACACCAGGACGGCCGTCCTCCGTGACGATTGCCACGGTGGGCACCACTGTCCTGGCCTGGAGGGTGCCGGTCTGAAAATCGATGTCGGCGGTCATGCCGATGCGCAGTTCCGGCGCTGGATTGTCCAGCTTGAGCTTCACCTCGAAGGAGGTGACGTTGTTGGTCTTCACCGCCCGGGGGGCGATCTGGCGCACCCGGGCCAGGAAGCGACGGTCCGGGAAGGCATCGACCCGCACGCTGGCGGGCAGGCCCACCTTCAGCCGACCGATGTCGCTCTCGGGCACCTTGGCCACCACCTCCAGGCCCTCGGAGAGCTCCACGATCGAGGAGCTGGTGGCGCCGGCCGTGGCCGAAGCGGTGGTGGTGGGGGTGACGAAGGCGCCGGGCTCGGCGTAGCGCTGGCTGATCACCCCGTCGAAGGGGGCCCTCACAATCAGCTCGTCCTTCTCCACCATCCGCTGCCGGAGCCGTTGCCGGGCCGCGGCGGTGGCCAGGCGCCGCACCTCCGCCTCGGAGCGGAAGCGATTCATCGTGTCGAGGCTGATGGCCCCCTGGCCGAACAGGGGTTCGTTACGGCGCAGCTCGCTGTCGCTGCGGCGCTGCTCCGCCTCCGCCGATTGCACGTTGGCCTGCAGTTCCATCAAGCGGTCGCGCAGGTCGCCGTCGTCCATCAGCGCCAGGGGCTGGCCCTTGCGCACCGTGTCGCCCTCGTCGACCATCAGCTGCAGCAGGGTGCCCTGACGCTTGGGGCTGACGTTCACCCGCTGGACGGCATCCAGTTCACCGCTGGCGGTGATCACCCCGGGCAGGGATCCTTCGCGGGCCACCACGGTGAACGGGGCCAGGTCGCGGCCGGCCTGCATCCGTTGCCGTTGCCAGATCCCGGCGGAGGCCAGCAGGGCCAGGCTCACCGCCACGCCGATCCAGAGGCGACGACGGGAACGACGCTTGGCCGTCACGGGGGTGGCCGGCGGCGCCGGGCTCCGGGTCGGAGTGGGGGCCGGCGGCAGGGGGGTGAGGGCGGGAATGGGCCGGCGTTTCGCTGTCGACAGTTTCGCTTGCCTGGGCAGCGGCTGTGGACGGCGGGAGACCGAACGGTCCCTGGCACGGTGACCCCTAGATTTCGCCGATGCTCAAAGCCGGAATCGTCGGGCTGCCCAACGTGGGCAAGTCGACTCTGTTCAACGCCCTGGTGGCCAACGCCCAGGCCCAGGCGGCCAACTTCCCCTTCTGCACCATCGAGCCCAACGTGGGGGTGGTGGCGGTGCCCGATGAGCGCCTGCAGAAGCTCTCCGACCTCTCCAGTTCGAAGGAGATCGTGCCGACGCGCGTTGAATTCGTGGACATCGCCGGCCTGGTGCAGGGGGCGAGCCAGGGGGAGGGTCTGGGCAACAAGTTCCTGGCCAACATCCGCGAGGTGGACGCGATCGTCCACGTGGTGCGTTGCTTTGATGATGACGACGTGATTCACGTCTCCGGCAGCGTCGATCCGGAGCGGGATGCCGAGATCATCAACCTGGAGTTAGGGCTGGCGGATCTGGCCCAGATCGAGAAGCGGCGCGAGCGGCTCAAGAAGCAGATGCGCACCAGCAAGGAGGCCGCCACGGAGGACGCAGCTCTGGCCAGGCTGCAGGCGGAACTGGAGCAGGGCGGCGCCGTGCGGCGGGTGACCCTGAACGAGGAGGAGCAGGCCCTGGTGCGCAACCTGGGCCTGCTCACCGGCAAGCCGATCATCTATGCCACCAACGTCAGTGAGGACGACCTGGCAGAGGGCAATGCCTGGGTGGCCGCCGTCGAGGCCCTGGCCGCCCGGGAGGGGGCCGAAGCGGTGCGCATCTCCGCCCAGGTGGAGGCTGAACTGGTGGATCTGGCTGCCGAGGAGCGCTCCGACTACCTGGCCGGGCTGGGGGTGAGCGAGGGCGGCCTGCAGAGCCTGATCCGTGCCACCTACCGCCTGCTGGGTCTGCGCACCTACTTCACCACCGGCGAGAAGGAAACCCGCGCCTGGACGATCACCGCCGGCATGACCGCCCCCCAGGCGGCCGGTGTGATCCACACCGACTTCGAGCGGGGCTTCATCCGGGCCCAGACCATCGCCTATGGCCAGCTGCTGGAGGCCGGCACCCTGGCGGAAGCCCGCAACCGGGGCTGGCTGCGCAGCGAGGGCAAGGAGTATGTGGTGGCCGAGGGCGATGTGATGGAGTTCCTGTTCAACGTCTGACGTCGCCCCCGTGGCCACACCCGTCGGTTTCATCGGCCTGGGGGCCCTGGGCGCTCCGATGGCCGCCAACCTGCTGGCGCAGGGCTATCCGCTCACGGTCCACAACCGCAGCCGTGAGCGGGAGCTGCCCCTGGCTGAGGCCGGGGCCCGGCGGGCGGCCACCCCGGCGGCGGCAGCCCGCGGGGCCGATGTGGTGGCCCTCTGTCTGAGCGACGACGCGGCGGTGGCGGCGGTGCTGCTGGGTGAGGGGGGCGACGGTGCCGCCATCGCTGCCGTGGCCGGCCTGGCGCCCGGGGCTCTGGTGGTCGATTTCTCCACCATCGCGCCGGAGACGTCCCGGGCCATGGCCGCCGCCCTGGCCGCTCGCGGTGTGGCCTACCTGGATGCGCCGGTGACCGGCGGCACCGAGGGGGCCCGGGCCAGCACCCTCTCGGTGCTGGTGGGGGGAGCGGCCGCCGACCTGGAGCGAGCCCGGCCCCTGCTGGAGGCCGTGGGCCGCAAGATCACGGCAATCGGGCCGGTGGGGGCGGGCCAGGCGGCGAAGGCCGTCAACCAGGTGCTGGTTGCGGGCAGCTACGCGGCGGTGGCCGAGGCCCTGGCCCTGGGGCAGCGGCTTGGCCTGCCGATGGAGGAGGTGCGGCAGGCGTTGCTCGGTGGGGCCGCCGGCTCCTGGGCCCTGGAGCACCGCGGCGGTGCCATGCTGCGGGGCGAGTTCCCGCTCGGGTTCCGCCTGCGGCTGCATCGCAAGGATCTGGCGATCGCCCTGGAGGCCGCCGCCGCCGGGGGCCTGGGGCTGCCGGTGGCCGGTCTGGTGGCGGCGATGGAGGACGACCTGATCGCGGCGGGCCATGGCGACGAGGACGTGTCCGCCCTGGCACGCTGGTTCAGCGACGGCTCCCGGTGAGCGGCGCCGCCTCCCTACCTTGGTCCGGCTCCCTAGGTGGTGGCCGCCAGGCCGTTGGCTGAATGCTTGACGCGCCCTTTGCCGCACCCCCTGCTGCGCCCCCGTCTGCCGCGATCGAACTGCGGGGGCTCAGCAAGCGATTCCAGGAGGGGGAAAGCGAGCGAACGGTGCTGCAGGCCGTCGACCTGACCATCGCCCCCGGCCAGTTCGTGGTCCTGCTGGGCCAGAGCGGCAGCGGCAAGAGCACCCTGCTGCACCTGATCGGTGGCCTCGACACCCCCTCCTCCGGCAGCGTGGGGATCGGCGGGGTGGACCTCACGGCCCTCGACGAGCGGAACCGCACCCTGTTCCGCCGCGACCACATCGGCTTCATCTTCCAGTTCTTCCATCTCATCCCCACCCTCTCGGTGCTGGAGAACGTCACCCTGCCCGGCGAGCTGGCCGGCCGGCCCAGGCCCGCCCTGGAGAGCGCCGCCCGCGACCTGCTCGGCGGGGTGGGACTGGCCGACCGCGCTTCCACCAGGCCCGACCGGCTCTCCGGCGGCCAGCAGCAGCGCGTGGCCATCGCCCGCGCCCTGCTGCACCAGCCCCTGCTGATCCTGGCCGACGAGCCCACCGGCAACCTCGACGAACACACCGGCGAGCAGGTGCTGCAGCTGCTGATCGACCTCACCCGCCAGCAGGGCCGCACCCTGATCATGGCCACCCACAACGGGGCCATCGCCGGCCGGGCCGACCGGGTGCTGCGGGTGCAGGAGGGTCATCTGCTCGAAACGTCCGCCCCTGCGGCTGCGGTGGCGGCATGAGCCAAGGGGATGCACCGCCCGTGGTCCGCAACGGGCCCCTGTGGCGCCTCGCGGCCCGGCGCTGGCGGCGCCGCCCGCTCCAGTACCTGCTCTGCATCCTGGGCATCGCCCTGGGGGTGGCGATGCTGGTGTCGATCGATCTGGCCAGCGGCTCGGCCCAGCGGGCCTTCTCCCTCTCCACCGACGCCATCACCGGCCGCACCAGCCACCGCCTGGTGGCGATCGGGCCCGCTGGCGTTCCCGACAGCACCTTCGTGGAGCTGCGCCGCCGCTTCCCGGAGATCCCCGCCGCGCCGGTGATCGAGGCCTACGGCCGGGCCGAGGAGCTGGACGGGGAGCTGCTGCGGCTGGTGGGGGTCGATCTGTTCAGCGAGGGTCCCTTCCGCGGCCTGCTGGGCGGTCAAGGCAATGGTGAAGGGGGCGATGGTGAAGGAGGCCATGGTGAAGAAGGCGGCGGCAAAGCGGGCGGCAGGGGCTTCGTACCCTTCCTCACTGAGCCCGGCACGGCCGTGATCGCCGCCGACACCGCCGCG
Organism: Synechococcus sp. UW140; assembly: GCA_943372935.1. GTDB lineage: Bacteria > Cyanobacteriota > Cyanobacteriia > PCC-6307 > Cyanobiaceae > Cyanobium. The sequence goes on from CALSAP010000002.1 coordinate 233,746, forward strand.
CGCTTCGGACTCCATCCCGGCGCCACCGACGACTCGGGCACCCTCCACCTGGATCTGGCCGGGCGGACGTCGGCCCTGCGGCTGGTGGGCAGCGTCAGCAGTGGTTCGGCCCTGGAGGGCCGCGGGCTGGAGTCCCTGCTGCTGGTTGACATCGCCACCGCCCAGGAGCTGCTTGCTCCCGCCGGCGCCCCTGCGGCCCCGGCGCTGGGCCACATCGATCTGATGCTCCAGGACGCTGCCCAGGAGCAGGCCATCCGCGCCTGGTTGCCTGCGGGGCTGAAGCTGGAGACGGCGGCGGCCCGCGGCAACGCCGTCCAGCAGATGACGGCCGCCTTCGAGCTCAACCTCACCGCCATGAGCCTGCTGGCCATGGTGGTGGGCATCTTTCTCATCTACAACACGGTCACCTTCAGCGTGGTGCAGCGCCGCAGCCTGTTCGGGGTGCTGCGCTGCCTGGGGGTGACCCGGGGCCAGCTGTTCACCCTGATCCTGGGGGAGGCGGCCCTGTTCAGCCTGGTGGGGTCCCTGCTGGGTCTGGCCCTGGGGGTGCTGTTGGGGCGCACCGTCGTCGGCCTGATCACCCAGACGATCAACGACTTCTACTTCGTGGTCTCGGTGCGGCAGATCAGCCTGTCGGGGTTCACCCTGGCCAAGGGGATGCTGGTGGGGGTGGCTTCGGCGCTGCTGGCCTCAGCCCTGCCCGCCTGGGAGGCGATGGCCACACCGCCCCAGATGACCCTGCAGCGTTCCAGCCTGGAGGCCGGCTGGCAGAGGCTGTTGCCCTGGTTCCTGCTGGCGGCGCTCCTCTGCGGCAGCCTGGGGGTGCTGTTGCTGCGCTGGGACAGCCGCGGCCTGGTGCCCGCTTTCGCCGGCCTGTTCGCCCTGCTGATGGGTGCCGCCCTGCTGATGCCGCCGGTGCTCGTCGCTGCGATGCAGGGCCTGGGCTGGGGCAGCCGGGGACTGGGGGTGGTGGTCCGACTGGCCCCCCGCGACATCCTGCGCTCCCTCAGCCGCACGGCGGTGGCCGTTGCGGCCCTGATGGTGGCGGTGTCCGTGATTGTGGGCCTCTCGATCATGATCGGCTCCTTCCGGGGCACGGTGGTCACCTGGCTCGACCAGACCCTCCAGGCCGACCTGTTCGTCTCCCCGCCCAGCACCACGGCCAACCGGGTGCTGGGCAAGGTGGACCCCTCCATCGTCGGGGACATCGCCGAGCGTCCCGACCTGCGGGCCATGGTCACCTACAACAATTTTGATGTGCACCTGGTCGACCAGGACCGGGACATCACCTTGATCGCCGCCGGCGGCGATGTGTCCGCCGGCCGCCGGCCCTATGCCTGGGTCCGCCCGGGCCTTGACGACCCCTTCGCCGCCCTGGCGGCCAGAGAGGGTGTGATCCTTTCGGAGGCCGTCTACCTGCGCGACGGCCAGAGCGCGATTCCCGAGCAGGTCAGGCTCGAAACCCCTGACGGCGAGAGGAGCTTCCCGGTGGTCGCCGTCTTCTACGACTATTCCTCCGATCGCGGCAGCGTGCTGATGGACCGCGCCCAGGTGGCGGAGCTCTGGCACGACGACAGCGTGGCCTCCCTCGGCCTGTTTCTGGCCCCTGGCGCCGATGCCGATGCGGTGGCGGCAGAGCTGCGGCAGGGCTTCGGTTCCCGCCAGAGCCTGCTGGTGCAGACCAATGGCTCCCTGCGGCAGGGTTCGCTGGAGATCTTCGATCGCACCTTCGCCATCACCGGCGCGCTGCAGTTGCTGACGGTGGTGGTGGCCTTCATCGGTATCTTCAGCACCCTGATGAGCCTGCAGCTGGAGCGGGGCCGGGAGTTCGCCGTGCTGCGGGCCACCGGCATGACACCCCAACAGCTGGGGCGCCTCACCCTGCTGGAGACTGGCCTGATGGGGCTGCTGGCCGGCACCTGCTCGATGCCCCTGGGTTATGGGCTGGCCTGGGTCCTGGTCCATGTGATCAACGTTCGCTCCTTCGGCTGGACCCTGCAGATCGCCCTGGAGCCCCGCTTCTTCGTGCAGTCCCTGCTGGTCGCGGTGGGTGCCGCGCTGCTGGCCGGTCTTTACCCGGCCCAGCGCCTCGGCCGCATGACCATCAGCGAGGCGCTGCGGCAGGAATGAACCACCCCCATCCCCTGCGCACCCTTCTGGCCCTGGTGGCCGTGCTGCTGCTGAACCTGGCGGGAGCGGCCCCGGCCGGGGCCAGCAGCGGTATCCGCTGGGGGGAGGCGCCGGAGCCGGAGAGATTCGTGCGGGCCTTCACCCCGCGGGACTGGCAGTTCCCCGCCGATTACGGCCCCCATCCCGAGTACCGGACCGAGTGGTGGTACTACACGGGCAACCTGGAGGGCGAGGACGGACGTCCCTTCGGCTACCAGCTGACGATCTTCCGTCAGGCCCTGGCCCCCGACCTCCCAGCTGCCCCCGCCGAGCCTGGGGCTACGGCCACGGGCGCCGGCTCCCGGTGGCGCACCCCCCAGGTCTTCTCCGCCCATTTCACGGTCAGCGACATCGCCGCCGGTTCCTTCCTCCAGGAGGAGCGCTTCGCCCGCGGCTCCCTGGGCCTGGCCGGGGCCGAAGCCGATCCCTATGCGGTCTGGCTCAACGACTGGCGCATCAGCGCCGAGGGCCCCGAGCGGGTGCGGCTTCAGGCCTCCACCGGTGCCATGGCCATCGACCTGACCCTCCGCCAGAGCCGGCCCCCCGTGCTCCAGGGCCAGGGGGGGCTCAGCCGCAAGGGGCCCGAAGCGGGCAACGCCTCGCACTATTACTCCCTGGTGCAGCAGCCCACCGAGGGCACGATCACGGTGGCGGGCCGCCACCATGCCGTCCACGGTGTCAGCTGGAAGGACCATGAGTTCTCCACCAGCGCCCTGAGCCCGGGCACCGTCGGCTGGGACTGGTTCTCCGCCCAGTTTGAGGATGGCTCCGCCCTGATGCTCTACAGCCTGCGCCGGGAGGATGGCGGCAAGGAACCGTTCAGCGGTGGCCGCTGGATCGATGGGGATGGGGAGGTGGAGCTGGGCGCCGAGGACTACGATCTCGCGATCACGGCCACCTGGCGCAGCCCCCGCAGCGGCGCCCGCTACCCCGCGGCCTGGACGCTCGCCATTCCGCGGCTGGACCTGGAGCTGGTGATCACTCCACAGATGGCCGACCAGGAGCTGAGCACCGCCTCGGCCACCTATTGGGAGGGGGCCCTGCGCTACGGGGGCCATCGCGGTGAGCAGCCGCTGCGGGGTCGGGGCTATGGCGAACTCACGGGCTACGCCGACCGCCTCGACAGCCTGCGGGGTGGGTGATCGGCGAGGATGTCTCCATCAGGAGCGCAGGGCCATGGCAGCAACGGACCATCCCGAGACCCCGTCTCCCCTGCCCGACGCCGCGGGCGAGGCCCCTGAGCACCCCCACAACTTCGAGGCCCAGAAGGAGATCCACCGCCGCATCCGTAACGATCCCGACTACGACGACTGGGAGTACGGCACCGAGCCCCTGCCCCACGAGGCCTGGGTCGAGAAGCAGGCGGCCGCCTCAGCCGACCGCCCGGCGGGGGCCTAGGCCGCGCACCAGCGGCAGACCCCCAAGGCAGGCCAGGGCCATCAGCAGCCACAGACCGGCCCCATGCCCCTGGCCATCCAGCAGCCGACCGGCGAGCAGCGGTGCTCCGAAGCCGCTGATGGCGAAACACTGGGAGAGCAGGGCCATGGCCAGCCCCTGGTGCTCCAGCGGGCAACGTTCCACCACCGCCTCGGTGGCGGTGGGCAGGAAGGCGGTGATCCCCAAGGCCAGGGGCAGCTGGGCCAGCAGCAGCAGCGCCAGACCCCGTTCGCTGAAGGCGGAGGCCGCCAGCAGCAGGTTGCCGGCGGCGAAGCTGAGCAGGCTGAGGTTCAGGCCGATTGTCACCGGCCGCCGGGCCAGGGCCTGACCCACCGGCCACTGCAGCAGCAGCACCAGGCCCAGCTGCAGGCCGATGGTGAGCGCCCCGAGGCTTACCGGCAGGGCACGGCGCTGCAGGCTGCCCCGCACCAGCTCCAGGGGCAGGGCGCTCTGCATCAGGGCCGGCATCGCCGTGGCCAGCACCGCAATGGCCAGCAGGGGCACCAGGCCGAAGAACCACTGGCCCCAGGGGCTGGGGTGGGCCAGGGCCTCCCTGGGCCTGGGATCCGGCAGGCCCTGGCGCAACAGCACCAGCAGCAGCAGGAGCATGCAGCCGATGTCCACGGCATAGATGCCCCGCAGCCATCCCCGACCGGCGAGCACGGCCCCCACCAGGGCCCCGGTGGCGATGCCGAGGGCATCGGCGCTGCGGGCCAGGGCGAAGGCCCGCCCCGAGCGCATCGGTGCGCAGCTCAGGGGCACCGCCAGTTCCACCGCGGGCCAGTAGAACCCCATGGCCATGCCGAGCAGCACCTGTCCCTGCAGGTAGCCGCCGAAGGAGCCTGTGCCCATCAGCCGGGCGTCGCCGGCGATGGCCATCAGGGCCGCCAGCAGCACCGGCACGGAACAGTTCAGGCCCCGATCCAGCAGCAGCCCACTCAGGATCCGGCCCAGGGTGCCCGCCACGGCCGCCAGGGCCAGTCCATCGGTGACCCTGCCGGCGCTGAAATGCGCCTGGTGGAACACCATCGGCGTCAGATAGAGCACGCCACCGGCCCCGAGCATGGCGATCGTGCGGATCAGGGCCACTTCGCGCAGGGCTGCTGGAAACTGGGTGTACCAGGACCGCGCCCTGGCCCATCCCTGTGCCTGTCTCACGCCGCCTTCGCCAACTCAAGGGCCTGCTGGCCAGTCTGCTGATCGCGGTGCCGGGCCTGGCAACGGCGGCCAGTGCTGCCGAGGTGCTGGAGCTCCGCTTTGACGGCCTGGAGCTGCCGCTGAATCTGGAGCAGCTCGATGGCTGGTCCAGGAGCCCGAGCGGGCGCCCCGACGCCGGCGGCGACCTGGCGGTCTGGCTGGATCTGCTCGATCCCCGCAGTCGCCAGGACCTGAAGATCCTGCTGCGTGCCCCCCTGCTGCGGGACACCAGCTTCGGCCAGCAGCTTCTCGACAGCTGGGCGGGCAGCCAGATGCTGGCCCGCCTGGGCGACCTGCTCACCACTTCCGACGGCCGCAGCTCCACGGCGGTGCTGCAGACCACCCTGCGGCGTCTGCTGGAGACCCGTCAGGACGTCTCCACCATCGGCCTGCTGCGGGCCCTGCCGGTGCAGCGGCTCAGCCTCCAGCTCGATGGCCTTTACGATCTGGCCGTGCAGTGGCGCCAGCAGATCGACCTGCAGCGCCAGGCCCTGCGGCGTCTTCAGGCCCTGGCGCTGCCGGAGCGCCGCACCGTGCCCTTCGCCTTCGGCGAAGGCACCTCCCTGAGGCCCCGCCGGCAGGGGTTGGTGGTGGCGCACCGCCCCCAGCCCCTTCCCCTGGAGATCTGGCCGGTGCCGTCCCCGGCGGGTCTGCGGCGGAGCGTGGCCCCAGACCGGCCCTGGCTCTTGATGATGCCCGGGCTGGGGGGCAATGCCGACCAGTTCGGCTGGCTGGCCGGTGAGCTGGCCGAACGGGGCTGGCCTGTGGTGGTGGTGCAGCACCCCGGCAGCGATGGCCCCGCCCTCAAGGCCGCCCTCGACGGCCAGCGACCCCCGCCGGGAGCCGAAACCCTGGCCATCCGCCTCGCCGACATCAACGCGGTGCTGGAGGCCCAGCGCCGGGGTGAGCTGCCGGTGCAGGGCAAGGGCGTGGTGCTGCTCGGCCATTCGATGGGGGGCCTCTCCGCCCTGCTGGCGGCCGGGGTGGTGCCGGAACCCGGCCTGGGGGAGCGCTGCCGCAAGGCCCTCGATCGGCTGCCGATCGCCAACCCTTCCCGGCTGCTGCAGTGCCAGCTTCCCAGCACCCAGCTGCCGGAGCGCTCCGCCGCCCCCGCCGACCTGCGCGGGCTGGTGCTGCTCAACGGCTTCGGCAGCCTGCTCTGGCCCCGTCGGGGCCTGGCCTCGCTCGAGGTGCCGGTGCTGATGGTGGGGGGCAGCCTGGATCTGGTGACGCCCCCCCTGGAGGAGCAGCTGCGCCTGTTTCTCCAGGGGCGGAATCCCCGCAGTCGCCTGGTGATGGTGGAGGGCGGCAGTCACTTCTCCCCCGTGCGGCTGATGCCCACCGATGAGGTGCTCTTCCAGCTCGATGCGGAGCTGGTGGGGGTGGATCCGGCCAGGGTGCAATCGGCGCTGCTGCGCCTCACCACCGAGTACCTCCACACCCTGGAGCAGCCCCTGCTGCTGCCCGCCCAGCGACGGGTGCACCAGGGGGTCACCCTCGATGTGCTCGATGCCGCCGCCGCCCGGCGCTGGAAGGCCGGCCTGAAGCCCTGAACTCAGAAGCGGATGCGTGGGTCCAGCAGGGCCACCACCAGGTCGACAAGCACGGACACCAGCACCACCAGGGCCGCCACGACCACGACGATGCCCTGCACCAGGGGGTAGTCGCGCTGGGCGATGGCTTCCTGCAGGCGGAAGGCGATGCCGGGCCAGGAGTAGGTGACCTCGATCAGCAGGGCGCCGCCGATCAGGGAGGCCACGGTGATGCCGGTGATCGTGAGCACGGGCAGCAGGGCGTTGGGCAGGGCATGGTGCAGCACCACGCGCCGTTCGCTCAGGCCGCGGCTGCGGGCCGCCTCCACGTAGTCGGAGCCGAGGGCACGGCGCAGGTTGAGCCGCAGGGCATTGGTGAAGATACCGCTTAGCAGCAGGCCCAGGGTGGCCGCCGGCAGCGCCAGGTGGCGCAGGCTGCCGGCCAGCTGGCCCCAATTGCCGGCCCGGAGGCTGTCAAGCAGGTAGAAGCCCGTGCCCTGGGGCGGCATCAGGGTGGCGGGGAAGCGCCCCCCCACCGGCAGCCAGCCCAGCCAGACGGCGAACACCAGCTGCACCACCATGGCCGCCCAGAAGGGGGGCAGGGCGTAGGTGCCGATGCCGTAGAGCCGGCCGGCCAGATCGAGGCGCCCCTCGGGGCGGGCGATGCCGCTGAACCCCACCGCCAGACCCACGATGGCGGCCAGCAGCAGCGCCACCAGCCCCAGCTCCAGGCTGGCCGGCAGGCTGTCCTGGATGAGGCGGGTCACCGGTTCGCCGTTGGTGAGGGACTGGCCCAGATCGCCCTGCAGCAGGTGGCCCAGGAAGCGGCCGTACTGCTCGGCCAGGGGGCGATCCAGGCCGAGCTGGGCCCGCAGGGCGGCGCGGGCCGCCTCGGGAGCACGGGTGCCCAGCAGCGCGTCGATCGGATCGCCGGGGGCCACCCGCAGCAGCAGGAACACCAGCGAAGCGATCAGCCATAGCATGACCGGTGCCAGGGCCAGCCTGGAGGCCAGGTAACGCGCCAGGTCGGAACGGCGGCTCATGGCAGTCCGGCTCCGTCGGCGGTGGGCAGACGGCGCAGTTCGCCCAGCCGCAGCCGGCCGGATCCGTCGAAGCGGGGCTGGCTGACACGCAGGCTGCCCCAGGCCGCCGGGGCGCTGAGCCACACCGGCAGATAGGGGTTGGCCGTGGCGACGCGGCGCTGGATGGCCACCAGCAGGGCGGTCCGATCGGGGCCATCCAGCTGGCTGCTGCGCTGCAGCTCAGTCTCCAGGCCCGGCGCCGTCCAGAAGCTGCCGCCCAGGACGCTGTTGCCCTTGAGGCAACGGTCCCCCTCGGCCTTGCTGCAGGACAGCAGCGGCATCAGGAAGTTCTCCGCATCGGGATAGTCACCGATCCAGTCGTAAAAGAGCATTGTCAGGGCCCCTTTGTCGAGCTGGGAGTAGGCGGTGGTCGACTCCATGCCACTCACTTCGAGCTTCACGCAGTCGCCCAGGTCACGGCGTAGCTGGGCCTGCCAGGTGAGGGCAAACAGACGGTCGGTGGGGATGTCGGAGCGATAGGTGAGCGGCAGGGTGAGCACCTTCCCCTGGCAATAGCCCGCCTGGCGGTAGAGAGCGCGGGCCCCGGCGGGGTCGTAGGCCGGCCAGGCGGTGGGATCGGAACCCGGGAGGCCAGGGGGCACCAGTTGCCGCTGGGGGGAGCGCAGCCCCAGGGTCACCCGCCGCACGATGGTGGCCCGATCGAGGCTGCGGGCCACGGCCTGGCGCAGGCCGGGCCGGTTCAGCGGCGTCTGATCAGTCAGGAGGGAAACCAGAGCGATCTCCTGGGACGGACCGACGGCCTCCCGCAGGCGACCGGCGGCGGCGTCCCGGTGCAGGGCCTGCTGGTGGTCGATCTCCAGACCGCTGTTGAGCAGCAGGTCGACCTCGCCGCTGCGCAGGGCCCCGAACAGGGCCGTGGAGTTGCTCAGGGTCACCAGGTCAATGCCCGCGTTGAGCGGTCGCTTGCCCCAGTAGCGGGGCCAGGGGGTCAGCCGCTGCTGCTGGCCGGCGAAAAAGGTGAGGGCATAGGGGCCGGTACCGACGAAGCGGTCGTTGAGGGGCTTGCCGCGATGCCGCCGGTAGGCGGTGGGGGACACCGGGGTCAGGAAGATGGCGCTGAGCAGCCGCGGCAACGGGGTGAAAGGGCGCTTCAGCACCAGCTCGATCTCGTAGGGAGCGGTCACCTGCACGCTTTCAACCCGTTCACCCAACTGGTAGCCGAGGGTGCCGATCGCCATGAAGCGGCGCAGGGAGAACGCCATGGCGTCAGCATCGAAGCGGGTGCCGTCGTGAAAAAGCACCCCTTGGCGCAGGGGGATGCGGGCCCGCAGCCCATCGCTGCTCAGCACCGGCAGGGCGGTGGCCAGCCGCGGCTCGAGGCGGCCGTTGCTGTCGATCGCATAGAGCGGGTCGCCGAGACCGCTGAGCACCTGCATCACGCCGATGCGGGAGGCCTGCACCGGATCGAGGGAATCGATGCGGCTCTTGGTGGCCACGATCAGGGACGGGCTGGAGCGCCTCGGCTGACAGGCCACCAACAGCGGCAGAGCCAGCAGCAGGGAGGTGAGGCTGGCCGCGATCGCGGTTGGGCGGCGTCCATGACTGCCCCTGGTCGTCGGCAAGATCTTGCCATCCGGTGGGGTCCATTCAAGCGGCCAGCCCGCGGGCTGGCCGCTGGCGGTGGTCAGGAGGCGCGTCGTTTGGCCTTCCGACGTCGCCCCCGCAGGATGTCCACCTGCCTGCTCACTTGCTGCAGCAGGGTGAGGGAAGAACCCGGCCTCTGGGCGCCTGCGGCGAAGGCAACGGCGAAGCCCAGTGCGGCGATGCTGACCCTGGCCACCCCCTGTCCAAGGGCCCAGAGGTCTGTGGGGGCGGGGCCGCCGATCCGGCTGGTGGCGCGGGTCTCTGTCCGCTGGAGTTCATTCAGCAGGCTGCGCTTCAGTTCGCCGAGGGGGAGGCTGAGGGCGGCCACAGGCAGCTGGGGGCGGGGGGGCCGAAGTCGGGAGAACCGGGCCTGCAGGTCCTCTGGGCTGGAGGCCGCTTCGATGGCCTGGCGGATCATCGTCACCCGCTCGCCGAGCATGGTGCGCTGCATCGCCTTGTTGCCCTGCGACTGGGAGAGGACACGCCAGGTGGCGAAACCCTGCAGAGGCACCAGCAGCAGGAAGGCGAACACCACCACGATGGCCCACTGGCGGGCGGTGGCCAACTGTGCCCGCAGGGCGCCGTTGGCGGGCTCGATGTAGAGCCCAAGGTGCAGCAGCAGAAACCCAACCAGGGCTAGCAGGGAGGTGTTGACCATGCGGTTGGTGAACCGCAGCTGCCAGGCGGGATTCAGCAGTTGCAGGGGCAGGGAATCGACCAGAACGAAGCCCAGAAAAACCAGCAGCAACCCGACGCCGCTCCAGGCGAACAGACGGCCGAAGCTGGCGATGTGGTCCTCGCGACTGGCGGAGTAATCAGGCATCCGTGGTCGGCACGGGGAAGGTGGCGGGAGTGAACCAGCGGCACAGACCTTAGGGGCGCTAACCGGCGGCGTCACAGGCGCCGCGCCAGCAGAAAAAGGCCACCATCCCAGTGCCGCTTAAGGAGAAATGCGTGAATTCTGAGCACTGCCTGATCAATTGGTGAACCGTTCTTGGGTCTCCAGGGTGCGCCCCTTCGCCCTCTCTACCCTCCTGCTGGGTCGTTTCCGCCCCTCCGTCACCTTTACCCCCCGCTGCTGCTCCTCATCTGCCTGGTCGCCAGTACCGCTGCTCCTGCGGTGGGCGGCCGTCCCCACGAAAGCCTGGGTGACCTGGAGGAGATCCCCGAGCTCCTGACTCAAGGATTCGGTGTCTCACCCGATTAGCTGGTCGGGGCCGACGGGATCGGCCTGGCCAACCCCGCCACGGGCCTGGTCGTGCCGCCCTTCCGCTACAGCGTTCCCCCTTACGAGGTGAGCGTCGACGGCTTTGTTGTACCTTCCGGCTTCTTCCTGGCGCGTTCCGGCGCCGCCACGGGCGACAGCCTGTTCCGGTTAAGCAGCCCCCTCTCCTTCCGCTGGGCGGGCACCTCCTCCACCCCTGAGGTGCAGCTCACCTGGCAGGCGGGCACCCTGGTCGACAATGTCTTTCACGGGGCCACCGGAGGCTTCGTTCCGTTCCGGATCGTTTCCGCCGGCTCCTCGGAGCTGGACCCATCCAGCTCTGACGCCTCGGAACTTGCCATTGTTGCCGAGCCCGCCGGCGAGGATCCCGGCCGGCGGCAAGCTGAGGACGTGTTCGAAACCGCCCTGCTGCCCCCGGAAACCGATCTCCCCCCAGCAGTCCCCGCCGATCAGCCGCCCGGCGACCTTCCCGATGGTCCCGGCGACGGGCCCATCGCTGAGGGTCCTGATCCTGCCTCGGTACCCGGCCCCCTGCCCCTGGCCGGTTTGGCCGTGGCCTTCCGTTGCAGCCGCTGTCTGAGGCAGCGCCTCCACCAGGGGCGCCGAGCGGCGCGTCGGTTCAGGACCGGCTCAGAGGGTCCGCAGGCAGGCAGCCACCCGTTCCACCCCCTCCAGCGCTTCGATCGCCGTCAGGGCTTCGCGGAACCGGTCTTCCCGCACCTCGTGGGTGATGACGACGATCTCCGCCTCCCCTTCCCTGGCGGCGAGCTGCACGATCGACTGGATCGACACCTCGGCCGCTCCGAAGCAGGTGCCGATGCGGCCGATCACGCCGGCCTCGTCGCGGGTGCTGAGCCGCACGTAGTTGCGGTGGCGGCTCAAGGAGCCGTCGACCAGGGTGCAATGGCGCCAGCTGCTGGCGGCCAGCAGGGGATCGAGGCCGGCCTGGGGGCCGCCCACCTGGCGGATGCCGGCGATGTTGAGGATGTCGGCCACCACCGCTGAGGCGGTGGGACCCGCCCCGGCGCCGGGGCCGAAGAACATCACCTGCCCCACCGGATCCCCTTCCACCAGGATGGCGTTGTTGACGCCATGGACCCCCGCCAGGGGGTGGTGCTTCGGCAGCAGGGTGGGATGGACGCGCACGTCCAGGGACACCCCGTCCGGTGGCCCGGCCGGGACGTCGTCCTGCACCCGTTCGGCCACCGCCAGCAGTTTCACCACGAAGCCGAGCTGGGCGGCATAGGCGACGTCGCGGGCGTCGAGCCGATCGATGCCTTCGGTGGCGATGCCCGCCCGCTCCACCGGCCCCCCGTAGGCCAGCCCCGCCAGGATGGCGATCTTGTCGGCCGCATCTCCCCCCTGCACATCGGCGGCTGGATCCGCCTCGGCATAGCCCAGCCGCTGGGCGTCGGCCAGCACGTCGGCGTAGGCCGCCCCCTCATCGGCCATGCGGCTGAGGATGTAGTTGGTCGTGCCGTTGATGATGCCGCTGACCCGCTGGATGCGGTTGCCGCCCAGGGACTGCTTGATCGGCTCGATGATCGGGATGCCGCCGCCCACGGCGGCCTCGATCAGCACGTAGACGCCCTGCCTGGCGGCGGCGGCGGCGATCTCCTGGCCGTAGCGGGCGATCACCGCCTTGTTGGCCGTGACCACGGGCTTGCCGGCGGCAATGGCGCGCAGGATCAGGCGGCGGGCCGGCTCCAGACCCCCCATCACCTCCACGACGATGTCCACCTTCGGATCGTCGATCACCACCTCGGGGTCGGTGGTGAGGCGCTCCGGGGGCAGGGTCAGCGGGCGGGGGCGTTGGAGGTCGCGCACGGCCACCCTTTCGAGCACCAGGTCGCCGACCAGGGGATGGCGCCCCTGGGGGCTGGCCAGGATCGCCGCCACGCCGCTCCCCACCGTGCCCAGCCCGAGCAAGCCGATGCCGATGGTCATGGGCTGCAACCCCACAAACCACCATCCTAGAAATCAACCGACCTGCAGCTGCCTGGCCTGGGCCTGCATCGTGCGCAGGATGTTGAGAAAGCCATTGGCCCGCGAGGGCGTCAGGCTCGCCTGCAGGCCCGTCGCGGCAATGAAGGAGGGGTCGAGAGCGGTGGCCTGCGCCGGGGTCAGGCCCGCCAGCCCCTCGATCAGCAGGGCCAGCAATCCCTTGGTGATCTGGGCATCGGAATCACCGCGCCACTGGAGCTTTCCCTCCTCCAGGTGCCCCACCACGTACACCTGGGAGACGCAACCCTTGACCTTGAACGCGTCCAGGCGCAGGTCGTCCGGGAAGGGCTCCAGCTTCTTGGCCAGCCACAGCACGTACTCGTAACGGCGGCGAGGGTCGCTGGTGCTTCCCAGGCGTTCCACGATCCGATCGAGAGCGGCGCTGCCGGTGGCCATGGACGACAAAAAGGGGACTCAGGACGGACGGCGCGGCCTCAGCATCCCGGCCAGACCGGCCACGGCGAGCACGCCGAGGGGGGGAACCAGGGCCCAACCCTCTACCCGAGGGTAGGGATGGGATCGGCTGACCCGCGCGGGCTGTGGTGGGGTTGCGGAGGGCTCGGGCAGCTCCAGGTAATCCCTATGGCCGGGACCCGCATCCACCTGCACCTCCCACAGGCGGCTGGCCTGGGGGGGCAAGGTGAAGACGATGCGTCCAGAGGCGTCGGTGCGCCCCAGTTCAATGGCTGGGCCGCCGTCGGGAGGGACGATGCGGACGGCGGCATCGCTGGCCGGTTGGCCGCTGGAGAACTGACTTTCGAGTTGCAGGGAGTTGGTGAGGCTGGTGAGGCGCTCCAGGCTGCTCTCGATGGCGTGGGCGCGCGCCTGGGAGGGGGCCAGCACCAGAGAGGCCAGGCCGATCAGCCCGGAGACAAGGACGCGCTTCATCCGTGGATCAGTTGGATTTCCAGCGACTATCGCTGCTTTTGCCCGCCTGCACCATCCTGGCCACCGAGCTGACCATCATCGAAAGGGCGTCGCTGGAGGCTCCACGGGTCTGAAATTCGGAGGTCATCACCCGCTCGGCGGCCGTCAGGGGACGGTTCTGGAGCGACGAGAGGATCGAATCCAAGGACGGCACGGATGGACTGTGCCGATCCTGGCAAACGATCGGGGGATTGGCCCGATGGCGGCGCCATCGTTACGAGCTTGCAATCTTCCGGAGCCCCGCCTCGGTGAGGTGACAGTCCCGTTCATCGACCCAGCCGTCGAAGGGGATGTCCCAGGGATCACGGGGCAGGGCCACGCCTGTGCAGGCGGCGGGCAGCACCGCCAGCGCCGGCACCGCGGCCCAGAAAGGGTCGGCCCGCAGCCGGTCGTACCAGCCACCGCCCGAGCCCAGCCTCAGTCCGCAGGGGGCCACCGCCAGGGCGGGCACCAGCAGCAGGGCCATGGCGGCGGGGTCCAGGTCCTGGGTCTGGGCCCGGGCCGGGGCCGGGATGCCGCAGGCATCGGCGGCCAGTGGATCACCCGGCGCCCAGGGCCGGTACACCAGCTGCGGGCCGGCCACGGCCGGCAGGGCCAACCGACCAGCCCAGGCCGGGGCCAGGGAGCGCAGATCCGGTTCGCTGCCGAGGGGCCAGTACAGGCCGAGGGTGCCCGCCCGCTTCGCCAGCAGGACGTCAAGGTGCCGCCGAGCCGTCGCCAGGATTCCGGCGGCGGCCAAGGGCAGGCTCTCCCGCCGCCGCCGGCGGAACAGGCGCCGCAGCTCCTCCTTGGAGGGTCCCTCGCGGGCGGTCGAGCTCACCGCTGAAACCAGCCGGTCAACGCCACCGCCAGGGCGTCGGCGGCGTCATCTGGGCGGGGGGGGTGCTCCAGCTCCAGCTCCCGCATCACCGCCGCCAGCACCTCGTCCTTCTCGGCGTGGCCCGAACCCGCCAGGGCCAGCTTGATCTGCATGGGGGGGTACTCCACCACCGGGATGGCGAAGCGGGCCAGGGTCATCATCACCACCCCCCGGGCCTGGACCACCGCGATCGTGGTGCTGGAGCGGTAGAAGAAAAACTTCTCCACCGCCGCCAGCTGGGGCCGCCAGCGGCGCACGATCACCCGCAGGTCACGGGCGATCTCCACCATGCGGTCGCCGTCGCTGCGGCCCGGTTCGGTGCGGATCATGCCGCAGTCGAGCAGGCGCTGGTGGCCGGCGGCGGCGGCGGAGCGACCCTCCACATCGATCACCCCATAGCCGACGCGTGCCAGGCCGGGATCGATGCCCAGAATCCTCACCCCGCCAGGGCCAGCTGGAAGGCGGAGGGGTCGCTGCCGGCGTGGTCGAAGACCTTGCAGAACATCTTCACCACCCGATCGCCGGAGTCGATCTGCTCGAGGGGGTCCTTGCGCAGGCGGTGGCGCAGGCAGCAGGCCACGACGCGGGCCACGTCGTCGTCGCTCACCTCCAGGTGGCCCTCGAAGGCCGCCAGGGCCCGGGCTGCCCGGTTGGTGACGATGTCACCCCGCAGCCCGTCCACGTCCAGTTCGCCGCAGACCGCCGAAATGCGCACGCGCAGGTCGTCGTCGATGGTCACCTGGGGCAGTCGCTCCTGGGCCTCCACCACCCGGGCCTGCAGGGCCTCCTGGGTGCTCTGCAGCCGGTCGCTGAAGCTGTCGGGGTCGGCATCGAAGCTGGTGCGTTGGTCCACCACCTGCACCCGCAGCTCCGGATCGCGCACGGTGCGCACCTCCACGCTCATGCCGAAGCGATCCAGCAGCTGGGGCCGCAGCTCCCCCTCCTCAGGGTTGCCGGAGCCGATCAGCACGAAGCGGGCCGGATGGCGCACGCTCACCCCCTCCCGTTCCACCGTGTTCCAGCCCGAGGCGGCCGAATCCAGCAACACATCCACCAGGTGGTCGTCGAGCAGGTTCACCTCATCGACGTACAGCAGGCCCCTGTTGGCCTTGGCCAGCAGTCCCGGCTCAAAGGCGCGCACGCCCTCGCTGAGGGCCTTCTCGATGTCGATCGTGCCGCAGAGCCGGTCTTCGGTGGCCCCCAGCGGCAGGTCGACCATCGGCACCTGGCGGGCCTCCACGGGCAGCGACTCACCCCGCTCGGCCCGCTGGCGCACCTCGCTGCTCTGCAGGTCGGGGTCGCTCGGAGAGCTGTTGTAGGGATCCCCCGCCACCACGTCGATCGCCGGCAGCAGGTCGGCCAGCGCCCGGATGGTGGTGGATTTGCCCGTGCCCCGGTCGCCCATGATCATCACTCCGCCGATGCGGGGATCGATCACGTTGAGCAGCAGCGCCAGCTTCATCTCCTCCTGCCCCACGATCGCGGTGAAGGGGAAGACCCTGCGCTTCCTGGTTGGCGTCACGGGCGGGTTACGGGCGGAGCCACGGATTGTTTCACAGTCGCCCCTGGCGTCACCGCCAAGGGCACGGGGATCAGCGACAGCACCTGGGGTGGGGTGGCGTCGGCCGGGTAGATCAGCCGCACCCGCAGCTGCCGTACCTGGCCGGGACGCAGGCTGACGGTGCCAAGGGTGGGTCCCTCCTGGCCGGCCCGCAGCACGAGGTGGAAGCGGCGCCGTCCGCAGGGACCACCCGCGTCGGTGTCGAGGCCGCTGACCTCGACGGTGCCCCGGAACATCACCGCCTGCGCCGGGGTGGTGTTGAAGCGCAGGCCGCCCAGGGGCTGGTCGCCCTTGATCGGCGATTCCAGCGCCAGGGCGAGCCGCTTCGGTTGGCCTGTGTCGTTGCGCAGCGGCAGGCTGAGGTCGTAGGTGACGCCGTAGTTGCCGTGGGCGGCCCAGGCGGTGCCGGGATAGAAGGCGCGCAGGGGGGCCGTCTGCACCTGGCCGGTGCCGAGGGTGCCCCGCTCCAGCGACGCGATCGGCCAGGAGATCGGCGCCCGGCTCACCGACAGGGTCGGGCGGCCCGGATCGGTGATCCGCCCCTGCCAGGCGCTGCCCACCTGCACGCCGCTGACCCGGGAATAGACCATCGGGCCGCTGGCCCCTCGGGGGCTGGGGCTGTGTTCCTTCGGGCTGAGGCCGCCCTGCAGCAGGCGCTGCCAGACGGCGGGATCCGGGGGCCGGTCGACCGGACCGAAGGCCGCCAGGGTGGCCACATCCACCGGCCCGTCGCTGTTGAGGCGCAGCTGAAGGTTGAGGCCGTTGAGCAAGGGGTCGAGGCCGCGCACCGGCAGCGGCAGCACCATCAGGGTGGTCAGCTGTCCTGGCGGCAGGGTCCAGCCCTCCGGCACCAGGGGACTGCGCTGCCGCGCCAGCAGCTCGGTGGCCACCCGGCTGCCGGGGCCGGCCCAGATCGGGGTGCTGCCCTGCTCCATCAGGGTCGGCAGGGGCAGGAAGGGGGCCGAGGGCTGGTCGGGGTTCACCGACTGGGACAGGGCGGTGGAGCCGGCCACCGTGCGCAGCTTCACCGGGGCATGGCCCCGTGGGGCCGCCACCACCGCCAGCCAGAGGGTGGAATCGAGGCTTTCCGGACTGCCGGCGTAAATGTGGTGGCTGAACAGTTCGAAGGGGCCGCTGACAGCTGTGTTCAGGTGCGCCGAGGGCTCACCCAGGGGCCGGCCGGCGTAGCCCCTCTGGCCATCGAAGGTGGAGAGCAGAATGCCGGGCCCCTTGATCACCTCGGGGTTGTTGTCGTTCAGCATCGGCACCGCATCCAGCCGGCCGGGCAGGGGCGCCACGGTGGCAGGGCGAAGCACGGGGGGCTTCGGGGCGGGCTTCGGGGCGGTCTTCGGGGTTGCAGACGGCTGTGGCTGGGCCAGCAGGGGACTGTCCAGAGCGGTCAGCCATGGCAGCAGCAGGGCGGTGATGACGGCTCTCATTGACTTTTGACGAGGGTTTTGGCGACGGCGCCGGCCATCGCCCGGATGAGCTCGGCGGAACGGGGATCGTTGAAGGGACCCTTCACCATGAAGGCCGCCACGGCCCGCTGGCCATCGGGCAGCTGGATCAGGGCGGCATCGGCGTAGGCGATGCCGATGTCGCCGGTCTTGTTGTAGACGGTGATCCCCTTGGGCAGCAGTTCACTGTCGGGATCGGGGGCATCCTTGCCCATCCCCATCAGCAGGCCGAGGGGGATGAGGGTGTTGGTGCGGGACGTGGCCATGATTTCCCGGAACAGATCCCTGGCCCGAGGGGTGAGCTTGTCGCCGGTGTCCACCAGGGCGATGGAGCGGGCCAGGTCACGGGAGCTGGTGGTGTTGGTGCCGTCGAGGTCAGGCAGCCAGTTGTTCACCACCGTGGCTGGCAGGCCGAGGCTGCGGAAGCGGCTGTTGAGGGTGGTCTTGCCACCCAGCCGGCGGATCAGCAGGTTGGTGGCGGTGTTGTCGCTCACCCGGATCATCTCCGTGGCGGCCTCGAAGAAGGGGAAGCGGGTGCCCAGCGGCTTGTTGGCCATCCAGCCGGCCCCACCCCCCACCACTTCCTTGGTGAGCGGCATGGGCTCGTTCCAGCGCAGCTTGCCGCCATCGAGGTCCTCCAGGCTGGCCAGCAGGATCGGCACCTTGATGGCACTGGCCGCCGGCAGAGCCAGATCCGGCTGCATCTGGGCGAAGCGACCGTCGTCGAGCACCAGCAGGAAGCCGCTGGCGGTCAGATCCTTCTGGGCGGCGGCCAGCCGCTTCCACTGCTGGCTGAGGCCGACGAGCTCCTGGCGCGGCTCGAACCGTCCCAGGGCCATCGCCCCGGTGCCGGGCTTCTTCACCATCGGCGCTGAGCCCGGTGCAGGCGTACCGATGGCCCCCTTGACGAGGCGTGGCTCCAGCAGCTTGAGGGAGGTGCCCACGATCACGCCCAGACCCACCCCCAGCACGATCAGGCGCAGCACCAGGCCCACAGGGCGAAGCCAGGGGTTGCCAGGGGGACGGGATGGACGGCCAGCACTCACGGAAACAGGGCTTTGGGGCGATGGCTCGACGCTAGTGGCCCTGGGAAGAAGGGAAAGGGCGACGGCTCGCCCAGCGCAACTGGCACACCAGGCCCCGCAGCAGGGCCACCTCCTGGGCACTGACCTGGCCGCGCTGCAGCAGGGCCCGCAGTTTGGCCATCCGGGCATGGGCGGTGTGGGGCAGCAGGAACCCGACTTCCAGCAGCAGCTCCTCGGCGTCGCTGAGCATGGCTTCGAGCACGCCCCGGGGGCAGGGCGCCTTGGCAACGGCGGCCACCGCCGGTGCCGGTGCTTGCCGGACGGGGGCGCCCCGGCGGGCCAGCCGGTGCAGGTCGTGCAGCACCACGGCCACCGCATGGGAGAGGTTGAGGGAGCCGTGGGGCGTGGGGGTGGGGATCTGCAGCAGCCGGCCGGCCTGCAGCAGCTCGTCGTTGCTCAGGCCCCGGTCTTCCCGGCCGAACACAAGAGCCGATGGCAGCACCGGATCGCTGGCCAGCAGCCAGGCCAGGGCGTCATCGGGATCCTCCAGGGGCAGGGGCTCCCCCTCCGGACGGCCACTGGTGGCCACCACCCGACAGCAGTCGGCCAGGGCGGCGGCCAGGGTGGGAAACAGGCGCGCCTGCTGCAGCAGGGGCAACCCCTTGACGGCCATCAGCCGGGCCTCGTCGCTGAGGGGATCACAACGGGGGGCGACCAGCCGCAGCTCCTCGATGCCGTAAGCGCGGCAGAGCCGGGCCACGCTGCCCACGTTGAGGGGGCCGGCCGGCTCGACAAGGACCAGCTTGGGGCTCAAGGCAGCGCATGCAGAAACGCCAGCAGATCGGCCATGGCCTGGGGTTCCGGCTGGAAGCTCGGCATCGGTGGGGTGCGGCCGCTCACCACCTGCTGGATCAGCTGGCGATCGTTCTTGCGTCGATCGACGCCGTGCAGGTTGGGGCCTACCAGGCCCTGGGCCGCCAGCCCATGGCAGCCGGCGCAGTTGAGCCGGAACAGGCGACCGCCGTCCGTGGCCGACCCGGTGAGAGCGAGGGTCTGGCGGGTGTAGGGATCGCTGTGGGCCGCCGGCAACACCACCACCACGAGCAGGATGCAGGCCACCGCGGCCAGGGTCGCCAGGGCCGCCACGAGGCTGCGGCGCTGGGCGGGGGGCTGGCTGGCCTCGCTGACGGTGGCGGGCGTCACGGCGACGGGGGGTGTGGGGGACGGGCTGATCACAGTGCTGCGGTGGGTCTCGCGTGGCCGGGGGGGGTCGTGGAAGAATTGTGCATCGACTGACGCTTCCGCCACTCCATGATCGAACCCCTCCTTTGCGGCATCGTGCTTGGACTGATCCCCGTCACCCTGGTGGGGCTGTTCGTGGCGGCCTGGAACCAGTACCGCCGGGGCAGTGCCCTCGGGGGCTGATCCTGGGCTTTGGGCCTGGAACGGACGCAGAGGCTGGTGGTCAGTGGCTGGAACCCTCCAGGTGGGAGGGTTCGTCCTGGTCAGGCGGCTCTTGAAGTAACACCAGTGTAGTGCCGCCATAGCGTCGGCAGTCCCGCCGTTGCCAACCCGGAGGGTCCGGCGGAACGCCGTCCGAGGCGCATTCCCACACCAGGGTGCCGCCCGGCTCCAGCCAGCGTCCCGCCCCGACTGCGGTTGCGATCGGCCCGTGCAGCCCAGCTGCGTAGGGAGGATCCACATAGATCAGATCGAAGCGGATGGGCGTGGTTGCGCTCGGCCTTGTCACCAGCCAGCGCAACACGTCCGCCTGCACCACCTCCACCCGTTGGGCCGGCCGGCCGGCGAGGGTCGCCTCCAGGTTGCCCCTGGCCACCGCCGCGATGCGGCGATCCCGCTCCACCGCCACCACCTGGGCTGCCCCTCGCTGCAGGGCCTCACAGGCCATCACGCCGCTGCCGCAGCACAGATCCAGCCAGCGGCTGCCGGGGATTTCGCTGGCCAGCAGGTTCATCACCGCCAGCCGCACCCGGGCCGCGGTGGGACGGGCGGTGCTGCCCGGGGGGCTCTGCAGCCGGCGCCCCCCGCTCACCCGCAGGGTCACGGGGACGCCACCCAGTCGAGCCAACGGCGCAGCATCGCTTCCCCCACGGGTCCGGACTTCTCTGGGTGAAACTGGCATGCGGCGATGCTGTCGTGCCAGACCGCCGCCGTGACCAGGGTGCCGGCGTAGTCGACCTGGGCGGTGGTGGCGGTGGCATCGGCCGGCACGGCGGCGAAGGAGTGCACGAAGTAGACCCAGGACTCCGGGGTGTGGGCGTCGAGCAGCGGGCTGGCGGTGGCGGGGATCAGGGGGGCCCAGCCCATGTGGGGCAGGGGGTGGCCGGCCACCCGCGGCAGGGTTGTCACCCGGCCGGCGAGCACCCCCAGGCCTTCGGCCTGGCCCTCCTCGCTGGCTTCAAACAGCAGCTGCAACCCCAAACAGATCCCCAGCAGCGGCCTGCCGCTGGCGCAGGAGCGACGCAGGGCCGGCTCCAGCCCCGCCGCCCGCAGCCGCTCCATGGCCGGATCGAAGGCCCCCACCCCCGGCAGCACCAGGGCGTCGCAGGGCTCCAGGTCCGCCGGGCCGTGCACGCTGACCAGCTCCGCGCCGAGCCGGGCAAAGCTGCGTTGCACCGAGTGAAGGTTGCCCATGCCGTAGTCGATCAGGCCGATGCGACTCATGGCTGGCTGCCGGTGGGGACCCGCTCGGCAGGATGCTCCAGGGCCGCTGAGGCGGGCAGGTCGAGGCC
The DNA here is from genome assembly GCA_943372935.1 of Synechococcus sp. UW140. Taxonomy (GTDB): domain Bacteria; phylum Cyanobacteriota; class Cyanobacteriia; order PCC-6307; family Cyanobiaceae; genus Cyanobium. Next base: position 254,579 of record CALSAP010000002.1, read on the forward strand.
GTTGAGGTGATCGATGAACTGGTAGAGACGGCCGACGCGGCGTTTGTCGAAGCGCAGTTGCAGGCAGGGCCTGAGCAGGCCGTTGTCGTCAACCCCCTCGCCGCTCTGGATGGCGCCCTGGTCCAGCAGATCGGCGAAGCTCCGGTTCAGCTCTGGCAACAGGGCCCGCGGCACCTCGGCGTTGAGCAGCAGTTCGATGCGGTCCTGCCCCAGCTGGGCGCTGTGGAACACCCGGTAGAAGCGGCAGATCTTGGCCACCGCCTCCTCGCCGCTGGAGGCTTCCACCATCAGATCCACATCTTCTGGTGAAATCAGCTCGCGGCTGGCGAGTTCTTGGCGCACATTCCGCTTCCAGACCTTCCAGAACTCGTCTCCCGGCGGGCAGAGCAGCACCAGCGGGATCGGTGACGTACGACCCGTCTGGATGAGGGTGAGGCACTCGAACAGTTCATCGAGGGTGCCGAATCCCCCCGGCATCACCACAAGGGCATCGCTCTCCATCAGGAAGAACAGCTTGCGGGTGAAGAAGTAGCGGAAGTAGAGCAGGCGGTCGTCGCAGGCACTGACGTAGGGGTTGGGATGCTGCTCGAAGGGCAGATCCACGTTGAGGCCGATGCTGTGCTCACAACCGGCACCGCTGTTGGCGCCCTCCATGACGCCGGCCCCCGCACCGGTCATCACCTCAAAACCGGCCTGCACCGCCTGCCGGGCGACCGCCTCGGCCAGGAAGTAGCAGGGATCGCTCTGGCGGGTGCGAGCCGAGCCGAACACGCTGATCTTGCGGGCGGCGCGGCGTGGACGGAAGACCTCCAAGGCCTCGCTGATGTCAGCCAGGCAGCCCGCGATCAGCCGCCATTCCTCCTCTTCCTTCTCCTGGCGCGCCACCTGCAGCAGGGACACCACCGCCCGCTCAATCTGGCGGCGCTGGGGGTGTCCATGGAGCTCGTCAGCGAGGGCCTGCAGTGGGCTTCTGCCCGCCGCCGGTACTGGATTCGGGGAGAGGGGCGGCGTCAGCGGAACGGAATCAGAGGTATTTGGAAATGGTGCCGGACAGGGTGTTCTTGGGGACGGCACCAACAACGGTGTCGACCTTCTGGCCGCCCTTGAACAGCATCAGGGTAGGAATGCTGCGGATGCCGTACTGGCTGGCGACGTTGGGGTTTTCGTCGGTGTTGAGCTTGTAGACGCGGATCTTGCCTTCGTATTCCTTGGCGATCTCATCGACGATCGGCGCCACCATGCGGCAGGGGCCACACCAGGGGGCCCAGAAATCGACCAGCACGGGCACATCACTCTTGAGCACGTCTTGCTCGAAGGAGGCGTCGGTGACGGCAGCGGCGCTGGACATTCCTTGCAGACTCGGGATGAAATGAATCTAGCAACCGGGTTCGGTCGCTCTCCCCTGCGATGGAGTCAGCGTTGCAGGCCGTAGCGGAACCGGCAGCCCCAGGCGTGGGGGCTGGCGATGGAACGGCTGGTAAAGACAAAAAGCCCGGACACGCCGGGCCGGGGGGTGTGAGGAGTGTGCGAGCCGGAGCCCCCACATCAAGAGGTTAGCCTCCATCTCGCCTTGAGGCAGTGTTGTCCAGTCCTGCGACGACACGGCCGGCTTCTCGGCGAGCCGCGCCGTGCTACTTGCCCATGCCCAGCTGCTGGGCCTTCTGGTACACCTTGCCTTCGGTCAGCAGGGACGGAGCCACCACCACCTCCACCTGCCGCATCTCCTTGAGGGTGCGGGCCCCCAGGGTGCCCATGGAGGTGCGGATGCAGCCCAGCAGGTTCTGGGTGCCGTCATCCAGGCCCGCCGGACCCCGCAGGATCTTCTCGAGGCTGCCGGTGGTGCCCACCTTGATGCGGGTGCCACGGGGCAGCACGGGGCTGGGGGTGGCCATGCCCCAGTGGAAGCCACGGCCTGGCGCTTCGGCGGCCCGGGCGATCGGGGAGCCGATCATCACCGCATCGGCGCCGCAGGCCAGGCATTTGCAGATGTCACCGCCGGTGACGATGCCGCCATCAGCCACCACCGGCACGTAGCGCCCGGTTTCCCGTTCGTAATCGTCCCGGGCGGCGGCACAGTCGGCCACGGCCGTGGCCTGGGGAATGCCGACGCCCAGCACGCCCCGGGAGGTGCAGGCGGCGCCGGGACCGATGCCCACCATCACACCGGCGGCCCCCGCCCGCATAAGTTGCAGGGTGACGTCGTAGGTGACGCAGTTGCCGATCACCACGGGTACACCCAGGTCGCGGCAGAGGGCGGCCAGGTCGAGGGTCTGGCGACCTTCGGGGCCGATGTGTTCGGTGGAGACCACCGTGGCCTGCACGAAGAACAGGTCGGCGCCCGATTCGGCCACCGCCGCGCCGAAGCGCAGGGCCGCCGCTGGGGTGGCGCTCACCGCAGCAATGCCTCCCCCTGCTTTGATCTCAGCGATCCGCTGACGCACCAGGTCTTCGCGAACAGGCTGGCTGTAGAGGCCCTGCATGAGTCCCACGAACTCCTCCCGGCCCACCGAGGCGATGCGCTCCAGGATCGGTTCGGGATCGTCGTAGCGGCACTGGACGCCTTCCAGGTTCAGCACCCCCAGGGCCCCCAGCCGGGTGAGTTCGACGCACATGCCCACATCCACCACCCCGTCCATGGCGCTGGCAATGATGGGAATCTCCCGGTGGATGCCCCCCAGGCTCCAACTGCTGTCGGTCACGTCCGGATCGACGGTGCGGCCGCCGGGGACCAGGGCGATTTCGTCGATGCCGTAGGCGCGGCGGACGGTCCTGGAGCGACCGAGCTGAATGTTCACCGTTGGACGGACACAGTGGGCTCAAACTATCAACCGGGCCGCGATGGACCCGTCCCGATCACGGTCGGGAGATCACTCCCTGCCACGGAAATCGTTCCAGCGGCGGCTCCAATCGGCGAAGACCTGCTCCCGGTCGCTCTTCCGCACCAGCCTGGTCATCGTGAACCGGCTCACGGCGATCAGGCCCACCAGCTCCAGCAGTCCGCCCACCAGGGGCAGGCTGTCCACGGTGCCGATCAGGGACGCGTAGACCCGCAGCAGAAGGACGACGCCGATGAGGATCGCCAGGCCCTTGAGGGGGCCGCGGAACCGCTGCCACTGGGCCTGGAGCTCGCCGCTGCCGAGCCAGTCCTTGATCTTCTGCAGCAGCAGCTCAAACTCCCCGCCACCGTCTGCGGCTGGATCAGGGGAGCCCTCCAGGGGGGGCACCTCAAACGTGGCCACGATGCCGGGCTCTGGGGCGTCGGCCTCGGGATCCGGCCCGGCCAGGATCGGTTCCGGCTCAGGGCTTCCGGGTTCCGATGTCACCTCAGCCGGCTCCGTCGGCCATGGCTGGGTCGACGGTCCGTTGTCCTGACCCTCGGGGCTGGAGGGGGGCTCAGGGGTGAAGGGGGATTCGGGGCTGAAGGGGGTCTCGGCCATTGCTCTGGCGCCGTTAGCTCACGGCGGAGCTTACGGCTGTTTTCCGGAACCTTCCCCAGGGAGGCCCGTGACGTCAGCTGTCGATGGGAATCAGGCCGCCCCGCTCCGACAGCGGACTGACGGGCAGTTGCAGTGGAAAGCGACCGTCCTGGAGCCAGGCGATCAGCTCCGCAGCAACGGCTTCGGCCAGCCGTGGACTGTGGGCCGGAGCGGCGGTGACACGGCGCCCCTCCACCTGGATCAGGCCGGATTTGAGCCGGGCGTAGCTGACCGAGCCGAAGCGGGGCCGCAGGCGCCGCGGAATGGCCATATCCAGTACCGGCGCCTCCAGCTCCCCGTCGCCGCAGGCGGCCTGGCGGGCCACGGCTTCGTTGATCAGGGGGACCGGGGCCGCCAGGCCCACCAGCAGGGCGGCGCCGTGGCCCTCGAAGAAGCAGGGCCGCAACCACTCGGGCCGCAGGCCATGCAGATCCACACTCACCGCCGCCACCGCCCCCGGGCTGAGGGCGTGGCCGCCGGCGGAGCGACGCACCCCCGGCTGGTGGCCGCTGCCGCTGCCCACCACCCAGCCGATCGCCCCCGCCACCAGCACCGGGGAGCCCGGCCCCAGCAGCGCCAAACCCGGCATGGTGAGGCCGATGCTGCCGGCGCCGCCGCAACCGTAGAGGGCGTTGCCGAACGGCCCCAGCACGGGCCCCCAGGGGCTGCGCAGCACCCCTTCGGCGCTGCTCACGGCCACCATGCCGTTTTCGCTGATGGCCCGATGCAGCAGCAGCCGGCCAGAACCGATCCGCTCCATGTCGAGCTGGGCCTGCAGATCCCGCCTCGGATGCAGGGCGGTGACCTCCCCGGTGGCGGTGAGGGTCAGGGAGCCGCCCTTGAGCAGCCGGTCGAGCAGATGGGCACCCCCCTGCCGCTGGTTCTCCCCGAGGCCGCCCCCGATCGGTAACACCAGGTCGCCGCCACCGCCGCCGCTCTGGGCCGCGAGGGCTTCGAGTTGGGCCTCCCGGAAGCGGATTGGCGGATCGCAGGGGCCGATGTTGAGGTGAAGCGAGCCCTGGTGGGTGAACTCGGCATTGGCGGCCACCACCACGTCGGTGCTGTCGTAGGCCTCCGCCAGCCCGGCCTCGGCCACCAGGGCGCGGAAGTCGGCGGCGGCCCGCACCCGCAGCACCCCCTTGCGCTGACGCTCGCGCAAGGCGGATTCACGACGGGCCGGCAGGGTCATCGATAGAATGGGATGTGCCCCATACGGTCTTGCATGGCGGATCCAACCGGACCCGGTGAATCCGACGGACGGATCATCCAGACCGACCTACGCAACGAGATGTCGCGCTCCTATCTGGAGTATGCGATGAGCGTGATCGTGGGCCGGGCCCTGCCCGATGCCCGCGATGGCCTGAAGCCGGTGCACCGGCGCATCCTGTACGCCATGTACGAGCTCGGCCTCACCAGCGACCGGCCCTATCGGAAATGCGCCCGCGTCGTGGGGGAGGTGCTCGGTAAGTACCACCCCCACGGCGATACGGCGGTCTACGACGCCCTGGTGCGCATGGCCCAGGACTTCTCCATGCGCATGCCCCTGATCGATGGGCACGGCAACTTCGGATCGGTCGACAACGACCCACCCGCCGCCATGCGGTACACCGAATCGCGCCTGCAGGCCCTGACCACCGACAGCCTGCTGGAGGACATCGAAGCCGAAACCGTCGATTACATCGACAACTTCGACGGCTCCCAGCAGGAACCCACCGTGATGCCGGCCCGGGTGCCCCATCTGCTGCTCAACGGCTCCTCCGGCATCGCCGTGGGGATGGCCACCAACATCCCCCCCCACAACCTCACCGAGCTGATCGACGGCCTGCTGGCCCTGATCGACGACCCGGAGATCGAGGACAGGGCCCTGATGGCGATCATCCCCGGACCCGACTTCCCCACCGGCGGCCAGATTCTCGGCCGCAGGGGCATCCGCGAGACCTACACCACCGGCCGCGGCTCGATCACCATGCGCGGTGTGGCTTCGATCGAAACGGTGGAAGCCAAGGGCCGTCCCGACCGGGACGCGGTGATCATCACCGAACTTCCCTATCAGACCAACAAGGCCTCCCTGATCGAGCGCATCGCCGAGCTGGTCAACGACAAGAAGCTCGAGGGCATCGCCGACATCCGCGATGAAAGCGATCGCGACGGCATGCGCATCGTGATCGAACTGCGCCGCGACGCCTATCCCCAGGTGGTGCTGAACAACCTGTTCAAGCTGACGCCGCTGCAGAACAACTTCAGCGCCTACATGCTGGCCCTGGTGAAGGGGGAGCCGGTGCTGCTCACCCTCGGCCGCATGCTGCGGGTGTTCCTCGAGTTCCGCATCGGCACGATCGAGCGGCGCACCCGCTACTTCCTGCGCAAGGCCGAGGAGCGCGACCACATCCTGCAGGGCCTCCTGCTGGCCCTCGACCAGCTCGATCCAATCATCGCCCTGATCCGGGCCGCCCCCGACACCGCCACGGCCCGGGCCCAGCTGCAGGAGCGCCATGGCCTCAGCGAGATCCAGGCCGACGCCATCCTGCAGATGCAGCTGCGGCGCCTCACGGCCCTGGAGGCCGACAAGATCCGCCTCGAACACGATGACCTGGTCGCCAAGATCGCCGATTACCAGGACATCCTCGGCCGTAAGGAGCGGGTGCTGGGGCTGATCCAGGAGGAGCTGCATGTGCTGCGCAGCCGCTACGACTCCCCCCGCCGCACCGAGATTCTGGATCTCGAAGGGGGCCTTGAGGACATCGATCTGATCGCCAATGAGCGCTCGGTGGTGCTGCTCACCGAGAACGGCTACCTCAAGCGGATGCCGGTGAGCGAGTTCGAGGCCACCAGCCGCGGCACCCGCGGCAAGGCCGGTACCCGCAGCCAGGGCGAAGAGGCGGTGAAGCTGTTCATCAGCTGCAACGACCACGACGCTCTGCTGCTGTTCAGTGACCGGGGCGTGGTGTATTCCATCCCCGCCTACCGGGTGCCGATCTGCAGCCGTTCCGCCAAGGGCACACCGATCGTGCAGCTGCTGCCGATTCCCCGCGAGGAGGCGATCACCTCCCTGCTGGCGGTCAGCGCCTTTGACGACGACGTCCAGCTGGTGATGCTCACCAGCGGCGGCTACATCAAGCGCACTCGCCTGTCGGCCTTCAGCAACATCCGCTCCAACGGCCTGATCGCCATCTCCCTGGAGGACGGCGACGCCCTGCGCTGGGTGCGCCTCGCCCTGCCCGGCGACAGCGTGCTGATCGGCTCCCTCAAGGGGATGACAATCCACTTCCGCCTCAGTGACGAGGAACTGCGTCCCCTGGGCCGCACCGCCCGCGGCGTACGGGCCATGAATCTGCGACCCGGTGATGAGCTGGTGAGCATGGATGTGCTCACGGCGGAACTGGCCGACCGTGTCGCCAGCACGGCGGATGCCGCCGGCGGCGACGACGAGGAGGGCGACGAAGTCGCCCCCAGCGAGGGTCCCTGGGTGCTGGTGGCCAGCGCCAGCGGCCTTGGCAAGCGAGTGCCGGTGGATCAGTTCCGGTTGCAGCGGCGCGCCGGCATGGGTCTGCGGGCGATCAAGTTTCGCCGCGACGGTGACGTCCTGGTGGGCCTCAAGGTGCTCGGCGCCGGCGAGGAGCTGCTGCTGGTGAGCGAGCGGGGTGTGATCGTGCGCATGAAGGCCGATGCCATTCCCCAGCAGTCCCGGGCGGCCACCGGGGTGCGGCTGCAGAAGCTGGATTCCGGCGATCGCCTCACCGAGGTGGTGCTGGTGCCGCCGGCGGCCGAGGAGGAGGAGCTGGCCGATGGGGCGGTTCCTGAGGTCACGCCGGATGTCATCCCGGAGGCTCCAGCCGCTGAGGCGACCCCGGACACGGACGACTGACCCTTCAATCGGGGGGTCAGCGCTGGCCCCAGGCCCAGAGCAGCAGCACCCCGTAGCCGGCCAGGCTGCCCAGCTGCAGGCCCAGCTCCAGCCGCTCGATTCGCCGTTCGAGCCCTGGGCGGCCCTGCCCGTTGCCCTCGCTGGCAAGGCGATCCAGCCGATTGGCGCACCAGATGAACTGGCAGAAGAACACCAGGGTCACCAGGTAGGAGAAGGCGTAGAGCCCGTCCAGTACGGTGAGATAGGGCAGGGAGGGCAGCGAATCCCGGTAGGCCTGCTGCATGAACACCAGTGTCAGCAGGATCACCGGCGGGATCGCCAGGCGCTCGGAGCTGAACCCCGCCCGCAGGTTGGAGGTGAGCAGCATCACCACCATCGTGATGGTGAGCGGCAGCAGCCACTTCACCAGGGCCGCCCAGCCGATGGGTTCGTAGCTCAGCTCCATCTCCACGCCGCCGCGGTGCTGGAGCAGGCGCCAGCTGCTGAGCCGATAGCCGTTCATGTTGCTGCGGCCGCTCACGCCGGAGGCGGCGCTGTCGGCCAGCAGGCGGATCCGGGGTGGGTCAGCGATCCTGGCGGGAAAGCTGGGGTCGGCCACCAGCCGGATCTGCAAGGGAAGCGTGCCGAAGGGGTAGCCCCGATAGTCGATCTCATCGGAATAGAAGTTGCCGTTGAAGCGGTAGTCGCGGCCCAGCTCCGTGCCCAGGCGCAACGGACCGCTGCTGGCCTCCAGCAGCGAGTCCCAGGGCTCCACCAGGTTCTGGAACCGCACCAGCGCAAGGAGATCCACCTCCGCCGCCAGCCACTGCCGCACGGTGGCCGCCGGCGCCGACAGCCGCAGTGTGCCCTCGGCGCTGAAGGTCTTCTCCCGCGAGGAGAAGCGGTAGACGTTGTCCACCTTCAGGGCGACCCGGATCGGCACGGCGGAGACAGGTGGTGCCATCGCCGCAGGTACGGCGGCCGCTGGCGCCGGAACCAGGCCCAGCACCAGGCTGAGGCCCAGGCAGGCCAGCGCCACCAGCATCCAGCGGGCGATCGCGCGCATGGGCCGTGATGCAGGATGTGCCTTCACCGTACCGGCGAGATGGCGAGGGACGTGCTGGTGCTCGGAGGCGGCCCCGCCGCCCTCTGCATCGCGGCGGCCCTGGCTGACGAGGGGCTCCAGGTGGCCCTGCTGGCGCCCCAGGATCTGCGCGCCCCCTGGCCCAACACCTACGGCATCTGGGGGGATGAGGTGGATGTCCTCGGCCTGGGTCACCTGCTGGAGCACCGCTGGAGCGACACGGTCAGTTTCTTCGGCGCGGGGGATCCTGACCCTGCGGCGGCCGCCAACCGCCCCACGCGGCATGGCCGCGATTACGGCCTGTTCAACCGTGAGGCCCTGCAGCAGCATTGGCTGGAGGTCTGTGGGCGTGGCGGGGTGGAGCTGCTTCAGGGCATGGCCACGGGCTGTGAGGCTGTTGGTGTCCTGAGTGAGGTGGTCGGGGCGGATGGCAGCCGGTGGCAGGCGCGGCTGGTGGTGGACGCCACGGGCCATCAGCCACTGCTGGTGCGGCGGCCCGACCGGGGCCCGGTGGCGGGGCAGTCGGCCTATGGGGTTGTCGGCCGCTTCTCGGCGCCTCCGGTGCAGACCGATCAGTTCGTGCTGATGGACTACCGCTGCGACCACCTCAGCGAGGCGGAGCGGGCCGAGCCCCCCACCTTCCTGTACGCGATGGACCTGGGCGGGGGCCGCTTCTTCGTTGAGGAGACGTCGCTGGCCCTGGCTCCACCGGTGCCCTTCGAGCGGCTCCAGCAACGACTGCACCGGCGCCTGGCCCAGCGCGGCGTGCAGGTGCTGGAGGTGGAGCACGAAGAGTTCTGCCTGTTCCCGATGAACCTGCCCCTGCCGAATCTGCAGCAGCCGGTGCTGGGCTTCGGCGGGGCGGCCTCAATGGTCCATCCGGCCTCGGGCTACATGGTGGGCGCCCTGCTGCGTCGGGCGCCGGCGGTGGCCGCGGCGGTGGCGGCGGCGATGGCGCAGCCCGAGGCTCCTTCGGAGCAGCTGGCCCATGCGGGCTGGCGGGCCCTCTGGCCTGTGGAGCTGCGCAGCAAACACGCCCTGTACCAGTTCGGCCTGGGCAAGCTGATGGGCTTTTCCGAAGTCCAGCTGCGCCAGTTCTTCGCCAGCTTCTTCCGCTTGCCCGGTCCGCAGTGGGCTGGCTTTCTGGCCAACACTCTGGCCGTGCCGGAGCTGCTGGCGGCCATGCTGCGCCTGTTCGCCCTTTCGCCCTGGGACGTGAGGGCCGGCCTGCTGTTGCCGCCGCGCCAGCCCTAGTCGGTTGCCGGCAGCCCCAGCACCTCGGCGCTCTGGCTGCGGATCCGCCGGCACAGGTCGGCGTCGTGGCGAATCGATTCGCCGTAGGAGGGCAGGATCCGCTTCAGCGTCCGCTCCCAGCCAGCGGCCAGCTTGTCGCGGAAACAGGAGCGCAGGATCTCCAGGCTGATCGCCACGGCGGCGGAGGCGCCCGGTGAGGCCCCAAGCACGGCCACCAGCGAGGTGTCGGCGGCGTGCACCACCTCGGTGCCGAACTGGAGCACCCCGCCCCGGCTGGGGTCGCCCTTGATGATCTGCACCCGCTGGCCGGCCACCGCCAGGCTCCAGTCGGAGGGCCGGGCGTTCGGGTAGAAATCCCGCAGGGCCGCGAAGCGCTGCTCGGCGCTGGCGAACACCTGGCCGATCAGGTATTCGGTCAGGGGCAGGTTGTCGCGGGCAACCGCCAGCAGGGGCAACAGGTTGCGGGGCCGCAGGGAACCGGGCCAGTCGCAGAGGGAACCGCTCTTGAGGAACTTGCTGGAAAACCCGGCATAGGGCCCGAACAGGATCCATTGCCGGCCGTCGACGAGACGGGTGTCCAGGTGGGGCACCGACATCGGCGGCGAGCCGGCGGCCGCCATCCCATAGACCTTGGCGTGGTGGCGGCTGGCCACGGCCGGATCACCGCAGCGCAGCCACAGGCCGCTGACGGGAAAGCCGCCATAGCCGCGTCCTTCGGGGATCCCCGCTTTCTGCAGCAGCGTGAGGGCGCCGCCACCGGCTCCGAGAAACACGGTGCCGGAATCAATCAGGCGGGTCTCCCCGCTGACCTGATCGCGGGTCTCCAGGCGCCAGCCCCCCTCCCGCCGGCGCCGCAGGCCCCTCACCGCCGTGGAGAAGCGCGCCTCAAACGGCGGGCTGGCCCGCAGATGATCCAGCAGCTGGCTGGTGAGCGCTCCGAAGTTCACGTCGGTGCCGGAGGCGATGTAGGTGGCGCCAATGACCTGGTCCGGATCCCTCCCTTCCATCAGCAGCGGCGCCCAGTCCGCCACCTGCGACCGGTCCTCGCTGTAGGCCATGCCCCGGTAGCAGTGGTGGGCGGCCATCAGGCGGTGGCGTTCCCGCAGGAAGGCCCGCCGCTCCTCCCCCAGCACGAAGCTCATGTGGGGGACGCCCTGGATGAAGGCCGCTGGGGCGCCGAGGGCGCCGCCCTGCACCAGATGGGTCCAGAACTGGCGCGACAGATCGAAGGCCTCGTTGATGTCGAGCGCCTTGGTGAGGCTGATCGAACCGTCCGCCGCCATCGGCGTGTAATTCAGCTCGCAGTTCCCGGCGTGGCCCGTGCCGGCGTTGTTCCAGGCGCTGGAGCTTTCCTGGGCCTCCCTGGGAAGGCCCTCGAGCAGCAGGATGCGCAGTTCCGGCCGCAGTTGCTTGAGCAGGGTGCCCAGGGTGGCGCCCATGATCCCCGCCCCCACCAGGGTCACATCGACGGTGGTCAGCGTCACGGGGTCTGCCGTTGGATCGGATCGGCGGTCAGGCCGGGCGACACGGTATCCGATGGCCTCCTGGACCTGACAGCATGGATCCTGACGCGCCCCCGTCCTGCGGGTGAGATCCGGTGCCGGAAGCTTCCCTTGCCAAGACCGATGGCCCCATCCCTGCTGCCGGCGAGGCACAGGCCTGCCGGAAGGAACTGCTGGGGCTGCTGCGGGCCGGATCCCCTGGCTCTCCAGCTCCGGCCGCCAGGCGCATCGAGGTCCTGATCGAGCGGTTGGAGCAGCTGCAGCCCGCCGATCTCTCCGTCCAGGCCGCCCAGCTGGCGGGGGTATGGGAGCTGCGCTGGAGCAGCAGTTCCCAGCCCTATCTGGCGGTCCGGCCCTGGCTGGAGAATCTGCAGCTGCTCGATCCCGCCAGTGGCCGCGCCCTCAACCTTCTGCGCCTGGCCGGCCCGCTCGGGCCCCTGGCGGGGATCGGGGTGCAGGCCCGGATCGCCGTGGAGTCCGAGCCGCCCCACCAGCGGGTGTCGGTGTGCTTTGAGCGGGGCGGCTGGCTGGGGCCCCAGGTGGGAGAACGGCGGCTGCAGTTGTTCCGGGAGGTGCAGCATGGGTATGCCGCCTGGCTTGATGTCACCGTTCTGGATGACGAGCTGCGGGTGAGCCGGGGTAATGCCGGCACCCTGTTTGCCCTGGTGCGGCGGCCGGACCTTGAGCTGGCGGGGTTCCTCGGCTGAGGCCCCGGGGTCCGTCACCAGCTGTCGTCGTCGCCGTCGGCGGCCTCCTCCGGCGGCCAGGCCAGGTGCACCACCACCGGCGCATGGTCGCTGGGCTGCTCGTTGCCCCGCACCCGCTTGTGGATTACGCAGCCCGTGGCGCAGGCCAGCAACTGCTCGCACAGATAAATGTGATCGATGCGCCAACCGGTGTCCCGGTCCCAGGCGCCGCTGCGGTAGTCCCACCAGCTCCAGTGCCCGGCATCCGGTTCGAAGACCCGGAACACGTCGCTGAGGCGATCGCCGAGGGCGGCCGTCAGGGCCTGCCGCTCCGGGTCACTGGCCATGATGCCGCCGCTGAGGCGCTTGGGGTCGTGGATGTCGCGGGCTTCCAGGGCGATGTTGAAGTCCCCCACCATGGCCAGGGGTTCCGCTTCGGCCTCCTGGGACTCCAGGTAGCGCCGCAGACAGGCCAGCCATTCCAGCTTGTAGGGGTACTTCTCGGAGGTCAGGGCCGATCCGTTGGGCACGTAGAGATTGAGCACCCGCACCCCTTCGATCGAGGCACTGATCAACCGTTTCTGTTCGCCCAGCCCCTCAGCCGCCGGATCGTCCGGCAGCAGGGCGGCGAAGCCCACCCGCACATCCTCGATCGGCAATCGGCTGAGGATGGCCACGCCGTTGTAAGCCTTCTGGCCGCTGATCACGGACTGGTAGCCGAGGGCCTCGAAGGCGGCATGCGGAAACAGCTCGTCGGCCACTTTGGTTTCCTGCAGGCAGAGGACCTCGGGGGCTTCGGTCCTGAGCCAGGCGCCCACCTGATCGAGCCGGGTGCGCACCGAGTTGACGTTCCAGGTGGCGATCCGCAGGGCCATGGCGACGGGCCGGTGGACCGGCTGGGGGCCCTTATCATGGGGTCCAGATGATTCTTCGATCCGCGGGCAGGAGCCATGAACCGATCCTTCTCTTTGCGCGCCTGCACCGCCCGGGTCGTCTCCCTGGCGATCAGCGCTCTGCCAGCTGCGGGGTTCGTCGTGCTGCCGGCCGGTGAGGCTGCGGCCCAGCAGGCTGGCTATGGCCAGACCCTTGGCACCAGCACGATGGAGCGCCAGCTCTACGACTACGGCCCTGGTAAATCAGGTACCGGCAGCGGCTCGCTCCTGGACAGCACCAATCCACTCGACCTGCTGAACAAGCTGAAGCGCAGCACGGCCCTCGACGACGCCACCCCCCCCAGTTCCGCCATCGATCAGGCCCTCAGGGACTTTGACGCGAAGGCGCCGAAGCCGGCACCGGCGGGGACTTCGGGGCAACTGAAGGGGATCTGAGCGGTTCCAGCCCCCAGCTCGCCGCCAGCTTGTCGAGCCTGGGGTCCGGCTTGTCAGGGTTGGGGCTTCTCAGGCGCGCCTGGGCCAAGGCCTCCTGAGAACCCTTGGCATCTCCTTGGTCGTGCCGCAACATCGCCAGACCGAGAAGCGGTCGCTGGTCCTGGGGAAAGACGTTGGCCAGCTGCAGGTAGGTGGCTGATGCGGTGGCGGCCTGGTTGCGCTTGAGCTGCAGTTCTGCCAGAAGCAGGCCGATGCCCAGGGCCTCAGGCTGCACGTCCGGTTTGGTGGCCATGCCATAGGCCGCCTTGACGCGGGCCTCGGCGGCGGCGCCGCGCCCCTGCTCCAGATACAGGAGGCTGAGCAGCTGCAGGGCCTCCACCTGGGTGGGCCGCAGATTGAGGATCTGGCGCAGCTCCCGCTCGGCGCCGCTGCGGTCGCCCTGGTCGCGCCGCAGTTCGGCCAGCATCAGCCGCAGCGACCAGCGTTCGGGTTCCCGGTCCGCCATTGGTTCCAACAGGCTGATCGCCTCCGCCTTGCGGTCGAGGGCCACCAGCAGCTCCAGCAGTCGTTGGCGGTCAGCTGGTCCGGCCTCGTCGGCGTCGAGCCGCAGCCGTAATCGGGTGGCCTCCTTGGTGAGGAGTGTTCGCTTCGGGTCGGCGCTGGCCTGGGTGGCCGACTGACGCTGGCCCAGCCACCAGCCTCCCCCGAGGGCCAGCACCCCGACCAGGCCAGCCGCCAGCAGCGACCAGAGGCCAGGAAGGCTTCGGTTCGGGGAGGGCATCCGCTGACGGAGAAGGCTCAAGGTCGCGTCCGAGTCTGGCCTGGGCATCGCGCTTCCGCTGCTGCTTACATTGACCCGGGCCATTCCAGGCACCGCCAAGGGGTTTTTCCTTTCACCATGCGCCAGCATCCCATTTCCCCGGTCACCGAGCCGACGCAGTACCGGGCCATCGGAGTGGTGCGCGGTTGCTACGTGCCTGCCGATCCCGACCAGCTCACCCGGGGTCTGATCCGCACGGATGACGGCACCGAGATCGAGGCCGTGGTGCTCGGGCGTCTGCTCACACTGATGCGTCGCCATCTCGATCTGGCGACACCGCATCTGTGGGTTGTCTACCCCCGCTCCCGTGAGGAGAACCAGCTTCACCTGCAGATGGTGGGCGTCTGGGAACCCAGCACCCTGGCCGCACCAACGGAGTCCGAGACCACGGAGCAGGAGGCCACCCCCACAAACGGGGAAGCCGACCAGCTTCCAGAAGGCGACGACTATTTCTCCATCCGCGGCGAACTGATCTTCACCCGCCCCGAAACCGGCGATCTCGTCATCAAGGTGCGGCAGCAGCCCCGCCCCGACGGCAACCGTCCGGTGCCGTTCAAGCTCCAGCTGCGCGGCGACATTCCGCTGGAGCACCTGCGCCACTTCGTTTCCCTCGACCTGCGCCGCCAGGGTCAGCAGCTCGCCGTCGAGCGCTTCGAGGTCATCGGCCCGGTGGCGGAGCGGGGCAACCGCGGCGGCCGGGCCCGCAAGCCCGGTGGTGACAAGGGCGGCCCGGCCAAGCCCAAGGGCCACGGCCGCGCCGTGACCCGCCAGGGCCGTTGAGATGACCAGCGGTGCCCTCACGGCCGGGGTCGTGGTGCTGCTGGTCAGTCTTGGCGCGGTGGCGGGCCCACTGGTCGGCCTGTCCCCCTGGTGGCTCACCGTGTTCGTGGCCCTGGGCCTGGGTTCCCTCACCCTGGATGCGGCCCGCTTTGGCGGACGCGGCGGCCATCTGCTGGCCGAAGCCCTCCCCGGCGGCCAAGGGCGACTGCGCCGCATCGCCATCCATGAAGCCGGCCACGCCCTGGCAGCAACCAGCGATGGTCTGGTGGTGCAGCGGGTGCTGGTGGGCAGCCTGGCCTGCCTGCGGGCCGGGGTCGACAGCGGCGGCTGCACCGAGTTCGCTCTTCCGGAGAGCGTGAAGCTCTCCGCCGAGGACCTGCGGCGCTGGAGCCGGGTGCTGCAAGCGGGCATGGTGGCCGAGTCGCTGATCTACGGCGGCAGCGTCGGCGGGGATGACGACCGGGCCCTGCTGGGCCGCCTCTGGGGCCTCTCCGGTTTTGATGTCGAGACGGCCCGCATGGAACAGCGCCGGGCGCGCCGGGAGGTGGAGCAGGCCCTGCGGGACCGCCGCGTCGAGATCGAAGCCGAGGCCGAACGGCTGCTGCAGGCGGCCCCCCGTTTCGGCCGGCGGCCGCCCCCATGACCCTGGCCCTGCTGGATTGCCCCACCGGCCTGGCCGGCAACATGCTGCTGGCGGCGCTGCTGGATCTCGGCCTCCCCGACGCAACCATCGAAGCGCCCCTCGCCGCCCTTGGGCTGGAGGGGCGCTACCGGCTGCGGATCCAGGAGCGGCGCAGCGGTGGGCTGCGGGGGCTGCATCTGGATGTGGAGGCCCTGGAGGCCCAGCCGCACCATCGCCCCTGGGGGGCGTTGCGCCAGCAGATCCAGGCGGCTCCCCTGGCGCCGGCGTTGCAGGAGAAGGTGCTGGCCGTGTTCGGCCTGCTGGCGGAGGCGGAGGCGACGGTCCACGGCCACGCCGCCGAGGCCGTCGTCTTTCATGAAGTGGGGGCGATCGATGCCCTGGTGGACATCGTGGGTGTCTGCGCCGGCCTGCTGCACCTGGGTGTGGACCAGTTGGTCTGCTCGGTGCCGCCTGCGGGCCACGGCAGCGTGACCACCGCCCACGGGGCCCTGCCGCTGCCGGCCCCGGCAGTGCTGGAGATCGCCCGCGCGCGGGGCCTGCCGCTGGCCTCCAGCGAGGGGTTTCCCCCGGGCGAACTCACCACCCCCACCGGGTTGGCCCTGATGGCCTGCTGGGCCGACCGTTTCGGCCCCTCCCCCGGGGCCGTGCCGCTGCGGGTGGGGGTGGGGCTGGGCACGCGCCAGCTGGATCGGCCCAACCTGCTGCGCCTCACCCTGGCCCGCCCCCTGGGGGACGATGGCGCCAGCGGCGCCGACGAATTGAACGAAGTCCTGTTGCAGCAGCAGGCCCAGATCGACGACGCCAGCGCCGAGGATCTGGCCTACCTGGCGGACGCCCTGCGCCATGGCGGGGCCCTGGACGTGTTCAGCCAGCCGGTGGCGATGAAGAAGGGCCGCACCGGCACCCTGCTCACCGCCCTGATGCCCCCGGAGCTGGGGCCGGCGCTACGCCAGGTGTGGTGGCGCCACGGCACAACGCTGGGGGTGCGGGAGCAGTTGCAGAACCGCTGGATCCTGCCCAGGAGCAGTGCCACCCTGGCCACCTCCCTCGGTCCGGTGCGGATCAAGTGGGCCACCCTGCCCGACGGTCGCCGGCGGGCCAAGGCGGAACACGCCGACCTGGTGGAGCTGGCCGGACGCCTGGGTCGCTCCATCGAAGAGGTGCGCGACGAGGTCCGCCGGGCTCTTGCGGCAGAGGGGGACACGCCATGAGCCCCTGGTCGCCTCCCAGCCTCGAGAGCCTGCGGCGCCGACTGCCGTCGCCACCGAAGTGGCTGGCCTTGCCGGGCGGGCTGCGCCCCTGGATCACCCTGGGCAGCCTCGGTTTCGTCATGGCGGCCCTGCTCAGCCACGGGCGCCAGCTGGTGCAGCTGCGCCTCGATGGCCAGGGTTGGCTGTGGCTGCTGCTGGGCGTCGGCGTGAGCCTGCTCAGCCTGCTGATCAATGGCGTTGCCTGGGGCGTCGTGCTGCATTGGCTGGGCCTGCGGCCCTTCTGGGCTGCGGTGGTGGAACTGCACGTGGCCACCAACCTGCGCAAATTCCTGCCGGGGGGCATCTGGCACCTCGCCTCCCGGTTGGAACGGCTGCGCAACGAAGGTGCGCCCCTGGCGGCCCCCGTGGGCACCAGCTTGGCCCTGGTGGCGGTGCTGCTTGACCCCCTGCTGGCGGCGGTGGCGGCCCTGGCCCTGGTGGCCCTGGGCGGCTGGCAGGGCGGGCTGGGCCTGGTGTGTCTGCTGCCCCTGGTTGTGCTGCTGCCCCGGTGGCTGGATCCCCTGCTGGCGCGGCTCGAGCGGCGTCGGGCCCGCGACCTGGGCCTGGAGGAGGAGCTCCAGCAGGAGCTGGCGCAGGGGGCGAGCCTGGTGCGCTCCAGCGAGCTGCGGGGCTATCCCTGGCAGCCGCTGCTGGCGGAACTGGCCTTCGTGCTGTTGCGTTTCGCTGCTTTCTGCTGCTGCATCCAGGCCTTTGATCTGCCCCTCGGCAGCGACGCCTCCGTCTGGCTGGCGGGGTTCGCCC
This sequence comes from Synechococcus sp. UW140, assembly GCA_943372935.1. GTDB lineage: Bacteria > Cyanobacteriota > Cyanobacteriia > PCC-6307 > Cyanobiaceae > Cyanobium. The sequence continues at coordinate 272,008 of CALSAP010000002.1, forward strand.
TGGCCTGGACCGCCGGCCTGGTGGTGCCGGGGGCGCCTGGCGGGCTGGGGGTGTTTGAGGCGGTGCTGCTGCTGCGCATGGGCCTGACCCTGCCGGAGGCACCCCTGCTGGCGGTGGCCCTCAGCTACCGCCTGATCGTGACGCTCACCGATCTGCTGGCGGCCGCCCTGGTGGCCCTCGACCGGCGACTGGCGCGGGAGCCGCCTGTGGCGACACCGCCATCCGGCAGCCCTTCTCAATAGGTTCTAGTGTTGCGAACATCTGGGATCGCGTGGTGAACACTCCCCCCACCGGTCTGGCCCAGCCCAGCAGCCTCCGCACCACCCTCAACGATCGGGGCCAGAGGCTCACGCCCCAGCGCCAGCGGGTGCTCGATCTGTTCGAGCGGATCGGTGAGGGCAGCCACCTCAGCGCGGAGGAAGTGCACCTGCGCCTGGTGCGCAGCCAGGAGCGGGTGTCCCTGGCCACCGTCTACCGCACCCTGCGGTTGCTGAGCTCGATGGGGTTGCTGCAGGAGCTTGAACTGCCGGAGGGGGGACGTCGCTTCGAGCTGGCCGGCGACGCCCACCGCGACCATCACCACCTGCTCTGTGTCCGTTGCGGCCGCACCGAGGAGTTCGAGAGCGGCCCCGTGCTGGCCGCCGGCGAAGCGGCGGCTGGGGCCTTCGGCTTCCGGTTGCTGGAGTGTGTGCTCAACGTGCGGGCCCTCTGTCCGACCTGCGCGGCTGAGGAGCAGGGTTGAGGGGGCTGCCGGAGCTGAGCGCTGGCAGTTGCAGCTGCTGATCGGCCCAGTGGGCCGCCAGGGCCGCCAACAGGCTGGACCGGTCGCCACGGATGCGGAGCATGGGGCGCTGAAGCGGAGGAATCAGCCCAGGCTGGGGGGCGCCGTCCGTGCCGGGGCGATCGATGGCACGGGTGTGGGCAGCGAAAGACACCAGCCAGGGTCACCGTGGAGGAGACGGCAACTTGTAACGACGATCGGGCGCTCTCTCGGGGGATCCACCGCACGGCTCCCCACGGCACCAACGCCCCAGAGGTCTTCAGCCACACCGCCCTGCCCATGACCCACATCATGCTGGAGCCGGACGCTCCAGTCGCGCGTTGGTACGACCGGTTGCTGCCCTGCAGCGGCACCCTGCGCCAGCTCACCCGCTGCTGGGGCGAGGCAGCAGCCGTTCTGACCGTGGTTGGAGCCTTTCGCAGCCTGAGCCAGGTGATCTTCATCACCGATCCGCTCAGCGGTGTGTTGCTGCTGTTGGTTGGCCCTGCTGGTCCAGTCGCCGTCGATCGCCCAGTTCGCCACCGTTGTGCCCGTGGCTTTGCAGGCCATCCTCACGCCCGAGGAACACCTGCAGCGCTACCTGGTGACACGGCAGCTGCTGAACGACTTCCGCTTCCGCTTCCGCTTGGGCTGGACCCTGGATGGAGGGGGCCGGACCAGCCTGGTCCCGTCGGCAGATCCGGCGTCGTCGGCAGATCCGGCGTTGCTGATGCGTCTGGCCGCCCTGCTCGAGCGCCTCGACCGTCACCAGGACGGCCAGCTGAGCCTGGCGGAACTGGCTGAAGGGATGGGCAGGGCCGAAGCGATCCAGCGCCGGCCCTGCCCAGGGTGCTGGCCGCCATGGATCTGAATGGCGACGGAGCGGTGGACAAGCCGGAATTCTTCGAGGTGATGCTGCGCCTGCGCCGACTCCGGAATGGGCAGGAGCGGTTGAGGCGTTACCTCCTGCCCGTGGATGCCATGGCGATGAGAGGCTCGGCCCCAGCGAAATGGATCGGTTGTTGCGCAGCATCGGCCAGCCTTCACCCAACCATCGGGAGCAACGGGCGGTGTTCGGTCCGGGGATGGCTGGCCTGTCCTGGCAGGCGTTCTTCGATCGGTTTCTCCTCACCTGAGGGTCCGGAGGCAGCCGCTTCGGCCTGCCCGCTTCGCAATCGCCAGCTGCTATTGAGAATCGCTTGCAAAAGGGGCCCTTCGGCGTCTAGGTTGCGAGCAGTTCGCAATAAGGGCGCTCCTTCTCGATGCGCTATCGCTTCCTTCCCGACGACCCCGTCAGTGCCGTGC
>CALSAP010000003.1:0-200848 GCA_943372935.1 Synechococcus sp. UW140
TGGGCAGGCGATGCAAGGACAAAGACGTGGTGGCGGTGCTGGAGGAACTCACCAACGTGTCTGTTCGGCGCCAGCGTTCATCTGATCGGACAACGGGCCGGAGTTCATTGCCAAGGCTCTACGGGACTGGTGTGAGGCCAGCAGCAGCAGCACCAGCACGGCTTACATCGAGCCAGGATCACCATGGGAGAAGGGCTTTGCCGAGTCATTCAATGGCCGTTTCCGGGATGAGTTCCTCAACACCGAGTTGTTCACCACGGCTCCAGAGCCGCAGATCCTGGCCAATCATTGGCACTGGGAGTACAACAGTCTCAGGCCGTACTCGGCCCTCCAGGGGCTGACGCTCCTGGAGGCAGCTCAACAGGGAGCTGCAGCATGACCACATCCACCCACTCTCATAAGGCCTGGACAGATAAAGGGGGTCACGTCACAACACTTTTGGACGTATTGCCCAGAGGCTCCCTAAGTGCCCGCAAGCAGGGGGCTGCAAGGAATTCAAGCAAGACGCTGTAGAGTGGATGATCTCTAGGCAAGTCTAAACACAGCAGTGCTAATGTCATCCCAGAATAGCAAGCAGCACCATCAGACAGACGCCCGCAAGACCGCTCTTATCTTCATCCTTGCTAATGGTCTGACAAATGGAGGAGTGACCACTTGGGCGATCAATGCAATTCGCAGATTATCGGCACGAAATGATTATAATTGTGCGATTATCGCGCACACCCCGGAGGCTGGCGCTGATGAATTCTCCAGAAGTCACAGTGATCGGATTATTGACTGCCCCGGCAACGCCAGCGGGCACCTTCCCAACGCCCAAACACTCAATCGATTCGCCAACTGCTACTCCTCCCTTGGCGATGCCATTCTAATCCCCAATTGGTCATGGGGCACCTGGGCCGCTGTGGCTGCACTGCTGCGTAGACCCGAACACCGTCTCCACGTCATCGGAATCGCGCACACGGACGACGAGAGCTACTACGATCTTATGGTCTATTACGAGCCTATCATCAGTAAATACATTGCAGTAAGCGATCATATCTATCGACAGTTGGTCAGCAAAATTCCAAGCAGGCAACAGGATATCATTCGGCTTTCCTACCCTACTAATCTCAGGCCTTCCAGGGTTCATTCTACTCAGCCCCTGAACTGCCTGAAGATTGGCTATGCAGGCAGGATTCAAGAATATCAGAAGCGGATTCTCGATCTTCCTAAGCTCGTTGCAGACCTTGCCTCACGGCAAGGCAATTACTGTTTTGAAATTGCTGGGGATGGTACGCACCTGGCAGAGCTGAGGGCGTTTTTCTCTGAAAACCAATTTCCGAATGTAAGGGTCCATTTTCATGGGCTGGTCGACCCCGACGCCATCGCTTCCCTTTGGGCTTCAGTTGATGTAGGCATCCTATTTTCTAGCCACGAAGGGCTCTCAATATCAATGGTCGAAAGCATGGCAGCCGGATGTGTTCAAGTGGTCACAGATGTCAGTGGAGTCTCCGATTCCGTGAGCCATGGCGTGACCGGCTTCATCCATACGATCGGTGACACGGCTGCCATGGCTGATAACCTCCAAACCCTGTATCAGCAACCCGAACTTCTAAGCCAGATGTCGGCCCGATGCATCGAGCATGCCCACCTCAATCACGACCCTCAGCAATATGACCGTCAGTTGGTGGAGCTGGTGCAACAGGCTTGGCAACAACCCCAACGGCACTGGCCGCGGTTCAGAAGATTGATCCCAGCTTCAGTTGTGGCCACACAGCGAGCACGCCTGAAAAAGACAGCCTCAATTTCAATTCAAGGCCGAATCAAACTAAAATGCATCGGTCTGATGAAATCCTTAGGGGTACGGCTGGGCTTTATTGATTCTCAAGATTTCTGAGCTCTGCTCAGCTGTCAGCGGCTCCCTTGGTCCCACTGGGGCATGCGTCTTTACTCTGGCTTCTGGCTCCCTCAACCCCCCGCCATGGGAGGGTGCCAGAGATCCCCGGCTCACCGCCGTGCGCCTGTCGCGCCCCTCCACCCTCTTCTGCGCCTTCCTGACGCTGCTGAACGACCGTCTGGGGGAGAGCATCGTGTTCCCGCTGCTGCCGTTCCTGCTCGCGGACTTCACCACCGACGGCCGCACCCTCGGCCTGCTGGCCGGCAGCTACGCCATCGCCCAGTTCAGCTTCACCCCCCTGATCGGGGCCCTCAGCGACCGCTACGGCCGCAAGCCGGTGATCACGGCCTGCGTGGCTGGCTCGGTTCTGGGCCTGGGCCTGTTCGCCCTCACCGTGATCCTGCCCTGGGGCCGCGTCTGGCCGGAGGCCACCGCCGCCGGCCTGCCCCTGGCCCTGCTGTTCGCCGCCCGCCTGATCGACGGCGTCAGCGGCGGCACCGCCGCCACCGCCGCGGCCGTGCTGGCGGACATCTCGACGCCGGAGCGGCGGGCGCGGGCCTTCGGCCTGATCGGGGTGGCCTTCGGTCTGGGGTTCATCCTCGGCCCGGCCCTGGGCGGCCTGCTGGGACGCATCAGCGTGAGCCTGCCGCTGCTGCTCGCCGTGGGGTTCGCCGCGCTGAACCTGGTAGTGGTGGTGACCCTGCTGCCGGAAACCCATCCGCCCCAGGACCGGCTGCCCCTGCCCCGGGTCTGGGAGCTGCAGCCCTTCGGCCAGCTGCAGCGGGTGTTCGCCGATCCGAGGGTGCGCCGCCTCTGCGCCGCCTTCTTCCTGTTCTTCCTGGGGTTCAGCGGCTTCACCGCCCTGCTGGTGCTGTATTTCAAGCAGGCCTTCGGCTGGGGCCCGGGCCTGTCGGCCGGCGCCTTCCTGGTGGTCGGCGTGGTGGCCACGGTGGTGCAGGGGGGCCTGATCGGACCGCTGGTGCAGCGGCTGGGGGAGTGGCGCCTGACCCAGATCGGCCTGGGCTGCGTCATGGCGGGCTTCCTGCTGGTGCCCCTGGCGAATGAAGACAACGCCGTGCCCCTGGTGTTCACGGCGGTGGCGATCCTGGCCCTGGGCACCGGCCTGGTCACCCCCAGCCTGCGCAGCCTGGTGTCACGGCGCCTCGCCGACAGCGGCCAGGGCGCCGCCCTGGGCAGCCTGCAGGGACTGCAGAGCCTGGCCAGCTTTCTCGGCCCGCCGCTGGCGGGGCTGGCCTACGAGACCATCGGCCGCCGCAGTCCGTTCTGGCTGGGGATTCTGCTGATGGCCGTCGTGGTGTGGCTTGTGGCGGCCGGATCCCACCGTCAAGCAGAGGCGACACCCTGAGGGCGGGATCGCCATTGCTACGTTGCGCTTCCCTTGTCCGCGGAGCTCCAGCGCATGTCGTCGCAGCCGGTCGTCGCTCCCGATCTCTACATCAACCGCGAGCAGAGTTGGATCGATTTCAACCATCGGGTGCTGGCCCTGGCGCTCGATGAGCACACACCGCTGCTGGAGCAGGCCAAATTCAGCGCCATCTTCAGCAACAACCTCGACGAATTCTTCATGGTGCGGGTGGCGTCGCTGAAGTCCCAGCTGGAAGCCGGGGTTACCACCCGAAGCGATGACGGGCTGACGCCCCAGGAGCAGCTCGAAGCGATCCACACCAAGTTGCGTCCCCTGCTGGACAAGCAGCAGCAGCACTACCGCCATTCCCTGAAGACCCATCTCGCCGAGTACGGCGTCCAGCTGCTCGACTACCTGCGACTCAACGAGGCCCAGAAAACCTGGGCCGACGACTACTTCCGCAGGGCGATCTTTCCGGTGCTCACCCCACTGGCCGTGGACCCGGCACACCCGTTCCCCTTCCTGAGCAACCTGAGCCTCAACGTGGCGGCCCTGATCCGCGACCCCGACACCGGCCGGCAGCAGTTCGCCCGGGTGAAGGTGCCCCAGAAGATCCTGCCCAGGTTCGTGCCGATCCCCACCGAACTGAGTGGCATCGTGCCCACGCCAGGCTTCACGGCGGTTCCCCTGGAGCAGCTGGTGGCTTTCAACCTGTGCTGGCTGTTCCCCGGCATGACGATCGAGGGGCACTACTTCTTCCGCATCACCCGGGACGCCGACCTTGAACTGCGGGATCTGGAGGCCGACGACCTGATGGAGGCCCTGCAGGAGGGCCTGCGCAAGCGCCGGGTGGGTGGCGAGGTGGTGCGTTTGGAGGTGGCCAACGAGATGCCCGAGGAGGTGGTGCACCTGCTGATGGAGGGCACCGATGTGGAGCCGGAGGACGTCTACCGCACCAACGGGCCCCTGGGCCTCGACGATCTGATGAGCCTGATGGCGATCCCCCTCAGCCAGCTGCGGGACGCCCCGCACCAGGGCCGCACCGCACCGGCCCTGGTGCGGGCCCAGCGGAGCCAGCTGGAGGATGGTTCGATCAAGCAGGAGGAGTTCGAGAGCATCTTCTCGGTGCTGCGGCGCGGCGATGTGCTGCTGCACCATCCCTTCGACCTCTTCTCCACCTCGGTGGAGGAGTTCCTCAGCCAGGCCGCCGCCGATGCCTCGGTGCTGGCCATCAAGATGACCCTCTACCGCACGTCAAAGGACTCGCCGGTGGTGGCCTCCCTGATCCGCGCCGCCGAGAACGGCAAGCAGGTGATGGCGCTGGTGGAGCTCAAGGCCCGCTTCGACGAGGACAACAACATCCAGTGGGCCCGGCAGCTGGAACGCTCCGGGGTGCATGTGGTGTATGGCGTGCTGGGGCTCAAGACCCACACCAAGGTGCTGCTGGTGGTGCGGCGGGAGAAGGGATCCCTGCGAAGCTACGCACACATCGGCACCGGCAACTACAACTCGAAGACCTCCTCGCTCTACACCGACGTCGGCCTGCTCACGGCCCGGGAGGATTTCGGCCAGGACCTGGTGGAGCTGTTCAACTACCTCACGGGGTTCTCCAAGCAGCAGAGTTTCCGCAAGCTGCTGGTGGCGCCCGTCACCCTGCGCAAGGGCATGGAGGGGTTGATCCGCCGGGAGATCGACCATGCCAGGGAAGGTCGGGGAGGACACATCCGGGCCAAGATGAATGCCCTGGTCGACCCGGCGATCATCGCCCTGCTCTATGAAGCCTCCGCTGCCGGTGTGCGGATTGAGCTGATCATCCGCGGCATGTGCTGCCTGCGTCCTGGGGTCGAAGGGGTCAGCGAGGGCATCAGCGTGGTGAGCGTGATCGGTCGCTTCCTGGAGCATTCGCGGCTGTTCTGGTTCGCCAACGGCGGCCAGCCGGAGATGTTCTTCGGCAGCGCCGACTGGATGCCCCGCAACCTGGACCGACGTGTCGAGGCGGTGGCGCCGATCGAGGATCCACGCCTGCAGAAGCAGATCGAGGCTTTGCTTGAGCTCTACCTCACCGATACGGGCGCCTGGCACATGCACAGCGATGGACACTTCTCGCAGCGTCAGCACTCCGGCGAGGCAAAACTGACGCAAATGATGCTCATGGAGCGTTGGCGCGGCGGCCTCACGACCGAAGCCAAAGCGTAGCCAGCACGACATAAGCAACATTTTTCAGACAAACTACATACAATCTTCCGGCTGATACTGGTTTCATCCTTCCTGCGGTGCTACATTCCGGCCAAATTCATTCGGGAGCCTGGGGTGATGGGGACACCTCTGCATTCCGCCCTCTCTCTGCTGAAAAGCAGTGCAGACGGGACTTCGTCCAGCAGGACGAAGTCCAGCGGCGGTTCAGTCAGTTCCAAGACAACAGCCCGCCAGGGAGGCCGCCTGAGCGCGGATTCCATTGGTTGGTATCTCAGCACAATTGGCCGTGTGCCGCTTCTCACACCGGCTGAAGAAATTGAGCTGGCACACCATGTCCAGGCCGGCAAGAAGCTGCTTGCCCTCGTTGATGGGGAGCTCACGGCCCGTCAGAAGCGACAGCTGCGCATGGGCCAGCGGGCCCGCGACCGCATGATGGCCGCCAACCTCAGGTTGGTGGTGAGTGTGGCCAAGAAATATCAGAATCAGGGCTTGGAATTGCTTGACCTGGTTCAGGAAGGGGCGATCGGACTTGAGCGGGCTGTCGACAAATTCGACCCTGCCATGGGCTACAAGTTTTCCACCTACGCCTACTGGTGGATCCGCCAGGGCATGACCCGGGCCATCGATAACAGCGCCCGCACAATCCGTCTGCCGATCCACATCAGCGAGAAGCTCTCGAAGATGCGGCGCATCACCCGCGAACTTTCCCATCGGCTGGGGCGCCAGCCCAACCGCCTCGAGTTGGCCCACGCCATGGGCATGCAGCCCGAAGAGCTCGAGGAACTGATGACCCAGAGCGCCCCCTGCGCCTCCCTTGATGCCCATGCCCGGGGCGAGGAAGATCGCAGCACCCTAGGGGAACTGATTGCCGACCCGGCCAGCAACGAGCACTTCGATTCGATGGATCGCCATCTTCAGAAGGAGCACCTCGGTGCCTGGCTCTCCCAGCTCAACGAGCGGGAACAGAAGATCCTCAGGCTGCGCTTCGGCCTGGAGGGCGCCGAACCCCTCACCCTTGCGGAGATCGGCCGTCAGATCAACGTCTCCCGTGAACGGGTGCGGCAGCTGGAAGCCAAGGCGATCATGAAGCTGCGCTTGATGAGCAATCTCCACCAGGCCGCCTGACCCCACCTTCCCTGCTGGCGTTGGTCCTTCCGCCCCAACAGGGCGGGGTTGCCCAGCTCATCGGCGTGCTGGTGGTGGCAGGCTGGCTGGCCCTGCTCAGCGGAGCTGCCCTGCTGCTGCGCCGCCGCTGGCCCGAGCAACGGGAATGGAGCCGCAAGCTGGTGCACATCGGTGCCGGGCCGGTGGTGCTGATCGCCTGGGCCTTCGGGGTGGACAAGCTGATCGCGGTACCCGCCGCCGGCGCCATCACCCTGTTGGCGGCCCTCAATCACCGGGTGCGGGTCCTGCCGGCGATCGAGGACGTGGAACGGCGCAGCTACGGCACAATCGCCTACGGCGCCTCCATCACCCTTCTGCTGTGGCTCTGGTGGCCCGCCCATCCCGCCACGGTGGCGGCCGGCGTTCTGGTGATGGCGTTCGGTGACGGCCTTGCCGGTCTGCTGGGGCCGTTGATGGCTTCGCCGTCCTGGACGGTGTTCGGGGAGCGGCGTTCCCTGGCGGGCACCGGCGCGATGGCCCTGGCCAGCCTGACCGTGCTGCTGGCCCTGGGGCAGCTGGGCGGCGACCCCTCGCCCGCAGCGGCAGAGATGGCCTTGATCGCTCTGGTGGCCACGGGGCTGGAGCAATGGGCCCTGCTGGGGATTGATAACTTCAGCGTGCCGATGGCGGTGGCCGGTCTGTGGCAGGTACTGAGCTGATGGGACCGATCGAGCGGATCCTCATTGGTCTGGCCCTGGTGGCGGTCCTGCTGGGCCTGCGGCTGGCCACCCGTCGCTTCCGCCTGCCGGCGCCACCGCTGCTCCTGCCCGTGGTGGCGGTGCTGCTCTGGTGCGTCCTCGGCAATATCACCCGACCGGCCGGGGTGCAGTGGCTGGGCGCCGTGGACGAACTGGCCACCGCCTACGCCCTGATCGCCCTTCTCTCCTGGCTGGCCCTGGAGTGCCCGGAAGCCCTGGGCTGGTGGCGGCCCACCGCCAAGATCCTGCGCGACCTGCTCAGCCTGGGCCTGTCGGCGCTGGCCACGGTGCTGGTGCTGCAGCGCCTGGCCAACCTCAACCTGGTGGGTCTGGTGACCACCTCGGCGGTGCTCACCGCCGTCATCGGCCTGGCGGCCCAGGAAACACTCAAAGATCTGTTCGCCGGCATCGAACTGCAGCTGGACCCGCCCTTCCGGGAGGGGGACTGGATCAGCGTCGGCGTGGAGGGCGGCACGGTGGAGTCGCTGCACCTGATGAGCACCCGCCTGCGCCGCACAGACGGCTCCACCGTGAACCTGCCCAACAACACGGTGGCGGACAACCCGATGCAGCGAATCAACCAGTACGAGCCGGTGGGGAATCGCTTCCAGATCTCCCTGGGCTATGAGATCCCGCCGGCCCGGGCCCGCCAGTTGCTGCTGCGGGTCATGGCCGACAACCCACTGGTGCTTCAGGAGCCACCGCCGGAGGTCTGGATCAGCGCCTATGACGACTCCCTGGTCCGCTACGAATTGCTGGCCTCCCAGCAGGGCGCGTCGGAAGGGGCACGACTGCGGCTGCGCAGCGAACTGCTGGAGCAGATCTGGTACGCCCTGGAGCGGCAGGGCTGGGAGCTGCCCTATCCGGTGCGGGAGCTGAAGCGCCGTCAAACCAACCGGGATCCGGCCCATCCCACCGGTGTGAATGCCTCCCTGACGGCCGAACTGCTGCGGCGCAGCTGGCTGTTCGCCCAACTGGATCCCGAGCAGGTGCATCGGCTCGCCCCGGAGGTGCGCTGCCTGCGCTTCGGCTCAGGCGAAACAATCGTGGCAGAGGGGGAGGAGGGCGAGGCCCTGTTCCAGGTGGTGGACGGCGAGGTGGAGGTGTTCAAGGCCGATGGCTCCCCGCTGGGGCGGTCGGTGGCGGTGCTGGGCCGCGATCAGATCTTTGGTGAGATGACCGTGTGCACGGGCGAACCCCGCACGGCCACGGTGCGGGCTCGCGGCGAATGCGTGCTGCTGGAGGTGGAGCGGGACGACTTCATGCCCCTGGTGGAGGACGACGCCGGCGTGCTGGATGCCCTGGCGGCGATCGTGGGCCAACGGCGCTCGGAACTGGAGAAGCTCTCTTCCCCCGATGCGGCCCGGCGCCAGATCTCGATCCTGGAGCGCATGCGGGACCTGTTCGCCATCCAGGTCGACTGAGCCGGCCGCAGGCCCTTGACTGGCTGCGGCCGAGGTGGGCTCAGGCCCGCAGCAGCTGCTCGCAGCGGAATTCCCAGTCCCGCTGGGTGCCGATCCCCGCCACCAGCATCCGCCCGGCCGGCTCCTCCCGCAGCCGCAGCTGCCACTGGCGGATCACATCGGCCCGCTCCATCCAGACGTCGAGCACCAGCCGCTGGATGGCCTCGCCGTCCCAGCTGCGGCCCCTGGCGGTGTCGAGGGCCCAGCTCAGCAGATCATCCAGCTGGAACGGGCGGAAGCCTCCATAGATCGGGCCGGAGATGGGGCTGCCAGAGGTGGGGCTTTCGCAGACCGGGGCGGCGGAATTCTGTTCGAGGTAAAACAACTGCAAGGGATCCGACAGCCCGCAGAACTGCAGGAGATAGGACATCAGCGGACCTCGTTGATCTTGCCGACCCAAACGTACCCAGAGCGGGCCAATTAACTGTTCATCGAGAACAGTCTGTTGCAGACGATCGGATCAGCACTCGCATCACCAGAGTGCTGATTGGCACCTCAGGCCAGGGCCAGGCTGCGGGCCTGGGCCTGTTGCACAGCCTCGGCGAGTTCCACCAGCAGGTCCAGGGTCGTGTCCAGATCGATGCAGGCATCGGTGATGCTCTGGCCATAGGTGAGGGAGGAAAGATCGGCGGAGATCTTCTGGTTTCCTTCCACCAGATGGCTCTCCACCATCACCCCCATCACATGGACCGAACCCTGGCGCACCTGATCGGCCACCTGCCGCAGCACCTCCCCCTGGCGGCGGTAGTCCTTGTTGGAATTGCCGTGGCTGCAGTCCACCATCAACCGGGCCGGCAGGCCGTCCTTGGCCAGCAGGGCCGCCGCGGCCTCGACCGCCTCGGCGTGGTAATTGGTGCCGCTCTTGCCCCCCCGCAGCACCAGGTGGCCATCCGGGTTGCCGGTGGTGGAGACGATCGCGGCCTGGCCCTCCTTGTTGATGCCCAGGAAATGGTGCGGCCGGGCGGCCGCCTCCATGGCATTGATGGCGGTGGCGGCGCTGCCGTCGGTGCCGTTCTTGAAGCCGATCGGCATCGACAGGCCCGAGGCCATCTCGCGGTGGGTCTGGCTTTCGGTGGTGCGGGCGCCGATGGCGGTCCAGCTAATCAGATCGGCGAGGTACTGGGGCACCACCGGATCAAGCACCTCGGTGGCCGCCGGCAGGCCCATCTCCGCCAGGTGCAGCAGCAGCGAGCGGGCACGGCGCAGGCCGGTGTTGATGTCGTAGCTGCCGTCGAGGTGGGGATCATTGATCATTCCCTTCCAGCCGACGGTGGTGCGGGGCTTCTCGAAGTAGACCCGCATCACGATCTCCAGCTCGCTCCGGTGCCGGCGCTGGGCCTGGGCGATGGCCTCGGCGTACTCACGGGCGGCGGCCACGTCATGGACCGAACAGGGGCCGACGATCACCAGCACCCGCTGGTCACCGGCATGCAGGATGGCCTTGATGCGTTCGCGCGCCTGCTGCACGGTGCGGGCGGCCTGCTCGGACAGGGGCAACTCCGCATGCAGCACCGCCGGCGGCACCAGCGGCCGGGTTTCCACCACGTGGAGATCGGAGGTGGGGATCATGCGCGGCGGCCAGCGGGGATTGGTCAGACCCTCCAGCCTACGAACTGACGTTCCAAACTCTGTTCGCCACCCCGGCACCATCGCTGGCAGCGCCGACTTCTGCAGCCGTCGTCACCAGAGGGCGGCCCCGCGGGGAAGAACAATGGGGGTCATGCCCATGCCAGCCGGGGGTACGACCCGGACCCACGCCCCCATGTCCCTCTCCCCCGCCGACCTGCTGCCCACCTACCGCAAGGCCGCTGCCGCCCGCGAAACTCTCGGCGTGCCGCCCCTGCCGCTCACGGCACCCGAGGCCCAGGCCCTCACCCAGCTGCTGGAGCAGCCCCCCGCCGGCGAAGAGGCCTTCCTGCTGCACCTGCTGAGCGAACGGATTCCGCCGGGGGTGGATGAGGCTGCCTACGTGAAGGCCGGCTGGCTCAGCGCCGTGGCCCATGGCAGCGCCACCAGCCCCCTGGTGAGCCCCCTGGAAGCCACCCAGCTCCTGGCCACCATGATCGGCGGCTACAACGTCGGCGCCCTGATCGAGCTGCTCTCCTGCCCGGAGGCTGATGTCGCCGAAGAGGCCGCCCGGGGGCTGAGCCGCACCCTGCTGGTGTACGACGCCTTCCACGACGTGCTGGAGCTGGCCGAGACCAACCCCCTGGCCCGCCAGGTGGTGGACAGCTGGGCGGCGGCCGAGTGGTTCCACGCCCGGCCGCCCCTGCCGGAGGCGATCACCGTCACGGTGTTCAAGGTGACGGGCGAAACCAACACCGACGACCTCTCGCCGGCCACCCACGCCACCACCCGTCCCGACATCCCCCTGCACGCGATGGCGATGCTGGAGACGCGGATGCCGGAGGGTCTGGCCCTGATCGCCGAGCTGAAGGCCAAGGGCCATCCGCTGGCCTACGTGGGCGATGTGGTGGGCACCGGCAGCTCCCGCAAATCCGCCATCAACTCGGTGCTCTGGCACATCGGCACCGACATCCCCCACGTGCCCAACAAGCGCAGCGGCGGGGTGGTGCTGGGCAGCAAGATCGCGCCGATCTTCTTCAACACCGCCGAGGACTCCGGCGCCCTGCCGATCGAGTGCGACGTGAGCGGGCTGAACAGCGGCGATGTGATCACGATCCGGCCCCACGCCGGCACGATCGAGCGGGCCGCCGGCGAGCCGGGGGCCGGGGAGGTGCTGGCCCGCTTCGAGCTCAAGCCCAGCACCATCGCCGATGAGGTGCGGGCCGGTGGCCGCATCCCCCTGCTGATCGGCCGCTCGCTCACCGACAAGGTGCGCCTGCAGCTGGAACTGCCCCCCTCGGAGGCCTTCATCCGGCCGGTGGCCCCGGTCGACACCGGCAAGGGCTACACCCTGGCCCAGAAGATGGTGGGGAAGGCCTGCGGCCTGGCGGGCGTGCGCCCGGGCACCAGCTGCGAACCGCTGATGACCAGCGTCGGCAGCCAGGACACCACCGGGCCGATGACCCGCGACGAGATGAAGGAGCTGGCCTGCCTGGGCTTCTCCGCCGATCTGGTGATGCAGAGCTTCTGCCACACCGCCGCCTACCCCAAGCCGGTGGACCTCAAGACCCACGCCGAGCTGCCCGACTTCATCAGCTCCCGGGGCGGGGTCGCCCTGAGACCCGGCGACGGCATCATCCACAGCTGGCTCAACCGCATGCTGCTGCCGGACACGGTGGGCACCGGCGGTGACAGCCACACCCGCTTCCCCCTCGGCATCTCCTTCCCGGCCGGCTCCGGCCTGGTGGCCTTCGCCGCCGCCATCGGCGCCATGCCGCTGGATATGCCCGAGTCGGTGCTGGTGCGCTTCTCCGGCTCCCTGCAGCCGGGCGTCACCCTGCGGGATGTGGTGAATGCCATCCCCTACGTGGCCATCCAGCAGGGCCTCCTGACGGTGGAGAAAGCCGGCAAGAAGAACATCTTCAGCGGCCGGATCATGGAGATCGAAGGCCTCCCCGATCTGAAGCTGGAGCAGGCGTTTGAGTTGACGGACGCCACCGCCGAGCGCTCCTGCGCCGGCAGCACGATCAAGCTGAGCGTCGAGACGGTGAGCGAATACCTGCGCAGCAACGTGGCGCTGCTCAAGAACATGATCGCCCGGGGCTACAGCGATGCCCGCACCATGGCGCGGCGCATCCGGGCCATGGAGGCCTGGCTGGCCGATCCGGTGCTGATGGAGGCCGATGCCGATGCCGAATACGCGGCGGTGATCGACATCAACCTGGACGAACTCACCGAACCGATCCTGGCCTGCCCCAACGACCCGGACAACGTCAAGCTGCTGAGCGAGGTGGCGGGCGACCGCATCGATGAGGTGTTCATCGGCTCCTGCATGACCAACATCGGCCACTACCGTGCCGCCGCCACGGTGATGGATGGGGCCGGCACCAGCGCCGCCCGGCTGTGGGTGTGTCCCCCCACCCGCATGGACGACGAGGTGCTGCGGGCCGAGGGCTACACCGCCAAGTTCGAGACCGCCGGCGCCCGCATGGAGCTGCCCGGCTGCTCCCTGTGCATGGGCAACCAGGCGCGGGTGGAGGACAACACCACCGTGTTCTCCACCAGCACCCGCAACTTCAACAACCGCCTCGGCAACGGCGCCCAGGTGTACCTGGGCAGCGCCGAACTGGCGGCGGTGTGCGCCCTGCTGGGGCGCATCCCCAGCCCGGCCGAGTACCTGGAGATCGCGGCCGCCAAGATCGACCCCCTGTCCGACCAGCTCTACCGCTACCTCAACTTCGACCAGATCGATGGCTTCGAGGATGCCGGCCGCGTGGTGAGCGTGGAGGAGGAGCAGAAGGTGCTGGCGGAAGTCTGAGCGGGGAGGCCGTCAGGCGTCGGGTTGCGCTCGCAGGCCTGGGCGATTCCAGGACGGTGGCACGATCGCACCGCGCCGCACGGCCAGCACCAGCATGGCCAAGGTGAAGCTGATCGCCACCAGCACGCCGATCAGCGAACCCTCCATGCCGGCACTGCCGCCGGTGAGCAGGTCCGGCCCCTGGAAGGTGGTCCGGAACAGCCCCTGGATATGATCACCGCCGGACACGGAACCGGAATACACCTTCCCCATCGTGTAGTTCCAGGCGAGGTGCAGTCCGGTGCCCATCCACAGGCGCCGGGTGAGCATGAACGGCGCGGCCAGCATCGGGCCGTAGACGATGGCGATGGCCGCCAGGCCCGCGAAGGTTTCCCCTTCATTGCCACTGTGCACGTAGCCGAACCACACGGAAGAGAGCACCAGGGCCACCCAGCCGCCGAACACCTCCTCGAGAAGGCGAAACACCACGCCGCGGAACAGCAGCTCCTCGCCGAAGGGTGTCGTCAGCGTCCCTGCCGTCACCCCCACCACCAGATTCTGCCAGCGGTCAATCCCCTCAATGCGGTAGACGCCTAGGGCCATCCCGATCAGAAAGCAGGCGGTCATCAGAGCGAAGCCGAGCAACAGTCCGATGCCGAGTTCAGGGCCCATGTGGGGCAGGGACAGCTCCGTGGCTGATCGACGTTCCACGACCTGCGTGTAGCTCACATACACGAGCAGCAGGTTGCCGATGATGAACAGGCCAGCCACATAGGGCAGAAGCGGACCTGAGGCCAGGATCAGGGGGCCCAACGAATGTGTTCCGAACGTCAGGATGTAGGCATTGCCTGACCAATGCACATAGAACACAAGGTTGTAGAGCACCAACAGGCTGACAAACGGGTTGCGCAGGATGCGCAGCAGCAGGCGGAGCCTTGATTCGACTCGTGACTGTACGGCTGGCTCATTGTGTCCACTCATGGATGATCTCCCGTAGGGGAAGCAAAGGGGTTCAGATTGCCGACCAGCGGCAGGGCCGTGCTGTCGTGCCTGGAAGGGGAACGTCGGCTCCCGGAAAATCATGCGCCAGAGGTGTTTGACAGCAGCTGCTGCGGGAGAACCCGGCGGGAATACACATCGAGAAGTACAGCGAGAGGCCGCCAATAGCACAGCGCTCACTGAGCCGTGAACTGGAGAGAAAATCTGAAGAGGACGTGCGCCAGCATGCACAGGTCGGGTCCATACTGGCATCCATGCACCGCAGCTGGACTGTCGTTGTCTTCACGACGTCTTCACGGAATGAGCATGGGAGAAGGCTGACGTGATGCACAACCGCCGGTTGTCGTGCGTTGTGATGACTCTGGTCGCGATCGCCGTCGCCTTCGCCCCCCGGGTCCACGCCGTCCCGCCGCCGCCCGACGAAGCGGTCCCCAGCTACCCCACCCGGTTTCCCCTCTCCGAACCCAGCTATACGGGCAAGCGCCTGCGCGACTTCCGTGCATTTGAATCCGCGCTGAGGGCGTTGTCCCCTGAGCGGCGAAAGGTGTTGGACACGCTGCTGCTGGAGGCCACGGTGCCCGCCATGCAGAGCCTGATGGCGCGGGGTGCGGTGACATCCGAAGAGCTGGTGATCTATTACGTCGATCGCATCCGGCGCTTTGACCTCAACCAGTTGAATGCGGTGATGGAGCTCAACCCGGAGGCCCTCACGATGGCCCGCCAGCTGGACGACGAGCGGAAACAGGGAAACCTGTGGGGTCCTCTTCATGGTGTTCCGGTGTTGCTCAAGGACAACATCACCACAGGCGATCGGATGCACACAACGGCGGGTGCCGCTGCCCTGAGGGATTGGCGGGGCAACCGCGATGCCCGCCTGGTGAGAAATCTGCGCCACTCCGGCGCCATCCTTCTGGGTAAGGCCAATCTGTCGGAATGGGCTAACTACGTCGACCCCGCCATGCCGAGCGGCTTCAGCGCCCTGGGTGGCCAGACCCGCCATCCCTACGGGGCCTTTGACCCCCTGGGCTCCAGTTCCGGTTCCGCGGTGGCGGTGGCAGCGAACCTGAGCGCTGTGAGCGTCGGCAGCGAGACCCAGGGTTCGATCCTCAAACCAGCCGCCACCAGTGGGGTTGTCGGGTTGAAGCCCACCCACGGATTGGTCAGCGGCGACGGCGTCATCCCCCTGGTGGATTGGATGGACGTGCCCGGCCCCATCGGACGCCGCGTGGTGGATGTGGCCACGCTGCTCACCGCGCTCACCCGTACCGATGAGGGGGCGCAAGAGAATCCCGATCCCGCCGTGGCCAGGCTTCAGGGCACCGACTTCACCCGATTTCTCAGCCTGGAGGCGGCGAGGCAGCGGCGGGTGGGCGTCGCCACGTTCACCGATGCGGCCCTGGCCGAGCTGGAACGGCTGATCCTCGCCAATCCGATTCCCCAGATGTCCGCGGATCAGGTGCGGAGCACCTTGAACAGGTTCAGGGCGGAGCAACGAGCCTCGAAGCTGGTGATCGCCGCCCTGGCCAGACAAGGCATTCCAGTGGTGGAAGTCGATGCCGGAAGTCTTCCGCCGGCCCCCAACGCCGATGAAGCCCTGCGCCTGGGATTCAAGGCCTCTCTCAATGCCTATCTGCGCACACTCCTCCGCCCACCGGTTGCCGCCCTGATCGATGTGGTCGCGTTCAACCAGGCCGACCCTGCCAACCGTGTTCCCTACGGACAGCGGCATCTGGAACTGTCCCAACGCGCCGACAGCCCCTCATGGGACTACACAAAGGTGCGCGAGAGGAATCAGAGCACGTCCCGAGGGCTTCTCGACCCGATCTTCACCGCGGCAGCGATTGACGTGCTGATCGCTCCAACGCAGATTTATGCGGCGGCTGGATATCCGGCGATGACCGTGCCCATCGCCATGGGTGAATCCGGCGAACCCCAGGGCCTGACGATGATTGGCAGACGCCTGGGGGAACCGGATCTGCTCGCCGTTGGCTATGCCATCGAGCAGGCGACCCAGGCGCGCAAGCCCCCGGACCTTGAGGCCACACTGGCAACGTTCCAACGCTTGAAGCATGCAACGGCAACCACGCCATAACAGGCCAGAGCTCCACCGGATCGCAACGGCGTCGAGGCTGCCGGACGGGTGGTGAGCGTGGAGGAGGAGGTGCTGGCGGAGGTGCAGGGGGGCGTAATGATGGAGAGCCGTGGTTCACGGCTCGATCCCTCACCAATCGCTGGGGTTCAGCCCCCCACCACCAGGGCGTCGACAATCTCGTAGCGCTCGAAGTTCTCCCCAAGCAGCAGCAGCGATCCATCACCGCGCCGCTGCACCGTGAGCTTCTCGGGCTGATCGGAAGCGACAGCTTTGCCCTTCACGAACAGGAACTGACGCTTCTGGCCCTCGGGGTTCGTCACCACCACCGTGGCGCTGTTGTTGGCCCGGCGGATCACGGAGGCCTTGCACCTGGTGGCCTTGCCGCTGCTCCCGGACCCACAGGGCACCTCCGCTGAGGCGTGGTAGGGCGTGCCTGGGATCAGGGCGTCGCGGGACGCGGGCACGGGGGCCAGAGGAGCACCACTGATCCCCACCTTGAGGCTGTAGGTACTGGATTCATTGCGGCGCGCCGCCGGCCGCATCAGATACACCCTCACCCTGACGTCGCCGTCGCTGGGCAGGAGGCCCCGGAAGCGGTTGCCGGAGCTGCTGCCGATGAACAGGGCGGTGTCGGTCCCGGCCGCCATCACGTTGAAGTAGTTCTGCGCGTTGGAACCCATGAGTTCCACGGTCAGGGTCTGACCGGCGCCAGCCCGCAGTTTGTAGTCGACGGTCTGGTCGCCCTTGAGCTGTCCCTTGAGCAAGGTGGAATCTGCTCCGGCTCGAAACGTGACCCTCTGACTCTCGATCGCCGTCTGGGCCACTCCAACCCCAGCTGGAAGGCTGATAGCCAGAAGGCCAGCGGCAGCGAAGGCGAGTGGTGCACGCATCGGCTCCTTAGGCGAAAAGCAGATGCAATCCTACCTCAGAGGGTGAGCCACTTTCAGATCGTCGGCAACTTCCCTAGGGACCAATCCTCTCGCGAGAAGGAGTGGCGTACGTTTCGCAGTCAGACTCCATCTGACTATGGATATGGCGTTCATCCTCGGTCCAAGGGCAGAAAGGACGGCCTTGAGAATCGTGTCAGGATTCGTGCTGCGCTCTCCAGACAAGGACTGGCCGAAGCTCTCTCAGAAAGCGCAGAATCTCTTGCCATCTTGGATTCCCATCGGGCAGGACGATCTCACCCAGAACCTTGACAATGAGTCCTGCCCAAGGAACTCAGCGCATCACTCCAGCAATCCATTCGCAGCCCAACGCCCAGGACCTAGGACCAGAGCAGGGGGGGATGAGTGCCTCTGCCAGCACGATTGAATCGGAGATCCAGCTGCGGATTGTCGCGCTCAGCCAACCAGAGAAGAGATGCTCCGCTCAGGCCCGATCGACGAGCCCCTTGATCGCGTCAGCCGCGGCATCCGCAGCACCGGACACCTTGTCCTTCAGGGCACCGGCAGCATCCATGACCTTGGCCTGAACCTGCTTGGCTTCGCCGGCGACTTTCTGTTGGTCGTCACCGGTGAGCTCCCCAGCCGCCGCCTGCAGCTTGCCTTCGGCATCCTTGGCGGTTGCTCTGATCTTGTCTTCGAGGCTCATGATGGCCGAGCAATGGTGCACAAGAAACCTAGCCCGAACGGGCATTCAGGCCAACAACGGTTCAAGCACGTTTAAGTACCCGGAGCACCACCAGCAGGATCACCGCGCCGAGGGTGGCCACCACAATGCTGCCCAGCAGCCCGCCACCCACCGCTCCGCCAAGACCGCCAAAGAGAAGGCCCCCAAGCAGGGCGCCGATGATCCCCACCACGAGATCACCGACGAGCCCAAAGCCACCGCCCTTGACGAGAACACCAGCAAGCCAGCCGGCAATCACACCGACGAGGAGAAACCAAAGAACGTTCATGACGGAGGCTCCATCAAGTGCGCGTGAATATGGACCCTAACGGTTGCTGGATGGATTCTCATCGGCCTGTTATGTTTTTTCGCCTAAGTCTTGTCAAGTCCTGATCGTACGGAATGCCAATCAGTCGAGCTTTGGCGCTCCATGACTGGCGCCTTTTGGTGGAGCCTGAACAGGTCCCCAGATGCCCAGTCGCTTGGATCTGGCACTCAACTCCGCCTGCCTGTAGCGTTCTGCTTTACACAGGTTCAGAGATGGGCGATCCACCGTCGCCATGCCGGACTCCAGCAACATCAGATTGACCGGCACTGTTGACCCATTGGGAATGATCTCCGCCAGCTCGACGCCGTCATTGGCCTGACTCCGTGCCGCAAGCGTCACCCAGGCACCGACTGGTAGCAGTCGCTCCAGGGCTGCCTTGGCAGTCCGTCCAGCGGCGGCCTGATGCTGTTGCGGCGAATGGATGCAGGCGAGCCGAACCTGGAACGGATCGCCGTAAGGGGCCACCACGATCGTGGTGCCATCCAGCACCCTCACGACTCGCACATCGTCCGGTGGGGGCGGGGGGATGGCACGAACCGGCGCCCCCGTGATCGGCAGGAGCACCACCGACAGGCCCACGAAGGCACGGTTCATCACGGCATCCATCGAACAGGGCAGAGGGCTCAACCCCCCACCACCAGGGCCTCGACAATCTCATGGCGCTCGAAGTTCTCCCCAAGCGGCTGCTCCGATCGCACCGCCGGCCCCTGGGGCGCTCGCCAGGGAATGACGGGCGGCACGAACAGCTGTGCGGGGGCTGAAGCCATGGCAAACCGATAACGCCGCTGAGCGCAGATCCCGACCTTGGCAACCAACGCCCCGTCGCCGGAAGTGACACGCTGGATCTCCCCTTCCCGCCGCCCCCCTGAACCAGGAAACCCTGCTGTTCGAGCCGGCCCAACCGGCCGCCGATGCCCTGCGCACCGTGCTGGCCTTCCCGAGCAGCTATTCGGTGGGGATCACCAGCCTGGGCTATCAGGTGGTGTGGGCCAGCCTGGCGCGCCGCAGCGACCTGGACGTGCGCCGGCTGTTCACCGACCAGGGGGACCCGCAGCACCGCCACTGCGACCTGTTCGGTCTGTCGCTCAGCTGGGAGCTGGACGGACCGGTGCTGCTCGACCTGCTCGAGCGCCAGGGCATCCCCTTGTGGAGTCACCAGCGGGGGGAGGACGACCCGATCGTGTTCGGCGGCGGCCCCGTGCTCACCGCCAACCCCGAACCCCTGGCCCCCTTCTTCGATGTGGTGCTGCTGGGCGATGGCGAGCTGCTGCTGCCCGCCTTCATCGACGCGCTCCAGGCCGGCCGCACCCTGTCTCGGTCCGAACGCCTGCGGCAGCTGGCCCGGGTTCCCGGGGTCTACGTGCCGGCGCTCTACGCCCCCCGCTACGACAGCGAGGGCGCCTTGGTGGCGGTGGAGCCCCTCACCACCGACCTGCCGGCCACCATCGCCAAGCAGACCTGGCGCGGCAACACCCTCAGCCATTCCACCGTGATCACGCCGGAGGCGGCCTGGCCGTCGATCCACATGGTGGAGGTGGCCCGCAGCTGCCCGGAGCTCTGCCGCTTCTGCCTGGCCAGCTACCTGACCCTGCCGTTCCGCACCGCCTCCCTCGACGACGGGCTGATCCCGGCGGTGGAGACGGGGCTGGCGGTGACCCAGCGGCTGGGCCTGCTGGGGGCCTCGGTGACCCAGCACCCCCAGTTCGCCGACCTGCTCAGCTGGCTCGACCAGGACCGTTTCGAGGGCACGCGGGTCAGCGTCAGCTCGGTGCGGGCCGCCACCGTGACTCCCCAGCTGGGGCGGATCCTGGCCCGGCGGGGCAGCAAGTCCCTGACGATCGCGATCGAGAGCGGCAGCGAACGCATGCGGCGGGTGGTGAACAAGAAGCTGAGCGGCGAGGAGATCTTCGCGGCGGCCCGCTACGCGAAGGAAGGGGGCCTCAGCGGCCTGAAGCTGTACGGCATGGCGGGCCTGCCGAGCGAGGAGGAGGCCGACATCGACGCCACCGCCGACCTGCTGCTGGCCCTGAAGAAAGCCACCCCGGGGCTGCGGCTCAGCCTGGGGGTGAGCACCTTCGTGCCCAAGGCCCACACCCCCTTCCAGTGGCAGGGGGTGCGCCCGGAGGCCGAAAAGCGGCTGCAGCGGCTGGCGCGTCGCCTGCAGCCGAAGGGCATCGAGCTGCGACCCGAGAGCTACGGCTGGAGCGTCGTCCAGGCCCTGCTCTCCCGCAGCGACCGCCGCCTGGCGCCGGTGATCGCTGCGGCGCGGGGTCAGCACGACAGCCAGGGCGGCTGGAAGAAGGCCTACCGGGCAGCGCGGGCCGGCGAGGTGGCCGCACCGGCGGATCTGCCGTTCCCCATGCCGCTGCCGCCCCCCTGGGAGGAGGTGGTCCACGCCACCTGGGCTGAGCAGAGGGTGCTGCCCTGGAGCCATCTGGAGGGACCGCTGCCGGCGGCCACCCTGCTCAGGCACCGGCTGGAGGCGCTGGCTGGCGATAGCAGCGAAGACCCGCCAGCAGCACCCAGCCCGCCACATTGACGCGGCTGTCATAGAGGGGAATGTCGGTGGCATGAAGGGCCACCAGCACCAGGGTCGCCGCCCACCAGGCCCGATCGAACAGGCTGCCGCCGGCCATGCCCAGCCAGGCGGCCCGGCCCAGCAGCCACAGCACCAGCCCCACCACGAGCACGGCGACCGGCACCCCGTGGCTCAAGGCCAGATCGATCGGCAGGTTGTGGGGATGGCCGTGCCAGAAGCCGGTGCGCATCGGGTAAATGATGCTGAAGGCGGCCGCCCCCCAACCCAGCCAGGGCCGTTCAGCGATCAGCCCCACGGCCACCTGCCACTGGGCCAGGCGGGTGATCGCCAGCGGCCGCTGGCCGCCGGAGTCCAGGTCGATCAGCCGGCCCCAGATCGCCTCGGGCACCAGCTGGCGAGCCAGCTCCTGCGGGGCCGCCGGCACCCAGGGCAGGGTGGAAAGGCCGATCACCGCCAGCACCACCAGCAGCACCGGCAGCAGCCACACCCAGCTGAGCGGCCCCGCCACCAGGGGCACCGCCAGCAGCAGGGCCCCCCAGGCATTGCGGGAATCGGTGAGGAACACCGCCGCCACCAGAGCGGCGGCAATCACCAGCACCCCCCCCCGGCGCCGCCAGCCCTGGCGGGCGTCCAGCAGGGCCGCCAGGGTGAAGGGCCAGGCCAGGACCATCCACGCCCCGGCGATGTTGGCGTAATCGAAGAGGCCCGCCAGCCGCTGCGGCGGATTGCCGCCGGCCTTGATGTGCCAGATGATCAGGCCCCCCAGCGCCTGGAACGGTCCGCTCCAGCCCCACCAGAGCTGGCCCAGGCCGGTGAGGACCACCGGCACCGTGCCGGCCACCAGGGCCAGGGCCACCCGGCGGCGGGCGGCGGGGGTGCCGAGATACACCTGGAAGCCCCAGAAGCCCCAGAAGAAGGGCAGCCAGTTGCCCATCCCCAGCCAGGCCAGTTCGTTGCTGGCGGCCCGGAAGCAACCCAGCACCATCAGCACTGCTGCCACCAGCAGCACGCCATTGGCCCGGTCCTCCAGGACGGGGCGGCGGCCGCGGCTGCCCAGGATCAGGGCCAGCAGCAGGGCCAGGCCACCCAGAAAGGCACTGCTGGCCAGCAGGAACATCCCCAGCTGGAAACAGCGCCAGCCCAGGGGGGTGGCGGCGGCGGGCCGATGGGCCAGCAGGCGGTCGTCGAGGGCGGAAAAACGGTTCACCGAAGCGTTGGCGGCAACGGGGGACCGGCGGCGGGTCCCGGGGGAAGGCTCAATCAAACACGGCGGTTCGGCCGCGGTAGACCATCACCTGTCGCCGCAGAAACAGGCGCACCGCCCGGGCCAGGGCCAGCCGTTCGGTGTCCCGACCTTTGCGAATCAGGTCCTCCACCTCGTCCCGGTGACCCACGTGCATGGTGGCCTGCTCGATGATCGGCCCTCCGTCCAGCTCCTCGGTGACGAAGTGGGCGGTGGCGCCGATCAGCTTGACGCCGCGCTCCCAGGCGCGGTGGTACGGCTGGGCCCCCTGGAAGGCGGGCAGGAAGGAGTGGTGGATGTTGATCACCTGGGAAAAGCGGGCCAGGAACGCCGGGCTGAGCACCTGCATGTATTTGGCCAGCACCACCAGCTCGATCCCCTCCTCCGCCAGCAGGTCCAGCTGGGCCTGCTCCACCTCCGCCCGGGAGGCCGCCGTGATCGGCAGATGCACGAAGCGGGCGCCGAAATCAGCCGCCAGCGCTGCCAGATCCGGGTGGTTCGACACCACCAGGGGCACCAGCATCGGCAGTTCCCCGGAGCGGGTGCGCCAGAGCAGGTCCACCAGGCAGTGGTCCTGGCGGCTGACGAAGATCGCCACCCGGGGCAGGGCATCGGAGACATGCACCTGGCCCTCGCCGCCGAGGCGCCCCGCCAGGGCCGCCACCGCCGGCGCGATCGCCTCGCGCGGCAGGCCAAAGCCCTCCAGGGCCCATTCGATCCGGCTCAGGAACAGCCCCGCCCCCGCATCGGTGTGGTGATCGGCATGCACGATGTTGCCGCCGTTGGCGGCCACCCAGCCCGAGAGTTCGCTCACCAGGCCTGGCCGATCGGGGCAGATCAGCTGCAGGATCGCCGTGGGAGAGCGCATCGATGATTCCGGAAAGGAGCGTGGTCGGGACCGTCATGGTGGCGCAGTCGGGCCGGTAAAGTCACGGCGCCAGCCACGTCACAGCACCGTCCCATGGCCGTCGCGTCGATCCCCGCCCCCATCTCCCTGATGGCAGGCCTGCGCCGCCTCGGCCTGCTCGCCGTGGCCCTGCTGCTCAGCGTTTCGCTGGTGGCCTGCTCGGGTGACCAGACCCGCAAGCCGCCGACGATCAGCCCCGCCGACATGACCCTGATCGCCCGTCAGGCCGAAGGGTTCCTGGCCTCCAAGGAGCGCCTGCCTGAACTGGCCGATCTGGTCAACGACCGCAACTGGGTCTTCACCCGCAACCTGATCCATGGTCCGATGCAGGATCTGGGTCGCCAGATGCTCTACATCAACCAGCGCCTGCTGCCAGCCGACCGGGCCGAGGCCGGTAAGCGGGCCACCAAGCTCAAGTCCTCCCTGGCCAAGCTTGATGAGGCCGCCCGTCTCCAGGACGGCGAGAACCTGCGCAAGGACTACATCAAGGTGGCCACCGGTTTCAGCGCCTATGCCGAGGTGATCCCGGCCGAGGCCGTCGCCATGGCCGAAGCCTTCGCCGCCGAGGCCAAGGTGTCCAATGCCGTGCCCCCGGCCCCCTCGGCCTCCACCCCCGCTCCCCAGCCCGTCTCGGTGAGCGACGACGCCTGAGGCCAGGCCCCGGAACGATCCGCCAGCCGGCGGCGCCTCCACCACGGTGATCGTGGTGGGTGCCGGCATCGTGGGGCTGGCCTGCGCCTGGTGGCTCCAGGGCCGGGGCCACCAGGTGTTGCTGCTGGATCCGGCCCTGGCCGGTGATCCCCCGGGCGTTCGCGATCCCGGGGGCGAGTGGCGCAGCGGCAGCCGGGCGGCGCTCGGGGTGCTGATGGCCGACAGCTTCCATCGCGACCGGGGCCGGGCCTGGGACCTGCGTCAGCGCAGCCAGGAGCTCTGGGGCCAGTGGCGCCGCGAGCTGGCGCAACGGGGACATCCGATCCCCTACCGGGCCGGGGTGCTGCTGCTGGCCGCCGATGGCGCCGAGGAGGAACGCCTGGCGGCGCTGGGGGCGCGCAAACGGGCCCTGGGCCTGCCCCTGGAACCCTGGCACCAGCGGCGACTCGAGCCGCTCCAGCCCACCGTGCCCCAGCCCTGCCTGGCGGGGCTCCACTGCGGCCGCGATGGCCAGCTCGATCCCGCCTCCGCCCTGGCCGCCCTGGCGGCGGACGGCCGGCAACGGGGCCTGAGCCTGCTGGGGGAGGCGGCCGTGGCCCTCCAGCCCGAGCGGGGCGGCTGGCGGGTGGAGCTGGCCGGCGGCGGATCGGAGCAGGCGGCCTGGGTGGTGCTGGCGGCCGGGACCGCCGCCGGCGCCTTGCTGGCAGGCGTCTCCGGCATCGAGGGCGATCGCTGGGGGCTGGAGCCGGTGCTCGGCCAGGCCCTGGAGCTGGAACTGGAGGCCCCCCTGCCCAGCGACTGGCCCGGGACGGTGGTGTGGCGCGGCGTCAATCTGGTGCCCCGTCCCGACCTGGAGGGCGGCCGCCGGCTGTGGCTGGGGGCGACCCTGGAACCGGGCGACAGGGCCGACCCTGAGCAGCTCAGCCAGCTGCGCGACCTGGGCGGTGCGGCGCCGGAGTGGTTGCGGGGGGCACGGGTGGTGCGCCACTGGCGGGGCCTGCGGCAGCGGCCCGTGGGCCGGCCGGCCCCGTTGCTGGAGCAGCCGGCACCGGGGCTGCTGCTGGCGGCGGGCCATTACCGCAACGGCGTGCTGCTGGCTCCGGCCAGCGCCGCCTGGGTGGCCGAACGGATCGAGGCAGGCCACCCAGACGCCTGAACGCTGCGGCGGCCCATGAAAAAAGCCCCCCGAGGGGGGCTTGATGCGAAAGGATCCCGGCCTGGCGGCCCAGGGATCACTTGCTCTCGGTGAATTCGGCGTCGATGACGTCATCGGCGGCGGCGCCGGTGCCGTTGCCATTGCCGCCAGGGGCGGCGCCGGCGGCGGCACCCTCGGCCCCGGCCTGCTGGTACACGGAGGCACCGGCGGCATAGAGGGCCTGCTGGAGCTGCTCCAGGCTGGCCTTGATGGCCGGGCTGTCGTCCTTCTCAAGGGCCTCCTTGAGGTCGGCGGAGAAACCTTCCACCTTGGCCTTGTCCTCGGCGCCCACCTTGTCGCCCAGTTCGCCGAGCTGCTTCTCGGCCTGGTAGATGAGGGTCTCGGCCTGGTTCTTCAGGTCGATCTTCTCGCGCTTCTCCTTATCGGCGCTGGCGTTGGCCTCCGCGTCCTTGACCATCTTGTCGACTTCGTTGTCGCTGAGGGTGGAGGCGCCGGTGATGGAGATGCTCTGCTCCTTGCCGCTGCCCTTGTCCTTGGCGGTGACGCTGAGGATGCCGTTGGCGTCGATGTCGAAGGTGACTTCGATCTGGGGCACGCCGCGGGGGGCCGGGGGGATGCCATCGAGACGGAAGGTGCCCAGCGACTTGTTGTCGGAGGCCATCTCGCGTTCGCCCTGGAGCACGTGGATCTCCACGTTGGTCTGGCCGTCGACGGCGGTGGAGTACACCTCCGACTTCTTGGTGGGGATGGTGGTGTTGCGGGTGATCATCTTGGTCATGACGCCACCGAGGGTTTCCACGCCGAGGGAGAGCGGGGTGACGTCGAGCAGCAGGATGTCCTTGACCTCGCCGGCGAGCACACCGCCCTGGATGGCGGCACCCACGGCCACCACTTCATCGGGGTTGACCGTCTGGTTGGGGGTCTTGTTGGTGATCCGCTTGACCAGCTCCAGCACCGCGGGGATGCGGGTCGAACCACCCACCATGACGATCTCATCGAGTTCGCTGGTGGAGAGCTTGGCGTCCTTGAGGGCCTGCTCCACCGGCACCCGGCAGCGGTCGATCAGCTTGGAGGCGAGCTCCTCGAACTTGGCCCGGGTGAGGGTGAGGTCGAGGTGCTTGGGGCCTTCGGGGGTGGCGGTGATGAAGGGCAGATTGATCTCGGCCTGGGTGGCGCTGGAGAGTTCGATCTTGGCCTTTTCCGCCGCCTCGGTGAGGCGCTGCAGGGCCTGCTTGTCCTGGCGCAGGTCGATGCCTTCGTTGGCCTTGAAGTTGTCGGCCAGGTGATCAACGATCACCTTGTCGAAGTCGTCGCCGCCCAGGTGGGTGTCACCGCTGGTGGAGAGCACCTCGAAGACGCCGTCGCCCACTTCCAGCACGGAGACATCGAAGGTGCCGCCGCCGAGGTCGAAGACGAGGATGCGCTCGTTGCTCTTGCGATCCAGGCCGTAGGCCAGGGCCGCGGCGGTGGGCTCGTTGATGATCCGCAGCACTTCGAGGCCGGCGATCTTGCCGGCGTCCTTGGTGGCCTGGCGCTGGGAGTCGTTGAAGTAGGCGGGGACGGTGATCACCGCCTGGGTGACGGTTTCACCCAGGTACTTGCCGGCGTCCTCGGCCAGCTTGCGCAGCACTTCGGCCGAGATCTCCTCGGGGGCGAACTGCTTGCTGAGCACCGGGCACTTGATCTTGACGTTGGAGCCTGCCTTCTCGACGCCGTAGCTGACTTCCTTCGACTCCTCGTTCACTTCATCAACCCGGCGGCCGATGAAACGCTTGACGGAATAGAAAGTGTTCTCCGGGTTCATGACCGCCTGGCGCTTGGCGATCTGTCCGACCAGCTTGTCCTGGTTCTTCGTGTAGGCGACCACGGAAGGCGTCGTGCGGAAGCCCTCGGCGTTGGCGATCACCGTGGGCTTGCCGCCCTCCATCACGGCGACGCAACTGTTCGTGGTGCCGAGGTCAATACCGACGACCTTGCCCATGGATGACCGACTCCTGGTGTGAATGAATTTCTGGCTTCCGCCATCTTCCGCATCCGGGGTTGACCCAGGCGAGGGGTGGTTCCCGAACCGGTGCCGTACCGGGACGGGGCCGGCGGCCTGTCGGAGCCTGGGATCCGGCGGATCTACGGTCGGGCGGCAGCTGCCCGCGCGAGCCCATGGCGACCCCCCCGACAGCACCGACGATCGGTGGCGGCACCGCCCTGGTGGGGGTGCTGGGGGATCCGGTGCGCCATTCCCTCTCGCCGGCGATGCACAACGCGGCCATCGCCGAGCTGGGCCTCGACTGGGCCTACCTGGCCCTGCCGGCGGCGGCGGCGGACCTTGCGCTGGTGCTGCGGGCCCTGGCGGCGATCGACTGCCGCGGCCTGAACGTCACCTTGCCCCACAAGCAGGCCGCTGCCGAACTGGCGGACGCGCTGACACCGCTGGCCCAGCGGCTGGGGGCCGTGAACACGCTGGTGCGTCGCGAGGGCGGCGGCTGGCTCGGCACCAACACCGATGTGGAGGGGTTTCTGGCGCCGCTGCGGCCCCTGGCCGCCCGTGAAGCGCTGGTGCTGGGCTGCGGCGGCAGTGCCCGGGCGGTGGTGGCGGGCCTGGTGGACCTGGGCCTGGACTGCATCCGGGTGGCGGGCCGCGACGCCACGCGCCTGGAGCCGTTCATCCGCTCCTGCGCCGACTGGGCCCCCGCCCTGGTGCCCCTGGTCTGGGAACCTGACAGCACCGGCCCAGCGGACCCCCTGGGCGCGGCGCTGGCGAGCGCCGATCTGGTCGTCAACACCACCCCGGTGGGCATGGCCTCCACGGGCGATCCGGCCGCCGCGGAGCGCTCGCCCCTGCGCGCCGACCAGATCGCGGCCCTGTCACCGGCGACCACGGTCTACGACCTCATCTACACCCCCAGACCCACGGCCCTGTTGCGCCTCGCCCGCCAGCAGGGCTGCCGCACCATCGACGGCCTGGAGATGCTGGTGCAGCAGGGGGCCGCCTCCCTGCGGCTCTGGAGTGGACGGCAGGAGATGCCGGTCGTCGCCATGCGGGCCGCCGCCCTGGCCCGGCTGGAGGCCCCCTAGCCTGCGGGCACTGTCCTGAGTCTGCCCTGAGCCCCCATGGAAGGTCCCCCGATCTGGCAGCGGCTGCTGGGCGCCCTGGCCTACCTGCTGCCCCTGAGCGACGCCCTGCGCTTCGGCCAGGCCCTGTTCGACATGTTCCCGCTGCTGCAGTGGGTCGCCGTGCCGGCCCTGCCCCTGGTCGTGCTGGAGCAGGCCATTCCCTTTGGCGGCCTGGTGCTGTTCCTGCTCCTGTTCCTGCTGGTGGTGCGCAACCCCAAGGTGCCCTACCCGATCCGCTTCAACGTGCTGCAGGCAATCCTGATCGACATCGTGCTGGTGCTGCTCACTCTCGCCTTCGACACGGTGCTGGCTCCCCTCGGCGCCGGCTTCGCCATCCGCACCCTCTCCAACACGATCTTCCTCGGCACCCTGCTGCTGGTGCTGTTCTCGGTGATCCAGAGCCTGCGGGGCAAGGAAGCCGACATCCCCACCGTCTCCGAAGCGGTGCGCATGCAGCTGTTCTGAACGTTCCTGGAGGAGCGGCGACGACGCTGCGATAGGTTCCTAGATCCGTCGCTGACGGGCTCCGTGCCCATCAGCCCCTCCACAGGCGACCATGACGCAGCCCTATTACGAAACCATGTACATCCTCCGGCCGGACATTCCGGAGGAGGAAGTCGAGACCCACGTCGCCAAGTACCGCGACCTCGTGATCGAGGCCGGCGCCGAAGTTCTCGACACCCAGATGCGCGGCAAGCGCCGGCTGGCCTATCCGATCGCCAAGCACCGGGAAGGCATCTACGTGCAGCTCAACCACAGCGGCGACGGCCAGCAGGTGGCGGTGCTTGAGCGGGCCATGCGGCTCTCTGAAGACGTGATCCGCTACCTGACCGTGATCCAGGACGGCCCCATGCCTCCCCCCCGCAGCGTCCCCGGCGCCGCCGTCGAGGTGGCCCCCACGGAGCCGGCGGCGGTCTGATCCCGGTTGTTCATGCCATAGCGCTGGGCCTACAGTCCGCCCAATGGGTGCTAGGCGATGACAGCTTCGGACAAGGAGGACGCCTATCCGGAGGGAACCCTCCCATCCCGTGTGGTGCCGGCCCAGCCGGCCTACACCCCTTCTGGTTGGCACGCCAATCCGGCACCGCCTGCTCCGAGCGTGCTGACCCCCGGCCAGCCGGTGGCCCCTCTGGCGCCGCAGCCAGCCAGCTTCAGCTTTGGCGAGGTGCCTGCCGCCGGCGCCGACACGGCGGACGCCCTCCCCCGCGACGCGATCGACGCCGAGCCGATCCTGCTGGACCCAGTCGCGCCACCGACCGCGGTCAAGGCCCGCCAGGCGGCAGCGGCGGCCTCGAGCCTCGCCATCACCACCACCGGCCCGGATGCCCAGCAGCTCGAAATGGAGCTGGCAGCCGCCCGCGATGAGCTCAAGGCGCTGCACGAAATGCTCGAAGACCTTCCCGAGATCTTCGAGCGCAAGTTTCAGCAGCGCCTGGCCACCGTGATGGAACACCAGAAGCATCTGCTCGACGACAACCAGGCCCTGCGGGAGCGGCTGTACAGCCTCAATCCGGCCGCCGCCGACGGTCCACCGCCTGGCTCTGGCCGCCCCCAGCCCCTGCTGCTGTCCACGGTGACCAGGAAGGAAGGCTGGGGCCAGGCCCTGAAGCGGGCCCTGCGATTGGGCGGCCCGGACACCAACGGGCGCCCTGGCGAAGGGTCAACCCAGAAGTTCAGTCGCCACGACGACGGGCGGCCCATAACCGCGTAGGCATCCCCCACACGTAGATGAAGCCCTCGGCGGCCCGGTGGTCGAAGAGGTCTTCGGCGCCGTAGGTGGCCATGTCGGGCACGTAGAGGCTGTCGCCGGCGCTGGAGCGGCCCACCACGGTGGCGCTTCCCTTCTGGAGCCGGATCCGCACCAACCCGTTCACCGTGGCCTGGGTGCGGTCAAGGAAGCCGTCAAGGGCGTCCTTGAGGGGGCCGAACCAGAGACCCTGATACACCAGATCCGCCCAGCTCATCTCGATCTGGCGCTTGTAGCGGAGGACGTCGGCGGCCAGGGTGAGGCTCTCGAGCTCCTGGTGGGCGCGGATCAGCAGCAGCAGGCCTGGGGTTTCGTAGATCTCCCGGCTCTTGATGCCCACCACCCGGTTCTCGATCATGTCGAGACGGCCGAAGCCATGGGCCCCCGCCAGGGCATTGGCCCGCCGGATCAGGGCCACAGGATCGAGGCGCTCGCCGTCGATGGCCACCGGGTTGCCCTGCTCGAAGGCGATCTCCACCACCTGGCCCTCAGCCGGGGCGTCCGCCACCGAACGGGTCATGGCGAAGACCTCCTCCGGCGGCTCCACCATCGGGTCCTCCAGGGGGCCGGCCTCGATGCTGCGGCCCAGCAGGTTGAGGTCGATCGAATAGGGGGACTTCTTGCTCACCGGCGCCGGGATGTCGCAGCGCTCGCCGTAGGCGATCGTCTCCTCCCGGCTCATGCCCCACTCCCGGGCCGGGGCCAGCACCTTGAGGTCGGGGGCCAAAGCACCGATGGCGACATCGAAGCGCACCTGATCGTTGCCCTTGCCGGTGCAGCCGTGGGCCACCGCATCGGCACCCACCTCCCGGGCCACCTCCACGAGGCGACGGGCGATCAGGGGGCGGGCCAGGGCCGTGGACAGGGGATAGCGGCCCTCATAGAGGGCATTGGCCCGGATGGCGGGGAAGGCGAACTCGCGGATGAATGGATCGATCAGGTCGTCGACCAGGGAGCGGCTGGCGCCGGCCGCCAGGGCCTTGAGCCGGATCGGCTCGAGTTCATCGCCCTGGCCCAGGTCGGCGGCGAAGGTGATCACCTCCTTCACCCCCCACTCCCGCATCAGGTAGGGGATGCAGACGCTGGTGTCGACACCACCGGAATAGGCGAGCACCACCCGCTCGGCACGCGGCGTTCCTGTTGACGGTGCACCGCCCGCCAGCTGCTGCCCCATCTCCGCCATCAGTGACGCTCCTGCTCTGTGGCGACCGATTCTGTCGCCTGGGGTCATTCTCCCCCCTGGTCCGCCGCCGGCAGGCGCCAGCAAAGCAGAACCACCAGGGCCAGCAACAGGGGCGGTCCGAGCACCAGGGCCGCCACCACCGCCGGCACGATCGGCAGGGGCTGGGGCCAGCGAATGGCGGCCGCGGCCAGCAGGGTGCTGAGGATCAGGGCCGCCGACCAGAGACGGCCCACTTCCAGGATCTTGGCGGTGTTCATGGGCGGCGCGGTAGGGTGGTGAGTCGGTCCTTGACGACCCAGCCTGACGGCATGAGCATTCTCGACACGATCAACCCCTCCCTGACCCGCTACCGGCGCAACGAGCCGGCGCCGGTGCTGCCATTGCGGGATGAGCCCGATCTGCTGAGCCTGCTGGAAGCCAGCGGCCGCCTGGTGGCCGATGAGGAAACGGCCAGCACCGATGTGAGCACGGTGGAAGAGGAGGAACTGTCGGCGCTGATGGGCGAGAAAGAGGATTACAGCCCGGCCGACGAGCCCTCGGAGGAAGACTGGGAGGACTGACGGTCCGAACCGTCACCACCCTGCAGCCCCTCCGATGGCCTCCCGCGACGGCCGCACGCCTGCGGCCCTGCTCGCCCTGATCCTGCTGGCCGCCTGCCTGGCCAGCGACGCCCTGGTGGCCAATTCCATGCTGACCCTGCCGCTGGTGGTGGCGGCCCTGGTCAGCGCTGGTGTGGCGGCTCTCGGGGTGCCGCGCCTGCGGGCCCTGAAACTGGGCCAGGTGATCCGCGATGAGGGCCCCCGGGCCCACCACAGCAAGGCGGGCACGCCGACGATGGGGGGGCTGCTGGTGGTGCCCGTGGGGGTGTTGGTGGGGGGGCTGATCAGCCCGCAGGATCCCCGCCTGCTGGCGGTGGCGGCCGTCACTCTGGCCTACATGGCCATCGGTGCCGTCGACGACTGGCGCAGCCTCACCCGCCGCACCAACACGGGCCTGAGCCCCCGGGGCAAGCTGCTGCTCCAGGCCCTGGCCGCGGTGGGCTTCCTGGTCTGGGCCCACCAGGGCGGCTGGCTGGGGGGCGGCGTGCCCGGCGACCTGGGTCTGCCCTTCGGCCGGGTGCTGACCCTCGGACTGCTGATCTGGCCGCTGGCCCTGTTCGTGTTCCTGGCCGAGAGCAACGCCACCAACCTCACCGACGGGCTCGATGGCCTGGCCGCCGGCTGCGGCGCCATCGTCTTCACCGGCATGGGGCTGCAGCTGATGCTGCGGGGGCATGGGGGGGATCCGGTGCTGGCCGCCTTCTGCACCGCCATGGCGGGCTGCTGGCTCGGCTTCCTCAGCCAGAACCGGCACCCGGCCCGGGTGTTCATGGGTGACACGGGCTCCCTGGCCATGGGGGCCGCCCTCTCCTCGGTGGCCCTGCTGACCGACAGCCTCTGGCCCCTGCTGCTGATGGGGGGCGTGTTCCTGGCCGAATCCCTCTCGGTGATCCTGCAGGTGGGGGTGTTCAAGGCCACCAAGGGGGCCGACGGCCAGGGGCGGCGCCTGTTCCGTATGGCGCCGCTGCACCACCATTTCGAACTGGGGGGACTGCCGGAGCAGCGGGTGGTGCTCAGTCTGTGGGGCGCCAGCCTGATACTGGTGTTGGTGGGATTGGTGCTGCTGCCCTGAGCAGCCGCCCCCTGTCGTCGATCGCGGCGACCCCGCCCATCGCTCTGTCGCACCCGGGCCCATGGCGTTTTTCACCTGGAAGGAAACGGGACTCACCGCCGACTGCGCCAGCCTGGAGGCCATGGCGGCACGGTTCGAGGAGGCGGCGGCCCTGATGCGCCGCATGGCCGGCGAGGGTTTCCAGGTGGAGCGCCACCCGGAGGGGCAGCGCATCACCCACCCCGATCCCGCCGTGTTCGATGCCTACGGGTTCGTGAGCGAGGAATCGGCCGAGAGCCAGCTCACCCTGCTGGACGAGCCCAGCGCCTGAGCGCCGTCAGGTGGGTGGGGGGCCAGGACGCTCACCGGCGCAGGTACCCCACCAGCCACACCACCACGAAGGCCAGGGACGAGACGCCCAGGTAGATCAGCGTCCATTTCTGGAAACCGGCCAGATCCCAGCCGAAGGGCAGCACCCCATTGGCCGCGTCGCCGACGGTGCTGAAGGCGAGTGGGCCAATGCCAACAGCCAGGTGGCCAATGCCAGGGGTCAGGGGGAGGAGAGCCGGAAGCATCGCGGCACGTTAGGGGAAAGGGCTCGCGCCGCGTCAGGATCGCCCGATCCGCTTCCCGATCGATGGCACCTGGCCCTTCCCCCTTCCCGCGGACGGTGATGCTGCTGGGCAGCGGCGAGCTGGGCAAGGAGGTGGCCATTGCCGCCCAGCGGCTCGGATGCCGCGTGATCGCCGTCGACCGCTACGCCGGGGCCCCCGCCATGGCGGTGGCGCAGGTGAGCGAGGTGGTGGCCATGGCCGACCCCGAGGCCCTCAAGGCGGTGGTGCGGCGCCATCGCCCCGATGTGGTGATTCCGGAAATCGAGGCCCTGGCGGTGGATGCCCTGGCCGAGCTGGAGGCGGAGGGCCTCACGGTGATCCCCACCGCCCGGGCCACGGCGGTGACCATGAACCGCGACCGTATCCGCGACCTGGCCGCCGGCGGGCTGGGGCTGCGCACCGCCCGTTTCGCCTATGCCGAAAGCGCCGCCGAACTGGCGGCGGCGGCCGCCCCCCTGGGCTGGCCCGTGGTGGTGAAGCCGGTGATGAGCTCCTCCGGCAAGGGGCAGAGCGTGGTGCACGGCCCCGAGGCGATCGAAGCCGCCTGGGAATCGGCCATGGCCGGAGCCCGGGGGGCCGGCGCGCGGGTGATCGTGGAGGAGTTCCTGCGCTTCAGCCTGGAGATCACCCTGCTGACGGTGCGCCAGTGGCAGGGCCCCACCCTGTTCTGCCCGCCGATCGGCCACATCCAGGAGCGGGGCGACTACCAGTGCAGCTGGCAGCCCGCCCGGCTGGGGGAGTCCCAGCTGGCGGCGGCCCAGGCGATGGCGAAGGCGGTCACCGACAACCTGGGCGGCGCCGGCCTCTTCGGGGTGGAGTTCTTTCTCTGCGGCGAGCCCGGCGCCGAGGAGGTGGTGTTCTCCGAGCTCTCGCCCCGGCCCCACGACACGGGCCTGGTGACGCTGGTGGGCCAGAACCTGAGCGAATTCGAGCTGCACCTGCGGGCGGTGCTGGGGCTGCCGATCCCCGAGATCCGCAGCCTCGGAGCGGCGGCCTCCCGGGTGATCCTGGCCGGACCGGACGTCCCCCAGGGAGCCGGAACCCCCACCTACCTGGGGCTGGAGCAGGCCCTGGCGGTGCCGGACACCCAGGTGCTCCTTTTCGGTAAACCCGACATCCGGCCCTGGCGGCGGATGGGGGTGGCCCTGGCCCGAGGCGCCGATGAGGCGGACGCCCGCCGGCGCGCCGATGGAGCCGCCGCGCTCGTGCAGATGCAGACCAGCCGATAAACCGTCGCCACCACTGGTTTTTCAGCGCTTAGAGCCTTAAGGTGCGGCCCTGCAGGTAGCACAATGACTCAGGCCCATTCACCCTCGAGGCTTTCTCGCTCCCGGAAGGCACGGGAGAGGAGGGAACTGGGGGCCGTGGCGCTCCCTGAGAAGACCAGTACCAGGCCGGATCCGAAGCACCGGCCCCCGGCCCAGCACCGGTCCAGGCGGCGCCCCCTGGTGACCTTCGGGCTGGGCATCGCCGTGGGTGCCTTCCTGGCCGGACCGCTGCCGGCGCGCCTCGCCCCGTTCCTGGCCGGGCTGATTCCCACCTCCCGCGGCATCGGAGCGGTGCTGAATCCCCTCTCCGTCGAAAACCGGCGCATCCTCGTGCTCGGTCGTGACTCGGTGGGCGAGAACACCGATGTGATGTTCACCGTGCGGCTCGATGGCGACATCACCCACATCACCCAGGTGCCACGGGACACTTTCATCGAGTCCCCCCAGCTGGGGGTGGTGAAGGCCAATTCCCTGTTCGCCCTCGGTGGCATCCAGACCACCAAGGACGAGGTGGGCCAGCTGCTGTCAGCTCCCATCGACCGCTACCTGAAGGTGAACCTGGACGCGGTCAGCAAACTCGCCGAGGCCCTCGGTGGCGTCGAAGTGGACGTGCCCAAGCGGATGTATTACGTCGACAACGCCCAGGGGCTCTACATCGACCTCTACCCCGGCAAGCAGCTGCTGAAGGGCAAGGAACTGGAAGGTTTCCTGCGCTTCCGCCACGACGAACAGGGCGACCTGGGCCGCATGGAGCGCCAGCGGCTGGTGATGGCCCAGGTGTTCCGCAAGCTGGCTGATCCCACCACGATCGCCAGGCTGCCGGCCCTGCTGGAGATCGCCGGCAACGACATGGTCACCGACCTCTCGCCGATCGAGATGACCCAGCTGATGTCCGCCCTCGGCCGGACCAAGCTGAGCACCCAGCGCGTGCCGGGGCGGCTCTACTGGCACAACGACCTCAGCTACTGGATGCCCGACAGCAACCAGGTCCACCCCAGCGGCAGCGGCGACGAGCCCCTCCCCTGAGGACGGTTCAGGCGGGGCCGCGGCCCTCGTCGGGGCTGCGCCAGCCGGCGGTGAGTTCGGCCAGCAGTTGGGCCAGACCCTGCTTCCTGGGCAGATCGGCTTCGGCGGCCCACTCGATCTCCTGGATCTTGCCGTCTCCGAGAGCGAGCAGCTCCACCAGATGGCGGTAGGCCACCCGTTCCTGGGCGTTGATGGTCGGCTCCGTTGGTGAGCGCCGTCCCACCCGCACCATCATGTAGCTGAGCTTCAGGGCCAGCTGGCGGTCGTCGCTGCCACCGAGCTGGGCCACCAGCGCGTCGAGGCCGGCCACGGGCAGCCGCTCGGCCAGAAAGGCCTCCAGCGCCGCTTCGTCGAGGCCACTCGGGCTCTCGCCCTGCAGGTGGGTGGCCACCTGTTCGGCCAGCAGCTCCCGCTCGGCGGTGGAGCATTCGCCGTCGGCCCAGGCCACGGTGCAGACGATGCGCAGCAGGGCCGCCTGGGCGGGGGTGAGTTCAGCCATGGGTCAGGCCGCGAGGGGGATGGGGGGATGCTGCTCCAGCACGTGCCGCAGGTAGCGGCCGGTGTGGCTGGCGGCGTTCTCGGCCACGGTCTCGGGGGTGCCGATGGCCACGATCTGACCACCCTTG
This sequence comes from Synechococcus sp. UW140, assembly GCA_943372935.1. GTDB lineage: Bacteria > Cyanobacteriota > Cyanobacteriia > PCC-6307 > Cyanobiaceae > Cyanobium. The sequence continues at coordinate 35,878 of CALSAP010000003.1, forward strand.
TCGCCGCCCTCCGGACCCAGGTCGATCAGCCAGTCGGCGCAGCGGATCACATCGAGGTTGTGCTCGATCACCAGGATCGAATTGCCCTTGTCCACCAGGCGCTGCATCACATCCATCAGCTTGTGGACGTCGTAGAAGCTGAGGCCCGTGGTGGGCTCGTCGATCAGGTAGAGGGTCTTGCCGGTGGCGCGGCGGGAGAGCTCGGTGGCCAGCTTCACGCGCTGGGCCTCACCGCCGGAGAGGGTGGGGGCGGGCTGACCCAGCTTGATGTAGCCGAGCCCCACGTCCACCAGGGTGCTGAGCCGCTCGCCGGCCTGGGGGATGGCGGCGAACACCTCGGCGGCCTGCTCCACCGTCATCTCCAGCACATCGGCGATGGTGTGGCCCCGGAAGGTGACCTGCAGGGTTTCGCGGTTGTAGCGGGCCCCCTTGCAGACGTCGCACTGGACATAGACATCGGGGAGGAAGTTCATCTCGATCACATTCACCCCCTGGCCGCTGCAGGACTCACAGCGTCCCCCCTTGACGTTGAAGCTGAACTGGCCCACCTGGTAGCCGCGGGCCTTGGCCTCCACCGTGGCGGCGAACACCTGGCGGATCGGATCGAAGGCGCCGGTGTAGGTGGCGGGGTTGGAGCGGGGGGTACGGCCGATCGGCGACTGGTCGATGACGATCACCTTGTCGATCGCCTTGATGCCCCGCAGTTCCTCGAGCCCGGAGGGAAAAGGCACCTTGAGTCCGAGGCGGTTCTCGAGGGCCGGGTGCAGCAGCTCGTTCACCAGGGTGCTCTTGCCGCTGCCGCTCACCCCGGTGACGCACACCAGCCGGCCGAGGGGGATCTCCACGTCGATGCCCTGGAGGTTGTTGCGGGTGCAGTTGGACAGGGTGAGCCGGCGGCTGCCGGCATCACGGCGTTCGGCGGGGGTGGGAATGGAGCGGCGGCCGCTCAGGTAGGCCCCGGTGAGCGAGTCCTCGGCATTGAGCAGGTCGTCGAGCGAGCCCTCGGCCACGATGTGGCCGCCATGGACGCCGGCTCCGGGACCGATGTCCACCAGATAGTCGGCGGCGCGGATCGTGTCCTCGTCGTGCTCCACCACGATCAGGGTGTTGCCCAGGTCGCGCAGCTTGGTGAGGGTGGCGAGCAGGCGGTCGTTGTCGCGCTGGTGCAGGCCGATGCTGGGCTCGTCGAGCACGTAGAGCACGCCGGTGAGGCCGGCGCCGATCTGGGTGGCTAGGCGGATCCGCTGGGCCTCTCCGCCGGAGAGGGTCATGGCGGGCCGATCCAGGCTCAGGTAATCGAGGCCCACATCGAGCAGGAAGCGCAGGCGCATGCGGATCTCCCGCAGCACCAGATCGCCGATCTGGATCTGGCGGCTGCTGAGCAGGGGCTCGGCCCCTTCACTGGCCCCGACGCCCATCAGGGCCTCGATGCGCTCCAGGGTGACGGCCACACTCACGGAGGTGAGCTCGTGGATGGCATAGGGCCCCACCCGCACCGCCAGGGCTTCGGGGCGCAGCCGCAGGCCATGGCAGCTTTCGCAGGGCACCAGCTCCAGGTACTTCTCCAGCTTCTGACGCACGGATTCGCCACTGGCGTCGCGCAGCTGACGCTCCAGGATCGGCAGGATCCCCTCGAAGGGCCGCACATAGCCCTCGCTCTTGCGGTAGCGGCTGTCGGCCTTGATGGCGATCGGCTCCTGGCTGCCCTGCAGCAACACCTGGCGCTGCTCCTCGCTGAGCTGGTTCCAGGGGGTCTTGAGCTCGAAGCCGAAGGCCTCACCGACGCTGAACAGCAGCGAGAAGTAGTAGCTGTTCTCCTTGTCGCTCCAGGGGGCGATGGCGGCATACACCGGCAGGGAGGGGTCGGGCACCACCCGCTCCACCGTGAACTTGCGCAGGTGGCCGATGCCGTGGCAGTCGGGGCAGGCACCGTAGGGGCTGTTGAAGGAGAACAGGCGGGGGGAGAGCTCCTCCATCACCGCGCCATGCACCGGGCAGGCGAAGTTCTCGGAATAAAGGCGCTCCCGTTCCACGCCCTCGGGCAGGGGCTCGTTGGCCTTGGGCACCACCTCCACCAGGGCCAGGCCTTCGCCACGCTTCAGGGCCGTGCGCAGGGAATCGGTGAGGCGCTCGTTGATGCCCTCACGGGCCACCAGCCGGTCGACCACCACCTCGATGTGGTGGGCGTGGTTCTTGTCGAGCTCGATGTTGTCGGCCAGCTCGCGCACCTCGCCGTTGATCCGCACCCGGGCGAAGCCCTCGGCCACCAGTCCCGCCAGCAGCTTCACGTGGGTGCCCTTCTTGCCCCGCACCACGGGGGCGAGCAGTTGGTAGCGGGTGCCTTCGGGCAGGGTGAGGATCTGGTCCACCATCTCGTCAATGGACTGGGGCCGGATCGAGCGGCTGCACTGGGGGCAGTGGGGTTCGCCGGCGCGGCCGTACAGCAGGCGCAGGTAGTCCTGGATCTCCGTGACCGTGCCGACCGTGGAACGGGGGTTGTGGCTGGTGGACTTCTGGTCGATGGAGATGGCGGGCGAGAGCCCCTCGATCGCATCCACATCCGGCTTGTCCACCTGGCCGAGGAACTGGCGGGCGTAGGCGGAGAGGCTCTCCACGTAGCGCCGCTGACCCTCGGCGAAGATCGTGTCGAAGGCGAGGGAGCTCTTGCCGCTGCCGCTCACCCCGGTGAACACCACCATGCGGTTGCGCGGGATGGTGAGATCGACGTTGCGCAGGTTGTGCTGGCGGGCGCCCCGCACCCGGATCACATCCTCGAGGCTGCCGCCGTTCAGGGTGCGCAGGGCGGGTTCCGGGGGCTCGCCGGAGGTGCCGTTTCCAGGGGCCGCGCTCTTGCTGGTGGATCCGGCGCGGGCGCGGGGCATAAGGGATGATCGGCAGCCGATGAGTCTACGGGGGTCAGCCCTGGCACAGGCTCAGGCCATGGCCGGCAGCGGGGCGGCTTTGGCGCAGAGCTCCTGGCTCACATCCCAGAGACGCCGGCATTGGTCGGCGTCGAGGGCTGCCGGGGCGATACGCACCTCGGTGGGCCAGCCCCGCATGCCGCCCCACTGGTCGGGGCCGTAGTGGCCACCGGGTTTGGCCCCAGGGGCGGTGGCGGCGAACAGCTGGGGCAGGGCCCCCATGGCGGCGCTCTGGAAGAGGGGATCCATCAGCCGGTAGGCCAGGGGCTCGAGGCGGGAGCCGGTGGCGGCGATGGAGGCGGGCTGGAGGTTGGTGCGGGCGACGCCAGGGTGGGCGGCCAGGGAGAGCACCGGGCTGCCCTGCTCCGCCAGGCGGCGCTGCAGCTCCAGGGCGAACATCACGTTGGCCAGCTTGCTCTGGCCGTAGGCACCCCAGCGGTCGTAGCGGCGCTCGCCCTGGAGGTCGTCGAAGGCGATGCGGCCGAAGTACTGGGCCCCGGAGGTGACCGTGACCACCCGGGCACCGGGCCGGTCGCGCAGCAGGGGCAGCAGGGCGAGGCTGAGGGCGAAGTGGCCCAGGTGGTTGGTGCCGAACTGCAGCTCGAAACCCTGGCGGGTGAGGCGGCGGGGCGGCGCCATCACGCCGGCGTTGTTGATCAGTAGATCGAGGCGCCCATAGCGCTCAGAGACGGTCGCAGCGACGGCGGCCACGCTGGCCAGGTCGGCCAGGTCGAGGTGCAGCACGTCGAGGGCGCCGGTGGAGGACGCGGCGGTGAGCAGCTCCTCACGGGCCTGCTCCGCCTTCGCCAGCGAACGGCAGGCCAGCAGCACGGTGGCGCCCCTGGCGGCCAGGGCCCGGGCCGTTTCCAGGCCGAGTCCACTGTTCGCACCGGTGACCAGGGCGATCCTTCCGGACTGGTCAGGGATGTCGGCGGCAGTCCAGCGCATGGTGATCAGCAGAGGGGCAGAGCGTTGCGGAGAAAGCCATCACCCGGAGCGGGCCTCCCTCAGCAAAGCGTAACGGAATGTGACGAACCCGGTCCTTCGCGGCGCAGCAGGAAAAAGAACGGGGTCTCCATGCCCTTGAAGTCCATCACCCCCAGCACGCTGTCGTCGTCCAGCCGTCGGAAAACGTCGTTGATGGGGAGGTGGTCGTAGACCATGGTGGCGCTGACCACGTCGCGGTAGCTGGTCATCCGCAGCCGGGCGCTGGAGTCGGCGGTGCTGAGCAGGGGCATCAGCAACTGGAAGAGGCGGCCGGCCAGGGCTGATTTGGGGACGGGGAAACGGTCGCTCAGCCGCAGCCCGGGCCCCAGCGCCTTCGGCTCCAGGCAGGTCAGGCCGCCGCCGAGGGTGGTGAACACCAGGGGGTACACCGCCTCTGCGCTGTCGAAGCGCTTGCCATGCCAGTGGAAAGCCTCCAGGGCGCCGTCGAGGGGGTGGCCGGTGGGGACGCTCTCCCCTGTCCAGGCCCCAAGCATGAACGGGATCTCCACGGGGGGGAGCCCGTCGAAGCGGGCGAAGGCCTCGGCCGTGGTGGCGATGGGAAGGGGAGAACCCACGGCGGGGTCGCGCGTCAGAGGTCCATTGTCCGTCGCTGGCGCGTGCGGCGTGGGGATTCCCCCCAGCAATGGCCATAGTCCGCCGCGGTGGCGCCGCAGGCCAGCAGTCCGGCGGCTTGCATCATTTCGGCGACGCTTTGGTGGTCGTGATCGGCCGCCTGAAGGAGCTGCCGCAGACGCCGCAGACGCCGCCGCTTCAGCTCCGCCATCGGTGGGCGACCCAGCTGCTCCCGGAAGCCGTACTGCAGGGTCCGAACGGACAGACCCATGGCAAGACCCAGCTCCTCAAGGCTGAAGCGGCGGCAGAGATGGTCCTCCATCCAGCGGCAGGCCTCGGCCACGGTCTGTCGGTGGCGGCAGGCGGTGAGGCGTTCCCGGCGCCGACCGGGATCGGGAGGATGGCCCCACTGCTGCAGCGCCTCCACCAGGTCCGCGGCGGCATGCTCGGAACCTTGGGGTTGCCAGGCCGCGGCCATGGCCAGCTTCAGCCCTGCTGCGATCAGCCGACGATGCACCGGCCCCTGGTCAAGCAGCGGTGAGGGCGGTGCAACCCCTGGCAGGCAGGCCTCAGGGATCAGGATCGAGAGGCCGGTGATGGTGTCGCTGGTCAAACCGCGCATGGCATCGCCGGGACAGAACAGCAAGGCCATGCCCGGTTCAGCCAGTCGCTCGACCCCGTTCACCCGTTCCTGCGTCAGCCCCTCGAGCGGCAACCAGAGCACCCCGTGGCCGCCCTGCTGCCGCCGCAGCTCCACCCGGCCACTTCCGTGGAGCAGCAGCACCTCAAATTCCGCAACAGCCCCCCAACGGATGTGGGTCCTGAAGGGGGGTGAACCCGGCAGCAGCCTGCTGCAGTGATGGCCGAGGCTGCCGGCGACAAGGCTGTCCCAGGCGCCGAAATCGTCGCTGCGCAGAACAGTGCGCAGGCCAGGGGCCTCCAGCAACTGCAACGGCTTCAAAGCGGCCAAGGCAGTGGTGCGGCTGAAACCTTTGTACTGCGGCTGCGGATCAGCCGCTGCGCAGGCGGTGGGACCCCGGGGCCGCCCCTAGCCTGAAACGGCCAGGTGAGCGCCGTTGCGATCGATGACCCTCCACGAAAAGCCGGCAACCCGATACTCCCTGGAGGACGACGTTTACTCCTCCTCCGATCTATCGGTCACCCTGCCCAAGAGCCATTTCCCCAGGAAGGAGCACAACCCCCGCGCCGTGTTCGCCGCGATCCGCGACGAACTGATGCTGGATGGCAATTCCCGCCAGAACCTGGCCACCTTCTGCCAGACCTGGGTGGAGGACGAAGTCCATGCCCTGATGGATCTGTGCATCGACAAGAACATCGAGGACAAGGACGAATATCCCCAGACCGCCGAGATCGAAGCCCGCTGCGCCCGGATGGTGGCCGATCTCTGGCATGCCCCTGCGATCGATGGCGCCATCGGCTGCTCCACCACCGGCTCCAGCGAAGCGGCCATGCTCGGGGGCCTGGCGATGAAGCGCCGCTGGGAGGCCCGGCGCCAGGGGCAGGGAAAGCCCATCGACCGTCCCAACCTGGTGACCGGCCCGGTGCAGATCTGCTGGCACAAGTTCTGCCGTTACTGGGACATCGAGCACCGCGAAATCCCGATGCAACCGGATCATCTGCTGCTGACCCCCGAGGCCGCCATCGAGCTCTGCGACGAGAACACCATCGGCGTGGTGCCCACCCTGGGGGCCACCTTCACCGGCCAGTACGAGCCGGTGCAGGCGCTGGCGGCCGCCCTCGATGACCTGGCGGCCCGCACCGGCCTCGACATCCCCATCCATGTGGACGCGGCCAGCGGCGGCTTCCTGGCGCCCTTCTGCGCCCCCGATCTGGTGTGGGATTTCCGCCTGCCGCGGGTGCGCTCGATCAATGCCTCTGGCCACAAGTTCGGCCTGGCGCCCCTGGGGGTGGGCTGGGTGCTGTGGCGGCAGACCACTGACCTGCCCGGGGAGATGGAGTTCTGGGTGAATTATCTCGGCGGCAACATGCGCGACCTCACCCTCAACTTCTCCCGGCCGGGGGGCCAGGTGGTCTGCCAGTACTACAACTTCCTGCGCCTGGGCCGGGAGGGCTACCGCAAGGTGCATGCCGCCTGTTATGCCACCGCCCAGTACCTGGCCGAGGAGATCGCCAAGCTGGGGCCGTTCGACATCCTGTTCGGCGGGGAGGATCAATCGGGCATTCCCGCTCTCACCTGGACGATCCGGGAGGGAAGCAACGTGAACTTCAACCTCTACGCCCTCGCCGATCGCCTGCGGGTGCGCGGCTGGCAGGTGCCGGCCTACACCCTTCCCGCCCACTGCCAGGACATCACCGTGCAACGCATCCTGGTGCGCCATGGCGTCAGCCGGGATCTGGCCGATCTGCTGCTGGAGAACATCAAGCAGTCGCTCGACTTCTTCGCCAGCCAACCCGGCCACTCCGCCCTCAGCGGCCCGGAGCTCTCGGGGTTTCACCACTGATCGCCGTCCAGGCCGCCAGCACCTGGGCCACCGACCAGGCCTGGGCGATGCAGCCCCGCGGGGCATGGGGGGGATCGCCATCGAAGATCTCGCTGAGGCTGCCCAGTCCCGCCGCGCCCAGGTGATCGGCCATGGGCTCCAGGAACGAGAGCGCCAGAGCCGCATCGCCGTGGACACGGAAATGGGCCCGGGCGAAGGGGCCCAGCCACCAGGCCCAGACCGTGCCCTGGTGGTAGGCCCCATCCCGCCGCTGGGCGTCACCGCCGTAGTGGCCGCGGTAGTCGGGATCAGCCGGATCCAGCGTGCGCAGCCCGTGGCGGGTGAGCAGCCGCTGGCCGCAGAGCGCCAGCACGCTGGCGGCCTGCTCCCGGCTCAGCAGCGGCTCCGGCAGCGACAGGGCCAGCAGCTGGTTGGGCCGCAGCCGGTCATCCGGGCAGCCGGAGGGGCCGTCGAGGACATCGAAGCAACTGCCAAGCTCCGGGTTCCAGAAGCGCTGGAAGGAACGGGCGGCCCGGTCGGCCAGGCGGTCGTAGCCGGCGGGATCGGCCCCCACCAGCCGGGCGAAGCCGGCCATGGCCCGCAGGGCATTGACCCACAGGGCATTCACCTCCACCGCCTTACCGTGGCGCGGCGTGATGGCCCGGTCGGCGGGCTTGGCATCCATCCAGGTGAGCTGGGTTTCCCCCTCCCCGGCGCCCAGCAGCCCATCGGCCGGATCCATGCGGATCCCGAACCAGGTGCCGGCCACGTGGTGCTCAAGGATCGTCTCCAGCCGGGGAAACAGCTCCCGCACCAGGGCGTCGCTGCCGCTGGCCGCGCGGTGTTCCGCCAGGGCCTGGAAGAACCAGAGCGTGGCGTCCACCGTGTTGTAGGCGCGTTGATCCAGGGGTTCATCGGCCCGGTCGGGGAAGCTGTTGGGGATCAGCCCATGGCTGACGCGGGCCGCGTAGGTGCGCAGGATCCGCTCGCCGATCTCGGCCCGGCCCGTCACCAGGGTGAGGCCGGCCAGGGAGATCATCGTGTCGCGGCCCCAGTCGTTGAACCAGGGGTAACCGGCGATCAGCGAGGCCCCCGCCGGCAGGCGTTGCACCACGAAGGCGTCGGCCGCCAGCACCAGCTGGCGGATCCAGGCGGGCGCCGCCGGCGCCAGGGCCGGCTGGGCCGCCTGCCAGGCCAGCAGCAGCCCGTGGTCGTGGGCGCGGCGTTCCGCCAGCGCCCGGTCAGGGTCGGTGCCGGCTTCCCGGTGGGTGCTGGCGACGACGGTGACGCCCGGATGTGGGTCGTCGAGGGTGATGGTGAGCGTGGCCGCCCGCAGGTGCTCGGCTGTGCCAGCCAGGCCCCGCTCGGCCTCCGCCGCCAGGGGCACACCCTCCACCCAGAGCGGCGGATCCTCCAGGCACCAGAGGCCCCGGTCGCTGAGCAGCACGAACGGCGCCGCCACCGCCGGCCGCACCTCCACGCCCCTGGGCAGGGGTGTCAGGACCAGCTCGGGGCGCTCGCCGCCGTGGTGCGAGCGGTGCTGCACAAAGGCGGTCAGGCGGAGCTGGAGCGGGCCGCCGCGCACCAGCCGGTAGCTCACAAAGGTGGTGTTGGCCCCCTGGGCCATCCAGATCCGCTTCTCCAGCAGGGTGTCCCCCCAGGCGAAGCGCCAGCGGGGCACCGTTCCCTCAAGGGCAACAGACACCATCCGCAGGGATCCGCAGCCGTCCGGATCCCCATCCACCGACTCCTGCAGCTGGCTCACCAGCAGGGTGCGCTCCACCGGCGGCGCGAGGGCCGTGATCAGCAGGCCGTGGTAGCTGCGGCTCGGCGCCCCTGACACCGTGCCCATGGCATAACCGCCAAGGCCGTTGGTGACCAGCCACTCCCGCTCGGCGGCCAGACGGGGATCGCTGCAGATTTCGCTGCCGAAACGCACCACGGCCGCCGGGGGTGTTGGGGTGGGCGTTGAGGTTGGTGTCATCGGCACTCCAGTGGGGGCGGACGGCTCAACTTGAGGAAGGACGCAACGACCAAAGCCGATGTCCTGGCTCGAGCCCACCAATCTGCTGCTGCTGGCCTGCGCCCTCCTCTACGGCCTGATGGGGGAATGGATCGATGCGGCGATCCTGCTGGCGTTCGTGCTGGGCATCAGCCTGCTCGATGCCGTCCAGCAGCAACGCAGCAGCCACGCCCTGGCCGAACTGGCCCGCCTGTCGGCCCCCCGCGCCCATGTACGCCGCGATGGCCAGGACCTGGAGCTCTGCACCGATCAGGTGCGCCTGGGCGATCTGCTGCGCCTGGAGGAGGGGGATCGGGTGGCGGCCGATGCCGCGATCACCGAGGCGGTGGGGCTGTGGCTGGATGAGTCCCTGCTGACGGGGGAGTCCCTGCCGGTGGCCCGCACGGACCCCGGCGAACGGGTGCTGGCGGGGTCCCTGGTGGCGGGAGGACGGGGCTGGGCCACGGTGGTGGCCGTGGCCGAAGCCACGGAGCTGGGCCGACTCGGCAAGAGCCTGGCCACGGTCCAGCCGCCTCTCACCCGGCTGCAGCGCCAGACCCGGCAGCTGACCACCCGGCTCTCGCTGGCGGCCCTGGCCCTCTGCGCCGCTCTGGCCGTGATCCAGGGAGCCTCCAGCGGCGACTGGCCCCGGGCCCTGCTGGCCGCCCTGGCCCTGGCCCTGGCGGTGCTGCCCAACGAGATTCCCGTGGTGCTGGCCCTGTTCCTGGCCCTCGGCGCCCTGCGCCTGGCCCGGAGCGGGCGTGCGCGTGGTGATGATCACGGGGGACAGCCCGGTGACGGCCCGATCGATCGCCGATCAGGCGGGGTTGCCGCCGGGACCGGTGCTCTCCGGCCACGAGCTGGAGGCCCTTTCCCCGCAGGCGCTGGCGGCCGGCATCGGCGCGGTGTCGGTGTTCGCCCGGGTGATGCCCCAGCAGAAGCTGCAGCTGGTGCGCGCCCTGCAGGCCGCCGGTGAGGTGGTGGCCATGACCGGGGATGGGGTCAACGACGTTCTTGCCCTCAAGGCCGCCGACATCGGTGTGGCGATGGGCAAGCGCGGCAGCGCCGTGGCGCGGGAATCCGCCGATCTGGTGCTGCTCAAGGACACCTTCAGCGATCTGGTGGCGGCACTGGAACTGGGCCGGCGCGTCGATGCCAACCTGCACAGGGCCCTGGGCTACACCCTGGCGATCCACCTGCCGATCGCGGCCCTCGGCCTGGTGCCGCTGCTGCTGCCGGGCCAGGCCCTGATCCTGCTGCCGGTGCACATCGCCCTGCTGCACCTGGTGATCGATCCGGCCTGCACGGTGGTGTTCGAGGCGCTGCCGGCCACGCCGGGCCTGATGCGGCAGCCGCCCCGCCCGCCGGAGGCCCCCCTGTTCGGCCCCGACACCCGGCGCCATTCCCTCAGCCAGGGGGCCGTGGTGATGGTGGCCGCCCTGGTGCTGGCCTTCTGGCCCGACACGGACACCGACTCACGCCGCAGCCTGGTGTTCTCGCTGCTGCTGCTCGCCGGCGGCGGGCTCGTGTGGCTGAACGGGGATTCCCACAGCCGCATCACCGCCGCCGGCGCCGGCATCGGCCTGGGGTTGTGGCTGCTGCTCATGGCCTTCCCCGCCCTCCAGAGGGTCCTGCAACTGGCGCCCCTGACGCCCGGCCTGATGCTCACGCTGCTGCCCATCACCGCGGCGGCCCTGCTGGTGGCCGGCCTGCTGAACCGCCGACTCACCTGAAACCCGCCAGCATCGGCGAGATCGGTCCCCGTTCGTTGGTCGCTGCTGAAAACAGCAGCGCGGGACGATGCATCATTGCTGCATAAGGCCATGGCTTATGCAGCAAATTCACAGCCCTTGGAATGGGGCTAGGAGGTATTGTGTATGGTGGATGACATCTGGTTGGATTCAGCTGATACTCAGCACCAGAAAGGGATATCAGCATTTGAATGTTCTGCTTGTCTACCCAGAATTCCCGAAAACATTTTGGAGCTACGAAAAGATTCTTGAGCTGGTGAACCGCAAGGTTCTGCTGCCGCCACTCGGGCTGGTCACCGTAGCCGCCATTCTTCCCCAGGATTGGAACTTCAAGCTGGTGGACGTCAATATCAGGCCGGTCTCCGATCAGGAGTGGCTTTGGGCCGATCTCGTGATCATGTCGGCCATGATCGTCCAGAAAGACGACATCGTCCGCCAGATCAATCTGGCCAAACGCCATGGCAAGCCCGTGGGCGTCGGGGGACCCTACCCAAGCTCCACACCCGAAGAACTGGTGGCCGCTGGGGCCGACTACCTGATCCTCGATGAAGGGGAAATCACCCTACCCCTGTTCGTCGAGGCCTGGCGAAGGGGCGAAACAGGCGGCCGCTTCAGCTCCGATGGCGTCAAGCCGGATGTGTCCACCACACCCATCCCCCGCTACGACCTGCTCGAGCTCAGTGCCTACGACTCCATGAGTGTGCAGTTCTCGCGCGGCTGTCCCTTTCAGTGCGAATTCTGCGACATCATCGTGCTCTATGGCCGCAAGCCACGCACCAAGACACCAGACCAGCTCATCGGCGAACTCGACTGCCTCTTCGACATCGGCTGGCGCGGTGGGGTGTTCATGGTGGATGACAACTTCATCGGCAATAAGCGCAACGTCAAGCGGATGCTCACGGTGCTTGAGCAATGGCAGAAGGTCCATGGGTATCCCTTCCGCTTCGATACCGAGGCCTCCCTTGATCTGGCTGACGATCAGGAACTCATCGACCAGATGCTGGCGTGCAACTTTGCCGCCGTCTTCATGGGCATCGAGACGCCGGACACCGACAGCCTCGCGGCCACGATGAAGTTCCAGAACACGCGCTCACCCCTGCTCGAATCTGTCGACAAGGTGACCCGCTCCGGCCTGAGGGTGATCGCGGGATTCATCATCGGTTTTGATGGCGAAAAGGAGGGCGCCGGCCAGCGGATCGTGGCCTTCTCAGAGGCCGCAGCGATCCCCACCACCACCTTCGCGATGTTGCAGGCTCTGCCCCATACGGCCCTGTGGCACAGACTCGAGAAGGAAGGGCGGCTGATCGACAAGGTCGGCAACATCAACCAGACCACCTTGATGAACTTCGTACCGACCCGGCCGGTGGAAGACATTGCCCAGGAGTATGTGGAGGCCTTCTGCCAACTATACGAACCGCATCGGTATCTCGATCGGGTCCATCGCTACTTTCTGAAACTCGGCCCCCCCAGGGTGAAGAGCGCCTTCAAGCTTGCCGATCCCGCCGTGATCCGCGCGTTGCTGATCGTCTGCTGGCGCCAAGGCCTCAAACGCTCCACCCGCTGGGCCTTCTGGCACCACCTGTTCCACATCCTCTGGGCCAACCCCAAGGTGGCGGAGCAATACCTCGCCGTCTGCGCCCACAACGAGCATTTCATGGACTATCGGGACATCGTGCGGCTACAGATTGAGAATCAATTGGCCGCCTATGGCCATCGGCAGGCGCAGGCTCGTCAGGCGCTGATCGATCGTCCGCGTCTCGAGATCGCAACAGCGACATCGCCGTGAAGTGGGGCCGGTTCGGTGCCGACGGTTGGGATCTCAGGCCGCCCGGTTGAGCTTGGTGGGTTCGCTGGTGCCTTCGACGCCCAGCAGGCTCGCCGCATAGCTGTGGGCCTCGCCAGAATCGCCGCCGGCCAGTTCCGCCAGTTCCAGTTGGCGCTCGTGAGTGTCCCGCAGGTGGGACACCCGCGTGTGGGTGAGGCCGGCCTCGACGCTCTTGCTGACCCGGAAGTGGTGCTGGGCGGCGGCGGCCACCAGGGGCTGGTGGGTGATGCAGAACACCTGGCGCTGCTCGGCGAGGCGCCGCAGCAGCTGGGCCATGGCTCCGCTGACGCGGCCGCTCACGCCCGCATCGATCTCATCGAAGAGCAGCGTGACGTGGGGGTCGGCCGCCGCCAGACAGGTTTTGAGGGCCAGCAGGAAGCGGCTCATCTCTCCTCCCGAGGCCACCTCCGCCAGGGGCGCCGGCGGCTGGCCCGGGTTGGCGGAGAACAGGAACTGCACCGCATCGGCCCCCTCCTCGCCGGGCTCAGCGGCGGCCAAGGCCACGGCGAACCGCACGTTGGCCAGGCCCATGGGCCGCAGGGCCGCCATCAGCTGGCCCTCGAGGTCGCGGGCGGCGGCGGTGCGGGCGCGGCTGAGTACGGCATTGGCCCGGTCCCGCCCCTGGCGGGCGGCGGCCTCGGCGGCCTCCAGGCCCGCCAGGGCGGCCTCGGCATCCGCCCCGGCCAGCTGCTCGCGCAGCTCGTCGCGCCGGGTGATCAGTTCGGGAAGGCTCTGGCCGTGGCGGCGCTCCAGGGCCTTGAGCTGGGCCATGCGCTCCTGCAGCAGGGCCAGGCTCTCCGGGTCGCTCTCCAGCAGGGAGCCGTAGCGATCCAGATCCCGGGCCAGGTCCTGCAACCCAGCCAGGGCGTCGGCGCAGGCCCCGTGCAAGGCCACCACATCGGCATCAAGGGCGGCCATGGCCTGGAGCTCCTGGTCGCAGGCCGCCAGGTGATCGAGCACCGACGGGGCCGCCTCGGCCCCCTCCACCAGCCGGCCGATCAGGGCCATCACGCCTTCCTGCAGCCGCACCGCATGGGCCAGCCGGTCCTGCTCCCCTTGGAGCCGCTGGCGCTCGGCGGGATCCTCCAGGTCGGCCGCTTCCAGCTCCGCCAACAGCTGTTCCTGGCGGTCCCGTTCCAGGGCGAAGCGCTCCCGGTCGGCGCGGGCGCGCGCCAGGGCTTCGGCCTCCCCCTTCCACTGCAGCCAGGCGGTGCGGGTGGCCTCAAGGGACGCGGCCAGGCCCTCACCGGCGAAGCGATCCAGCCAGCGGCGCTGCTGGCCGGGGCGGCCCAGCTGCTGGGTCTGGCCCTGGACGGTGAGATCGAGCAGCAGGGGCCGCAGCTCCAGCACCTGGCCGCGGCCCACCACCACGCCGTTGAGCCGGTGGCGGCTGGTGAGGCGGTCGTCCTGCAGGCGCCAGTCACGGCTGAGCAGCAGCTCGCCCTCCTCGGCCTCCAGCTCCTGGCGCTCCAGCCAGTCGCGCACCGGGGGAGAGAGGCTGAAGCTGGCCTCGATGCGGCCCCGCTCGGCGCCACGCCGCAGCAGACGGGCCCCCTGGCTGCCCTGGGCACTGCCCAGCAGGGCATCGAGGGCATCGAGCAGGATCGACTTACCGGCGCCGGTCTCGCCGGTGAGCACCGTGAACCCGGTGGAGAACGCCAGCTCCAGCCGCTCGATCAGGGCGATGTTCTCGAGGCGCAGACCCGTGAGCACCCAGGCCTCCGGCGAGCGATCGGTACGTGGCCCGACCGTAGCGGCTGTGACTTTCGTTTAGAAGGGGGTTTCGCCTGCCGGCGCCGCGGCGGTGCCTCCCAGCCATGGTTTCCTCTCCCCCAGCCCCCGCCGCGACCCCCGAGCGCCTGACCGCCGAGGTGGAGATGGGGGACTTCCTGGAGGCAGCCGGCCTGCTCAGTTACGACCCGGCCGCCATCACCCGGATCTACGCCGGCCACCCGATGCGCCTGGTGCGGCGGGTCTGGCAGACACTCGTGCCGATCGGCCTCTATTTGCTGGGGGTGGGCGTCGACAAGGTCACCGGCCACCTGGCCAACCCCGGCCGAGCGCGGCAACGGGCCCGGGAGTGCGCCGAACTGCTGGTGGCCCTCGGCCCTGCCTTCATCAAGGCCGGCCAGGCCCTCTCCACCCGTCCGGACATCGTTCCGCCGGTGCTGCTGGAGGAGCTGGCCCAGCTGCAGGACCAGCTGCCGGGCTTCGACAGTTCCCTGGCCATGGCCTGCATCGAGGAAGACCTGCAGGCGCCGGTTGAAACGATCTTCGCCTCGCTGGAGAAGGAACCGATTTCCGCCGCCTCCCTCGGCCAGGTCCACAGGGGCGTACTGATGAGCGGCGAGCGGGTGGCGGTGAAAGTGCAGCGGCCCGGACTGAGGGAGCAGATCACCCTCGACCTCTACATCGTCCGCAACATCGCCGCCTGGCTGAACCGGAATGTCGGGCTGATCAAGAGCGATCTGGTGGGGCTGATCGATGAACTCGGCAAGCGGGTCTTCGAGGAGATGGACTACATCAACGAGGCCAGCAACGCCGAAACCTTCGCTCGCCTGCACAGCCACAATCACCGCATCGCCGTTCCCGCCATCTACCGCCAGGCCACCAGCCGCCGGGTGCTGACGATGGAATGGATCGACGGGGTCAAGCTCACCAACCTCGACGCGGTGCGCGCCCTCGGGGTCGACCCCGACAAGATGGTGGAGGTGGGGGTGAACTGCAGCCTGCAGCAGCTGCTGGAGCATGGCTTCTTCCACGCCGATCCCCACCCCGGCAACCTGCTGGCCCTGCCCGACGGGCGCCTGGCCTACCTGGATTTCGGCATGATGAGCGAGGTGTCGCGGGAGGCGCGCACCGGCCTGATCCAGGCGGTGGTGCACCTGGTGAACCGCAACTTCGGGGCCCTCTCCAAGGACTTCGTGCAACTCGGCTTCCTGGGCGAGGCGGTGGATCTCGAACCGATCGTGCCGGCTTTCGAAACCGTGTTCGGCCAGGCCCTGGAGATGGGCGTCAGCCGCATGGATTTCAAGGCAGTCACCGACGACCTTTCGGGTGTGATGTACCGCTTCCCCTTCCAGGTTCCTCCCTATTACGCCCTGATCATCCGCTCGCTGGTCACCCTGGAAGGCATCGCCCTGAGTGTCGACCCGGACTTCAAGATCCTCGGCGCCGCCTACCCCTACTTCGCCCGTCGGCTGATGGAGGATCCCGATCCCCAGCTGCGCCGCAGCCTGCGGGAGATGCTCTACGACGGCGATGAATTCCGTTGGCAGCGGCTGGAGAGCCTGGTGGCCAGCGCCTCCCTCCAGGACCAGCTCGACCTCGACGGCCTGCTCGACCAGGTGCTCGATTTCCTCTTCTCCCCCAACGGTGGTCTGCTGCGCCAGCAGCTCGTCGATGCTCTGGTGCAGCAGATGGATACCCTGGCCTGGAACACCACCCTGCGCCTCGGCCGCCGGCTGCCGACCCGCCTGCTGCCGCCGGGTCTGCGGGCCCTGCCCACCACCGCCGCAATCCCACCGCTGCTGGACCTGGAGCCGATCCAGGAGCTGCTGGCCATCCTGCGCGACCTGCCGGGCTTCGAGCCGTCGCTGCTGCTCAAGCGCCTGCCGCGGGTGCTGGGGGAACCGGATCTGCGCCGCATGGGGCTGCAGGTGGCCAAGGGTCTGGCCGAGCGGGGCGTGGTGCACCTGCTGCGGGATGTGCTGGTGACACCGGCGGTGCGCCAGGCCGCCGGTGTCTCCGGTGCCTGAGATCCGTAGAGTCGGCTCAATCCAAGGGAGACATCTGTGAACAAGCGGCGAAGGCTTGTGGCCGCTGTCCTGGGTCTGGGGCTGTGCTGCTCGACTCCCGCGGCCATGGCCACCGAGAACCTGGTGTTCACCAGCGGTGCCTTCCGCCGCTCAATTCCCGTGGCGGATCTGGAGCATCTGGCCACCACCGGTGAGGCCCGGGGCCTGCTGGCGGACGTGCTGCGCCTCGGCCGCCAGAACCCCAAGGACGTCAGCAAGCTGCTGAACGAGTCGGTGCAGCTGCCGATCGTGCTGATGAGCCGCCTGCTCAACACCCGCATTGGTGAGGCGATCCTGGCCCGCCTGGCCCGGATCCTGTTCCCCCTGAGGGCCCCGGAGGCCGGCGTGCCCGCCCTGCGCTCCGCCATGGTGCTGGGCACCTACCAGGGCAAGGGGTCGCTCTCGGCGATCACCTTCCTGCAGGCCTACCCGACCCGGGAGCTGGAAGTCAGCATTCCTGCCCTGATGGGCGTGATCTCCAAGGCCTCCTCGATCAGCGAGCTGGTGCGTTTCTTCTCCGAATCCCCCCTCGACGGCCTGCGGGGCAACGAACCCCAGGCGGCCCCCACGGCACCCGCCACCCCGGCGGCACCCACACCCGCCCCCTGACGCCCCAGACCGGAGACCTACATTGACGTCAGCCGCGCCGCTGTCCCCCGTGCCCCTGCTACGAGCCCTGCGACGTCTGGGCCGGCAGCCCACCATGCAGGACTGGCCGGGGCTGATCGAGGCCTACCGCAGCTGGCTGCCCGTCAGTGACGCCACACCGGTGGTGACCCTGCGCGAGGGGGCCACCCCCCTGATTCCGGCGCCGGTGATCGCCGAACGGGTGGGCCGGGGCGTGAAGGTGTTCCTCAAGTACGACGGCCTCAACCCCACCGGCTCCTTCAAGGACCGGGGCATGACGATGGCCATCAGCAAGGCCAAGGAGGCGGGCTCGGAGGCGGTGATCTGCGCCAGCACCGGCAACACCTCGGCGGCGGCGGCGGCCTATGCCCGCCGGGGCGGGATGCGGGCCTTCGTGCTGATCCCCGACGGCTACGTCGCCCAGGGGAAGCTGGCCCAGGCCCTGCTCTACGGGGCCGAGGTGCTGGCGGTGCAGGGCAACTTCGACCGGGCCCTGGCGATCGTGCGGGACGTGGCCGACCGCTACCCGGTGACCCTGGTCAACTCGCTCAACCCCTACCGGCTGCAGGGCCAGAAGACGGCCGCCTTCGAGGTGATCGATGCCCTCGGCGAGGCCCCCGACTGGCTGTGCATCCCGGTGGGCAACGCCGGCAACATCAGCGCCTACTGGATGGGCTTCAAGGAGTACCGCCAGGCGGGCCACAGCACGGTCCTGCCGCGAATGATGGGCTTCCAGGCCGCCGGTGCGGCGCCGATGGTGCTGGGGCACACGGTGGAGCAGCCGGACACCATCGCCACGGCGATCCGCATCGGCAATCCGGTGAACAAGGAGAACGCCCTCAACGCCCGCCGCGAGAGCAACGGCGACTTCATGGCCGTCACCGACGCCGAGATCATCGAGGCCTACAAGCTGCTGGGCCAGGGGGAGGGCATCTTCTGCGAACCCGCCAGCGCCGCCTCGGTGGCGGGCCTGCTGAAGCGACGGGAGGAGGTGCCGGCCGGCGCCACGGTGGTGTGCGTGCTCACCGGCAACGGCCTCAAGGACCCGACGACGGCGATCGAGAACAACGACGCCACCTTCCACACGGGCATCGCTCCCGAAACCGAGACCGTGGCCAAGGTGATGGGCTTCTGAGCCAGCGCCCCTGGAGCGTCTGCCGCTGGCCCAACCGTCTGGGGAAATCCTGGGAGTTTCTGCCCTTTCGGACTGGAGAGTCCGGGGAGGGGATACCCCCTTGGCCGGTGGACGTATTCCCCAGGCCAGGGATTCGGGGGAAAACAGCTCAAAATGGCTGACTTGTTCAGCCCTTTCCCCAGCCCTGACCCCGGCAAAAGCCAGTAAGGACAAGGAGAGACAACCTCTTTACCCGTTTTCCCCCGCCCCTACGACGACGGGCTGTTTTTCTTCTCTTCAAACCTTGATTGATCCGTTGAACAGTCGGGAGACCACCCGTTGCGCTTTGCCGCGCCCTGTGAAACCGTGGGGCCTCTAGAACGCTGTTCTGCCGTCGCCGGCACCCGCCATGAAGCTGGTCTGCTCCCAGGCTGAACTCAACGCCAGCCTCCAGCTGGTCAGCCGGGCAGTGGCGACGCGGCCCACCCACCCGGTGCTGGCCAACGTGCTGCTCACCGCCGATGCGGGCACCGGCCGCCTCAGCCTCACCGGCTTCGATCTCAGCCTCGGCATCCAGACAAGCCTGCCCGCCGCCGTCGAGACCAGCGGCGCCATCACCCTGCCGGCGAAGATGTTCGGCGAGATCGTGGCCCGCCTGGCTACCGACAGCCCCATCAGCCTCAGCTGCCCGGAAGGCGAGGAGCAGCTGGAGCTCACCAACCTCTCGGGCAGCTACAAGATGCGGGGGATGCCCGCCGACGACTACCCGGATCTGCCCTTGGCCCAGAGCGGCACGCCGATCCGCTTCCACGCCGAGGCCCTGGTGAAGGGCCTGCGGGCCACCCTGTTCGCCAGCAGCCCCGACGAGAACAAGCAACTGCTGACCGGTGTGCACCTGCGCCTGGATGGCGAGGGTCTGGAGTGCGCTGCCACCGATGGCCACCGGCTGGCCGTGCAGCGCCTCTCCCATGCGGTGGAGGCCGCCGCCAACCCCGAGGCGGAGGTGGCCGGCGCCGATGGCGCGGATTTCGCCGTCACGGTGCCGGCCCGCTCGCTGCGGGAGCTGGAGCGGATCCTCTCGGGGCGCGGCTCCCAGGAGCCCCTGAGCCTGTTCTGCGAGCGCGGCCAGGTGGTGGTGCTCTCCGCCGACCAGGTGCTCACCAGCCGCAGCCTCGATGGCACCTACCCCAACTACCGCCAGCTGATCCCCCCGTCGTTCCAGCGCCGCCTGGTGCTCGATCGCCGCGCCTTCATCGCCGCCCTGGAGCGGGTGGCGGTGCTGGCGGATCAGCACAACAACGTGGTCAAGATCAGCGCCGACCCCGCCGCCGGCACGGCCACGATCCGGGCCGACGCCCAGGACGTGGGCAGCGGTTCGGAGTCGCTGGCGGCCACGATCGAGGGGGAGGCGATCGAGATCGCCTTCAACGTCCGCTACCTGCTGGATGGCCTCAAGGCCATGGCCTCCGACCAGGTGGTGCTGCAGTGCAATGCCGCCACCACCCCGGCCGTTCTGGCGCCGGTGGGGGCCGATGAGGCCTTCACCTACCTGGTGATGCCGGTCCAGATCCGTACCAGCTGAGCGCGTGGGCCTTCCCGAGCAGCTGCTGTTGAGCGATCTGCTGCGGCGGCAGGTGCGTTGCGATCAGGGCCTCGAGCGGGGCGCCGGGGTGCTGGCCTGGATGCACCCGCCGGTGCACCGGCTGCTGGGCTGGGCCAGCCGGCCCTCGGCCTTCGCCCAGAAGCGGCTGGTGTGGCGGCTGGACCAGTTGCGGGGGCTGGGGGAGCAGGAGGTGTTCGTCAAGGGGGAGCCGGCGGAGACGGATGCGGCCACCCTGGAGCGGCTGCCCACCCTGATCGATGCGGCCCTCACCGGCGCCGATGACGTGCCCCTGGGGCTGGTGGCCGACGCCGCCGTGGAGCTGCGCAGCGGCCGCATCCTGCACTACCTGGTGGCCCGCAGTGATCCGCGGCTGCCGGGCACCAGCCGCTGGCGCCTGAGCCCCGACCGGATCGTCGACCAGCAGCCCGGCCGGGTGTTCACCGCCCTGCGGGGCCTCGATGATCTTCCCGTGGCCCGGGCGAGTGTCCGCCAGCAGCTGCTGCGCCGCTCTCGGCGCTGGAAGGAGCAGGTGCAGGAGGTGGGCGGTCGCGTCGAGGAGCGGCTGGAGGGGTGGCTGGAGGAGCCCCCCTGGCCGGAGGCCTTCCGCGAGGAGAGGCCCTGGCCCGACCGCGACCCCGAGCCGCACCCCCGCGACCACTATGACAGCGACCCCTATCCCCAGGAGCGCTACGTCGACGAGCGGGACGAACCCGACCCGCTCGAAGACTGGCCCGAGGAGGAGGAGCCGGAGCAACCAACGGTACCGACCCGAGAACCGCCCCGGGAGGAGCCGGCACCCCGCCGCGACCGCTACCGGGGCCGGGAGCCCCACCGGGACGACGACCCCTGGATCTGATACTGGAGGGCCGTTGCCGCGCCCCCCGGTGGTTCCTGTCTCGACCCCGTCCTTCTCGGTGCCCGAGGCCCTGCGCAAGGAGGGCCTGAGCCAGGGCGATTACGACGAGATCGTGCGTCGCCTCGGCCGGCCCCCCAACCGGGCCGAACTGGGCATGTTCGGGGTGATGTGGTCGGAGCACTGCTGCTACCGCAACTCCCGCCCCCTGCTGGGCCAGTTCCCCACCAGCGGCCCCCGGATCCTGGTGGGACCGGGCGAGAACGCCGGCGTGGTGGACCTGGGCGAGGGCCAGCGGCTGGCCTTCAAGATCGAGAGCCACAACCACCCCTCGGCGGTGGAGCCTTTCCAGGGGGCGGCCACCGGGGTGGGGGGCATCCTGCGGGACATCTTCACCATGGGCGCCCGCCCGATCGCCCTGCTCAACGCCCTGCGCTTCGGGCCCCTGGAGGACGAGCGCAACGTGGGCCTGATGGAGGGGGTGGTGGCCGGCATCGCCCACTACGGCAACTGCGTCGGCGTGCCCACCGTGGGCGGTGAGGTGGCCTTTGACCCCAGCTACGGCGGCAACCCGCTGGTGAACGCCATGGCCCTGGGCCTGATGGAGACCGACGACATCGTCTGCTCCGGGGCGGTCGGTGTGGGCAATCCGGTGGTCTACGTGGGCAGCACCACGGGCCGCGACGGCATGGGCGGCGCCAGCTTCGCCAGCGCCGAGCTCACCGAAGCCTCCCTCGACGACAGGCCCGCCGTGCAGGTGGGCGATCCGTTCCTGGAGAAGGGGCTGATCGAGGCCTGCCTGGAGGCGTTTAAGAGCGGCGATGTGGTGGCGGCCCAGGACATGGGCGCCGCCGGCCTCACCTGCAGCTGCTCGGAGATGGCCGCCAAGGGGGGCCTGGGCATCGAGCTCGATCTCGACCGGGTGCCGGCCCGAGAGTCGGGCATGACGGCCTACGAATTCCTGCTGAGCGAATCCCAGGAGCGGATGCTGTTCGTGGTGGCGGCGGGACGGGAGGAGCCGCTGATGGAGCGCTTCCGCCGCTGGGGTCTGCAGGCGGCCGTGGTGGGCCGGGTGCTGCAGGAGAACGTGGTGCGGGTGCTGCAGCACGGCGCGGTGGCGGCCGAGGTGCCCGCCAGCGCCCTGGCGGATGACACGCCCATCAACCACCACGAGCTGCTGGCCGAACCCCCGGCCGAGATCCAGGCCCACTGGAGCTGGAGCGAAGCCGAGCTGCCGGCGGCGCTGGCCGGCGGTCTGGAGATGGCCGATGGCCCGCTGGGCTGGGGCGACGTGCTGCTGCGCCTGCTCGATGACCCCACCATCGCCAGCAAGCGCTGGGTGTACCGCCAGTACGACCACCAGGTGCAGGCCAACACCGTGGTGCTGCCCGGCGGTGCCGATGCGGCCGTGATCCGCCTGCGGCCCCAGCAGGGGGCGGGGGCGATGGCGGCGGCCACGCGTGGGGTGGCCGCCACGGTCGACTGCCCCAACCGCTGGGTGGCCCTGGATCCGGAGCGGGGTGCCATGGCGGCGGTGGCGGAGGCGGCCCGCAACCTCTCCTGCAGCGGCGCCGAGCCCCTGGCGGTGACCGACAACCTCAACTTCCCTTCCCCGGACACGGCCACCGGCTACTGGCAGCTGGCGATGGCCTGCCGGGGCCTCTCGGAGGCCTGCAGCGCCCTGGCCACGCCGGTCACCGGCGGCAACGTCTCGCTGTACAACGAGACCCGCCTGCCCGATGGCCGAATGCAGCCGATCCACCCCACCCCGGTGGTGGGCATGGTGGGGCTGGTGCACGACCTCGCCCAGGTGACGGGGCTGGCCTGGCGCCAGGCCGGTGAGGCCATCTGGCTGCTGGGCGTGCCGCTCAAGGAGAACGGCGACGGGCGCCTCGGGCTGGGGGGCAGCAGCTACCTGGAGGTGGTGCACGGCCGGCTCACGGGCCGCCCGCCCCTGGTGGACCTGGACCTGGAGCGGCGCGTGCAGGGGTTCCTGCGCCAGGCGATCGCCGCGGGCCTGGTGCGCTCCGCCCACGACCTTTCCGATGGCGGCCTGGCGGTGGCGCTGGCGGAAGCTTGCATCGCCTCCGGCCTCGGGGCCGACCTGGCGCTGCCCGCCGGTGCGTCGCGGCCCGACCGGCTGCTGTTCGCCGAGGGCGGGGCCCGGCTGCTGGTGAGCGTGGCGCCGTATCAGGAGGCGGCCTGGCGGGCCGCCCTGGCCAAGGTGGGTGCGTCGGTGCCGGCCCAGCTCCTGGGCACGGTGACGGCGGACTCCCGCCTCGTGGTGGCGCGGGGCGAGGAGCCCCTGCTGGCGCTGGCGGTGGAGCAGCTGCGCGACACCTACGAGCAGGCGATCCCCGGCCGGTTGCGGAAAGCCGGGCCCCCACCCGATCGGTAATGGGCGAAGATGATCTTTCCCCCATGGTGAGACGGCCCGTGCCCTGCGCCGATCAACGCGATGCGCAGAACCCGCTGATCACCCCCGGACTCACCGAGAGCGACCGCCCCGACAAGCCGGAGGAGGCCTGCGGCGTCTTCGCCGTGCTGGCGGCCGATCAGGCGGTGGCCAACCTCACCTACTTCGGCCTCTACGCCCTGCAGCACCGGGGCCAGGAGTCGGCCGGCATCGCCGTCTTCGACGATGTGAAGGTGCGGCTGCACAAGGACATGGGCCTGGTGAGCCAGGTGTTCGACCAGGAGGTGCTGGAGCGGATGCCGGGCCAGCTGGCTGTGGGCCACAACCGCTACTCCACCACCGGCAGCAGCAAGGTCTGCAACGCCCAGCCGGTGGTACTGATGACGCGGCTGGGGCCGCTGGCCCTGGCCCACAACGGCAACCTGGTGAATGCGGCGGAGCTGCGGGACTCGCTCGCGCACCTGGCCGGGGAGTTCACCTCCACCACCGACTCGGAGCTGATCGCCTTCGCGCTGCAGGAGGCGGTGGATTCCGGCCTGGGCTGGAACGCGGCGATCCGCAAGGCCGCCGGTCGCTGCCGCGGCGCCTTCAGCCTGGTGATCGGCACCCCCGACGGGCTGTTCGCCCTGCGTGACGGCCACGGCATCCGGCCGCTCGTGTTCGGCCTGCTGGGGGAGCCGGAGCAGGGCCAGTGGGTGGCCAGCAGCGAGAGCTGCGGCCTCGACATCATCGGCGCCAGCTTTGTGGATGACGTGCAGCCCGGCGAGCTGATCCACTTCCGTCAGGCCGATCCGATCCCCGAGCGGCAGCGCTGGTGCGAGGAGCCCAGCAAGCTGTGCGTCTTCGAGATGATCTACTTTGCCCGGCCTGATAGCCGCTTCTTCGGCGAGTCGCTCTATAGCTACCGGGTGCGGATCGGCGAGGTGCTGGCCCGGGAGAACCCGGTGGCGGCCGACATCGTGATCGGGGTGCCCGATTCGGGCATCCCGGCGGCGATCGGCTATTCGCACACCAGCGGCATCCCCTTCGCCGATGGCCTGATCAAGAACCGCTACGTGGGCCGCACCTTCATCCAGCCCACCCAGGCGATGCGGGAGGCGGGCATCCGCGTCAAGCTCAACCCCCTGCCCGATGTGCTCTCCGGCAAGCGGGTGGTGGTGATCGACGACTCGATCGTGCGCGGCACCACCAGCCGCAAGTTGGTGGCGGCCCTGCGGGATGCCGGTGCCACCGAGGTGCACATGCGGATCAGCTCGCCGCCCGTCACCCACCCCTGCTTCTACGGCATCGACACCGACACCCAGGACCACCTGATCGCCGCCCGGCTGACGCTCGAGGAGATCGAGCGGCACCTCGGCGTGGATTCGCTCAGCTACCTGAGCAAGGAGGGCATGGTGGAGGCGGCCCAGGCCAACTCCAGCCATTTCTGCACCGCCTGCTTCGACGGCCAGTACCCGATCGAGATGGATGAAGAGGTGCGCAACAGCAAGCTGATGCTCGAGCCCACCGGCCTGGCGGCGCGGGTGTAGGCCCGGCGGCCGGCCCCAGCATGCGCATTGCCTTCCTGGATTCCTGGCTGCAGGACGTGGCCGAGGGCAGCGGCACGGCGGCCGCCATCGGCGGCCTGGCCGGCGCCTTGGCCGCCCGGGGCCACACGGTGGAGCGGCTGGTGCCCGAGGGGGTCTGGCCGCGGAATCTGCTGCTGCGCCGCCTCTGGTTCAACCTCACCCTGCCCAAGCGCCTGGCGGCGGCGGCCGGCCGCTACGACCTGGTTGTGGGCTTCGACATCGACGGCTTCCGGGTGGCCCACCGCTGCCCGGTGCCCTACGTGTGCTGCATCAAGGGGGTGCTGGCGGAGGAGTCGCGCTGCGAGAGCGGCTGGCCGCGGCTGATGCTCTGGGGCCTCTCCAGGCTGGAGCGGCTCAACGCCCGGCGGGCGCCGCTGGTGCTCTCCACCAGCCGCTACTGCTGCGAGCGCATCGAAGAGCACTACGGCGTGCCGGCCGAGCGGCTGCGGCTGGTGCCGGAGGGGATCGACACCGGGCTCTGGAATCCGGCCGCTGAGGATGCCGCCGCCCTGGCGGCCGTGGATGGGGCCCGCGAACCCCACACCGTGCTGTGCGTGGCGCGCCAGTACCCGCGCAAGCGGGTGGCCGATCTGATCACGGCGTTCCAGGCCGTGCACCAGCGGCTGCCGAGTGCCCGGCTGGTGGTGATCGGCGACGGGCCGGAACATGGCGCGCTGCAGGAGCTGGTGCAGCGGCTGGAGCTAGGGGCGGTGGTGCAGCTGTTGGGGGCCCTGGCCGACGACGGTGCGGTGCGGGAGTGGTACCGCCGCAGCGCGGTGTTCTGTCTGCCCTCGATCCAGGAGGGCTTCGGGATCGTGTTCCTTGAGGCGATGGCCAGCGGGCTGCCGGTGGTGAGCACCACGGCCACGGCGATCCCCGAGGTGGTGCCCCACGGCCGGGCCGGGCTGTTGGTGCCGCCGCGGGATCCGGCGGCCCTGGCCGAGGCCCTGCTGCAGTTGCTCACCGATAGCGAGCTTCAGCAGAGCTGCCGCGCCTACGGCCGCGAGCACGTAACGCCCTTCAGCTGGGACCGGGTGGCGGAACGCTTCCTGGAGGCGGTGTCGAGCCAGGTACCCGCCGGATCGTGACCAGGCCGCGGCTGCGGCCCGAGGTGGAATCGACGGTGCGGATCGCCTTCCAGAGGTCGGCGACGGGCACCCACACCGAGGGGTAGCGGTAGCGGGCCACATCGAGGATCAGCACCCGATCGGAGGCGGCGTGGAAGGCGGCCAGGGGGGCGATGTGGCCGCCACCGGCCTGGCCGAGGGCCGGGCGCAGATAGTTGGCCAGCAGGCGGTCGCCGGGTTGGCTGAGGTTGGCGCGCAGCAGGGCGCGGAACTGCTCGAGGCTCAGCTGGTCGCCGTGGATTGCTTCGGCCTTCACGCCATGGCTGGAGAGCAGGGCGGTCAGTTCGGCCAGGGTCATGCCCTGGCGCCGCACCACCTCGGCGCTCACCACCGTGCGGCCGGCTGGCACCTCAAAGACGTTCTCCTGGGTCCAGAAGCGGTAACGGCCGTAGCCCGGCACGGCGGGGGCGGGCACGGCCAGGCTGTTGAGCACCATGGCGGCACTGGCCACGCCGCAGTAGGCGAGGTTGGCCTGGGTGAGGAATTGCTCGGCCAGGGGGCCGTAGTCGGCCCGCTCGCCGCTGGCCACCAGCAGCTCCATGCCCGCCGGTTCCATCAGGGGGATCGGCGCGGCCCGCAGCCGCCCGGCCGCGAGCGGCGCAGCGAGGGCCAGCGACAGCAGCACCAGGCCGAGGAAGGGGGAGGTGGGGCGCGACGGCATGGCATCGAAGGTAGGGGAGCCATCGCGGTGCTGGGTCGCGCCTGCGATCAGCCCAGCTCCAGGCACGCCAGGCCATAGACGTCCGCCAGCGACACCGCAGGCGGCACGCCCCGGTACATGCGCAACGTGCGGGAGGCCGGGGTGAACCCCAGCGACATCAGCAGCGGGGCGGCGGCGGCATTGGCACCGGGGGCATCGATCAGCACCGTGCCGGGATGGCGCTGCAACAGGCCTTCGAGCAGGGCCCGAGCAGCGGCGGGACTGTCCGCCACCAGGGGACCGAGGCGCCAGCCGTCGCCGTCGGCCAGCAGGCAGGGGCGCACCCGGCCGAAGCCGTGGCAGGCGCCGGCCCGATCCACCAGGGCCAGCACAGTGCCGGCCGGATGCTGCAGCCACTGGCGCAGGAAGTGGGGGCGGGGCGAGGGCTCCCGCTCGGCATCGAAGCGCTGCACGGCGGCGGCCGGGATGGTGCTGCCCTCCAGCAGGCACCAGGGGGGCTCCGGCGCGGCGGACACCGGAGCCGGGTCGCCGTTGTCGGCGAGCCGCTGCCAGCGGGTGGTGGGGGAGGCGGGCGCGAAGCCCCAGCCGGCGTAGTCGCCGATCCGGTCGGGGGCGGCCTCCAGGCCGATGCAGGGAACGTCCGCCAGGTGCTGGAGGGCGTGGCGCCACAGCTGCAGGCCGTAGCCCCTGCCCCGCTGGGCGGGCACCACCAGGAACAGGCCGATGAAGCCGTAGGCGGCGTTGTAGCGGACCCCGGCGATGCACCCCACCGGCTCGTCGCCGAGCCAGCCCACCCAGAGGCCCTGGCGGTCGGTCTGGCGGTAGATGGCCACATCGCCCACGCCCGGCGCGAAGCCCTCCCGCCGGGCCCAGCCGGTCACGGTGGGGATGTCGGCGCTCTGCAGGGGGCGGATGGTGAGGGGGCCGCTCACCAGATCGTCTCCAGCTCAGGAATGGCGCGGAGCTTCTCGTCGGCGCTGATCAGGGGCCGGCGGCCCTGCAGTGCCGTGGCGCCAATGAGACGGCCGGCCGGATCGCCATGGCGGAACTGGGGGCCCCGGGAGAGCAGGGCGATCTCGGCGGTGATCGGCAGCACCTCCAGCCGCAGGGCTTCGAGCAGCCGGCGCAGGTAGAGGGCAGGGGGCACGGCGTCCGGCAGGCTCAGGCGTCCGCGCTCGTGGAGCAGGGCCAGCTCCCAGAGGCTGATGTCGGCGATGGCCAGCTGACCCTGGGCGCGCCCCTGCGCCAGAGCCGCCGCGGCGCGGCGGGAGAGCCGGGCCGGTTCATGGGCCCAGAACAGCAGCACATGGGTGTCACAGATGGTCAGCATCACCCGCGCCCTCGAGATCGGCGTCGCCCTTGGCGGTCGGGGCGACCACATCCGCCAGGGTGACGCTGCCGCCCAGCCCTTCCAGCCAGAGGCGGGCCTCCTCGGCCGGGTCCTGTTCCGGCTCGATGCGGGCAATCACCCGGCCGTGGGAGGTGACCTGAATGGCTTCCCCGGCCTGAACCCGCTTGAGCCAGGCCGGCAGGTTCTGGCGCAGGTGGGTCACGGAGACGCACGCCATGGTGGGCGTTTGTACATGGGTTTTGTACAGATTAGGGCGAGTGGGGGAGGGGGATTGGGCCCGGCTGGGGAACTCTCAAGAAACCCCACACAGGCGAGGCCATGGTCGACGCCCGCCGTTCCCCCGGCCTGATCCAGCGCTATCGCGAAGAGCTGTAGGTGCGCCATTACGCCCGCCGCACCGTGAACACCTACGAGCAGTGGCTGCGGCGATTCCTCCGGTTTCATGGCAGGCGCCACCCGCGCGAGATGGGCAGCGCCGAGGTGAACGCCTTTCTGAGCCACCTGGCGGTGGATCTGCAGGTGAGTGCCTCCACCCAGAACCAGGCGCTGGCGGCGCTGCTGCTTCTGTACCGGGAGCTGCTGGAGCGCGACCTGGAGCTGGAGGGTGTGGTACGGGCACGGACACGGCGCCGGTTGCCGGTGGTGCTCAGCGAAGCGGAGGTGCGGGCGGTGCGCCAACGACTGGAGGGCGAAGCGGCCCTGGTGGTGGGGCTGCTGTATGGAAGCGGGCTCAGGCTGATGGAGGCGCTGCGGCTGCGGGTGAAGGATTTGGATGTCCAGCGGCGTGAGCTCACGGTCCGCGACGGCAAGGGCGGCAAGGACCGGCTGACGCTGCTGCCCCAGAGCCTGGTGCCTGGGCTGCAGGAGCATCTGCTGAAGGTGCGCCATCTGCATCGGGGGGATCTGGCGGCGGGCTGGGGCCAGGTGCAGCTTCCCTATGCCCTGGCGAGGAAGTACCCGAACGCGGATCGGGAGTGGGCGTGGCAGTGGGTGTTACCCCAGCAGAACCGCTGGCATGATCGGGCCTCAGGAACACAGGGCCGCCACCACCTCGATCCGAGCGTGGTGCAGAAGGCCGTGAGGCGGGCCGTGGCCGAGGTGGGCGTCACCAAGGCGGCCAGCTGCCATACCTTCCGGCACTCCTTCGCGACCCATTTTCTGGAACGGGGGCAGGACATCCGCACGATCCAGGAACTGCTTGGACATCAGGATGTGAGCACCACCATGATCTACACCCATGTGCTGAACCACGGGTCACTGGGTGTCTGCAGCCCAGCGGTCATGATGTAGCCATAGCTACATGTGGTTATCGGACCCGTGAACCACGGTCGAAAGACTTGGCCTTTCAACTAAGATCGCTTTTCAGGAAAGGATTCCCGTCTGAAGGGCCATTGGCAACAACTGTGGTTCACGGAAACGAGCGGAGTACGGACCGTGGTTCACGGAATCACCCAATAAGGAGTTGAACTAAGCCGCTGCGCGGCAGATTGCAAAGCCACTATGGCTGAGCGGTTGCGAGCACCAGGTACACGCTTCTATTGCCACTGATGCAGGTCTGCCGTAGGACGGAGCCTGTTCTCAGCGCAAGAAGGCCGTCATCGCCGGGAAGACACTGAGGGATGCCCATCCTCGGACTTGATTAGGTAGCTAGCTCCGCACTCCTCAAGATGCGTTCCGGCCGAGCGCCGCAGCTGAAGATGGCATGAACCACTCGCTCAGTCATTGTTGACAAGTTGAAGCGTCGGTTGAAGCGGTAATTGAAGGCACCCAGGTAGCGATCAGCGTACTCATCGAATTTCAGGGCATGAAAGGTGCCGCCGAAGCTGGTTTTCAAGTTGCTGTGGACCGTGTTGATCCAGCGGAATACCGGCAGTTCACTCGAATGGCGTCTTTTCACGATCACAGCTTGATGCAGGCAACCGACTTCTGTCCTGGCGCGGAAGCACGCCAACCCATCTGAGATCACCTCACATCCTGTTGCCAGTGAATCCTGTGCCCAGTCAGCGATGGCGGCAAAAGAGAACGTGGCCAAGGTTGCAAGCTTCACGTAACAAGGGTGGCCCGCATCATCGACAGAGACGGCCGCCACGATCGGCACCTTGTTCTCTGATCCACGACCAGGTTTACCACCACAGCGTTCTCCGCCAAGGTAGGCATCATCCACCTGTACCTTTCCCCGCAGGACATAGGCACCATCCCGCTCTTTCATCGCCTGCATGATCTTGTTGTGAACCAGCCATGCCGTGCGGTAGTTCACGCCGAGATGGCGCCTCAGAGCGAGTGAAGAGATGCCCGTCTTGGCCTGGCCCACCAGGTAGAAGGCAAGGAACCAGGTGGTCAGCGGCAAATGGGTCGCCTCCAGGATGGTTCCGGCCGCGCGGGTGGCCTGATGACGGCACTTCCGGCATTGACAGCGCTTGAGGCATCTGCCATGGATCAACCCGTACTCCTTGCACTTACGGCGGGGACAACGGAAACCATCAGGCGAGCGTGCCTGCTCCAGGGCGGCCTCGCAATTCTCCTCGGTGCCGTAGAGCTGGATGAACTCGGGCAGCGACAGGCCTGCCCGAAACTGGATTCGACTCATGGCCATGGCAGGCACCTCTGGTACATACGTACCGACGTAGGCGGGAAAGGCCTGTTGACGGAGTTGGCTACCTGATCAAGTACACGGATGTAAATGGGTGATGATCTGCATCTCTGATCTCCAGCCATTGGTCAATGGCCAACCGCAGACATGCAGTCATTCCATAGCGACAGATAGAATTGCTTCTCTTTCTCTGAGAGGCAATGTGAATTTGAGCATGTTGAGCAGAGGAGCTATGGCACACCTCTTGTTTCTGTTTAAGCCAAGCCTTGCTCAAAGTACCGGCTCATAAGCGCAAGAGCTGTTATGGTCGTCCTCACAACCCACTGAAATACCAGGTCGCGGAGGAAGACGTCATGAAGGATCAAGATAGAGCCAAAGTATTGCTGATGCATCGGACTGAGGGATTCTCGATCTGGCGATTAATCCGCAAATCGGCGCGCCATTACATTTTCAGCATCCTCGCTGCCATCGCGCTTCTGGCCGGCGCCCTCAATTACAAAGATGTCAAGACGAAACTTTTCTTCATGACCGTTTTCGGGGTGTACTGCGGTGCACTGTCGCGCGACACGGGACAGCTTCGCCGGATGAAGAAGGACTGGAGCTTCACGTCACGGATCATTGACTGGACGATTGTTGAGGCAATGTCGGAAGGGAAAGACACGGCGAATGATGCCTTGCTAGTTACGTCTCGTGAGCACTCCGAACTTGCGCAGGTCGTTGCTAGTGGAGGCCCAACCGTGATGCCCAGCGATCTCACTCTGCCACAACTTCTGGTTGCAGGCATGGGTTTCTTGCCTTTACTGGGTCTCCCGTTTGCTCTTTTCGCTATTACCTGGGGTCTTTTAATCCGCAAAAGACGTGGCGCAAAACTTGTGATCCTCGGGGTAGCCGGCCCTATCCTGTCATGTGCCATAAGCGTGGGCTTTGTTGCGTTTGTGATTCCGATGATCTTCTATGGACCTTCAGCTAAAGAGAGTGCCAACAAATTCCTAGGATCAAGACTAATGGGCGCAGGCGACGAAATTGAGGCTTTCAGAAGAGCATCGGGAAGATATCCAGCAAAGCTGAATGAGATGGCGCAATCACCCAGGTACTTGCTGGCTTATGATCCCTTTCAACCCACGCAAGTTGTTAAGGGATATGCAAAGCAGCCAACATTCTACTATCAACGCCTAAGCGACCCGCCAGGATACTACTTGTTTTCTGTTGGTGAGGATGGCAAACCGTTCACGTCTGACGACGTGCTACCCACTCCAAGCAACTCATTGCCAGGATTGCGACTACCAAGCAAATCTCGGTAGATTCATTTCTGATGAAAGCGGATCAATAGTAGTTACATTATGGTCAGTTCATCCTAGCTTTCCTTTGCGCCTATCCTAGAGTGGTTGTGTTGACTGCATGTGTGTGGCTTGTGTGTTGAGCATTTTATCTGTTGACTAAGGTGAAACGACACTTCGAACAAGCCCCTCGAGTGGACAGCCCAGCGTCTACTTTCTGCAGCGCCACCCCAAGCTCCTTGCCTGCCACTCAGGTACAGCGTTAGCTTGTCAAGGGACAATTGATGGGCGGTCAAAGGGTCCGACATCCGTCCAAATTTGTAAAGTATTATTGCCTAGGACCGGTTACCTCCAATTCATCACTATGATGCGAAGATCGCTCGCATAGACACCTGCCACCCAATCCTAATTAGCGGACAATTATTAATTTCTTTACTATATTCCGAGTTCATTCTAGTTCAGAATTCACAAAAAAATAACTACTTGGAGAGGTATTGACATGTCTGAGTACAGCAATGGTGTATTGTTTCAGTTTTTTCATTGGTTCCTCGATAAAGATGATTCTTTTCAAGCAAATAAACCGTTATGGTCCTTTTTGAAGGATGAGGCTGAACACCTTAGAGCTATTGGCATAGATGCGGTTTGGATTCCACCAGCTTATAAAGGTGCAAGTGGTGACAATAGTAGTGGGTATGATGTTTACGATCACTTTGACCTTGGGGAATTTAACGCCAGAGGCTCCAAGAGAACTAAGTATGGCGAAATAGAGCAGCTACATGATGCCATTAATGCACTTCATGGATACATAAAGGATGCTACTGGTGCTTTAGTGCCAGATGGCAACAAAAGATACATCCAAGTTTATGGAGATATTGTTCTTAATCATCGAGCGGGTGGGTCTGAAAGCGATTTTTGGCAGGCAGTTAGAGTCGAGAAAGAGGACAGAACACGAGAAAGGTGGGTACCAGGCTTTGAAAGTGGACTAATTGATATCAAGTCCTTCACAAAGTTTGACTTCCCCGAAAGAGCTAATCAGTATTCTGATTTTAAGTGGTCATCTCGACACTTTGACAGTGTCGATACAACATTCAAAATAATGCAAAATGGTAATGAGTTTACGGAAACAGGGGGGAAAGATGGGAAATATATCTATCGATTTGTCTTCAATGAGCCAGGCTATGTCCCACAAGTAAAAAACTTTGAAAAGTGGGTCTCTCTAGAAAAGGGAAACTATGACTTCCTTCAGGATTCTGATTTTGACTATGGTCGATTTGATGTTCGTGAGGAAATGAAGTATTGGGGAACGTGGTTTGCAACTAAAGCTGGCTTAGATGGGTTTAGGTTAGATGCTGTAAAGCATATTACGGCTGGTTACGTCCGAGAATGGATTGGGCATACGAGAGTCAATGCGAATAAGCCTTTCTTTGCAGTGGGTGAGTATATTGCTGGCGACACAGCTATACTACACGACTATCTTAATGAAGTTACAACTAAGGGCACGTATCCTCAGGACATTAGTTTATTTGATTTTCCTCTGCGATTTAAATTTAAGAATGCGAGCTGGGCTGGACAGGCATTTGATCTGCGAGAACTCAATCAACATACCCTAATGGCTGAGCAGCCCGCCAAAGCAGTCACATTTGTTGAAAACCATGATTATCAATATGGCAGAGAACTAGACTCTCATGTCAAGGAATGGTTTAAACCCCTAGCCTATGCTTTTATTTTACTGAGAGAGCAAGGGTATCCTTGCGTTTTCTTCCCAGATTATTATGGTTCTCATGATAAAGATAATCACAAAGCTCAGATCAGTGGCAAAGAGTATATTAATCTGCTCTTAAGGCTCAGGAAACAATTTGCGTTAGGAGAAGAACGTTTCTACGCCCATAGTGATATTGTGGGTTGGGTAAGAATGGGCGGAGTGTCCAATGCGAAAGGAGCGATGGCCGTAACCATGAGCAATTCATATGGTGCAGTTAAAGCAATTAGGATGAATACTGGACGCTTTAATACGCGGTTCTACCACCTGGCAACGATCAAGCTAGTTGGCAACCAATTTGTCCTTGCTAAGGCTAGATATGATGCTTTTGGAAGTAAGTCAGAAGGGTTAGTGACCGATCAATATGGATGGGCTGAGTTCGTTGCTGATGGGGGTTCCGTTACCATCTGGATTGAAGATGGTGTTGGGTTAAGTTGATGTTTTGGCCAGGAAAGCTTCCCTTCTCCTCATTCAAGCTAACATCACGGATCCAGCGCGGTCGAGTGCATGAGTGCCTTAAAAGACATAGAGCTACTGCCTGCCGCTGATCGTGAGCATTGTACTGAAGCGGCGGATGTCCGTTGGAGCCAGGGCTGGCGTGCAAACCCAAGGCTGTTGACAGCCGGGCCTGCGGTGATTGAGTAGGAATACTGATTTCAAGCCATCGGACTTAGACCAGGATTATACGTTATGCTGCACCTAGGGTGAACCGCCGTGTCAATTCGTCCTGTAGCTCTCCAATCCTGTTGGCGGCTTGTGCGGCGGTGGTTTCTCACCCTGGGGGCCTGGATCTGCCTTGTGGTTCTCTGCCCCGGGACCGCCTGGGCCAGCGATCGAGTGATTGATCTCCAGCAGGGCTGGAGGCCCGAGGAAGTTGATCTTTACCATCACACCTCCGAGGGCACCAACCTGGCTCCCTTGGAGCTGGCACTCCACCTGCCCGACCCTATACGCCCGGGTCACCTTTTCCTGGAGGACCTGGACCAGCGTTATGGCTTTATTGCCTCCCCCGTTTCCAGCAGCAATCCCCATGGACTGCCGGTGGGCCTGGCCGTGGATCCCAGGCCCCAGCGCTTTGGCGACAGGGTCTACCTGGGCCTCACCTGTGCCGTGTGTCACACCCGTGAGCTGAAGGCCAAGCCGGTGTCATGGCGCCAGGGCTTCCAGCCCATGCGGATCCCGGTGCACGGGGGGCCTGGCCTGGTGAATCTGCTGGCCTTTGATAATGACTTTTACGGTGCCTTTGAAGCCCTTCTCGTCGATGACGCCGCTATGGCCCGCTATGGGGCCGAGCTGCTTGACACGCCGGCCGACCCGGAGGCGATCGCTGGATTGAGGCATGAGATTGAGGACGTGTTGGGGCCGGTGCGGGCCACCCGCCAGGTGATGCAGGCGATGGGGGTGACCCGAGCGGACTTTGGTTATGGCAACCTCAATGCGCTCAGCCAAGGCAACTACAACAATGTCGGCCTGACGGCCTGGCTGGTGAGCCGCGGGCTGATCCAGCCCAGCGGGGAGAAACCCTTGAGGATTGGCTTTGAGGGCACGGTGAATCTGCCCCCCGTTTGGTTCGCCCACCAGGACGAGTGGGCCCAGTGGTTCGCGGAGATCCACCACCCCGGTCCGCGCAACTGGGTGCAGTCGGTGTCGAGTTCGCCCGTGCGACCGCCCAGACAGGCAGAGGCCTTGAAGGAAGCCGCGATCGTGGGCTCGGTTGACTTCGATGGCATCGAAGCGATTCAGGAGGCGGTGATCCGGCTGCGCACTCCCCTGTGGCCCCGGAGCGCGTTCGGCGCCCTTAATCCCCAGCAGGTGGAAAAGGGCGGTGCCCTGTTCGGCGAGCATTGCGCCAGCTGCCATGTCTCCACGCCGGAGCCTGCCAATGGGGCGGGTCGCCGCTTCCGCGAGCGGCGCGCCTTCGCGGTGGGTACGGATCCCGTGGCTGTGGAGCAGTTCGCTGCTGGCGCGGAGCAGCGGGCGGCGGGCCTGACCCGGCTTTCGGAGGCGATCCTGCGCCTGCGTCATGCCCAGCTCCTCAAGCGCTTCAACAACGACGCCACCTTGGTGGCCAACACCGAGCTGTTCGATTCCAAGGGCTTACCCAACAGCTTTGCTCTGGCGCGCGACTACAACGGCAAGGAAGGTCCGGCCTACTGGGCACCTTCGCTACAAGGTGTCTTCGCCACGTCTCCCTACCTGCACAACGGCTCGGTGCGCACTCTTGGCGATCTCCTCACCCCGCCGGAGCAGCGGCCCACCCAGTTTCACACCGGCACCAACGTCTACGACCCGCGCGAGCTCGGGTTGCGGGATGATGGTCCTTTCGTTTACGACACCAGCGAGCCGGGCAAGAGTGCCCAGGGGCACGTCTACGGCACCGGCCTGCCGATGGAGCAGAAGCGCGCCCTGCTCGAGTACCTCAAATCGCTCTGATCCCCTGGCTTGCCGGCATGACCTACCTGCGCACGCTCAAGCACACCCCAACGGAAGAGTGCTGGCCCCTGGTACGCCAGTGGATGGAATCGCAACCGCTGCCGTTCTATAGCGAGCTGCGCCGCGAGCGGCCGATCTTGAAGCTGCCGGGGCTCATCCTGGTGAGCCGTTACGACGATTGCATGGCTGTGTTGCAGCAGCATGAGCGCTTCACCGTGGCTCTCTACGGCCCCAAGCAGGCGGGCTACTGGATGGCGGAAGACGAAACACCGCGGCACTGGCGGGAAAAAGGCGTCATGCGCTCGGTCCTGGATCTGGAAGATCTCCCGCGTCTGCGTGCCTTTGCCGGCGAGCGGGCCGCCACGTTGCTGGGCCAGGCCGGAGGTCACCTTGATGCGGTACAGGGCCTGAGCCGCGCCGTGCCTGTGGCGCTGGTGCAGGAGATGTTTGGCTACGACCAGAGCGATCCGGCCGAGATCCGCGCCTGGTCGTTCTGGAACCAGTACGACGCCTTCTACAACCAGCCGTTCCACGCCTCCAGCCAGGTGGATCCCAGCCCCGAGCAGATCACCGCTGAGCGCCAAGCCGCCAACGTCCGCATGGGGTCCTATCTCAAAGGGTTGCTGGAGCGGCGGGCGGCGCAACTGGCTGCGGGAGGCCCTAGCGAGGGGCGCGGCGATCCGGCCACCCGACTGCTGCGGCTGAGCCAGTCGGGCGCGATGGACTTCGACATTCTGCGAGTGGCGCGCAATGTGGGTGGTTTGCTGATCGGCACCATCGAAACCACCTCCCAGGCGGTGATCCATGCCCTCTCGTTTTTGCTGGCGGATGCCGAGCGGCGGGAGGCCGCGGTGGAGGCTGCCCATCAGGCCGAGGGCGAGGCCATCGATGGCCATGTGATGGAAGCCCTGCGCTTTCATCCCCCTTTCCCCTATTTCTTCCGGGTCTGTGAGCAGCCCACCCAGCTCGGATTGGGCATGCCTTGGGAGCAGATGATCTCGCGGGGCACCACCGTGCTCACGCTCAACCATTCGGCGATGTTTGATCCCACGGGCTTCCCTGATCCCCACCGGTTTGAACCCGACCGCAACCAGAGCGCCAACTTCCTCTTCGGCCACGGCCACCACCAGTGCCTGGGCCGTCATATCGGCGCCGCGATCATCCCGGAAATCGTGCGGCAGGTGCTGCG
Organism: Synechococcus sp. UW140; assembly: GCA_943372935.1. GTDB lineage: Bacteria > Cyanobacteriota > Cyanobacteriia > PCC-6307 > Cyanobiaceae > Cyanobium. The sequence goes on from CALSAP010000003.1 coordinate 72,764, forward strand.
GCTCCCGGCCATTGAAGCGGCCGGCCCGGTGGATCGTGGCGGAGGACCTTTCCCCGAACACTTCCCCCTGCGCTGGGCGGCTTGTGAGGGTTGAGGGGGACGGCTTGACGCTGCCCCGTGGGCGCCGCTCCTTGACCACGACCCGGGACATGGTGTTCAGATGGGACCCATCTCTGCTTTGCACCCCGAGCACAAGGCCTGCCGCTCAGGGGCAGTTTTCGCCTGCCTACCACCAACCACCGTGGCCCTCCTCAACTTCGCCTACGGCTCCAACATGCTCTCCGCACGCTTGCGCCAGCGCGTTCCTGGGGCGCTCCTGATTGGCGCAGCAATGTTGCATGGCCACGCGCTCCGGTGGCACAAAGTCGCGAAGGAAGGATCCGGCAAGTGCGACATCGTCCCTGCAGAGCCAGCCTCAGTCGTCCATGGCGTTCTCTACGAGATTCCGGCGCAGGAGAAGCACCATCTCGACCATGCCGAAGGACTGGGTTTCGGTTACGCAGAGAAGGACATCTTGGTCGAATGCAAGACGGGAATGCCCCAGGCAACGGCCTACGTCGCGACCCACATCGATGCAAGCCTCCTGCCATTCACCTGGTACAGGTCTCTGGTGATCGCCGGCGCCATTGAGCACGGCCTGCCGAACGCGTACGTCGATGGACTGCGCGCCATCAACGCCAAGCTGGATGTCGACGCGCACAGACACGCGCAACACATGGCACTCGCAGCCCATCGCTGATCCAGGTGTAGCCCTCAGCGGCCCTGGCGCTTCAGTTGTTCGAGGTTGGCCATGGTGCGCCGCAGATCCCCTTGGTAGTAAGGGTTGCTGGCTGCCAGGGGGCGCACCAACTCCAGGGATTCCTCCAACAGGGCTCGTGCCTGTTCCTTCTGCCCCATCAACAACCGCAGATACCCCAGGTTGTTCAACGCCCGGCCCAGATCCCCACGATGGGCCGGGCTGTCCTTCACCAGTGCCCGCAGGATTCCCACGGTTTCCACCAGGGGTGGCAGGGCCTCACCCAGCTGGCCCAGTTCGCCATGGGCCTTGCCCAGGCTGCTGAGGCTGCCGGACAGTTTGGAGCGATAGGCCGGCTGCGCCTTGACCAGCTCGCGATAGAGGCTGACCGCTTCTTGCGTGGGGGCCAAGGCCTCCTGACGGCGGCCCGCATCGCCGTAGGCCAGGCCAAGGTTGTTGAGCGCAATGGCCAGATCCAGACGGTACTGGGGGTTCGTCTGGGCCACCTGCCGCGCCATCGCCGCTGCTTCCTGGGAGATGGCAAGCGACTCCGCCAGGCGCCCCATGGCCCCGTAGCTCAACCCCAGGCCTGTGAGGGCGCGGCCGAGATGGCGGCGTTGGCTTGTGTCGGTGGCCGCCAGCTCCCGCAGCAGGGCCACAGCCTCCTGGTTCGGGACCAGCGACTGGGGCCCCTGACCCAGCTCTCTGCGCACCGTCCCCACCTGGAGCAGGGCGTTGGCGTGTTCTCCCCGCAGTTCCTTGTTGGCTCTCGCCAGCTCGCGAAGGATCTGCTCCGTCTCCAGGGCGGGAGCCAGGGCCTCCTGCCGTTGTCCATCGCTGAGCAGGAGAACGGAGTTGTTGCTCAGGGCATCAGCCAGGCCAGCGCGGTGGAGGGGTTGCGTCTTCACCAGCGGGCGCCAGATCGCCACGGCCTCGCGGGAGAGGGCCAGGGCCTCCTGGGTCTGGTTGAGGCCGGAGCGCACCCGGCTGAGGGTGTGGATGGAGGAAGCCCATTCCCTCTGGTACAGCGGGTTGGTCTGGGCTTCCTCCCGGAGGATCGCCACAGCCTGCTGGGCCGGGGCGAGGGCGTCGCCGGGATGGTCCAGGGCCAGGTGGCGGCGGGCCAGGCTGTGCAACGACCACGCCAGTTGGGCGCGGAAGGCAGGCCCCTTGTCGGCCAGGGCACGGAACATGGCCACCCCCTCCTCGGTGGGCGCCAGGGCCTCCCCGTGGCGGCCCTGATCACTGAGCTGGTTGCCCTGGTTGATCAGGGTGGCCGCCAGTGCGGCGCGAGCCTCAAGCTCGCTGGCCGGGAGATCGGGCACGGCGGCGACCGCGTCCAGGGCGGCGGCTTGGCGCAGGACTCCCGCGCCGAGGGTGGTTGTCGGCTGCGCATGGACGGCCTCCACGGCGATGGCGGCCGACAACAACATGGGCCAGGCCGGATGGTGTGCCGCCAGACGCATGGCTCAACCGGAAGGGGGCAGGACACTGGACTGGAAGGATTTTGATCGAAGCCGCGCCTGCCATCGATGACCATCGAGCTGCTTGCCCCGCTTGTTGCACTGGCACTGATCGACAGCACGAGTTTCGGCACGTTGCTCATCCCCCTGTGGCTGATGTTGGTCCCCGGTCGTCCGCGTCCGGGAAGGATTGTGTTGTTCCTTGGCACCGTCGCCGCCTTCTATCTGCTGTTGGGGATGGCGTTGCTCCTTGGAGCCTCGATGCTGCTCGAACGATTGCAGCAGGCAGGAGACTCACAACCGCTGAGGATCGCCCAGCTGTTTCTCGGTATCGGACTGATGGCTCTCGGTGCACGCATGGAGCCCTGGACGCAAGCGGGCAAGGAGCGTCGCGCCGCCAAGCAGGCCCGCACCGGGCCGAGTCTCTTCGTGCGGATGCGGGGGTATGCGACCGATGCGTCAGCCCCAGTCGGTGCGGTCGTCGTCTTTGCGTTGACGGCGGCCGTCATCGAGGCCGCTTCCATGATCCCGTATCTAGCGGCGATCGGCCTGTTGACCGCCTCGGAGTTGTCACTGCTGGGGCGCAGTGTGGTGCTGTTCGGTTACTGCCTGGTGATGATCACGCCCGCGTTACTGCTGCTGGTGGCGCGGCTTGTGTTCCATGGCTCTGTTTCGCCTGTCTTGAAAAAGCTGGAGGCGCTTCTGTCCCGTCATACGAACGGGGCGATGGCCTGGGTGATCTTTCTGGTTGGTCTGTATCTGGCAGGCGACGGCTTGAATAGACTTGTATGGTCTTCAAGCGGTTGACGTCCTCAAGCACGCGACAGGAAACACGATGAGCCAGCAGGATCTTCACGAGAAACTGGATGCGATCTTCGAGGCGCATCTGCAGGCGGAATTGGCTGGCAACCTCGACGAAACGCTGGCGACCATGTCGCCCAATCCCCATCTTGTGAATGTTCCCACCATGGTGGGAGGGCAGGGGCCGCAGGGTGTTCGCCGGTTCTATGCCAAGCGGCTGATTGGCCAGTTCTTTCCGCCCGATGTCCAGTTCGAAACAGTGTCGCGAACCTATGGCGAGCAACGGCTCGTGGACGAACTGATCATTTCGTTCACCCATACCATCAAGATGGACCATATCCTGCCCGGGGTTGAACCGACGGGCCGGAGGGTGGAAGCCGTGTTTGTGGTGATCGTTGGATTCGAAGACGACAAGGTTGCCTATGAACACATCCACTGGGACCAGGCGAGTGTGCTGGTGCAGTTGGGTCTGCTCGATCCGAAGGGTCTCCCCGTCGTTGGCGCCGGTGCCGCCGCCAAGCTGAGAAACCCGTCGCTGCCGGATCCGTTCTTCCAGGAGGGTTGACGGCCCTGGTCTGAGCCTCAGCTAGAACGTTGGGCAGACCAACCAAGCGGTTGAGGCCCCTTGCGAATCGCCATCATTGCGCTGGGGAGTCGTGGCGATGTACAGCCGCACGTTGCCCTCGGTGTGGGTCTCAGGCGCGCAGGGTATTCCGTCCGCGTTGTGACATCCAGCGACTTCGGCGACCTCGTCCGTGCCCATGGTTTGGAGTTCTGCGACACGGGGGTGAGCACTCAGGCCATCGCCAACGAGATGCATGACCTCCTGGAAGGGGGGAATGTGCTGAAGATCATGGCGGCCATGGGTGCTTCGGCCGAACGGGTGGCCATCCAGGCGGCGACGACAGGTCTGTCAGCGTGTGAGGGATCCGATCTGATCGTGAGCGGCCTGGGCGGACTGTTCGTCGGATACGCGCTTGCAGAGAAGCTTGCTGTGCCCTTCGTACCGGCCTACCTGTATCCGTTTGCGCCAACGCGCGAGCTTCCCGGCGTGCTCACGCCAGTTCCCCAGACACTCCTCACAACCTGGGCGAACGCCCCTTCCCACCGCGTCACCCAGCAGCTGCTGTGGCAGCCGAGCCGATCGGCGGATGTCGCCGCACGGGAGAAGGTCCTGGGCCTCGAGCCGTTGGGCTTCTGGGGTCCGTTCGCCGCGATGGCCGGCCCGGATCACCTGAGCCTGTACGGATACAGCCAGCACGTGATCCCTGTGCCGCACGATTGGCCGCCGCAGAACCATGTCACGGGCTCCTGGTTTCTCGAACCCTCAGCCGAGTGGCGTCCCCCGCCAGAGCTCGTCGCGTTCCTGGAGGCGGGCCCGCCACCCGTCTATATCGGCTTCGGAAGCATGGGAAGCAGGAACCCGGAGGCGACGGCAGACCTGGTGCTGGAGTCTCTGCGGCGGACCAACCAGCGCGGCGTTCTCTCCACAGGCTGGGGAGGGCTGAAGACGAACGATCTCCCTGGCTCCGTGTTCATGCTGGGGTCGATCCCCCATGCCTGGCTGTTCCCCCGCATGGCGGCCATCGTCCACCACGGCGGTGCCGGGACCACAGCCGCGGCGCTGTCGGCTGGGGTCCCCTCCATCGTGACACCGGTGATGGGAGATCAGAGCTTCTGGGCAAGGCGGGTCAGCGAGCTGGGAGTTGGTCCGACGTCCGTACCTCGCCGCAAGCTCACTGTTGAGCGTCTGAGCGGGGCCATCGAGACCGCCATCAGCGATGACACGATTCGCGCCAAGTCGGCCACTCTGGGTGAGCAGATTCGGGCGGAGGACGGAATCTCAACGGCCGTCGACCTGATCGAACGGTGGTTCGAGACGGCTCGGTAATCTTTCCATCAACATGCCCAACTCGATACGTTGCGAAGGTGATTGATCCCTATGACGCCAGGCCAAACGAATGAGCGGCTCCTTGGCGCCACTGACGCCCCAGCCCTCCGCCAGATGCTGGGGCTCTTCAGCGACGCCTTTGGCGACCCGGAGTCGTACCTCCACCATCAACCCAGTGACGCCTACCTCACCAGGCTCCTTGCCAGCGATACCTTCATCGCCGTCGCTGCTTTCGCGGAAGACCAGATTGTTGGCGGCCTGGCCGGTTACGTCCTTCCCAAGTTCGAGCAGGAGCGCAGCGAGTTCTACATCTACGACCTGGCGGTCGCTGCGCCGTTCAGGCGCCAGGGCATCGCCACCGAACTCATCAACACCATCAAGCGCATCGCCCAGCAGCGCGGCATCCATGGGATCTACGTCCAGGCCGACTACGGCGATGACCCAGCGGTCGCGTTGTACACCAAGCTCGGCACCCGGGAAGACGTCATGCACTTCGACATTCTTCCCGGCCTCCAGTCGACGTGACCCCTCCTGTGCGCCCCAAACTGGCCCATAGAGTGCCCTTTGATCGATGAAGGTCATCATTCTCGGCAACGCCGGGGCTGGCAAGAGCACCCTGGCCAGGAAGCTGATCGCCAGGCAGCCGGCCGCCCGGTTGTCGCTGGATGAGGTCGCCTTTCTGGGCGGAGCAGAACGCCGTCCCCTTCAGGACAGTGTCGAGGCTGTCAAACGCTGGATCTCCGAGCAGGACAGCTGGATCATCGAGGGCTGTTACGCCGACATCCTGGAGCCCGTCATGGCCTGCGCCGACGAACTCATCTTTCTGAATCCCGGGATCGAAGCCTGCCTGGCCCACTGCCGCTCCAGGCCCTGGGAGCCCGAGAAATTCAGCTCCCGCCAGGAACAGGAGGCGAATCTCGACAACCTGCTGCAGTGGGTGGGCACCTACGAATCCCGGGCCGACGACTACGGCCTTGCCAGGCACAGGGAACTGTATGAATCCTTCCCAGGAAAGAAGCGGGAGCTATGCCATCCTGAAACGTATGCATCCACCAGGTGCTCCGTCTTCATCGCCACCAGTCTGGATGGCTCTATCGCCCGCAACGACGGCAGCATCGATTGGCTCGAGCGGGCCAATGCATCCGTACCCGCCGGTGAAGACTGCGGCTACGCCGACTTCATGCAGACGGTCGATGCGATCGTCATGGGACGGGCGACCTTTGAAAAGGTCTTCAGCTTCCCAGATTGGCCCTACGGCAGTCTGCCGGTCTATGTGCTCAGCACGGCCATCAGTCGCCTTCCTGCCGGAGTGCCGGACTCGGTCCACGTGCTCTCAGCCACGCCCCACGACGTCGTCGAACGAACCGCTGCAGCGGGCCACCGCCATCTCTACATCGACGGCGGGCGAACCATCCAGGGCTTCCTCAGTGCCGGGCTGATCACCGAGCTGACGATCACCGTCATCCCGATGTTGCTGGGCTCAGGCCTCAGGCTGTTCGGTGAGCTGCCAACCGACACGGAGCTGCGCCTTTTGTCATCCAAAGCATTCCTGTTCGGATTCGTTCAGAGTCACTATGCGGTGTGCCAGAAGGCCTGACATCCCGATGCAGATCTCGATGGCATCCACGCAGCTCCTTGGAGGCCAAAGAGCATACTAAGGGAGTCGAAGGATGCCGGGCTTGATCTCCCATGCGAATCGCGATTTCAGGATCCCACTCCCTGGGAAAATCCACCGTGGTCGACGATTGGGTTGCCGCCCAACCCGGCTATTTCAGGGAAGAAGAGCCCTATCGCGCCCTGGGCCTCTTCGGCCCTTATGAGATCAAGTTCCGCGAAGCCTCAACCAGGCTTCAGAACGGAATCCAGATGTACTACAACATCTCTCGCATTCATCGTTATGCGACCATGGCTGATGACGTGATCTTCGATCGAGCGCCTGTTGATTATCTTGCCTATTCGCAATACACCGCCAACCAGGCCACCAGCGACATCGATGATGCCTTCGTGGTCTCGATGGTGGCCGCTGTGAGGGAGTCGCTGGACCATCTCGACATCCTGGCGTTCGTACCGAAATCCGAGGCCTGGCCCGTGGCGATGGAGCACGATGGTATCCGCCCCGTGGATCATGCCTACCGTGACGACGTGGACGCGATCTTCAAGGAGATCTATCGCGACGGGCGCTTCGATGTGATGCCCCGAGAGCAGGCGCCACGGTTGATCGAATCGGTCGGGCCGGCAGAGCAACGGCTGGATCAACTGAAGAATGCCATCCGTGCCCTTCAGCAGGACTCCAGGTCTGCCTGAGTGTCCCACCCCCATTCCAGATGGATGGATCATTCCGATGATGAAGGCCATAACGAATTGGGTTCCAGTGATTTCCATCCCGCCTCAGGCGATGAACAACCGGCGACGGCGGCCACCAGGGTGGTTGGCTCTTCTCCTGGTCATCTCCTGCTGCACTGTTCTCGGCTCTTCAAGTCCCGCCCACAGCCAGCCCAGGCAGGCACGTCCCGCGCCCAGTGACGCGAAAGAGGAGGCCAACTGCCAGCGGGTGTCCGAGATCGTCACCGCCAACGCCGCCCCCGTCCAGGAGGCCCTGGAGCGGCTGGCGCGGCAGCGCTATGGACGCCCCTTCTCCGAGGTCAGCCCGGAGCAGCTGATGGCCCTGGCGATGGCCGCGAACGTGGAAGGCCGGCCGATGACCGCCGCCCAGGAGCGGATGGAGGAGCGCTGCGCGGCCTGGCAGCGGCAGGTGAGGGCCAGGGAATCCGCCGGCGGCGGCCTGCGCTCCCTTTTCAGCGCCCAGGGGTTCCTGGATCGCTGGGGGCGGGAGCGCGTGGGCGGCGTCGGCTGCGTCTGCCCCGGTTTCCGCCTCGGCGGCGAGGACGAGGAGCAGCGCTGCCCCACCCGGGCCGTCTGCCCCGGCCAGGAGGGCGGCCCGCGGCTTCCCGATCCGGAGCGGGGTTGCTCCAGCCTCGGGGCCTCGGCCTGGATCCGTCAGCAGCTGCCTGACTTCTACCGGATCCTGGGGATGCCACCCCAGACGGAGGAGGTGCGCGATGCGGCCGCCGCCCGCGACCGGGGCAGCCCGCCCTCGCCCTGCGGCACCCTTCCCGTCCCGGGCGCCCCGCCGCTCACCCCCGCCTCCCTGGCCACCGCGGCCGCCCGGCCCTCCCCCTCCGGCGCCACGGCTCCGGCGGCCATCGCTTCGGCCGCGGCCTGCTTCGCCAGCCCGACGCCGGCCGCCTGCCAGGAGGCCCTGGTGCGGGACGATGCCCTGGTGGTGGCCGCCCGCCGGGCCGGCCGCGACAGCTGCCTGGGCTACGCCCTCGCGGCCCGCACCCTCTGGGCCCTGGGGGCCGATCCGCGCTTCACCGACCCGCTGATCCGCTTCCCGGAGGCGACCCGCCTGCGTAACGAGGCCCTCATCGCCCTGCGCTACCTGCGCGTCGATTGCCGGGGGCTCTGAGGGATGCGATGGTCGCTGCAGTGGATCTCCATCCGTTGGGGCGAGATTGCGTGAACGAACCGCCCCTGACGGTGCGCAGAGCGACGGACACCGACCTGACGATGCTGACCCGCTTCGGCTTCGCCCTCGCCCAGCTGCATGTCGGTTTTGATGGGGAGCGCTTCGCCGTGCCGCCAGGTGGCGAGAGCGCCTATGCGGCGTTCTTCCAAGCCGAACTCCAACGCCCTGAGGTCGTGCTGCTGATCGCCGAGGCCGGCCCCCAACCCGTGGGCTATGCCTTCGTGCGGATGGAGCCGATGAGCCTGGTGGAGATACGTCGTGCTGGAGCCTGGCTTCACGACATCTACGTGGATCCCGAGGCCAGGAGCGGCGGGATCGGCCGACGGCTGCTTGAGGCGGCCAAGGAGGCGGCCCTCGACCTGGGCTCCAGCAGCCTGATGCTCAGTGCGTCGACGCAGAATGCCGCCGCCCGGCAACTGTTTGAGCGCGCCGGACTGCGCCCGACCATGGTCGAGATGCGGATCGAATTGGGGGCGTGAAACAGGAGCTGCCCCTGCAGGACGATGCCGAGATCGAACGGCTGGTCCACGATTTCGAAGCCCTGTCCCTTCCCCGTGCCAACTGGACGCACTGCGCCCATCTCGCCGTCGGGGTTCACTACGTTCGCCACCGCGGCCTGGATGGAGCCCTGCAGCGGATGCGGGAGCGCCTCCAGGCTTACAACCTGGCCTGCGGCGACCCCGCCGGTTACAGCGAGACGATCACAGCGGCCTATCTCGCCAGCATCGCTGCTGACATCAGCCACGACGACCACACCGTCACCATGGCCGAGCAGCTCGCTCGGCTTCAGAAGCGATGGCCATCCGGGAGAACTCCGCCGCCAGGGCCACCGAGCCCGTGCTGAGCGGCCGGTGCCCGGCCTACGGCCCGCCGATCAAGGGCACCAGCTGCTGCACCGCATCGCCGGGCTTCAGCGCCAGCAAGGTGCCTGAGCCGCTGCAGTCTTCCGGTGCCAGCTGATCGCCATTCAGCCGCAGGCTGCGGGTGTCGCTGTCCTCGAGCGTCACGCCGATCACGCCGACGTCGCCCGCCTGCAGATCCACCAGGACATCCTCACGCTCCAGGAAGCGCAGGCCGATCTGGCCCATGGCGCCCCGCTGGCAGGGCCGCAGGTTCTCGAGCTGCAGCCGTTTCACCTGGCCGCGGCGGCTGGCCAGCAGCACGTCGCCGCCGGCAGCGGCCCGCGCCGCCCCCACAATCCTTTCGCCCGGCAGCAGGCGCAGCAGCATCGGCCCCTGGGCGGTGCGGCCCAGCACCGGCAGGTTGGCGTCGTTGATGGCCAGCCGCAGCACCCGCCCCGTGCTGGTGGCCACCACCAGATCCTCCCCCTCCAGGCAGGGCACCACCCGCTGCAGCGCCACCCCTTCCTTGAGCTTCAGAACGGTGGCGGGCCGGCCCGACAGCTCCAGGAAATCCTCGATCGGCAGCCGCTTGAAGCGCCCATCGGTGCTCAGCAGCCCCAGGCTGCCGTCGGCGGGCTGGGGCAGCGGCAGCACCTGCACCACCGTCTCCCCCTGCAGGCTGTCGGGCAGGAAGCGCTCCAGCCTGCCGGGGTTCTGGCCGGCGAATTCCCAGCGCAGCAGGGCCACCTTGCCGCTGGCGCTGAAGGCCAGCAGGGCCGGCTGCTCGGCCACCGGCAGGATCAGCCGCGCCGGCGGTGGCAGTTCCCCCAGCTCGGCCGCCTGATCCAGATGCAGCCGCCCCAGCACCTGGGGCGTCACGATCCGCACGGCACCGTCGGTCTGGATCAGCAGCCGGCCATCGCTGGCCAGGGCCTCGAAGGCCTGCTGCCGCTGCAGTTCGGTGTTGGGCCGCACCGCCGCCGCCCGCTGGGCCACTAGGGCATCGCCGCCCTCCACCAGGCGGGTGCGGCGGGGCGTGGCGTAGCGCTTCCTCAGACCCTTGAGTTCGCTCACCATGGTGTCGAGCAGGGTGTCGCGGTCGTCGAGCAGGTGCCGCAGCCGGGTGCGTTCCTGCTCCAGTTCCGCCGCCTCCTTGCGCAGCCCCTCCTGCTCCAGGCCCGTGAGCCGCCGCAGCGGCATGGCCAGCACCGCATCGGCCTGGCGCTCGCTCAGGTCCAGGTGCACCTGCAGGCTGGCCCGGGCCGTGGCGGCATCCCGTGCCTCGCTGATCATCTCGATCACCCGCTTCAGGTCGTCGAGGGCCTTGATCAGCCCCTGCACCACCTCCAGCCGGTCTTCGCAGCGCTTGAGGGCATGGTTGGTGCGCCGGATGATCGTCAGCTCCCGGTATTCCAGGAACCGCAGCAGCAACTGGCGCAGGTTCAGCTGCTGGGGTTGGCCGTTCACCAGCGTCAGCAGGATGGCGCCGAAATTGCTCTGCAGGGCCGTGCGGCGCTGCAGTTCCTCCAGCACCTTCTGGGGCTCGGCATCCCGCCGCAGCTCGATCACCACCCTCATCCCGTCGCGGTCGCTCTCGTCGCGGATGTCGGCGATGCCGCCGATCTTGCCGTCGTTGACCTGCTCGGCCAGCTTCTCGATCCAGCCCGCCTTGCTCAACTGGTACGGCAGCTCGGTCACCACCACGGCACCGCGGCGGTGGCGGCCCTTGCCCGGCTGCACCTCCTCGATGTGGGCCACGCCCCGCATCGGGATGCTGCCCCGACCCGTGGCGTAGGTGTCGCGCACGCCGCTGCCCAGCAGCACCTCGCCGCCCGTGGGGAAGTCCGGGCCCGGCACCATCGCCAGCAGCTTCTCCTCGGCCAGGTCGGGCTTGCGGATCAGGGCGATCAGCGCATCCACCACCTCGCCCAGGTTGTGGGGGGGGATGCTGGTGGCCATGCCCACGGCGATGCCGGTGCAGCCGTTCAGCAGCAGGAAGGGCAGCTGGGCCGGCAGCACCGTCGGCTCCTGCTGGGAGCCATCGAAGTTGGGGGCGAAATCGACCGTGTCGCTGCCGATCTCATCGAGCATCGCCTCGTTGGCGATCGGCGCCAGCCGGGTTTCCGTGTACCGCATCGCGGCCGGCGGATCGTCGTCCACCGAGCCGAAGTTGCCGTGGCCGTCCAGCAGCGGGTGGCGGCTGGCGAAGGTCTGCACCAGGCGCACCAGGGCGTCGTAGACGGCCTGGTCACCGTGGGGGTGGTACTTGCCCAGCACGTCGCCCACCACGCGGGCGCACTTGCGGTACGGCCGGTCGGGGGTCAGCCCCAGCTCGTGCATCGCGAACAGGATGCGGCGCTGCACCGGCTTGAGCCCGTCGCGCACGTCCGGCAGGGCCCGTCCCACGATCACGCTCATCGCGTACTCGAGGTAGGAGCGCTGCATCTCCTGATGCAGGGCGATCGGTTGGACGCGCTCGTCCGGCATCCGGTCCTGGGGGTCTGCGGCTCAGGGCGCTCAGCCTACAGATGGTGCCCGTGGCAACCAGATCAGGAGTCGTCGCTGCTGCCGCCGTTGCCGTCACCGGCGGTGGCATTGGCCTGGGCCCGCTCCACTGCGGCCTTCAGCTCCGGCAGGGCCAGCAGCTGGGCGGTCACCGCCCGCAGCCGCGGCCCCCACAGCTGCTCCTTCTGGAAGCTGTCCTTCACGTAGTTGGGCTCCTCCGCCAGGGCGGTTTCGGCCAGCTTCAGGGCCTGGGCCCGCTCCGCCGGTCCGCGCTCAAACAGGGCCGCCGCCAGGGCCAGGGAGGTTTCGGCGATGTCCGGCTTGATCTTCAGCACCCGCTGCCAGCGGCCGATGGCGTCGGCGGTGCGGCCGCTCTCGAACAGCACCAGGCCCTGGTTGTTGATCGCTTCCCAGAAGTCCTTGCGCAGCCCCGCGGCCCGCTCGAACGAGCCCAGGGCCTCCTGGGAGTTGCCCAGCAGGATCTGGGCATTGCCCAGATCGAAGTAGGCACCGGCGTTCTTGCCGTCCAGTTCAATGCCTTTGCGCAGCAGGCCGATGGCGTCCTGGGGCTTGCCGTTGCGCAGGGCCAGGGAGCCTTCGGCGAACCAGATGCCGGCATTGTTGGGATCCAGCTGCTTGGCCCGGGCCAGGGCCACCACCGCCTTCTCCATCTGGTTGCTGCGCAGCTCCGCCTCCGCCAGCAGCACCCAGCCGCGGGGGTCGTCCGGCAGCAGCCGCACGGTCAGCTCCGCCAGCCGGGCGGCGTCCTCCGCCTGGCCGAGCCGCAGCAACCGTGCCGCCGCCTGGGCGATGCCCAGCCCCGCCCCCTCCAGTTCCTTTTCCTGGGGCAGGTACACAAACGGCACCAGTGCCTTGGCCGGAGCGGGAAGCACCGTCAGTGGCAAGGCCAGGCAGAGGGAGGAAAACAGTCGCCAGAACCGCCGGCCCACGGAATCACCCCGAATCGTCCCAGCCTAGGGAGCCGTCCCCCGTTGTCCCCCACCGCCCGCCAGCGCCCGCCAGCGCCGCCCGGATGTTGCGCCGCCACATGGCCGGCCGGATCCGCCGCAGGGCCGAGGCCCGCAGCCGCTCGTCCCAGTCGGCGTCGCTCCAGCCCAGGGCCTCCTCGCCTCGCAGATCCAGCAGCCACGGGCGCGGCTGCACGTCCACGTCGCCGGCGATGGGCAGGGCCTGGTGGTTCCAGGGGCAGACCTCCTGGCAGATGTCGCAGCCGGCCACCCAGCCCTGCAGCTGCCCGGCGATCGGCGCCGGCAGGGTTTCGTCGCGGTTCTCGATCGTGTGATACGCCAGGCAGCGGCGGGCATCGACCACGAAGGGCTCGTCGATGGCGCCGGTGGGGCAGGCGTCGATGCAGGCGGTGCAGGCGCCGCACAGGGGTTCGGCCGGGCGGTCGGGCGGCAGGTTGAGGCTGGTGAGCAGGTGGCCCAGCAGCATCCAGGAGCCGCGGCGGCGATCGATCAGGTTGCCGTTCTTGCCGATCCAGCCCAGGCCCGCCTCCTCCGCCCATGCCTTGTCGAGCAGGGGCGCACTGTCGACGCAGGCCCGCCAGGTGGTGCCCGGCGCTGCTTCCTCCAGCCAGCGCCCCAGCTGCCGCAGGCGCCCATCGATCACCCGGTGGTAGTCACGCCCCCAGCCGTAGCGGGCCACCCGCAGGCTGCCCGGTGCCTGCTCCTGGGCCACGTGGTAGTTCCAGCCCACGGCCAGTACGCTGCGCACCCCCGGCAGCAGCGCCTCGATCCGCTGGCGACGCGGGTCGTTCATCCAGCCCATCCCCGCCTGGTGACCCGCCGCCAGCCAGCGCTCCAGGGCGGCGTTGCGCAGGGGCAGCCGGACCCCCCCCGGCACCGCCGCCAGGCCCACCGGCGCGAAGCCCAGCGCCTCGGCCCTGGCCCGCAGTGCCGCCGCCAGCACGCTAAGGGAGCCGGGAACGTTCAAGGGCTGCCGGTAGAGTCCCACGAATCCGACCCCCCCTGAGTGGCTGCCGTTTCCTCCTCCCGTTTCAGCCCGCTGCTGCGCTGGATGGGCCTCACCCTGGTGGTGCTGCTCGTCCTGCAGCTGGTTGCCGTCCTCAGCCTCTGGGACTGGGAGGAGGAGGCGTTCCGCCAGCTGGTGGTCGAGCGGCTGATCAGCCAGGCCCCCATGGCTCTGATCGGTCTGCTGCTCATGTACCTCTCCTGCCGCCTGGAAGACCAGTCGGAGGGGCGCACGCCCGTCCTCTGGACGGTCTGCATCATCAGTGGTCTGCTGGCTGTTCTGCTGACCGCCTCCCTGCCGATCACCTTCGGTGGTGACCAGCAGATGCAGCAGCAGAACGACCAGCAGATCGCCGCCAAGCGCGGCCAGTTGGAGATGGCCCGCCAGCAAAGCAAGGACCCCGCCCTGCTGCAGCAGCTGATCCGCCAGGCCGAAGCCACCGGCCAGGTGCCCCCCGGCGCCACCGACGCCCAGAAGACCCAGTCGGCCCGGGCCTTCATCGATCGCCAGCTCGACCAGCTCGAAACCCAGTTCAAGCAGACCGAGCAGACCGGCAAGGTCACCCTCAGCCAGCGCCGCTATGGAGGATCGCTTGGCGCGGTGGTGCTGATCATCGCGTTCACCATCCTTTGCCTCGGCAGTGTCCTGTAAGACCCCCGTGGATCGTTACCGTTAGGGTTTCGCCCCTACGGACCCCTTCTTCCATTGGTCCCATCCAGTAGTCCCAGTTCCGACCAGCCCCTGGGCAACCGGCTGCAGCAGGATCTCAAGAACGATCTGATCGCCGGCCTGCTGGTGGTCATTCCGTTGGCCACCACGATCTGGCTCGCTACCACGGTGAGCCGCTTCGTGCTGGCCTTCCTTACCTCGATTCCCAAGCAGTTCAACCCGTTCAACACCCTCAACCCCCTCCTGCAGGACCTGATCAACCTGGGGGTGGGGCTGCTGGTGCCCCTGCTGGGCATCCTGTTGATCGGCCTGATGGCCCGCAACATCGTCGGCCGCTGGCTGCTGGAGTTCGGTGAGGGAACGTTGCTGCGCATCCCCCTGGCGGGCTCCGTCTACAAGACCCTCAAGCAGCTGCTGGAAACCTTCCTGCAGGGCAACTCCAGCCGCTTCCGGCGGGTGGTGCTGGTGGAGTATCCCCGCGAAGGGCTCTATGCCGTGGGCTTCGTCACCGGTGTGATCGGCACCGCCATCCAGTCCGATTTCGGCGAGAAGATGCTCAGCGTCTTCATTCCCACCGCCCCCAACCCCACCACCGGTTGGTACGCAGTGGTGCCGGAACGGCTGGTGAAGGATCTGGAACTGAGCGTGGAGGATGCCTTCCGCACGATCATCTCCGCCGGCATCGTCAGCCCGGACGAGCGGGAACCCAACTCCAACCGCAGCTTTGCCAGCCTCCTGGCCCAGCTGCGTGCCCCCCAAACCTCCTGATGCAGAGTCGCACCCTTGCCCGTGAACTGGCCCTGCTGATGCTGGGTCAGGTCAGCGATCGCGTCAGTGGGGCTGAAGCCCCCACCGGCTCTTTTGATGCTCTGTTGCAGCGGGCCGTCACCACGCTCAGCCAGCACGTGCGCGAGGCCCTCGATCGCTCCGCCGAGGATCTGCAGCAGGCCCAGCAGCGGCTGCTCGACAGCGAGCTGCAGGACCAGGGCGAGAAGCAGTTGCCCACGGTGCGGCGCCACCTGCAGGACGGCCTCACCCATGCCGAGCAGGCCCTCAATCGCCTCTCGGCCAGCCTGGAGCTGCCGCGTCTGCTGCTCCTGGCCGACCAGGACGCCGTGCGGCTTGATGCCATCGCTCGCTGCAAGGCGGTGCTGCGCGACCGTGAAGGCCTCGACCGCCGCCTCGACGCGGTGATGGAAGGCTGGCGGCTCACCCGCCTGCCCCGGGTCGACCGCGACATCCTGCGGCTGGCGGTGGTGGACCTCGAGGACTTCGCCACGCCCGCCGCCGTGGCCTGCAACGAAGCGGTGGAACTGGCCAACCGCTACAGCGACGACCAGGGGCGACGCATGATCAACGGTGTGCTGCGGCGCTTCACCGCCGCCAGGGTTTAGGCAGGAACGCGATGGTCTTCGATTGGTTCAAACGGACGCTGGCCCAGCCCGCCCCGGAGCCCGAACCGCAGCCCGCTGCCGAGGATGAGCCGCAGCCTGAAACGACGGCGCCTGCTGCGTCCCCGGTAAAAGCCGAACCCGCAGAGCCGGTGGCGGCTCCCACGCCGGCCCCAGCCGCTCCGGCGGGCGCCGGCGTCGACGAGGACGCCCTGGCCTGGGCGCGCCAGGCCTACGCCCGCCTCAAGGCCCAGCAGGAGGCGGCCAGCCCGGCGATGGCGGCGCCCGCGCCCGCGGCACCTGAGTCCGAGCCCGCCCCAGCGGCCGCCATCGAGCCGCCGTCAACCCCTGAGCCGGCGCCAGCACCCGAGCCCGCATCCCCTGCGGCTCCGCCCGTGGCCAAGGGCCTGTCCCTGCTGGAGCAGGCCGCCGCCCAGCGCCAGCAGCGTCTCCAGGAGATCACCGCCCCCGCCAAGCCCGAGGCGGCCGCGGCGCCTGCCGCCGCAGCGACTCCCTTGGCCGCAGAGGCTGATGCCGCCGACCCCAGCCTCGGGGCCTTTGATGCCACCTTCACCTGGTCGGCCGAGGTGCTGGCGGCCCAGGGACGGCGCGTTGAGGAGGTGTCCCTGGAGGAGATCGACTGGCTGGGCCGGTTGCGCCGCGGCCTGGAGAAGACCCGCAAGGGGTTTGTCACCCAGTTGCTGGAGAACCTCGGCGACGATCCCCTCACCCCGGCGGTGCTGGACGATCTCGAGTCCACCCTGCTGCGCGCCGATGTGGGAGTGAAGGCCACCGACCAGGTGCTCGAAGCCCTGCGCCGCCGCCTCAACGAGGAGGTGGTGGATCCGGCCGAGGGCCTGCGCTTCCTCAAGGAGCAGCTGCGCGGCCTCCTCGACGCCCCCATCCGCGCCGGTGACACCATCGTGCTGGCCCCCCAGCGCGATCGGCTCAACGTCTGGCTGCTGGTCGGGGTGAACGGGGTCGGCAAGACCACCACCCTTGGCAAGCTGGCCAACCTGGCGGTGCGCAGCGGCTACAGCTGCCTGATCGCCGCTGCCGACACCTTCCGGGCGGCAGCGGTGCAGCAGGTGAGCGTCTGGGGCGAGCGCAGCGGTGTGGCGGTGGTGGCCAACCCCAGCGCCAACGCCGATCCGGCGGCCGTCGTCTACGACGCCATCGGTGCCGCCCGCTCCAAGGGCACCGAGCTGGTGCTGGTGGACACGGCTGGCCGGCTGCAGACCAAGCACAACCTGATGGAGGAACTGGGCAAGGTGCGGCGCACCATCACCAAGCTGGCGCCGGAGGCGGTGGTGGAGTCGTTGCTGGTGCTCGATGCCAGCCAGGGCCAGAACGGCCTGCGCCAGGCCATGGCTTTCGCCAGTGCCGCCGGCCTTACCGGGGTGGTGCTCACCAAGCTCGATGGCAGCGCCCGCGGCGGCGTCGCCCTGGCGGTGGCCTCCGAGGCGGGGTTGCCGATCCGCTTCATCGGGGCCGGGGAGGGCATCCGTGACCTGCGGCCTTTCAACAGCTTCGAGTTCGTCGAGGCGCTGTTGGCCTCCTGAGTCCCGTCCGTAGCTGCTACCTTGCGTGTCCTTTGCGGCCGCTCGGTGAGCAGCCAGCCGCCCCCGCAGCCCCTCTCCACCTCCGCGCCGTCCCCGTCACCCGATCGGGCGCCGTCGTTCACGGCTTCGCTGCGCCAGCTGCTCGACAGCCTCGGCCGGGAACAGCGCCGCAACCAGGAGCTGCTGGCGTCGCTGTCGTTCGCCCTGCGCAGCTACACCAACCTCAAGCGTTTCCTTGAGCTGGTGCCCTTGGTGGCTGCCCGGCTGGTGGAGGCCGAAGGCAGCCTGCTGGTGGTGTTCCATGCCGATGGCCGGCTCTGGCGCGAGCAGCTCCAGGCCACGGCCGGCGAGCGCAGTGCCGAGGTGCTGCGCCAGCTGGCCGCCCTGCCCGATGGCCAGCTCCAGAACCAGGAGGGTGATGAGGCCGTCGCGGTGCTGCTCGACCCCCTGGTCCAGCGCCTGCTCGGCGCCCAGCAGGTGTTCGCCACTTCCGTGGTGGCCCGCAGTCGCCAGCGGGGCCGGCTGTACGTGTTCAGCGGCCGGCGCGGCTACAGCTGGAGCGACGTGCGCCGCCGCCACCTCCAGCTGGTGGCCGACCTCACCGGCGTGGCCCTCGAGAACGAGGTGCTGCAGCAGGACCGGCGCCGCCATGAGCGGCTCGACCGCCAGCTGAGCATCGGCGCCGAAGTCCAGTCCCAGTTGCTTCCTGACCACTGCCCCGTGATCGATGGCGTCGAGCTGGCGGCCCTCTGCCGTCCGGCCTTCCAGGTGGGCGGCGACTACTACGACTTCATCCCCACCCAGCCCCAGCTCACCGGCCACCGGCGCGAGCAGGCCCCCTGGGCGCTGGTGATGGGCGATGTGATGGGCAAGGGGGTGCCGGCCGGCCTGCTGATGACCCTGCTGAGGGGCATGCTGCGGGCCGAGGTGCTCAGCGGCCTGCCCCCCGATCGCATCCTCCACGACCTCAACCAGCTGGCCCAGGAGGACCTGGCCCACTCGCACCGCTTCGTCACCCTCTTCTATTCCGACTACGACCCCCGCACCCGCCTGCTGCGCTACGCCAATGCGGCCCACAACCCGCCGCTGGTTTGGCGGCGCCACGCCGGCCGGGTGGAGCGGCTCGACACCCCCGGCCTGCTGATCGGTCTGCAGAGCGAGGCGGACTACGGCTGCGGCGAATTGCAGCTGGAGCCGGGCGATGTAATCCTCTATTACACCGATGGGGTTACCGAAGCCAGCGGCTTCAGCGGTGAGCGCTTCGATGAAGAGCGGCTGGTGAAGGCCTTCCATGGCGCCTGCCGGGCGGCCCATGAGGCCCAGACGATCCTGGATCGGCTGTTCGAGCGCCTCGACCGTTTCGTCGGCAGCGACCGCCGCCTCGAGGACGACGCCTCGATGGTGGTGCTGAAGGTGCGGGACGGGGTGGTGCTGCCCTCCCTGCCCCCGACCTGAGACGAATGGCAAGCTGAAGGGCTGAGCGGAATGCCCTGATGGTCGCCGACCCCTCCCCCACCACCTGGAGCGACCGCTTCGAGCAGGGTCTGCATCCGGCGATCGAGCGGTTCAACGCCTCGATCGGTTTCGACATCGCCCTGCTGCAGGAGGATCTCGACGGCTCCATCGCCCATGCCCGCATGCTGGGCCACTGCGGCGTCATCACCTCCCAGGAAGCCGAGCGCCTGATCGAGGGGCTCGAGGCCATCCGGGCTGAGGCGGCGGCCGGCAGCTTCACGCCGGGCCTGGAGGCGGAGGACGTCCATTTCGCCGTGGAGCGGCGGCTGATCGAACGGCTCGGCTCCCTCGGCAAGAAGCTGCACACGGGCCGCAGCCGCAACGACCAGGTGGGCACCGACCTGCGGCTGTGGTTGCGGCGCCGCATCGACCACATCGATGCCGCCCTGGTGCGCTTCGAGCGGGCCCTGCTGGCCCAGGCCGACGCCCACCCCGACACCCTCATCCCCGGCTACACGCACCTGCAGCGGGCCCAGCCGGTCTGCCTGGCCCACCACCTGCTGGCCTACGTCGAGATGGCGGAACGCGACCGCCAGCGTCTGGCCGATGTGCGTCGCCGCGTCAACATCTGTCCCCTCGGGGCGGCGGCCCTGGCGGGGACCTCGGTGCCGATCGACCGCCGCCAGACCGCCGCCGAGCTGGGCTTCGAGGCGATCTACGCCAACAGCCTCGATGCGGTGAGTGATCGCGACTTCACCGTCGAGACGATGGCGGCGCTGTCGTTGGTGATGGCCCACCTCAGCCGCCTGGCGGAGGAGGTGATCCTCTGGGCCAGCGAGGAGTTCGGCTTCGTGGGGCTCACCGACCGCTGCGCCACAGGCAGCAGCCTGATGCCCCAGAAAAAGAACCCCGATGTGCCCGAACTGGTGCGCGGCAAGAGCGGCCGTGTCTTCGGCCATCTGATGGGGCTGCTGACGATGATCAAGGGTCTGCCCCTCGCCTACAACAAGGACTTCCAGGAGGACAAGGAAGCCCTGTTCGACGGGGTGCGCACCAGCCTCGATTGCCTTGAAGCGATGGCCGTGCTGTTCGAGGAGGGGCTCGACTTCCGCCCCGCCCGGCTGGAGGCCGCCGTGGCCGCCGATTACTCCAACGCCACCGATGTGGCCGACTATCTGGTGGCCCGGGGCGTGCCCTTTCGGGAGGCTTATCAGCTGGTTGGAGGGCTGGTGAAGGCCTGCCTGGCGGAACAGCTGCTGCTGGCCGATCTGCCCCTGGAGCGCTGGCAGGAGCTCCATCCCTCCTTCGAGGCGGACATCCATGCCGTGATCGCGCCGCGGCAGGTGGTGGCCGCACGGCGCAGCGAAGGTGGCACGGGCTTCGAGCGGGTGGCCGAGCAGCTGCGGCAGGCCCGGGAGCGGCTGGGTTCGACCCCCTGAGGCGCGCCCCCATCCTCCCCTGGCCCCCTGGCGGTGCTGGGCGGGCAGGCGTTGGAATCGCGCGTCTCCGTCTAACCTTGGCGGGTCTCAGGCGCCTGCGCGCGCCATCGGTTCCCCCTCATCGGTCAGTGAGTATTTTCGTCGGCAATCTTCCCTTCCGCGCTGAGCAGGAGGACGTGGCTGAGTTGTTCGCTCCCTTCGGAGACGTGGTCAATTGCTCTCTGCCACTGGAGCGTGACACCGGCCGCAAGCGAGGCTTCGCCTTTGTCGAGATGGCCGACGCCGACACCGAGACCCGGGCCATCGACGCCCTCCAGGGCGCCGAGCTGATGGGCCGTCCCCTGCGCATCAACAAGGCCGAACCCCGCAGTGGCGGTGGCGGCGGTGGTGGTGGCGCTCCACGCCGTGGCGGCGGCTACGGCGGTGGTGGCGGTTATGGCGGCGGTGGCGGTTACGGCGGTGGCGGCTATGGCGGCGGTGGCGATCGGGGCTCCGGTGCCAAAGGCTGGGAAGACCGCAGCTACGGCGGTGGCGGCGGTGCCGCGGGCGGTGGCGGTGCCGCCCCCGATGCCTTCGAAGCGGGTCGCTCCCGCCGGCGCCGCACCGGTGGCGGCGGTGGTGAGTACGGCGGCGGCGGCGATTACGGCGGCGCCGAGGGCTGAAGCGGCCGCACCCCCGGGCTGATCCACTTCACAGGCCCCGTTCCTCCAGCTGCCTGGCGGCGGCTTCCAGCACCTCTGGGCCGGCGCCGGCCTGGCCGGCCTCCCGGGTCAGCCAGCCGCGCCAGCCGCGCGCCCCGCTGACCCCTTCCACCACCTGCACCAGGTGCCGGGCGATCGGCCACAGTCGTCCGCCCGCGGCGCACCAGCGCTCCGTGTGGGGCAGCACCCCCCGGAGCACCGTCGAGGCCCGGGCCTCCTTGGCGCCCCCATCCCCAAAGATCTGGCGGTCCACCCCCGCCCAGCGCAGGGGATGGGCGTAGGCGGCCCTTCCCACCATCACCCCATCCACCCAGGCCAGCTGCTCCCGGCAGGGTGCAAGCTCCTCGAGGCCGCCGTTCAGTTCGATCCGCAGCGCCGGCCGCTCCTGTTTGAGGCGGTGCACCAGATCCCAGCGCAGGGGCGGCACAGTGCGGTTCTGCTTCGGATCGAGGCCGTGCAGCCAGGCCTTGCGGGCATGGACGGCGAAGCGGGCGGCGCCGGCCGCGGCCAGGGTGTCCACGAAAGCCAGCAGTTCGGCGTAGGAATCCCGCTCGTCGATGCCGATGCGGTGCTTCACCGTCACCGGCAGGGGCGTGGCTGCCGCCATCGCCGCCACGCAGCGGGCCACCCGCTCCGGCTCCGCCATCAGGCAGGCCCCGAACCGGCCCTGCTGCACCTTTTCGCTGGGGCAGCCCAGGTTCAGGTTGATTTCGTCGTAGCCCCAGGTGGCCCCCATCCGGGCGGCCTCCGCCAAGAGCTCCGGGTCGTCGCCCCCCAGCTGCAGCACCAGCGGGTGCTCGATCGGATCGAACCCCAGCAGCCGTTCCAGCCGCTGCTGCCGCTCCCCCATCCGTGAGGCGGAGCCGTCATGGGCGATGTGGTGCAGCGCCCGGGCCACCACCATCTCGGAATAGAGCAGGCAGTGCCGGCTGACCTGCCGCATCAGCACCCGGAAGTGCCGATCGGTGCAGTCCAGCATGGGCGCCACACTGAAGCGGTAGTTGTGCTCCATCGCCCCATGCTGCCCAGCCGTGCCTCCGTGGTGGTGGTGGGAGGTGGTCCGGCAGGCTTCATGGCCGCCATTGCGGCGGCCGAAGCGGCCGGTGGCCGTTTCCCTGGGGGCGTGCTGCTGCTGGAGTCCACCCCCGAACCGCTGCACAAGGTGCTGATCAGCGGCGGCGGCCGCTGCAACGTCACCCACGCCTGCTGGGATCCGCGGGTGCTGGTGGATCACTACCCCCGCGGCGGCAAGGCCCTGCGGGGGCCCTTCTCGCGCTTCGCCACCAGCGACACGGTGGCCTGGTTCCAGGCCCACGGCCTTGAGCTGGTGGAGGAGCCCGACGGCCGCCTGTTTCCCCGTTCCAACCGCTCCAGCTCGGTGGTAGAGACCCTGCGCCGGGCGGCGATCGCCTCCGGGGTGGTGCTGCACACGGCCCAGGCGGGCCAGACGGCCCAGGCCCTTCCAGGCGGGGGCTTCCGGCTGCAGTTGCGCTCAGGGGCCGAGCTGGAGGCCGAGCACCTGGTGCTGGCCACGGGCAGCCACCCCAGCGGCCTCCGCATCGCCGCCTCCCTGGGCCATGGCCTGGTGGCGCCGGTACCGTCCCTTTTCACCCTCGCCCTTGCCGACCACCCCCTGGTGGGCCTGGCCGGGGTGGCCATGGACCCGGTGCAGCTGGAGCTGCTGCTCACCCCCCTGCCGGGCATCGCCGCCGCCGCCGCCACCAAGCCCCAGCGGCAACGGGGGCCGGTGCTGATCACCCACTGGGGCCTCAGTGGTCCGGCCACCCTGCGGCTCACGGCCTTCGCCGCCCGCGCCCTGCGGGAACGCCGCTACCGGGCCGAGCTCCGGGTCGACTGGACCGGTGGCCGCAAGCCGGTGGAGCTGGAGGGGTGGTTTGCCGATGCCCGCCGTGCACAGGCCCGCCGTCAGCTTGGCAACTGGCGCCCGTGGCCCGACCTCAGCCGCCGACTCTGGCTGCACCTGCTGGCCCTGGGAGGGGTCGACGCCAGCCTCCGCTGGGCCGATCTGCCCCGCCGCAGCGAGCAGGCCCTGGTCACCGCCCTGCGGGACAGCCGCTACCAGATCTCAGGCCGGGGACCCTTCGGCGAGGAGTTCGTGACCGCCGGGGGGATCCCCCTGTCGGAAATCAACCTGGCCACGATGGAGAGCCGGGTTCAGCCGGGGCTGTTCCTGGTGGGGGAGCTGCTGGATGTGGACGGGGTGACAGGTGGCTTCAACTTCCAGCACTGCTGGAGTTCGGGCTGGCTGGCGGGGCAGGCGCTGGCGGCTCAGCGCACGTGCTCGTAGATCGAGAACATCGGCAGGTACATCGCCAGCAACACCGATCCGACGATGATGCCCACCAGCACGATCATGGCCGGCTCAAGCATGGAGGTCATGGCTTTCACCATGGTGGTGACCTCGTCTTCGTAGAAATCGGCCACCTTGGAGAGCATGGCGTCCATCTCCCCGGTTTCTTCACCGATGGCGAGCATGTTCACGCACATCTCCGGGAACACATTCTTCAACCGCAGGGCGGCGCTGAGGGGCATGCCTTCGCTCACCTCATTCTTGCAGGAAATGATGGCATCGGAAATCACGGAATTGGTGGCCGTTTCCCTCACGATCTCCAGGGAAAGAAGAATCGGAACTCCAGCCTTGGAGAGGGAGCTCAGAGTGCGGCAGAACTGGGCACTCGCCGTTTTTTCGAGCAGCTCTCCGAACAGAGGCAGCTTCAGCATCAGACCATCAATCTGACGTCGCCCGATCGGCGTTTTGTAGGTGGCCACCACCCAGAAGGCGAAGCCCACCAGACCCCCGAGCAGGATCAGGGCCTTCCAGGAGCGCAGAAACTCACTGAGGTTCAGCATCATCTGGGTGAACAGGGGCAACTCTGCCCCCAGCTGATCGAAGACGCTGGAAAAGGTCGGGATCAGGAAGATGGTCATGCCCAGGAACACCGCGATCGCGATCACCAGCACGGTGACTGGATAGCTCATGGCCCCCTTGATCTGATTCTGGAGCTTGGCGTTGTCCTCCAGCAGCTTGGCCAGGCGCTTGAGGGTGTCGTCGAGGACGCCGCCGGCTTCCCCCGCTTCCACCAGGGCGATGCTGAGGTTGTCGAACACCTTCGGCCAGCGGCGCATCGAATTGCCCAGGCTGTCCCCCTGGTTCACGTCCTGGGTCATGCCTGCCAGGGCCATGCGCATCTTTTTCGAGCGCTGCTGCATCCGCATCAGGTCGAGGCTGCGCAGGATGGGCACGCCTGCGTCCACCAGTGCAGAGAGCTTGTTGGCGAACAGGGCTTTGTCCCGGATCGTCACCGGGCCCTCCAGCAGGTCAGCCAGGCCGCTGAAGGAGGAAGTCGCTTTCTTGGCGCCCCCCTGGGGAATCTTCGGAGCCTCCTTGCGTACCAGCGTGTTGGGCAGGATGCCGCGGCGGCGAAGTTCCCGCCGGGCCACCGAAGGGTTGTCCGCCGTGAGCGTCATTTCCCGGCGCTGGCCGGACTTGGTGGTGTACGTGACGACGAAGGCGGTCATGGCGGCGCTCGGGTGAAACAGGGGTTCGGCGTCCGGGGAAGGGGATCAGGGAACCATCATCGGTCGAGAAGTCGGACGAGTTCCTCGGGCTTGGTGGTTTTCAGCAAGGCTTCGTCGCGGGTCACCTTGCCGTCCTCCACCAGATTGGCGAGGGCGCGCTCAAGCGTCTGCATCCCCATGCTGGCACCGGTCTGGATCTGGGAATAGAGCTGGGAACTCTTGCCTTCCCGGATCAGGTTGGCGATGGCTGGGGTGTTGATCATGATCTCCTGCGCCATCACCCGGCCGAAGGCCCCATGGCTGGTGGGCTCGGCACTTTTGCAGAGGGTCTGGGAGAAGACCGCCAGCAGGCTGCCGCTGAGCTGGACGCGGATCTGGGTCTGCTGGCCGGCGGGGAACACGTCCACCATCCGGTCCACGGTCTGGGAGGCGGAACTGGTGTGCAGGGTGCCGAAGACGAGGTGGCCGGTTTCGGCAGCGGTGATGGCCAACTGGATCGTTTCCAGGTCGCGCAGCTCCCCCACCAGGATCACATCGGGATCTTCCCGCAGGGCCGCCCGCAGGGCATTGGAGAAACTGCGGGTGTCTTCGTTGAGTTCCCTCTGATGGATGATGGACTTGACGTTCTTGTAGGTGAATTCGATCGGATCCTCGATGGTGAGGATGTGCTCCGAGCGGGTGGCATTGATGTGCTCGATCAGCGCGGCCAGGGTGGTGGTCTTGCCGGAGCCGGTGGGACCGGTGACCAGGACGAGACCCTTGGGTTTGTTGCTGATCTCCTCGACGATCGGCGGCAGCCCTAGTTTTTCCAGGCTGGGGATCGCGTTGCCGAGGGCCCGCAGGCAGGCGGCATAGGTGCCCCGCTGGCGGTAGACGTTGATGCGGAATCGGGCGACACCCTTGAGGCCGTAGGAGCAGTCCAGTTCCCAGTTCTGCTCCAGGTTCTTGCGCTGGGCGTTGTTGAGCAGGGAGAAGATCAGTCGGTTGCAGCTCTCCTCGCTGAGGTTCGTGTCCTGGACGATGGGTCTCAGCTGACCGCTGAAGCGGCCATAGGGTGGATTCCCCGCGGACAGGTGCAGGTCGCTGCCTCCGGCCTTGACCAGTTCCTGCATCAGGTCCTCGATCAGAAGGTCCATTCCGCTCAGCTCCGAACGCTCAGACAGTATGGGCATTCCAACCATTCGTCCTCCAGCCCGGCTCCGCAACTGCGGCAGGTGAGGGTGCTGAGGGCCCTGGCCCGCCGTTCCGATTCCAGGCCCGTGTCGGTGAGCAGCATCCGTTCCACCTCCTCGAGGGTGGTCAGGCCCTGCCGCACCAGGTCGAGGCCGTAACCCAGGAGGGTTTTCATGCCGCTTTCCAGGGCCAGACGCCGCAGCTCCTCGGTCGTCGCCCGCTTGGCCACGGCAGCGGAGAGCGTCTCATTCATGCGCAGGATCTCGTAGACCCCCACACGGCCTTTGTAGCCCCGTCCCTGGCAGGCGCTGCAGCAACCCTCCGAGCCGGGCGACACCGTGTTGGCATGATAAAAAGAAATCTCGCTTTCATCGGACGCCACCAGGCCGAAGCGAGCCAGCTCGACATGGTTGGGGTGGTAGGGGATGCGGCACTCTCCGCATAGGCGACGCAGCAATCGCTGCGAGACCACCCCCAGCAGCGAAGCGCTGACCAGGAAGGGCTCCATGCCCATCTCATCGAGCCGGGCGAAGGCGCTGGCGGCGTCGTTGCAGTGCAGGGTGGTGAGCACCAGGTGGCCGGTCAGGGCCGCCTCGATGGCCGTGCGCGCGGTTTCCAGGTCGCGGGTCTCCCCCACCAGCAGCACGTCCGGGTCCTGCCGCATGAAGGCCCGCAGGGCCGAGCTGAAGTCGTAGCCCTTTTCCCGGTTCACCTGCGTCTGGGTGATGCCCTGGAGGGTGTACTCGATGGGATCCTCCACGGTGGAGATGTTGATCGTGGGGTCGTTGCGCTCCGAGAGCAGGGCGTAGAGGGTGGTCGACTTGCCGGAACCGGTCGGCCCGGTGACCAGGATCATGCCGAACGGCTTGGAGCCGATGTCCCGCAGAATCCTCCTGGCTTCCTCGTCGGTGATCAGGCTGTCCAGGCCCAGCTGGGTGGCGCCACTGTCGAGCAGCCGCAGCACCACCTTCTCGCCATAGCGACCCGGCAGGGTGCTGACACGGAAATCCATGGTGCGGCCGCGGAAATTGCGGCGGATTCTTCCGTCCTGGGGCATCCGTCGCTCGGCGATGTCCAGGTCGGCCATGATCTTGAAGCGAGAGGTCACCGCCGGGATCAGGGTGCGGGGCAGCTTGTCGATGCTGCGCAGGACGCCGTCCTGGCGGAACCGGACCAGCAGGCCATCCTCCTGGGGCTCGACGTGGATGTCACTGGCACCGGTGGTGAGCGACTCGATCAGAATGCGGTCCACCAGGCTCATCACCGGGGAGATCCCCTCGCCAGAGCTGCTGGCTTCGAGGTCCTCGGTTTCTGGAGTGAGTTGTCCTTGGGGAGTGGCGGCCTGACCCAGATCGAGACCGCGGAACAGGGAGGTGTGCTCCGCTCCGGTGACCTGCGGACGTTGGGTGAGACCTTCTGATGGCATCGAGGGAAGGATCGGGTGCGAAGCCTGGATCCGAGGTGCGGGCTTCCACCGCTTGTGGAGAGGGCTCCTCGGCATTCAACATAACTGGATCTGACATCCCTGCCAGAACGCATGACCGGCGACATCACTCCCCCACAAGAGGAACGGATCGATCCCCGGGAGGGCGCGGTCGACGCGGCCCGGGTGGAAGCCCTCCTCGAGACCCTGCAGGCGACCACCGATGGCGAAGCCGACGCCACCACGGCTGATCCAGGCCCCCAGGTGACCCCATCCGAAGCGGAACCCGTCGATCGCCTTGGCCAGCTCGAGGCCGAACTGGCCAGCCTGCGCAGCGAAAACGAGTCGCTGCGGGGGCAGTACATGCGCATCGCCGCCGACTTCGACAACTTCCGCAAGCGCCAGAGCCGCGACAAGGAGGACCAGCGCCTGCACATCACCTGCACCACCCTCACCGAGATCCTGCCGGTGGTGGACAACTTCGACCGGGCCCGCCAGCAGCTCAACCCCCAGAGCGAAGAGGCCCAGACCCTGCATCGCAGTTACCAGAACCTCTATAAGCAGCTGGTTGACGTGTTCAAGCAGCTGGGGGTTTCGCCGATGCGGGTGGAAGGTGAACCCTTCGACCCCAGCCTTCACGAAGCCGTGCTGCGCGAACCCAGTGAGGACCATGCGGAGGATGTGGTGATCGAGGAGCTGCAGCGGGGCTACCACCTCGACGGCCGCGTGCTCAGGCACGCCCTGGTGAAGGTGTCCATGGGCCCAGGCCCTGCCGGTGGGTCCAGCCCTGCCGAAGCCTCGGCTCCCCCCAGTGAAGGGCAATCCGACTGATGGCCGATTACTACGAGCTGCTCGGTGTCAGCCGGGACGTGGACGCCGACAGCCTCAAGAAGGCCTACCGGCGCCTGGCCCGCCAGTACCACCCGGATGTCAACAAGGATCCGGCCGCAGAGGACCGCTTCAAGGAGATTGGCCGGGCCTACGAGGTGCTGAGCGATCCCCAGGCTCGAGCCCGCTACGACCAGTTCGGCGAGGCCGGCCTGGGTGGGGGCGGTGGCATGCCCGACATGGGCGACATGGGTGGCTTCGCCGACCTGTTCGAAACCTTTTTCAGCGGTTTCGGTGGGGCCGGCGGCGGTGCCGCCGGGGGAGCACGCCGCCGGGGGCCTCGCCAGGGCGACGACCTGCGCCTCGATCTCACCATCAGCTTCAGCGAGGCCGTTTTCGGCAGTGAGAAGGACGTCCAGATCCGCCACCTCGAAACCTGCTCCACCTGCAGCGGCTCGGGGGCCAAGGCGGGCAGCGGTCCCACCACCTGCGGCACCTGCGGCGGCGCCGGCCAGGTGCGACGGGCCACCCGCACCCCCTTTGGCAACTTCACCCAGGTGGCGCCCTGCCCCACCTGCGAAGGCAGCGGCCAGGTGATTGCCGATCCCTGCTCCGCCTGCGGCGGCCAGGGCCTGCAGCAGGTGCGCAAGAAGCTGCGCATCAACATTCCCGCCGGTGTCGACTCGGGCACCCGGCTGCGGGTCGGCCAGGAGGGCAACGCCGGCCAGCGGGGTGGCCCCGCGGGTGATCTCTATGTGTTCCTCACGGTCCAGGCCCACCCGCACCTGCGTCGGGATGGGGTCACGGTGCTGTCGGAGGTGTCGCTCAATTACCTCCAGGCAATCCTCGGCGACACGATCGAAGTGGAGACCGTCGATGGTCAGGAGCCCCTGGAGATCCCCCCCGGCACCCAGCCCGGGGCCGTGATCACCTTGCAGGGCAAGGGGATTCCCCGCCTGGGCAATCCGGTGGCCCGCGGCAATCACCAGTTCACCATCAAGGTGCAGCTGCCCACCAAGCTCAATGGTGAGGAGCGGCAACTGCTCGAGCAGCTGGCCGGGCACCACACCAGCAAGGGCCAGCGCCACCACCACAAGAGCGGCCTGTTCGGCGGCCTGTTCGGTTGAACAACCCGGTCGCCCTCGATCTGCGGGGCACCGCCTGCCCGGTGAACTTCATCCGGGCCCGCCTGGCGCTCGAAACGCTGCCAAAGGGAGGCTGGCTCCAGATCGACCTGGACGGGGGCGAACCGGAGCAGATGGTGGCTGAGGGCCTGCGCTCCGAGGGGCACACCGTGGAGCTGGTCGTCCCTTCGCCGTTCGCCCCAGGGGACGGGGTGCGGCTGCTGGTGCAACGGGATGGGGACTGAGGCGTTGCCGGGTCGGGTGGTGGCCCTGCAGGCCAACTACTGCCTGGTGGATCTCGATGGGCCCTCCGAGCTCGGCCCCGCTGGCTCCGAGCCGGGCAGAGGCGGCCGCCTGCTGTGCACCCGCCGCACCCGCCTCGACAAGAGCGGCCTGCAGGTCTGTGTCGGTGATCGGGTCACGGTGGCGTCCGTGGACTTGCGGGCGCGACGGGGGGCGGTGGTGGGCCTCGAACTCCGCCACAACCTGCTGGAGCGGCCAGCAGTCGCCAACGTCAGCCGGGTGGTGGTGGTGGTGGCCCTGGCAGAGCCGGGCCTCGATCCCCTGCAGCTGACGCGGTTTCTGATCACCGCGGAGGCCACCGGCCAGCCTGTGCAGGTGGTGCTGAGCAAGGCCGACCTCTTGCCGGCGGCCGCGGTGGAGGCGTGGTGCCGGCGGCTGCAGGGCTGGGGCTACGCCACGTTGGCCGTTTCCACCCGCACCGGGGCGGGCCTGGCGGCGTTGCGGAGTGATCTGGAGCAGCCGGGCATCGCCGTGCTCTGCGGCCCCTCCGGCGTCGGCAAGAGCAGCCTGCTCAATGCCCTGGTCCCCGCCCTGGAGCTCCGTATCGCCGCCGTGTCCGGACGGCTGCGGCGGGGACGCCACACCACGCGGCATGTCGAACTGTTTCCCCTGGCTCCAGGGGCCCTGGTGGCCGATTCACCGGGCTTCAACACCCCCGCCCTGCCGGGCGATCCCCAGACCCTTTCCGCCGCCTTCCCGGAGCTGCTGGCCCGGCTCAGGGTCTCCCCCTGCCGGTTCGCCAACTGCCGCCACCAGGGGGATCCTGGCTGTGCCATGGGAGGCACCTGGGACCGTCATGGAATCTATGGCCGCTGTCTGGAGGAGGTGGAGGCCCTCGCCGGGGCCCGCCCCCGTGGCGGCCAGGGGCGCCAGGGGGAAGGGGGGATGCGTCGGCGGGGTGATCGGCTCGAGCCCCTGCTCGATCCCCAGCTGCGCCGCTCCTCCCGCAGCACCCAGCGTCAGGCGCTGGAAGGGGAGCTCAGTTCCCCAGACCGGGAAGATTGAGATCCAGGCCACCGGTGAGGGTTTCCATCCGTTCGCGCATGGTGGTGGTGGAGAGTTCGTAGGCGTTGCAAAGGGCCGCCAGCACAGCCGCCTCCACGGTTTCGGCCGGCTCGCTCAGCAGCTCGGGGCTCAGCGCGACCCGCAGCGGCTGCTGGTTGCCGGTGAGCCAGACACTGGCACGGCCCTCGGGATCGCTGCCCTGCAGCTCCATCGCATCAAGCTCCTCCTGGAGCTTCTGGGCGTCCTGCTGAATCTGCTGGGCCTTGCGGAAGGCCTCGGTCAGCTGTCCGAAGTTGGGAAGTCCGAAGCCGGCCATGCCAGGTGGTCAACGTTGGGAGCAGGCTAGAACCCCAGGCGTTTGACCTCCGGGTGCAGTTGCACACCGCGGCCTTCCAGAACCCTTTGCTGCACCAGCCGGATCAGGGCGTCAATGTCGGCGGCGGTGGCGGAACCGGTGTTGACGATGAAATTGGCGTGGATCGGTGACACCTGGGCATCGCCGACGCTCAGCCCCTTGAGGCCGAGGGATTCGATCAGCTGCCCCGCCTTGAGCGGCTCTGGGTTGCGGAAGACGCTGCCGCAGCTGGGTTGCTGGTAGGGCTGGGTGCTGGTGCGGCTCTGCAGGTTGGCGCTGGTGCGGGCCGTGAGGGTGGCAGGGTCGTGCCCTGGCTCCAGGCGGAACCGGGCCGAGAGCACCAGCAGCGGTTCGTCCTGCAGACGGCTGTGGCGGTAGGCGAAGGCCAGATCGGCGGCCTCCAGACGGAAGGGGGACTCGGGCCGGCGGGGATCCAGCACCCACACCGAGGCGAGCCACTCGGCCGTGCAGCCCCCCTGGGCGCCGGCGTTCATCACCACGGCCCCACCCACCGTGCCCGGGATGCCCACGGCCCACTCCAGCCCCCGCAGGCCGCTCCGGGCGGCCTTACGAGCCAGGGTGGGGATCGGTTCCCCTGCCTCCGCTTCCACCCAGCCCTCCCCAGGATCCAGGCGGCTGCCCTGCAGGCGGCGGTTGCAGAGGGTGAGGCCGTCGAGGCCGCCATCGGCAATCAGCAGGTTGGAGCCGGCGCCGATGCAGCGGAAGGGAAGGCCTGCGGCCGCCGCCCAGGCGGCGTGGGCGATCAGGGCCTCCTGGTCGGCGGGTTCGGCGAACCAGGCGGCGGGCCCACCCACCTTCCAGGTGGTGAATTCCCTTAGGGAGACCGAGGGGCGGGGCTGGCAGGACGGGACCGCGACCATCCCCTCAGGCCACCAGTGCCGAGGGGCGTTCGTGCCCGTCGAGGGCCCCCAGGCGGTCCCAGAGGCTGTTGATGTCGCCGGCCCCCATGGCCAGCACCAGATCGCCTGGTCCGGTGGCGGTGGCCACCAGCTGCGCCAGCGCCTCCATGCTGGCCGCCACCGCCACCGGCAGGTCGGGGGCGAGGACCCGCACGGCTTCGGCCAGGGCCGGGCTGGAGATCCCCGCCATCGGGGCCTCTCCGGCGGCATACAGCGGCGCCAGCAGCACCGCGTCGGCCTGGGTCAGGGCGGCGGCGAAGTCGTCCAGGAACTGGGCGGTGCGGGTGTAGCGATGGGGCTGGAACACCGCCACCAGCCGGCGGGGCACCAGCGGCAGTGGGCTGCGGCCGCTCTCCACCATCAGCCGGGCCATGGCCAGGGTGGCGGCCACTTCGCTGGGGTGATGGGCGTAGTCGTCGACGATGGCCCGGTCCTGCCACAGGCCGCGGCAGTCAAAGCGACGCCCGGGGGGGCGCAGGCCCGCCACCGCCAGTCGCAGGGCCTCGAATGGCACGGCCTCGAGGCGACAGGCCGCCATCGCCGCCACGGTGTTGCTCAGGTTGTGGCGGCCGGGCAGGGGCACCTCCAGGGTGCCGAGGGCCACCCCCTGCTCGTACCAGGTGGCCAGGATGCCGTCACCCCGCTCCTCCAAGGGAATGGCGGCGAAGTCCGCCGCCTCGCTGCTGCCGGTGGACCACCAGCTGGTGGCCTGGAAGTGCTCCCGCAGCACCGGGCAGTCCCGGTTGGCCAGCAGGGTCGTGCAGCCACTCGCGAAGCGCTGCAGGGTGGCCACCAGAGAGGCCAGGTCCGGGTAGTGGTCGGTGTGGTCCAGTTCGACGTTGGTGAGCAGCCCGAGCCGGGGGGTGAACTTCACCAGGGAGCCGTCCGATTCGTCGGCTTCCGCCACCAGCAACCGCCCCTGGCCATGGCGGCCGTTGCTGCCGAAGGCCGGCACGATGCCGCCGATCACGGCGGTGGGGTCTTCACCGACGGCCTCCAGCAGGGTGGCGATCAGGGTGCTGGTGGTGGTTTTCCCGTGACTGCCGGCCACGGCGATCGAGGCCTGGTCATTGATCAGGGCCGCCAGCACGTCCGAGCGGTGCACGACCGACAGCCCGCGCCGCCGGGCCTCGGCCAGCTCCTCGTTGGCGGCGGGCACTGCCGAGCTGATGACCACCATGGGGGCGCTTTCGGCCGCCATCACCGCGGCGATGGTGGCAGCGGTCTGCTCCTGGAAGACCCGCACCCCGGCGGTCCGCAGCCGCTCCAGCACCGGGCTGGGACGGGGATCGGAGCCGCTGACCAGGAAGCCCCGTTCCGCCAGGATCCCCGCCAGGGCGGACATGCCAATCCCACCGGCCCCGATGAAGTGGAGCGGCTGACGGCGATCAAGCTTTGGGATCAAGGGGGACTCCTGGCCTTGCCGAAAATAACGGCAGGTCCGCCCTTCCCCCTTTGCGGGATACTGCGCTTTGCCGACCGTCCGATCCGGGGCCTGTGGCTGCGGGAAAGAGCAGGACCCCATTTCTGTATGATCGGCAGCCAAAATCCCCCCTTGCTAGCGGGTTCCACCGCTTTCTGCCATGACCTTGCGCGTTGCGATCAATGGATTTGGCCGAATCGGTCGGAACTTCATGCGCTGCTGGCTCAGCCGCGGTGAAAACACCGGCATCGAAGTCGTCGGTCTGAACGACACGTCCGATCCGAAGACCAACGCCCACCTGCTCCAGTACGACACGATGCTCGGCCACATCCGCAACGCGGAAGTGAGCTACACCGACGACACCATCGTCGTGAATGGCAAGCCGATCAAATGCTTCTCCGATCGCAATCCCCTCAATCTCCCCTGGAAGGAGTGGGGCGTGGACCTGGTGATCGAAGCCACCGGCGTCTTCATTGATCAGAAAGGGGCCGGTAAACACATCGAAGCCGGCGCCCGCA
Source organism: Synechococcus sp. UW140 (assembly GCA_943372935.1). Lineage (GTDB taxonomy): Bacteria > Cyanobacteriota > Cyanobacteriia > PCC-6307 > Cyanobiaceae > Cyanobium. Next base: position 106,355 of record CALSAP010000003.1, read on the forward strand.
AGGTGCTGATCACGGCACCCGGTAAGGGGGAAGGCGTCGGCACCTTCGTGGTGGGCGTGAACGCCGACCAGTACCGCCACGAGGATTACGACATCATCAGCAACGCCAGCTGCACCACCAACTGCATGGCGCCGATCGTCAAGGTTCTCGACCAGAACTTTGGGATCGTCAAGGGGATGATGACCACCACCCACAGCTACACCGGTGACCAGCGCATCCTCGATGCCAGCCATCGTGACCTGCGCCGTGCCCGTGCCGCTGCCGTCAACATCGTTCCCACCTCCACCGGCGCCGCCACGGCCGTGGCGCTCGTCTATCCTCCGATGAAGGGCAAGCTCAACGGCATCGCCCTGCGGGTTCCCACTCCGAACGTTTCGGTCGTTGACCTCGTGCTCGAAATCAGCCGAGGCACCACCAAGGAGGAAGTCAACTCCGTTCTTGAGGAAGCCTCGAAAAATGGGATGAAGGGGATCATCAAGTACTGCGATCTTCCCCTGGTTTCCACCGACCACGCCGGCACCGATGAATCCACGATCGTAGATGCCGACCTCACCCTGGTGATGGGCGAGAACATGGTCAAGGTGATTGCCTGGTACGACAACGAGTGGGGCTACAGCCAGCGCGTCGTCGACCTGGCCGAAGTGGTGGCCCGCAACTGGAAGTGAGCTTGAGGCCCGCTTCAGCCGAAATGCTGGAAGCTGGCTGACGGGGAGGCGATCGCTTCCCCCCCGTCCGACCAGACCAGGGGGCCCGCCGCTTGGGGAGCATCGATCCGGCCGATGCAGCGGCTTCCGGGCAGCTGCTCCACCAAGGCTGTCGCCCAGGCGGGCTCCAGGGCCAGCACCAGCTCGAAGTCCTCGCCTCCCCAGAGGCACCAGTCCTCGGCGGCGGCAAGGCCCTCCAGCTCTGGGGCCAGGGGAAGGGCTTGAAAATCGATCAGGGCCGTGCAGCCACTGGCCAGCGCCAGGCAGTACGCCGCCGCCGCCAGACCGTCGCTGCTGTCGCAGCCGGCCACACGCCAGGGCAGCCCCACTGGCCGGCTGGCGCCTAGGGCCGCCACAGCATCGAAGCGGGGCACGGGCCGCCGATGTGCATGAATAGCCCGCTCCCGCACGGCCGGCTCCAAAGCCGGGATCGCCTCGCCCCGCAGCACCGCCAGGCCCAGGCGGCTCAGACCATGGGCGCCAGTGCACACCAGCCAGTCGCCCGGTTGGGCGTCGCCGCGCCGGATCGGCCCGCCACGGCCCTCCTCGAGCCGGCCGAGGGCTGTGATCGCCAGGAGCCGCTGGCGGCCGCCGCTGCAGTCGCCCCCCAGCAGTACACCGCCATGGGCACCCAGAAGCTGCGTCAGGCCGGCGTAGGCCTCCTGCACCCAGGCCCATGGGGTGTCCCCCGGGGCTACCAGGCCCACGGTGAGCCCCACAGCGTCGCGGCAGCCCATGGCCGCCAGGTCAGAGAGGTTGGCGGCGGCGGCCCGCCAGCCCACGTCCCCGGCGCCCATCGTGGCGGCGCTGAAATGGACGTCCTCCACCAGCACGTCGGTGTTGACCACCAGCTGGTGAACGCCCCCGCCGGCAGGGCCGAGCAGGGCCGGACCCAGCAGGGCGGCATCATCGTCGAACTGGCCCCGGGGGGCGAAGGCGCCGAGGCGCCGGATCAGCTCCGTTTCCCCCAGCTCCGCCAGGGTGGGCCCCTCAGGCATGGGGGCGCAGGTTGCCGGCTCCTTCGATCACCGTCGCCTTGACGATGCCGTCATCGGCGGTGAGCTCCTCGAGCACGTCGAAGCCGTCCACCACATAACCGAAGGCGGCGTAGCGCCCATCGATCAGGTTGAGGCCGGCGGGTGTGAGTTCCGGCTCGAACAGGAACAGAAAGAACTGGGAGGAGCCGTCTCCCAGGGCTTCGTCGGAGTGGGCCCATCCCAGGGTGCCCTTGCTGGCGAAGGGCAGCACCGGTTCGGCCTTGAACATCCCCAGGTCCTCGAAGGTCTGGTTGTAGAAGGGGGCGTCCTCGCCGGGCACCTTGATTTCCAGGGGCACCTGGCGTTCCTGCTTGGTGGCCGGATCCACGTAGCCCGTCAGTGGGCCGGAGGGATCACCGGTCTGCAGCACGTAGAAGTCTTCGGCGCGGTTGAAGGGCAGGCCGTCGTAGAAGCCGCGCTGGGCCAGATCGACGAAGGCGCCGGCGGTGAGGGGGGCGTTGTAACCGTCCACGACGGTGATCAGGTCGCCTTTGGTGGTGGTCAGCCGCACGCTGGCGCGGCCGAGCAGCCGCGGCAGTGCATCGAACTCAGGCGGGATGGCAAAGGGGAACTCCCCCACCAGCAGACCTTCGGCGCGGCCGATGGCGGCCAGGGCTTCCCGGCGGGCCGCCAGGAACCCGTCCCGGTCCTGGGCTTCGCCGGCGGCGGCCAGATCCTGCAGATGGGTGGCGGTGTCGGTGAGCAGGGCCTCGGCAGTGCCCCGGTCGGCGGGCTCGAAGCTGGCCAGGATCCGCTCCCGGCTGCTGCCCAACTGGGATTCGGCCCGGCGCACGGAGCCGGTGAGGCTGGTCCAGCGCTTGGCCCGCAGGTCGTCGCTGGTGTCCTCCAGCCGGTGCTGCAGCTTCTGAAGATCGCCCTGGTCGATGGGCAGGGCGTTGCGCAGCAGGGCGGTGGGGTCGCTGACGGCGTTGCCCTGGGGCAGGTAGGCCCAGGCGGCGGGGACCATGAGCAGCAGGGTGAGCAGGAGGGCCAGGCTGGCCCCCAGCGTGGTGGTGAACCCGATGGGCCTGCGTCGCCGGTCCATGCTTCCCTTGTGACTGCCTGGACTTTGGCACAAACGGCCCTGGCCTCCCTGCCACGGCTCGCAGGCGTGCCTGTAGCCAGACGTACAATCCCCCGATCCGATCCGCCGGAATGATCTCCAGCAACGACTTTCGTACCGGCACAACGATCGAACTGGATGGCCAGGTCTGGCGCGTTGTCGAGTTTCTGCACGTCAAGCCCGGCAAGGGCTCGGCCTTCGTGCGCACCAAGCTCAAGGGCGTGCAGAGCGGCAACGTGGTGGAGAAGACCTTCCGCGCCGGGGAGACCATGCCCCAGGCCCAGCTGGAGAAGGCGACCCTCCAGCACACCTACATGGAGGGCGACGATTACGTCTTCATGGACATGGCCTCCTACGAGGAGACCCGCCTGACCGCCAAGCAGATCGGTGACGGCCGCAAATACCTCAAGGAGGGCATGGAGGTGAGCGTGGTCTCCTGGAACGGCAAGCCCCTGGAGGTGGAGCTGCCCAATTCGGTGGTGCTCGAAGTCACCCAGACCGACCCCGGCGTCAAGGGCGACACCGCCACTGGCGGCACCAAGCCCGCCATCGTCGAGACCGGCGCCCAGGTGATGGTGCCCCTGTTCATCACCATCGGCGAGAAGATCAAGGTCGACACCCGCACCGACAGCTACCTGGGCCGGGAGTCCTGATCGCCATGCAGCTCGATCACGACCAACTGCGCCAGTTGCTGGCCCTGCTCGGGGACAGCGACATCCAGGAGCTCAAGCTCGAAGGCGACGATTTCCGACTGGAGGTGCGCCGCAATCTGCCGTCGCCGGAACCGGCCACGGTCACCATGGTGCAGGCCCCGGCCGGCCCGCCTCCGGCCGCCCCCATGCCCGTCGCCCCGGTTGGCGCCGCCCCCGGTCCCTCGGCACCACCGCCACCGGCCGCCTCGGTGAGGAGCGACCTGCAGGCCGTCACCGCTCCGATGGTGGGCACCTTCTACCGCTCCTCGGCACCGGGTGAGGCCCCCTTTGTGGAGGTCGGCAGCCGCATCAGCGCCGGCCAGCCGGTCTGCATCCTCGAAGCCATGAAGCTGATGAACGAGCTGGAGTGTGAGTTCAGCGGCGAAGTGGTGGAGATCCTGGTGGAGAACGGCACCCCGGTGGAATTCGGTCAGGTGCTGATGCGGATCAAGGCGGCCTAGCCCAGCTCCCAGGCGGTGCTGATCGCCGCCGCCATGCTGTCGGCCCGGGCCACGCCCCGGCCGGCGATTCCGAAGGCGGTGCCGTGGTCGGGGGAGGTGCGCAGGAAGGGCAGCCCCAGGGTGGTATTGACGGCGGCGTCGAAGGCCAGCAGCTTCACGGGGATCAGCCCCTGGTCGTGATAGAGCGCCAGATAGCCGTCCGCTCCAGCGCCTTCCCCTTTCCAGGCCGCTGCCGCCTCCAGCCAGCAGGTGTCCGGCGGCACGGGCCCCTCCAGCCGCACCTCCGGATGCAGGCTCCGCCACCGCTGCAGGGTGGCGATCAGCCAGTCCTGCTCCTCCCGGCCCAGATGCCCCCCTTCACCGGCATGGGGGTTCAGGCCGGCCACCACCAGCCGCGGCCGGCCCTCGAACCGACGGCAGAAGGCCAGGAGGGCCTCCAATCGCCGGCTCACCAGCTCCGGAGTGAGCCGGCCGCTCACCTCAGCCAGGGGGATGTGGGTCGTGGCCAGCAGGGTGTTGAGCCGCCAGCCGCCGCCGGGCGCCAGGGCGGTGAACAGCATGCCGGCGTCGGTGCTGCCGGTGAGTTCCGCCAGCCGCTCTGTCTGGCCGGGATAGGCATGGCCGGCCGCCTGCCAGCTGACTTTGGCGATCGGGGCGGTCACCAGGGCCCGGCCGCCGCCGGCCGCCACCAGCGCCACGGCCCGGGTCAGCCAGGCGAAACTTGCAGCACCGGCGACAGCGCTGCTGACCCCCGGGACGACCGGCTGCTCCAGGGGGACGTCCTCCAGGGTGAAGTCGTCGGGGTCGGCCAAGGGAGTGTTGCTGCACGCCAGCAATCGACGGTGGCAGTCGCGCAGCCAGCGGCCGCAGCCCACCAACACCACCTCCTGGCCGGCGGGGCGCGGCTGGGCGAGGGCCTTGAGGGTCACCTCGGCGCCGATGCCGGCGGGATCCCCCAGGGCGATGACAAGGCGATCCGCTGTAGTTTTCATGCCATCGGGGGTTGTCGGGGTCGGTCCATGGTCCGCTTGCTGCTACTTGGTGCGCTGCTGCTGGGCGGAGGGGTCGCTTTCCGCAACGAATGGGTCGTGGTGGACTGGCAGAAGATGGGCAAGGACACGGGAATCTCCAACCTGATCGATCCCTCGATCTTCGGCGCTCACAAGAAGTCTCCGGTGCAGGACGACAGGCCCTCCCGGTAGGTGGGATAGAGCAGGCGGTAGCCGAGATCCTCCCGTAGCCTTCGGCTGCTGGTGCGTCGATTCTCGCTCCAGAAGCTGCGGGCCATCGGTCCCATGCTGGGCGCCACGTCGGCGTAGCGCTGCACGTCCGGCAGCTTGCAGTCCAGAAGGTGGGCGGCCAGGCCAAGGATCTCGCTTGAGGGGCACGGGAAGGTGTCCGCCAGGATCAGGGTGTCGGGTCTGGCCTGGGGTGGCAGGGCGATGGTGTGGAGCACAGCCCCGACGATGTCGTCGACGTGCACCCGGGAGAACACCTGGCCGGGCTTGTGGATCAGCCGAGCCGTGCCGTTGCGCAGGTTCAAGATCGGATTGCGGCCGGGGCCGTAGATGGCCGGCAGGCGCAGCAACTGCACCGGCAGGCCGCTGCGGCGCCAGGCCTGCTCACAGGCCAGTCGGGCCTGGCTGCGCTCCAGCAGCGGCCGGGTAGGACTCGTCTCGTCCACCCAGTCACCATCGGTGTCGCCGTAGACCCCGGTGGTGGAGAGGTAGCCCACCCAGGCGGGATCGAGACGCCGCAACTGGGCCTCCAGCGACTCGAGCACCGGATCCCGGCCGCCGGCATTGGGCGGGATCGTCACCAGCACATGGCTCACCCCGGCCAGGTCCGCCGGGGTGGGCAGTGCCCCCTGGTCGGGATCGAAGTGCAGCCAGCCCGGCTCGTTGGCGCTTGGGGAGGGCTGGCGGTGGGTCAGCAGCACTGGCACGCCGGCCGCTTCCAGCGCCTGGGCCACACGCCGCCCGGTGTAGCCCCCGCCGAGCACCAGCAGCCGGCCGATGGAAGCGGCGGCAGTGGCAAGGGCCGGGTGGTCGATCCGATCGGCAACGGCCACCGGGTTGACAGATTTCGTCGACATCAGTACATCTGTATCACTGCCTGATCTCCATCCCGTGACCTCCTCCTCGTTCCAGCCCAGTCTCCCTGTCGGCCTCGCACCGGCGCTCACCACGGGCCGTCCCCTCAGGCGCCCCATCGTCAGCGGCGGCTTCAGCCCCCTGGCTTCCATGCCCCGTGGGCGGGCCACCCCTCCCCTGCTGCTGGCCGTTGGGCTGGTGCTCGGGGCCGTGCTGCTGGCGCCGGAGCAGCCCCGCGATCAGGAGGCCATCTGCCACCGCCACAACGGCGTGGAGGCCTGCCGCGTCTGGTGAGTCATTTCGGCCTCGGCCGCCGTGGCTGTCTCCGCTTCAACGGGCGCCACCCACTGCAGCAGCCGCAGTGCCAGGCGCAGGTCACCATCGGTCCAGGCCCGCAGGGCCATTGCCCGGCGCGGGTCGTAGAAGGGCTGACTTCGGTACCAGGTGAAGGCATCACTGTCGCCCTTGCGGCCGTTGCAGCCCAGGCAGGCCGGCACACAGTTTTCGGTGATGCTCTGGCCGCCGCGGCTCAGCGGATGCACGTGGTCGATGGATTCGGAGGCCTCGCCGCAATAGAGGCACCGACGGCCGGTCATCCGGTGCAGCGACTGTCGCCATCGTCGTGCTCGCAGCTTGGGGCAGAGATCTTCGAGAAAGACTCCATCCCTGGCCTGCATCAGCGCGCCTCGGTTGGCGGCAGTTTGCCCTCAGCGCCCCGGCTGTCAATGTGTTCTTGATTGCTTTTTGCCGCATTGGCCACCCCCCTGGTGCAGATGCGCCTGGGCGCCTCAGGTCTGATCGAAGTTGTCAGTCCCTTCGACGCGGTGACCCAGGCGCACCTGCGGGCCATCCGCCCCCGCGGGCAGTGGCTCAGCGGACGCGGCTGCTGGCAATTTCCCCTCGAGGCGGCCGCAGGGTTGCAGCAGCAGTGCGCCGGCCGCTTTCCGGTCACACCGGAGTTGGAGCAGTGGTTCGCCTGGCTCTCGCAGCCCCTGCCGCCCCTGCCCCCGCACCGGGCCCTGGTGGCGGCGGCCGCCGCCGAGGAGGACATGCCCGATGGCCGCAGGCTGTTCCGCCATCAGCGGCAGGCGGTGCGCTGGTTGCTGGCTCGGCGCGGGGCTGTGCTGGCCGATGCGATGGGCCTCGGCAAGACCCTCAGTGCCCTGGTGGCCGGCCGTGCCCTGGTGCGCCTGGCCGACTGCCGGTTGGTGGTGGTGGCCCCGGCGGGGCTGCATCACCACTGGCGGCAGGAGGCGGCGGGGCTGGGTCTGCGGCTGGAGCTGCACAGCTGGGCCCGGTTGCCCGCCGAGCTGCCGGACGCCGGCACGGTGTTGATCGCCGATGAGGCCCACTTCGCCCAGACGATCCACGCTGCCCGCACCCAGGCGTTCCTGCGGCTGGCCCGCCATCCGCGCCTGCGGGCGATCTGGCTGCTCTCCGGCACGCCGATGAAGAACGGTAGGCCGGTCCAGCTGTTTCCCCTGCTGGCGGCCATCGGCCATCCCCTGGGCGCCGACCAGCGCCACTTCGAGGAGCGCTACTGCCAGGGGCACTGGCGCGAGCAGGGGGGGCGGCGGATCTGGCAGGCCAGCGGCGCCAGCCAGCTGGAGGAGCTGCAGCGGTTGGTGCGGCCCCTGGTGCTGCATCGGCGTAAGGGGCAATGCCTCGACCTGCCGCCCAAGCAGCGGCTGGAGCGGCCCGTGAGTCTCGACGCCGCCGAGGCCGAGGCCTTCGAGCGGGCCCTGCAGGAGCGGATCGACGACTACCGCCGCCGGGCCTGGGCCGGTGAGGTGCACCGCGATGCCGAAGCCCTGGCTGTGTTCACGGCCCTGCGCCAGATCGCTTCGCGCCACAAGCTGGCCGCCACCACCGACCTGGTGGCCGACCTGCGGGACCGTGGCGAAGCGGTGGTGGTGTTCACGGCCTTCGTGGCCACCGCCCTGGCCCTGCACCGGCAGATTGGCCACGGTGACGACGGTGGGCCCCTGGTCGGCGCCGTGCCCCCGGCCAGGCGGCAGAGACTGGTGGATGCCTTTCAGTCGGGGCGCAGCCCCGTGCTGATCGCCACTTATGGCACCGGGGGCCTGGGGTTCACCCTGCACCGGGCCAGGCACGTGGTTCTGGTCGAACGGCCCTGGACCCCTGGCGACGCCGAGCAGGCCGAAGACCGCTGCCACCGGATCGGCATGGGCGCCGCGCTCACCAGCCACTGGCTGCAACTGGGCGTCGCCGATCGGCTGGTGGACGACCTGATTGCCAGCAAGGCCGAACGGATTTCCCTGCTGCTGCAGCGCCAGCGGACCCTGCCGGCGCTGGTGCGCCAGTGGCTCGACAGCGTCTAGGGCGGCCTGACTCAGCCCCCCGCCTTGGCCGGTTCGTCCTCGCTGCAGCTGCGCTGCCGCACCTCCAGGTCCTGGCGCAGGATCGGATCCAGATTGCCCTTGGGCACCGCGGCGGCCAGGGTGGTGGCCTGGGCGATGTCCCGGCAGGCGGCGGCGGTGTTGCCCGACAGGGTGTGCAGCAGGAAGCGCTCGTTCAGGGGGCCTGGATCCTTCGGGAAGGCTGCCACCACCTTGTCGCACTGCTGCAGCGCGCTGGGGAGATCCTCGAGCTTCACGGTGCGCAGGCAGTCCTCGCGAGTGATCGGTCGCTGGGGAAGGGGCTGCTCGACGCAGCCGCCGAGCACCAGGGCCAGCAGCAACACAAGGGGCGGCCGCCGCTGGCGCGCGGTGGGGGCGTTCAGGCCGGCCCGCTCAGTTGTAACGCTCACTCCGGGTCATGCCGCTGCCACCAGCCTTACCACCGCCGACGACCGAGATGGCGGTGGGGCTGGGTTCGGGGCTGGTCGCGGTGCTGCCGGGGGTGCGCGGCGCATACAGATCGCCCAGGAACCGACCGCAATCGGGGAAGGTGCCGGGGTTCTGAACCACGGACTCGGTGATCATCACGGCGGCATGTTCGGGGGAGGTCTTGAACACACCGGCGCTCTGGCGCTTGATCAGGGCATAGGCGGCCGTCCAGCTGACTTCGTGGACGTTGCCGTTGTTGCGCATGAAGCAGTACACCTGGGCACCCTTGCCCCCGGGCCCCTCGATGTCATTTCCGGCGCGGGCGCTCGGCGCCGTGCCGGCGGTGGCGAGCAGGCCGGCTGCCGCCGCCAGGACGAGGGGGCCAAGTCGGCGAAGGAGAAAGTGGCGTGTGGCCATCGGACCGCAAGGGAAGAACGAGGTGGTCCAACGTATCGACCCCTGCGCGGCTGTCCAGGGTGGTCAGCCGCCTGGCGGGGCGGCGGTGGCGGGGAGCACCAGCTTCACCACCAGCGGCAGGATCAGCAGCACGGTGATCAGCCGCACCGCATGCAGGCTGGCCACGGCCGCCCCGACGCCGAACTCCGCCCCGACCAGGCTCATGCCGCTGATGCCCCCCGGGGCTGCCCCCAGCAGGGCCACCACCGGATCGACGCCCATCAGGCGGCTGCAGCCGAAGCCGACCACCAGGCCGGTGACCACCAAGGTGACCGTGATCAGCAGCGCGGGCCGCCACAGCTGACGCAGCTCCTGCAGGGCGGTGCCGGTGAGGCCGGTGCCGATCACCGTGCCGATGCCGATTTCCAGCAGGGTGCGGGACCCGACCGGCCACTGGGCCACCTCGAGCCGGCCGGTCACGCTGACCAGGGCGGCCCCGAGCAGGGCCCCGGCCAGCGGAGCCGCTGGGATACCGGTGCGCAGGGCCAGCAGGCCGCCGGCGAGTCCCGCCATCAAGTACAGCAACAGATGCCAGGGCTGGTGCATCGCCATGGAGCCCGATCAACAGTGCCCACTCTGGGAGATCGCTGCCGCTGATGCTTGAGGCGGCCGCCCGGGTGTGTTGTCATGCGGCACAGCCCCGTTGCTTTCCCCGCCATGGCCCCCGCCTCGGTGTCGTTCCGCATCAGCCGCAATGCCGAAGATCTCGCCGAAACCATCCATGCCCTTTCCCACCGCCTGGTGACCCTGGAGCAGCGTCTGGCGGCGATGGAACTTCAGGCGTCGAACCAGGCCCGCCCGGAGCCGGAAGAACTGGCCAGCCTCGACAACGTCGAGCGTCTGCTGCAGGACTGCCGCCATCTGCTGGAGATCGGCGTCAGCTCCGAGGCACCCCCTGTGGTCGCCAGCATCGAAGACGTTCCCTACCCTTCCGCCGCCTGAGGCCGCGCACCCCCCTGGTCAGGGGTGTCAAAATGAAAAGAAAGGTGGTCATGGCCTTCCCCACTTCCCCTTACCAGTCTTCCTCCAACACCCTGCGCGGGCAAAGTGCTTCCTCTCGGGCGGCCATCCCTGCCCCCCACTGCCAGTTACGCCGCCACTCCCAGGAGGAAGGTGATCACCAGCTCGAGAAACTGGAGTTCGCCCTCGCCGTTGCCCTCACCCGCGGCGATCAGCAGCGCTCCGACCAGTTGCGCTCCCAGATCGCAGCGCTGGGTGGCAATCAGGAAGAGCCGGGCACCTGAACAGTCCGGGCGACCACCATCGGGGGAGACCATGCAAAACCTCCCCAAATCATTTCTTTTTTGTGCCAGAGGCCTCCTGATGGCTCTGGACCATATGTTGTGCAGTAAGATCCCAAAACGAAGGGGACTGTTGGATGCCAACTGACCCGTTGTGAATGTCTTTGATAGTGCGACATCCTCGCCGGCCATGATTGTCTCTAATCCAACTGCCCCCGTCACCTTGACGCTGGACCCCCCACTGCGTGCAAGGTCCAGCGTCTCGCCGCTGTCCGATCCCACCGCTCGCCAACGCCTGCTGCTCCAGGCGGCCACCCTCAACGAACAGGCGCGTGCGGCGGCGACCGGAGGTGATCTGGAAGGCTCGGCGCGGGCGATCCTGGAGGCCCTTGATTGCGAGCGGCGCGCCGGTGGCCTTGGTCTGCAGGTGCTCCAGCTGATCAAGCCTCGCGCCTGAGCGCGCTTGTTCAGCCCCTGGGATGCATCGCTCTTGCCCACGTTGTCGGGCGGGAGAAACCACCTGTGCACCCGTTGGCGCCGCCACACCACCATGAAGGACGGTCGCTATGCCCGTTAACGTCAAATGGAGCTGAATGGGGCTCCTGAGCAACATCGGCGCGAGTTTCAATCGATTGGAGTGCAGGCAGAGACAGGCCCTTAATCGGCGTCTCAGCGACGTCTTGGCTCGTGCTGCTTCATGCAGGCCAGTTGGAAAGTCCGCTAGCTCGCTGCTTTTCAGAACTTCTTTCTGTTAAGGCTTTGCCAAGCGGGTGACCGGATTCGAACCGGCGACGTTCAGCTTGGGAAGCTGACATTCTACCACTGAATTACACCCGCATTTGATCACACTAGCAAGGCTCCGGGCGGCTGTCGGGCGCCCAGAGCCACTGCACCGCCTGTCAGGGCTTGCTGGGGGGGGGCGCCGGAGCCGGCTCCTCGCACTGCACGGCCGCGGAGAGCGCTTTGCGGGCAGCGATCACCGCCAGGGCCTTGGGCTTCAGCTCATTGGCGGCCTGTTCAAGCGTCTGTGTCTTGTTGGCGGAGGCTGTGGCCACCTCCCCACGGAAGCCTTCAAGCACCTTGCGGAAAGCCTCCACCCGAAGTTTCTGCAGCTGGTTCTCCGAGGTCTGCAGGGCCGCGATCGACTGCTCCAGCTTCTGCTGGGCCGCCTTGGCTTCACCCACGGTGGAGGTGGGTGTCAGGGCGGCCACCTGCTCCAAGGCCTGGTTCACCGTGGTCAGCTCGGTGCAGATCCTGGCTTCGGTCTTCTTGGTCTGCTGGGAAAGGTCGGCGCGCTGGCAACCGGCCGTCGCCAGACCCAGGCAGAGGGCGGCGGCAAGGGGAAAGTGCCTGTGGGCAGCAAGGTTCATGGTGTCAAAAGCGTCCACCATGAACCTAATTCGCCCCTCGGCACCCTGCCACCCCGCCGTCTGGGCGTTCAGGCGGCCAGGGCCGCTGCCGCCGCCGCCACGCCAGCGCCGGTGGGCGCCTTGGCCAGGCCCAGGCCCTGCAGGGTGGCCTCGATGGCCGCCACGGCCGTGAGCACGTCGCGGTCGCAGACGAAGCCCAGGTGGCCGATGCGAAACACCTTGCCCTTGAGGTGGTCCTGGCCGCCGGCCAGCAGGATGTCGAACCGTTCCTTCACCTGCTTGCGCAGGGCTTCGGCATCGATGCCCTCGGGGGCCACCGCCGTGATCGCCGGGCTGCCGTGGCCCTCGGCCGCATACAGGGGCAGACCGATGGCCTTCATCGCCGCCTGGGTGGCGCGGCGATGGCGGTCGTGGCGGGCGAAGATCGCCTCCAGGCCCTCCTTCTGCATCATCCCCAAGGCGGCCTCGAGGGCGAAGTAGAGGTTGATCGCCGGGGTGAAGGGGTTGCTGTCGTCATCGGCGGCTTTGCGGTACTTGCCCAGATCCAGATAGAACTTGGGCAGATCGGAGCGTTCGTAGGCCGTCCAGGCCCGCTCGCTCATGGCCACGAAGCTCAGACCCGGCGGCATCATGTAGCCCTTCTGGGAGCCTGAGCCCACCACGTCCACGCCCCAGGCGTCCATGGGCACGTCACAGGCACCGAGGCTGGTGACGCAGTCGGCGATGGTCAGGGCCGTGCCGTGGGCCTTCCCATGGCCGGCGATGGCCTGCAGGTCGTTGATCACCCCGGTGGAGGTTTCCGAGTGGGTGAGGATCACGGCCCGGATCTCCTTGCCGGTGTCGGCCTCGAGGGCAGCGCGGAAGGCGTCCGGATCAAGGGGCTGGCCCCATTCCGCCTTGATCACCTCCACGGTCAGCCCGTAGGCCTTCGCCACCTTCACCCAGCGTTCGCCGAACTTGCCGTTGTCGCCGCAGAGCACCTTGTCGCCGCGGCTGAGCGTGTTGACGATCGCGGCCTCCATCGCCGCGGTGCCGCTGCCGGTGATTGTGAGTACATGGCCCTTGGTCTGGTGCAGCCACTGCAGCTGCTCGGTGGTGCGGCGCACGATCTTCTGGAAATCGCCGCTGCGGTGGCCGATCGGATGGCGGGCCATGGCCTGCAGGACGGTCTCCGGCACCGGGGTCGGGCCGGGGATCATCAGAGTGAGCTTGTCCTGCATGAGCGGTGGGGAACGAAGGAGCGCGGGCCCGGCGAAGGCAAGGCGATCGACCACCATAAAAAACAGCGTTCCCGCCGGCCATCGATTTCCTGCGCCCCCCCTCCGCGCCCCCGCGGGGATTCACCCTGCCGGTGTGGCTGGCGGCGGCGGCCCGCGCCGCCCTCGGGGCTTTGCAAGGGGAGTCCTTCATCGCCGCCGTGCCCCTGGAACTCCTGCAGCCGCAGGGGGTGGTGCCGATCCCGGTGCGGGCCGCCGCGCCGCTGGGGGACGGTCTGGCCCTGGGGGAGAGCTGCTGTGATCCGGGCGAGGGGCTGGACCTCACCCGCGGCCTGGTGGTCTGGGTGCTGGCCCGCTGGCTCCCCGGCGACGGGCCCTGGCTCCAGCTGGAGCCAGGCGAGGGGGTGGGAGTCCACGCGGCGACCGGGGAGGCCTGCCTCTCCGCCTATGCCCAGCAGCTGCTGGAGGCCAACCTGCGACCCCTGCTGCCGGCCGGCCGCCGCCTGGGGCTCACCCTGGTGCTCCCCGACGGCCGCCGCCTGGCGGAGCGCACCAGCAATGCGGCGTTCGGGGTGGTGGACGGCCTGGCCCTGATCGGCACCCAGGCTGAGGTGCAGGCGGGCGCCGATCCGGACCAGCTCGCCCGCACCCTGGCCGAGCTGGCCGGGCGGGGGGCCGCACCGGGATTCGACGGCGACCTGGTGCTGGTGATCGGCGAGAACGGCTTCGACCTGGCTCCGCGGCTGGGACTGCCGCCGCAGCTGTTGCTCAAGGCGGGCAACTGGCTCGGGCCGGTGTTGGTGGCTGCCGCCGAAGCGGGGGTGGAGCGGCTGCTGCTGTTCGGCTATCAGGGCAAGCTGATCAAGCTGGCCGGCGGCATCTTCCACACCCACCACCACCTGGCCGATGGCCGCGCCGAGGTGCTCACCGCCCTGGCCGCCCTGGAGGGGGCCACCGGATCCACACTCGAAGCCCTGCATGGGGCCGCCACGGTGGAGGCCGCCCTGGCCGGCCTGGAGCAGCACGATCCCGACCTGGCCGCGCGCCTCCGGGCGCGCATCGCCGCCAGCATCGAAAGCCGTTGCCAGGCCTACCTGGCCAGCCATGGCGCTCCGCCGGTCGCCGTGGGGGCAGCGCTGTTCGACCGCGCCCGCCAGGTGAGGGTCTGCGGTCCGGTGGGGGCGGAGCTGATGGAGCGTTTCAGGGGCGCGACCTAGGGTGCAGGCACCGATACCGGGCCCTGGCCCTGCCCGCCTTCGAGCCGATGTCCCAAACGCCGCAGACCGCTCCATCGGGTTCGGAACGGGACCATGCCAGCGGCTCCAGCCGTCCCCCGGCCATCGTCATCCTGGATTTCGGTTCCCAGTACTCCGAGCTGATTGCCCGCCGGGTGCGGGAAACGGAGGTGTTCTCCCTGGTGATGGGGTACGCCACCACCGCCGCGGAACTCAAGGCCCTGGCTCCGAAAGGGATCATCCTCAGCGGGGGGCCGAGCTCTGTTTATGACGAGGGTGCCCCGTCCTGCGACCCGGGCCTCTGGGAGCTGGGTATCCCTGTGCTGGGGGTCTGCTACGGCATGCAGCTGATGGTGCAGCAACTGGGCGGATCGGTGGTGGCGGCCGGCCGGGCCGAATACGGCAAGGCGCCGCTCCATGTCGACGACCCGGTTGATCTGCTCACCAACGTCACCAGTGGCTCGACGATGTGGATGAGCCATGGTGATTCGGTGGAGGCGCTGCCGGACGGCTTCGTGCGCCTCGCCCACACCGACAACACCCCGGAGGCCGCAGTGGCCAACCATGCCCGCCGCCTGTACGGGGTGCAGTTCCACCCGGAGGTGGTGCATTCCAGCGGCGGCATGGTGATGATCCGCAATTTTGTTTATCACATCTGCGGCTGTACCCCCGACTGGACCACGGCCGCGTTCATCGACGAGGCCATCGGCGAAGTGCGCGCCCAGGTGGGCGAGAAGCGGGTGCTGCTGGCCCTCTCGGGCGGGGTTGATTCCTCCACCCTGGCCTTCCTGCTGCACCAGGCGATCGGCGATCGCCTCACTTGCATGTTCATCGACCAGGGCTTCATGCGCAAAGGGGAGCCGGAATTCCTGATGGAGTTCTTTGATCACCAGTTCCACATCAACGTGGAATACATCAATGCCCGCGAGCGCTTCATCTCCAAGCTCGCCGGCATCACCGACCCGGAGGAGAAGCGCAAAATCATCGGCACCGAGTTCATCCGGGTGTTCGAGGAGGAAAGCCGCCGCCTCGGCCCCTTCGACTATCTGGCCCAGGGCACGCTGTATCCGGATGTGATCGAATCGGCCGGCACCAACGTCGATCCCAAGACCGGCGAACGGGTGGCGGTGAAGATCAAGAGCCACCACAACGTGGGCGGCCTACCCAAGGATCTGCAGTTCAAGCTGGTCGAACCGCTGCGCCGTCTGTTCAAGGACGAGGTGCGCAAGGTGGGCCGCAGCCTGGGACTGCCCCAGGAGATCGTCGGGCGCCACCCGTTCCCGGGCCCCGGCCTGGCGATCCGCATCCTTGGGGAAGTCACCGACGACAAGCTCGACATCCTGCGGGACGCCGATCTGATCGTGCGCGAGGAGGTGCGAGACGCCGGCCTCTACGACGAGATCTGGCAGGCCTTCGCCGTGCTGCTGCCGGTGCGCAGCGTCGGGGTGATGGGCGACAAGCGCACCTATGCCTATCCGATCGTGCTGCGCTGCGTTTCCTCCGAGGACGGCATGACCGCCGACTGGTCACGCCTGCCCTACGACCTGCTGGAGCTGATTTCCAACCGCATCGTCAACGAGGTGCGGGGGGTGAACCGGGTGGTGCTCGACATCACCAGCAAGCCCCCAGGCACGATCGAGTGGGAGTAGGCGGGTCCCCAGGCTGGCCCCAGGGGGCCAACTTCGATAACGTCGGCGCCCGGCCTTTGCTCCGTGCCTTCCGTCTCCCCCGTCGTCGCTGGCAGCCCTGCCGGGGCTGAGCACGACCCCCAGCTGCACCGCCGCCTCCAGCAGGACAGCATCCTGCTGGCTGGCAAAACCATCTTCCTCAATCCCTTCCTCTACTGGCGTCGTTTCGATGCCAACACCGACCGCTGGCTGCGGGAGCCCGGCCAGCTGCCGGAAGAGCAGATCCGCAGCAACCGCCTGCGCTTCTATCCCGAACTCGACTGGGAGGGGCTCGATCCGGCCGACCTGGCGGTGAAGGAGGGGGCGGTGGAGATGTTCCTCAAGAGCCTGGAGCTGATCAGCACCTTCAACCCCGACCTCAGCGCCGGCCACCTGCTGGAGGTGGAGCGCAAGATGGCCGTCACCAAGAAGAAGGCCTTTGAGCGCTGGGTGGCCCGGGCCCTCGACCGTCGCGGTAAGGAAAGCCAGCGGGAGCGGCGCCGCTTCGACCGCGACCGCCTGCTGCGGGGCTGGATGGAGTGGCTCTCCCTTGAGGGCACCCGCCAGGCGCTGCTGCCCTTCAGCGTCCTGCTGGTGCTGGCCGTCGCCGGCGGCTGGTGGCTCGGCAGCACCCGCTTCTGCAGCCAGGTGATCGTCGCTCCCGGGGTGCAGCGTCCCGCACCCTGAAGCGAGCCGTTCGGCACGTCAGACTGACAGGCCTGGTCCCGTTGGCGACGTCATGGCTGCCGATCCTCTCGATTCCCTGCGCCTGGCCCTGATGCAGGACGTGCTGCCGTTGGGATTGGCGGTGGTGGAGCGGGCCCGTAAGGGGGGGGCGGCTGAAGTGCTTGCCGCCTTCGATGGCACCAGTGCCGATCCCCTCGGCCAGTTGCGCCAGGAGGGTGAACCCGCGGCCAGCCAGGTGCGGGAGAACCTGGACCGCTTCCAGCCCGGTCTCGGCAACCCGGTGATGAAGGTGGAGGTGCGCGACGTCGACGCCGAGGAGGCCCAGGTCGTCAGCGGGCCCGAGGCGGCCCCTCCCGCCTGGGACAGCCCAACCCAGCCCACCCCCGCCGACCCGGCCGAACTGCTGGCCGCCCTGGGGCGCATCGAAGAGCGGCTGGCCCTGCTCCAGAGCCGGATCGCCTGATGGTCCGCGCTGTCGGCGGCGGGGTCGGCCCTTCCACCACCCGCCACACAGGGACGGGGCACCAGGCCGCCCTCCTGCTCACCGTCATGCTGCTGATCCTGGCGGCGATCCTCGGCCGGCTGGCCTGGCTGCAGCTGCTGCATGGGGCCGAAAACCGGGCCATGGCCGACGAGAACCGGATCCGGCTGCTGCCGCGCAACCCCGTGCGGGGGCGCCTGCTGGATCGCAAGGGCCGGGTGCTGGCCACCAATCGCCTCACCTACAACCTCTACCTTCAGCCCCTCCAGGTCGACGATCGCCGCTGGCCCGAGCTGCGCCAACGGCTCGCCAGGCTTCTGGCGATCCCCGCCGACCGGCTGGAGGCCCAGCGCAGGAGCGGCGCCAACGCCGAGGGCTTCCGCATCCCCCTGGCGCTCTCGCTCACGCCCGTGCAGGTGCTGCGCTTCCGTGAGCAGGCCGGCCGCCTGAAGGGGGCGGAGGTGTCCGAGGACGTGCTGCGGGCCTACCCCGACGGCAGCCTGGGGGCCCATGTGATGGGCTACACCAGCAGCATCACCGAGGAGGAGTACGCCGCCCTCAAGGATCACGGCTACCGCATCAGCGACCGCATCGGCCGCAGCGGGTTGGAGAAGGTCTATGAAACCCACCTGCGTGGCGAGTGGGGCGGACAGCAGCTGGAGGTGAATGCCGAGGGCCAGGTGCAGCGCGTGCTGGGGGACAAGCCCGCCAAGGCCGGCAAGGATCTGCGCCTCACCCTCGACCTCGACCTGCAGCGGGCCGCGGAGAAGGCCCTCGACGGGGTGCGCAAGGGAGCGATCGTGGCGATGGACCCCCAGACCGGGGCCGTGCGGGCCATGGCCAGCCGGCCCAACTTCGATCCCAACATCTTCTCCGACGGCCCCACCACCGCCCAGTGGAACAGCCTCAACCGGCCGGAGGCGCCGATGCTGAACCGGGCCTTCCAGGGTTTCCCGCCGGCCAGCACCTTCAAGATCGTCACCACCATCGCCGGCATCGAGTCCGGCCAGCTCAACGAGAACTCCACCGTGCCGACGGTGGGCTCCTTCTGCTACTACGGCCAGTGCTATGCCGACCATGGCTCCTTCGGCAGCATCGGCTTCCCCTTCGCCCTTGGGGTGAGCAGCAACAGCTTCTTCTATAAGGTGGGGCTGATGGTCGGTCCGGACGAGCTGTTCAAGGCGGCCCGCCGCATGGGCTACGGCAGCCGCACCGGCAGTGAGCTGGCGGCCGAGGAATCCCCTGGACTGCTGGGGGATCCGGCCTGGAAGAAGGAGGTGCTGGGCGAACCCTGGACCCCGGTCGACACGATCACCTCCTCCATCGGCCAGGGGGCGGTAACGGTGACGCCGATCCAGATGGCCCGTCTCTACGCGGCCGTGGCCAATGGCGGCTGGCTGGTGACGCCCCATCTGGTGGAGCGCGACTACCCCCGTAAGTGGCTCGGGCTGAAGCCGGCCACCCTGCGGGTGCTGCATGCCGGTCTGCGCCAGGCGGTCACCACCGGTACGGCCACGATCCTCAACGACCCCAGCCTGCCGCCCGTGGCCGGCAAGACCGGCACCGCCGAGGACCCCCCCCGTCCCGACCACGCCTGGTTCGGCGGCTATGCCCCGGCCACCGCCAAGCCCACGCTGGTGATCGTCGCCTTCGGCGAGAACTCTGGTGGCTACGGCGGCACCGTGGCGGCGCCGATGGTGAAGGCACTGATGACCGTCTGGTTCCGGGGGGTGAAGCCGCCGGCGCCGCTCAAGGCAGGCTGAGCCGCCCCTGGGGCTGGCTCAGGCGACCTGCTGCAGCCGGCCCCGGTTGATCACCTGGCGGTAGTAGCCCTGGAGCTGGGCGGTGGCGCTGGGCCAGCCCCAGCGTTCGGCTTCCTCGCGGGCGGCCAGGCGCAGCTGGCGGCGGGCGGCCGGGTCGCCCAGCAGCCGTTCGACGGCCGTCGGCAGGCTGGCGGGCTGGTCGGGGTCGTACAGGCAGCCGTTGACGCCATCACTGACGATGTCGGGGATGCCGCCCCGGTTGGCTCCCACCACCGGACAGCCGGCGGCCATGGCCTCGAGCAGCACCAGGCCGAGGGTTTCCGTGCTGGAGGGGAACAGGAAGGCATCACCGCTGGCATAGGCCGAGGCCAGCTCTTCGCCGGCCAGGTAGCCCACGAAGGTGGTAGCGGTGCCTTCGAAATGCCGCTCCAGCTGCTGGCGGTGGGGGCCGTCCCCCACCAGGGCCAGGCGGGTCTGGGGCATGGCTTCCAGCACCGGACGGATCCGGTCGATCTGTTTCTCCGCCGAGAGCCGGCCGATGTACAGGAGCAGGTGGCCGGTGTCGTCATGGCCGCCGTGCAGCCGCTGGCGCATGGCGGCGGAGGCCAGCTCGGGGCGGAACAGGTCGGTGTCCACGCCGCGCTGCCAGAGGGCCGTGTGCTGGATGCCCCGGGAGGCCAGCTCCTCCACCATGGCGGTGGAGGTGCAGAGATTGAGCTGGGCCTGGTTGTGGGCGGCCTTGAGCAGTTCCCACAGCAGGGGCTCCAGCATCCCCATGCCGTAGTGCTCCAGGTACTTGGGCAGGTGGGTGTGGTAGCTGGCCACCAGCGGCAGGCCGCGGCTGCGGGCCAGCCAGATGCCCCCCAGGCCAAGCACGGCCGGATTGACCACGTGGACCAGATCGGGGCCGAAGCGGTCGAGGGCTTCCGAGACCGCCGGCCGCGGCAGGGCCAGCTTCAGCTCGGGATACAGGGGCAGCGGCATGGCCGGCACCCCCACCACCCGGGCCCCCATGTAGGCGTCGGGGGCGCCCTCGGGGCAGAAGATCAGCACCTCGTCTCCGGCGGCCACCAGCTGCTGCACCGTCTTGGTGAGCCGCGTGACGATGCCGTCGACCTTCGGCAGGAAGGTTTCGGTGAAAAAGGCGATCTTCACGGGGGGAGATCAGGCGAAGGCCTTGATCGCTTCGGCCTGGCGCTGGGTCCAGGCGGAGAGGCAGGGGATCTTGGAGCGGTCGCAACGGTCGGCCCAGCGGCGGGCCACATCCACCACCTCGGCCAGCAGGCCGTCATCAAGGGTGGTGGGCTTGAGACCCAGCTCGATGAAGCAGCGGTTGTCAACGATCAGATCGTTCTCGATCGCCTCCTTGCGGGGGTTGGGCAGGTAGTTGATCTCGGCGTCGGTGAGGGCCGCCACCTTGCGGGCCAGTTCGCCAACCTGGTGGCTCTCGGTCATCTGGTTGAAGATCTTCACCTTCTCGCCGGGCTCGGGGGGGTGCTCCAGGGCCAGCTGGACGCAGCGCACCGAATCGCGGATGTGGATGAAGGCCCGCGTCTGGCCGCCGGTGCCGTGCACGGTGAGGGGATAGCCGATCGCCGCCTGCATCAGGAAGCGGTTCAGCACCGTGCCGTAGTCGCCGTCATAGTCGAAGCGGTTGGTGAGCCGCGGATCCCGCTGGGTGAGGTCGGTGTTGGTGCCCCAGACGATGCCCTGGTGCAGGTCGGTGACCCGGATCGCGTCGTTCTTGTTGTAGTAGAAGAACAGCAGCTGATCCAGCGTCTTGGTCATGTGATAGACGCTGCCCGGATCCGTGGGGTGCAGGATCTTCTCGGTGAAGCAGGTGCCGTCGGGCTGGGGCACCTCCACCGTGAGGTAGCCCTCCGGAATCGTGGCGCCGCGGTGCGATCCGTAGCCGTAGACGCCCATGGTGCCGAGGTGCACGATGTGGACGTCAAGGCCGCTGTCGACGATGGCTGCCAGCAGGTTGTGGGTGCCGTTGACGTTGTTATCGACGGTGTAGCGCTTGGTGGCGCTGCTCTTCATCGAGTAGGGGGCGGCCCGCTGCTCGGCGAAGTGGACGATGGCCGAGGGGCGCTCGCTGCGCAGCAGCTCCACCAGCCGGTCGTACTCCCGGGCGATGTCGAGGTGCACGAAGGTCATCGTGCGGCCGCCCACCTGGTCCCAGGCCCGCAGGCGGTCCTGGATGGTGGCGATCGGCGTGAGCGACTCGACGCCCAGGTCGATGTCGATCTTGCGCCGACTGAGGTTGTCGACGATGACAACGTCATGTCCGGCTTCGGCCAGGTTCACGGCACAGGGCCAACCACAGAAGCCGTCGCCGCCGAGAACGAGAACCTTCACCCCAGACTCCTGAACGAGCGGTTGCTCAGACGGGCAAGCTACTACAGGCCTCAGATGGTCCTCCGGTCTCAGCTGATGCCGGCCGCCACCGCCACCATCACGGCCACCAGCACGAGGCCGCCGATCAGCAGCATCCGGTTGGCGCCGCTGGTCTCCCCCTGCTCCTGGAGCACCATGCGGGGCTCCTTGGCGAAGGCGTTCAGTTTGCCGCCGTCTTCTTCGGTGACCTGCATGGAGGGGGAGTCGGTGTGCGCCAAACCCTATGGAGGGCCGCCGGGATCGGCTGGGTCGTCAATGGTTCGTCACACGCCCCTCCAGCGGTGAACTGGCCCGGGCATCGGCCCGCTGGGGCAGTCGGCCCGCCAGCAGGGCGGTGCGGCCGGCTTCGGTGGCCAGGGCCATCGCCCGTGCCATCGCCGCCGGATCCCCTGCCAGGGCGATGGCGCTGTTGATCAGCAGGGCGTCGGCCCCCATCTCCATCGCCTGGGCGGCTTCGCTGGGCACCCCGAGGCCCGCATCCACCACCACTGGGATGCCGGCGCTTTCAATGATCAGGGCGATGTTGGCGGCGTTGCGGATGCCCTGGCCCGAGCCGATCGGCGATCCCAGCGGCATCACCGTGGCGCACCCTGCCTCCTCCAGCCGCTTGGCCAGCAGGGGATCGGCGTTGATGTAGGGCAACACGGCAAACCCCTCCTTCACCAGCTGTTCGGCGGCCTCGAGGGTGCCGAAGGGGTCTGGCAGCAGGTGGCGGGAATCGGGGATCACCTCCAGCTTCACGAAGTTGTTGTCCTCCTGCCCTGCCAGCCGTGCCAGCTCCCGGCCCAGCCGGGCGACCCGCACCGCCTCCTCGGCGGTGGCGCAGCCGGCCGTGTTGGGCAGCATCCAGATCCGGCTCCAGTCGATCGCCTCCATCAGGCCGCCATGGCCCGGGGCGCCGCTCTGGACCCGCCGCACCGCCACGGTGACGATCTCGCAGCCGCTGGCCTCCAGGCTGGCCTGCATGGCCTCCAGGCTCGGGTACTTGCCGGTGCCGGTCATCAGACGGCTGCGGAAGCGGCGGCCGGCGATCACCAGATCGTCGTGGGCGGAGGCGGTGGAGCTGGAGGGGGCGATGGCGGTCAAGGTGGGAGGCCTGCGGCGGACGGGCGCATCCCGATTAGTCTGCCCTTTGCCCACGAGACCCACGTCATGCCGGTGCCTCTGGCCGCCCTGCCCCTGCTGCTCGCCGCCAGCCCCCTGCCGTCCGACGGGTTTGTGCCCTTCACGCCTCCATCCATGCAGGCGATCGATCAGGAGGGTGGTGCAACCGGTGGTGAGGTCGAGACCTTCGATCCGATCGCCCGTGCCCGCCTGATCGCCGAACAGCTGCCCCGTCGCTGGAGCGGCCGTTACCAGTCGTTCAGTGGTGGTCCTGCCGTGCCCGTCCAGCTGCGGATCGATGGGGCCACGCCGATGGGCCAGATGGTCGATCTGCGTGGTGCGATCGCCATCGGCGGGGTCGAGTCACCCGTGCAGGGCAACCTCAATGCGAAGTCGGACCAGCTGGATCTGCTGCTGCTGGGGGATCCCCTCGGCGGCGCCCTGGAGCCCGGTGGCGCCTTTCAGAGCGTGCAGGGCCTGTCCCTGAGTGGCTGGCGCGCGCCGCGCCTCACGACCCCGGGTGGGCGCCTGCAGCTGATTCCGGAAACCACGGCTGCTCGCCCTGCCGGCCCAGCGGCGCGTGAATCGCCGGTGCGCGGCCTTTGGTGAACCCTGGTTCAGGGCTTCAGGAGGTTTTGCCGCCGGCCTCCTGGCCGCTGCGGCGTTCGAGGATCGAGAGCCGTTTGCGGGCCGTCTTGTTGGTGGCTTCCAACTGCAGCACCCGCTCATAGAGGGTCCTGGCTTCGTCCGGCTTCGACTGCTTCTCCAAGGCGAAGGCCAGGTTGTTGATCGCGACCGGATAGTCAGCCTTGGCCCTCAGGGCGGCCCGGTAGTGCCGCACGGCGGCGGCGTAATTGTTCTGGGCCGCGAGGGTGAAGCCGAGGGCGTTCTCCATCAGTGCCCTGGCTTCGGCGGGGGCGTTTTCGACGTCCGCCAGCTTCAGGGCTTGCTTGAGGTTCACCTGCGCCTCGGCATAGAGGCGCTTGCGCAGCTGGACTGACGCCAGCTCATACAGGGTGGTGACATCCCTGGGGGTGCCGCCGGCCTTGTCGTTGCCACTCAGCCGGGCCATGGCGAGTTCGTCTTGACGAACCCGCAGGATCTGGCGGGCGACCACGACGGCCGCCACACCCAGCAGGGCGATCAGTCCCAGCAGGTAGGCCTGGGGCAGCAGGTCGTTCATCGGGGCCGGCCGGACGGTCGGAACGGGGGGGAGGGCGTCAGTGGCCTGCCGCGGTGGCCACGGCGGTGAAGCTGGTGGGATCGGCGACAGCCAGCTGGGCCAGCATCTTGCGATTGAGACGCACGTCGGCCCGCTTCAGGCCGCCGATCAGCTTGCTGTAGCTGAGGCCGTTCATGCGCGCGGCGGCGTTGATCCTGGCGATCCAGAGGCGGCGGAAGTCACGCTTGCGGCGGCGACGGTCGCGGTAGGCGTTGCAGAGGGCCTTCATGACCCGCTGGTTGGCGGTGCGGAACAGGCTGCCGTTGCTCCCCTGGAAGCCGCGGGCGAGACGAAGGATCTTGTTGCGGCGTTTGCGGGCGACGTTGCCCCTCTTGACGCGGGCCATGGGAGGTGAGCTTGGGGTGGAAAACGGGGTGGAAAAACAGGACGGCGAGGACTCCGCAAGGAGCTCTACCGGACTCAGCCGGCGTAGGGCAGCATCCGGGCCACGTTGTCGTGGTCGCGATCGTCAACCACCGCCATCGTCCCCAGATAGCGCTTGCGCTTGGGGCTCTTGTGGTCGAGAAGGTGGTTGAGGAAGGCGCGCCGGCGCATGAATTTGCCGGTGCCGGTGGCCTTGAACCGCTTGGCGGCCGCTTTGCGGGTCTTGAGCTTCGGCATCTCGGTAAGCGCAGGCACAAACAAGCACACTACGACGCGGGTGCACCCTCCTCCAACCCCTGCCGTGCCGATGTCGCTGCGTCCCCCTGTTCTGCCCAGGCTGCTGCTGGTGACGGCACTCCTGTTCCCGGCGGGCTGCCGGGCCGAGCCGGGACCGCCCGCCCCGCCACCGCCGCCCGTTCCCGGCGCCGCCGGCCCGGACGCCCCGTCCCCGGGGCCCACCACCCCGATGCACTGGCCGGTGCCGCGCCCTGCCCCGTTGACGGCGGCCAACTCGGTGCTGTGGGTGGCCCTGGCGGCACGGCTGGGCCCGGCGCCGGCGGACGTCCAGACGGCTCAGCCACTGCGGCTGCGGAGTGGCAGCGGCCTGCTCACCCTGATCGATGCCAGTGGGCAGCGCTTCCAGTCCCCCGAGCTGGTGCTGCACTGGCGGCGCGAGGTGCTGCCCCAGCTCACGACGCTGCGGCGCCGTGTACTGGGTCCGTTCGCCAGCTTTGAGAGCGCTGAGCAGGCGGCCGGGCTCTGGCGCGCCGTTGGGGTGCAGGCCGCGATCGCCAAGCCCCGGGACTGGGAGGTGTGGGCCCCGGCCGGGGCGCCGGATCCCGCCCCCCTTCCCGACGGCGTGCGGCTGACGGACTTCCAGCGGACGGTTGCCGAGCGGGTCGGGCTGGAGCTGCGCCGGGCCCAGGGTGTGGTGCCTTTGGCGTCTCCGATCCGGATCGAGGCACCCGGAGGCCTGCTCTGGAAGCAGGGGGCCTACGCCGGCCCCTTCCAGCTGCTGGCCGATGCGCACGGCGGCTGGAGTCTGGTGGAGCAGGTGCCGCTGGAGCGGTATCTGGAAGGCGTGGTACCCCACGAGATCGGTGCTGGGGTGCCAGCCGCGGCCCTTGAGGCCCAGGCCGTGCTGGCCCGCACCTGGGCGGTGCGCAACCAGCACCGCTTCGTAGTGGATGGCTACCACCTCTGCGCCGACACACAGTGCCAGGTGTACAGCGACCCGCGCCACGCCGGTGCCGCCGTGCGCCAGGCGATCGCCGCCACCCGGCTGGCCGTGCTGACGGGCGCCGATGGACCCATCCATGCGGTTTATCACGCCAGCAACGGTGGCGTCAGCGCCGCCTACCCGGAGGCCTGGAACGGCGCGCCAGTTCCCTACCTGACCCCTTTCCCCGACGGGCCCGCCCCCTTCCAGGCCCGGTTCCCCGTGCCCCTGGCCGCCACGGCCCTGCCGACGCTGCTGCGGGACGGGCGGGCGGCCTGGGGGGCCGACCATCCCGTCTTCCGCTGGCAGCGGCAGCTCACGGCCGCCCAGATCGCCGCCGCCCTCGGACCGGAGCGTGCGGTGGGGCGGCCCACGGCCCTGAAGGTGCTGGCCCGCGGCCCCAGCGGCCGGGTGCTGGCCCTTGAGGTGCAGGGAACCGACGGCCGCACCGTGCTGCGGCTGGATGCCATCCGCCGCACCCTGCGCAGCCTGCCCAGCACCCTGTTCACCCTGCAGCCGGCGGGGGCGGGGGTCTGGCAGCTGGTCGGTGGGGGGTTCGGCCACGGGGCCGGTCTCTCCCAGGCCGGAGCGATCGATCTGGCCGGCCGCGGCTGGAGCACGCGCCGGATCCTGGCGCACTATTACCCCGGCACCACGTTGCAACCCCTCGGTGCCGGCGGCGATTCCCCTTAGAGTCACGGCCTGGATGAGGATCACCATGGCTGCCGGCGGCAGTGACAGCGATCGCCGCCGTGTGAAGGCGGCCCTGTTCCTCGCCTGCTGTGGCCTGGTAGGGATCGCCCCCCACTGGCTGCCCCCCGGCCGCAGCCTCGTACCGGCGATCACCCTGGCCACCCTGCTGGGGGGCTACAGCCTGCGCACCGTTCTGCTGCAGGCCTTCCGCCGCAATGGCAGTGAAACGCCCCCTCCGGACCTTTCACCCGCAGCACCCCCGGCGGCCGTCGATGTGGTGGTGGCCGCCCGCGACGAGCAGGCGGTGATCGCCCGGCTGGTGCAGCGGATCGCTGCCCTGCGCTGGCCCGAGGGCCAGCTGGCCCTGTGGGTGGTCGATGACGGCAGCGACGACCGCACCCCCGAGCTGCTGGCCGAACTCCAGGGACGGCATCCCTTCCTGCGGGTGCTGCGTCGGCCCAGGGATGCGGGCGGCGGCAAGTCGGGGGCCCTGAATCTGGTGCTGCAGCAACTGGGCGGCCGCTGGATGCTCGTTCTCGACGCCGATGCCGATCTGCAGCCGGATGTGCTGGAGCGCCTCGTTCCCTGGGCGGAGGCCGGCGGCTGGGCGGCGGTGCAGCTGCGCAAGGCGGTGGCCAATGCCCAGACCAACCTGCTCACCTCCGCCCAGGCGATGGAGATGGCCTTCGACGCCATGATCCAGGAGGGGCGCCTGGCCAACGGCGGGGTGGCGGAACTGCGGGGCAATGGCCAGCTGATCTCGCGGGAGGCTCTCCTCAAGGTCGGGGGCTTCAACGAGGACACGGTGACGGACGATCTCGACCTCAGCTTCCGCCTGCTGCTCGAAGGTCTGCCGATCGGCGTGCTCTGGGATCCGCCGGTGCAGGAGGAGGCAGTGCTGACGTTGCCGGCCCTGTGGCGCCAGCGCCAACGCTGGGCCGAAGGCGGCCTGCAGCGTTTCTTCGACTACGGTCCCGGTCTGGTCTCCGATCGGCTCACGTTCAGCCAGAAGCTGGATCTCACCTGCTTCTTCCTGCTGCAGTACGTGCTGCCGGTGGTCGCGAGCGCCGACCTGATCGGCACCCTGCTCACCCGCACGGCCCCCACCATGTGGCCGTTCTCGATCGTGGCCCTGGCCCTCTCTGGCCTGGCGATTGCCACGGGCTGCCGGCGCCCCTCCGAGGGGCCGTCCCTGCCGGCGATGAACCCCTTCAGCGCGGGACTGGGCATCCTCTACCTGGTCCACTGGTTCGTGGTGATTCCCTGGGTGACGTTGAAGATGGCCCTGCTGCCCAAAAAGCTGGTGTGGGTCAAGACGCTTCACCTGGGACAGGAGCACAGTGATGCCGCCAATGCAGAAGGATGCGTCGCCGAACGGGTTGATCAGGAAGCCGGGGACCTGGCGACCGAAGTTAGTCAGGTTTGACGCCAGGGTTCAACCCATGAATGAGGAGATGCCTCTGAAGGAGGAACTCACCGTCTTTAGTTTTGCTGCGTCGGGCCCATGAATCCCATTTCTCCAGCAGGTTCCAGATCACTGGATGTCATCTGCAGGACCTTCAACTGCGCGAGCAGCCTGCCTGCTGTTCTTGCGGCCATCGGACGGAGTGAGACTGTCAGTCCTCGTTACCTCTTCGTTGACAACGGGTCCACGGATAGCACTCGAGAGATATTTCCTCAGCAGGCGATCCTGATTGAATACTCGCTTCCCGTTTTCAACTATGCGATGGCAATCAATATTGCCATCCCCTACCTAACCACAGATTACGTTCTAATCATCAGCTCCCATGTCGTGATCGATAATTCCCTGGCTCTTGGCAAGGCGATGGATCTCTTGGATGCCCACCCTCGCCTTGGCGGCGTTTGCTTCTCATCCCATGACCATGGCGAAATCAGGCCACACGTCGTTACTGCAAAAGGCTTCAATGGATTGAATGGCCTCTGGAATTCTTGTTCCCTCTATCGAGCTAGTCTGCTGAGGGAGAGGCCATTCAACCCAGACGTCTACTCGGCTGAAGATCAGGAGTGGTCAAAGTGGCTTCTCCATTCGAGGGGAATGGAGCTCGCCCACCTGGGTGGGACGGCCATGCAAAACCATAATCCAAGGCAGATGAGCCTGGAAAAGAGAGTTAAGGAGTGGGAATGTGTGGCATGGTTCGTTGATTCTAGATATCTTTCCTTGGCTTTCATTAAGGGAAGGTTCTACAAGGCCATCTACGAGCTTTATCGACAGCATCCATCCCGAGCCTGGTTCTGGTTTCTTGTCGGATTAGCACTGATCAGAATCAGAATCTTTGGCGCCCATGGCCGATCAAGTTACCGCTAAGCATTGTAGAAATCGCTCAGAAAGCGCCCTTCGTCCGGGCGATCATGAGACCACGGGCATCCCGTCAGTTGGCAGTGATGCTTCCGTCCATGTCGTTCCTTTAACTAGAAGCTTTGGTTGCTTTGCAGGCCACTCAGTGTGATTCCAGAGCTATGGAGAGGAGCCCGTTTGCAGGCAGCCAGCATGGTGGCCTGAGCTGGTCACTCCTTGGAACACGACCGATGGGTTCAATGGGAAGGAAGCTCGTTCCCGCTGTCGATGATCACTTCACCGTTGAAGAAGTCAGCCAGACGTTTGGCCTGTTCATCGATGCGCCCACTCAGGTTTGATTCCGATGCCACGGCCGATGCTGAGACAGGATGAACCACCGAGTTCTGAACAACCTCAGACACCTTCAACGGTATGGAATCAGAAGCACGCTCCGGAGCTGAGGTGAGGTCCGTTGCCATGCCCGGAGCTGTAGCCGGCTCGGATTGGTGGGCTGGTCTGGTTGGAGGGGAAGTTCCCCTCATTCCAGGATCGCCTGAAGTGTTGACGCGTTGCAGGTTGGGATCAGCCGCCGGCAGGTGCCGGGCAGGGGCCGCCGGTGGCGTTGTCGCGGCCATGCCGGACTCCATCCGCAGAAGTGGGGATCCATCGCCTCCAGCCTCCAGTGAGAGCTGACGCGGGCTCCCCAGGGCACTCGCCACCGCTTTTTCCAGCAGGGGCAGGCGGCTCTGAACCATGGCCATCCAGGTTCCGGCCACGCGCACCACCGCCCGGCGATCGTCAAGCCGGAGCAGCTGGGCCTGCTGGGAGAGCAGCATCCGGGTGGAGGGCAGTTCCAGGCTGGCCAGGATCTGCTGCCATAGCTCCGCCAGGTTCTCGCTGGCAGGTGCTGCCGGCTCAGGTGACGCCTTTGGAGTTACCGCTGGCGCCGCCGCTGCCGGTGAGGGCTGTTCGACGTTGCGCTCCGGGCGCTGGACCTCGGAGCTGGCCTGAACCGGGCCGGCCGGGGTGGGGGCGACGGCGGCCGGCTCGGCGAGCAGGCCCAGGAGCAGCACCTCCAGCCACAGCCTCGGTTGGACGCTGTGGCGCAGCTGCTGCTCGCTGCCCTTGAGCTGCGACTGCCACCGCAGCAGACGAGCCTTGCCGATCTGGCGCGCCACCTCGGGCAGCTGCGGCCGCAGCTCCGGGGACACGCTGGTGAGCTCCAGCCGATCCGGCGCCACTCCCGCCAGCAGCAGGTCGCGCAGCAGGCTGACCAGCCCCTGGAGCACAGCGGCAGGTTCCCGCCCCCGATCCAGCAGTTCGCGGCAGCCCTCCACCACCTGCAGGGGATCGGCCGCGGCCATGGCGACGGCAAGCCGCAGCAGTTCCTGGTCCGGCACCGCCCCCAGCAGGTCCCAGACCGCATCAGCGGCGATCGGCGCCGGCAGCAGGCTCAGCTGGTCGAGCAGGCTTTCGGCGTCCCGCAGGCCTCCCTGGGAGCGTTGGGCCACCAGGTGCAGGGCCTCCGGGGTGATGCCGATGGACTCCTCAGCGGCGATCCAGTGCAGATGACCCTCCAGGGCCTCCAGGGGGATGCGCCGAAAATCGAAGCGCTGGCAGCGGCTCAGGATGGTGGGCAGCACCCGCTGGGGATCGGTGGTGGCCAGCACGAACACCACCCGCGGCGGCGGTTCCTCCAGGGTCTTGAGCAGGGCGTTGAAGGCGGCCGTGGAGAGCATGTGGCACTCGTCCACCACGTAGACCTTCCAGCGGGCCTGGACCGGGGCGAAGCGGGACCGTTCGATCAGTTCGCGGATGTTGTCGACGCCGGTGTTGGAGGCGGCGTCGATCTCGATCACATCAAGGGCGTTGCCGCTGGCGATGTCCGTGCACAGCTGGCAGCGTCCGCAGGGCTCAGGCGTCGGGCCCGGGCTGGCCAGACAGTTCAGCGATCGCGCCAGGATCCGGGCGCTGGAGGTCTTGCCCGTGCCCCGGGGGCCGCTGAACAGATAGGCCGGGGCGATGCGGTTCTGGAGCAGGGCCTGGCTGAGGGTGTCGGCGACCGCCTTCTGGCCCACCAGCTGGTCGAAACGCTGGGGCCTGTACTTGTGATGAAGGGGCTCGTAGGCCTGGACCATCCACCCTGCCCTGACCGGATGGAGAGCCTAAGGCGGGCTGCCGTCGGCCGGATCATCGGTGGGCCGCATTGAGGGCGCCTGGGATTCGGTGGCGGCCTTGCCAGGCTCGAGCAGTCGCTGCAGCCTGTCCTCCATCTCCTCCACGGCGGCCAGCTGGTCGGCCAGGCTCTGCCCGGCGAGGCGCAGGCGATCGAAGCCGTCGGGACCGGTGCCGATCGCCCCATTCCCTTCCCCCCAGCGCCGTTCGGCCCGGGCCAGCTCCTCCTCCAGGCGCTGCTGCAGCCATTGCCGCAGGCTGTCGAGCTGCTCGAGGCTGCGCCGGGCGAGCTCCCGGCCCCGGCCCAGCTGCTCGGGATCGAGGGCCGTGGCCAGGGTCTCGGCCAGGGACTGGCCCTGGCGCAGCAGCACCCGTGCCCCGGTCAGCATGGCGGCCGGCACGAACTGGCCCAGGGCGAGGGCGCCGAGGCTGCCGGTGTGCAGCCAGTCCTCCACCTGGGCGCTGCGGTGCCGACCTGTTTTGCACCAGTGGGCGAAGTGCTCGCAGTTGTTGAACAGCATGTTGTAGCGCTGCTCACCGATGCGGCCCATGGCCCGCCGCAGGGTGACCCCCACCGGTGAACTGCTGCCTTCGGGATAGTCGACGGTGCTGATCAGCTCGCCGCGGCTGAAGTCAGCCCGTGGGCTGCGCAGGATCTCCCGGCCCTCCAGGTAGTGGGCCACCGTCCCGTCCCCCAGGTCGATGCCGTGGTGCAGGAACAGGCCGTGCTGGCGGCGGGCCTGCAGGTGATCGGCGGCGGCCAAGGCGTGGCAACAACGGATCCTTCAGCTTCGCGCCGTGGCGACGCACCTCCGGGATGGCGCCGGGTACGGATGGCCGCTCCGTGGCACCTCAGCAGCTGGCGCCCTCAGGCCGTGGCCTGTTCGCCCCGGTGGCCGTCGAGGTCGGCGGCGGCACTGATCGGCAGCACCTTGGCCTTGCTGCGTTGCTCCACCAGCTCCCGGGTGATGGTGAAGGTCTGGACGTCGCGGCGGGAGGGCAGGTCGTACATGACGTCAAGCATCAGTTCCTCGACGATGCCCCGCAGGGCCCGGGCGCCGGTTTTGCGGCGATGGGCTTCGGCGGCGATGGCTTCGACGGCGCCCGGCTCGAACTCGAGCCGCACGTTGTCCATGCTGAGCAGGGTCTGAAACTGCTTGACCAGGGCGTCGCGCGGTTCGGTGAGGATCGCCTCCAGGGCGCTGGTGTCGAGCGGTTCGAGCACGGCGCTCACCGGCAGCCGGCCAATGAACTCGGGAATCAGGCCGTAGCGGACCAGATCCTCCGGTTCGAGGTGGCGCATCACTTCGCTCGACTGCTTGTCCTTGCCGGATCGCACCCGGCTGCGGCCATCGGCGGGCAGGAAGCCGATGGCGTTGCGGCCCATCCGCTTCTGGACCAGGTCGTCCAGACCCACGAAGGCGCCACCGCAGATGAACAGCACCTGGCTGGTGTCGATCTGGATGCAGTCCTGGTAGGGGTGCTTGCGGCCGCCCTGGGGGGGCACGTTGGCGACAGTGCCCTCCAGCATCTTGAGCAGGGCCTGCTGCACCCCTTCACCGGAGACGTCGCGGGTGATCGAGGGATTTTCGCTCTTGCGGGCGATCTTGTCGATCTCGTCGATGTAGATGATGCCCCGCTGGGCCTGTTCGACGTCGAGGTCGGCCTTCTGGAGCAAGCGCAGCAGGATGTTCTCCACGTCTTCGCCCACGTAGCCGGCTTCGGTGAGCGTGGTGGCATCAGCCACCGCGAAGGGCACGTCGAGCATCTCCGCCAGGGACTGGGCCAGGAGGGTCTTGCCGCAGCCGGTGGGGCCGATCAGCAGGATGTTCGATTTGTGCAGGCGGGTGGCGGTCTGGTCCGTCTCGCCCTTGCCGTCCCCCTGCCAGGCCAGGCGCTTGTAGTGGTTGTAGACGGCCACGGCCAGCACCTTCTTGGCCTCCTCCTGGCCCACGACCTGCTGGTCGAGGAAGGTCTTGATCTCCTGGGGCCTGGGGATGGTGGCCAGGGTGGGAGCGGGTTTGGCCGATTTCTTCGCTGGGGCCTTGCGGCCGCCATCGGCGGCGGGCCTGCCCTGGTGAGGGCCGGGCCCGTGGTGTTCAACGAGCTCCTCATCGAGGATCTCGTTGCAGAGATCAATGCATTCGTCGCAGATGTAGACGCCCGGCCCGGCGATCAGTTTGCGCACCTGTTCCTGGGACTTGCCGCAGAAGGAGCACTTCAGATGGGCGTCGAACTTGGCCATCGGCAAGGAGGCGGCGGGAGCGGCGGAGGTCGCCCAGGGGAGGTGTTGGTGCTGGCCCGGCCCCCAGGATCGACCCCAGCCGTCGTTTTGTCAGTGGTACCTGAGCTTCGGACCGGTGGTGGAACGGCGCTGGAGGGGCGACGTCCTAGGGGACGACAGGGGCTGGGGCGTCATCGACCACCCGGTCGATGAGTCCGTATTCAACCGCTTCCGCTGGCGAAAGGAAGTAGTCCCGGTCGGTATCTTCAGCGATCTTGTCGAGCGGCTGGCCGGTGTGCTCGGCCATCAGCCCGTTGAGCGTGTCCTTCAGGTAGAGGATCTCCCTGGCCTGGATTTCGATATCCACGGCCTGTCCCTGGGCGCCGCCGAGGGGTTGGTGGATCATGATCCGGGCATTGGGCAGGGCCATCCGTTTGCCGGGGGCGCCGCCGGTGAGCAGGAAGGCCCCCATGCTGGCGGCAAGTCCATAACAGATGGTCACCACATCCGGCGCCACCTGCTGCATGGTGTCGTAGATCGCCAGGCCCGAGGTCACCGAACCGCCCGGGGAGTTGATGTAGATCTGAATATCCTTCTCCGGATCCTCGGCTTCGAGAAACAGCAACTGGGCCACCAGGGAATCGGCCACCTGGTCGTCGATGCCGGTGCCGAGAAAGATGATGCGCTCCCTCAGCAGCCGGGAATAGATGTCGAAGGCCCTGTCGCCGCGGCCGGACTGCTCCACCACCGTGGGCAGCACCCCCGGTGCGGCGGTGGGGCCTGGAGCGGCCAGGCCGTTCCAGGGCATCGTCCCCTGCCAGAGGTTGCTCACGGGGTGGGGCCGTGTCCCCGATGGGCCCGCCAGGTCGGCAGACAGCCAGTCGGGGATCAGGGGCGAGGGGGCGTCGATCACGCGGATTCGCTGGCGGACGGGGGGAGTGGCTTCAATCTATGGCTGTGCACCGTCCCCCTGAGCCTTGCTGCCCCCGGCGCCGGCGGCTCCCTTCTTCGTTTTGGCCGCGGCCTTCGTCGCTTTGGGCTGCGCTTCGGTGGAGGAGTCCTTGGTGGTGTCGCTGGCTTCCGGGGCCTCTTCAGGCACCGGGGCCTTGTCGGTGATCGTGCTGTTGGCCTCGAGCCACTCCAGCAGTTTCTCCTTCAACAGGTCCTCGGCCACCGCCAGCCGCAGCCGCTCCTGGTCGATGGCGGCGCTCTCGCTGAGGCCCTGGCGGATCTCCGTCAGCTTGGCCTCCAGGTCGGCGGCGGCCACCTCGATCGTCTCGGCCGCGGCCAGGGCCTTGAGCGCCAGGCTGCGCCGCAGCCGTTGCTCGGCCTCGGGCCGGGAGGTGTCCATCAGGCTGCGCACCAGATCGGGGGTGAACAGCTTCTTGACGTCCATGCCCTGCTGGGAGATCTGACCGGCGGTCTGCTCGATCAGGTTGCGCACCTCCTGCTGGATCAGGGTCTCGGGCAGCTCCACCTCCAGCTCCTCCACCAGCACCGTCAGCAGGGCTTCGTGGCGGTTGGCGCGATGGCGGCGCTCGGCGTCTTCCCGCAGGCGGGTCTCCAGGTCGGCACGCAGTTCGGCCAGGGTCGGCTTGTCACTGGCCTGCTGGGCGAAGGCATCGTCGAGGGCGGGGAGTTCCCGGGTCTTGAGCTCCAGCAGGGTGATGGCAAACAGGGCTTCCCGGCCGGCCGCCTGCTCCTGGGGGTAGCTGTCGGGGAAGCGGCAGCTCACGTCGCGGCTGTCACCGACAGCCATGCCGACGATGCCGGCCACGAAGCCGGGGATCATCCGACCCTCCTCCAGCTCCACTTCCATCCCCTCGCTGCTGCCGCCCTCGATGGCCTCGCCGTTGTCGACGAAGCTGCCGCTGAAGGCGATCTGGGCCACGTCACCTTCGGCAGCGGCCCGGTCCTCCACCGGCACCAGGGTGGCCAGCTGGCGGCGCGACTGCTCGATCAGCTCGTCGACCCGGGCGGGGTCGAAGGGCACCGGCTCGGCTTCGGCCGTGAAGCCCTTGGTGCTGCGCAGGGTGGGGATGGGCTCCACGTCCATCTCCAGGGTGATGGTGAGCTCCTCGCCCGGGGTGAAGCGCTGCAGGACCAGCTCGAAGGCCTCGTTCAGTTCGGGCCGGCCGATGGCCTCGATGGCCTCCTGCTGCATCGCCTCCCGCACGACCGCGTCCACCAGGTCCTCGAGGGCGGTGGCGCGGATGCGCAGCGGTCCGATCTGCTGCAGCAGCACCGGCCGGGGCACCCGTCCCTTGCGGAAGCCGGGCAGTTTGACGCTGCGGCTCAGCTTCTCCAGGGCGGCGTCGTAGCTCTTCTGGCTGCGCCCCGCAGGCACGGCGACCTCCACGGCCAGGCGGCTTCCGGGACGCGGGGAGGTGGTCACCCGGAGGTTGGCTTCGGTGCTGGCGGCAGGGCTCATGAAACGGGTTCGCTCGGGGCAGCCCCCCATCCTAGAAACTGGCCGTTTCGGGCCTCTGCCACGTATTGTGCGATCGACGCAACGGCGCGCCCATATCCCCAACTGAACACTCCTTTCCGGCCTCGGGCCGGTGGTTTTGTTTCAGGGTCCCGTTTCCGCAGTCCCCTTCCCGACCCCGTCCCGCCACCTGTTCCTTTCTCCCCGTTGACCGTCTCAGCGACCCTGTCCTCCCCTCCGTGCCAACTGCCTTCAAGGCCGCTGCGCATCGCCATCCTCGGCGCCACAGGAGCCGTGGGCCAGGAGCTTCTGGCCCTGCTGCAGCAACGTGGCTTTCCGGTGGCGGAACTGGTGGCCCTGGCCTCCCCCCGCTCTGCCGGCCAGGACCTCGACTGGCGGGGTGAGCGGATCCAGGTGCAACCGGTGGGCCCTGGGGCCTTTGAGGGTGTCGATCTGGTGCTGGCGTCCGCCGGCGGTTCCGTCTCCAGGCAGTGGGCCCCGGTGGCGGTGGCGGCCGGAGCGGTGGTGATCGACAACTCCAGCGCCTTCCGCATGGATCCGGGGGTGCCCCTGGTGGTGCCCGAGGTGAATCCCCAGGCCGCCTTCAGCCACGGCGGAATCATCGCCAATCCCAACTGCACCACGATCCTCCTGACGCTGGCCCTGGCCCCCCTGGCGGCCAGGCGGCCCATCCGCCGGGTGGTGATCAGCACCTACCAGTCGGCCAGCGGGGCTGGAGCCCGGGCCATGGAGGAACTGCGCCAGCTGAGCCGCACCGTGCTGGATGGCGGCGAGCCGGTGAGCGAAGTGCTGCCCCATTCGCTGGCCTTCAACCTCTTCCTGCACAACTCGCCCCTGGAGCCCAGCGGCTACTGCGAGGAGGAGCTCAAGATGCTCCACGAAACCCGCAAGATCATGGGGCTGCCGCAGCTGCGCCTGACGGCCACCTGCGTGCGGGTGCCGGTCCTGAGGGCCCATTCCGAAGCCGTCAACATCGAATTCGAGGAGCCCTTTCCCGTGGAGGAGGCCCGCGCCCTGCTGGCGGCGGCCCCCGGAGTCGAGCTGATCGAGAACTTCGAGACCAACCGCTTCCCCATGCCCACCGACGTCACCGGCCGGGATGCGGTGGCCGTGGGCCGCATCCGCCAGGACCTCAGCGATCCCCACGCCCTTGAGCTGTGGCTCTGCGGCGACCAGATCCGCAAGGGGGCCGCCCTCAATGCCATCCAGATCGCTGAACTGCTGCGCGAACCTGCCGCGGCGGCTCCGGGCCCAGGAGGTGCCGTTTGAGCACGGCCACCCTGCGGGCGCCAAGCACGGCCCCCTCGCCCGAGGCCCCCTTCGGTCGGCTGCTCACCGCCATGGTGACCCCCTTCCAGCCCGACGGGACTGTCGACCTGGAGCTGGCGGCCCGGCTGGCGGACCACCTGGTCAGC
This sequence comes from Synechococcus sp. UW140, assembly GCA_943372935.1. Lineage (GTDB taxonomy): Bacteria > Cyanobacteriota > Cyanobacteriia > PCC-6307 > Cyanobiaceae > Cyanobium. Next base: position 142,892 of record CALSAP010000003.1, read on the forward strand.
AACGGATCCGATGGGCTGGTGCTGTGCGGCACCACCGGGGAATCTCCCACCCTCACCTGGCAGGAGCAGCACGCGCTGTTCGCCGCCGTGAAGGGAGCCGTGGGCACCCGCGCCACCCTGCTGGCGGGCAGCGGCAGCAACTGCACCGCCGAAGCGGTGGAAGCCACCGGTGAGGCGGCCGCCCTCGGCGCCGATGGCGCCCTGGTGGTGGTGCCCTACTACAACAAGCCACCCCAGGAGGGCCTGGAAGCCCATTTCAGGGCCGTGGCCCGGGCCGCCCCGGAGCTGCCGCTGATGCTCTACAACATCCCCGGCCGCACCGGCTGCAGCCTTGCGCCGGACACCACTGCCCGCCTGCTGGACCAGGCCAACGTGGTGGCGTTCAAGGCCGCCAGCGGCACCACCGAAGAGGTCAGCCGGCTGCGGGAGCTCTGCGGCGACCGCCTGGCGATCTACAGCGGCGATGACGCCCTCACCCTGCCGATGCTGGCGGTGGGCGCCGTCGGTGTGGTGAGCGTGGCCAGCCATCTGGTGGGCCCCAGTATTCGGGCCATGCTCCTGGCCCATCTGAGCGGCGACGTCGCCGCCGCCCTGGACGCGCACCAGCAGCTGCTGCCCCTGTGCCGGGCCCTCTTCTGCACCACCAATCCCATCCCCGTCAAAGCCGCCCTGGAGATCAGCGGCTGGCCGGTGGGTGCCCCCCGACTTCCCCTTCTTTCCGCCGATACCGACGTGCGCCAACGCCTTTCCTCGATCCTGGCCGCCCTGCGTCCCACCTGACGCCAAGGCTGATTTCCAGAGTCACATCCGCTTCCGTTCCTTCCCACCGCCAACCCTTTCGTTTCCTACATGTCCAATCAGAACGTCAATCCCATCGTCCGCTCCGGCAACGGCGCCAAAGCCAAGCACCAGGGCCTGCGCGTCATCCCCCTGGGCGGCCTGCACGAGATCGGCAAGAACACCTGCGTCTTCGAATACGGCGATGAGCTGATGCTCGTCGACGCCGGCCTCGCGTTTCCCAGCGATGGGATGCATGGCGTCAACGTGGTGATGCCCGACACCAGCTACCTGCGCGAGAACCAGAAGCGCATCCGCGGCATGGTGGTTACCCATGGCCATGAAGATCACATCGGCGGCATTCCCCACCACCTCAAGAACTTCAACATCCCCATCATCTACGGCCCCCGGCTGGCGATGTCGATGCTGCAAGGGAAGATGGAGGAGGCCGGCGTCACCGACCGCACCACGATCCAGACGGTCGGTCCTCGGGATGTGGTGCACGTCGGCCAGCACTTCAAGGTGGAGTTCATCCGTAACACCCACTCGATGGCCGACAGCTTCACGCTGGCCATCACCACGCCCGTTGGCGTGATCATCTTCACCGGCGACTTCAAGTTCGACCACACCCCCGTTGATGGTGAGACCTTCGACCTGCAGCGTCTGGCCCACTACGGCGAGCAGGGGGTGCTGTGCCTGTTCAGCGATTCCACCAACGCCGAGATCCCCGGTTTCACGCCGCCCGAGCGGGCCGTGTTCCCGAACCTGGATCGTCACATCAGCCAGGCAGAAGGCCGGGTGATCATCACCACCTTCGCCAGCTCGATTCATCGCGTCTCGATGATCCTGGAACTGGCGATGAAGAATGGCCGCAAGGTGGGCCTGCTGGGCCGCTCGATGCTCAACGTGATCGCCAAGGCCCGGGAGCTCGGCTACATGCGTGCCCCCGACGACCTGTTCGTTCCCATCAAGCAGATCCGCGACCTGCCCGACCGCGAAACCCTGTTGCTGATGACCGGCAGCCAGGGCGAACCGCTGGCGGCCCTCAGCCGCATCTCCCGCGGTGAACATCCCCAGGTGCAGGTGAAGTCCACCGACACGATCATCTTTTCGGCCAGCCCGATCCCCGGCAACACCATTTCGGTGGTGAACACCATTGATCGGCTGATGATGATGGGAGCCAAGGTTGTCTACGGCAAGGGCGAGGGCATCCACGTCTCCGGCCACGGCTGCCAGGAGGACCACAAACTGATGCTGGCGCTCGCCAAGCCGAAGTTCTTCGTGCCCGTGCATGGCGAGCACCGCATGCTCGTCTGCCATTCCAAGACGGCCCAGTCGATGGGTGTGCCGGCCGATCACATCCTGATCATCGACAACGGTGATGTGGTCGAACTCACCGCCGACACCATCAACAAGGGTGAGCCGGTGAAGGCCGGCATCGAGCTGCTCGATGCCTCCCGCAACGGCATTGTCGATGCCCGGGTGCTCAAGGAACGCCAGCAGCTGGCCGAGGACGGTGTCATCACCCTGCTGGCGGTGATCACCACCGACGGCGTGATGGCGGCGCCGCCGCGGGTTAATCTGCGTGGTGTGGTCACCGCCGCCGATGCCCGCAAGCTCTCGGTCTGGGCGGAACGGGAGATCACCTGGGTGCTGGAGAACCGCTGGAACCAGCTCGCCCGCAACACCGGTGGCAAGGCCCCCGATGTCGATTGGGTGGGAGTGCAACGGGAAGTGGAAGTGGGTCTGCAGCGCCGCCTGCGCCGCGAGCTGCAGGTGGACCCGCTGATCATCTGCCTGGTGCAGCCCGCCCCGGCCGGCACCCCGGCCTACAAGGGTCGGGCCGATGCCGAACCCGACACCCGGCCGGCCCCTCGCGGCGGCCGCAGGGATGGCGGTGGCCGCCAGGCGGCCGCCGCCGTGCCCCAACGTCAGTTGGTGACGGCCGCGGCCTCGGCTCCAGCGGCCACCATCGCGGCGCCGGCCCCGGCCCCCGCTGCGGTTGTCACCAAGGCCCCCCCTGAGGAGCCGGAACCCACCGGTCGCGTTCGCCGCCGTCGCTCCGCCGCCGCAGGCTGAGCGCCGTCCGTCCTTCGGGTGGGGCCCGCCTGGGGCCTCAGCCGAAGGGTCTGGGCCTCAGCTGAGCCGGACCAGCATCAGGCCGCTGACCAGGTCCCCATCGTCCATCTCCACGGCCGTCGAGTCTGGGGCCGGCTCCTTCCAGTCGAGCTCCACGTCCTCGGAGAGGGCCGGATCAGCCTGGTGCAATTCGATCAGTTCAGGCTCTTCGACCACCTCCGGAATCAACGAAGGCTCGCTCCATGGGGCGGCCGGCGTTGAAGGCGCAGGTTCCACGGCGGGCTGGGTCTCGACCTCCACGATCGGGGTAGGCGTCGATGGCTCACTGGCCAATGCCGTGGAGGTAGCTGTGGCTGTGGTTGCAGCGGCGGTGAGCCAGGGGGCCGCCGGTTCTGGCCCGGCGCTGCTGGGGGTGACGACAGGCGCCACGGCCTCTGTCGGTGCCTCTGCCTGGACTGGCTCGGCAAGCGCTTCTTCGATGGCGCACTGTTTCAGTCCCTGCGCAGCGATCTTGGTGAGGGCGGCTTCATGGCTATTGGCCGCCACGGCTCCGTAGTACAAGGAGGCGGCGGTCTTGTTGGTGTAGCCGTAGAGCTGGGTGTGGCCCAGAAGCAGTTGCAGCCGCATCTGCAGCCCAATGAGCTGGACATTGTCTGACTGTCGCAGCCGCAGCAGCAGGTCTTCGCCGTTCTGAAGCACTGCGGCCCAGTTCTCCTTCGAATAGGCCTGCTCGATCACCGCGTAGCGCTGGGCGGCTTCGTTAGCGGTGGTCTCAGCCATGCAGCGCGTCGGGTGTTCGGACCCACAGTGTGCTGCGATCCCAATGCAGTTGCCATCCTCCGGCAAGATCGAGACGGCCAGGATCCCCCCCCCGGCCCAGCCGGGTCACCAGTGTCTCGAGGTTTCGAGCGCCCGGGTCGCTGCCGAGCTGCCGCCGCAGCCAGTGCTGCAACAGCCGCCGCTGGCTGGCCGGGGCCAGGCTGGCCAGACGCCGGCGTTGCAACCGCCCGGGAGCCCCTTCGGCCTCCAGGGCCCCCAGGGCCAGCTCCAGCAGTTCCGTTTCCGCCTCAAACTGCTGCTCCAGCCGCTCCGCCTGGGCGCTGATCCGGCGGCTGGCGCCGGGGTGGAGGTCCTCCAGCACCGGCATCACCTCGGCGCGCAGCCGGTTGCGGGCGAAGCGTCGATCGGCATTGCTGCTGTCCTCCCAGACGGGCAGGCTGCGTTCCCGGCAGAGGCGGCCCGTGTCGGCGCGATCGAACACCAGCAGGGGGCGGACCAGCCGCAGGCTGTCGGCCTCCCGGCCCAGGGGGCGGCTGGCCCCCAGGCTGGCCAGGCCCCGCAGGTGGCTGCCGCGGGCCAGGTTGAGCAGGATCGTTTCGGCCCGGTCGCTGGCGGTGTGACCCGTGACCACATGGGTGCACGGCAGCTGGAGCGCCGCCTCGGCCAGGGCGCCGTAGCGCCAGTCCCTGGCCTCGACTTCGGTGAGCGGAACGGGGTCGGCCCGATCGAGCCACAGGGGCAGTCCCTGGCTCCGGGCCCACTGGAGCAGTTCCTCGGCCTGGCGTGCGGCGTCGGGGCGCCAGCCGTGGTCCCCGTGCCACAGCTGCAGACGCCAGCCATGCAAGTGCTGCAGGTCGCGCAGGAGGGTGGTGAGGGCCATCGAATCCTGCCCGCCGGACACGGCCAGCAGCAGGGACGCCCCCGCCGGCAGCAAACAGGGGTGCCGCAGCAGATGGCGGTGCAGGCGTGCCTGTTCGCTTCCCCAGGGCCGACGCGGCTGACTTGGGTCGGGTGGGAGAATCACGTCACGCTTCCGTTTGTCCGCCGATGTCCCGCCTCTCGAGCCTGCCCACCGCCCTGCAGCAGTCGATCCGCCAGGGGCGCACGCTGAAGGTCATCGCCGGACTGGACAACTTCGATGCGGCCCGCGTGCGGCAGGTGGTCAGAGCCGCGTCCGCCGGTGGCGCCGATTTGGTGGATCTGGCCTGTGAGCCTGCCCTGGTGCGCCTGGCCCAGGAGCTTGCACCGCAGTTGCCGATCTGCGTCTCGGCGGTGGATCCGGTCCTGTTCCCCCCGGCCGTGGCAGCGGGCGCGGCCATGGTGGAGATCGGCAACTACGACAGCTTCTATCCGCAGGGGCGCGTCTTCGGCGCCGCCGAGGTGCTGGCCCTCACCCGCCGCACCCGTGAGTTGCTGCCCCAGACGGTGCTGTCGGTCACCGTGCCCCACACCCTGCCCCTCGACGGCCAGGAACGGCTGGCGGTGGAGCTGGTGGAGGCGGGCGCCGATCTGATCCAGACCGAAGGGGGCACCAGTGCCCGTCCCCTCAGTGCTGGCGCCCTGGGCCTGATCGAAAAGGCCGCCCCGACCCTGGCGGCCGCCCACGCCATCAGCCGGGCCGTGGCCGTGCCGGTGCTGTGTGCCTCCGGGCTGTCGGCCGTCACGGTGCCGATGGCCTTGGCCGCTGGTGCCGCCGGTGTCGGGGTCGGCTCCGCCATCAATCGCCTCGGCGACGAACTCGCCATGGTGGCGGTGGTGCGTGCGCTGCGGGAGGCGCTGCCGGTGGCGGTGGTGGTTCACAGCGAACGGCCTCAGTAAACTGCCTGCATTGCTGCTTCGCCTCCCATGGGCTCGCTTGTCTGGCTTCTGCAATGGCCGATCCGGGCACTCATTCTGCTCCTGGTGGCGCGCTTGCCCCTGGGGGTGGAGATGGCCAGCTTCCCGGTCGCCCTGCTCTCGGCCGTCGTCATCGGTCTGCTGGGCACGCTGCTGATCTGGCCGCTGAAGCTGATTCTCGGGCCGATCTGGGCTGTCACCTCCCTGGGGGGCCTCATCAGCCCGGTGTCGTTCCTGTTCAACTGGCTGATCACGATCATCCTGTTTGGCCTGGCCGCCTGGCTGATCCAGGGCTTCCGTCTCAAGAACGGTCTGGTCAGCGCCATTCTCGGGGCCTTGGTCTACAGCGTTTTGAGCACCGTCGTGCTGCGCTGGCTCGGCCTGGAGATTCCCTTCACCCGGGCGATGGCGGCGGCCACCGGGGTGGGCTGATCGGTTTTCACCTCCGCAGCGTTCCCCAGCGGTGAACGCCAGAATGGCCTGATGCCATTCCAGCTTCACGCCCCCTACGTACCGAAGGGTGACCAACCCACCGCCATCGAAGCGATGGTGAAGGGCGTTGACGCCGGGGAACGCTTCCAGACCCTGCTGGGGGCCACCGGCACCGGCAAGACGTTCTCGATCGCCAATGTGATTGCCCGCACCGGGCGTCCCACCCTGGTGCTGGCCCACAACAAGACACTGGCTGCCCAGCTCTGCAACGAGTTGCGGGAATTCTTTCCCCACAATGCCGTCGAGTATTTCATCTCCTACTACGACTACTACCAGCCCGAGGCCTACGTCCCCACCTCCGACACCTACATCGCCAAGACCGCCTCGATCAACGAGGAGATCGACATGCTGCGGCACTCGGCCACCCGTTCGCTGTTTGAGCGGCGGGATGTGATCGTTGTGGCCTCGATCAGCTGCATCTACGGCCTGGGTATCCCTTCGGAGTACCTCAAGGCCGCCGTCAAATTCGAGGTGGGCGACAAGCTCGATCTGCGCGGTTCGCTCCGGGATCTGGTCAACAACCAGTACTCCCGCAACGACATCGAGATCAGCCGCGGTCGCTTCCGGGTGCGGGGCGATGTGCTGGAGATCGGTCCGGCCTACGAAGACCGGCTGGTGCGGATCGAGCTGTTCGGCGATGAGGTGGAGGCGATCCGCTACGTGGATCCCACCACGGGCGAAATTCTCCAGAGCCTGGAGACGATCAACATCTACCCGGCCAAGCACTTCGTGACCCCCAAGGAGCGGCTGCAGGGGGCGATCCAGGCGATCCGCGCCGAATTGGGCGAACGGCTGGATGTGCTCAACGGCCAGGGTCGGCTGCTGGAGGCCCAGCGCCTGGAGCAGCGCACCACCTACGACCTGGAGATGCTGGAGCAGGTGGGTTACTGCAACGGGGTCGAGAACTACGCCCGGCACCTGGCGGGCCGGGAGGCCGGTACGCCGCCCGAGTGCCTGATCGATTACTTCCCCGACGACTGGCTGCTGGTGGTGGATGAAAGCCACGTGACCTGCTCCCAGCTTCAGGCCATGTACAACGGCGACCAGAGCCGCAAGCAGGTGCTGATCGAGCACGGGTTCCGCCTGCCCAGCGCCGCCGACAACCGGCCTCTCAAGGGGGAGGAGTTCTGGACCAAGGCGCGGCAGACCATCTTTGTTTCAGCGACTCCCGGCGCCTGGGAGCTGGCCCAGAGCCAGGGCCAGGTGGTGGAGCAGGTGATCCGCCCCACCGGCGTTCTCGACCCGATCGTGGAGGTGCGCCCCTCCGAGGGCCAGATCGATGATCTGCTCGGTGAGATCCGCGTGCGGGCCGATCGCCAGGAGCGGGTGCTGGTCACCACCCTCACCAAGCGGATGGCGGAGGACCTCACCGACTACCTGGCCGAGAACGGCGTGCGGGTGCGCTACCTGCACTCGGAGATCCATTCGATCGAACGGATCGAGATCATTCAGGATCTGCGCAACGGCGCCTACGACGTGCTGGTGGGGGTCAACCTGCTGCGGGAGGGACTTGACCTGCCCGAGGTGTCCCTGGTGGCGATCCTCGACGCCGACAAGGAGGGCTTCCTGCGGGCGGAACGCTCCCTGATCCAGACGATCGGCCGGGCGGCGCGCCACATCGATGGGGTGGCCCTCCTCTATGCCGACAACCTCACCGATTCGATGGTCAAGGCGATCTCCGAGACGGAACGGCGTCGGGTGATCCAGCACGCCTACAACGAGCGCCATGGCATCACGCCCACCCCCGCCGGCAAGCGGGCGGGGAATTCCATCCTCACCTTCCTGGAGCTCTCACGCCGCCTCAGTGACGACCAGCTGGAGGAGGCGGCCGACCAGGCCGAGCACAACGAGGTGTCCCTCGATGCTTTGCCCGAACTGATCCGGCAGCTGGAGGAGAAGATGAAAGTGGCGGCGAAGGGCCTGGAATTCGAGGAGGCCGCCAACCTGCGTGATCGCATCAAACACCTGCGCCAGAAGTTGGTGGGCCGGCCGGCGGCTTAGAGGGCGCGCCGATCCAGGGCTTCGGCCAGGCGGTTGGCGGCGGTCGCCAGTTCGGCCTGGGGGTCGGGCCCGGCATCGAGGGCTTTGGCTTCCTCTTGGCGACGCAATCCTTCGATCGCCCGCACGATCAGGAACACCACGAAGGCAATCACCAGGAAGTTGATCAGGGCCACGATCACCGTGCCGGCGGGCCAGGCACTGATCGAATCCACCCGCGCCGCTTTCAGGGCCGGCTCCAGCAGGTTGGTCATCACCAGGCTGACGATGGCGTCAACCACCTTGCCGAAGGCGGAGCCGATCACCACAGCCACCGCCAGATCGACCACATTGCCCTTGTTGATGAAGTCCTTGAAGTCGTTCAGAAAGGAAGACGTGCTCCGCCGGGCCATGGGAATCGTGCGTCTTTGCAACCCTTTCCTACCCCATGGCCGTGGGCCAGGCTGTCAGATCGGTTCGAGGCGGAGCAGTTGGCCATCCCCGGCGCCATCGGTGAGCACATACAGGTAACCGTCCGGTCCCTGGCGTACGTCCCTGACCCTGGCGCCGATCGGAATCTCCTGCTCTGGCGTCACCGGTCCCTTCGGGTTGGGGCGCAGCCGGTGCACCTGCTGCGACACCAGTCCGCCGGCGAAGAGATCGCCGCGCCAGCCCGGATAGCGATCACCGTCGTAGAAAGCCAGGCCGGAGGGCGCGATGGCAGGCGTCCAGACCAGCGCCGGGTCCCGCAGGCCCGGTGCGCTCGTGGCCGGCGCGATGGCGGGGCCGAAGTACTCGCGACTGTGGGTCACCTTCGGCCAGCCGTAGTTCACCCCGGCCTCGATCCGGTTGAGCTCGTCGCCATCGCGGGCGCCGTGTTCGCTGGCCCAGACCCGGCCGTCGCGGCGATTGATGGCCAGCCCCTGGATGTTGCGGTGCCCAAGGCTCCAGAGTCCCGGCAGGGCGCCGGGCCTGCCGGTGAAGGGGGTGCCCTTGGCGGGGCTGCCGTCGTCGTTGAGGCGCAGCACCTTGCCCAGGGCGCTGCCCGGGTTCTGGGCCTGAAGGCGGATCAGGGCTCCCTCCAGCTGGAGCGGAGGATTGCCCCCATCGCCGATGGCCAGCAGGAGGGTGCCATCGGACAGCCAGAGCAGGCGGGAGCCGAAGTGCTGGCTACCGGTTTTGCGTTGCGGCACCGCGAACAGCACCTGCAGATCGCTGAGGGCACGGCCGTCGAAACGGGCGCGGGCCAGCCGGGTGTGGTTGGATGCGGCGCTGCCGGCCGCATAGGTCAGGTAGACCCAGCGGTTGCTGGCGAAGTCGGGATGCACGGCCACGTCCAGCAGGCCCCCCTGGCCATCCGCCAGCACCTCCGGCACGCCGCGGATCGGCTCCGGTTGCAGCACACCGCCCCGCACCAGGCGCAACCGGCCCGGCCGCTCCGTGATCAGCAGATCACCGCCCGGCAGCCAGGCCACGGCCCAGGGGTGCTCCAGGCCCCCCACCACCGGCACACGGCGCACGGCAGCGGCACTACTGGGCGGGGGCTGGCAGCCCCCCAGGGCTGGCACGAGCAGGGCGGCCGCCAGCCCGTTCAGGATCGGGAAACGGCGACGGGCCATGGCGTCGGGGAGATCTCCAGCAGCACCAGGTCGCGCAGATCGTGGAGCAGGGCCAGTTCGGTGCCACTGAGCTGGCGCGGCCGGGTGTCGATCAGACAGAGGGTGCCCAGGCAGGTGCCTTCGTCGAGGATCAGGGGCGCGCCGGCATAGAAGCGGATGCGTGGCTCGCCCAGCACCAGCGGATTGTCCGCGAAGCGGTCATCGAGCCAGGTGTCCGCCACCAGCAGATCCGACCTCTGGGCGACCGCATGGGCGCAGAAGGCCAGATCACGGGAGGTCTGGCAAGTGGCCAGGCCGTGGCACGACTTGAACCATTGCCGCTCCGCATCGATCAGGCTGATCAGGGCGATCGGCACATCGAAGGCGGCGGCGGCGATCCGGGTCAGGCGGTCGAAGCGTTCCTCCCGCTCAGTGTCCAGCAGGCCGAGCTCGCCCAGGCGTCGCAGGCGCCGCTGCTCGTCCCCGGGTGGCCGGGCCCGCTGCCAGCGGCAGGGGCTGCCCAGGCTCCAGGCCCGAAGCCTGGCGCGCAGGAAGGTCTCGGAGAAGGGTCGCACCAGCCACTCGCTGACCAGGGGATCGTCCCGCCGGGCCAGGTCCTCCTCGGCGGCCAGCATCAGGACGGGGGTGGCGTCCACTGCCTTGCCCAGGGATTCCTGCAGGCGGTGGGTCAGACCAGGGCCTGCTGCTGTTGGCGATGGCTCCAGCAGCAGCAGCGAGGCCCCCTGGCGCTCAAAGGTCTGCATCAGGTCCGCTTCAGTGCGGGCCACCCGGCAGGGCAGGCCCTCCAGGCGCAGGGCCGTGGTGAGGGCGGCCTCCAGATCCCTGTCCGCTACCCACACCAGGGCCGGAGGGCCGCTGGGGTCGTCGGGAACGGACCCTGCCTGGGCCCGCGCGGTGCCCATGTCCAGGCTGTGGAGGCGGGAGGTGCGCAGCACCAGCCCCTCCGAGGCCGCCATCACGTCAAGGGGGGAGCCCCGGTCGGCCAGATCGAGGCGCACCCGGGCCAGGATCAGGTCAATGGCCGCATCGTTGCGCAGGGGATCGTGGTGGGTGAGCACCAGCCGGGCCACCCCGGCCTCCTCGCAGAGGCGCACGGCGTACTCCACCGAGCTGTGGCCCCAGCCGAGCTTGGCCGGGAACTCCAGGGCCGTGTACTGGGCGTCGTGGATCACCAGGTCGGCCCCCTCGATGAACTCCGCGTAGTGCAGGTCGGGGCCGGACACCGGGCCGAGGCCGCTGGCCAGTTCCGCCGCATGGGGTTCGTGGTCGCAGCAGTAGACGACCGTGGTCCCATCCGCCTGGAGCCGGTAGGCCAGGGTGAGGGCGGGGTGGTTGAGGTGATGGGTCGTCACCGTCACGTCCCCGAGGCGGAAGGTGCCTTCGCTCAGGTCGTGGTAGTGGATCGTGGCCGCGAACTGGTCGAGGGTGACCGGGAAGTAGGCGTGCTGCATCTGGCCGGAGAGCACGCTGCGCAGGCTGCCCGAGAGGCCGCTGGGTCCGTAGACGTCCCAGGCGTGGCCGGGGGCGAAGAAGGGGGCGAAGAAGGGAAAGCCCTGGATGTGGTCCCAGTGGGTGTGGCTGATCAGCAGCGACCCCTCCATGCCGTCGGGGCGCTCCTGCATCAGGGCCTGGCCGAGGCCGTGGGCGCCGGTGCCGCAGTCGATCACCAGCAGGGTGCCGGCGTCAGAGCGGACCTCCACACAAGAGGTGTTGCCGCCGAAACGGAAGGTGTCGGGGCCGGGTTTGGCGATCGAACCGCGGGTTCCCCAGAACCGGACCAGCATGCCGCCACCCTGTTGCCGGACCAATCCTAGGAAGGGCAGGCGCTTTCAGCTGCGGGGGCTTCCGTTCCCTCAGCGGCGTGGCGGGTCGTGCCGCCGAGGCCGAAGGCCTGGTGCACCGCCTGCAGGGCCCGCACCCCATCGGCCTCCGCCACCACGCAGCTGGTGCGGATCTCGCTGGTGGCGATCAGGGAGATGTTGATGCCCGCATCGGCCAGGGAGCGGAACATCCGTGCCGCCGTGCCGGCGGTGCAGGCCATCCCGGCGCCCACGGCGCTGACCCTGGCGATGGCCGGGCCCTCCTCGAAGGAGGCACCGTCCCACTGGCGCAGGATCGGTGCCAGGGCCCGTTCGGCCCCCGGCCGGTCGTCGCGGCGCAGGGTGAAGCTCATGTCCCGCCGCCGGTCCTCGGGGTCGCCGTGGGTGCGCTCCGACTGCACGATCGCGTCCAGGCTGATGCCCGCATCGGCCAGGGCCCGGCAGATGGCCGCGGCGGCCCCGGGCCGGTCGGGTACCCGCCGCACCGACACCTGCACCTGGTCGCGGTCGAGGGCCACCCCGCGCACCGCCGGATCCCCGAGGTGACAGGGGGGTGGATCGTGGCGCAGCTGCTGGTCGGCCAGCTCGAACGCCTCCCCGGCGGCCCGCAGCGCCCGGGCCCCCAGCGGCCCATCGACCACGCAGCTCACCTTCACCTCACTGGTGGCGATCAGGCGCAGGTTGATGCCGAGGCGCGCCATCGTGTCGAACAGGCGGGCCGCCACGCCAGGGCGGCCCAGGATGCCGGCGCCGGCGATGCTCAGCTTGGCCATGCCCGCTTCGGCCGTGAGCTGGGCCCCATCGGCCCCCATGGCAGCCAGCACGTCCTCGCAGACCCGACGGGCCGATTCCATCTCCGTCGCCGCCAGGGTGAAGGCGATGTCGTTGCTGGCCCCCTCGTGGATCGCCTGGACGATCAGGTCCACGTTCAGCCCGGCGGCGCCGAGGGCTTCGAACAGGGTGGCGGCCACCCCCGGCCGGTCGGGCACGTGGGACAGGGCCAGCACCGCCTGGTCGGCCTCGAGCTCAGCCCCGTCCACGGGCCGGCCCAGCTCCAGCCCCTCACTGCCGATCGGCCGGGCCGGACCGCTGGTGAGCCGGGTGCCGGGGGCCTGGCTCCAGCTGGAGCGAACCGTCAGGGGCACGCCGTAGTTGCGAGCGATCTCCACGGCCCGGGGGTGGAGCACCGCGGCCCCGAGGCTGGCCAGCTCCAGCATCTCGTCGCAGCTGACGCTCTCCATCAGCTGGGCGTCACTCACTTTGCGCGGGTCGGTGGTGAGCACCCCGGGCACGTCGGTGTAGATCTCGCAGCCGTCGGCGCCGAGGGCGGCCGCCAGCGCCACCGCGGAGGTGTCGGAGCCGCCCCGGCCCAGGGTGGTGATCTCCGGGGTGCCGGCCTGGCCGCTGCTGGTTCCCTGGAAGCCGGCCACCACCACCACGTGGCCGTCCTCCAGCAGCCGCCGCAACCGTTCGGTGCGCACCTCCAGGATGCGGGCCCGGCCGTGGGCCGATTCGGTGATGATCCCGGCCTGGGTGCCGGTCATCGAGACGGCGGGCACGCCTTCGGCATGGAGGGCCATCGACAGCAGGGCGATCGACACCTGCTCGCCCGTGGCCAGCAGCATGTCCATCTCCCGGCGGGGGGGATCGCTGCAGAGGCTGGCGGCCATGCCCGTGAGCTGGTCGGTGGTGTGACCCATGGCCGACACCACGATCACCAGTTCGTGGCCCTCCTCGCGGCTGGCGGCGATGCGACGGGCCACCGCACGGATCCGCTCGGTGTCGGCCACCGACGTTCCCCCGAACTTCTGTATCAGCAGGCCCATGGGCTCGTCGCCGGCGCGTCGGGCTCGATTATCGACGTGGGCCGTTACCGGGCTGCGCCAGGGCGGCCAGCAGGAAGCCGTCACGGAAGGCGTCGCCCGGGTGGGCGCCGCGCTTGAGGGCGGCCTCAACGTCGAGCAGGCGGCGCAGCAGGGCCAGCAGCTGCTCGGGGCTGCGGCCGCGGATCTGTTTGCGCATGATGTAGATCCGCTTGGGATTGCCGATCCCCGCCGCCTTGGCGATCACGGCGACGTCCTGCTCGCCGCTGCGCTCCAGCAGGCACACCCACAGCCAGCCCCGGATCTGGCTGGCCAGGGCCGCCACGATGCGCAGGGCGGGTTCGTTGTTCTCCAGCAGCGCTTCCACCAAGGCGATCGCTTCGGCGGGGTGCTGGGCCAGCAGGGCGTCGCCCACGGCCAGGCTGCTGGTGACCTGGCCGCCGATCAGGGCGGCCACCGCCTCGGCCGTGATCGGGCCAGCCCCGCTGCCATCGCAGCTGCCGCCGTGGAGTGCCAGCTTCTCCAGCTCGCTGGCGAGCCGCAGGCCGTCGCTGCCGATCGCTTCGGCCAGGGCCTCGGCTGCCCCGGGGGCCAGGGCCAGGCCCCTGTCCCGGGCGGCGCTCTCCACCCGCTCGATCTGGCCGGCCCCGTCCCAGATGGGGGGCAGGGGGAAGGATCGCTCCTCCGCCACGGCCCGCAGCCGCTTGGTGGTGCGCAGCCGGGCGTCGGGCTTGCCATCGCTCACCAGGAACAGGTGGCCATCGGCAGGGATCAACTCGAGGGCGGCCTCCAGCTGGGCGGCCAGCTCCGCCGGGCAGGCCTGGCAGAAGGGACTGCGCTGCAGCACCACCACCCGGGCCCCGGCGCCGAAGGGGGCCGTGCGGGCCTCCTCCAGGGCTTGGGCCGCCTGACCTGGATCGGCACCGTCGAGCCGGCTGAGGTTGATCGAGGCCCAGGCCGGATCCACCAGGGTCTCGATCTGGGCCGCCAGGGCCCGCTGGCGGGCGGCTTCATCGTCGCCCCAGTAGAGGTGAATCGGCATCAGGGCAGGGGCGCCGGCTGGGGCAGGGCGGCGAGCAGGCGTGGTTCCCGGCTGATCATCGCCGTGGCGCCCCCCTGCAGGGCCGAGGCGAGCTCCAGGGCCACCTCAGGCGCCATCGTGACTTGGCGGCCTGGCCGCTGCAGCCGCGCCGCCGCCAGGGCGACCTGGGGCGTGAGGCTCACCAGGGTCCAGGCCGCCGGGTCGCTGAACACCGCTTCGTAGCGGGCCGCCAGGGCTTCGTCCCCCAGGCGCAGGGGCCCTTCCATCAGCGTCATCAGGGTGGCCATGCTGAGCACGCCCCGCCAGCGGCCGGCGGCGATCGCGGCGATCAGGGGCTCCTGGTGGCGGCTGGAGGCGTCGCCGCGCAGATAGGGGATCAGTGCCGTGGCGTCGACGGCCACAGCCGAACCGAGGGTCACGTTGGCGGCGCTGTCCAGGGGCTGGATTGGCCAAGGTTGGCTCGGCGGGAGCGAGTCCGGCCAGCAGGCGCGGCCGCTGCCCTTGAGGGCGATCAGGGCCTGCCGCTGGGGCCGGTGGCGGCGCCAGAGCGGCACCAGGGCCGCCACCGGTTGGCCGTGGCGCGAGATCAGGGTCTCCTCGCCCCCATGGGCCCGATCGAGCAGCTCGGGGAAGCGCTTCCTGGCCTCCAGGACGCCGAGGGTGTCCATGGTGTTGGCGGCCGAAATCGAGTTCTGTACACAATGTACAGGTTTTGATTTGGCTCGGCAGAGCCCCCTGCCCACCCGGAGCACGGACAGGGCGCATCCCGTAGCCTCGCCCTTTCCGCCCCGGTGGCCATCACCGAGCCGGCCGTGCAGCAAGGAGCGCCGCAGGCGATGGACAGCTTCGAGGCCTCGCTGGATCACCCGATCTTCCAGGAGAGCGTGCGGCGCATCCGCCTCTGGCTGGGCGCGACGGGGCTGGAGGGGGTGGAGCAGGAGGTTCTGGAGCGCCTGGTGCACAGCAGCGGTGACCTGGCCCTGGCGCCGGATCTGCGCCTTGGTCCGGGGGCCTGCGCTGCTGGCCTCAAAGCCCTGGCGGCCGGCGCGCCGATCCTCACCGACACGGCGATGGCCGCGGCGGCCGTGGCCCCCATGGCCCGGCGCACCTTCGGCAATCCGGTGCATTCGGTGCTGGCCTGGGCGCCGGCGGTGGCACCGGAGGGCGGCACCCGGGCGGCGGCGGGGATGGAGCGGGCCCTGGCGGAGCACCCGGGGGCGGTGGTGCTGGTGGGCAGCGCCCCCACGGCCCTGGAGCGGCTGCTGGAGCTGGTCGAGGCCGGAGCCATCGCCGCCCCGGCCCTGGTGATCGGCATGCCGGTGGGGTTCGTGGGGGTGGCCGAGAGCAAGCGCCATCTCGCCGCCAGCACCCTCCCCCAGATCCGGCTGGAGGGCAGCAAGGGCGGGGCCGGCCTGGTGGGTGCCGCCGCCAATGCCCTTTTGCGCCGGGCCCGGCTGGATCAGGCGCACCAGGATCAGGCGGCCCTGGGTCCCCCCTGAAGACCCACCGCCACATGGCTGTTGGCCTCGATGCGGCCCAGCACCTGGCGGGCCCGCAGCACCACCGAGGCGGGAACGCCCGCCAGCCGGGCCGCCTCGATGCCGTAGCTGCGGCTGGCGCCTCCCTGGCAGACCCGGTGCAGGAAGACCAGGTCGTTGCCGGTCTCCTCCACCAGCACCTGGGCGTTGCCGACGTTCGGCAGCAGCTCGGCGAGCTCGTTGAGCTCGTGGTAGTGGGTGGCGAAGATGGTGCGGGAGCCGATGCCGCCGGCCAGGTGCTCCGCCACGGCCCAGGCGATCGAGAGGCCGTCGAAGGTGGCCGTGCCCCTGCCGATCTCGTCGAGCAGCACCAGGGAGCGGGGGCTGGCGTGGTGAAGGATGTTGGCGGTTTCGGCCATCTCCACCATGAAGGTGGACTGGCCGCTGGCCAGGTCGTCCACCGCCCCCACCCGGGTGAAGATGCGGTCGGCGATGCCGAGGCGGGCGGAGCGGGCGGGGATCCAGCTGCCGATCTGGGCCATCAGCTGCAGCAGGCCGCTCTGGCGCAGGTAGCAGCTCTTGCCGCTGGCATTGGGGCCCGTGAGCACGATCAGATCCGGCGACGGGGCGCCCAGCTGCAGGTCGTTCGGGGTGAAGGACGCGTCGACCAGCAACTGCTCCACCACCGGATGGCGCCCCGCCTCGATCACCAGTTCGCGGCCCTCGCTGAGTTCGGGCCGGCAGTAGCCGCCGGTGGCCGCCACCTCCGCCAGGGAGGCCAGGGCATCGAGTTCCGCCACCCGCCGGGCGGCCGCCCGCACGGGCCCTGCCGCCTCTCCAACGCTGCGGCGCAGCTCGCAGAAGAGGTCGTATTCCCGCTGGCAGGTGCGGGCGCGCAGCTGCAGGATTCGGCCTTCGCGGCCCTTGAGCTCCGGGGTGACGAAGCGTTCCTCGTTGGCCAGGGTCTGGCGGCGGATCCAGTGGTCCGGAACGGCGGCGGCCCGGGCGCGGCTCACGGCCAGGAAGTAGCCGAAGCTGCGGTGGTACTGCAGGCGCAGGTTGGGGTTGCCGCTGGCCCGCCGCTCGATCACCTCCTGCCGGGAGAGCCAGGCCTCCTGGTCGTCGAGCTGGTTGCGCAGGCCGTCGAGCACCGGATCGACCCCGTCGTGGAGCAGTCCCCCCTCGCTGAGGGACAGGGGCGGCGCCTCGACCAGGTGGTGGCGCACCTGCTCGGCCAGGGCGGCCAGCTCGGGCCAGGGACCCTTGAGGGCCGCCAGGGGGCCGCTGCGGCAGGGGGCCACCAGGGCCGCCAGGCGGGGCAGGCGCTCGAGGCCATCGGCCAGGGCCACCAGGTCGCGGGCGGAGGCGCTGCCGGCGCCGGCCCGGCCCGCCAGGCGCTCCAGATCCCCCATGGGCCGCAACAGCCGGCGCAGACCCAGCCGCAGGGGCCGCTGCTCCACCAGCTCACTCACCGCCTCCTGCCGCTCCAGGATCGCGGCGCGGTCCACCAGGGGGGCCTCGATCCAGCGCCGCAGGCAGCGGCCGCCCATGGCGGTGGCGGTGCGGTCGAGGGCCCAGAGCAGGGAGCCCTGCAGGGCGCCGCCCAGCTGGGTGCGGGTGAGCTCCAGGTTGCGGCGGGTCTGGGCGTCGAGCACCAGCTGGTCGCCGGCGTGCCAGAACCGGGGCAGCTCCAGCGGGATGGCCGCGGCGCTCTCGGCTGTCGTCGCCGGGGCGGGTTCGGACGCCGGCTGGGTGGTGTCCAGGTAGGCCAGCAGGCCACCGGCGGCCCGCAGCGCCAGCGGCGCCTCCCCCAGCCCCAGGCCATCGAGGCTGGCCAGGCGGAAGCGGCGGCGCAGCAGGGCGGCCGCTTCGGTGGCGTCGAAGGGGGTGCGGGCCAGGGGGGTGAGCCGCAGCCCCTCGGGGCACCAGGCGGGGGAGTCCCCCTGGCCGGGCCAGACCACCTCGGCGGGCTCCAGCTGCAACAGCTCCTGGTGCAGGCTGCCGCTGCCCATGCGCTCGGTCAGCCGGAACTCACCGGTGCTGACGTCGGCGACGGCCAGACCCCAGCGGCCGGCATGGCTGCCGTCGCCTTCGAGCACCACGGCGCAGAGCCAGTTGTTGCGGCGGGCCGCCAGCATGCCCTCCTCCAGCACCGTGCCAGGGGTCAGCACTCGGGTGATACCCCGGCGCAGCAGGGCTCCCTTGGCGGGGGTGGCCTCCAGCTGGTCGCAAAGCGCCACGCTCAGTCCGCGGCGCACCAGGTCGGCGCAGTAGCGCTCGGCGGCGTGGTGGGGGATGCCCGCCATCGGCACCCGGCCCAGGGCCTTGCCGGCGTCCTTGCCGGTGAGGGTGAGCTCCAGCAGGCGCGAGAGCAGGATCGCGTCCTCGAAGAAGAACTCAAAGAAGTCGCCGAGGCGATAGAGCAGCACCCGGTCCGGATGGGCCGCCTTCAGCTCCACGTAGTGCCGCAGCACCGGCGTGAGCGTCGCCGGGTCCACCAGGGAATGGTGGTGCCAGCGGGGCAGGTCGTCGTCAGGCTCCGGGCTCTCGCTCTTGGCCGGCTCCGGCTCTGGGGTCGCCGGCCGCCGCCGGGCGCGGGGCCGGGCGCCGGCATCGGCCAGCAGGGTCTGGTCATCCAGGCCACCTTCGCCCTCGGCTTCGGGCGCCGGCGCCAGGTCACCCCCGAACAGGTCGCCCTGCAGGCTGGCGTCGTCGCTGAGCGGGAGCTGCTGTTGCACTTCCCTGGCCATGGGCCCGCCGCCTGGAGCGCCCCGATCGTAAGGGGCCTGCCGGGGAGATCCCCCTGGAGACGCCCTGACGCTGGCGGAGGAGGCCAGGATGCTGCTCAACTGGGTCATGAGCTTCTCTGTGGTCTGAGCCCTTGACGGTTTTCGAAGGCCGCTTCACCGATGTCGCCGATCTGCGGATCGGCCTGGTGATCGCCCGCTTCAACGATCTGGTGACCGGCAAGCTGCTGAGCGGCTGCCTCGATTCCCTTTCCCGCCATGGCATTGATGTGGGCCCCGAGAGCAGCCAGCTCGACGTGGCCTGGGTGCCGGGCAGCTTCGAGATCCCCCTGGTGGCCCAGCGACTCGCCGCAACGGGCCGCTACCAGGTTGTGATCACCCTGGGGGCGGTGATCCGGGGCGACACACCCCACTTTGATGTGGTGGTGGCCGAGGTGAGCAAGGGCGTGGCCGCCGTGGCCCGCGACACCGGCGTGCCGGTGATCTTCGGGGTGCTCACCACCGACACCCTGCAGCAGGCCCTGGAGCGGGCCGGCATCAAGAGCAACCTCGGCTGGAGCTACGGCCTCCAGGCCCTGGAGATGGGCAGCCTGATGGCGGCACTGCCGCAGCCGACGCCATGAACCGCAAGGGACTCATCCTGGCGGGGGGCAGCGGCACGCGCCTGGCCCCCCTCACCACCGCCGTCAGCAAGCAACTGGTGCCGGTGTACGACAAGCCGATGATCTACTACCCGCTCAGCACCCTGATGCTGGCGGGCATCCGCGAGGTGCTGGTGATCACCACCCCCACCGACCGGCCCGCCTTCGAGCGGTTGCTGGGGGACGGATCCGGCTGGGGCATGGAGATCCGCTACGCGGTGCAGCCCAGTCCCGACGGCCTGGCCCAGGCCTTCCTGATCGGCGCCGATTTCCTCGACGGCGCCCCGGCCGCCCTGGTGCTGGGGGACAACCTCTTCCATGGCCACGACCTGATCCCCCAGCTGCAGGGGGCCAACGGCGAGCGGCCGGGGGCGACGGTGTTCGCCTACCCGGTGAGCGATCCGGAGCGCTACGGGGTGGTGGAGTTCAGCGGCGATGGCCGGGTGCTGAGCATCGAGGAGAAGCCGGCCCGGCCGCGCAGTCGCTACGCCGTGACGGGGCTGTACTTCTACGACCACACCGTGGTGGAGCGGGCCCGCCAGGTGCGTCCCTCGCCGCGCGGGGAACTGGAGATCACCGATCTCAACCAGCTGTATCTCGATGAGGGCCTGCTGCGGGTGGAGCTGATGGGCCGTGGCATGGCCTGGCTGGACACCGGCACGCCCGATTCTCTGCATGAGGCCGCCAGCTACATCCGCACCCTCGAGAAGCGCCAGGGCCTCAAGGTGGGCTGCCCCGAAGAAGTGGCCTGGCGCCTGGGCTGGATCGACCACGGCCAGCTGGAGCGGCTGGCCCTGCCCCTGAAGAAATCCGGCTACGGCGACTACCTGCTGCGCCTGTTGCAGGAGGCCGCCAGTGACCACTTGGCCCTGGAGCACCAACGATGAACGTCCAGTTCCTGGCCATCGACGGCCCCCTTCTGCTGACCCCGGCGGTCTATGCCGATGAGCGCGGCTGGTTCAGCGAGAGCTGGAACCGCCGCCGCTTCGCCGATGCCCTCGGCAAGGCGGACGCCGACGCCCCCGAGTTCGTGCAGGACAACCACTCCCGCTCCGTGCAGGGGGTGCTGCGGGGCCTGCATTTCCAGCGGCACCCGCACCCCCAGGGCAAGCTCGTGCGTTGCACGCTGGGGGAGGTGTTCGATGTGGCCGTCGACCTGCGCCAGGACTCCCCCACCCTGGGCCACTGGGTGGGGGAGCGGCTCAGCGCCGAGAACCAGCACCAGCTCTGGGTGCCGGTGGGCTTCGCCCATGGCTTCCTGACCCTCAGCCCGGTGGCCGAGGTGCAGTACAAGACCGCCGGCTACTGGAGCCGGGAGTGCGAGCGCTCCCTGGCCTGGAACGACCCGGCGATCGACATCGACTGGCCTTTGGGGGAGCTGCCGGCGCCGCACCAGCCCCTGCTGGCCCCCAAGGATGCTGCCGCCCCCGGCCTCGGGGCACTGGCGGCCGCCGGCGATCTGTTCGCGCCCGACAACGTGTGAAGGATGGCTCCGGCGGCGGGCAGGGTCCCGCTTCGCATGGCAGGATCCCCCACGCTGCCTGATCCGGCCTCGAGCCTTCCTGCCCCATGCAGATCCTCAACACCCTCACCGTTCTGGCCCTGGTGGTGATGTCCTTCGCCCTGATTGTGGCGGTGCCGGTGCTGTACGCGAGCACCGAGGACAGCGGCCGCTCCAACCGCCTGATCCTGATCGGCGGCGCCGCCTGGGTGGCCTTGGTGCTGGTGAATTGGGGGATGAGTCTGCTGGTGGTGTGAAGTCATTGATCGGTTTGCCCCATTCTCGCCACTGAATTTGAAGTTGATTGCATGTTTCTGCCATTCTACTTGAATAACATGGGTGTGTCCTAATTCACTCCTCTCGTGGCCATATCGAGAGGCCCGAATAAACCGCAAAAGTCTGGTTTTGCGTTTTTGCCTTATGGCAAAGCAATCCCTCTTTTGACCCATCAGGCATCAGAGGATGGGTTCTATCAGGTTGTCGACCTCGGTTCAAACATGCGGATGATCTTCTGTCACTATGGTTGAGGCAAACACTTGCGAGCGGGGTTGATTCCCTTGCCCAAAGCACCGAGGGCCTGTGATCTACGTACGTCGCACCAACGACACCACTCTGCGGGCTTGGAGCGGTTAGGCATCAAGCTCGGTAACGACATGAGCCATCCCCTCACGAAGTTAGGGGGTGGGACTTTGTGTGCGATTCCGTCGGGCCTAGGCTGAACGCGTTGTTGACGCACGATGCAGCTTCGCTTGCCTTGGTTGCGTTCACGGTTGCCGCTTCTGGCGATCGCTGCATGGGATGCACTGAGCATCCTCTGCAGCTACTCCTTGGTTTATCGCTTGCGCTTAGGTAGTTGGTGGGGGCAGTCGGATGAGGCGTTCGGATTTGCTATTGGATGGGTCTGCCTGTCCTATTTGGTGGGCCGATACTCCAAGGAGAGCTTTCAGCAACCACTTCGGAAGCCATGGCGCTCCCAGACACTGCTGGTGGTGTTGCTGCTATTGGTGGGCGTCCAGTTGCACAGCTGGCTGTTTAGGGTTTTGCTTGAGGACACGCGCTTTCGTGGTTTCCTTGCGCCTTTCCTATCGCTAACAGCTTTCGCGTCTCTCGCAGCTCAGGGCTGGGCACGTCAGAAATTTTATCGCCTGCAGCAAAACTGGCTGCTTGTGGTCAGTCGGAAGGAACGATTAGTGCTGGAGCAGGAACTACAGATTGATCGGCTGCGTTTTGGTAGGGAAATGGTGCCATGCGCTTTCTGTAGTCTCGATCAAATGCAAGATGCCCTTTGCGATGGTTCTCTGTTGGGTGTCGCAGTCAGCAAGTCAACCCTGCAGCGCCACCCTGCCCATGCAGAACTACTGCGTGCTCGCCAGCAGGGACTAAAATTCAGCAGTCTTGATCACTGGTGTGAGGACCATCTGCAACGGATACCTCCGGAGTTGTTTGATCCAGATGAGCTCCTTGTAGGGGAGGGTTTTCAATTGCGGCCAGGCACTTTTAACTGGCGTCTCAAGCGCTTTGGGGATCTATTGGGGTCTGGCCTATTGTTGTTGGTAGCTTCGCCGCTTTTGTTGGTCGCGATGCTTCTAGTGAAGCTTGGAGATGGTGGCCCGGTATTCTATTCTCAAACTCGTACGGGTCTGTTCGGCAAGGAGCTGCGCATTATCAAGCTGCGCACGATGTTACAGAACTCCGAAACGAATGGTGCACAATGGTCTCCCACTAATGACCCGCGCATCACGACCGTGGGACGCTGGCTGCGGCGTTTCAGGATTGATGAGTTACCACAGCTATGGTGTGTACTGACCGGAGAAATGACCCTGATCGGTCCTCGCCCAGAGCGACCTTCCCTGGAGGCTGGGGTTGTGCGGGCCATCCCGAACTATTGCTTGCGCCATTGGCTGAGGCCAGGGCTAAGCGGGTGGGCACAGGTATGCTTCCCCTATGGTGCCTCGATCGCCGACACTCGCATGAAGCTCAGCTACGATCTCTACTATCTGCGCAACGCGAACCTGCTGCTTGATTTGTTGATAGTTCTAAAGACCATAAAGTTGGTTGCGGGAGGACGTGGTACGGAACCTGACTGAATCATCTCTCCATTAGCGCTTCATATGTTGCCAACGCTACCCCAAGCCTATGCTGCCTTGACAAAAGGAGATTTTCACGTCTGTTTCAAATTGCTAATTGAGCCCTCCCTCTTTTGGCGACGCACTTAAGCTCATTATCAATTTTCGGCAACACCTGCCTCGGTGCCTTCCCCGCGTGATCCTTTGTACTTGATAGCACCCACGGCTTTCATCCACGAGACGGCTGTCGTCGATGATGGAGCCACCATCGGTGCTGGAACGCGAGTCTGGCACTGGACCCATATCTGCGGTGGAGCTGTAATTGGCGAAGATTGCTCGCTAGGCCAGAATGTTTTCGTTGGCAATCGAGCTCGTATTGGCAAGAACGTGAAAATCCAGAACAATGTCTCAGTCTACGACGACGTTACCCTTGAGGACGACGTGTTCTGTGGCCCGAGCATGGTGTTCACTAACGTCTATAACCCGCGCTCCTCCGTTTCCCGCAAGAGCGAATACCGCCCCACACAGGTGGAGCAAGGTGTCACGCTTGGGGCCAATTGCACGATAGTGTGCGGCAATCGTATATTGCACCATGCCTTCGTAGGAGCGGGGGCCGTGATCAACCATGACGTGCCTGCGTTTGCCCTCATGGTAGGGGTGCCGGCAGTCCAGATAGGTTGGATGAGTGCCTACGGCGAACGCATTCCACTTCCACTGAAAGGTGAGGGTCACTGGACCTGCCCCCATACAGGTAGCAAGTATCGCCTCAAGGGTTCTGTTCTGGAATGGGAGGTTGACACTTGAGTCTCATGCAGTTCATTGATCTAGCGGCCCAGCAGAGGCAGCAACTTCCCGATGGTCGATCCCTCCGAGAAGCCATTGACGCACGCTTGAAGGCGGTTCTTGATCACGGGCACTATGTGCTCGGTCCAGAGGTGGAAGAACTGGAGCACCAATTGGCGACCTACGTGGGGGTTGAACATTGTGTGGCGGTTGCCAGTGGCACCGATGCCCTGCTGATCGCTCTTATGGCAGTTGGGATCACTTCCGGAGACGAGGTGATCACCACACCCTTCTCCTTCATCGCCACGGCTGAAACCATTGCTCTGCTTGGCGGTGTTCCGGTGTTTGTGGATATTGACCCGTTCAGCTATAACCTTGATCCTGCTAGGGTTGAGAAGGCTATCACTGAGCGCACCAAGGCGATCGTGCCGGTCAGCCTGTACGGTCAACCTGCTGACTTCCCTGGCATCCAAGCTATCGCCGATCGCTATAGTCTGCCTGTGATTGAAGACGGTGCGCAGAGCTTTGGTGCCAAGCAACACGGACGCCGAAGTTGTGGCCTCTCCACCATTGGGACCACTAGCTTTTTCCCCTCTAAGCCTCTCGGCGGATATGGGGACGGTGGGGCCTGCTTCACAGCTGATGCCGATCTCGCCGAGAAGATGCGGCGCATCTCCCGCCATGGTCAGTTGCGGCGCTACTTCCACACAGATGTTGGCGTGAATGGACGCATCGATACGCTTCAAGCAGCCATCCTGCTGGCCAAGCTTGAGAATTTTGAAGCAGAGGTCGCGGCACGTGAGAGAATCGGCGCTGCGTACACCGCCAAGCTCAATGCCTCCGGCATCACTACCACACCTGTGATCACCCCTGGCAACTCCTCGGTCTACGCTCAGTACACGATCCAGGTAGAAAGTCGACCGGCCATTCAAATGTCTCTCAAAGAGTCAGGAGTGCCAACGGCTGTTCACTACCCCTTTCTGCTTTGCAAGCAGCCTGCTCTGGAGCATTTGGCTGTCTGCGACGAGTGCGGTGTCGCCAAGTCGGCCAGCGAGCGGGTTCTTAGTCTTCCGATGCACCCCTACCTTTCTGATGACGATCAAGACCTAGTTGTGGCCGCCCTCGCTGCCGCTGCTTAACATCTACTAATTGCCTCGCTGTACATCTCACGCACCCCGCTCGTTAATGGCCTTGATTCCAGAAGCCTTGCGTCTCACCATCGACCAACTGGGGGCCCATCAGAGCCTGTTGCAGCGTCTTCGCCAAAGGAAAGCACGTATAGGTGTGGTGGGGCTGGGATACGTGGGACTCCCACTAATCTTAGCCTATGCAGAAAAAGGCTACCAAGTGCTGGGCCTCGATATCGATCCCGCCAAGATCGAGGCAATCATGGCGGGTCGGAGTTACATTGAGCACATTGACTCTGCCAGGGTGGCACAAGCCCAGCAGGCGGGTTTGCTAGAAGCTACAACTGATTTTCAGCAAGCAGTAGAGGCCGATGCGCTGATCATCTGTGTTCCCACCCCGCTCAACAAGTACCGGGAACCCGATCTCAGCTTCATTCAGCGAACAATGGAGGCCCTGTTGCCGTATCTACGCCTTGGCCAAGTTGTAAGCCTTGAGAGTACCACTTACCCTGGAACCACCGAAGAGGAGCTGCTCCCCACGATTGAGGCTCGTGGGCTCAAAGTAGGCACTGACGTCTTTCTCGTGTACTCCCCCGAGAGGGAGGATCCTGGTAATGCCCACTTCAATACCGCCACCATTCCAAAAGTGATGGGAGGCAGCACGCCCGCCTGCCGAGAGGTTGGAAAGGCCCTTTATGAGCAGGTGATCAGCCAAGTGGTTGAGGTCAGTAGCACCCGCGCCGCCGAGATGACCAAGCTGCTCGAGAACATTCACCGCGCGGTCAATATCGGCCTTATGAACGAGCTCAAGCCCTTGGCTGACCGGATGGGGATTGATCTCTACGAAGTGATCCGAGCAGCTGCTACCAAACCATTTGGCTTTGTCCCCTACTATCCTGGGCCTGGCTTGGGCGGTCACTGTATTCCGATTGACCCATTCTACCTCACCTGGAAGGCTAGGGAATTCGGAATGCACACCCGCTTCATTGAATTGGCTGGTGAGATCAACTCGGCAATGCCGGCCTACGTGGTTCAGAAAACCGCCGACGCACTCAACGATTCGAGCAAAGCGATCAAGGGCAGCAGGGTTCTTGTGCTCGGTATCGCCTACAAGAAAAATGTAGACGATATGCGCGAATCTCCCGCTGTTGAGGTAATGGAGTTGCTCCAGGCTAAAGGGGCCAAGGTGCATTACAGCGATCCCTATTTCCCCTGCTTCCCGAAGATGCGCGAGCACCACTTCGATCTGGTATCAGTGGCTCTTGATGCCCCGAGCCTGGCCAGCTTTGATGCTGTTGTTCTCTGTACGGATCACGATAGTTTCGACTACAATCTCATCCAACAGGCCTCGCTGTTGTTGATCGATACGCGCGGCCGCTATGGAGTCGAAAGTGGTGTCATCCGAGCCTGAAGCTTGTCCTCGATAGCCGTCATCGGTGGTGGTGTCAATGGTCTGTGCATCGCCCTGGAGCTTTCCTCCAGGGGGTGGACAGTTGAGTTGTTTGAGCGGGCTACCTGTCTGCAGGCCACCAGCGCTGCTAGTACGAAGTTGCTTCACGGTGGTTTGCGCTATCTGGAGCACGGTCAGTTCAGCCTTGTGGCGGAAAGTCTCACTGAACGGTCCCGCTGGATCAGGGATGCTCCTCAACACGCCCACTGGCTGCCATTGCTCCTGCCGCTTTACTCAGATCAGCGCCGCAGCCCCTGGCTCTGGCGTCTAGGTCTTGGTTTCTACGACGGCCTCAGCCTCGGCCGGCTGCCCGGCTTTTCCCAACGACTGGATCGGGATCAGGCCCTTCACCTCGTTCCCCAGCTCAGATCCGATGGACTGCTGGGTGCTTGGCGCTTCTGGGATGGCCAGATGAATGAGGCGGCTCTAGGAGCTTGGATTCTGCAACGGGTTCGACAGGCAGGAGTGGTGGTACACGAACAGACACCAATTCAATCGGTAAGTTCAAATGGAGAGATTGAACTGGAGAGCGGCCTACGCCGTCGCTTCTCCTTTGTGGTGAATGCTACGGGTCCATGGGCAGAGAATCTGCTGCTCCGCAGCGGTTTCAAGCCGAAAGTGCGACTGGATCTTGTGCGTGGCAGTCATCTGCTGCTTGAGGGGCCGGTTCCTCCGATCGGGGTTTTCGTTGAGGTGCCTGGTAGTCAGCGCATCGGCTTCCTCCTACCCTATCAGGGCAGGTTGTTGGTTGGAACAACCGAGGTCTCCCAAGAACTTGATGAGCCTGTCCAAGCAAGCGCTGAGGAATTGGACCAGTTGACAGCTCTCGTTCGTTTCTATTTTCCGAGTTGGCCGCTTCCCAGCGTCGAAGAGTTGTCCACTCTTGCTTTCGCTGGTCTACGCCCGATCGTCCGGAACGGACAGAACGCCTCTGCTGCCAGCCGGGAAGCAGTGCAGGAGCGAGTGGGGCGCCTGCTCAGCGTGTTCGGCGGGAAATGGACCAGCAGCCGAGCCTTGGCATCGCAGGTGGCAGACCAGCTGGGTTGTATTATTTGAGCCTTCGCGTACCTTCCCTTGTACCAGCTTCATAGCCCCATCAACGGAAGGAGAATTCGCTTTGCTCTTGTGGGCTGTGGGCGGATCAGCCGTAACCACATTGAGGCAATCAAGGTGCATGCCGACCGAGCTGAACTGGTTGCCGTATGCGATGTCCATCAGGAGCGCTTAGAGGCCGTGTCCAGTGCCACAGGTGCCATTCCCTATCTGAGTTACGAGCAGTTGCTGTCTGAAGTCAAGCTGGATGTGGTTGTGCTTGCCACTCCAAGCGGCCTCCATCCACGGCAGGTCATCCAGGCGGCTGCAGCAGGAGTTCATGTGGTCACAGAGAAACCCATGGCTACACGTTGGACCGATGGTAAGGCGATGGTACGTGCCTGTGATGAGGCAGGGGTTCAGCTCTATGTCGTGAAGCAGAATCGCTTCAACAGTACCTTGCAGTTGGTAAAGCGACAGCTTGAGAGGGGTCGTTTTGGCCGCCTGGCAATGGTTACTGTTAATGTCTTTTGGCAGCGGCCTCAGAGTTACTATGATCAGGATGCCTGGAGAGGTACGTGGGAGTTTGATGGTGGGGCACTCATGAATCAGGCAAGTCATTACGTTGATTTGCTGGATTGGCTTGTTGGTCCGGTGGAGAGTGTGAGTGCATCCACAGCTACCATTGGCAGGAACATTGAAGTTGAAGACACAGCCGCTCTGCAACTGCGTTGGCGCAATGGTGCGCTTGGAACCATGGCTGTTACGATGCTCACATACCCTAAGAATCTAGAAGGCTCTATCACTTTGCTTGGAGAACAAGGCACTGTTAGAATTGGTGGCCCGGCGGTTAACAAAATTGAGCACTGGACGTTTTCTGAGCAAGCAGAAGATGATCAATTGGTAGAGCAAGCTAGTTATGACACCACGAGTGTCTATGGATTTGGACATCCTCCTTATTACGCAAACGTGTTGGATTCTCTCCAGGGGAAAGCGCTACCTCTTTGTGACGGCAGGGAAGGTCTGCGCAGCCTGGAGTTACTGATTGGGGCTTATCGATCTGCCAGAGATGGCCAAACAGCTCATCTTCCCCTAGAATACTAATTATGTATCAACCCATGAGCAGGTTGTGACTTTGACAGTCAGCGGAATTGATACGTTGCAGCCTGTGGTAGGTGTCATTGCCGCCGGTACGGGCAATGTTCGAAGTGTTCTCAATGCCGTGAGATATTTAGGTGTTGTGCCGCAGGAGTTAAGGGAGCCCAAGCCAAAACGGTTCAGCCATCTCATCCTTCCCGGTGTCGGTAGTTTTCAGGCAGGCTGTCGTGCCCTTTCTCCGGCTTGGCGTCGCTTCATCGACGACCATCTCCGTGCCAATGGGCTACTGCTTGGTATCTGTCTTGGTATGCAGTTATTGTTTGAAAGCAGTGACGAATCTCCCGGCGAGGGTCTCGCATTGATCCCAGGTAAGATCCAATGCCTTGCCGGCGCCATCGGGCCTGAGATTGTGTTGCCCAGGCTTGGCTGGCGGTCAGTGACTTATCCTCCTTCTTACTCCGGCATACTCGGTCGTCCAGGCCAGCGTTCCCGCTACTACTTTGTACACAGTTATGGATTCCTGGGTGGATCAAGTGACGAAGAGACTATCGTCGTGAACGAATGTGGAGACAGGCTTCCGATTGCTGCCTCGGTCGAACGTGGCCAAATCTACGGTGTTCAATATCATCCTGAAAAGAGTAGCATGTATGGACTTGATGTGATTTCTAACTTCTTGAAGCATCAATGCACAGGCTAATTCCCGTTTTATTGATCAAGGATGGCGCCCTGGTCAAAACTAGGAGTTTCAGACCTTATAAGTATTTGGGCGATCCGGTCAACATAGCGCGCATCTTTCTTGAGAAGGGGGCCGACGAGCTGCTGATTAATGACAGCTCTGCCTTTCGGAACGGTATCAATGAAGAACTACTAGAGGAGATCTCGAGCAATTGCTTTGTCCCGATCACCTACGCAGGCAACATTCGATCCACGGCTGATGCACGCAAGGTGGTCAATGCAGGAATTGAGAGAGTTGCTATTGGAATTTATCGCCCCAGTGACTGGCAGTTGCTCAATGACGTGACGGCTATGCTGGGAAGAAGCGGTGTCTGTTCGATCCTTAATATTACTTTTATGAAGCCTTTCAGGCGTTCCTTTCTTTACGATTATCGGGAGGGACGAGCAAGGTTTCGCTACCGACTCGATCAGGTATTGAAAGATGCAAATGTTAGCCGACCAGGTGAAATCATCTTGGTAGATGTCAGTCGTGAAGGCACTCGACAGGGCTTTTCCCTAGGTCATCTGCGTCAACGGATCCAGCCCGCAATCCCAGTGACCGCTTACGGTGGAGTTGCTAACTATCAAGAGTGTAAGCAGCTTTGGGAGGATGGGTTTACTGGCGTGGGGGTTTCCAGTCTTGTTAGCCTACGACCTCCCCATGATGCAGTGCTGATCAGCTACCCACAGGAACACGTTGCGAAACTCACTGAGGGTATGACAGCATGTACTGTTTCTATTGACAGGTACGACAAGATGTGAGACGCTGTTAAATCTCCAATTGAAAGATCGTCCGCCAACATTATGATTCGATGCACTCGTTGTATCATGGATACTTCCGATCCGGATATAACCTTTAATGATCAGGGCGTCTGCAGTCACTGCCAGTATTTCGATCAGTCGGTAGTGCCGGCTTGGTCCTTCTTCAGAACCGGTAAGGACGAGCTCGACCCAGTTCTCGAAGAAATTCGCTCTCGACGCATCAAGGGCTCTCGATATGATTGCGCCGTTGGAATAAGTGGTGGTGTTGACAGTTCGTATGTTGTCTATCGCCTCAAAAGCTGGGGTCTCAATCCACTAATCGTGCATGTTGATGCTGGCTGGAATTCCGAGTTGGCAGTTGACAATATTAACAGGGTAGTAGAATACTCCGGTTTTGACCTGGAAACTCTTGTTGTCGACTGGGACGCGATCCGCAAAGTCCAGCTGGCTTTCCTGGAATCAGGGGTGTGCAATCAAGATATTCCTCAGGACCATGTCTTTTTCTCAGGACTGTATCGAATTGCTGTTCGAGAGAAGATACGTTCTATCGTGTCTGGCAGTAACTACGCCACGGAGTCCATCCTCCCGCAGTCGTGGGGATATGATGCTACTGACCGTGATCACATTAAGGATATTTGTTTGCGATTTGGTGCTGGCAATGCCTACCGCAGAATCCCCACAACTCGGCTATACGAACAATTGGTCGTCTATCCCTTTATTAAGGGTCTCAAGACCTATGCACCCCTAAATTATATGAACTATTCCAAGGCTCAAGCAATCAAAGAATTAAATACCATTGGTTGGCGCTATTATGGAGGTAAACATTATGAATCTCGCTGGACGCATTTCTTTCAGTCGTATTATCTGCCTAAGAGATTTGGGTTTGATAAGCGGCTTGCGCATCTTAGCAGTTTGGTGCTATCAGGTGAGATAACCCGGAACGAGGCATTGAGGCAACTCGAGCAACCTCTTTACGACCAGCGGGAAATCGAAAAGGATATCGACTTTATTGCAGCTAAACTAAACATAACACGAGATCGATTCATTGAGCTTGTCGATGAAACTCCTAAACGAGACTATACTGAATTCACAAACTGGAAAGACCAGCGCGATGGCTTCTACAGGAAATACTATCATCGTCTCCGTGCAATCCCATTGATCAACCATTTGATTGGCACCGCGTAATGACACTGGATATTGTCGACACTACACGTGATCTTGTCAAGCACCGGCTTCTTTACACGCGCCTAATCCGTTCGCACTATTCATCGCTCTACTCAGGGAGTCGACTGGGCTTGGCTTGGATCGTATTGGGTCCCATCTTCCTGCTTGCCCTTTATAGCCTTACCTATAGCGTCGTGTACAAGGTCGTGTTGCCTAACTTTTCTATTATTCAGTATATCACAAATGTTTATGCTGGATTGATCCTCCTATTGACTTTGATGAATATTCTGTCAAACAGTTCAAACGCGCTTCGCCGAGACTTCCGACTTAGAAGCTTTGGATTGAGTCTTGATGCCATTCCTATGAAGGTCGTGCTCACTGAACTTGTGCCGCTATCGATCAGCATGGGCCTCCTGTCCGTATTGTCAGTTATCTCCACTCACCAACTCCTGCATCTTCTTTGGATGCCAGTAGTACTCGTTCAGTTTACCTTCTTCTGCGTTGGTGTTAGCCGTCTATTGTGTATGTTTGCTGCTGTTTTCAAGGATATACAGTTCTTGATTCCCTATGTGGGTATTGTCCTTCTGCTTGTGACACCGATTAGTTATGTGCCGTCCATGATTCCGGCAGCCCTTCGCGCAATGTTCATGTTTAACCCCTTGTATTATTATTGTGTGTTGCTTCAAACGCTTACGATTGAGGCAGCAGTCAATTGGAAAATGCTGGCTGCCTGCACGGGCTTGAGTTTGATCTCCTCATCTCTAGGCGCACGTTTCTACCGCAAAACGCTACCACTTGTTCAGGATTCTCTGGTATAATGATTAGAGTTGAGTCCCTCTCCAAGGAGTATTTAATTCCGCCATTATCTACCATTCATAAACTCTGCGACATTATTCTATTCAATCAGCCCCACTTCAGGCACCCAAAGCCTCTCAAGCCTCGCTTCTCACGTACATTCCTGGCGATATCGGACATCTCATTCCAGGTACAAAGTGGAGAGATCATTGGTATTATGGGTTTGAATGGCTCTGGCAAGAGTACGTTGCTTAAACTTCTCACTGGAAGCCTGGTTGCAAGTAGTGGTCATCTCTACGTGCCCGATGAGGGCATTGAAATGATTGACAATACTCGCGTGATTATGGACGATGAGATCACTGTCCATGATTGCATCACGACGAATCTGTCCACATATAGTCGTTCAGAACGAAAGCTGTGGGTCGAGAAGATTCTTTCTTTTTTTGATCTTAGAGACCGTATTGATGCGCGCATTGGCACGCTATCTTTAGGTACCAAATCTCGGTTGCTTTTCGGGATCGCAACATCTACCCAGAAGCCTGTGATTCTGCTCGATGAAATACTAGGCTCTGGTGATCCCTATTGGAATGAACGGTGTTTCCAGTGGTTGAAGTTGATAACAGCTGGGGACAAGATCGTGATCATGACGTCACACAATACTCAACTTCTGCAACGATATTGCGACCATGGTCTTTGGGTTGATGCTGGCACAGTCAAAGCGAGTGGCAGTATTGATGTAGTCGCACGTGCCTATGAAAGTCAAGCGCTCTCTTTAGCATTTACTGGCATCAGCAGTCAACTCTGCCAGTCAAAAGATATTGTGCCTAGTGGGGCTAGGATTGCCTCAAACCTTCGCCTTCAGATCACCTCAGTACAGCTAATCTATAGTTCTGGAGTTATGGTGGAAGTCATTGACCGTCTTGCTGAGCCACTTCATGGCATCCCAGACTCAATCAGAATCAACTACCATTCTAACGTTGCTGGCACTTTTTGGCCTACAGCGATCATCACCTTTTGGGGATCCAATGGCATCAGGCTTATGACTGTCCAAAACCAGTCATACGAGCTCGTCCTTAATCCCGACTCTTCACCAGTGTTGGAATTTGAGCTGCCATGTTTAGACATATCGAATACAGTTGCTGAGATTAGCATCTCTTTGTTTAATACAGCCAAGATGTTGACTTCTAATGAAGACTTAACAAGAGAGGACTATCTTCACAAGTTTAGTCGCATTGTGCCAGGCGCAAATCTAAATGGAATAAGCAGTGGAAGTGTCTTCCATCCACTAACCCTATCCGATTGCACTATCATTGACTATTCCTGATGAGCATTTCCATTTGCCTGCAGGGGGTTTCCAAAGTCTATCAAGGTAGCTCAATACAGGCCTTATCCGACTTGGATCTGACCATATACAATGGTCAGTCAGTTGGGATTATCGGCGAGAATGGAAGCGGTAAATCTACCTTGCTTAAGTTGATCTCAGGAGACATTCTTGCGTCAGAGGGTGTGCTTACTGTGAATGGCGCAGTGGAGACACTTTTTGATGCTGAGATCCTTAGCCATCCTGATCAGACTTCTTTCCAGATTGCCTCCTTGTTTTTGGAGCTCAAGGGCGCATCCCGATCACAGCGGAATGCACTGATGCAAGATATCGAGGCTTTCTGTCGACTTGGGAAGAGATTCTACGATCCCTTTTACACGTTGTCACTGGGGATGAAGTCTCGCGTTCAGTTCGCAGTCAAGACTTCGATTCACAAGGAAATTGTGCTGGTTGATGAGGTCTTGGGAGCGGGGGATATCACAACAGCTCAGCGTTCGGCCCAGCGTATCCGCTCAATTGCCAATGATTCAACGTTTATTTGTGTCTCCCATAGTTTAAGCCAGATCAGGGACTTTTGCGAACGTGTGATCTGGATCCGTGATGGCCGCTTGGCTATGGATGGAACCAGCTCTGAGGTCTTGCCAGCCTATGAAGCATATATGCAGAGACGAATTGAGTCTCTATATAGTCGCTCCCTTCCTTTGCCCTTGAATGTTAGCCTGAAAGACTGCGACCAAGAACAATCTGATAAGGCGGCTAGCTTTGGAATTTATCACGACATCATTCAAAAACTGACCTTGCAGGCCGATGCCCTTGGTCTTCCAGTTGGACTGAAGATGACGCAAGCTGTTCATCAGCTAAGCGGAGTCACAGGAAACTTGTACGCCAATGCCTGTAATCTGTTGCAGACTATGATCAGTTCAGTCTGCTGCATCGCTATGGAACGTAACGTCATCGTCCGGTGCAAGGGGCCTCAGAGAGCTGTTCGGGAAGCTCTGGATTCCTTGGGGGATGGTGACTGGCTCATCCTGGCAAATGCATTTAATCCCGACCATTATGAGGTCTCCATGATTCACATGCATGTCTATCAAACCAATAATTCCGACCCTCCCGCGCTGTTATTGTCATCAAATATCACTGATCATGCAGGAAGCCTTATCAGACCTTATCAGAGTTCGGCCTGTTGACAGTCTTCGGCATGGTGAAACCTGCCAGATATTGTAGAGTTAGATGGCCTCACCTCGGTGCGCAGCATAGGCCCCTGGCTCGGCTAAATTCTAGGCCGGATTAACATGGCATCGGCCTCACTATCTCAGTATGGGCTTAATGACTATTACGGGCTCCCCAGGCACTGTGGCCCCTACATGCAGGTAGGGCTTCCTGAGAAATGGTTGGAGGCATTTACCGCTTTGGATCTGAGCGATCATCGGCGGTAGAATGTATGCAAATCAGCACGACATCGCCGATAAGCCGTCCAGCGTTCTCCGCATCTACCGTCGCGAGCCTTGCCATCAGCTCTCGGTTGAAAACTTCTTCCTTCCCTTTGGCGGCAAACGCTCCGGCGAAAATCGGTGGATCAAGCTGGCCGAACTCATCCACTGGGATAACCTGGAGGCCGACTGCGCATCGCAGTTCTGCAAGGGGTTTGGAGCACAAGCCAAGCCATTCCGAATCGCACTCGGGACATTTATCGTCAAGGCTCTCATGGGGCCCACTGATGAAGAACTGGTGGAGCAGATCAAGGAGCATCCTTATCTCCAGTTCTTCATGGGCTTGGAGGCCTTTCAGTATTCGGCACCGTTTGATTTCTCGATGATCGTCTGTTACCGCAAGCGGTTACCGGAGAAAGTTGTCAATGACTGCAACGAGCGCATCGTTCGTCTTGGGCTGACTGTGGTTCGATCTGCAGAGTCGCAGGAAGAAGACGATGGTATCTGAGGCATTGGATCAGCTAACAGTGGC
Organism: Synechococcus sp. UW140; assembly: GCA_943372935.1. Lineage (GTDB taxonomy): Bacteria > Cyanobacteriota > Cyanobacteriia > PCC-6307 > Cyanobiaceae > Cyanobium. The sequence continues at coordinate 177,778 of CALSAP010000003.1, forward strand.
AATCAGCAAGCGCCGATGTCCGAATGATCGACCAACCAGGATTCACCGTTGATCGACGCTACATGCGCCCCAGCCGATACCCTTTACCCGACTGATCCATCCCTTCTCAGTGAGTCACGAGAGGTCCCCAGCAGCTGATGGATGCGATGTGCCTCAGGTCAGAGATTCCTTTGGCCTCTAGCCTGGTACGCAGCCCATGAAAGCCAGGCAGCAGTTTCTAGCCGTAGCCAAGAAGAAGCAGGCTCGCATCATCAAGATCCTTCAGACCATCAAGCAGCAGCTTGGTCATCTGGAGCGCATTCTGGCCAGCATCGATTCTTTGACCGCTCCCGGGACGAGTCTTCTCGCAGCCGGTAGGCACTTGTACCAGAAGCTGCTGGTGTTCAGCGAACTGGTCCGTCAACATTGAATTCTCTACCACTCTGACGGCAGAAGCATTTCACACCGGATTGTCAGCCTTTGTCAATCTCACATCAGGCCAATCGTGCGTGGCAAGACACGGTGCAACGTTGAGTCTGGAGCCCAAATCTCCATCTCGGTGCCAGGCGATGGCTTTACGTTCCTGAATCTGCTGAGCTACGACCCCTACAACGAAGGAGCAGACCTGAAGGTCCTGGCAAAAGCCTATCACCGCCGCCATGGCTACTACCCAATGGTCATCTGTGCCGATCAGATCTATCGGACTCGGGCCAATTGATTCATCTGTCTCCGTCATGAAATCCGCCTGAGTGGTCCGCGCCTGGGACGCCCCAAAAGCGATCCTGCGTTAGTGGCTGAAGAGAAGTAGTTGCAGTTTCTCGATGACTAGCGGCAGCGCAACGCTGTCGAAGGATAAATCGGTCAGGGGAAACGTTGCTATGGGCTGGGTCTGATTCGAGAGATGCTTGCAGTCACCCAGGGTTCAGCCATTGCACTGAAAGTGCTGGTGATGAACCTCGAGAAGTGACTGGAGCTTCTCTTTGTGCTTTTGGTCTACTGGCTGCAGCTTCTTATGGGCAATGGAGCAGCCCGAAGATCTCAATGGATGCTTCTGAATGATCAATCTGCTGCAACCTGATGATTTGCCAAGAAGACGTTCTTGCTGCATTCTGCTTGGGGGGTGAATCCCTACGTAACTCTCTCAGGATGCCCTCTTTAAGCTTCCCCTTGTTGAGGTCAGCGTCAGCCAGCAAATGCTTGATCCAACTGTTCTCCTGCTCCAGTTCCTTGAGGCGCTTGGCCTCGTTGGCTTTCATGCCCCTTAGAGCTGCTCCCAGTGGTGGTAGATGGGCACGGAAACCTCAGGGACCCAGACATCAGCGACAGTCTGGCTCTGGTTGAGGAGCTGCTCAGCAGTGCGTAGCTTGCGGATGATCTGCTCGGGGGTGTGACGCTTGCGTTTCATGGGGCTTCTCCTGGCCAAGTCTGGCCGGTAGGTAAACTCTCATAAGAGCTGGTTCAGTTTCTGGGGTCCACGTCACTTGAGCCTCGCACAATGTGGTAGTGTGAGACAATGTTTCAAAGTTATTTGGGGCCTGCAGGGCTTGGGAAATGCTTTAGTCGGGGGCACACCTAGTTCGGGAAGTTCTTTACTTAGTGTGTTAATGAACTCGCATTCCTCCCTTTGCATAGGGCCGGAATTGAGTTTGTTCTCACATCCTTTTTTTTGGATGGAACGAGGCAGTCAATGGCGTCAAGGAATATTGGATGGATTGGCAGCCCCAATCTATTCACTAGAGCCTAATCGTTGGACTCTTGAAAGGGGATTCTTGCCATTCAGTCATCTCTGTGACATTGACGACCTGGGCTGGTTCGGTCTTACAGTACATGAGCTTTCTGACATAATTTCTGGATGTGATGATGGACTTAGTTTTTATCGAGCCTTTTCTAAGCGTGTCTGCCAATATAGAGGCAAAAGATTTTTCTGCGAAAAATCTCCCCCTAACCTCTATAGTTCATCGCGCTTTCTAGGTGAAACAGGCGATCGCGTAATTCTCACGATTCGTCATCCTTTTGATACGATATGCTCATTGCTAAGGCGTCATCTCTCCTTTCAAAGTGCCATTAGCATCTGGATTCTTGACGCTGCCATGATCCAAGCCTTGGCAAATAGAGAGTTTGTGCATGTCTGTCGCTATGAGGACCTTGTCACCAATCCAACACTTACTCTCGACAGCATCTTCCAGTTTCTTGCTGTTGACTTGGAGGGGGCATGCATTGTTGACCAAGCTATACATCATCAAGTTTCCCTTGATCGTGCGGTCAATCCTCGTGAAACCATTCAAAGCTGGCAACACAGTCCATTTGGCCCTATAGCATCCAATCTTATTGGCAAATGGACGACTGACATGGATGCTCGATTAATCACATTGTCTACTTTCTTTGAAACAAGAGATTCACACGAGCTGCAGTTGCTTGATCTAGAGGCTGGCGTAACACTAATGGACTTGGCTTCTTTCTTTGATTATGACATTAATGCAGAAATGTTGAGCGCACCCAAAGACTCATTATATCTGATGCATGCCGAGAAAATTAAAGAAGCGTATGAGGATTGCAGTCGTAGCATGCACAAAAGATGTGTCGGCCCCCAGTTCCTGAATTAATATGTGTGGAATAGCCTGCTTCATAAGCCCAAGAGCATCAAGTGCCTGTCTACCCAATGAGGACCGATTAAAGTCATTGATGAATTCTAGGGGGCCTGATCTCTTTGCTTCTTTGGTGGTATCAACCAGCAAAGTGCATGTTTCGGCTTACTTCTCTCATTTGCATGTATCTTCGTTTGGGATCAATGATTGGAATCAGCCTATCATGATTGAGGAGCGTTGGATGCTTCTCTTTAATGGAATGATTTATAATTGGCGGGAGCTGGCTCAGAAGTATGACAATTCTGCCACGTGCGATACACATGCACTTTCAAGTTGCATCGCCGCCTTAGGTCTGAAGGCCTTATCTCTTCTTGAGGGGATGTTTGCAATTGTGTTGATCGACATGGAGACGTCCATCGTCTATGCGTGTCGCGATACATTCGGCCAAAAGCCTCTCTACGTTACCCACCATGATAGCCAAGGTCTCTATCTTACGTCACGAATTGATTACTTGTCCGCGATCAAGAACTTTCTGCCCTCCTTCGATCCAGAATATTTCACTCGTTTTCAGAAGGGGCTTTCCTCAAATCAATTCCTCGCACAAGGCATCACTCCATATCAAGAGGTCAGCAGCTTGAGATGTGGCTCTCTCTACTCTTGGTCGTTTGCTGATAAGCCTATTGCTACAGTTACCCCAATGGTTCCCGTAAGCATTTCATGGGATCCATTGGAGGGCGAACAGTTAAGGGCGTATACGGAACGGACCCTTCCCTCGGCACTCCTCATGTCCTCGGGTGTGGATTCGAATCTGTTGGCGGTGAGTTTAAAGAAACAACATATTAACTTTATGCCATTCACATTCTGCCTCCCCAAATCCTCTTCTGAAGTGGATGAATCTTCACTGGTGACCAAGCTTAGTGCAAACTTGGGATATGCTCCTGACATTGTCCAGATTGATGAATCAACCATCACGGAGTCCTTTTGTGACTTTTGTTCAGCCTTTGAGATCTTTCCCGATGGTCTCTCCTGCATTTGTGAATATCTCGTTTACCAAAACATCTCGACTAAGGGCATTAGGGTCGCAGTGCACGGTCAAGGCGCTGATGAGCTCTTTCTTGGGTATAACTATATACCTGCTCAACTGCGGGACATAAGCTCAGAGGCGCGCATCGAAATCATGCGCCATTGCTTGCAAAGCTCTATGGTAGATCAACTCATCGCAAATACTAACAACCACCCTCTTCTGGTTTATCAGACCTATGAACTATACATCCTGTCATTGCCAGCCAATCTATATTCGGTAGACTGCAATTCTATGCGGTTTGGTGTTGAGGCCAGAGCGCCATACCTTGACCCAGCCGTCAGAGCCTTGGCTTCCACTTATTTGAAATCCCTCGATGATCCTACACATCTCCCTGAGAAGACCATTCTGCGAGAGCGAATCGCCAAGGCGGATAAGATACACGCTAATCTTGTCCGACCGCAAAACCTTGCGAAGCTAGGGTTCGAAGCCATACCATCCTCAAATAGTCATCACCTTCTCCGTAAATTGTTCTTGGGCGTTATGAATGATCTCACTGATGATGCTATCAAACTGTACCATACTATGATTTCTCCGGATTCCTCGGCGTGGTCTAGATTGGGCTTGGCTGCGACGTTACGCAATCATGAGAACGTTTTTCAATGAGTAAGAGCGGAAGCTTTCAGTTGCTATCTAAGAGCATAGGGAAGGCAAAGTGTCTATTGCGTGCACCTCTTGCTTTGGCCAATATTCTATCGAGCGCAAAGCATGCAATTGTTAATATTGTTCGTACACTATTCGTTATTGGCAGCTTAACCCATGAGTTGAGCACCTTTATCGGTGTTGTATCCAGCAGACGGCCCACTCGGTGGTCAAGAACTGCCAATCACTCTCATGAAAGCCCGCCTTATCTTTTTGCCATAGCGCTCTCCACGGGTGTCAGCGAACCACGTCTTCTTAGGCAGGTTGTTACCGCAACTCAGCTTGGCTTTGAAACAGGTTTCATAGGCCTTCCAACAGACAGAAGCTTTACCAACAAAGTTAAGATACAGCTCTGGTCAAGTGTACTTGTAGACGACCAATTAAATGTACGTGAAAAAATTGTTCTCGCTGCTATTCATCAATTCACCAAGCTCCTGCTCTTGTTTGGAGACCGGCTTCCACCAAGTCCACGACCTCTTAGAAACTTTACACTCTTTCTAAACAGAGTCTTGCTGTCAATTCATTGGATTACACCACCAGGCTTCTTTTCGGTTTGGCGTGCGACCAGACAGGCCGCATCCAATGACTTAGTCAATAGTGGTAGCGTTAGGTTAGTTATAGCTCATGACTTCTTTACGCTGCTGCCTGGACTGTACGCAGCTCGGCTCCTCCAAGTTCCTCTTCTGTTAGACGTTCATGAATATGCTACAGGACAGTATGATACACACCAGTTTAAGTCTCAAGTAGCGCCACTCATACACTCCTTTCAGCGCGAGTTCTTCCGAGATGTCGACTATTTCTCAGTCGTCTCCCCAGGCATTCTTCAGCAATTAATCCTCGATTATCCCGAGATCTCCAATAGAGCCCGCCTTTGCCGTAATATTCCCTCTAGCCATCTTCAAACCACTGTATCAAGCCCTTCAAGCGTCAATCCAGAGAATATTCAAATTCTATACAGTGGACTCATTTGTGCTGGGCGTGGCTTAGAGCAACTGATAAAAGCCTTTACTAATCTTCCCGCTAACTATAGTCTTCATCTTGTTGGGCCTATAGATGAAATATTCCTCAATCCTCTTATTGCGGAGTTGGATGAACCTGAGCGTATCCGTATCGTTGTTCACAGGATGGTCCACTACGAAGATATTATTACTTTTAACAATAAGTTTGATATAGGCTACTTTGCTCAGCCCCAGTACTCGCCGCAAAAGCGGTTTAGCCTTCCCAATAAGTTCTTCGAATATATTACTGCTGGCTTGTGCCTCTGCGTAGACAATTCATTCGAAATGGCGACAATTGTTCAATCTCACGATCTGGGGATTATCCTCACCTCTCATGAAGACCCAATAGCCATTGCCGACCAAATTAAACTCCTTGATGTTGAGAGAATCCGAGCGTGTAAGCAGAATTCGTTCTCCGCTGCATCTCATTATACTTGGGAATGCGAGACTCTACCTTTCTCTCGCTTTCTTTTGGCATGTTAGCCAATTGCCAACCTCATCTAACCTAAACATTGTATTTCAACTTTTTTATTACAATCTACTTCTGTCTTTATGGACCTGGTGATAGCTGTAATTTCGTTTAGCCCGTTGGCTTCGGATAGTAGGATACTACGTCAGATCTCTACCCTACAGCGTATTTCCCGAGTTGTCACAGTAGGCTATGGACCTAGTGTGGGCATGAATATAGAGCATCTTGAAGTACCACAAACGTCATTACTGCGAGCCGGGCCCTGGGTCATCTTTTTATTGACGTTTAGGTGGTTCTCAGCGTTCTTCTCACTTAGAAGCAGCCGTAAGCATGTCCTGGCATTCCTTGACTTGCATAAGCCTGACATCGTTATACTCAACGACGCATCCTCATGGCCATTCTTGGCTGATCTTGATGGTCGGCGTTGTGTAGTTGATGCTCATGAGTTCAGTCTAGGTGAGCTTGACGACAATCTATTGTGGAGACTCTTTGCTCGGCCTTACATCCGATGGTGCTCTCGTTTTGCATTGCAAGCCGCTGCTCACTTCTGCGTTGAGCCTCAGCTTTGTAAATTCTGGGCTGAATACACTGGAACTAACTTCCTATTGCTGCGAAATGTCTCCCCCTACCATGCTCTTCCTACAGTGGGTTCTGCTCGTCAACCTATTCGAGTGATTCACCATGGTCTTGCGCACCCCTCTCGAAGAATCGAGGAGATGATCAAGGCGGTCTATCTCGCTGGTCCTAGATTCAGTGGATCTTTCCTGCTGACTGGAGCAAACACACGATATATTCGATACCTTCAACGACTTGCAACGCCGAATGGTGTTTCTATCCTCCCCCCGATTCCTCAAGAAGAGCTTATCTTATATGGGTCCCATTACGATGTAGGCATATTATCCATATATCCTTCAAATGCCAACTATACTTTCTGTCTGCCTAATAAGCTCTTTCAATTTATTCAGTCTCGCTTGGTTATTGTTGCAGGACCTACGCCGGCTGTTGCCGACATTATAGAGAGGTATGATATCGGTGTTGTTGCTTCTGACTTCACTCCACGAGCTTTGTCTCAAGCACTTCTTAGCCTTACCCCCGATTCCATCCTCCGAATGAAGGCCAACACTGAACGGGCTGCTCGCGAGCTTTGCTGGGAGAATGAGGAGCATGTTCTTATTCATGTTGTCCATTCCATTGCGCTATCCCGACAGCAGTTGCTATCATAGATTATGTGTGGAATTTCCGTTGTACTGGCTCTTTCCGCCTCCAGTGCACAGCAAACCGATCTAGATACTCTCCAAGCGATGATTGGGCATCGTGGCCCAGACGGAACGGGTGTCTACCGTGAACCTCGTATTGGGCTGGGTCATCGCCGCCTCGCAATCATCGACACCAGCCACGCAGCCGACCAACCTTTTCACTGGAATCATGCCTACGTACTTGTGTTTAACGGTGAGATCTACAATTACCTGGAACTGCGCGACGAGCTCATCTCGCTAGGTTTTCAGTTTCGTACTAATTCTGACACTGAAGTTCTTATTGCGGCTTATGCGCATTGGGGCCCTTCCTGCCAACATCGATTTAATGGCATGTGGGCTTTCGCTATTTGGGATAGACAGCGGGGCCATCTCTTCTGTAGCCGTGATCGCTTCGGAGTAAAGCCTCTTTTCTGGGCCCAGTCTAGGGGGCAACTATTTCTGGCTTCAGAGATTAAGCAGCTGCGCGCCGTGGGAATTGGGACCAAGGTTAACCCCAACGAACTCTCTGCCTACCTCTATACCGGAATCACTAACTCGTCAGCCGAGACATTCTTTTCGGATATCTACTCCCTTCCACCAGGCCATAGCCTTTCAGTCGCGCCCGGCGGAGCTTCTCCGGTTATTGAGCGCTGGTATGATCTACAGTCTGCTGTTTCTCAACATTCAACAGTCCATGCTTCCGCAATCTCCAGTCTTTTAAGAGACTCTGTGCGCCTGCGCATGCGAAGCGATGTAACAGTGGGAAGCTGTTTGTCCGGCGGCCTAGATAGCTCATCGATTGTAATGTTGGCAGCTGAAGCTCGACACCATGACGGAGTTCACCCTCCCACTTGCATCCACGCACGTGCCACTGATGGTGAAGTAGACGAGTATACCTACGCGAGTCTCGTCGCCGACGCCGCCAGCTGTCGAATGATCACTGTTGTTCCTACACCTGATCAGTTTTGGTCCCAGCTTGAGGCCGTGTGTCTTGCGCAGGAAGAGCCATTTGGCTCACCGTCAATTTTCATGCAATACTTTGTGATGCAGGCCGCTAAAGCAGATGGCTGCAAAGTTATGCTTGACGGACAAGGGGCCGACGAGGTTTTGCTTGGCTACTCCAAATATACCGTGCTGGCCATTGCCGATGCATGGCGCCGACGTGGGTTATATGGACTGACCCGTGCCCTTCTCAATAGTTGGCAGGTCAATTCCGGCCTCAACCCGATCAGTACCCTGAAATATCTTGTGGGTACCTCTCTTGGCCCTTTACGTATAGCCTTTACCAAAAAGCGGCTTTCATTCCTACGGCTATCTACAGATCCTTCACAGCAGCTTTTTCGCGCCATCTCTGCAGCTTCGTTTGATACACCAAGAACTCATCTCTTGGAGCTATTCCATACCAGTCTTCCCGCCCTGCTCAGGTATGAGGATCGCAACTCCATGGCGCATTCAGTCGAGGCAAGACTACCGTTTCTTGATTATCGTCTTGTTGAGGCTTGTCTCTCACTGGCGACGTCTGAGAAGATCCATCACGGGTGGAGTAAATATCCCCTTCGCAGTTCCGTCATTCTCCCTCCCGAGATAGCATGGCGTCGGAGTAAACTGGGTTTCAATGCGCCCGAGCGATCCTGGATCGGGCCTAGATCTTCTCTGATGCTGCAACGGATACTGCAGTCACCCATCATGGCCGAGATTGCCGATCTCACCGGTTTACAATCGGCTTGGCAGGGTTTAGACCGCCGAGATCAATGGCGTCTATTCAATACTGCGATCTGGGCTGAAGTGATGGGGCTTGAGTCATTGTGAGTGAGACCCTGCCCCCTCTTTTGCATCAAGTATTTTAGACATGAGACAGAGTCATGTCTATTTCTTTGTATCTGAGTTCTTTCCTGTTCAAAAAGCCGTCTCTATCCGAACTCAATGTTTTGTTCGACGGCTGCGAAGCGATGGGATTGAGGTCCGCCTGATCACTTCCGGTCGTCGGCGTCTCTTTGACGGGCACATTGTGCATGGAGTCAGTGCGCCTCCACCAGCCAGCACTTCAGAAGGTGTTTTCCGTCTGTTCCGGGAGTTCTGGCTAGGTTTTCTGATGGGCGCAAGATTATTATTGATTTCCCGAGAGCGTTCTGTAGTGGTGATCTCTACACCACCGTTCTTTATGGCCGGTCTTTGTGTTCTTGCTGCACGACTTCGTCGCATTCCCTACGTCCTGGATATCCGAGATCGCTACCCGAGGGTCTTCTTCTCCCTTGGCTTGATATCTCCAGGATCACTGCTAGGGAGGCTCTTTCTTCGGCTAGAGCTCGAGATGTGTGCCTACGCTAAACATCTCGTTACCGTTACATATTCTCTGGCAAGTGACCTAAGGGCGGATTTCCAGTGTCCTGTTGAGGTTGTTCGTAATGGATTTGACGCTGATATCTTTCAGCCACGCTCTGTACCTGATTTAGACAGTTTCGCCTCTTCCGTCCCCCGCGTGATCACTCATGGTCTCTTTGGGCGCTTCTTTGATGTAGACACCTTTCTGAAGATTGTTCGTCACTGCCAGGCCACGTGCCCTCCTCATGAGTTTCTGGTGGTTGGCTATGGACCTAAAATTGATATCATTGCTGCAAGTTGTCTTAGCAATGTTGCTGTGCTACCTGCGATGCCTCAGCGCGAGGTTGCGCAGCTGGTCCGTGACTCCGACATCGGACTATCGGTACATTCCAGTGACCCCAGCATGCTCGGCTCATTCCCCGTTAAGGTTATGGAGTATATTGGAGCTGGGATTCCATCCATCGTTTTGCCATGCAGTGAGGCGGGCATGGAAGTTGCGGAAAGGGGCCTTGGCTGGTCTTATGATCCACGTGACTGGAAACTGGCTTCGGACTGCATTGCCTCTCTCCTTGGCAGCGCAAGCAAGCTTCGAGAGGCCAAGCAGAGCGTTCTTTCGCAACGTCTCCAATATACGCGCGACCGGCAAGCGGACCATTTCGTTTCCGTCGTCACTTCGGCTCTTATGGGCTGAGCCTCCGGCCCAATCCCCCTAGGACGCCCATGTGGTACGATTTCTGAGGTCTTCTAAGCAAGTTGACCGGTCACCCTGTAAACGGGCACTAAGCGCGGATGTAGCTCAGTGGTAGAGCATCTCCTTGCCAAGGAGAGGGTCGAGAGTTCGAATCTCTTCATCCGCTTGTCTGTTTCAGCATCAGCCGCTGGCTGTCCACTCGGCTGAAGCCCAGACGTTCGTAGAAGCCCTCGCCGGTGGTGGTCATCAAGTAGACGCGTTCGGCGTCGGCAACGTGTCGGCTGGCCAGCAGTTCTTCGACGATCCGTCGGCCCAGTCCCCGACCCTGGTGTTCCTCGGCCACCACCACGTCCCAGAGCACGGCGCGGAAGACGCCGTCGCTTGTGGCGCGCCCGAAGCCCACCAAGGTTCCCCCCTTCCAGGCGCTCACCACCACCTGGCTGCCGCTGAGCATGCGCCTCAGCTGGGAGGGTCGGCGGCCGGTGGCCCAGAAGCTGTGGCCATCCAGCAGGGCGCCGAGGGCCGCCAACCGCCAGCGCAGGCGCAGGCACAGGACGCCGTGGCGGATCAGCCTGACGGAGGCGGCGGCGGGGCCTGGGGGCCTGGGGATGGCGGTGCTCAACGGGCCGGGGTGGAGGGCATCAGCTGCAAATCCTGCTCGGCGGCCGGTGCCGGAGGGGTCCGGAGGTGCGGATCCCCGGCGAAAGAGATGCCGAGAACCCTTGCAGCAGCAAGACTCTTCGCTCTCTACCCATGGTTTTGCGATGGTAGGGTAAGCAACTACGGACAGGCCATCTCCATGCTCAAGCTGCTGCTGGGTGATCCCAATGCCCGCAAGCTGAAGCGCTACCAGCCGCTGGTGTCCGAGATCAACCTCCGGGAAGAGGAGGTCGAGCCCTTCAGCGACGAGGAGCTGCGGGGGCTGACGGCAGAGTTCCGCCAGCAGCTGGAGAAGCCCGAGACGGCCGCCAGCCGCAAGGCCCTGCTTGATGAGCTGCTGCCCCAGGCCTTCGCGGTCGTGCGCGAGGCTGGTAAGCGGGTGCTGGGCATGCGCCACTTCGACGTGCAGCTGATCGGCGGCATGGTGCTCCACAACGCCCAGATCGCCGAGATGAAGACCGGCGAGGGCAAGACCCTGGTGGCCACCCTGCCGGCCTACCTCAACGCCCTCACCGGCCGCGGTGTCCACGTGGTCACCGTGAACGACTACCTGGCCCGCCGCGACGCCGAGTGGATGGGCCAGATCCACCGCTTCCTGGGGCTGAGCGTCGGCCTGATCCAGCAGGACATGAGCCCGCCGGAGAGGCGTCGCAACTACGCCTGCGACATCACCTACGCGACCAACTCCGAACTGGGCTTCGACTACCTGCGCGACAACATGGCGAGCGACATCGCCGAGGTGGTGCAGCGCGAATTCCAGTACTGCATCATCGACGAGGTGGATTCGATCCTCGTTGACGAGGCCCGCACCCCCCTGATCATCTCCGGCCAGATCGAGCGTCCCCAGGAGAAGTACATGCAGGCGGCCAGGATCGCCGGCGAGCTCGTACGTGCCGCCGAGATGGGCAAGGACGGCATCGATCCTGAGGGCGACTACGAGGTCGATGAGAAGCAGCGCAACGTCACCCTCACCGACGAGGGCTACCAGAAGGCGGAGCAGCTGCTCGGCGTTCAGGACCTGTTCAACCCCCAGGACCCCTGGGCCCACTTCATCAACAACGCCCTCAAGGCCAAGGAGCTGTTCGTCAAGGACGTCAACTACATCGTGCGCGACGCCGACGCGGTGATCGTCGACGAGTTCACCGGCCGGGTGATGCCGGGGCGCCGCTGGAGCGACGGCCTGCACCAGGCGATCGAGGCCAAGGAGGCCCTGCCGATCCAGCCCGAGACCCAGACCCTGGCCAGCATCACCTACCAGAACTTCTTCCTGCTCTACCCCCGCCTCGCCGGCATGACCGGCACCGCCAAGACCGAGGAGGTCGAGTTCGAGAAGACCTACAAGCTGGAAGTGGCCGTGGTCCCCACCAACCGGGTCCGCTCCCGCGCCGACTGGCCCGATCAGGTCTACAAGACCGAAACGGCCAAATGGCAGGCCGTGGCCGCCGAGACCGCCCAGGTGCACAAGAGCGGCCGCCCCGTGCTGGTGGGCACCACCAGCGTCGAGAAGTCCGAGCTGCTCTCCACCCTGCTGCAGGAGCAGGCGATCCCCCACAACCTCCTCAACGCCAAGCCGGAGAACGTGGAGCGGGAGGCCGAGATCGTGGCCCAGGCGGGCCGGGCCGGTGCCGTCACCATCGCCACCAACATGGCCGGCCGGGGCACCGACATCATCCTCGGGGGCAACAGCGACTACATGGCCCGCCTCAAGCTGCGGGAGGTGCTGCTGCCCCGGCTGGTGCGACCCGAGGAGGGCCACCGTCCGCCGGTGCCCCTGCAGCGTTCCAACGAAGCGCCGGCCGGCTTCGGCGGCCCCGTGGCCCCCAGCTCCAGGCCCGCCACCGAGGCCCGGGCCATCGGCAACCTTTACCCCTGCAGCCTCTCCGAAGACACGGAGAAGGCGCTCTCCAGCTTCGCCCGTGAGCTGGTGGCGGCCTGGGGCGACCGCACCCTGACCGTGCTCGAACTCGAGGACCGCATCGCCCAGGCAGCCGAAAAAGCCCCCACCGACGATCCACAGATCCAGCGCCTGCGGGAACTGATCGCCCAGGTGCGCGGCGAGTACGACGGGGTGGTCAAGCAGGAGGAGGGGCAGGTCCGCACCGCCGGAGGCCTGCACGTGATCGGCACCGAGCGCCACGAGTCGCGTCGCGTCGACAACCAGCTGCGGGGCCGGGCCGGCCGTCAGGGCGACCCGGGCAGCACCCGCTTCTTCCTCTCCCTTGAGGACAATCTGCTGCGCATCTTCGGCGGCGACCGGGTGGCGGGCCTGATGAACGCCTTCCGGGTGGAGGAGGACATGCCGATCGAATCGGGCATGCTCACCCGCTCCCTGGAGGGGGCCCAGAAGAAGGTGGAAACGTACTACTACGACATGCGCAAGCAGGTGTTCGAGTACGACGAGGTGATGAACAACCAGCGCAAGGCGGTGTACACCGAGCGGCGTCGGGTGCTGGAGGGCAGGGAGCTCAAGCAGCAGGTGATCGGCTATGGCGAGCGCACCATCGACGACATCGTCGAGGCCTATGTGAACCCCGACCTGCCGCCCGAGGAGTGGGACCTCACCCGTCTGGTGGAGAAAGTCAAGGAGTTCATCTATCTGCTGGAGGATCTCACCCCTGAGCAGGTGGGCGGCCTTTCGATGGAGGAACTCAAGGCCTTCCTGCAGGAGCAGATGCGCAATGCCTACGACATCAAGGAGGGCCAGATCGAGCAGATGCGCCCCGGTCTGATGCGGGAAGCGGAGCGTTTCTTCATCCTCCAGCAGATCGACACCCTCTGGCGTGAGCACCTGCAGGCCATGGAGGCGCTGCGGGAATCGGTGGGCCTGCGTGGCTACGGCCAGAAGGATCCCCTGATCGAATACAAGAACGAGGGCTATGACATGTTCCTGGAGATGATGACCCAGATGCGCCGCAACGTGATCTATTCGATGTTCATGTTCCAGCCCCAGGTGCCCCAGGCGGTCACGGCCTGAGGGGGGCCTCCTCGCCGCTCGCGGTTTCCCCCAGAAACTCCAGAATCTCCCGATCGCGCAGATTCTGGGCGTTGCCGCTGCAGGGCTCCTGCAGCGGCCTGCCGGCAGCCACTTCCTTCAGGCAGGCCTGCAGTCGGTTGACGTCGTTCTCCAGGCTGTCGATCCGCTCCATCAGGTTGCGGATCACCGACGCCTCCGCATCCGGCAGGGCGGAGTGGGCCAGGGGATCGATGCGTGCCCCCGCCTGGTGGATCACCCGGCCGGGAATGCCCACCACGGTGCTGTCGGCCCCCACGTTGCGCAGCAGCACCGAACCGGCACCGATCCGGGTGTTGGGGCCCACGGTGATCGCCCCCAGCACCTTGGCCCCCGCCCCCACCACCACGTTGTCCATCAGAGTGGGGTGGCGCTTGCCGTGCTCCTTGCCGGTGCCCCCCAGGGTGACGCCCTGGTAGAGGAGGCAGTTGTCGCCGATGACGCTGGTCTCTCCGATCACCACGCCCATGCCGTGGTCGATGAACACCCCCCGGCCGATCCGGGCCCCGGGGTGGATCTCCACCCCCGTGAACAGGCGCCCCAACTGGCTCAGCATCCGCGGCAGCAGGGGCAACCCCAGCCGCCACAGGCGGTGGCTGAGGCGGTGCAGTTCCAGGGCGTGGAAGCCCGGATAGCAGAGCAGGATCTCCAGGGTGCCCCTGGCTGCCGGATCCCGCTGCCGGATGATGGCCAGGTCGGCCCTGAGTGCATTGAGCATGGGTTCTGGCCGTCAGACCGCCAGGAGGCCGATCTCCTTGCGCAGTTGGTCAATGGTGGCGGCGCCAAGGTAGCTCTGCGCACAGTGCACCATCGGCAACCGCATCAGCTGGGCGCGGTTCTGGCGCAGGGTCTGCTCCACCAGGGGCAGGCTGGGCTTGTCGCAGATCACGTGGCTGGAGGCCCGCAGCAGGGCCAGCAGGCGGCTGCTGGTGTCGGGATTGGCCGTCATCACCAGCAGTTCGTTGCCCCGCATGCTGTGCAGGATCACCTCGGCGGCCCGCAGGATCCCCGGGCTGATGCTGACCAGGCCCACGCAGCTGCCGGGGCGCAGCTCCTTGAGCATGCCCAGTTCGTGGCCGAAGTCGTTGAGGTCGACCGGCACGGCCCGCACCCCGTGCACCTTGGCGATCTGCTCCACCTCCTGCAGGAAGTAGCGGCTGGTGACCACCGTTCCCTTGCTGGAGGTCTCCAGCACCGATTCGAGCTCCTCGATCGGCACCACCTCCACCGGCACCTCCAGGCTGGGCTTGAGTTCCTCGGCGATCAGGATCGAGGCGCCGATGTCTTCGCGGGAGGTGCTCACCAGCACCCGTGCACCGCAGCGCAGGCGCCAGTCGATCTCGCGGGTGAGCAGTTCCCGCGCCTGCTGCAGCGTGCAGCCGGCATTGAGCAGGCCGTCGACGCTCTGGCGCACCTCCCGGTCGATGTCCGGCAGGGCCTTGCTGCGCAGCCCCGGCGGCGGCTTGATCTCGCGCGGGTTCTGCTGGTCGCGCACATAGATCCCTGAACCGGCCATGGCCTCCACCACGCCGTCGGTCTCGAGCTGGCGGTAGACCTTGCTGATCGTGTTGCGGTGCAGGCCGGTCTGCATGGCCAGCTGGCGCGTGCTCGGCAATCGGTGGCCCGGCGGGTAGTGCCGGGCGGCGATGGCGAAGCAGATCTGGTTGTACAGCTGGGTCGACGCCGGGATGTCGCTCTCCTGCTGAATGTGAAAACGCACGCCAGTGTGGCCATGGGGTCTGGCCGCCACCCTAAGGAGCTTTGGGCCCCGTGACAATTCCCTCGTTGTCATACGACCATGTGCCGGTTGCCATGTGCCGGTTTGTCCCCTTCCGATGGCCTCGCCTCCTGGCTGCAGCTCGAGCCCCAGCGGCCGGACCAGGTGCCGCTGCGCTGCTGGTGGGCCCGGCCCACTGGCACATCGCCCCGGGGCGGCGTTCTGGTGTTGCCGGAGGTGTTCGGGATCAATGGCTGGATCCGCAGCGTCACGCAGCGCTTGGCCGAGGCGGGCTACGCGGCCCTGGCGGTGCCCCTCTATGCCCGCACTGCCCCTGAGCTGGAGTTGGGTTATGGCCCCGGCGACCTGGCGCTGGGCCGCCACCACAAGGAGCTCACCCGCGCCGATCAGCTGCTGAGCGATGTGGGCCTCGCCGCCGACTGGCTGCAGCAGCAGTTGCCCGTGCCTGCCGCCGGCCTGGGATGTGTGGGGTTCTGTTTCGGCGGCCACGTCGCCCTGCTGGCTGCCAGCCTGCCCCAGGTGGCCGTCACGGTCGATTTCTACGGAGCCGGCGTGGCCTCGGGCCGCCCCGGTGGTGGTCCCGCCAGCCTGGAACTGGTCCCGTCGATCGGTGGCACGCTGCTTTGCATCTGCGGCGATGGCGATCCCCTCATCCCCCCGGAGGATGTGGCGGCGATTGAAACAGCCCTTTCGGCCGCCAACGCCGCCCGGGTTCTGGCCGCGGTCCCGGCCCAGTCCCACCGGCTGGTGCTTCTGGACGGGGGCCACGGCTTCATGTGCTCGGCCCGGGCCGACCATCGCCCCGAGGCGGCTCAGCAGGGATGGTCACTGCTGCTGGAGGCGTTCGATCAGGTGCTGGGGTCGCCAGGGGGCCGCAGCGCGTCCTGAGGGCGGGTTCAGCCGGCTGCGGCAGCGGCCTGCTTGCCGGCCGCCTGTTTGCGGGGGCTCAGGAACATGATCATGTTGCGGCCTTCCCGCTTGGGGGGCTGCTGGATCTCGGCGTTTTCTTCGAGGTCCTTGGCCATGCGATACAGCAACTGTTCGGCCAGGGCCGTGTGCTGGATCTCCCTGCCCCGGAAGATCACCGTGCACTTGACCTTGTCGCCCGATTTGAGGAAGCGGACCGCCTGACCGATGCGCACCTGGTAGTCGTGCGAGTCGATCTTGTAGCGCATCTTCACCTCCTTGACCTCGGTCTGGTGTGATTTCTTCTTGGCCTCCTTGGCCTTCTTTTCCTGTTCGAACTTGTACTTGCCGTAGTCCATGATCCGGCAGACCGGCGGATCGGCCTTCTCGCTCACCAGGACCAGATCCAGCTCGCGGTCGCGGGCGACCTCAAGGGCCGCCTCTCGGGTGATGACTCCCAGTTGACTGCCGTCCGCATCCACCACACGAAGGTTGGGGTAGCTGATGCGGTCGTTGATGTTGGGCAGCTCCCGCACGGGAGCACGGCGATCAAAACGGGGACGGGGAGGCATTCACAGGGGCGGTTAGCTGTTCACCCTAAACCGCCCATGGCCGCTCCCATGGCCTCTTGAAGCACATCGGCCTCCGAAACCCCGCCCATGGCCCCATCCGTCAGCCAGAGGGGCTGGTGCTGGCGCCGGAACCAGGTGCGCTGCCGTTTGGCGTACTGCCGTGTCCGCCGCTCCGTCAGGGCGATGGCGGCGTCCCGCTCCAGTTCGCCCCGCAGCAACTGCGCCGCTTCGCCATAGCCGATCGTGGTCAGCAACGGGCAGTCGGCGCCGAAACGATCGATCAACTGGGCCGTTTCCTGCACCAGTCCGCCGTCGTAGAGCGCGGCCGTGCGGCGCCCGATGCGCTGGGGCAGGTCGGCGGGATCCAGGCCCAGCTCCAGCACGCGCCAGGGAGGAGGGCACTGGCTCTGCAGGGCCGACAGGGGCCGCCCGGTGGCATAGAGCACCTCCAGGGCCCGGATGGTGCGGACGGCATCGGCCGGGGCAATGCGACTGGCCGCCTGTGGGTCGTTCTGCTGCAGCAGTTGGTGGCAGGCGGCCTGACCCAGGTCGGCGATCTGGGCCCGCAGGGCCGGCTGGGGCGGCACCGCCGGCGGTTGCAGGCCCGCCAGCAGGGCTTTGAGATAAAGCCCGCTTCCCCCCACCAGCAGGGCCACGCCCCGGCGCTGGTGTTCCGCCGCGATCGCGGCGCCCGCCAGGGCCGTGAACTCCTGCAGGGTGAGCGGCTGGTCGGGGTCCCTCAGATCCAGCAGTTCGTGGCGCACCCGGGCCCGCTGCTCAGGCGTGGGCTTGGCCGTGCCCACGTCCATATGGCGGTACATCTGGCGCGAGTCCACCGACAGCACGGCCAGATCAAGGGCCTCGGCCAGTTCGATCGCCAGGGCGGTCTTGCCGCTGGCGGTCGGGCCGAGCAGGGCGATCACCAGGGGCAGATCGGCTCCGGGGGAGGGCGCCACGGGGGTCGGGTGCGGCGGCCGCAGGCCGGGCGCGACAGGGGGATCGGGCCATCCTGCCGGAGGTGGATCGATGCGGTGATTGCACCCCTGGGGCAAATCGGTTCCCAGAGGCGCCTCTGGGGCTCTCCGGGACGGCGGTGATAGATTGGCCTTTGCGCAGCGTCCTTTGGGTGCCGCTTCGCCCCATTGCCGCCCCGCCGCCCCTGGGATTCGCCGCCCTTGTCAGCCCCCTGGGGAGACCTTTTCTGAATGAGCGACGCCATCAAAGTCGAAGCGGCCTACGGCGCCGAACAGATTCAGGTGCTGGAAGGCCTGGAGCCGGTGCGCAAACGGCCGGGCATGTACATCGGTACCACCGGCCCCCGGGGTCTGCACCATCTCGTCTACGAGGTGGTCGACAACTCGGTGGACGAGGCCCTGGCCGGCCACTGCGACGCGATCGTGGTGACCTTGCACGAGGATGGCTCCGCCAGCGTCACCGATAACGGACGCGGCATCCCCACCGACATCCATCCCCGCACCGGCCGCAGCGCCCTGGAGACGGTGCTGACCGTGCTCCACGCCGGCGGCAAGTTCGGCAGCGGCGGTTACAAGGTCTCCGGTGGTCTGCACGGCGTCGGCATCTCGGTGGTGAATGCTCTCAGCGAGTGGGTGGAGGTCACCGTCCACCGCCAGGGCCAGGTCCACCGCCAGCGGTTCGAGCGCGGCCTCCCGATCGGCACCCTCATCTCCGAGGACGCCCCTGACGCCGGCACCGGCACCGCGGTGCGCTTCCGGCCCGACCTCGAGATCTTCAGTGGCGGGATCGAGTTCGATTACCACACCCTGTCGGCCCGTCTGCGCGAGCTTGCCTACCTCAACGGCGGGGTCCGCATCGTCTTCCGCGATGAGCGGCCTGCGGCCACCAACGCTGCTGGTGAGGCCCACGAGGAGGTTTATCACTACGAAGGCGGCATCAAGGAGTACGTCGCCTACATGA
Organism: Synechococcus sp. UW140; assembly: GCA_943372935.1. Classification (GTDB taxonomy): domain Bacteria; phylum Cyanobacteriota; class Cyanobacteriia; order PCC-6307; family Cyanobiaceae; genus Cyanobium. The sequence continues at coordinate 196,601 of CALSAP010000003.1, forward strand.
ATGCGGAGAAGGACCCTCTGCATCCCGAGATCATCTATGTGAATGCCACCAAGGATGGCGTCCAGGTGGAGGCGGCCCTGCAGTGGTGCGTCGATGCCTACTCCGACAGCATCCTGGGCTTCGCCAACAACATCCGCACCGTGGATGGCGGCACCCACATCGAGGGCCTCAAGACGGTGCTCACCCGCACCCTGAACACCTTCGCCAAGAAGCGCGGCAAGCGTAAGGACGCCGACACCAATCTGGCCGGCGAGAACATCCGCGAAGGACTAACGGCCGTGCTCTCGGTGAAAGTGCCGGAACCGGAATTTGAAGGCCAGACCAAGACCAAGCTGGGCAACACCGAGGTTCGCGGCATCGTCGACACGACGGTGGGTGAGGCCCTGGGCGAATATCTGGAGTTCAACCCCCAGGTGATCGACCTGATCCTGGAGAAGGCGATCCAGGCCTTCAACGCTGCTGAAGCTGCCCGCCGGGCGCGGGAGCTGGTCCGGCGAAAGTCGGTGCTGGAGAGCTCCACCCTGCCGGGCAAACTGGCCGACTGCAGCTCCCGCGACCCGAGCGAATCGGAGATCTACATCGTCGAAGGGGATTCGGCCGGTGGTTCCGCCAAACAGGGCCGCGACCGTCGCTTCCAGGCGATCCTGCCCCTGCGCGGCAAGATCCTCAACATCGAGAAGACCGACGACGCCAAGATCTACAAGAACACCGAGATCCAGGCCCTGATCACGGCGCTCGGGTTGGGCATCAAAGGGGAGGACTTCGAGGAGAAGAACCTCCGCTACCACCGCATCGTCATCATGACCGATGCGGACGTGGACGGCGCCCACATCCGCACCCTGCTGCTCACTTTCTTCTACCGCTATCAGAAGGCCCTCGTGGAGGGCGGCTACATCTACATCGCCTGCCCGCCTCTCTACAAGGTGGAGCGCGGCAAGAATCACAACTACTGCTACAACGAAAACGAGCTCAAGAAGGTGCTTTCGGGCTTCGGTGAGAAGGCCAACTACAACATCCAGCGCTTCAAGGGCCTGGGCGAAATGATGCCCAAGCAGCTCTGGGAAACCACCATGGATCCGGAGACCCGCATGATGAAGCGGGTGGAGATCGAAGATGCCCTCGAGGCCGACCGCATCTTCACGATCCTGATGGGCGACAAGGTGGCTCCGAGGCGGGAGTTCATCGAGACCCACAGCGCCGAGCTGGATTTCGCCCAGCTCGACATCTGATGACCCCACGCCATCCAATGGCTGTGCCGGCCTGGCGCTGGGCAGCCCTGCTCGGTTTCGCCCTGCTGGCGCCGGCGGCCCTGCCCGCCGGCGGCGGTGATCGGCGCTTGCCGGATGTCCGGCGCCGGGAACGCCAGGCCGAACCCCTGCTCAGCAGCGGCACCGTCGGACTCCACTGCGCCCCACGCTGCCAGGCGCCGGTGCTGGCGCGCATTGAAACGGGTGTCCCGCTGCGGGTGTTGCGTGAGTGGATGGAGCCCGGCGGCCGCCGTTGGCTCCAGGTGGAAGCTTCCACCGCCGCCGGGCAGCCCAGCCGCGGCTGGCTGGCGGGCTGAGCTGCTGACGCTTCGGGGCCAGGTCCTGGACGTTCAGGCGGCCAGCGCTTTCTCGATCGCGGCAACCAGCTCAGCCCCGTCCGGTTCCACGGCGCTCTTGAAGCGGGCCAGCACGGTGCCGTCCTTGGCGATCAGGAACTTCTCGAAGTTCCAGGCCACGTCGCCGGCGGGTTCGGCCTGGGTGAGGGTGTCGTAGGGCGCCGTCTTGGAGCCCGTGGCGTGCACCTTGTCGAACAGCTCAAAGCCCACGCCATAGGTGGTGGAGCAGAACTGCTGGATCTCGTTCAGCGTGCCCGGTTCCTGGGCGCCGAAGTCGTTGCAGGGGAAGCCGAGCACGGCGAAGCCCTGGGGTCCGAAGCGGTCCTGCAGGGCCTGCAGGCCGGTGTACTGGCGCGTGAAGCCGCAGCGGCTGGCCACGTTGACGATCAGCAGCACCGTCCCTGCCCATGCGCCGAGCTGGCGCTCTTCGCCGCTGGCGCTGCGCACCACCACGTCACTCACGTTCAGCGCCATGGATTTCTACAAAGGGAAGGTCGCCGCGGACCCTAGCGGCTCAGCCCATACACTCGTACCCACCGGCATGCGAGGAGCGATGGCTGAGGCCTCCGCCGTCGCCGAGGTGGTGGCCCGCCAGTTGGAGGGACTGCTGCAGGCGGGCAATTACGACGGCGCCAAACTGCTGCTGCAGCCCGTGCAGGCGGTGGATTCCGCCGAGGCGATCGGTACCCTGCCGCGCACGCTGCAGGCGCTCGCTTTCCGGCTGTTGCCCAAGAACGAGGCGATCGAGGTCTACGAATACCTCGATGGTTCGGTGCAGCAGAGCCTGCTGGAGCGGCTGCGCTCCGGGGAGGTGCTGGAGCTGGTGGAGGAGATGTCCCCCGACGACCGGGTGCGGCTCTTCGACGAACTGCCGGCCAAGGTGGTGCGTCGGCTGCTGGCGGAGCTCAGCCCGACGGAGCGGCGGGTCACGGCCCAGATGCTGGGCTACGAGGCCGAAACCGCCGGGCGCCTGATGACGACCGAATTCATCGACCTCAAGGAGTTCCACAGCGCCCAGCAGGCCCTCGACATCGTCCGCCGCCGTGCCCGCGACACAGAGACGATCTACAGCCTCTACGTGACCGATGCGTCTCGTCACCTCAGCGGCATGCTTTCGCTGCGGGATCTGGTGACGGCGGATCCGGAGGACCGGCTGGGGGATGTGATGACGCGGGAGGTGATGAGCGTCGCCACCGACACCGACCAGGAGGAAGTGGCCCGGGTGATCCAGCGCTACGACTTCCTGGCCGTGCCCGTGGTGGACCGGGAGCAGCGACTGGTGGGGATCGTCACCGTGGACGACGTCATCGACGTCATCCAGCAGGAAGCCACCCGCGACCTCTACGCCGCCGGCGCCGTGCAGGCCGGCGACGAGGACGACTACTTCCGCAGCAACCTGTTCACCGTGGCCCGTCGCCGGGTGGTGTGGCTGCTGGTGCTGCTGGTGGCGAACACCGGCACTTCGGCCGTGATCGCCTCCGAGCAACTGGTGCTCAAGCAGGTGGTGCTGCTGGCGGCCTTCATCCCGTTGCTGATCGGCACCGGTGGCAACGTCGGGGCCCAGAGCTCCACCGTGGTCATCCGGGGCCTGAGCACCCAGCGGCTCCAGTCCCTGGGGCCCTGGCGCACCATCGGCCGGGAGCTGGTCGCCGGGGCGCTGCTGGGTGGTCTGCTGGCGGCGGTGGTGGTGCCCTGGGCCTGGACCATGGGGGGCAGTGCGCTGGTGGCGACCTCGGCCGGCATCAGCCTGGTGGCGATCACCACCCTGGCCGCCACCGCAGGAGCGGCCCTGCCCCTGCTGTTCGACCGCCTCGGCCTGGATCCGGCCCTGATGTCGGCCCCGTTCATCACCACGGCCACCGACGTGGCCGGCGTTTTCATCTACCTCAAGACCGCCCAGCTGCTGCTGCCACGGCTGGGAATGGGGTGACCCGGCGGATCGGCGCTTTCTGAGAGGAGTTCACACTTCTTGATGTTACGCTTTACAGACAGTTATGGATCAGCTCCATGGTCGTCGCCCTCGCCCTTGCCCAGCCCTCGACCTCCGACGCTGTCCGTCCCGTCACTGTCCAGACGGTGGTTCGCCCTTCCCCGGGCCGTTCCATGCCCCCCGTTGATGGCGACCTGGTCCGCTCCTATCTGCGGGACATCGGTCGGGTGCCGCTGCTCAGCCATGAGCAGGAAATCACCCTGGGCCGCCAGGTGCAGGAGCTGATGACCCTGGAGGAGATGCGTGAAGAGCTGAAGACGCGCTCCGGCGGCAACGATCCCAGCCAGCAGGAACTGGCGGTGGCGGTGGGCCTGCGGCCCGAGGTGCTGCGCAAGCGCCTGCACGCCGGCCGCCGCGCCAAGGAGCGGATGGTGGCGGCCAACCTGCGTCTGGTGGTGAGCGTGGCCAAGAAGTACACCAAGCGGAACATGGAGCTGCTCGACCTGATCCAGGAGGGCACGATCGGCCTGGTGCGGGGCGTCGAGAAGTTCGACCCCACCCGCGGTTACAAGTTCTCCACCTATGCCTACTGGTGGATCCGCCAGGGCATCACCCGGGCGATCGCCGAGAAGAGCCGCACGATCCGCCTGCCGATCCACATCACCGAAACGCTCAACAAGCTCAAGAAGGGCCAGCGGGAGCTGAGCCAGGAGCT
>CALSAP010000004.1:0-181419 GCA_943372935.1 Synechococcus sp. UW140
TCTTCTCCGAGCAGTCGATGGCCAAGCTGGACAGCAGCAACGATCCAGGCCAGGATCTACAAAGCGCTGCCCTCGCGGCAGTCGCCTGACGACCAGATTCAGATCAGGTCACAGGCCTCGGGATTTACACCACTCCAAGGGACGCGGCCATCGGCCAGGTGCCCTCCATCCGGCTGCCGAGCTTCCAGCCAACAGCGCGGTGGCTCAACAGCTCGATCCAGCTGCCGGGTAGCGCCAACCCGTGTTGGCGGGGATGGAGGTGAAGTCACCCGCCCAGCAGCCGTTCGGCGCCGGGCTGGAAGTTCTGCAGCAGCAGGATCCTCACCACCCCAGCGGTGCCCCTGCTGGTCCCTGGGGGAACGGCTTGCGGGTCCAGGCCCCACTCGGCACGACACATGAGCCGGGTGACGCGGAGGCGGCCAACGTGCCTGCCTACGGCGTGCAGCTCCCGGTGGATCCGGGCGGCACAGCCAGGCCACGGAGCGCTGATCAGCAAGCTGATCGATCAGGTAAAAACTACCTGCGACAGCTGCTCCTCCCGCAAGCGGAGGCCCTGGGGGGCTAGGGCAACGTGCGCTGCCGCCAGCCTGAATCATCCATCTTCCTCCTCAGCAGCCGCTTCTGCTTGCGGAGCCGGTTGAGCTCAGCGAGCCCCGATGGTGAGGACCCCCCCTGGTCTCGAGGACCCGCCAGGGTCCCGGTCAAGCCAGAGCTGCCGCAACCAGCGGTCCAGGCTGCTGGAGGTGAAGCTCAAGGTGTTGGGCCACGGCATTGAAGGGAGAGTTCTTCCTGCAGGCAGGGCTCAACGGCTTCCGCCTTCTGGTGAGCCATGAACCGGCATGGGTTCTGGCGATGTTCGTCATCGATGGCCATTCGGGTGGTCATGGCGTGACCATGAACGAATGGACCTCATAACAGCGGGTACTCCCATTGTGAGCGGGGCTGACCCTAGGGAGAGCGAACCAATGTCCCCCATAACCTGTTTGCCTCAACCAGCATAAGCACCTACAAGCTTCGTGCAGGCCTCCGTTGACGACCTACATTTGGAGAACATTGCCAAAGCGATCCCTGGTCATTAACTGACTGTGTCCTGTTTTCCCGACCAACGGCGATTGATCAGGAAAGCTGATCAATCGCGCCCAGCTCAAGCGTGCCTCTCAGAGGCCTGAATCAGCAAAAAACTTGAATTCCTGACTAGGCAGTTTCAGCTCTCCTTCCTCCATGCCGTTGATGCAGCTGCTCCATCGCATCGCCAGACGAATTCCCAGCCCTCTGCTTTCTCCCCTCACCGACCCGAGACCTGCAGCACGTCTGATTCGAACATCAGTCAAGCGCTATTGGAAGCTGCTCGTCGTCAACTTTGCAACCAGCCTGGCCGCCAGCCTCAGTGAAGGCGCCACGCTAGGGATCATCTTCATTTCGGTGAGCCTCATCAGTGCTCCCGAGAACAGTGATTGGAGCAAGATTTCCATCCTCGGATCCCTTGGCCAGTTCCCATGGCTCAAGGACATGCTCGGTAGTGCTCTCAGCACCCGTGCGGGGCGCGATTGGATTTTTGTCCTGCTTCTGGCCACGGCAGTTGTGCTGCAGGCCCTCATGGCCCTGACCAGTTATGTGAACAGCGTCAGCACGGCCGTGATGGGCGCCCGGCTCGGCGCTGAAATCACCGGCAAACTTAACGATCGCGTGCTGTCACTGAGCTTCGCATGTGCCAGTCGCTACCGCGTTGGCGACCTCTTGAACTATGTCGGTTCCGGAGGAGGCACCGTCCAGAGGGAGATCTCCATGGCCAACGGACTGCTGATGAACAGCCTTCAGTTGGTCATCTATCTAGCGATTCTGGTGGCAATTTCTCCATGGCTTCTGCTGGTTGCTGCCGCTATGGCCGCCACCATGCATACGGTCCAGAAGATGCTGCTGCCCCGCATTCGCAGGAACTCGAGGGAGCAACAGGACGTAAGCGTTGAGCTCTCAAGCCATCAAAACGAACAGATTCAGGGCCTCCGCTTGCTTCACAGCACAGGCCAACTTGAGAGCTCCAGAGCCAAGCTCAAAGGTTTGCTCACCGAGAGCAAGAGGCTCTTCATCAGGCAGAGCAAGCTTGCAAATATGGTACAGCCCATTTCCAACATGCTGCCGATCATCTCCATCGCCCTGATCGCGGCTCTCAGTTTGATCATATTCAAGGATCGTAGCAGTGGCGTTCTTCCGAGCTTGGTGACCTTTATCATCGCCTTGCAGAGACTTAACCAGCGGGTCGGCACCTTATCCGGTCTGGCTACAAGCTATGCCGCAAACAGTGCAAATGTGGCGAGGTTAAACGACATCCTTCTTGATGATGACAAACAATTCATTCGTTCAGGTGGAATTCCATTCACAGCGCTGAAAGAGTCGATCGAGCTGGATGGTGTTCATCTTCGCTACAGCCAAGAACTTCCAGAAGCTCTCTCTTCCATCCAGCTCAGTATCAAGCGAGGTCAGACCGTCGCGTTGGTTGGCTCAAGTGGCGCTGGAAAGAGCTCTATCGCAGATCTTCTTGTGGGACTTTACAATCCAACAAAAGGCAGGATTCTCATTGATGGCGTAGACTTCAATCGCATTAATCTTTCGAGCTGGCAACAACGGTTAGGGGTTGTCAGTCAGGATACATTCCTCTTTAATGCCAGCATCGCGAATAACATCGCCTTCGGCGTCCATGGCGCAACGCTTGAGCAGATTATGGACGCAGCTGCCAAGGCTCAGGCCGCCACCTTCATTGCTGATCTTCCGGAGGGCTACGAGACAAAGATCGGAGAACGTGGTTATCGACTTAGCGGCGGACAGCGCCAGAGAATTTCGTTGGCGAGAGCCATACTTCGAAAACCAGATCTACTGATCCTTGATGAGGCCACGAGCGCCCTGGACAGCCAGAGCGAAAGGCTGGTGCAGCAAGCGATTGAACAGTTCGAGCGCCACCATACCGTACTGGTCATTGCTCACCGACTCAGTACGATCGTCAATGCTGATGTCATCTGTGTGATGTCAGAGGGACGGATCCTCGAGCGGGGTCGTCACCATGAATTGCTTGCACAATCTGGGATGTATGCGAAACTCTGGAACGATCAATCCAAGCATCCCAACCAAACATCAATGGCAATGACGTCTACCTGATGCGCACGAACCAACAGAAAGTGGAAAAATCACGCTGCGAGAGTTCCGACCTCCAAATGTCTTTCTCAGAGCCCTAGGGGCAACCATAGTCATCTTCAGATGATGATCGGCCCTGCCATCGAAAGCGATTCTATTCAGCTTTTTGCTGTGCTGTTGGATCCTCTTCAGCTTCCCAGCCCAACTGAGTCGAAGTGAAGAAGATTCATTTTCTGGATTCCGAACTGATCGTGGTCGACACGCTTGATGCGCTCTGGGAATTGGCCCTTGGGGACAACAGCATCGCTGCAGTGGAGGAACACACTCAGGATTGTGACCGCAATCTCCTCAGCCTTGCTGAGGGTTCCCTGGCCTTTAAAGCCTGGGCGATGCTGATTGATCTGAGCCGCTGGCCCAGGCAGAGCGTCCTGGACAGGGGCCTGGGTTCGCACGCACCCATCCCGAGCGCATCAAGCACTGGGATCATGATGTGCTCAATTCCCTGCTTGAATCCCTCTGCATGCCCCTCGACTCGCCATTCAATGCTTTGCCCCAACTCTGGATGCATCCTGAATACGCTGATGCCTGCACCGCCCTTGGCCGGGAGGCAGAGGTGGCTTGGGTCAGCCCCGCCGTGACCCACTTCGCAGGTTCTGGCATAGCCAAACCCTGGCACCATCACTGCACCCATCGCTGCACCCATCCCTGGCGCCAGCGCTACTTGAAGATTCGCCAACGGACCCCCTGGATGAGCCTGCCTCTGAAGGGGATCCCCACTCTGTCACTTGGCGATCGGCTCGGGTCATTGCGCTTCCGGATCAAGCGCGCAGGCAAGCAGATCCCCAACAAGCTGAACCCATAGGGAACCATGACCATCCAGCTCGGCGATCACCGACTCACCTGCATCGGCTACTGCGACAGCTCAGAGGCGGACCTGTTGGGACGCTTCTTGCGCCAGGGAAGCCTTGCCCTGTCGGAAACCGAAGGGGAATACACCTTGGTGATCGAGACCGACACAGGAGACGTGACGGTGGTCACCTCACCTGTCGGGGCCACGCACTACTACTACTGCGAGCGGAACGGCCAACTGTTCCACGGCGACCAGGTGGCCGAGATCCTGCGCCGCAGCGGTCTGGAGTGGCGCTGGAACTGGCAGGCCCTTGGCGATCTCTGCCAGTTGGAGAACCTGACTGACAACCACACGCTTCATCCTGAGATCCATCGGGTCCCACCCGGCAGCATCCTGCATTTCACTGACGGTCGCCTTTCGCTCCGCACCGAGTCGGTTCTCGACCGGATCCCACCGGCACCCGCCGACCCGGACGTCGCCGTCGAAGCCCTCAATGCCGCGGTGCTCCGGCTCGCGGGAGCTAACCCCTACCTGTCCCTTTCGGGCGGATTCGATTCAAGGGTGATTCTGGCCTCGATGCTTCACCAGGGGCTGCGCCCCCATCTGATCACCACGGGCAGCGAGGAAGCCACCGACGTTCAGGTGGCCCGCCACATGGCCAGGCGCTTCGATCTGCCCCACCAGCTCATCAAGCTGGATCTCGAGGAATTTTTCGCCCATGCGCGCAGCATCTCAAGTCTCACGAACGGCACCAAAACCGCCTGCCACTGGCACACCTTTCTCTATCCGCTGAAGGCCAAGATTCCTGTCGATGCCACATTCTTTGTCGGCACCCTAGGGGAATTTGCCCGCACCTACTACTTTGACCGGGGCTGGCTCGGCCGGATCGCTTCCCTGGCTCCCGAAGCCGCCTTAGGCCAGTTCTGGAGAATGAAAGTGGAGCGTCACCTCAGCTTCACAGCCGAAGAACTGCGTCATTTGGCCCCACCGCTGGCTGCCCAGTTGATGCCGGAGGGTCGTGGCCAGCGCGCCGCCAGGCTGGCCGGCTTCTGTCGGGGAGGGTTCCTTGAAGGCCTCACCCGCTATTACTTCGAACAACGGGTGCCCAACTTCTACGCCAACGGCATCCGCATGTACCGGGCCTCCAGCGCCTGGCGGTCGCCGTTCCACGACCGCCGCTGGATCGAGGCGATCTGGAATCTTCCCGATGGTTGGAAGCTGGGCTCCAACTGGCACCGCCATGCCATTGCCCGTAACTGTCCTGAGCTGCTCAGCTTTCCCGAAGAAAACGGTTTCGACCGGGGCCGCATGCTGACCAAGGCCCCTCCCCTCTACTGGACACCACCCATGCGGCGGTCCCGCTACGTGAGCTACGACCTCAGCTCCGACTGGTACCGCGACCCCCGCATGCATGCCTTTCTGCTGGAGCATGGTGGGCTGATCGACGATCTGGTGGATCCGAAGCTGCTCACCCGCATTCTCGACGCCCATCGCAACGGCAGCGACCGGACCCGAACCCTGGCCTTCCTGCTCACGCTCATCTACTGGAAGCAGGTGATCGCCCCATGAGGGTGTTGTTCGTCTCCCACATGGCCACCCGTAGCGGGGCTCCCCTGTTGCTGCTGTGGCTGTTGCGCTGGCTGAAGGAGCACGAGTGCGGGATTGATCCGGCCGTGGTGCTGCTCAGCGATGGGCCCCTGCGGCCCGAATTCGAGGCACTGGCCCCTACCGACGCCTGGAGCCGGCCCCTGTTCCAACCCCTTCTCCACCGCCTCGCCGCCAGGCTGCGCAGGGGAAAGGCCAGCAGTCCCGCCGGCCTTTTGGAAGCAGCGGTGAAACGCCACCAGCCCGACCTGATTTACCTGAATACCCTGGTGCTGGGCCAGCACCTGAAGGGCCTCAGCGCCGACTCTGCACGGCCGGCTTGCCTCAGCCACGTCCATGAACTCGAGTCAACGCTCGCGACAATGAGCACCCCGGAGGCTGTGGCCCGCCAGCTGGCCCTCTCCAGCGAGGTGGTGGCCTGCGCCGCAGGGGTTAGGCAGTCCCTGCACCTTCATCACGGTCTCTCCCTGGAACGCTGCTCGGTGATTCCGGGCTTCCTTCCCCTCTCGCCTCCCGGCGACAGCCAACCCGAGTGCGGAGAGCTCGCCGGGCATGAATCGCTGCTGCAGCCTCTGGAGACAGCCCTCGCCGCGGGTAGCTTCGTGTTCGGCTTTGCCGGCCAGGCCATTCCCCGCAAGGGGTTCGACCTCTTCCCCCTTCTGGTACGGGAATGTGAGCGGATCTTCGCCGGCCAGTCCTTCCTGGCCGTATGGCTCGGGGCCTCCCCCCAACAGGAGTCGGTGACCCTGGCCCGCCGTGACCTGCAGCTGCTGGGCCTGGAGCACCGGGCTCTGCTGCTGCCGCCAATGCCCTCCGGCATCGCCGTGATCAGGCGCTATGCCGTCCACGGCCTGCTCTCTCGCGAAGATCCCTACCCGCTGGTCGCGCTGGAGGCCGCCGCCTCGTCCGTGCCCACGGTCTGCTTTGAGGGAGGTGGCGGCATGGTGGAGTTTGTGGCCGACAGCTGCGGCATCGCTGTCCCCTATCTCGACCTGGAGGCCTTCGCCGTCGCTCTGCACCGCCTCAGCAACAACCCGGACAGCCGCCGACAGCTGGGGGAACGCAGCCGGGCCAAGGTGCTGCGGGAGTCCAGCATCGATGACGTGGCGCCCCAGCTGCTGGCGTCCATGGAACGGGCCGTTGCGGCCGGAGCCCGCCGTGGTTGAGGTGCCCCTACCCAGCTCCCGCCATCTCTACGGCTGGCCCGAGGATGGCGCGATCGCCGTGCCGGAACGGTTCAGCGCCGATCCGCAACGGCCGCTGTTCTCGATCGTCATTCCAACCCTCAACCAGGGGCGCTTCATCGAGGACACCCTGCTCTCGATTCTCTGGCAGGGCTACGACAACGTCGAGATCATCGTGGTGGATGGGGGCAGCACCGATGAAACCCCAGCCGTGCTGGAGCGTTACCGGCCGTGGATCAGCGTGCTGATCAGCGAACCCGACAGGGGCCAGTCGGATGCCATCAACAAGGGGTTCCGCCGGGCGACCGGTTCGATCCTTGCCTGGCTCAACTCTGACGACTTCTACCTGCCCGGAGCCTTCCGCACCGTGCTGGGGTGTTTCGCCTCCGACCCCGGCGGCCGCTGGGTGATCGGCAGTGGAGACATCGTCAGCGCCGATCAGCAGTTTCTGCGCCATGTGCCCGCCCGGGAGGGCTCCAAGGAGACCCTGCTGGCGATCGAGAACGACTGCTTCCTGCTGCAGCAGAGCTGCTTCTGGAGGGCCTCCCTCTGGCAGGAGACCGGCGGGGTGGACGAGGGCCTGAGCCTGCTGATGGACTACGACCTCTGGTGGCGCTTCTCCAGGCGTTGCACCGGCCTGGTCACGCAGGAGAAACTGGGGGCCATGCGCTACTACGCCACCGTGAAGACCCGGCGCCAGGGGGAACGCTTTCCGGCCGAACTGGCCACCATCTACGCCCGCTATGGGGCCAGCGAGCCGCTCGATCGGCTGGTGCAGCGCCTGCTGAAGGAGAAGTCCGCCCTCGGCGAGCGCCTCCAGGCCTTGGAACGTCAGCTGCCGGTACGGCTGCTGCGGCGGTTGCGGCTCCTCCCCCGATCATGATCACTCCCGAACTCTTCATCGGCATCACCAGCTGGAACAGCGAGTTGTTCCTGCCCCACTGCTTGGAGGCGCTCCAGGCCACCACCTCAGGCCTCCGCACCAGCGTCTGCGTGCTGGACAACGGCTCCACCGACCGCTCGGTGGCGATCGCCACCGAGCGTGGAGCGGAGGTGCTGCAGCGCCGCTGCAGCCAGCCGGACGCGCTCAATGCCCTGCTGGGCCGCTCCCGTGCCCCCTATACCCTCCTTCTGCATGCGGACGTGATCCTGCTGGCACCGGACTGGTTCGAGCTGTGCCGTTCCCGGTTGGTCGAGGGGGTGGCGCTGGTGTCGCCCCAGGACATTGGCTGCGGGCCGCTCACCCGTCCCTTCGGGGCCGGCATGCCGGAAAGCTCCTTCCTGCTGACGCACACGCAGCGATTCCGCCGCTGCCGGCGCCTCCACTGGCGGCGCAAGGGGCGGTTCCCCCGGCCCCGCTACGAGGTCGACTTCCACGGCCCCCACATCACCCATCACCTGCCGATGGAGCTTGAGCGGCGCCAGCTCACCTGGGTGCCCATGGACGTCTACGTCTCCAACCGGGCCAGTGAACCGCTGTTCACGCCGGCATCGCCGCCAGCAGTCTGGAGCGACGAGCTGGCCTATCTGCGCTATGGCCTGGGTAACTTCTACGGCCTCGACGGCACGATCACCCACTACCACAATTGGTACGACCGGATCGCCGCCCGGGAAAAGATTGAAACGGCACCGGCCCCTGGCCGCAAGGATTTTCCAGTGGAGTTCATCCGCTCCTACACCCACCGCCTGCTGGAGGACTATGCCGCCGGCAGGTTGGAGCTGCCCACCGACCTCAGCACCACCCGCACCCCCAAGGCGCTCTAGCCCATCCCCTCCATGACCGGTCCCTCGCCACCACGGCCGATCGCGGCCCACTTCCTGCTGGTGCCGGAGCTGCTCCATTCGCCCCCCAACGAGGCGATCATCTCCGCCCTGCTGGAGAACGGCTTTGATGTCCACGTCTACGCTCCCGGGCCCTGTGGCAGCACGGCTCCCTATGGGGAGAGGGTCACCACCCACCTGGTCTCCTATGCGATGCGCTGGTTGCTCGGCCAGGCCTGGCGTCCCCGCTGGCGTCGCTACAGCTGCTTCTCGGGCACCACTGAGGATCCGATCGCCGTGGTGGGTGTGCTGGCCCGCCTGCACCGCCGTCCCTCCTTCATCCTGGGGGACGAGATCCGGGCTGGCAGCTACCGGGGGCCCCGCTCGGAACGCTGGAAAAGGCTCTGCCTTCAGGCCTACCGGCGGGCTCGTTTCACCATCGTCAACGACACCCACCGGGTGGATCTGGTGCGCGACTACGCTGGCCTGTCGCCGGCCCAGCCGGTGCTGGTCTATCCGGGCTGCTTCCGCAACCCGCCGGAGCGGGATCAGGTCTTGCGCCGGGAGCTCCGCCAACGCTGGGGGCTGGCGCCGGACGCCCTCACCCTGGCCATCTCCGGGGGCTTCAACCTCACCGCCGGCGCCGACTGGCTGCTCGACGCCCTGCACGAGGACCCCTCCCTCTGCGCCGTGGTCCAGCCCCTGGGGGTGGATCCTCTGGCGCTCTACCTGCTGCGGCGCCTGAGCCTGGGGGGCCGGCTCCACATCGAGACGGGCCGGTTGTCCTGGCAGGAGGCCTGGCGATCCGCCGTGGGCTACGACATCGGCCTAGCCGTCTACACCAACCCTGCGCCCCAGTTCCAGGCCATGGGGGTCAGCTCGAATCGGCTATGCATGTACCTGGCCATGGGGGTGCCGGTGATCTGCAGCCGCCAGGAGAGTTTTCAGTTCGTGGAGGACTTCGGCTGCGGCGTGATGGTCGGCGATGGCGCCGGTTTCCTGGCGGCGGCCCATCACCTGGGGGCCGACCTGGACGCTCGAAAGGAAGACTGCGCCCGCTGCTTTCACGATCACATCCGCCCCAAGGAGCGTTACCGCGCCCTGGTGGAGGCGATCGGCACCCTCGGGCTCCGCTGAGGCGCGAGCCACCACCAACGCCATGAACCGCTCCACCCTCAACCTGCGCCTTTACCTCGCCGCCCGGGCCATCCTGCATGGCGGCCGTCGCCGCATCCCGCGGGTCCTGCTGCCGCCTCGGCAGCCCCTGGGGGATCGCTTCACGATCGCGATCACCACCTTCGAGGCCCGCTACGAGAGCTACTTCCGGCCCCTCTACCGCTCCTTGCGCCGCAGCTTTCCGGAGGTGCCGATTCTGGTGGCCGTCAACGGCCATGGCGACCAGGCCAGCCAGGGCCGCTATCTGGAGCGAATCTGCCAGGAGCTGGCCAGCGGCGAGCCGCCCCATTGCCGCTTCCTGCTGCACGATCGGGTTGTGGGGCTCTGCCAGCTCTGGAACGAACTGCTCCAGGCAAGCCCGACGTCCACCACCCTGGTGCTCAACGACGATCTGCGGATCGACCCCTGGCTGAGGCGTTGGGCGGAGGCCATGGCCTGGGAAACGGTGGATCTGACCCTGCTCAACAACACCTGGTCCCACTTCGCCATCGGACACCACTGCTGGCAGCGGATCGGTGCCTTCGACCAGAGCTTCAGCGGCATCGGCTTCGAGGACATGGACTACACCGCCCGGGCTTCGCTGGCAGGTGTTGAAATCAGAGGAGTGGCCTGCCCCTATCTGCACCATGCGAATGACCAGCCGGTCACCACCTCCTTCGATGACCAATCGGCGCGGGTCTGGGGCAAGTACACCTCCGCCAACCAGGAGAGCTTCTTCCGCAAGTGGGAGAGCTGCCCGGCACCAGAGGGGATCTACATCCGCCAGCTGGGCCACCACGTGCGCCCCATCGCCCCCCTGTCGCCACTGCCCGTGCCAGCCCTGGACGCGTCCGGAGGTGGTGTCGTCTACGTGGATCGGACGCCATGAGGGTTCTTGTGCTCGCCCCCTCCGCCTACCTGCTCGGCGGGGTCCAGGATTGGCTGGCGAATCTGGTCCCCGGGCTGCGGACCGGAGGGTTGGAGGTGACGGTGGCGGTGCCCGACGGCGACCATCACCGCCATGGCCCCTATGCCCGGGCCTATCCGGCGCTGGCGGCCCAACCGCTCGCCAACTCCAGCGGCAGCGTCGAGGGCAGGATCCGCGCCATTGCTTCCCTGCTGGGAAGGCTCGATCCCCAGCTCGTGCTCGGGGTCAATCTGGTCGACCTCTACCCCGCGGCCCAGCGGGCCCGCCGCCGGGGGCGCTTTCACGGACGTGTGGTGATGACCCTGCATGCGCTGCAAGCGGAGTACTTCGACGACCTGCAGCACCACGGCGCCGGCATCGATGCGGTGATCGCCACCAATCGGCTGGCCTGCCGGCTGGCGAGCGATCGGGGCGGGATGGAACCAACCCGGGTGCTCTACGCTCCCTACGGCGTACCAGTGCCGCCCTGGCAGGGCCCCGGCTGCGATCCCGCCGCCACCTTGAAGCTGGCCTGGGTGGGCCGGCTGGAGCAGGCCCAGAAACGGGTGCACGACCTGCCGCCGCTGTTGGCGGAGCTTGAGGCCCTGGGCATCGCCGTCCAGCTCAGTATCGCCGGCGATGGCGAGGAGCGCCCGGCCCTGGAGCGCGCCCTGGCGCCCAGGATCGCCGCTGGCACGGTGCGACTGCTGGGCCACGTCGACCAGCAACGGCTGGCGGCGGAGATCTATGGCCATCACCATGCACTGGTGATCACCTCCGCCTGGGAAACGGGACCGATCGTCGCCTGGCAGGCCATGGCCAGCGGCATGGCGGTGGTCAGCAGCCGCTATGTGGGGTCAGGCCTGGAGGGGGCCCTGGAGCACGACGCCACGGCCCTGATCTTCCCCTGCGGCGATGTCGCCGCCGCCGCCGCCCAACTGGCACGGCTGCGGCAGGGCGCCCTGCTGCAGCGGCTGTCCCGGGCAGGTCATGCCCTGGTGGCCGGGCGCTACAGCGAGAGTGCCTCCCTGGCGGCCTGGCGGCGGGCCCTCGCGCAGGTGATGGAGTTTTCCCCTCGCTCAGCGATCCCCCCTGAACCGGATCCGGCCCCCGCCGGGCGGCTGGATTGCTGGTTGGGCCGCCGCCGCGGTGAAGATCTGCGCCAGCTGCTGGGGCAGCGCTTCCGCCACAGCAGCGCTGGCAGCGAGTGGCCCCATTCCGGTGGCGAGGCCGATGGGGCTGCAGAAGAGGCCCTGCTGGCGATGGCGGGGCGGGTCGACCATTCCGGTGCTCCCCATGGATGAAGCGACAGGACCATCCCGGAAGGAATGGCTTGGCGTCTGGCTGAAGGAGCGGCTGCGCTACGAGTGGTTGCTGCGCCAGCCCGTGCCAGCCCACCTGGCGATCGCCAACCGCGACGAGCGGCTGGAAGCGGCCCCCGATGGCGGTGGCCAGGCCTGTCTGTGGCGCTTCACCTCCCGCCTCCATGCACCCCGGCTGCAGCCGGAACTGGGCAGGCGCCTGCTGGAGCGCTGCCTGGTGGCCGCGCCGATCCGCCGCCGCGCCGCCCCCCTCTGGGGCGAGGGGCCGCCGGAGCTGAGCGTGCTGATCGGCCACCGGGGACTCGAGCGGCTGCCCCTGCTGCTGGCCACCCTCGAATCCCTCGCCGCCCAGGAGGACGTGCGGCTCGAATGCCTGGTGATCGAGCAGGACAGCGAGCCCCGCATCGCCGACCACCTGCCGCCCTGGGTGCGCCACATCCATGGCCCCCTGCCGGACCCCACCGCCCCCTACAACCGCTCCCACACCTTCAACCTCGGGGCCAGAGAAGCCCGGGCCCCGGTGCTGCTCCTGCACGACAACGACATGCTCGTGCCCACCGGCTACGCCCGCCGCCTGCTGGAGCGGATCGCCCGTGGTTACGCGGTGGTGAACCCGAAGCGGTTCGTCTTCTACCTCGACGAGGCCCACAGCGCGATGGTGCTGGCCGGCTCCGACGCCTACGCCGCGCGGCCGGCCGAGGCGATCGTGCAGAACCTGGAGGCCGGCGGTTCGATGGCGATCACCGCCGAGGCCTATGCCGCCATCGGCGGCATGGATGAGGGCTTCGTCGGCTGGGGCGGTGAAGACAACGAGTTCTGGGACCGCTGCCTCACCCGGCCCACCTGGATCTGGGGCTACGAGCCCATCGTGCACCTCTGGCACCGCGGCCAGCCCCTCAAGCACCAGCGGGACAACCCCAACCTGGAGCGGGCCCGCGCCGTGATGCGGCGGCCCGCCCTCGAGCGCATCGCCGCCCTGCGGCCCGCGCCAGCGCCCGGCCTGGCCAGCACGATCATCCCGGTGCACAACCGCGCCACCCTGCTGCGCGAAGCGGTGGCGAGCGTGCTCGCGCAGGACCACCGGCCGATCGAGATCGTCATCGTCGACGACGGCTCCAGCGACGACACCGCCGAGGTGGCCGACGGCCTGGCCGCCGCCCATCCGGCGATCATCCGGGTGATCCACCAGCCCAACGGCGGTCCCGGCGCCGCCCGCCAACGGGGCCTCGACCACAGCCGGGGCGAATTCATCCAGTACCTCGACAGCGACGACCTGCTGCTGCCCGGCAAGTTCAGCGCCCAGGTGGAGGCCCTGCAGCGCTCTCCCGGGGCCGGGATCGCCTATGGCCCCAGCCTGGAGGAGGACCATTCCCGGCGGCCCGTCAAACGGCGCGGCCCGATGCGGGCCACCGGCCAGCACCTGGAGCGGCTGTTCCCCCGGCTGCTGCTGGAGCGCTGGTGGACCACCAGCTGTCCCCTCTACCGACGCGACCTGCTCGACCGCATCGGCCCCTGGCAGCCCTGGATCAATGAGGAGGACTGGGAGTACGACGGCCGGGCCGGCGCGACCGGGACGCCCCTGGTGTGGGTGCCGCTGCCGGTGTCGGTGCGGCGGATCCACATGGGTGACGATCACCTCAGCGACCGGGGCCACCTTGACCCCCGCAAGTTGGCAGACCGGGCCAGGGCCCAGGACTCCTTGCTGCGCAGCGCCTTGGCCGCCGGCGTCGACCGCCGCAGCCCCGAGATGGCGCGCTTCTCCCGCTCTGCCTTCCTGCTCAGCCGCCAATGTGGCGCCGCCGGCGCGGAGCAGGCCTCAGAGCGGCTGTTCCAGCTCGCCCGCCGCACCGGAGCCTGGCAGCAACGCCGGCAGCTGGAGTTCGTGCTCTACGGGCTGCTGGTCGCCGTGCTGGGTTGGCGCCGGGCGGCCGGGTTGAGCATGGGGGTCCGGACACGGCTGGCGCCAGGATCCCCCCCAAGGGGGGAACATGGCCTGAGGTGATGCAGGAGCCTGTGGAGCACGAATCCGGCACGGCACCGCTGGTGTCGGTGGTGATGGGGGTTCGCAATGGCGGCACCAGCCTCAGCGCCAGCCTCGATTCCCTCACCAGCCAGGAGGGGGTGGATCTGGAGATCGTCGTGATCAACGACGGCTCCAGCGACGACACCGGCGCCCTGCTGGCGGCCCGCGCCGCCTGTGAGCCGCGCCTCAGGGTGCTGGAGCGGCAGGGCCGGGGCCTCACCCGCGCGCTGATCGAAGGCTGCCAGGTGGCCCGCGGCCGCTTCATCGCCCGTCAGGATGCGGGCGATATCTCCCTGCCGGGGCGACTGCAGCGCCAACTGCGCTGCTTGGAAGAGAACCCTGAGGCCAGCCTCTGCTCCACCCACGTGCGCCTGGTGGTGCCCGAGGGGGCCACCGTGCGGGTGAACGCACCGAAGCCGGAGGAGCTGGCCGATGGTCTCACCGGGCCCGCCATCCACGGCTCCGTGATGCTGCGCCGCAGCGCCTACGAACGGGCCGGAGGCTATCGGCCGATGTTCTACTTCGCCCAGGACATCGATCTGTGGAGCCGCATGGTGGAGATCGGCAGCCACCTGGTGGTGCCAGAGGTGCTGTACGAGGCCACCCTCTCCCCTGGATCGATCAGCGGCTCGCGGCGCCAGGAACAGGAGGCCTTCCACGCCCTGATCGTGGCGGCCACCCAGGCCCGCCGTGGCGGCCAGCCGGAGGCCCCCGTCCTGGCCGAGGCGGAGGCCCTCAGCGAGCGCTGCCGCGGCTTGCGGGCCCAACCCCGCCGGCAGGCCGATGGGGCCTACTTCATCGGTGCCTGCCTCAGCCACGAGCGTCCGGATCTGGCCCGCCAGTACCTGCGACAGGCCCTCGCCCTCAACCCCTGGCACCTCAAGGCCCGGCTCAAGCTGGCCGCCTTGCCATGACCCTCAGCGTCGCGATTCCCACCTACGGCCGCGATCAGGTGCTGGTCGACAGCGTCGCCGCGTTGCTGGCCCTGGATCCGCCCCCGTTCGAGCTGATCGTCGTCGACCAGACGCCCCGCCACGATCCCGACTGCGAAGCGCGGCTGGGCGCCTGGCAGGCGGAGGGACGGATCCAATGGCTGCGGCTGCCGGTCCCCTCGATCACCGGCGCGATGAACGTGGCCCTGCAGCAGGCCAGCGGCGATCGGGTGCTGTTCCTCGACGACGACATCCTGCCGGACCCGGAGCTGCTCAACGCCCACGAACGGGCGGGTGGCGCTGACCCCGACGCCATGCTTGCCGGGCGGGTGCTGCAGCCCTGGCACCAGGGCTGCAGCGATCCTGAAGAGGGGCCGTTCCTGTTCAACAGCCTGCAGCCCCGCTCCGTGGAGGAGTTCATGGGGGGCAATGTGGCCATCCCCCGTCAGCTGGCCCTCGACCTGGGTGGGTTCGACCAGAACTTCGTGCGGGTGGCCTACCGCTTCGAGGCCGAGTTCGCCCATCGCTGGCGCCAGGCCGGCCATCCGATCCAGTACGTGCCTGGCGCCCTGATCCACCACCTCAGGGCCGAGCGAGGCGGCACCCGCAGTTACGGCAAACACCTCACCACCGTCAAGCCCGACCACGCCGTGGGGCGCTACTACTTCCAGCTGCGCACCCAGCCCCTGCCACAGGCCCTGGCGGCCTGCCTGAGCGGCTGGCTGGGGTCGGTGCGCAGCCGTCACCACCTGCGCCATCCCTGGTGGATCCCCCCCACCCTGCTGGCTGAGGGACGTGGCCTGGTCTGGGCCCTGCGGCTGCAGAAGCGGGGTCCGGCCCTGCTGCCAATGCGCCGGCGGCGGTTGCTGATCGCCGGCAGCCATCCGGTTCAATACCAGACACCCCTGTTCCAGACCCTCGCCGACTCCCCCGGTGTTCGCAGCGACGTGCTCTTTCTCACCCTTCCGGACGCCCGGACCCAGGGGCTGGGATTCGGCGTTGCCTTCGAGTGGGACGTGCCTCTGCTGGAGGGCTACACCTGGCACGAAGCCCGCAGCGGCCGGGGCCGCGGTATCACCTCCGGCTACCGGGGCGTCTGGCTGGCCCGCCCACTGGCGGAGCTGGGATTCGGTCCCGGCCGGGAGCGACCCGATGCCCTGCTGCTGACCGGCTGGCATTTCCTTGGGATGGTGCAGCTGTTCATCGCCGCCCGCCTGCAGGGCCTGCCGGTGTTGCTGCGGATGGATTCCAATGCCTTCCGCCCCAGGTCCTGGCCCCTGACGCTCGCCTACTGGTTCCTGTTCCGGGGGGTTTCGGTCGGCCTTCCCGTCGGCACGGCCAATGCCCGCTGGTACAGCCAGTTCGGCTTCCCCCAGAAGCGGCTGGTGCCCTCGCCCCACTTCGTGGATAACGCTTACTTCAGTGACCGGGCCGGTGCCCTGCGCCCACGCCGCGATGAGCTGCGCCAGCGCTGGGCCATCCCGCCGGGAACCTTCTGTTTCCTGTTCGCCGGCAAACTCCAGCCCAAGAAGCGTCCATTCGACCTGCTCGAAGCGTTGCGGTTGCTCCAGGTCGACCTCCTGGCCCCGCCGGTGCATCTGCTGCTCGTGGGCACCGGTCCCCTGGAGGAGGCCTGCAGATCCATGGCCGCCCAGCACGACCTGCCGGTGAGTTTCGCCGGCTTCCTGAATCAATCCGAAATGCCCTCGGCCTACACGGTGGCCGACAGCCTTGTGCTGCCCTCTGACCACGGCGAGACCTGGGGCCTGGTGGTGAACGAGGCCATGGCCTGCGGACTGCCGGCGATCGTCAGTGACCAGGTGGGATGCGCCGAAGACCTGGTGCTCGAGGGCCGCACGGGCCTGGTGAGCCCCGTCGGCCAGCCGGCGGCCCTGGCCGCGGCCATGGGGCGGATGGCCGCCGATCCGGCCGCCGCCGCCCGGATGGGGGAGACGGCCAAAGATCTCGTCCAGGCCCATTTCGGCGTCCGGAACGCGGCAGAGGGCATCCTGGCTGGGCTGGCCATGTTGGAGCGGCGCTGAGATGCCCAGGGCCCTGATCCTCTCCCTGCAACCCCCGGGGGGTGGCGGCGTCCAGGCCCGTCGCTACGCCAAGCTGCTGAGCCATCTGCCGGCGGCGGGCTGGGAGTTCCATGTCGTCGGTCCCGACCCCAGGCTGGATGCCGTCAACCCGGAGCCCTGCCCCGGTCAGGACAGATTTTGTCACTACAGCCGTTGGGTCTCCCGTTCCCAGCGCTGCTCCATCCGCAAGAACCGCCGCCGGGCCGGCTCCCCGCTCCACCTGTGGTTTGGTTTGCGCCAGCTGATCCATCGGCGTCTGGATACGGTGGGCGGACATGACCCCCAGACCCACGCCCTCATGGGCCTGAGGACCAAGGCCCTGGAGACGGCCGCGACCATCCCGTTCGATGTGGTGGCAGGGATCTGCCCGGATTTCCGGGTGCTTGAGGTGGCCTTGGAAGTGGCCGGGCAACTCGGCAAACCCTTCATCGCCATCTACGACGATCCCTGCGGCCACCGGGAGAAGGACCACTTTCATCCGGCCCAACCCGAGCGCCAGCGGGCCGTGCTGGCCGCGGCGGCGGGGGCCGTGTTCGCCTCACCCCTCACCCTGCAGCGCTACCGGGACCAGGGGCTTCTGGGTGCCACCCCCGCCAGCTTCCTGCCGGACTGTTTCGAGGTCGGCGAGTCCCCATCAGCATTCATCTGGACAGGGACTGCGGCCCATGGGGAGCCAACGGCCGCAGCCAGCGCCCCGCTGACGCTGTTTCACCCAGGCAACCTGGGCCCCTGGCGGCCGATCGAGAACCTGCTGGAGGCCGTACGGCGATGGGAGAGGGAGGGACACGGTGAGCTGCGGATCCTGCTCTACGGCTATCTCTATGACGCTGCCAGAGCGACCATTCGCAGCGACCCCAGCCTGCGTCGGGCCATCAAGGTCCATGCCGCCGTGAGCAATGAACGCTCCCACCAGCTGGCCGAGGCGGCCGATGCCCTGCTGGTGCTGATCGGACCGCGCCACACGGACAACCTGCCCTCAAAATTCTTTGAATACCTCCCCCACACCACGCCGATACTGGTAGCCGGACCGGCGGGCAACCCGCTTCAGGCCATCCTCGACGACCTGCACAAGGGCCTCTACTGCGACATCGAGAGCAGCGACGCTATTTTCAACGCCCTGATGACCTTGCAGGGCCAGACTGGAACGTACCGGGAACGCCATCGCCACAACCTGGGTGCCATCGACACCTACGCCGCCCCCCAGGTGGCGAGGGCCTGGGCAGAGGCCTTCGATCGCTTTCTGGCCACGCACCCTTTGCCATGAGGGTCCTGCATGTCATCCCCTCCATCAGCCCGCTGCGGGGCGGCCCCAGCCGGGCCGTGATCGACATGGTGGCGGCTTTGCGCCGCCAGGAGGTGGACGCTGCCATCCTCACCACCAACGACCATGGCCAGGGCCTGCATCCGGAGCTGGTCACCGGACGCTGGCAGTGGCACCAGGGGGTGCCGGTACTCGCGTTTCCCCGCTGGAGTCCGCCGGTGGCGGCCCTGCGGGAGTTCGCCTTCAGCCCCGCCCTCAGCCTCTGGCTGGTCCGGCATCTGAAGCAGTATGAGCTGCTCCACATCCATGCCCTGTTCTCTTACCCATCCACCTGCGCCATGGCCCAGGCGCGCTGGGCGGGTGTTCCTTATATCCTTCGCAGCATCGGTCAGCTGAGCCCATGGAGCCTGGCCCAAAGCCGTGGCCGCAAACGTCTGTTGTTGCGCCTGATCGAACGGCGCAACCTCAATCAGGCAGCTGCCTTGCACTTCACCACCACCGCCGAGCGGGATGAAGCGGCCGCCCTCGGCCTGGCCCCGCCGAGCCTGGTGCTGCCCCTGGGGGTGCACGGCCCGGAGCTGCTGGCAACGCCAGCGGCTGTCCCGAAGCCTTCGTCGCCCGTCCGCTTTCTATTCCTCTCGCGGTTGCACCCGAAGAAGCAACTGGAGAACTTGCTGGAGGCCCTGGCCCTGCTGCAACGCCAGCGGCCCGAAGCCAGCTGGGAACTGGCCATCGCCGGCGATGGGGAGCCCCGTTATGTCGCTGCCCTACAGGTGCAGACCAGGGAGCTGGGCATCGACACCCGCTGCCGCTGGCTGGGTTTCGTAGAGGGGGGAGCGAAATGGCGGGCTCTGGGCGACGCCGACTGGTACGTGCTGCCATCGGCGGCGGAGAACTTCGGCATTGCTGCCGTTGAAGCCCTTGCCATGGGGACCCCCGTCATCCTTTCTCCTGAGGTGGCCGTGGCTGCCGACGTGGCCCGCGCCGGTGCCGGCCTTGTCTGCGCCAGCGACCCGGAAGCTCTGGCAACGACCCTGGCCACCGCGTTGGTGCGGCCTTCGCTGTCAATGCGGACGTCCGCCTTTAACCTGGCGGAAACGGATTTTTCCTGGAGCACGATCGCCCTTCAGCTGCGTGACGCCTACCGCCAGGTGCTGCCCCCCTCCGCCGGCCGATGACCATCCTGCTGCTGATCGTGCTCTTCGGAGCTCTCGCCGCCGCTCTCCTTGACGGTGACTGGCGCGCCGGTCTGTTGGTCACGCTGATCATCGGCTTCGCTCAGGACCCCCTGCGCAAGATCACGCCCGACCAACCCGGCTACATGGTCGGCCTGGTGCTGATCGGCTTCGCTCTGTGTGGTGTTGTGCTCCTGGAACGGGCGGGCCGCTTCAATCTGCGAGCGATGTTCTGGACCGTGCCGCAATTCGATGGCTGGGTAACAATCTACTTCAGTCTGATCGCGCTGCAAAGCCTCAACAGTTTCGCCCGCTTTTCCGACATCCGCCTCACCGCCATCGGCGCCGCTTTTTATCTGGCGCCAGCCTTCGGTCTATGGGTGGGTTTCCAGGTGGGATGCAACCTGCCTTTGCTGAAACGTTTGCTGACCGTGTATCTGGTCGGCTCAACAGTGATGGCTTTCACCGTCTATCTCAGCTTTCAGGGTGTCGACCATCCCATCCTCAAGGAAGTGGGCGAGGGGTTGTTGATCACCTTCCGCTATGGATTCTCGGCCCAGGGGGCTTCGGGGTTCTGGCGCACCAGTGAAATCGCCTCCTGGCAGCTTTCGGCTGCCGCCTGCATTGCCGCTTCGATGGGCATTGCCAGCCAGAAGCCGACCAACCAGTTTGGCCTGTTATTGATGGCGGCTGGGTTTGCTTTCCTTACCATCCTCACCGGCCGTCGCAAAGCCCAGGTGCTGATCATGGCCTTCGTGGCCATCTATTTGCTGCTCTTCAGCCGAAGGGCCAGCCCCGCCTCCAAGGAGCGCGTGATCACCAGTGTGCTCGGAGTGGCTGGGATCTTCTACCCCCTCTACGCGTTCATCCTTTCGGAGAATCTTGGTGAGAATTTCGGCGAATACACCAACCGCTCGCTCACCATCCAACAGGATCTGGTCGAGCGCTTCGACAACCAGGGCATCGGCGCGACCCTGAGGGCTATCCAGATCTCCGATGGCATTGGCATGGGGGTGGGTGCGGGCGCCAGCACGGGCGGCCTCATCCAGAATGCCGCCCGCAACGCGATCCAGAGTGTTGCTTACGTCTCCGAGGGCGGCGGGGGGCGCCTGATCCTGGAACTCGGCATTCCAGGCATGGTGATTCTCGGGGTGATCTTGGTGCTGCTCGGCTTGGTGCTGCTACGCAACTTCCGACTGCTCAAGCAATTACCCCAGTCCACCTCTGCCTTGTTGATGGGACTCATGTCCTTCGCGCTTGCCAACGTGCCAGCGTTCTTCTCCGCAGCCCAGCTCTATGGCGACCCCTTCGTGCTGATTCTGATGAGTCTTTCGCTGGGTTCTTTCCTGGCCATTCCTACCCTGGTGTCCCAGCATCAGGAGCAATGGGCTGAGTGGCAACGTCAACAGTATCAGCAGCGGCAGATCCTCATGGAGCAACGCTCCCAGCCCCTCGCATGAGCATGTCCAAGAACCCAGGAAAACTCTTGAGTGCAATGATTCTCACTTACAACGAGGAGGCCAATATTGCCCGCACGCTCGATCACCTGGGCTGGCTGAACTCCATCTTGGTGATTGACAGTGGCAGTAGCGACGCCACCCTCTCGATTCTCGCTGCCAATCCCGCAGTACGGGTGCTGCACCGACCCTTCGACAGCTTCGCTGACCAGTGCAATTTCGGCCTGGATCAGATCAGCACCCCCTGGGTCCTTAGCCTTGATGCGGACTACCGGATCCCGCCGTCTCTGGCAAGCGAAATCCAGGCGGTGATCACGGATCCGATGAACACAGAAGTTTCAGGCTTCGCCATCCCGTTCCGCTACTGCATCGGCGGCCGTCCCCTGCGCAGCGGCATGCTGCCGCCCAGGATCAGCCTCTACCGCAGGGGACTGGGTCGCTACCACAACGACGGCCATGGTCACCGCATCGATCTTCCGGGCCCGATCAAACCCCTGCGGCAACCGATCTTCCACGACGACCGCAAACCCTTGCAGCGCTGGCTGACGTCCCAGGGGACCTACCTGGCGATCGAGGCCGCCAAGCTGCGCGCCACTCCATCGCGCGAGCTATCGCTGGCGGATCGACTCCGCAAGCACACACCACTGGCTCCCTTTGCCGCTCTTTTGTTCTGTCTGCTCTGGAAAGGAGGGTTGCTGGAGGGCTGGCGCGGCTGGGCCTATGCCCAGCAGCGCATGTATGCCGAACTCCTGCTGCATCTCATGCTTCTGGAGGATGGTCACCCCCGCCTCTCAACGCCACCGTGATCGGGCGCAAGATTCCTAAGGATCTGGATGTTGGATTAAGGTCCGGCCTGAGCGCCGAAGTCTTCCACTCTCCGCCGCTCTTCCATACCCTTCGCGATTGGAAGGCTCCTCCGCCCGCCGCCCTGTTCCCATCGATTCCCTCGCCTCGTCCGTCTCGATGCCTTCGATCCTGATCACCGGCGGCGCCGGTTTCATCGGTGTCAACGCCGCACAGCACTTCGCCTCCCTGGGTTGGAAGGTGGCGATCCTCGATAACCTGTCCCGTCGCGGCACGGAGGACAATCTCCGCTGGCTGCTCGAGAAGCATCCCGCTATTGCCTTCCATCGCGTCGACATCCGTCAAGCCGACGCCCTCGCCGAGGTCGTGACCAGCCTGCGGCCCTCGATGCTGCTGCACCTGGCGGCCCAGGTGGCGGTCACCACCTCCTACACCAACCCACGGGACGACTTCGAGATCAACGCCCTCGGCACCTTCAACGTGATGGAGGCGGTCAGGCTCCATTCCCCCGAGAGCTTCGTGCTCTACGCCTCCACCAACAAGGTCTATGGCGGGATGGAAACCGTGGCGGTGGAGATGACACCCCATGGCTATCGCTTCCGGGATCTGCCCGCCGGCGTGCCGGAGAGCCAGCCCCTCGACTTCCACTCGCCCTACGGCTGCTCCAAGGGGGTCGCCGATCAGTACACGATTGACTACGCCCGCATCTACGACCTCCACACCTGCGCCTTCCGGCAATCCTGCATCTACGGCACCCGCCAGTTCGGCATCGAGGACCAGGGCTGGGTGGCCTGGTTCAGCATCGCCGCCCTGCTGGAGCGGCCGATCACCCTTTACGGCGACGGCTGGCAAACCCGGGACGTGCTCGACGTGCGGGACCTGGCCCGGGCCTACGAAGCCGCCTGGGACCACCGAGACACGATCAGTGGCCAGGCCTTCAACATCGGCGGCGGCCCCGTCAACACGCTCTGCCTGCGGGATTTGCTGCGCTTCCTCGAAGAGGAGCTGGCTATCACGCTCAGTCCCCTCAGCGGCCAGTCCCGACCCGGCGACCAACCCGTGTTCATCTGTGACGTCACCAAGGCCGCCGAGCAGCTGGGCTGGACACCGCAGATCAGCGTCGATGCCGGCGTTCGGCACCTGATCCGCTGGGTCCGTGACAACCGGGACCTGTTCGGCTGGCTCAAGCAATGAGGCGGCTGCGGGCCCTGATCAGCACCATTGAGCCGGTGGATGGGGGGGTTCCCGCCATGACCGCCTGCGTCGCCAGGATGCTGGAGGAGCTCGACATCGAGCCCGTCTTCGCCTGGTATGCCCCCTGGAGCACCCATCCGAAGCTGTCGGTTCCGCTCCATGCCGTCCCCTGCGGCCGGCGGCCTGGCCAGATGCAGCGCCGCGTCTACGGCGACCACGAAGGCCATGGCCTGGGGGCCTGGCTGCCGGAGCTGGAGTTCACCCATTACCTGCCCAGGCGGGCCTGGCGCCAGCTGGTCGCCAGCTGCGATCTGCATCTGTCGGTCACCGGCAATCCCCTCTGCGCCACCCCCTTCGCCAGGCTGGGGATCCCCTTTCTGGCCTGGGTGGCCACCCCCTGGCAGGACGACCGGGTCGATCGCGTCAAACGCTTCTCCAGGCCGAGGCGGCTGCTTGACCGGAGCCTCAACGGCCCGGTGCTGCGCCGGCTGGAACGTCAGGTGCTCCAGGCCCCCCGGGGGCGCATCCTGGCGTTGAGCGGTTACACGGCCACGGCCCTGGCCTCCATCGCCCACCGCCCCATGGACGGGGTGATGCGCATGCCGGTGAATCCCGCCATCTTCCATCCTGCCCCTGAGCGGCTTGTGCCCTGGCGCATCGGTTTCGCCGGCCGCTACGCTGACCCGCGCAAGCAGATCACCCTGCTGCTGGAGGCCGTGGCACGACTCGTCGCGGAGGGGCGTCCGGTGCAACTCGTCCTGGCGGGCGAACAGGATGTCCATCGCCTTCAAGGGCCCCTGGCAGCGATGGGACTGGAAGGACGGGTGCAGTGCCACCCCTGCCTGGGCCCCAGCGCCCTGGCGGAGGTGCTGCAGGGACTGGATCTGTTTGTGATCCCCTCCCACCAGGAGGGCCTGTGCATTGCGGCGCTTGAGGCGATGGCCTGCGGGGTCCCCGTGGTCAGCACCCGCTGTGGCGGCCCTGAGGATTATGTGATTGACGGCGGCACGGGCCAGCTGGTGGCCAGCGAACCCGCCGCCATGGCGGCGGCGATCGCGGCGATCTGTGCCGATCGCGGCCTTCGCGACCGCCTCTCCGCCGGGGCGCTGGCCTGGGTGCGGGAGCAGGCCAGCCCGGAGGCAGCACGCCGCACCTTTCTGGCCCAACTGGAGGCCTAGAGCAGATGTGCGGCATCGCGGGCCAGCTGGGCCGGGAACCGGGCGATTTCGCCGCCAGGGTCGGCCCCCGCCTCGCCCACCGGGGACCGGATGATGCCGGCGTCTGGCAGGACGACGCGACCTGCCTGGTCCACCGGCGCCTGGCGATTCTGGACCTCTCTCCCCTGGGCCACCAACCGATGGCCTCGCCCTGCGGCCGCTGGCAGCTGGTTTTCAACGGGGAGATCTACAACCACGCCGAGCTGCGCCACCGGCTGGAAGCGGAGGGGCAGCACTTCCGAGGCAGCGGCGACACCGAGGTGCTGCTGGCCTGGCTGATCCGCTGGGGACGGGACGGACTGGCGGCGTTGCGCGGCATGTTCGCCTTCTGCCTCTACGACAGCCGCGAGCGCAGCGCCCTGCTCGCCCGTGATCCCCATGGCATCAAGCCCCTCTACCTGCGCAGCGGTCCGGAGGGATCGCTCGCCTTCGCCTCGGAACTGCGGGCCCTGCTGGCGGCCGAGGCGAACCGGCCCCAACTGGATCGCCAGTCCCTGGCTCGCTACCTGGCCACCGGATCGGTGCCCGAGCCCGCCACCCTGGTGGCGGGCGTACAGCGCCTGCCCAGCGGCCACGCCGCCAGCTGGCACCGGGGTGAGCTGAGCGTGCATCCCTGGGGGCCCTTGCCGGAGAGCCTCGCTGGGGCCGCCAGCGACTCCGGCATGACGGCGGCCGAGGCCGTGGCCCTCACCCGCTCAGCGCTTGAGGACTCCGTGGCCGCCCACATGGTCAGCGATGTGCCTGTTGGGCTGTTCCTCAGCGCCGGGCTCGACTCCGCCTCCCTTCTGGCGCTGGCCCCCCGGGGCCTGCACACCTTCACCATCGGGTTCAAGGCGGCAGGGGCCGGCGGCTTCGATGAATCCGGGCCGGCGGCCCACATTGCCGCCCACTTCGGGGCCCATCACACGCCCCTGAATCTCACGGCCGACCAGGCGCGGCAGTGGTTACCCGCCTTCCTGGCCAGCCAGGACCAGCCCTCCATCGACGGATATAACACCTGGTGTGTGGCCCGGCTCGCTACGGAGCACGGTCTCAAGGTGGCCCTCTCCGGTCTTGGCGGCGATGAGCTGTTCGGGGGCTACCCCAGCTTCCGGATGGTGCCGAAGCTGTGCCGATGGCGCCGCCGCATCGGCCCGGCAGGGCCGGCGGCGGCGTGGCTCCTTCACCGGCTGCCCCAGGGCCGCCGCGCCAGGCTGCAGCGGATCACGGGGTTGCTGGAGGCCCCCGCGTCCCTCGGCCAGGCCTACGGATGTTTCCGGGGTCTGTTCTCCCCCATCGAGACCGAGCGCCTGCTGGCGCACTGGGGGCTCAGCGCCGCTCCTGGGACTCCTGCTGCCGGCGACTCCGCCGTGGGAGAGGCACCGGCCGGGCGGGAAGGGGTGGCCTGGCTGGAAGGCAGCCGCTACCTGCGTAACCAACTGCTCCCGGATAGTGATGTGATGGCGATGGCCGCTGGCCTGGAATTGCGCCTGCCCCTGGTGGATGCCCAGCTGCAGCGCCGGCTGGCAGCGATCCCCGCCGCCCTGCGGCTGGCGGAAGGCAAGCAGCTGCTGGCAGACAGCTTGCCGGAGCTTCCCGACTGGTTCTTGAACCGCCCCAAGCAGGGGTTTCGTTTCCCGTTCCAGCTGTGGCTCGACGACCCGGCCTCCCCCCTGGCCCTGCGATTGCCCACGACCCCCCGCGGGATCGACCTGGCGCCCTGGTACCGGCGCTGGAGCCTGATGGTGCTGCAGCACTGGCTGGAAGTCCACCTTGGCGTCAGCCTGTCCGCGGCCCCGCGCCTGTGAACGACACGCCGCCGTGCGCCCTCAGGTTGCCACCTGGAAATGTCCCCTAAGATCCGGCTGCCGCTGGATGTCCAACCCACTGAGTCATCGGCTCCCGTGTTCCGTCCTTCCGTTCGGGGATGTCGAGGCCGATCCGATCCTGAGAGTCAGCCTTCCGGCTCCATGACGCAGCAACGCTGCTTGGGTCCTCGGACCCTGCCGAGGCTGGCCGCCGCCACCAGCGCCACCCCGCCCCCGCCAACCGGTTCACCCGCTTCATGACGCTCATCCTGGGCATCAATGCCTTCCACGCCGATGCGGCCGCCGCCCTGGTGCGGGACGGGGTGATCGTCGCCGCCGCCGAGGAGGAGCGCTTCCGTCGCATCAAGCACTGGGCAGGGTTCCCATCGGAGGCCATCGCCTGGTGCCTGGCCGATGCCGGCGTGGGGCCGGCCGACCTCGACCACGTCGCCATCAATTCCCAGCCGGGGGCCCACCGCTGGCGCAAGGTGGCCTACACCCTGGGGCACCGTCCCGATCCCCGCTTCCTGGTCGCCCGCTGGCGCAACAAGCGGGAACGGGCCGATCTGGGCCAGCAGCTGGCCCAGGCCTTCCCCGGGGCCGCGATCAGGGCCCAGCTGCACTTCGTGGAGCACCACCGGGCCCACCTGGCCTCGGCCTTCTTCGCCTCCCCCTTCGAGGAGGCGGCGGTGATCTCGGTGGACGGCTTCGGTGACTTCGCCAGCGGTGCCTGGGGGTATGGCCAGGGGAACCAGCTGAGCCTTGATGGCCAGATCTGGTTCCCCCATTCCCTTGGCGCCTTCTACACGGCGATCACCCAGTACCTGGGCTTCCCCAACTACGGCGACGAATACAAGGTGATGGGACTGGCGCCCTACGGCCAGCCCACCCGGCTGGAGGCGATGCGCCGCATCGTCCGGCTGCAGGACGACGGCACCTACCGCCTGGATCTGCGCTACTTCCTCCATGCCACCCAGAAGCTGCCGCACCAATGGAGCCATGGCGCTCCTGTGGTGGGCAGCCACTGGAGCCCGGAGCTGGAAGCTCTGCTCGGCCCCGCCCGCCGGGCGGATCAGCCGCTGGAGCAGCACCACATGGACATCGCCCGCTCGGCCCAGGCGATGTACGAGGAGGCCTTCTTCCACCTGCTGCGGGCCCTGCACCGCATCCACCCCAGCGACCAGCTCTGCATCGCCGGGGGCTGCGGCGCCAACTCGGTGGCCAACGGCAAGGTGACCCTGGCCACCCCCTTCCGGCGCGTCTACGTCCAGGCGGCCGCCGGCGATGCGGGGGGCGCCCTCGGCGCCGCCCTCGAGGTGTGGCACGGCCTGGGCAAGCCCCGTTCCATGCCGATGCGCCATGCCTACCTGGGCAGCCAGCCGGCCCCCGGCGAGGTGGAGGAGCTGCTGGACAGAGCGGACACCCGCACGGCCCTCGAGCAGGCCGGATGCAGCCTGCAGCGGCCGGAGGAGGGGGTCCTGTGCGAGCAGGTGGCGGCGGCGATCGCCGAGGGTCTGGTGATCGGCTGGTTCGACGGCCGCATGGAATGGGGACCGAGGGCGCTGGGCCACCGCTCGATCCTCGGGGACCCCCGACGCGCCGACATGAAGGACATTCTCAATCTGAAGATCAAGCGCCGGGAATCGTTCCGCCCCTTCGCCCCTTCGGTGCTCGCCGAGGCGGTGGGCGAGTGGTTCAGCCTCGACGGGGAGGTCCCCTTCATGATGCAGGTGTATCCGATCCGCGAGGAGCAGCGACCCCGCATCCCGGCCGTCACCCACGTGGACGGCAGCGGCCGGCTCCAGACCGTGAACGCGGCGGACAACGGCCGCTACTACCGCCTGATTCGGGCCTTCGCCGACCAGACAGGCGTGCCGATGGTCTTGAACACCTCGTTCAACGAAAACGAGCCGATCGTCTGCACCCCCGCCCAAGCCCTCGACTGCTTCCTGCGCACCCGCATGGACCTGCTGGTGCTGGGTGACGTGCTGATCCGCCGGCAGGGGTGAGCGCCACCACGGCCGCAGGCGCCCCGTTGCCCCACGGAGAGGCCCCAGGGCTCAGCCTGATCGTTCCCACCCTCGATTCCCACCGGCTGCTGCCCCGGCTGGTCACTTCCCTGCAGCGTCAGAGCTGGCCCCACTGGCGTGTGCTGTTCATCGACGGCCCCAGCGGCCCGGAGCATCGGGCCTGGCTGGACGACCTCTGCCTCCGGGACGAGCGCTTCACCTGGCAGCCCCAAGACTTGAAGTTTCCTGGCATCTTCGGGGCCATGAACCAGGGCTTTCTCGCCGCGCCCGCGCACCACTGGCTGTTGTGCTGGGGCAGTGACGACTGGGCGCCCGGTCCAACCGTGCTCGAGGAGGCCCTCCAAGCGACCCGGTCGGCCAGGCCAGGGGCCGACCCACCCGATCTGGTTGTGTGCCGCGGCCGTTATGCGGGTACCGGGAAGGACGGGGCTGTCCGGTTGGGACGCAGGACGGCCTTCTCCAGCTGTGGGGGCTATCGCCTCAGCCTGTTTCTGGGCTCCACCCCACCCCACCAGGCCACACTGATCGGGCCTGGGGCCCGCCGCCGCGTCGATCAGTTCGCCGCACCCTTCCGGCTCTCCGCCGACCTCGACTACTTCCTTCGCCTGAGCGCCTGCTCCGATCTCACGGCGCGGGGGCTGGATCTGGAGCTGGTTCACATGGGCGAGGCGGGTGTCAGCGGCCAGCAGACCCGCAGGCGGCTTCAGGAGGTCCGGCTGGCCTACGGGCGGGCTTTCGGCTGGCTCTGGTGGATCCCCTTCCTGCTGCGCTACGTCAGGCGTCTCTGGAGTCGACTGCCTGCGCTGGGTGGGGAACGGAAGGGAACGGGACGGGGCGGATAAACTGCCTCTAGCCTGCGCGTCAATTCCCTTGCCTGAGGAGAGCGGGCCTGCCGGGACAGACCGGAAACGCATTCGGCAACGGGTGCGGCGCCATGCTCCCCGGAGAACTCAGGGCTCTCCCCTGCAACGCTTCTGGGCCAACCGCCGAGTCCGCCGTTGGGCCGTACCCCTCGCCGCTCTCGCCATGGTTGCCTGGTTCTTCGCTCCTGTCTGGCAAAACATGCGGGGACCGGGGTCACGGCCGACCAGAAACACCGTCACGGCGCCCAAGGCGAGCACAGGACAAGGAACCCATGTGATCACCGCCTTCATCGAGGATCCCTGGCGGAGCCAGTCGGCCCTGCTCCTCTGGCGGGAGCGACCAGGGGCGTTGCTGGTCCTGCAGGGTAACGCCGAGTACCAGGCCATCACCTACAAACACCTCCGCAACCGAAGGCTCTGGCCCCAGGACACCTCCAACCTGCTGCGCCTGCTTCCCGGTTGCGACACCCTCGGCCAGGTGACCACCCTGGCCCGCATCCTGGAGACCAGGCCCGGACCGGGACAGCTCACCTTCGTGACAGCCGGAACCCACATGGCCCGTACCTTGGCGATTGCCCGGATCGTCTATGCCGGCACCGGTTGGCAGGTGGAGGGCTTCGATGCCGAAACCGGTGATCTGCGGCCCGAATCCCAGCTGCGGCTCTGGCGCGACCAACTGCGGGCGTCCCTCTGGCGCCTGACGGGGTGGGATGGTCGCCTGGATGGCAACGAATGCCTCTGAGTCCTGCCTTGGCCCTCTCCTCACCCGTCCCGATCACGCTCTTCGGAGCCACCAGCCCCAGCGGCCAGGCCCTGATTGAGCTGGCCAGGGGCCGGCAGCTTGTGGTGGCGGGCCGACGTCCACCTCTGGCGCCGTTGTGGGGAGGCGATCCACCACCTTTTCTCCCCTGTGATCTGGAGCTAGCCGGAGAGACAGGCGAGGCGCCGATGGGGATGCTGATCAGTTTTGCCCCCATCTGGACGTTCGCACCCTGGTTGGCCCGCTGGGCCGCCAGGGACCCGGCCGGCGTCGCCGCCTTGCAGGGGGTGATCGCTTGCTCCTCCTCCTCGGTGATCACCAAACGGTTCGCCGCCAATGGCTTCGACAGGGATCTTGTGCAACGGCTGCGACAGGCAGAGGAGAAGCTGACGCTGACATGTGCGTCCCACAGCCTCCCACTCCGCATCCTGGCGCCCACCCTCATCTATGGCCAGGCCGGCCCCCTAGGCGATCGCAACCTGAGCAAGATGCGCCAGCTGCTCCGCCGCCTGCCCCTGCTGCCCCTGCCCGGCCAAGGGGGCCTGCGGCAGCCCATCCACTGCCGCCAGTTGGCTGCCGTGGCCCTGCACTTGGCCGACCGCCTGCCCCTGGCCGGAGACGACCCATCCCAGTCGGTGCACCTGCCCCTCGGTGGCGATGACACAATCAGCTACGCCGCCATGCTGCGGCGTCTTCAGAACGCCACGGAACCGGGCGATGCGGCCAGACGCTGCTGGCTGTTGGCACTGCCGCCACGCCTCTTTCAGATCATGGCCGCGCCGCTACTGCTGTTCTCTCCGAAAACCTTCGAGGCGGTGCTGCGCATGGGCGCCGACCTGGCCGGTTTTACTCCGGCCCATCGCATCCTCGGGAGACCGCCCGAACCCTTTCCCGTGCTGCCGCTGGCGCCATGACCGCTCTGCACAGTGCGGCTGTTCTGATGCTGGGAGGGGGCCTGGGGGCGCTGCTCCTGCACCTGCTGCTGCCGCTGCTGAGGCATGGGCTGGTGGACCAGCCCAACTCCCGCAGCTCCCACAAGCGGCCAACCCCCCGGGGCGGGGGCCTGGCATTTGTCCTGGTCGGCAGCGGCCTGGCCCCCATGGCCGGCGGAGGCTGGCCCGCCTGGATTCCGTTGATCTGCCTGCCGTTGGCCCTGGTGGGCCTGCTGGATGACCGCCTCAATCTGCCGGCCGCTGGGCGCTACGGCATCCAGATCGCCACGGCCCTGGCCTTGGTGGCGATCACCCCCCTACCCCTGGTGTGGTGGCTGATGCCCCTGGCCTGGTTCGCTGTCACGGCGGTGATCAATTTCGTCAACTTCAGCGACGGCCTCGATGGGCTCGTCGCCGGCTGCGCCTGCGTGCTGCTGATCGTTGCAGTGCTGGCGATGGCTCCCGCCGGCGGCAGCGGCGTGCTCCCCTTGATCGGGGCACTACTGAGCTTCCTGGCCTGGAACTGGAGTCCGGCCCGGGTGTTCATGGGGGATGTGGGGAGCACCTTCCTCGGGGCGGTCATCGCCGGCATGGTGCTGCAGCAGGCCACCCCGACCATGGCACTGGGCCTGCTGCTGGTTGGCTTTCCCCTGCTGGGCGACCCTTGCCTCTGCGTTCTGCGCCGCTGGCAGGCCGGACAACCCATCTTTCAGGCCCATCGGCTGCATCTATATCAACGCCTGCATCAGGCCGGCTGGTCCCACGGCCGGGTGGCCAGTCTGTATGTCGGTGCCACCGCCCTGCTGGGCGGGGCCCTCCTCCTCCAGGGCCTGGCCCTGGAGCTCGGCCTGCTGTTGGCAGCACTGGCCGTCGGCCTCTGGCTGGATCGGCACCATGCCGTCCCCTTTTCACCCTGATATGGCAGTAACCTGGGCAGGAGAGCTGAACTCCATCCAATGATCCATTCATTCCTCCATCACATCTATGTCGGATGAGAATGTCGATCCAGCGCTCCGGCTAGTGTCTGTTTCTTGCTTCATTCACTGCCATAGCGGCGACGATCCAGATGTTTCTCTGCTGTCCACGGATCCAGACTCAGTCATTCATCACTTTTGCAGCATCATTCATGTCTCACCCGCTTTAGTGCTGCTCTTCCAATAGTATCTTCTCGGCATTTCTTTGCCTGACTGATCGATTCTTAGCTACCCGAACGTTTGATCCCTCAGCTCACCATTCTTCGCTATGTCCGGAAGCAGCTGCTTGCACGCAGGCTGCTTCTGGTCGTCTTTGATGGTCTGATGATCATTGTGGCCTACCTCGGGGCCTTCATTCTGCGTTTACCGGATGCCACGTCCCTTAGTGGATTCCTGCCTTCCACCATCCTGCTTCTGCCCCTGGCCGTGATCACGGGCCTTCCCGTTTTGGTGGTCTCCGGCTGGTACCGGGGGCTCACCCGCTATGCCGGCAGCCATTCCCTCTACGGACTCGTGCCCCGCTCAGGCTCGATGGTGCTGATTCTGCTGCTGATCAGCACCCTGATGGGTGGGCCCCAGCCACCACGATCTTTCTGGGTTCTCTATTGGTTGCTGTTTACCGGGGGCGCCATCGCCAGCCGCATCGTGCTACGCGACGTCCTGGTCCATCACCTTGATCAACGGGACAACCACAATTCCGACAACGTTCAAGGAGATGCCACCCTGATTTACGGGGCAGGGGCCTCGGGAATGGCTCTGTTGCTGGCCCTGCGCAACGACCCCCGCTTCCGCATCGTTGGATTCCTTGATGACGATCAAGGAATCCAGGGGCGAACGCTTCAGAACATGGCCATTCACACCCCCCTCAGGCTGCCCCGACTGATCGATCGCCACGGAGTATCCAAGGTTTTGCTTGCGATGCCGACCATGTCAAGACGGCGCAAGCGGCTGTTGGTTGACCAGCTCACCCACAGCGGGTTGGAGGTGCTGTCGATTCCCTCTTTGGCTCAAATGGCCAGTGGCCAGAGGATCGTTTCCGACCTGCAAGCGGTGGCGATTGAAGATCTGCTGGGCCGGGAGCCCTCCAATCCTGACCCGGAGTTGCTGAAGGCTGGCGTGGAAGGAAAGGTGGTGATGGTGACGGGAGCGGGTGGCTCGATCGGCAGCGAACTCTGCCGCCAGGTTGTGGCCTTGGGTGCTTACCGGCTACTGCTGGTTGAACGCAATGAGTTCGCTCTTTACGCCATTGAGCGCGAGCTGAGATCTCACCACCACGGGGTGGAACTCCATGCCGTCCTGGGAGATGCTTGTGATGCAAGTCGCCTCACCCTGCTCTGCCGTCGGCACAGAGTGGATACGATTTTCCATGCCGCTGCCTACAAGCACGTACCACTTGTGGAGGCCAATCTCTGTGCCGGAATTGCCAACAACATAGGCGCCACCGAGGCCGTGATCGCCGCCACCCGAGCCTCAGGGGTCAGCCGCCTCACCCTTATCTCCACTGACAAGGCAGTACGCCCAACCAATGTCATGGGAGCCAGCAAGCGCATCTGCGAACTGCTTCTCCAAGCCGCCGCCTCGGAGACCGATGCGGGCGGTCCGATTCTGTCCATGGTTCGGTTTGGCAATGTGCTCGGCTCATCCGGCTCGGTGATCCCCCTGTTTCACCAGCAGATCTCAGCTGGGGGACCCGTCACCGTCACCCATCCGGCCATCACCCGCTATTTCATGACCATACCGGAAGCCGTCCAGCTGGTGCTCCAGTCCACCGGTATGGCGATCGGGGGCGATCTTTTCCTGCTCGACATGGGTGAACCGGTCCGGATCGCCGATCTGGCCAGGCAGATGATCGAACTATCGGGCCTAAGGGTGCGGGACGAGCACAACAGCGACGGTGACATCGCCGTTCATTACACCGGTCTGCGACCAGGGGAAAAGCTCTACGAAGAACTTCTGATTAGCGCCGACGACCAGCCCACCAAGCACCCGCTGATCCGTCGGGCAACAGAACCACATCGTGAAGGAGAACAGCTATTTCCACTCATTCAACAACTGCATGAGGCTCTTGCCGACTGGGACGAAGAGAAAACTGGCGCGCTGTTGCGCCGACTGGTGCCGGAATATGATCCATTTCCAGGGCTTCCTACCCCCTCTTTGGTCGACGGCATAGGCCGATGAACAACATCCTTCTGCGTTTTGCAAACGGGGTTCTGATGAAGCTTCCAGCGTCTTGGCGGGCGGCGATTCCGTCCATTCCCCCACCGACCCCCCGCAATCTCTGGCTTGCCCTAGCCGCGGCCGTGGCGATCCAGAACTCCGCCGTCTTCCAAAGCAGCCAGAGCGAACACACCACTGTGTTCGCCGTACTGGTATGGGGAGGTGCAGTCATCTGCATGGAGGATCAGTTTGAGGACCTCAACCCCAAGCCTGCCGTCTGGGGGTTGATCCTCGGCACCCTGCTGCTGGTGTGGGTCTTGACCCGATCGGCAATAATCGTTCATTGGGACGGACTGTTATTTGCCCTTGCCCCGATTGGCGGCCTCTCCCTGGGTCTGATGGCTGAGAAGCCAGCAAGGCTTGGGCGTTTCCGTGATCCCTTGCTCTGCCTGATGTTGCTCCCGAGCTTCGCCCTTTTGATGCGAATTCTCCCGGAAGCCCCCATCAGCCTTCTCACAGCTCGGTTGTCTGGGATGTGGCTCAGCATTCTGGGACTCGATGTGATCGTGAATGCCCGCAGCGTTCTGCTCCCTGGGGGCGGCGTAAAAGTCCTTGGCCCCTGCAACGGCCTGGATCTGATGGCCCAGATCCTCTGCGTGGGAGTGATCTTCCTGTTGGCCTTTCCAATTCGCTCCTGGGGCAGTCGCTGCATCATGTTTTTGGCGGCTCCTCTGATCGGACTGATCTGCAACACTATCCGCATCGCTCTGCTGGCAATCTTTGCTGGCAACGGTCAATCCAAGGGAAGCTGGTGGTTCGATTTCTTCCATAAGAGCACTGGATCTTTGGTCTTCTCAGGAGTCGCCGTGATGATCTTCGGCATGGTCTACATGCGGTTGCTGGAGAGGGAACTGCCGCCTCTCCCCTCGCAGCCAACGCAGGGTGAAGGAACATGATCACTCCTCCACTGCTGGTGAAGTGGTACGGCACGATGGCCGTTGTGACGGCACTGCTGGCCACCAAGGCCATCGTGATGCCACCCTGGCCTTCAACGTCCAACCCCCTCCCTGCTGAGCAGCTAGAGGCTGGGCTGCGTGGGGCGAGGCTTCTCTCCCAATCTGAGCGACCCTCTCCAGCCAATCCCTGGGCTGCGAAGCGCAGCCTGGAGCTCGCGACGTCTGCACCAGTACGGCTGCTCCTTCGCGGGGGATTTGAGCTCACCTTGATGGAGGGCTCTGTGCGTCAGCGGTTCAACTTTCAGGCGAGCAGCATGGGCATGGATCAGCCCAGCCTCAAGATCACTCAGCGCCGTCTGAGCGAATCACCGGTGCCGACAGCGATGGGCCTAGCCGAAGATCGTCCGGTTCTGCAGACTTGCCTTGTGGCAGCCCCTGACCTTAACGACGCTTTCGGGGTGACACGTGAACAACTCACTGCCATTGCCGACCGTCTGGCCAGCGGCAAGGCCGCTGCTCTCGAGCGGGTGATCGGGCTTCAGCCCAATCGCACTTATGCCTGCACTCTGATCAGTTTGCGTGGGCCGAAAGGGGAGCCACCCTCCGAACGCCTCTGGAAGCAGATTCTCAACCTGGTCGAGCCAGTGCTGCGATCTCAGGAGGGTTAAGCCAGGGAACACGCCCCAACCACTTCCCTTTCACCTCTCCTGACGCCCCATTCCGTCATCGCCCTTACAACCTCCACGCGCCTTCCAGCTGATGCTGTCCAGCAGCATCGAGACATGTCCAGGCAAGCGACGCAACTTAACATCATTCAGGTGAACAGATAGTGGTCGGAGCCCTGAGACGGTTTCTGCAAAGTCTGGGGGAGCCGAAGCGGCTTGACCAGCCGATCCTTGATCGCTCGTTACCTTGTAGTTGGGTGCTCA
This sequence comes from Synechococcus sp. UW140, assembly GCA_943372935.1. Classification (GTDB taxonomy): domain Bacteria; phylum Cyanobacteriota; class Cyanobacteriia; order PCC-6307; family Cyanobiaceae; genus Cyanobium. Next base: position 35,443 of record CALSAP010000004.1, read on the forward strand.
GCAATCGGCTTGCGGTTGGTCCGATGCCGCGCGGAGACAGACACTGGCAACAATTGGAGCAGGCCGGGTTTCGCAGCCGCTTCAGCTGTTGTTATCCAGACGAGGAAACTGGGCTGATTCTGCCGCCTGAATGGTCGAGTGACAGGGTCTCCCTGCCAGATCACCGCGAGCAGGAACCGATGCAGGAAGCCAGGCTTGCCCTGGCCCTGGAGAGGGCGGAAGCACTGGTGGTTGACGCCGCCCCGGTCTATCTGCATTGCATGGCGGGGTTAGAGCGCTCCCCGCTGTTGGCCGTGGGGCTCACGGCCCGGCTGCGTGGCATCGATATGCTGGCCGCCTTGGCCTGGGTGAGACGCTGTCATCCAATGGCGAGGCCCATCTACGCCCACCTTGTGTTGTTGGAGGGAATTCTGTCGAACCAGCCAGGAACCACGCCAACGCCTGGAGACTGAGCCTGATGCTCAGCCCTTGCTGCCAAAGCGCCTGCGCAGCCAGTCAATTGGACCACCTCCAGACTCGCTGGCTTGGCGATGCCGACGGGATGGGACACTTTCGGCTGGAGGCAAGGAGCTACTGGAGGTCATACCTGGGAGGTTTCCTCCGTTGGAAGCAGTCGATCCGGAGGGTTGGCCATCCTCACCGCGGAAGTAGGTCTTAACGTCTGACTCACCATCGTTGTAGCGAGAGTTGATCGCAGCGTTGGTGGTCGCTCCCTTCATGTAGCTGTCGCGATAGCGCTGGACATAACTGCCAAATCCGCCTGTGGAGGAATCGTTGGCACTCTTGGCGTACCCAGAAGCCGAGGCATAGGCATAGTGATAGTAGTAACCGTATTCGTAGCCATAATCGTTGAGGCGACTGGGGAAGTTCACCTGATTGCAGATGATGCCCAACACATCAACTCCTGATGCCTTGATGCGGCGACTGGCCTGTGGCGCAAGCTCACGGCTCACCTTGCCCAGTCCCACAAGGAAAAGGATGCCGTCCAACTTCTCTCCGATCAGGATCGGATCAGCCAGCATCAGACAGGGAGGAGCGTCAACGACAATGATGTCGTAGCCAGGAAGGGCACGAATCTCATCCATGATCTCCTTACAGCGGCTGGAGTTCAACAGCTTGGCCGGATCAGGTGGCTTCGGACCAGCTGGAAGAACATCCATGTTCTCGACGATAGAATGAATGAATTCCGTGGGCTTCCGAGCTGAATCTGACAACAGCGTGGAAAGGCCATCACCCTGCTCAACCCCCAGATATCTGGCTTGCATAGGGAGACGCATGTCGGAATCAACCACAAGCACCTTCAGGCCAAGATCAGCTAGGGTTCGGGCGAAAACAGCAACCGCGGTGGACTTTCCCTCCCCCTGGGTAGAGGATGTGATCCCCACCATGCGGATGTTGTTGTCTGCTCGAAGCAGGCGGAAGGTGGTGAAAAGGCTGCGCAGGGACTCCTTGATCGCAAAGCGCTCGCTGGAGGACATCTTGGAGATGCTGGTGGCGATGTCGACACCGGGCTCCAGGGGCAGATAAGGAATCAGGCCCAGAACGGGCAACTGGAGTTCCTTTTCTACCTCCATAGGGGTGTGGAATACGTTGTCGGTACGTTCCCTGAGGATCGCAGCACCCAGTCCAGCCAGAAGACCGATCATGATCGCCCTTAGGAGATTGCGCTGAATGTTGGGCTCAACCGGACTACTGCCGAAATCCGGTGGACCAATCACTTCCCAGGGAGAAATTGATCGCGCAATTTCCAGTCGGTAGCGCTCCCTAGCCTGGATGTATGAAGAATACTGCTCCCTGGCGATCGCTAGACGCTGGTTGATATTTTCGAACTCCGACATTTTCTGCGGATTGTTCCTGAAATTCTCGCTGAGAAGCAGGATCTGGCGGTTGATTTCATCCTGTTGGGCGATATTGGAGAGCAACCTGGCTTTCACGGCATCGGCTGCTTGGCGCTGGACCACGGGCAATAACTGGTTTCGCCTGGCCAGAAGGGATTGCACAATCGGAGAGTTTTCCTTGAACGTGCCTTTGGCAGTGGCCAACTCCTGTTCGAACTGGTTGAGCAGATCAAGTGGTGTGGCGGCACCGCGGGCAACCTCCGCTCCGGAGGAAGCACGGCCCGGAACGAGAACGCTGTTGCGACCCAACTGCTCAAGGGCCGTAGGGGCTCCACTGGGAGTGAACTGCAGTTTTCCGGTCTGAATCGAGTTCAGTTGGCTGTCTAGCTGCACCTGTTCATTCTGGAGGGTTCGCAACTGGTTGACGAGCCCTTCACGGGCTCCGAGGATCTGACCTGCGGCTGTGGCGGGGTCGACAAAATTATTACGCTCACGGAACTTGAGCATCTCTTGGGAGAGCTTCTGAACCCGAGCCTCGATTGCCGGAGCCTGCTCATCCAAGAATCGGACACCTGAATTGACAGCGGCTTGGCGCTGAGTCTGGGAAAAGGCGGTGTAATCCTTAGCAAGCTGACGCAGAATCACTTTCCCTTTGGCTGGATCAGGCCAGCGCAAAGAGATATTAAGAACATTGTCAACGCTTGACGATTCTTGGTTGATGGACAAGCTGCCCTGGAGGGCCCCAAGAGGTATGCCTTGTCGCTGGGCCACAGGCCCCAGCAGCAGCGGGCTGCGCATCAGAACGATGAGGCTTGGGATGTCCGTCTTGATTTCACTACGGGCAACGCTTTCAACCGATCCTCCGCCTACGCCACTGGAAGGGGAGTCGAAGGGATTGCTGATCTGCAACTGGAACCCGCCTTGGTAGACAGGGTCGAAAATGCGCTGCCGCAGAGTGTTGATGGCCAATACACCCGTCACCGCGGCAAAGGTGATCAGGAAGATGGATTGGCGGCGCTTGACGGTCCGAACCAGTCCTCCCAGGCCACCAGAGCCCGACTGACGGTCCCCTGTGGGGTTCAGGGGACTCTGAAGCGAGGCATCAAACGGGAGGCTCTGGCTGGGGATCTGACCCGTCGACGGTGGTAGGGACAGCGGGCGAGGCGTTCCACCCGGAAAGGTCTCAGGAGGAACACCAGTCGTTGTCACGTTATGAAATGCGGAGAAAGCCACTGCAATGATAATGGCAACCGGCCACGAATGCCCCCTTGACGCGAGCGTCTATAGTGGTACTCCGATTAATGTCTGTTGGTGGCCACTCCCCCCAGAGCATCTTCACGCCAGTGGCCTCTCGGAGGCCAGAGGCTTGCCATCGTCCAACGGTCTGTCTTCTTTCAATGGATGGTCAGCCGAACAACCGGACGGCGGCTCTCCTCCTTGGGAATGCTGGGTCTCACCGGGATGATCTTCGCCCCGACCAGCCTGTGGGCTTCGGTTCCCCAGGGGGTCAGTCCGCAAACCCCCGCCAGTGGGGCTGTCCGCGTTAGCCCTGTCCCGGCCTCGGGTCCCCCCTCTTCGGCTCCTCTGCCCCTCTCGGTGACCGAGGTTTACAACGATCTTTATGTCCTTGGGCCCGGGGACGGTCTCCAACTCACGTTCACCGACCCATCCGCCGTCGCCATCGGCGGTCCGGTCGTCATCCTTCCTGACGGAACCTCCACGCTTTCTCTGCTGGGATCGGTCCAGTTGACGGGTCTGACCATTGGTCAGGCCACCCGTTGGCTGACCTCCCTGTATGCCAAGCAGTTGGTTCGTCCCGAACTCATCCTCAGCCTGACCACCCCCCGTCCCGTCAAGGTCACCATCATCGGTGAGGTGGGTCGCCCGGGTCTTTATCCCTTGCCGTCCTATTCCACCCCGGTGTCCGCCATCCAGACGGCCGGCGGGGTGACCCTCAACGCCGATATCCGAAAGGTGTTGCTCCGCCGCCTGGCCGGGCCAGACGGGAGCCAGAAGCAGACAGTCCTCGATCTGGCCCAAGTGTTCCAGGTGGGCAACCAGCGCCAGAACCCCATCCTTTTCGACGGTGACACCATCGTCATCGCCCGCACCGAAGAGCTGATCCCCGAGGAAATTCTTCAAATCGGTGCGACGAACCTGGCTCCTGCCACCATCACCGTTTCGGTGATCGGGGAAGTCCGTAGCCCTGGCACCATCAGTGTGCCCGCCAACACCCCCTTGGCCGAGGCCATTTTCCGTGCCGGGGGCGCAGAGAACTGGCGAGCCAACAAAAATGACATCCAGCTCGTTCGACTCAACCGCAATGGCACCACCACCCGTGAAGTGTTCAGTTACAGAGATGGGCTTGGTGTCTCCAAGGGGCTGAACCCACCCCTGCGGGACCGGGACACAATCATCGTTAATCGCACCTTCTACGCTGAAGCCCTCGACGTCATCAATCAGGTCGTCGTTCCGCTTGGTCAGGCCACCAGCTCCTATTTTTTCTTCCGAGATACATTTAACGGCAACAGAAACAACAATTCCCGCTGACAATCTCCCACCAGCTCCCGCCCCATCCGAAAGTCGCTAAGGACTGACTCCCATGTACCAAGAACCCTCCATCAGCCCCAAAGCCATCGCCTGGGCCCTGTTGAGTCAGTCCATCTGGCTCCCTCTGCTCGCCATTGATGCCCACGACCGCTGGCAGGCCAACGTCAAGGACATGGCCATCCCCCAGCCCGTCGATCCCAAGGCTCCGGAGGCGTCGGTCGCTTTGCGGCCTGAGGCGTCCACCAAAGCCACCGAAACGACCTCGCCGTCTCCCCTTGATGATCTCAGTGTGACAACAGGCCACGTGCTGAGTTCTGCATCCGAGAAGATCGGCTCGCTTCTGGACGCCCCGCTGTCACGCAGTCTTGACCTGAGTGGTCCTTCCAACTCCTCCCGGGCTAGGCCCGATCCCGGTCGGCGCCCCGCGGTTGCCCTCAGAAGCTCCAGCCCTGCCGGCCGCCCCAAGCCTTCCGCCGCCACGGCCAGCTTCACGATCGAAGGTCCTTCCCTCGGCACCACCGGCCTTGGCAGCGCAAGGACTCTGTTGCAACGCAATTTCTCCAACTCCGAGCTCCTCGGCGGCGTGCTCACCATCCAGGACTTGGGTGCCCCTGCGATGCCACCGGTGGCCAGGGCCGAGCGGGCCCGCTGGGCCAGCAGCGGAGATCCCATGGCTCCCCTGCCCCAGAGCCTGAGGGAGCCGATGCGCCAGGCCATCCGCACCCTGCCGGCCCCTACCCCCACCAAGACTGCCAAACTCCAGCAGGGCCGGGTGATCCACGTCCCTTCCACCCGTGTCAGCAAGCCCACCCAGGTGCCGCTGGCCGTTCAGGCCGATGGCACCGTGGATGTGCTCAGCCAACCCGATGATCCCGCGGTGATTGAGGACATCAAGGAATGGTCGAGCCGCCAGCCAGCCCAGGCCCCAGGAACCGTCACCCCCACGGTGGTGAATCTGCAGCCGATCCCGGCTGAGGTCCTGGCCACACCGGCCCCTGCCAAGGTTGCCCCGGTGGCGAGTGCCCCGATGGCACCCCCGCCGGTTCCCGCCGCTGCCACCATTGCCCCTGCAGCCGAAGCTCCCTCCGCAGCACCCGCGTCGGCAGGAGCAGGTGGTTCCATGGTGGCTCCGCAGTGAGGCGTCCGGGTCTCCACCACCGCGGCCTTGCCGTGATGGCCATTGCCTTTCTGGGTCTGGGTCTGCCACCACTTCGGGCCCAGTCTCTGCCGTCAGGCCCGGCGCCGTGGGTACCGGTCGCACCGGAACCCGCAGCGGCAGGCTGGGAGCCCGTCAGAGAAGCCGCCAGCCTGCCGCCCGATTACCAGCCCGCGCCTGCCAATCGCAACCCAGCCGAAATGGCGATCGTTCCACGCCAGGGCAAACCCATTGAGAATGTCGGCATCTACGGCCTCGGTGGCGGTGTCAATTTCGGTAGCGATCTTCCCAACAGCGGCGTGTTGACCAGTCGGGTTGGTTACAAGCTCAACGAAACTCTCGCGGTCTCCCTCCGACCCAGCGTCATCTTCGGCAATAGGGATGTGGTTGGCCGTTACAACGGCCAGACTTCTTTCCAACTGCCCCTCACCCTCGACCTGTTCCGCCGCTCGGTCATCTCCCCCTATCTCGGCGGGGGCATCGCCACCAACACCTATTCCACCGGCCAGACCAACGCCATGCTCACTGGCGGCGTCGATGTCAACGTCACCCAGAACATAACTCTGGGTTTCAACGTCAATTACGTCTTCCTGCCCGACGGGGTCACCTTCGATGCCCTCCAGGCCATGACGCTGCTGTACCTGAGGTTCTGAGGCCGGGTTGGCTTCAGGCTCAGTCGGCCACTGCCGCAATGGCCGCGGCGATCGAATGAAGCTGTTCAGCGTCATACCCCCATCGCGCCAGGAAGGCCCGGTCCTCCACCACGGCCTGCTCAGCTCCAGCCGCCTCCGTCGCGGCTGCCAGCAGGGTTTCCAAGCGTTGCTTCACGGCCATGGGCTCCAGGTGCCGCAGCAGTTCCGTGCTACGCCGCTGCACCCGTTCCGAGCCGGCCTGGTGCTCCTGATCACCAGAGCGCTGGTGGTGCAGGACCATGGCCGTGCTCATGGCCAGATTGCGGGCGGTGAGATCCACCACCTCCGCTCCGGCCTGGCGCAGGGCGGCCACCAGGGCCTCCGGCAGACGATCAAGCAAGGGGGCCTCGCCGGTGAGGCTCACCACGAAGAAGCCGCGGGCCCCATCCCGGCTGGCCACCAGTTCTCCGACCCGATCAGCCAGCACTTCGTCGCTGAGTTCCCCGGCCTCCCAGAGGCCGATCCACTGCGCCGCGATCTCCATCGCCTGGGGAAAGGTCGGCGCCAGCGGGGTCTCGGTTCCCGCGGTCTCGTTCAGGCGGGCGGCATCTGTCATGGCGAGAGGCGGGCGGCGGGGCCCATGGACTGGCAGTGTTGAGGCTATGGACCCGAGCACCCCAACCGCCAGCCCAGGCCAGCCGGACGACGGCAACAGCGAAGCGGTTTCTTTCCGCTCGGGCTTCGTGGCCCTGATCGGACGCCCCAATGTGGGCAAGTCCACCCTGCTCAACCAGCTGGTGGGCCAGAAGGTGGCGATCACCTCCCCCGTGGCCCAGACCACCCGCAACCGGCTGCGGGCCATCCTCACGACCCCCACGGCCCAGCTGATCCTGCTTGACACGCCGGGCATCCACAAGCCCCACCACTTGCTGGGGGAGCGTCTGGTGCAGAGCGCCCGGGGGGCCATCGGCGAGGTGGATGTGGTTCTGCTGCTGGTCGACGCCAGCCAGCCAGCCGGACGTGGCGACGGCTTCATCGTCGACCTGCTGCGCCACAGCCGGGTGTCGGTGCATGTGGCCCTCAACAAGAGCGACAGGGTCGGAGCCGATGCTGAGGACCTGGCCGCCACCTACCGGGAGCTGATCGCGGCGGCAGACGATCGCCCCGTGGCCTGGCCCCTGCACCCCTGCAGCGCCCTCAACGGTGACGGCTGCCAGGCGCTGGTGGAGGCCCTGGCGGCCGACCTGCCACCGGGGCCGCTGCTGTACCCCGCCGACACGGTCAGTGACCAGCCGGAACAGCTGCTGCTGGCGGAGCTGATCCGGGAGCAGGTGCTGACCCTCACCCGGGAGGAGGTGCCCCATTCGGTGGCGGTTCGGATCGAGCGGATCGTGGAGGACGAGGGCAAAGTCAAAGGCAAGGAACGCACGGCCGTGCTCGCCACCGTGCTGGTGGAGCGCAGCAGCCAGAAGGGGATCCTGATCGGCAAGGGGGGCCAGATGCTCAAGGCCATCGGCCAGGGGGCACGGCTGCAGATGCAGAAGGTGTTTGAGGGCCCCGTGTACCTCGAACTGTTCGTCAAAGTGGTGCCGAACTGGCGCAGCCATCCGGGCCGGTTGGCCGAGCTGGGCTACCGGGGCGACTGAGCACGCCGTCAAACCGCATGCGCCGGCTTGGGGTTTGCGAAGATCCCAAGCGGGTCCACCGGGCCCGATCTTCCGCCGCCCCGCCGTGACCAGCGCGACCGAGCCCCCCCGCCCAGACACGATCGCTCCTTTTCCGCCCGAGACGATCGCGGCGTTCCTGGCCTTCTGCGCTGGCGACTGGCTCTCCCTGCGCAGCTGCTTCAGCCTGGAGGAGGCGGCAGACGCGGCCCGGGAGGCCGAGGCGGACGAGGTCAGCTGGCACAGCTCCGAGCGCGGGGAACTGGTGGTGACCTACCTGACGCCTGAGCAAAGTGGCGAACCCGGAGGACTGGAGATCACGCCACCCGGCGGTGGCCGCCACCTGCTGCTCTTCCGCCCCGACGGAGGCTTCCAGGGCGAGGCACCGGACGGGACCGTCAGCACGGGCCGCTGGCAGCTCTGGCCGGATGGCAGCCTGGAGCTGAGCAGCGAGGGGGCCGGCACCTCGGTGCGGGAGAGGATCTGGTTCACCAAGGCCAATCTGCGCCTACGCAGCAGCGTGGAGCACCACCCCAACGGCCGCCCGGGCCGGGCCAGTTTCAGCTCCGAGATCCGGCGGGTCAGTCGACCCGCCGGCTGAGGCCGCCCGCCATGCGCTTCGATGTGGTCAGCCTGGTGCCGGACGCCTTCGCGCCCCTGCTGGGGCTGGGGGTGATCGGCCGTGCCTTCGCCGCCGGCATCGCCGAGGTCCACACCCACAACCCCCGCGACCACGCCACCGATCGCTACCGCAAGGTGGATGACGTTCCCTACGGGGGCGGCGCCGGCATGGTGCTCAAGCCCGAGCCGGTCTACGCCGCCTTCGAGGCGATCCCGGCACTGCCCCGCCGCCGGGTGCTGCTGATGAGCCCCCAGGGCCAGCCGCTGCACCAGCGCGACCTGCGCCGCTGGGCATGCGAGCACGACCAGCTGGTGCTGCTCTGCGGCCACTACGAGGGCTTCGACGAGCGCATCCGGCGCCTGGCGGATGAGGAGGTGTCCCTGGGCGATTTCGTGCTCACCGGCGGCGAACTGCCGGCCCTGGTGGTGATCAGCGGCGTGGTGCGGCTGCTGCCCGGCACCGTCGGCTCCCCGGACTGCCTCGAGGCCGAGAGCCACAGCGGCCTGCTGCTGGAGCACCCCCACTACACCCGGCCGGCGGAGTTCCGCGGCATGGCGGTGCCGGAGGTGCTGCGCAGCGGCGACCACGGCGCCATCGCCCGCTGGCGCCAGGAGCAGCAGGTGGCCCGCACCCGCGAGCGCCGCGCCGACCTGCTGGCCCTGTGGCAGGCGGAGCAGGAGACCTGAAGCACGCCCACCCTCCGCACCGGCGACACTGGATCCGCCCCCACCACCCCCCATGCAGCTGCGCATCGGCAATGGCTACGACATCCACCGCCTCGTCCCCGGCCGTCCCCTGATCCTGGGCGGCGTGCGCCTGGAGCACCCCGACGGCCTGGGGCTGGACGGCCACAGCGACGCCGACGTGCTCGTGCACGCCCTGATGGATGCCCTGCTCGGGGCCCTCAGCCTGGGGGACATCGGCACCCACTTTCCGCCGCAGGACGAGCGCTGGCGCGGCGCCGACAGCCTGGTGCTGCTTGAGCAGGTGATGGCGCTGGTTTCGGAGCGGGGCTGGCAGGTGCTCAACATCGACACGGTGGTGGTGGCGGAGCGGCCCCGGCTCAAGCCCCACATCGCCGCCATGCGCGAGGCCATCGCCAGCCGCCTGGGCGTGGTTCCTGATCTGGTAGGCGTCAAGGCAACCACCAACGAGGGACTCGGGCCCACCGGGAGGGAGGAGGGCATCGCCTGCCATGCCGTGGTGTTGCTGCACCAGCCATGAGCCGCAGCCCTCTCTGTCGCCTGGGTGGTTTGGTGGCCTGCTTCGGCCTGATGTTGCTCCTGCTGGCCGGCCTTCCAACGAGGGCCAGCGCCCTGAGCCCGTCGCGCGTCAGCCCTTTCTGGAGCGAAACCCCCACGGCTGTGGTGGAACAGCTGAGGGTGAAGGTGCCCGCCGGCGCCCGAAAGGCCTGGCTGCAGGCGGAGCAGGAGACCTGGGGGCCCTGGCTGCGGCGACAGGAGGGCTTCCTGGGACGCGATCTGCTCTGGGACGCGGAACGGGAGGAAGGCCTGCTGCTGATCCGCTGGAGCAGCCGCCGTCAGTGGCTGGCCATCCCCCTCAGCGAGATCGAAGCAGTGCAAGACCAGTTCGAGGCTGCGGCGAGGAGGGCCCTGGCGCTGGATCCCCCGGACCCGGGTGCCGAGATCCCAGCCAACCCCTTTCCCCTGGTGGACGCCGGCGCCCTCGAATGGGTGGGTCTCACGCCGGCGGCGGCCGCCGTGGAGGTTCGGTGAACGAAGACGCCCGCCTCGATCTGGGCCGCCGCCAACGGCTTGGCATGGTGGAGGCTGTGTGGGGCGAGCACAAGAGTGCCGAGCAGATCGCCGCCGTGATGCTGGGGCTGCACCAGGTCGGGGAGCTGGCCCTGGTCACAAGGGTCAGCGCGGAGAAGGCCGCGGCGGTGGAGCGGCTGCTGGTCGACCAGATCGGCAGCGGCGGAGCCGAACCACCGCTGCAGCACCATCCCCTGCCCCGCTGCCTCACCTGGCCCCCACCGCCGCCCGCCGATCCGGCCTTCGGGCGGGTGGCGGTGCTCAGCGGCGGCAGCAGCGACCTGGCCGTGGCTTCGGAGGCCCGGCTGGCCCTCGCCTGCCATGGGGTGGCCAGCGACCTGGTGCTCGATGTGGGCGTGGCTGGGCTGCACCGACTGTTGGCGGAGCTCGAGGGTCTGCGCCGGGCCCGGGTGCTGATCGCCTGCGCCGGGATGGAGGGGGCCCTGCCCACCGTGCTGGCGGGTCTGCTGCCCCAGCCGGTGATCGGGGTGCCGGTGGCGGTCGGCTACGGGGTGAGCGCCGGGGGGCAGGCGGCCCTGATGGGCATGCTGGCCAGCTGCGCCCCAGGGCTCACCGTGGTGAACATCGATAACGGCTATGGCGCCGCCATGGCGGCTCTTCGGATCCTGCAGCTGGCCAAAGGGGTGGCTTCAGCCGCCAGGGAGCAGGGGCCCTGAGGGGGGACCATCAAGCTCAAGGACGTCTGCAGCCAGAGGGTCAGGGAGCGGGGCAAACGGCCTTGTTCGTAGCGCTCGATCGCCTTGATCAGGACCGGTGGATTGATCCAGCTGATCCGATGAGAAACAATCGGTGCCCGACGCATCGCCAGCGCAGTGTGAGGTCGTCCACCCGGCCTGGCAAGGCGGAGCGATCAGAGATGTTGAAGATCGGGGTAGGCGGTGATCACCTGTTCGGTGCTGAGCACCTCCCCGGCGCCTTCCGGCTGCCAGATCACCTCCAGGGCCAGCAGGTCATCCGCACCGAGCGCCCCGAGTTTCTGGAGCGAATCGCGCAGATCTTCGGCGGAGCGGGCCCCCTTGATCGCCAGTCGCTGGCGGCTGGCCACCAGCAGGGTGACAACGATGAAGTCGCTGGCCGCGTCACTGGCCCCGGGGGCCACGGTCGCCGGCTCGCTGAAACGGCGCCCCGCCACATTGGCGGTGAGCTCCCGCTCGAGCTTGCTGCGCTCCTGCATGGAGAGGCGATTGAAGGTGGATTCGGCGCTGGCGAAGGGCACCTGGCCCACCTCTCCATTGGCATACACCCAGAGGTCGGGATGGCGCAGCAGGGAGAGGCTGGTTTCCTGAAGGACCCTCTGGAGGCCGGAGCTGCTGGAGGTATCGGACGAGCCGGCCAGGCGGCGCAGGTCGTCCTGAAGGTCGCGGGCGGACGCCAGCAGGCCCACCTGGATCTGGGCGATCGCCACAGGACCGTCGGGGCGGGGGTTGTAGGCCAGGTCGGACCCGGAGCCGCCCAGGGCAGGGCCACCGCCGCCGCCCCCCCGCAGGGCATTGACCACGACACCCGCCACCGCCATCAGGATCAGGAAGCCGAACAGGCCGCCGCCACCGAAGCCGAAGATCGGCACGATGAACGGAAAGCCCATGCCCCCGCCCCGGTAGCCGCCGCCGTAGCCCCCTCCATAGCTGCCCCGGTACCCGCCGCCACCGCCGCCATAGCTACGGGGCATGGAAGGAGCAGAACGGAAGCTGCCGCCACCGATGCGGCCGCCGCTGGCCGCCTGGGCCGGCTGGGGGGCCGCCATCACAAGGCCCGCCACCAGGACAGGGACGACCATCAGACCGGCCAGGCGCCGGAACAAGCGGGAACCCATCTCTAGAGACCTTTTGATGACGGGAATCTAGGAACCTCCCCCAACGATGGTGACCACTTCCAGCACATCGGATTCCCCCACAGACTGGGTGGCCCAGCGCTTCCTGGGCAGGATCTCGCCGTTGAACTCGACCACCACCAGGCGTGGCTGATAACCGAGGGACACCAGCACCGCATCAAGGGACAGACCCGCCGGGCAGGGTCGCGTTTCGCCGTTGACCCGCAGTCGCAGGCCCCCCGGCTCATGGCTTGCAGGTGCGTCCGTCACGCCCCAGCCTCCAGTCCCGCCAGCAGGGCAGCGGCGGCGGCCCCGGGATCCTCTGCCTGGGTGATGGCCCGCACGACAGCCACCCGCTCCGCTCCGGCCCGGCGCACGGCCGCCAGGTTGGCCAGGTCAATGCCGCCGATGGCGAAGAAGGGCAGGGGGCAGGCCGCCGTCGCCTGGCCCACGTAGGCCAGTCCCACCGGCTCGCGGCCCGGCTTGGTGGGCGTGGCATTGACGGGCCCCACCCCGACGTAGTCGCAACCGTCGGCAACCGCCCGATGCAGCTCCTCAAGGCAGTGGGTGCTGCGACCGATCAGCCGGTCGGGCCCCAGAAGCTGGCGGGCCACGGCCGGCGGCAGATCGCCTTGGCCGAGGTGGACGCCATCGGCCCCCACCGCCAGGGCCAGGTCGATGCGGTCGTTGACGAGAAACAGGGCCCCATGGCGATGGCAGAGCTGGCGCAGGGCACTCGCCTGCACGAAACGGCACTGGTCGTCGGGGACGTCGCCAGCTTTGGCGCGGTATTGCACCAGACGCACCCCCGCCGCCAGAGCGGCAGCCACAACGTCCTCCAGTCCCTCCACCGGACTGGTGACCAGATACAGGTGGCAGCGGCGCAGCAGGGCCCGGCGATCGTCACCGCCGCGGCCGGCCTGGATCAGATTCACCTCCAGGTCGTAGAGGGCGTAGCGGATCGCCGCCGCCTCGGCCGCCAGCGCCGGATCCTCCATCCGGCCGAACTCTTCCAGCACCCGCAGGGCCTCCTGCACCCGGCCCGCATTGGCGGCCAGGACGCTGGCACCGTCCTGGCGCTCGGCCTGGGCAGGGTGGGTCATGCCGGCCGCCGGGTCGCTGGCGGTGTGCCGCGCCAGCTTGTAGCGCTCCTGGTGCAGCCGACCCAGGCGCTGGCGCTGGTCCTTGCAGCGGGCCACCAGGTCGGGACGGTCGAGGGCGAAGCGGGCCCAGTCCTCCAACACCCGCAGCCCCTCGCGGGCCCGATCCAGGTTGGCATCGAGCAACCGGTCGATGGCGGCGCGCTCACTGCCGAGGGTCGATAGCGGAACTGGGGATTGGGGCGTCACCGGACCGGGGCGGGTGAGGACTCCAGGGTATGGGAGGGGTCCGTCAGGCGAAGGGAGGGGGAGAGGCATGTCCGCACCAGGAGTCGCAGGCCTGCAGTGCCTGGTCAGCATCCAGGCGGATCTGGCGACTGAGGGCCTCGAGACTCCCAAACGCCTGCTGGCGCCGCAGCAACCCCAGGGGCTGGACGGTCAGTCGGGAGCCGGCCAGCTCAAGGTTTCGCTCCAGCAGGTGCACCTCCACCGCCGAAGGCGCCAGGGGGTCCACCGTGGGCTGGGGGCCAAGGTTCATCACCGCCGCCATCGCGCCGTCCTCGCCGTCCCGCCAGGCCAGGGCCGCGTAAACCCCTTCCAGCGGCAGGAACTTGCGCCCATCCACTGCCAGGTTGGCGGTGGGCCAGCCCAGCTGGCGGCCCAGGCCACGGCCCCGCACCACCTGGCCGCTGAAGCGGTAGGGGCGCTCCAGCAGGCGCCCGGCCTCCTCGATGTCGCCAGCTGCCAGGGCACGCCGGATGCGGCTGCTGCTCACCCGCTCAGCCCCGTCCCTCAGCATCGGCAGCACCCGCACATCGATGCCGAGGGCGGCGCCGATGCGGGTCAGATCCTCCACATCGCCGCTGCGGTCGACCCCGAAGCGGAAGTTGGTGCCCACGGCGATGCGGCAGGCCTGGAGCCGCTCGGCCAGCACCTCCTGCACAAAGCGCTCCGGCGTGAGGGCTGAGAGCTCACGGGTGAAGGGCACCAGCACCAGTTGTTCGATGCCGAGAGGTTCCAGCAGCTCCAGCTTCTCCTCGGGCAGATCCAGGCGCAGCCGCGTTTCGCCATGGAGCACCTCCCGGGGGTGGGGCCAGAAACTGACCACCGTGGGAACCACCGGCGGCTGCGCCACGGACTGCTCCTGGGTGACGGCGGTGATCACACGCCGATGGCCCCGATGCAGCCCATCGAAGCTGCCAAGGGCGATGGCGGTGGGGCGCAGGGCGTGCTCGGGGTCGTGAAGCGGGATCAACGGCCTGCGCCCTCGCCGAAGCGATCCTCCCATGCCAAGTTTGGGGCCTTCGCCCTTCCCCCCATGGTCGACCCGCTGGATCTGCAGCGCATGGCCGATGCCCTGCGCCGCATGGGCTGGGTGCGCTTCTGGGTCCAGCTCGCCCTCGGGGTGGTGGTGGTGGGGGTGCTGATCTTCAACAACATCGGCGGCCAGATGGCGGCCAACTCCTCCCGTGCCCTGGGTCTCGGACCCGGCCTCTCCCTCACCACCCTGTCGTTCCTGGTTCTGCTCTGGAGTCTGTGGCAATCCTGGCTGGTGGTGCGCTGCGGCCGCGCCCTCGCCAGCCCGGCACGCCCCAGCAAGGGGGAAACCACGCGCCTGGTGAAACGCGGGCTGCTGGCCGACCTGGGCGGGCTCACCCTGGCGGCGGTTGGCTATCAGGCCCTGGCCGGAAGCCTGTTCGTGCAGGCCTCCCAGCAGGTGCCGGGCTTCTTCGGAGCCCAGATGCAGGGGACCCCGGGCAGCGGGGGCCGGGTGGTGGGGCTGCCGATCACCTCGATCGAGATGCTTTCGGTGCTGAGCAACACCCAGGTGCTGTTCGCCCACCTGATCGGGTTGATCATCAGCTTGTGGCTGCTGCAGCGGATCTATCGCAAGACCTGATCGCCTTGCCCAAAGGCCTCCAGTGCTGGCAATGACACGACGGAGCCCCGCCAGAAGAGTTCGGGCTGCAGGGGTGTCAGGGACGATCCCCCCTGCTGCACCCAGGCCACATCGGTGGGCCACTCGGCCGGACCGGCCCCGGTGCCCTCCAGGTCGTCGACCACCTCGCCGGCCAGCCAGTAGTAGGTGCGGCCCCGGGGGTCGGTGCGTTTCTCGAACTGGTCGATGTAGCGCCGCACCGCCGTGCGGCACCAGCGCAGCGGGGCGAGGGCATCGGCGGGCCGCGGCGGCACGTTGAGGTTGAGCAGCAGCCCCTCGGGCCAGCCGCCGGCCTGCATCCCCTCGGCCACATCGAGGGCCAGGGCCGCCGCCGCCTCGAAGCGACGCCAGTGGAAGTCGGCGCTGCTCACCGCCAGGGCCGGCAGTCCCTCGATCGTGCCCTCCATCGCCGCCGAAACGGTGCCGGAGTAGAGCACGTCGGTGCCGAGGTTGGGGCCGTGGTTGATGCCGGAGAGCACCAGATCCGGTGGCTGCTCCAGCAGCCGGAACAGGGCCAGCTTGACGCAGTCAGAGGGGGTGCCGCTGCAGGCCCAGGCGGTGACCCCGGCGGCGAAGAGTTCATCGGCCCGCTCCGCCCGCAGCGGGGTCTGGAGGGTGAGTCCGTGGCCGGTGGCGGAGCGCTCCCGGTCCGGACAGACCACCGTGACCGCATGGCCGCGGCCGACGGCCTCAGCCGCCAGGGCCTGGATGCCGTCGGCGAAGACCCCGTCGTCGTTGCTGATCAGGATCCGGAGCGGTGCCATCGGCCTCGACCGGGTGGACTGCCGGCAAGCTAGACGCAGCTGCCTACAGTCGCCTCCTTCCCCCGATCCGTGCCGTGAGCGCCACCGTCAGCCTGCAGCAGCTCACCGACCAGCTGGAGCACCTGGAGGCAGAGGCCGCCGCCGCCATCGCCGCCGCCGAGGACGCCCCGGCCCTCGAGGAGCTGCGGGTGGGCCTGCTCGGCAAGAAGGGACGGCTCTCCGGGGTGCTCGGTGCCATGGGCCGGCTGCCCGGTGAGGAGCGGCCCCTGGTGGGCCAACGGGCCAACCGCCTCAAGGAGCAGGTGCAGCAGCTGCTGGGCGCCAGGCTCGAAGCTGTGCGCAGCGCCGCCATGGTGGAGCGGCTGGAACGGGAGCGGATCGATGTGACGGCGGGCTGCAGCTACGTGCCGCCGGGCCATCGCCATCCGCTGCAGAGCACGATCGAGGAGATCGTCGACATCTTCGCCGGCCTCGGCTATCGGCTTTCCGAAGGGCCTGAGATCGAAACCGACCACTACAACTTCACCGCCCTCAACATCCCGGAGCACCACCCGGCCCGGGACATGCAGGACACCTTCTACCTGGGGGGCGACCGCCTGCTGCGCACCCACACCTCGCCGGTGCAGATCCGCTACCTCGAAGCCAACCCCCCGCCGGTGCGGGTGATCGCCCCCGGCAGGGTGTACCGGCGCGATGCGGTGGATGCCACCCATTCGCCGGTGTTCCACCAGGTGGAGGTGCTCGCCCTCGATGAAGGGCTGGATTTCAGCCATCTGCGCGGCACCGTCACCACCTTCCTGCAGCAGTTCTTCGGCGACCTGCCGGTGCGGTTCCGGGCCAGCTACTTCCCCTTCACCGAGCCGTCCGCCGAGGTGGACGTGCAGTGGCGGGGCCGCTGGCTGGAGGTGATGGGCTGCGGCATGGTCGATCCGGCCGTGCTCGAGGGCCTGGGCCTCGATCCGGAGCGCTGGAGTGGTTTTGCGGCCGGTCTCGGGGTGGAGAGGTTCTGCATGGTGCGGCACGGCATCGACGACATCCGCAGGCTGTTCAACAGCGACCTGCGCTTCCTGGAGCAGTTCTGATCTCCCCCCATAAACTCGATGGGCCCCCACGAGTGCGATCGGTGCCCCGGGTCGGACTGATCGTCAACGACGGCAAGGATCTGGCGATCAGCACCGCCGACCTGATCGAGAGCCGGCTGAAGGCGGCTGGGCTGGAGGTGGCGCGTGTGAGCAGCTCCGGTGGCGTGGTGGGTTTCGCCAATCCCGACCAGCACCTGCGCTCCAGGGGCTACGCCGCCTGCGTCCCCGCCAGCTTCGATGCGGAGATGGCCTTGGCGGTGGTGCTGGGTGGGGACGGCACCGTGCTCTCCGCCGCCCGCCAGACCGCCCCGATCGGGGTGCCGATCCTGACAATCAATACGGGGCACCTGGGTTTCCTGGCCGAGGCCTACCTGAAGGACCTCGACAAGGCCCTGGCCCAGGTGGTGGCGGGCGAATGGACTGTGGAGGAGCGCTCCATGCTCGTGGTGAGTGTGATGCGCGGTGAGCAGCGGCGCTGGGAGGTGCTCTGTCTCAACGAGATGGCCCTGCACCGGGAGCCGCTCACCAGCATGTGCCACTTCGAGATCGCCATCGGCCGCCACGCCCCCGTCGACATCGCCGCCGACGGGGTGATCCTCTCCTCCCCCACCGGCTCCACCGCCTACGCCCTCAGCGCCGGAGGCCCGGTGATCACCCCCGACTGTCCGGTGCTGCAGCTGACACCGATCGCCGCCCATTCCCTCGCCTCCCGGGCCCTGGTGTTCAGCGACCAGGAGCCGGTGACGGTGTTTCCCGCCACCCCCGAGCGGCTGATGATGGTGGTGGATGGCAGCGCCGGTTGTTATGTCTGGCCCGAGGACAGGGTGCTGGTGCGGCGCAGCGAACATCCGGTGCGCTTCGTGCGGTTGGCCGACCACGAGTTTTTCCAGGTGCTGCGCAACAAGCTGGGCTGGGGGCTGCCGCACGTGGCCAAGCCTTCCAGCAACCACGCCGATGCCCCACTGTGACGCCGACTCCCCCGCCGACCGCAGTCTTGCTGGTGGGCCCGGAGGCCATCGGCCTGGCTCCCCGGCTGGAGGTGTCCGGCTACAGCACCCAGCAGCAGGAGCCTGGCGAACCGTTCCCTGCGGCCGTGATCCTGTCGCCGGGATGCGAACAGCGGATTCCAGAGCTGCGCCGCAGGCTGGGGGCTCGCCCCCTGCTGCTCGGCATCAGCAGCGACAGCGTGGAGAGTCGCAGCCATTGCCTGGAGTGGGGGGCCGACGATTTCTGGCTGCCCAGCCTCGGCACCAGCGATCTGCTCACCCGGCTGCGGCTGCACCTGGCCCTGGCCCAGAGGCAGTCCCCCACGCCGGTGTCCGCCCTGCTGACGCTGGCGGATCTGCGGATCGACCCGGTGGCCCGCCAGGGGTGGCGCGGCCAGCGCCAGCTGAGCCTGACGGCCCGGGAGTATCAGCTGCTGCTGCTGCTGCTGCGCCACCGGGGATCGGTGGTGAGCCGGGAGCGCATCCTTGAAGAGATCTGGGCCGACCAGGGCGGGGGCGCCAGCAACGTGATCGAGGTGTACGTGCGCTACCTGCGCCAGAAGCTGGAGCAGGAGGGCGAATCCCGGCTGATCCACACTGTGCGGGGTCGTGGCTACGGCCTCAGTGAAGGTCAGCCCCCCGCGGAGCCCGTGCCATGAGCCGTTCCATCCTCCGGCGTTGGGCCCTGGCCGGCGTGGTCCTTTTGGGCGGCTGCGGACCGGGTTTGACCCAGGTGCCACCGCAGTTTCTGCCCATCACCGCCCAGTGGTGCCTGGAGGGGCCGCCGCCGGCGCGCTGCATCCAGCTGGAGGTGCCCCGGGGCGAGCGCCAGCAGGCCATGGGGTTGCAGCTGCGCCCACCCTTGCCCCACCTGCGCGGGATGTGGTTCCCCTACGCCCCCCCCGCGGTGGCCAGGTTCTGGATGCACCGAACTCCAGAACCCCTCGACATGCTGTTCATCCGTAACGGTCGCGTTGTTTTCCTCGAGCGTGCCGTGCCGCCCTGCATGGACCTGCCTTGCCGCAGCTACGGTCCCGACACGCCTGTGGATGGGGTGGTGGAACTGGCGGCTGGCCAGGCCGCCGTGCTCGGCCTGAGCGTGGGCAGCCCGGTGCGGATCACCCCGCTGGCGGGCGCGTCCCCTTCAGCACCAGCACGGGATTGAGGGGAGCCAGGCGGGTGCCCTCCGCCAGGGGAGCACCACGCCAGGCCTGAATCTGGGTGACCGCCACCCCCAGGCCGGCCTGCTCCAGCTGGGGCCTGAGCTGGGCCAGGGCTTCGACCGTGGCCAGGGGCAGGACCACCACGCCGCCGGGCCGCAGCCTGTCCAGCACGGCCTGCAGCACCTCGCGGCGGTCGCGGCCGCCGCCGCCGATCAGCACCCGGTCGGGATCGGGCAGCTGGGCCAGGGCCGCCGGGGCCGCCGCCTCCAGCACCGCCGCGGGCCGCACCCCCAGCCGGTCGGCATTGGCGCCGATCAGGGCGGCGGCCCCGGCCCGGCGCTCCACGGCCCACAGGGCCAGCCCAGGGCGCAACCGCAGCGCCTCCAGCCCCACCGACCCCACCCCGGCGCCGATGTCCCACAGCACCCCGGTCTGCGGCAGCTCCAGATCGGCCAGCAGCTGGATGCGCACCTCCCGTTTGGTCATCAGTCCCGGCTGGTCGGGATGCTGCAGCCAGAGGCCATCGGCCAGGCCGAACAGGGGCAGGGCCTCCGGCACGACCGCGGCAGGCTCGGCGGCGATCAGCAGCACCAGGTGCAGGGGATCGAGATCCGGCGGCAGGGGGTCGGCGGGCGCCACCTGCTGCAGACGCTCCGCCGGATGGCCGAGGCGCTCCGCCAGCCAGACCTGGTAGGCGACCTCGAGCCCCGAAGCCCGCAGGATGCCGCGCACCTCGGCGGCCCCCCCCCGGGACGGATCGGTCAGCACCGCCAGGGCGGCGGGCCGTTGCTGCAGCCGCGCCGCCAGGGGCTCGGGATCACGGCCGTGCAGGCTGATCCAGGAGGCGTCCTGCCAGGGGCGGCCCAGCCGGGCGAAAGCCAGCTGCAGGGAGGTGGGGGCCGGGTGGAAGCGGAGGCGCTCAGCGGGAAGGTGCTGCAGCAGCAGCCGACCGATCCCGAACCAGAGTGGATCGCCGCTGGCGAGCAGCACCACCCGCTGGCCGGTGGCGAGGGCCTGCTGCAGCTGCGGCAGCAGTTCGGTGGGCCGGTCGCTGGCCAGCAGCTCCGGTGCTGGGGCGTTGCCGCGCCAGGCCTGGAGATCTCCCAGCAGACGCCGGGGGGCCGCCACCAGATCAGCACGAAGGATCTGCTCCTGCCAGTGGCGGGAGAGGCCCGCGATCCCGGCGGCATCGGTTCCCAGCACCTCCAGCAGCGAACTCTCCAGCCGTTCCCCTGCGCCACTGCTGGCCATGATGCTCCCCACGCGTGCTGGACCCACCCCCTGCCCATGAGCGATCGACGCCAGAGGATCCACTCCCTGGTGCTGGCCCTGCTGGCCCACCAGAGCGATCTCGAGCTGCTCGAGGATGAGCGCTCCGGACCGGGCGGCCATCCCCTGGGGGGTGGCGGGGACCCGGGCAGCTGGCTGGAACGCAATCGGAGGGTGGTGCAGCGCTACCAGTCGCTGGTGCGCAGCGCCGTCACCCTTGATGCGCTCATCGAACAGGAACTGGGCAGCGATCAGCTGGGGGGCGGCTGACCCTGGCCCTCGGGAGTGGGCTTGGATGCGGCCAGGCCTTCGAGAAAGCCCATCAGCCGGGGGTAGAGAAGCAGGGCCCCGGCGTTGGTGAGGTGGATCCCGTCGCTGTAGAGGAGGTCATCACCCCTGTAGGTAGAGCAGAACGTGGACCCGGGGGGACAAAGGCTGTCGAAGGGCCGGAAGAGCGCCGTTCCCGGTGTCGTCGCGACGAGCTGCTCCAGGAAACGATTGAGGGGCAAGAAGAACGCGATCTGTTCCTGACGGGAGACCTGTTTCGGCCTGCATTGGGGTGCCAAGGCCCACGCAGGGCGGAACCACTCCCGCTGACAAAGCGTCAGAGGACCACTGACCTTGTTGTCTGGAAATGAGGGCATCGGCGCCACGATGACCAGACTCGCTCCTCTTTGGCGCAGGGAGCTGGCCAGCGAGCGAATGGCGGCCGCGTAGTTGGTCTCTGCTCGGCGCCGCTGAGGTCCCTGCAACTGATCGAAGTGGCCGGCCAGATTGGAGACCAGAATGAGGTGATCTCCGGCAGACAGACGCGGTAGCAACTCTTCCAGCTGCCGATCGGAGTAGGGCTTGCAGAGTCGGTAGCGCTCAAGCCTGTCCCTGCCATCACTCCAGGGGGCGAAGTAGGGAACAGGACAGCCTCCTCGAGCCAGGAATGCCACGTTGTAGCGGCCGCTGGCGAGAATTTTTCCACCGAGCGGGATCAGCATGTGCGTGAGGCTGTCCCCCTGGAAATGAACGGTGGGCCGGAGCCGCTCCCCCTTGGCCCGACAGAGTTCGGGCTTGATGTCCCCGGGCACTGGATCCGTCGGCTCCTGGAAGCAATGCACTGTGTCGACGGTCGTGCCTTCGATGCGTTTCATGTTGGCCGTGGTGCCGACTGCATGGCTGCGGTCACCGATGAACAGCCGACCCAGCAACGGGCCCTGGAGGCCCGCACTGAAGATGGTGACCAGCACCGTCGCCGCCGGGTAGACCAAGCCGGTCCGCCCCAGCCCGGGGATGGTGGGATGGCCGTAGCGGAAGAGGCACTCGAGCCGGTAGGACAGCGCCGTGCACAAGGTGATCATCACCAGGACCGGCAGCAGGGTCAGGCCGTTGAGGCCCACCGTCCAGCGGGCCAGCACGATCACCGGCCAGTGCCAGAGGTAGAGCGAGTACGACACCATGCCGATGGCCAGGCTGATCGGA
Source organism: Synechococcus sp. UW140 (assembly GCA_943372935.1). Lineage (GTDB taxonomy): Bacteria > Cyanobacteriota > Cyanobacteriia > PCC-6307 > Cyanobiaceae > Cyanobium. Next base: position 57,284 of record CALSAP010000004.1, read on the forward strand.
TGGCACAGCCAGCGGCCGAGGTCCGTCGTGGACCGCACCAGTATCAGCAGGACCACCGTCAGCGCCGTGATCCCCAGGGTGGTGGCCACCCGCCAGCCCTCCGGGAGAACCAGCAGCACCAGCAACCCCAGGGCCGCCAGCAGGCTCAGGGGTTGCCGCCAGCGGGGCAGCGCCAGCCTTTGGCCGAGATCGCGGGCACTGCCACTGCCCCGGTGCAACAGGTAGGCCCCGCAGCCCGCTGTCAGTTCCCAAAATCGGGCGGTGGTAAGGAAAAAGGCCCGCTCGGAATTCCCACGGAGGCTCAGTCCCAGGAACAGCGCCAGGGACACGGCCAGCAGCACCAGGCTGGCGATCTTGAGCCTCCGCAGGGAGCCGCCGCCGGCTCCGGCCACCCCAAGGCCACAGAGCAGCAGGACTGCCGGCCAGACGAGATAGAACTGCTCCTCCACCCCCAGAGACCAGGTGTGCATGAAGGCGTTGAAGTGGTTGTCGGTGGCGAAGTAGTTCAAGCCCTGCCGCAACAGGTAGAGATTGGAAACACCGAACAGGGCAGCAGTCCCGGTTCGCATGACCGGAGCGAAAAAATCATCCACCGGCGAGACGACCATCGAGAACAGGGCCGAAACGACGGCGATGTTCACCACCAACGCCGGCATCAGTCGCCGGATGCGGCGTCCATAGAAACGGCGCAGGAACTGCCAGCGGCTGCCATCCCGCCGTGCCAGCAGAGAGGACGTGACCACATAGCCCGAGATCACGAAAAAGATGTCCACGCCGAGAAAACCACCCGGCAGCCAGTGGGGATCAAGATGGTTGATCAGCACCGCGAGGACGGCCACGGCCCGCAGGCCATCGATCTCGGGGCGGTAAGCCCTGGACCGCGGCGGCGGCAGGATGCCCGCGCCGAAAAGCCCCACAAGAGGATTCACGCCGTCCAGACGATTGCTGACAGGGTAATGGCCGTCTCGTTGGGCTTCGAGCAGCCGGGGGACCGTCCAGGTCAAGACGACGGATGGAGCCTCGCTGAGGGGCCAACTCTGACAAGCTGGGCCCATCTCGACGAGCCCAATGGCGCCCTTCGGCCTCTCCGCTCTCCAGAACCTGCGGTGCGGCAGGGCTCCCTGGCAGCCCCCCGAGGCCAGCTGGTCCAGGCCCTTCGGCCAGGGCTGGGAGAAGCCCTACACGGTCCGCTATGCCAGCAACCTGGATGACGGCCCCAACCACGGCATGCCCCTTGGGGGCTTCGGTGCCGGCTGCCTGGCGAGGGGCCTCGACGGCGCCTTCAACCTCTGGCATCTCGACGGGGGCGAGCACTGGTTCGGCGTTCTGCCCGATTGCCAGTTCGCCCTCTTTGAGCACGACGGCCGGAGCCCACGGACCCATGCCCTGGCCACAGCGCCCCAGGCCGACGATTCCCGTCCGGGGAGTGGCCAGCCCCTCTCTGCCTGGAACTGGTATCCCGCCGCCACGGCGGAGCAGCCGAGCGGCACCGTGGCGGTGCGCTACCCGATCAGCTCCCACCACTACGCCTCCGTGTTCAGCGCCGACGTGCGCTGCGAGGCCTTCAGCCCGATCCTCCCCGGTGACTACCGGCGCACCAGCTACCCCGTTGCCGTCTTCGCCTGGACCTTCAGCAACCCAACGAATCAGCCGCTGGATCTGTCGCTGCTGCTGAGCTGGCGCAACACCGTCGGCTGGTTCACCAACACCGACCCGGCGGCGGAAGTCCACTTCAGGGACGACGGCAGCCCGGAGCACAACTACGTGCCGGCGATCGGCCGCGGCAAGGGGCAACGCAACCGCTGGGTCGATGCCGCTGGCCTCAAGGGCCTGCTGCTGGAGGGGGAGCGCTCCCAGCCCCTGGCGGAGGGGGAAGGTCAGTGGTGTCTGGCGGTGCCCGAGCCGGCGGCGCTGAACCACCCGGGGCTGGAGGTGTTCCGCTGCAGCCGCTGGGATCCCAGCGGCGACGGGGCGGAGATCTGGGAACCCTTCAGCCGCGACGGCTCGATCCCCGACAGCGACAACGACCGCCGCAGCACCGGCGACGACCCCCTCAGCGCCGCCCTGGCGGTGCGCTTCCGGCTGGAGCCCGGGGCCTCGCTCGAGATCCCTGTGGTGATCAGCTGGGACCTGCCGGTGACGGCCTTCGCCACCGGCACCCGGGCCCTGCGCCGCTACACCGACTTCTTCGGCACCGATGGCGACAGCGCCGCCGCCATCGCCAGCGAGGCCCTGGCGGAGTGGCGCGACTGGCACGCCGCGATCGAGGCCTGGCAGGCGCCGGTGGTGGGGCGCCACGACCTGGCGGAGCCCCTGCGCATGGCCCTGCTCAACGAGCTCTACGACCTGGCCAGCGGCGGCAGCCTCTGGACGGCCGCCAGCCCCGGCGATCCGGTGGGCCGCTTCGGGGTGCTCGAGTGCCTCGACTACGCCTGGTACGAGAGCCTCGACGTGCGGCTGTACGGCTCCTTCGCCCTGCTGCAGCTCTGGCCCGAGCTCGACAAGGCGGTGCTGCGCAGTTTCGCCCGCGCCATCCCGGCCGCCGATGCCACACCGCGGCCGATCGGCTGGTACTTCACCCAGGGGCGGGGCCGGGTGGAGGCGGCCCGCAAGGTGGCCGGCGCCACCCCCCACGACCTCGGGGCCCCGAATGAGCGCCCCTTTGACGCCACCAACTACACCGCCTACCAGGACTGCAACCTCTGGAAGGACCTGGCCAGCGATTTCGTGCTGCAGGTCTGGCGCACCTACAGCCTGGCCCCCAGCGGCCCCGACATCGCCTTCCTGGCGGACTGCTGGCCGGCGGCGGTGACCGCCCTCGACTATCTCAAGCGGTTCGACGTCAACGACGACGGGCTGCCCGACAACGGCGGCGCCCCGGACCAGACCTTCGACGACTGGCCCCTGCAGGGGGTGAGCGCCTACTGCGGCGCCCTCTGGATCGCTGCCCTGGAGGCCGCCCTGGCCATCGGCCAGCGTCTCCAGCTGGAGCTGGGGCTCGACACCGCCGAGGATCAGCGGCGCTTCGGCGGCTGGCTGGAGCAGTCCCGCCGCCATTTCGATGCCCTGCTCTGGAATGGCGAGTACTACGCCATCGATGCCGGCAGCGGAACCCCGGTGGTGATGGCCGACCAGCTCTGCGGCGACTTCTACGCCCGGCTGCTGGGGCTGCCGCCGGTGGTGGCCGACGAGCGCGCCCTCTCCTCCCTCAAGGCGATACGACAGGCCTGCTTCGAGGGGTTCGAGGGCGGCCGGCTGGGGGTGGCCAACGGCCTGCGCCGCGACGGCACCCCCCTCGATCCCAACGGCACCCACCCGCTGGAGGTGTGGACCGGCATCAACTTCGGCCTCGCCGCCTACTACCGGCTGATGGGCCAGAGCGGCACCGCCTTCGCCATCACCGGCGCCGTCGTGCGCCAGGTGTACGAGGGGGGCCTGCAGTTCCGCACCCCCGAGGCGATCACCGCCGCCGGTACCTTCCGCGCCTGCCACTACCTGCGGGCCATGGCGATCTGGGCCCTCTGGGCCACCCACACCGGCTGGCAACCGATCCCCGGGGCCCAACGCCAGCCATGAGCGCAGCCGGCCGGTGGAGGCGTCTGACGGTGGGATTCCTGGCTCTGCTCGTGGGCTCCCTGCTGACGTTGGCCGGGGCCCCGGCGCCGGCCCTGGCGCAGCTTCATGGCCACCCGGATGGCAATGGCACGCCGGTGGTGCGCAGCCTGGAGAGCCTGCGCGATCTTGACGACCAGAGCTGGCAGGTGGTGGCCTACCGGGAAGGTCGGCCCGGCGGGCCGCTGCGGCTGAGGATCGTGGGTTACCCCGGCAAGGTTCGCCTTGACCATCCCACCGCCCTGGAGGTGCGCAGTGGCCGTCTGCTCTGGGCCCTCGAGGATGTGACCCTCAGCAGCTCTGCCCTGGCCGGAGACACGCGATCCGCCGCGGCCGAGTTCGATCTGGCGCCGCTGCTGGCCGATCTGGAGCAGAACCGTCCACTGCGGCTGCGGCTGCCAGGGGTGCTCAGCGAGCTGGCGGTGCCGCCCTATGTGGTGGCGGAATGGCGCAGCCTCCCGGACGCCCCAGCCGCGTGAGCGCCGCCTCTCCCTGGAACCCCTGGATGGCCAGGGCCCTGCAGCTAGCCGCCCTCGCGGAGGGAAGCACCAGCCCCAACCCGCTGGTGGGCGCCGTGGTGCTCGACGCAGACGGTCAGCTGGTGGGGGAAGGGTTCCATGCCCGCGCCGGCGGCCCCCATGCGGAGGTGGGGGCCCTGGCCCAGGCCGGCGAGCGGGCCCGGGGCGGCACCCTGATCGTGACCCTGGAGCCCTGCTGCCACCACGGCCGCACCCCCCCCTGCAGCGAGGCGGTGCTCGCCGCCGGCATCGCCCGGGTGGTGCTGGCCATGGCCGACCCCAACCCGCTGGTGGCCGGGGGCGGCATCACCAGGCTGCGGTCGGCGGGCCTGGAGGTGATCGAAGGGGTGATGGAAGCCGAGGCGCGCCGGCTCAACCATGCTTTCCTGCACCGGGTCGCGACGGGTCGCCCCCTGGGGATTCTCAAGTGGGCCATGAGCCTGGATGGCCGCACGGCACTGCCCAATGGCGCCAGCCAGTGGATCAGTGGCCCGCAGGCCCGGGGCTGGGTGCACCGCCTGCGGGCCCGTTGCGATGCGGTGATCGTCGGGGGCGGCACGCTGCGGGCCGATGATCCGCTGCTCACCAGCCGGGGTCAGCGCACGCCCGAACCGCTGCGGGTGGTGCTCAGTCGTGGTCTGGATCTGCCGGAAGCCGCCCGTCTCTGGGATCAGGACGTCGCGGCCACGCTGGTGGCCCATGGCCCGGAAGCGCCCCTCAACCGACGGCAGTGGCTCGACGGCATCGGCGTGGAACGACTGGAATTGGCCGCCTGCGAACCGGTGCCGTTGCTGGAGGCCCTGGCCCTGCGTGGATGCAACCAGGTGCTCTTGGAATGCGGGCCCGAACTGGCGGCGGCTGCCCTGAGCCAGGTCTGCGTGCAGGAGGTGGCGGCGGTGATCGCCCCTAAGCTGCTGGGAGGCCGGCCGGCACATACTCCACTGGGGGACTTGGGCCTTGTAAACATCGATGCGGCCGCGGCCTGGGGGCATGGCCAGATCCGGCGACTTGGCCAGGACATGTTGTGGCAGCTCGTGGCCCAGCAACCACCGGGCGAGGCTGGGGCGGAAGCAACCGCGTGCACCTCCTGAAGACCCCATGCACATCGAACTCTACGGACGCGAGCACTGCCACTACCGAATAGCCAATCCCTGGGGTCAGCCCCTCGGCCGCATCGCCGATTACCTCCAGCCGATTCTTCTCGACCCGCAGAGCTATGTCGTTCAGGTGAACATTCGCCTGGTCACAGACAACCTGGTGGGGGTGGGCAGAAACCGCCTCATCGTTGAGGAGACGCTCCACCTCAAGGAGTTGGAGCGCAGGCAGCGGCACGCTATCCGGCTTCGCTCCATGCTGCCGGCGCAGGAACGGATCCACGCCACCGTGTGCTCACTGGTCGACGCTCGCCAGTGGTCCAGCAGTTATTTCCACTGGTTTCTCGACTGTCTGCCCAGACTGATCGCCGCGGACGACCACGCTCGACGAACCGGCGAGATCCCTCGTCTGATCGTGCCGTCCCGACTCAACCATTGGCAAGCGGAATCGCTGGCCCTACTGGGGATCGACAGTGAACGGTTCATACCCCACCGGCACGTGGGACGCGGGGGCCTTGCCGTCCATCGGCTGATCGCCTCTGTGGCCCATCGCTGGCAACGCTTGGGGCAGGCCCCCTTCGATGCCATCTCGCCCTGGGCAATCGGGCAGCTTCGCGACCGGTTTTCAAGGTCCCTTCTGGCGAGTCAAGGAGCCGGCCCGCAGCGGATCTACCTCTCCCGACGCGGCGTTCCCTCCCGCCAGGTGACCAACGAACAGGAGGTGATGGACATTCTCGCTCCCCACGGCTTCGTGGCGGTCCAGACCGAGAAGCTCTCGGTGGCCGAGCAGATCGCCCTTTTCAGCGGCGCCACTCACATCGTGGCGCCCCATGGAGCCAGCCTCACCAACCTGCTTCATTCGCGACAAGGGAGCCTTCTCGAGCTCTTCCAGGATGGGCATGGAGTGCGACCCGATTATTTTCAGCTAGCCATGATCAATGGCCTCGAGTATTACCATGGAACATGCGAATCCCAAGGGACTGAGCGTCACATCAGAGTCGCTCCCCAGGTGCTCCACAACTTTCTGGATGTCACACTCTGAAGCCCCCCCCTCCCTGCTGATGAAGCGGTCTATCTCCCCTTCATGGCAATCGTTCGCGGCGTCAGTGCGCCCTACACCGTTGCATGGCCATGTTGATGAGCACCCAACATAAAGGTGCATGAGCTGGTGGGGCGTCTCCGCGGGCTTCGTGGCCCACTGTTGCCGTGCGTCAGGGATTTACGCAGCATCCAGCCATCATCATTACTCGCACACGGCAGAGGGCTGACGCCAATGGCTTTACAGCAAGGTTGAAATTGCCTTTGCCTGCAAACTCATGAATTTCCAATGCTATAGTACTAAACTCACACGCTCTTTAGCCTAGATGGAAAGAACATTGGTCGTTGTCATTGCGGAGACAAGAGCCCATGAATACTCTTTCCCGTCCTTTCGAGCGAATGTTCTGGAAGCCCTGAATGCAGATCTCGCACTCTGCATTGCCAAAAACCAGTGGGAAGACACGAGCAATCCCTTTTACCAGCACGCCCGATATCTATGGACCTATGAGGAGCCGGACGACTGGGGCAGCGCCTTTGACGCGGCACAGATCGTGGAGGGATGCCAGGGAGACTGGCGCTGCTTGCTCGACTTGGATGGCATCTGGATGGGGGGAGTTCACAACGCCAACGGCAGAACAAGAGGCTCAGGCTCCATTCTTCTCTTCTTCAGATGGTTGCTCAAACATTCACTCATGAAAAGTGGCGTCGACCAGAAGTATGATCGCTTCATCATCACTCGTTCTGACTATATCTACTTGACTCCCCACTACCCGATTCGGCAACTGGATCCAGAGGTGATATGGATTCCCGAAGGAGAAGATTACGGCGGCTATACCGATCGACATATCGTGGTGAGTCGAAAGGACTTGACCTCCATCCTTTCGGTTGCCGATCCTATTCTCTGCAGTCCCGAGGAGCTGCGAATTAGAATGAGCGGGCGGAAAGAGTGGAATCTCGAGAAATACATACGATTCGCCTTCTGTGAACTTGGCCTAGACCAGAGAGTCAGAAGATTTCCCTACACGATGTTTGCCGTAAGATCCGTCGATGGACGAACAAGCTGGAGCACAGGCTCCTACTCTTCTGAACGCGGCTATTGTATAAAATATAGAGATGAACATAGGAAGTCGCTGATTGCCAGTAAGATGATCGTCAAGCCTGATGACTGGACACCCGCCGCCACGCTCGCCTTCTTCCAAGTGGCGGAGATGGCGGATAGGATCCAGGATTTCACCAGCAGAAGAGTGCACACCATCGCCAACGTCAGGCTGAGAAACTTCCTCTGCAAGGCTATTTATGGAACTGTTCTATCTGACGGCTTCCACGGATCTGTCTATGCACAGTTATGCAGGATGCAAGCTTTTCTCATCAACAGGCTAGACAGAGCTCGCACTGAAACCAAAATGCAGCAACTCGGATTCAGGCAGGTTGATGCACAGACAAACTCCTGATTGCAATCGAGACCCCTGTCTAGATCCCTACGTTCTCACCCAGCCCCCTGATCATCTTCCAGCCATGCAACAGTCAGTGTTGATCATCGGTGTCTCGGGCTTTCTTGGCGGCTACATTGCCGATGAATTCCTAAACCAAGGATACTTGGTGACAGGAGTTGATCGTCCCGGCAAGAGGATGGTGACGAACAGTCGGGTGACACGCCATGAGACGATGGGCATACCAAGCGCTGAATTTAACTCGCTGTTGAACGAATCCCCAACAGACGTGCTGATCAATGCTGCTGGATGCGCTTCGGTAGGTCTATCAATCACCAACCCCGCTCTTGACTTTTATGCCAACACCGTATTGGTCTACGAGCTATTGGAAGCTATTCGCCTTCAAGCTCCCTCCTGCCGCTTCATCACACTCTCCAGTGCGGCAGTCTATGGAAATGCCGGCGTGCTGCCGATCAACGAATCCCAGATATGCGATCCGGTGTCTCCCTATGGCTTTCACAAGTTGCAATCAGAGATAATTTGTAATGAGTACGCAACAATCTACGGCATCAAAACAGCCATTGCCCGAATATTCTCGGCCTATGGGCCGGGCTTACGTCGTCAGGTGATCTGGGATATCTATAGAAAGTCGGTTGCAGATGCGCCCTTTGAACTGATGGGAACAGGCAATGAATCTCGAGATTTTATCCACGCGATAGATGTTGCCACAGGCATCCGCATCCTCTCAGAACGCGCTGAATTCAGAGGCGAAGCGTATAACCTTGCCTCAGGGCAGGAAGTCTCCATCCGGCAAATCGCCAATCTGCTGCTCACGTGTCTTGGGCAGGGGCCCAACGCACGATTCAATTGTAACCAGGATCAAGGCAACCCCTCCAACTGGAGGGCCGACATCAGCAAGCTGCAATCTCTCGGCTTCGTTTCGTCTATACCGCTGGAAGAAGGTTTGCAGGGGTTCCTGACCTGGTGCCGCAGTGTTCCGCTTCCCTGAGCAGGGCACAATAGAGACGCAGTGGTGCACACCCCCTTGGTGGGTTTGCTGAGACCCTAGATGCCTCGCCGCTACACGGAACCCCTTGCGGCGTCTTGGGCGGTGGTGGGGGATTGTTGCAATGGTTGGCGTTTTCAGGAGGTGGCCGTCTTAATGGTTAGCCTCCTCACGATGCCTTTTGCTTTCCTTGGGCGATGCCCCGTCACGACGACAACGTGCAAGATAGTGCACCTACTCAGAAGTTGCAGTGGCTGACGCCGAAGATTTCGCTGATGGGGGCTGGGGATGCGGAGGGCAAACCTGCTCAAACAGGCTTTGAGCCAACTGTCAACAACATTAAGGAACCCGCATTTGGACCGTCCTAGAGATTATGGTCATTCACTTCAGGCCTCACTGGGGCGATGGCCACACTCCGCATGGCAGCCCTCAACATGCTGCGGCTGGGAGGGGTTTTCAGTCGATCCGAGCCGGCATGCAGGCGGTGATGCATGACATCAAGGGACTGTTGGCCCTCGTGCGGTGTGGGCCGACATCAGCGCCAAGTTGAGACTTTGAATCAGCCCTGAGGATGGATCGGTGTGCCGCCTGGGGCGTTTTTATCCGTCTTGCTCGGCGAATGGGTCGGCAGGGTATGAAGGGAGCCAATATCAGCCATGTTCTTGTGGTCGCCTAAAACTTTCTGCATGACTTGTTGCTCGGCACTTGTCAGTGACTGCTAGGTCCTGTGGTTGCCGGGTCTTTATGGAAACTGGCTGAAGAGATGCATCCTGCTCACACCAGCTCCAGGTGGCGGGGGTCGCCTTTGAATGGGCCTTCCACCTCGGCGGTGATCCAGCCGCCGTAGAAGCCTCCAGGCTGGCCGGTGACGGGCTCCCCGTCCAGCCAGCAGCCATCCATCAGGGCCGGGTAGAGCGAATACCAGCCCGCCAGAGCAGCGAAGGCCGGGGTGGGATCGGGGTACTGCCAGAGTGCCCTCTTCAGCCGCCTGGGCACCCCGTCGGCCCCGGGCACCACCAGATCGAAGTAGCAGGCCACACCCTTCCACTCACACAAAGTGCGGCCTCCGGCCGGTTGCAGGAGGGAGAGATCAAGGGCCTCCCCCGGCAGGTAAAACGTGGGCGGATGGAAGGTCTCCAGCACCCGCAGGCTGCGGTGGCTGTCAACCAGCAGCCTTCCCAGGACCTCCACCCTCACGTGACGGGTACAGGGGGCCAGGGCTGGTGGGCGCGGATAGTCGGCCACCCGCTCCGGGAGACCAGGGCGCTGCCAAGGGAGAGGGGTAACGGTGGAGGGCGGATCCACGGGCGAAGGGATGGGTCAAGAACGGCTCATCATCCTGGGATGAAATGGCGTAGCCGGCGCGCCTCTGTCCCGGCACGCTCCTGCAGCTCTACGTCGCTGAGGTTCTCCTCCTCCCGCTGCTGAGCGGCAATCACGTCGGCTTCCTTCACCACAAAGCCCTCGCTACGGGCCAGAGCGAGGAAAGCGACCAGATCCAGGGGATCGTGGTGATCCTGCAAGCGCCTCTCCAGGTTGGGCTGCCGGCTGGCATGGGCGAGAAAGGCATCGAGTTGTTCGAGGCTCATGGCGGAGATGCGGAGATGGCTCCGGTTTAGCCGCTCAGGCGGCATTGGGGCGCGGAACGCCGTGGTGGGAGCGTCTCCGGGGGAAGGGGGTGAAGAGCTATCGCACCAACTTCCCCTGATCGGCGGCGGGCCTGGAATCCCCCGGCATTGCCTCCAGCTTCACCGCCTCCCAGGCCGCCGGATCCCAGGGATCCATCAACGGCTCAAGAGCCCGCAGCTCCGGTCCATCGACGGCCGCCAACCAGGCCTCCTCCAGGCCGTCGGGGATCACCACCGGCATGCGGTCGTGCACCCGGGCCAGCAGGGCGTTGGGGGCGGTGGTGAGCACGACGCAGGTCTCGAGTTCACCCCCATCCACTCCCAGCCAACGCTCCCAGAGCCCGCCGAGCCAGAAGGGGTGCTGATCACGGCGACGGAACAGCCAGGGTTGCTTGAAGGACCGGCCCTCCACCGTCTTCGCCTGCCATTCGTAGAAACCATCGGCGGGGATCAGGGTCCGGCGGTGGCGCCAGGCGCCGCGGAAGAAGGGTTTCTCCCCCACCGTCTCGCTGCGGGCGTTGATCGGCCGGCGGCGGGCCATGGGGTCGGGGCACCAGTCCGGCACCAGCCCCCAGAGGGCCAGGACCACCTCCAGACGTCCATGCTCCTGGCGCTGCAGCAGCACCGGCTCCCCAGGCCGCACCTGGGGCCGGGGGGCGTAATGCTCTAAAAATCCCGGCGGCATCGGACCCTTCAGCCGGGGCAGCAGCCGATCGAGGCGGGTGGCCAGGGAGTAGCGGCCGCACATGGGCGAGGGGGGAGCGGAAGGGGCGGGCGTTCGGTTCTCCCGACCAGGTGGTGGAACGCCCGGTGACGACCAGACCTAGCTTGGGCCCATACGCCGTTTTGCGCAGCATGGCCATCCGTCAGGACGACAACCGCCCCACCCGGCGGTTCGGAATCGTCAATCTGCTCCTGATCGGTTTCGGCGTACTGCTGCTGTTCAGCAACTTCCTGCCCAATCCCGCCACCCAGGTGCCCCGGGTGCCCTATTCGCTTTTCATCGACCAGGTGAACGGCGACAACGTCAAACGGGCCTACATCACCCAGGACCAGATCCGCTACGAGCTCGCCAAGGCCCCCGAGGAGGGAGCCCCCACGGTGCTCTCCACCACCCCGATCTTCGACATGGAGCTGCCCCAGCGCCTCGAGCAGCACGGGGTCGAGTTCGCCGCCGCGCCGCCGAAGCGGCCCAGCTTCCTCACCACGGCCTTGAGCTGGGTGGTGCCGCCGCTGATCTTCATCCTGGTGCTGCAGTTCTTCGCCCGCCGCAGCGGCATGGGCGGCGGCGGTGCCCAGGGTGCCCTGAGCTTCACCAAATCGAAGGCGAAGGTCTACGTGCCCGATGAGGAGTCCCGGGTCACCTTCGCCGACGTGGCCGGCGTGGATGAGGCCAAGACCGAGCTCACCGAGATCGTCGACTTCCTCAAGACTCCCCAGCGGTACATGGACATCGGCGCCCGCATCCCCAAGGGGGTGCTGCTGGTGGGCCCCCCCGGCACCGGCAAAACCCTGCTCTCCAAGGCCGTGGCCGGTGAAGCCAGCGTGCCGTTCTTCATCATCTCCGGCTCCGAATTCGTGGAGCTGTTCGTGGGAGCCGGCGCCGCCCGGGTGCGCGACCTGTTTGAGGAGGCCAAGAAAAAAGCGCCCTGCATCATCTTCATCGACGAACTCGACGCCATCGGCAAAAGCCGCTCGGGCTCCATGGGCGTGGTGGGCGGCAACGACGAGCGGGAGCAGACCCTCAACCAGCTGCTCACCGAAATGGACGGCTTCACCGCCCAGGACAAGCCGGTGATCGTGCTGGCGGCCACCAACCAGCCCGAAACCCTGGATGCCGCCCTGCTGCGTCCGGGTCGTTTCGACCGCCAGGTGCTGGTGGATCGTCCCGACCTCTCCGGCCGCAAGATGATCCTCGACATCTACGGCAAGAAGGTGAAGCTTGCCGAGGGCGTGGATCTGGACAAGATCGCCCAGGCCACCAGCGGCTTCGCCGGCGCCGACCTGGCCAACCTCGTCAACGAGGCGGCCCTGCTGGCGGCGCGGGCCTACCGCACCACCGTGGAGCAGGCCGACCTCAACGAAGCCATCGAACGGGTGGTGGCGGGCCTTGAGAAGAAGAGCCGGGTTCTGCAGCCCGACGAGAAGAAGGTGGTGGCCTACCACGAGGTGGGCCACGCGATTGTGGGCCACCTGATGCCCGGCGGCAGCAAGGTGGCGAAGATCTCGATCGTGCCCCGCGGCATGGCGGCCCTCGGCTACACCCTGCAGCTGCCGACCGAGGAGCGCTTCCTGAATTCCAAGGAGGATCTCGAAGGCCAGATCGCCACGCTGCTGGGCGGCCGTTCCGCCGAGGAGGTGGTCTTCGGTGAAGTCACGACCGGCGCCGCCAACGACCTGCAGCGGGCCACCGACATCGCCGAGCAGATGATCGGCACCTACGGAATGAGTGAAACCCTCGGGCCCCTCGCCTACGACAAGCAGGGCGGCAGCAGCTTCCTGGGCGGTAACTCCAACCCCCGCCGGGCCGTGAGCGACGCCACCGCCCTGGAGATCGACAAGGAAGTGCGCGGCCTGGTGGATCGGGCCCACGACCGGGCCCTGGCGATCCTGCACCACAACCGCGAACTGCTGGAGACGATCTCCCACAAGATCCTCGAGAAGGAGGTGATCGAGGGCGACGAGCTGAAGCATCTGCTGGCCTCCAGCTGCCTGCCGGATGCACCGGTGCTGGAGGGGGTCGCTGCCTGAGCCCCGACCAGCCCCGCCAACGCCACTCCCCCCGGAGTTGGTCTTCGTTGACCGTCCAGAGGATTCAGCTCGCCATCTGTGCGGTGCTGGTCCTCTTTTTTCTTGTGGCCGCCAGCCGAGGCCTGGGTGAGAACTTTTCCTACTGGTCAGATGAGCTCTGGTCGGTGTCCGCCAGCCAGGCCGACTGGGGCGTGATGCTGCGGGACTGGCTGATTCCCGACACCCATCCCCCCCTCTACCAAACCCTGCTCAAGCTCTGGATCGGCATCGGCGGCAGCGGCGAAATGGCCACCCGGAGCTTGAGTTTGGTGATGGCCGGGATCGCACTGATGGCCACCGCGCTATTCACGTCGGGCGGGGTGCCAGGCCGCCGCCTGGTGAGCGTGGCCTTTCTGGGCACCAGCCCGGCGTTTCTTTTTTATGCCCAGGAATCCCGCAGCTATGCCACCTCCCTGGCCCTGTCGGCCGTGCTGCTTGGAGCAGTCATGGAGCTGAGGCAACGGCGCCTGGGTGGCTCCAACAACGTCCTGCTGGCGCGCTGGGGCGAGGCTGCCCTGCGGCGTCTGTTCGTCCTTTGCTGTCTGCTGCTCTCCCTCACCCACTACGTCTCGCTGCTGTTCGTCCTGGTGGTGCTGGCGGTGGTCGGCGCCGAAGGTCTGGTATGGCATCAACGCCGGCAGGTGCTGCCCCTGCTCCTGGGCGTGTTGACCTGGCCCATGGTCCATCTGTTGTCGAGTTCGCTCGCGAAAAAGTTGGAGCGTCTCGACTGGATCCAGGTGGCGCCGATCAGCGGCACTCTCAGCGCGTTCCTGAGCGGCACCCTGCCGCTGCTGGGGCCGGGCCGCGCAGGACCGGAAGGGCTGCTACTGGGCTCCTTGGGGGTGGCCCTGGCCCTGGTGTTCGCCGTCACGGCGGTACGGCGGCGCCCGCAGACCCTGGCGCCCGTTCTGCCAAGCCCCTCGCTCGGGGAAGCCAGGTTCCTGCTGCTGGCGATCGGTGGCTTCCTGGCCTTGATGCTGCCGGTCGACCTGATCAAGCCCCTGTCCCAGGCCAAGTATTACATCGTCGTGCTGCCCGCCCTGGCCTACCTCTGCGGCGATGCCTGGGAGCTCACTCAACAGTTCTGCCGTGCGCGCCGGCTCGCCCTGGCCATCCTGCTGGCGGTCTGGCTGCTGCTGCAGTGGCAGCTGGGCCAACGGGAGTTGGCCGAGAAACACTCTCCCCTGCAGAACTACAAGTTGATGGCAACCTTCATCGAGCGCAGCGGTGTCTGCGCCGGGGGCTGCTGGAGCCATGGCTGGCTGCAGGACGCCCTCACCCCGCTCTATTTCCGGCCCGGCCATCTGCAGCAGGTGCCGGGCCCGTTACTGGACTTTGCCCAGCCGCTCGAACGACCCTTCCTGGGCTTCCAGCTTGCCCACGAAGACATTCCCGCCCTTCGTGCCGCCAACCCCGAGCTGGCCTGCTGGGAGGCCCCCGGGGCCTGGCGGTCCGCCCCCTTCGTCCTGCTGCCCCGCACCAGCCCGGCCCAGCCGGCGCGCCATGGCCTGCGCCCCTGCCCTTGACGGCGGGGGGGTCGATCTCGCATAAGGGTTCTTTGGGACGTGGGCCATGGTGTCCCCCTCAGCCCCGCTCGCCGCCCTCAAGGGCCGCGACCTGCTCTCCTCGGCCGACCTGGACGGCACCCAGACCCTCGCGCTGTTGGAGCTGGCCCGCCAGCTGAAGGTGGGTGAGCGCCGCGTCGACCTGGCGGGCCGGGTGCTCGGGCTGATCTTCTCCAAGGCCTCCACCCGCACCCGGGTGAGCTTCATCGTGGCGATGGCGCGGCTCGGCGGCCAGACGATCGACCTCAACCCGGCCGTCACCCAGGTGGGCCGGGGCGAGCCGATCGCCGACACGGCCCGGGTGCTGAGCCGCTACTGCGATGCCCTGGCGATCCGCACTTTCGCCCAGGAGGACCTGGTCGACTACGCCCAGTGGGCCTCGATTCCGGTGATCAACGCCCTCACCGACCTGGAGCACCCCTGCCAGGCCCTGGCGGACGCCCTGACGATCCAGGAGCGCTTCGGCCACGGGCCCACCGACCTGCACGGCCTCACCCTGGCCTACGTGGGCGACGGCAACAACATGGCCCACTCGCTGATGCTCGTCGGGGCCCTGCTGGGGATGGACGTGCGCATCGGCAGTCCCGACGGTTTCGCCCCCAATCCTGCCGTGGTGGAGCAGGCCCGGGCCCTCGCTGGCGGGCGGAGTTCGATCACGGTGCTGCAGGACCCCGTGGCGACGGCCCGCGGCGCCCATGTGCTCTACACCGATGTGTGGGCGTCAATGGGCCAGGAGGAGGAGCAGGCCCAGCGGGAGCGGGCCTTTGCCGGCTGGTGCCTCGACGAGGACCTGCTGGCCGAGGCCGATCCGCGGGCCATCGTGCTGCACTGCCTGCCGGCCCACCGGGGCGAGGAGATCAGCGCCGGCGTGATCGAGGGGGCCGCCAGCCGGGTGTTCGACCAGGCGGAGAACCGCCTGCACGTGCAGCAGGCCCTGCTGGCCACCCTGCTGGGGGGCGTCGCCGACTGAGGGGAGGGGCCGGCGGCCCGGCTCTGGACAAACCGCGCGCGGGATGGCAGAAAGGGACTGGTTCATCCGTACTGCCCGTGTTCGCCACCCTCCAGGAGCTCACCGAGGCTCAACGGGAGCTCTACGACTGGCTCGCCGACTACATCGGCAGTCACCGCCACAGCCCGTCGATCCGCCAGATGATGGAGGCCATGGGCCTGCGCTCACCGGCGCCGATCCAGAGCCGCCTGCGCCACCTGCAGCAGAAGGGCTGGATCACCTGGCAGGAGGGCCAGGCCCGCACCCTGCAGCTGCTCGGGAACGCCTCCACAGGCATTCCTGTGCTCGGGTCCGTGGCCGCCGGCGGGCTGGTGGAAACCTTCGATGATGTGCAGGAACACCTCGATCTGGCTCCGGTCCTCGACACCCGGGGCCTGTTCGCCCTCACGGTCAACGGCGACTCGATGGTGGACGCCCACATCGCCGATGGCGACGTGGTGCTGATGGAACCCGTGGCCGACCCCTCAAGGCTGCGGGAGGGCACGATCGTGAGCGCCCTGGTGCCGGGCAGCGGCACCACCCTCAAGCACTTCCACCGCCAGGGGGCCCAGGTGCGGCTGGAGGCCGCCAACCCCGCCTATGCGCCGATCCTCCTGCCGGCCGAGCAGGTGACCGTGCAGGGCCGCCTGGTGGCGGTCTGGCGTCAGGTCTGAGGGGGCCCAGGGGTGGGATCGGCCACGTTGTAAGCTCCTCAAGCACCGGTCAACCGGCGCATCAATGGGGCCATAGCTCAGCTGGTAGAGCACCTGCATGGCATGCAGGGGGTCAGCGGTTCGAGTCCGCTTGGCTCCATTTCATTGGTACAGGCCCCCCCTGGGGCTTCTTTGATCGGCGCCTGTCCATGGTGCTGTAGGCAAGCTGGATGAGCTGGAATCGGCCAGCCCCGGTCCGGCCAACAGGATGGCCGAATCCCCTGCCACTGGCCCTTGATTCCCCGTCCCTCCCTGGCCCCATGGCGGCGACGTCGGTCCGCCGGCCTCGCGGCGAGCCTGGCGCTGCTCGTCCCGCCCATCATCCCGTCCGTGGGCCAGGCGGAAGGGATCGTGGAACCAGGCAACGGCTCCCTGGCCCCGATCGATCGGGAGGCCTTCCGGCAGCAGTACGGACAGGAAGGGCTCTTCCGGCTGCGGCTGGGGGTGGATGCGGCCGAACAGACGCCCAAGGCTGGAGCCGCTCCCCAGAGCTGCCACGCCACCGCTTGGGCCGGCTCGCAGCAGAAGCAGCGCTACGACACGGCCCTGAGTCTGCGCAAGTACTACGCCGCCGGAGAGGCCCTGGGGGAATGGCGGCGGCAGTGTCCCGCCAGGCCCTGAAGCGCCTCTAGGGCGTGGGCCCCCTGCTCACTCACTGGCGGCCTTGGTGCGCATCGCCGCCTCCAGGGCCTTGATCTCCTCCGGAGACAGTTTGGGGCGATCCAGCTTGATGGTGAGTTTGTTGAGGGTGCCGGTGAAGCGGAACGGCGGCTTGTAGTCGGCGTCGTTGACGCCGGTGAGGGTGTCGGAGCCGACGTCGAAGCTTTCATCCCACTGCAGGATCATCGGCAGGGTCTTGGGCATGGTTTTGGTGGCCACCACCTTGCCGTCCACCTTGAGGGTGCCGGTGCCGGGGCGGCCGACGCCGCTGAAGTCGTTGAAGGCCAGGGTGCCGGCCCCCTTGCCGTCGTAGACGAAAGCGAACTCCACCTTGTGTTTGCCGGGGGTGAGGGGCTCGGTGCCCTCCCACTTCAGACGCTCCAGATCCACCATGTTCCACAGCCACATGGGCTTGCTGTTCTTCAGGTAGAAGCCGTAGCCGCCGAAGCGGCCGCCGGAGGTGAGCAGCATGCCCTCGGCGCCGGCGGCCGGCACCTCGATGTCGGCGCTGACGGTGTAGGAGCTGTTGAGCAGCACCGGCGAAGCCCCCTGGGGCAGGCCCACCATCGGATGGGTGTACACGAACTCGCTGCGGCCGGCGGTGATGTTGGGCCGAGGGGCCACGATCCGCGCCGCCACCGAGGCATCGAGCGGGAACACCTGATACTTGTTCGCCTCGGAGATGAAGGCGGCCTTCATCTCCTTCAGTTTGCCGGGATTCTGGGCCGCCAGGTCGGTGGTCTGGCTGAAGTCGTTGTTGAGGTTGTAGAGCTCCAGCGTCTGGTTGTTGAGCGGGTCGGGGTTGGCCGGGCCGAAGGCGTCCCAGGGGGCCCGGTTCACCTTGGTGCTCAGCAGCCAGCCCTTGTCGTAGAGCGCCCACTGTCCGAACATCTCGAAGTACTGGCGCTCGTGCCTGGAGGGCGCCTTGGCATTCCTGCTGTCGAACGTGTAAACAAAACTGGTTCCCTCGATCGGTTTCTGGGGGATCCCATCCACCACCTCGGGCGCCCGCAACCCCGCCGCCTCCAGGATCGTCGGCACCACATCGATGACGTGCACGAACTGCTCCCGAAGGCCGCCCCTGTCCTTGATGCGCGCCGGCCAGGACACCACCATGTTCTGGTTCACCCCGCCCAGGCGGGAGGCGTTCTGCTTGAACCAGCTGAACGGGGTGTCGAAGGCCCAGCTCCAGCCGGCCGACATGTGGTTGTAGGTCAGGTCGGTGCCCCAGACATCGAAGAACTTCATCTGCACCTCGACGGGCAGCTTGTTGAGGCCGTTGAAGAAGGCCACTTCGTTGGGGGTGCCCAGGGGACCGCCTTCGGCGCTGGTGCCGTTATCGCCGTTGATGTAAATGATCAGGGTGTTGTCGAGCTTGCCGAGATCCTCGAACTGCTGGATCACCCGGCCGATTTCGTAATCGCTGTAGGCGGCATAGGCGGCAAACACCTCCACCTGGCGGATGAACAGCTTCTGGGCCTCTGGGGTCAACTTGTCCCAGGGGGTGATCACATCGGCGGGCCAGGGATCGAGCTTGGCGTCCTTGGGGATCACGCCGAGCTTCTTCTGGTTGGCGAAGATGCGCTCCCTCAGCTTCTCATAGCCGTCATCGAACAGATGCATGGCGTGGATCCGGTCCACCCACTCCTTGGTGGGGTGGTGGGGCGCATGGGTGGCCCCGGGGGCGTACTTGATGAACAGCGGCTTGCTGGGGTTGATCTGGTGCATCCGCGCCATGTAGTCGATGGCGTCATCGGCCATCGCCGTCACCAGGTTCCAGGTGCCGGGCTGCTTGTCCTCGAAGGGATAGATCTGGGTGGTGTTGCGGAACAGGTTGGGCTGCCACTGGTTGGCGTCCCCACCCACGAAGCCGTAGAAATACTCGAAGCCCATGCCCGTGGGCCATTGATCAAACGGGCCGCTCTGGCTGGCCTGGAACGCCGGCACGTTGTGGTCCTTGCCGAACCAGGCGGTGGCATAGCCGTTGTCCTTGAGCAGGCGGCCGATCGTGGCCTTGTCCCGCTCGATGATGCTGTTGTAGCCGGGGAAGCCGGTGGACTGCTCCGAGATCACCCCGAAGCCGGCCGAATGGTGGTTGCGGCCGGTGATCAGGGCGGCGCGGGTGGGGGAGCACAGCGCCGTCGAGAACATGCGGTTGTAACGCAGGCCCGCCTTGGCGACCCGGTCCATGGCCGGGGTGGGGATCACGCCGCCGAAGGTGCTGGGCACGCCGAAACCGGCGTCGTCGGTGATGATCAGCAGCACGTTGGGTGCGCCCGCCGGAGGGGCGATCCGCGGCGCCCACCAGGGCTTCGACTGCAGCGCTCCGTCCTTGATCACCCCGCCGAAGGGGGGCGCCGGGGCCGGCAACTGGGTTCCGGGGATCGTGGTGGTGGCATTGGGGGCTCCCGCCGTGCCGGTGATCCGCTGGGCCAGGGCCGGCACGGCCCTGAACGACCAGCCCACCAGGGCCAGGGCCAGGCACGCCGGCACCAGGCGCCGCAGCAGGCGGCCGAACGCGACGCTCAGGCGGGACAGGGGACGCTCAGGCATGGGTCGTCAGGGCGGTGGAAACGAGTCGGAAACCGATGTGGGAGGTGCCGGTGTCGGGGCTTTCGGCCTCCCGTGCTGCCGGCCGGTAGCGGCTGCAGTAGTTCGGGGCGCACAGGAAGGAGCCGCCCTTGATGACGTGCTTGGCCACCCCGGGCTCCCGCGGATCGCTGCTGGCGGCCGGGTCGGCAAGGACCGGATCGTCCTGGTCGGCGAGGCGATCGTGGCCGGGCCGGTACCAGTCCGCCGTCCACTCCCAGACATTGCCGGTCATGTCCTGCAGTCCGTAGCCGTTGGGGGGGAAGCTGCCCACCGGAGCGGTGCCGGTGAAGCCATCGTCGGCGGTGTTGCTGACGGGGAACTCCCCCTGCCAGGTGTTGGCCAGGCCGGGCCGCCAGGTGTTGCCCCAGCTGAAGGCCCGATCCCGCAGTCCGCCCCGGGCGGCGAACTCCCACTGGGCCTCGCTGGGGAGGGCGGCGCCGGCCCAGGCCGCGTAGGCCTCCGCATCCGCCAGCGACACCTGCACCACCGGATGGTCGAGCCGGTCGTCGATGGAACTGCCGGGGCCCTCGGGGTGGCGCCAGTCGGCCCCTGGCACCCACTGCCACCAGCTGAGCTCCGCTAGGGGCTCGCCGGGGGAAGGCGGCCGGAACACCACCGAGCCGGGGCGGCGCTCGGCGGCGGCGAGCTCCGGGAACTGCTCCTGCGGCAGGGGCTGCTCCGCCTGGGTCCGGTAGCCGGTGGCGGCCACGAAGGCGGCGAACTCGCGGTTGCTCACCTCCTTGCGGCCGATGCAGAAGGGCTGCAGCCGCACCCAGGCCTCCGCCTCCTCCGGCAGGCGGCCCGCCGCGCCGATCCGGTAGCGGCCGCTGGGGATGGGGGCCATCGACGGCGGGCAGCTCTCCGCCGCCGGGGCGGGAGCGGGACCCAGCAGCACCACGGCCACCCCCAGAACCAGGATCAGCAGGCCGGCCAGCGCCGGCCAGCCCCAGGCCTCAGGACGATGCAAGAGCAAGGATTCGAACAAGCACGGATTCGCTGGGCCCTGCGGATGGCTCCCGGCCCGCATTTTGGGGGCGTGGATGAGCGGTTCAGGGTCGCATCGATCACCTTCGACACACTCGTTGGCACAGCGGAGTGGCACAACGGAAAGGCCCAACGCATCGGCCCTGCCGCTGCCGTTGAACGCAGGACGGCAAGACTGTCGCAGGGGCGCAACAGTGCACCATCGATCCTGTCAGCAACGGCTGGCCACGTGGCACGGTGGCGCGTCAGCCGATCGGAACCCCACCCATGACCTCCCCCCTCTTTCGCCACGCCCGCCCAACGCTGCTGGCCTGCGTGGCCCTCGGCATC
The DNA here is from genome assembly GCA_943372935.1 of Synechococcus sp. UW140. Lineage (GTDB taxonomy): Bacteria > Cyanobacteriota > Cyanobacteriia > PCC-6307 > Cyanobiaceae > Cyanobium. Next base: position 78,232 of record CALSAP010000004.1, read on the forward strand.
GCCATGGCCTGCCCCGGGGCCGAGGCGCAGCCGCAGGCGAGCCCTGATCAGACGGCGGCGCTCAACGCCGTGGCCCGGATGATGGAGGCGCAGCGCACCTACTACCAGAAGAACGGGGCCTTCCGGGCCACGGTCTCGAACATCCAGCAGGATTTCGGCATCACCCTGCCGGCGTCCTTCAACTACGCCGTTCGCACCACCACCGAAGCCGCTTACAGCTACGTGATTCCGGCCCAGTCGCCCAAGGTGGGCCAGCTGAATGCCTATGTGGGAGCGGCCTTCCTCACCCCCACCCAGAACCCCAAAATCACCACGATCATCTGCATGAACATCCAGCCGGGTCAGATCCGTCCGGCCGATCCCCAACTTGTGCTTGGCAGCCTGGTGGCCAATCCCACCGGCCGGATCGTGCAGTGCGGTGACGCCTCTGTCGAAGTCACGGCCTCGATCGTCAACGAATGACCGCCACGGTTTCGTCCAGCTGTCGTCCTTCGCCGCCAGCTTTGAGCAGCGCTACGGCATCGCCCCCTCCGCCCTGCTGCGCCGGTCGCGCACCAACACCTGGGGTTGCAGCAACGGCGCCACCCATGCGAGGAGCCCATCGCTACCGACAAGCCCCCCCTCGCAGACTTAGAGGGTTGACACCGTTCTTCTCCTGCGCACGCCGATGTCCACCTCCTTCTCCCAGGCGGTCGAGGCCCTCACTGCCCAAGCCCAGATGCTGATCGCCGTCACCAGCAGCGAAGTCGACGCCCTGCGCGAGGAACTGGAGCAGGAGCGGCGCTTCCGGCGTCACCTGGAGGCCAACGCCGCCGCCAGGGCCCATGAGGTGGCCGCCCAGCAGGAGGAAGCCCGTCGGGTGCGGGAACGGCTCGAGGCCGAACTGGCTGAGGCCCACGAGGGCCGACGCCTGGCCGAAGCGGAGGTGGAGCGCTTTCACGAGGCCGTTCGCCAGCAACTGGCCATCGCCGAAGAGGAGCAGGCGGCCCTGGAGGAGGCCGAGCGGGAACGGGATCGCCTGCGCCAGGAGGCCGCCGAACGGCAGTGCCGGCTGCTGAGGCAGGAGCTGGAGCAGGAGCAACAGGCACGCCTGAGGCTGGAGCGACGCCTGTCGGGGGTGCGCCAGGCCGTACTGGATCTGCTCGAACCCCAGGACGACGACGAGGATCATTCAGGCGCCGCGATCGCTGCGGACCTGGGGCACGCCGACGCAGCCGCACGCCTCTCCCTGCGCAAGATCCTGGTGCCTCGCTCAACCAGCCCGGACCCTCAGCCGGTCTTCAGCTGAGCCCCGCCCTGCCGCGGCGCACCAGGTCCTGTCGCCGCGGTGACCGTCTGGTGGCTCAGGCCGCACTGATGGCCCTGGCGGTCGTGCTGGTGATGGCCCCCTTCCGTGGAGCCATGGCCCAGGAGCGACCGGAAGCCCAGGCCTTCCTCCGGTTGGACGGCATTCGCCTTTTTCCGGTCAGCACCTCCAAGGACTACACCGGCGAGCAACGGGTGGAGCGGGCCAACCGGCTGCTGCAGGAGGCGGTGGCGACCGGGCGCCCCGCGAGGATCGGCGTCCAGGAGCTCCACAACCTGCCCGTGATCACCCTCGATGACGCGGTGATCCTCACGGTGACGCGCCGCGACGCCCCGGAGGGCCTGGCGGTGCAGGGGCAGGCTGAGGTGTGGCGCCAAAGCATGGCGGCGGCCCTCCACAAGGGGCGCTTCGAACGTCAACCTGCCTACGTGGCCCGCATGATCCCAATCTCCCTGGGGATCCTGGCGGCCACGTTCCTGCTGCAACGGCTCCTGTGGCTGCTGTGGCGGCGCTACCTGCCTTCGGCCCTCACCCAGCCGATGCTGAGCGAACCCGGCAGCAGCCAGCCGCTGCGGCCCAAAGACTGGCTGCTCCACGGCGTGCTGGTGCTGCTGCGGTTGGGCCTCTGGGTGGCGGCGACTCTGGTGATCACGGGTTTCTTCCCGCTCACGCGGCTGCTGCTCAGCCGCCTGCTCGAGGCCCTCACCGAAAGCGTGGGCTCCCCCTTCCTGCCCCTGGGGGGACGCCGCTACTCCGTGCTCGACGCCGTCGTGCTGGTGGCGTTGTTCCTGGTGCTGGTGCGCGGGGTGGCGTTCCTCAAAGGGCTGCTCAGGATCCGCGTCCTGCAGCGCACGGGCATCGAGCCGGGCTCCCAGGAGGCGATTGCCTTCATCCTTCAGTACGGCCTGCTGTTCCTCGGCACGCTGGTGCTGCTGCAGTTGTGGGGCCTCGATCTCACCTCGCTCGCCCTGTTCGCCAGCGTGCTGGGGGTGGGGGTGGGCCTCGGCCTGCAGGGCATCGCCAAGAACCTGATCAGTGGGCTGATCATCATGTTCGAGCGGCCCATCAAGGTGAACGATTTCGTTGAAGTGGGCGACCTGCAGGGCACCGTGACCCGCGTCAATCTGCGCAGCACCGAGGTGGTCACCCTCGACCGCATCTCGATCATCGTTCCCAACGTGGAGTTTCTCGAGTCCCGGGTCGTCAACTGGAGCCACGGCAGTTCGGTGGCCAGGTTGCGGATTCCCGTGGGCGTGGCCCACGGCTCCGACTCCCAGGTGGTGCGCAAGGCCCTGCTGGAGGCCTGCCAGGACCTGCCGGACATCCTCGAGACCCCACCAGCCCAGGTCTTCTTCAAGGGTTTCGGGGAGAGCTCGCTGGAGTTTCAGCTGCTGGTCTGGATCAACCGGCCCAGGCGTCAATACGAGATCCGCAGCGAACTGAATTTCCGCATTGAAGCCATCCTGCGCCAGCACGACCTGACGATGCCGTTCCCCCAGCGGGACCTGCATCTGCGCAACGAACGCATCGAGGTGGCCTTCCCCGCCGAGATCAGCGATGCCCTGTTGCACCGGCTGACGCCATCGCCGCCGGACGGGGAGGACTGAGGCTTGGCGGAGGCCACCGCTGCTGGGGGATGGCCATCAGCCGATCACAATGGATGGCTTTGAAGCGATGGGCCCGATCCTGAACCCATCGCTGCAGGCCGCGGGGGTCGCCCTGCTCCTGGCCCTCGCCAGGGTGCTGCTGGGTTCGCTGCTCGTGTGGCTGCTGGTGCGCTTGCTGCGCCGTTGGCTGCGGCGCGCCGTACCGCGCCCCGACTCCCTGCCCGACGGCCTGATCGCGCCCCTGCTGCTGAACAGCCTGGCGTCGCTCGGCTATCTGGCCATGGCGGTCTGGGGCTGGCGGTCACTGGTGCGCGGCTGGGATCTGCTGCGCTTCGATCCCGGGCCCGATCGGCTGGTGGAGGGGGCCGCCCTGCTGGTGGCCATCGTGGTGGTGGTGCGGCTGATCAACCGCAGCCTGCTCCTGCTGCTGGAACGCTCCCTGCAGCGCCTGGGACGGGAGGAACAGACCAGCACCCTGCGGGCCCTGGCTCCGATGATCCGCGCCCTTTTCTGGGGGCTGGGCAGCCTGGTGTTCCTGCAGCAGCAGGGGGTGCCCCTCGGGGCTATCTACGCCTCCCTGGCCGGGGCGGGCATCGGCCTCGGTCTGGCCCTGCGGGGGCCGCTCGGCCACTTCCTGAGCTACATCACCATCGTCATCGACAAACCCTTCCAGATCGGCGATCTGATCGGTTTTGCCGATGTCCTCGGACCCGTGGAGCGGGTGGGAATCCGCTCCTCCTCCATCCGCAGCCTGGGCGGCGAGCGGATCGTCATCGGCAACGAGGAACTGCTGCAGAAGACGATCCGCAACTTCGGGGATCTGCCGCGGCGCCGGGTCGCCCACACCCTGCGCCTGTCCGACCAGCTGCCGGCGGAGCAGGCCGCCGCCATTCCTGGGCTCGTGGAAGGGGTGGTCCGGGCCCATCCGCCTGCCACGTTCGACCGTTGTCACTTCACCCGCTTCGCCGACGGCGCCCTGGAATTCCAGTTCGTGTTCTTCGTTCCCGACAGCAGCGTCGTGGTGTATCTCGATCTGCAGCAGGCCATCAACCTGGGCATCCTGCAGTCCTTCCAGGAGCTGGGCATCGCCTTCGCCGCCCCTCCCCAGGACCCCCCGGCGCCGCCGCTCAGCGGCCCTCCCGGCTGACAGCGCCCGCCCCATCGGCGCCCCCTGGAGGACCACCACCGGCAGCGGCGATCCAGCGCCAGGCGGCCGCCAGCAGGGCGAGGCCGACCAGGGGCCCTTCGCCCCAGCGGTCGTAGGGGGTGAGCTGCCCGCGCTGCTGGACGGTGAGCACCCCGGTGGCGGGACGGCCGGCGGGCAGCTGCTCCAGCACCCGTCCAGCGGCGTCCACCAGCAGGCTCGGCCCGGTGTTGGCGGAACTGACCAGCCAGCGGCCGGTCTCGATCGCGCGCAGCTGGGCAAGGGCCGCGAACTGGCCCTGCAACTGCTCGGGATAGGGGTCCAGGTTGGCGCTCGCCAGCAGCCAGCGGGCCCCCTGGCGGGTGGCGGCGGCCAGGGCCGTGCCATCGGAGAGCTCATAACAGATGGCCACGGCCACGTCCCCCCCGGGCCGCGCCAACAGCCGGGAGGCGGGGCCCGGTTCCACGCCCCCCACGGCCGAGAGGCCGCTCCAGCGCCATAGCTCCGCCAGGGGCACCCATTCGCCGAGGGGCACCACCCGGTGCTTGTCGATCCAGCGGTCGGCCTGGCGCTGGCCGGGCTCGAAGCGCAGCAGGCTGCTGCGCAACTCCACGCCCTCGCGGCGGAAGCCACCACTGAGCACCTCCACCGGCGCCGCCTCCGGCAACAGCTGGCCGAGTGCCAGGGAGCCCTCCGGCAGCAGCACCCCCTGCAGCGGCGGTTCCGCCCTGGCGGCCCGCCGCTGGGCCAGGGCCAGCCGCTGCAGCAGCCGTTGTTGCTGGTCGGCCTCGAACTTCTCCCGGGTGGGGATGGCGGGCTGCAGCACCAGCCAGCGCTCGGCCCTGCCATCGGGGGGGACGTTGGCCTGGCCCAGCAGGCCCACGCCGGCCAGATGGCAGGCCGCCACCAGCAGCAGGGTGATCAACAGCCAGCGGCTGCGGCGGGGGGGCACCGCCAGCAGGGCCCGCCAGAGCCCCCAGCCGATCAGCAGCTGAACCGCTGCAAGCAGCCCGGCTCCCCCCAGGGCCGCCAGACCCGCCAGGGCCCGATCCCCCGGCAGCGACGCCGCCCCCAGCCCCAGCCAGAACAGGGGACCGCGGGCCAGCAGCACCTCGGCCAGCCCCCACAGGGTCGCCGCCAGCAGCGCCGTGCTGGGCCGTGCGGGCTCGAGCCGGCCCACCAGCACCGTCCAGGCCCCCACCAGCAGACCGGCGGTCAGGCCGATGGCCAGCCACAGCCCCAGGCAGATCGGCAAGCTCAGCGGGCCGGGAACACCGATCCAGTCGAGGGGGTGGAGCCAGAGCAGCCAGCGGTGGCTCACCAGCACCGCCGCCAGCCCCCACAGCCCACCGCGCCAGAACCTGGACGGCGCGGTGCCACCGCGACTCGCCGTCAGGGACCAGAGCACGATCAGGGCGGGCCAGAGCAACCAGGGCCAGCCCAGGGGCGGCAGAGCCACCCCCGCCAGGAGCCCGGCGGCCCCGGCGATGGCCCAACCGGCACGACGGTCATTGCCCATGGTCAGTCGGCGCTGGAGGCGCCAAGGTCGAAAGAGTGACGCTGTTCCTCCAAGGAAACTTTTTCATGGACCAGGGCAATCTGCTGCAGATGCTGCTGCTGCGCGGCCTCGGCACCACCTCGCTGGTGGCCGACCGACTCAAGTACGTCAGCCAGGAATGGGTGAGCAGCGGCCGCCTCGACCCCAACCACGCCTCAGCGCTGGTGGAGGATGTGATGCGCGCTCTGCGGGGCGAGACGCCGGAGGTGGAACAGCAGGCGGAACGCCAGCTGGAGCGCAACCGCGACCAGCTGCTGCAGGACCTGGGCCTGGCCCGCCAGCGGGAGCTGGACGAGCTGCGTGGCCGCATTGATCGCCTGGAGCAGGCCCTGCGCCAGCGCCAGAACAGCGGCGAGAGCAGCGACTGATCGCACTGGCAGAATCGCCCCATCCAGGGACTTTCCGCATGCGCGACATCCTGATCAGCTCGTTCGTCTGTGTGGCCTGCCTGATGCTGGCCCTGGTGAGCCAGCTGGTGTCCCCCTCGGTGGTGGAAGCGGCTGCGCCGGCCCCCGCCGAAGCTGGCGTGCAGCAGGCCCTGGCCCGCTCCGGCCCTGCCCCCATTGCACCGGAGGCCAGCCCCGCCGTGGCGGCCCCCCTTGAACTCGACCCCGACGTCCCCAACCCCACCCTGTTCACCATGGCCCCCGATTCCTCCAGCACCGATCTGGCCTCCGGCGGGGCCGCGGCCCTGGGCGGGGAGCTCGTCTCCCCCACCGAGCGCACCACCCCCAGTGGCCTGCGCATCACCGACCTGGCCCTGGGCGAAGGCCCCGAAGCCAGGAGCGGCCAGACCGTGGTGGTCAACTACCGCGGCACCCTCACCAACGGCAAGGAGTTCGACAGCAGCTACGGCCGTGGTCCTTTCAGCTTTCCCCTCGGTGCCGGCCGGGTCATCCGGGGCTGGGACGAGGGCGTGGCGGGGATGAAGGTGGGCGGCAAACGCAAGCTGGTCATCCCCCCCGATCTGGCCTACGGCGAGCGAGGTGCCGGTGGCGTGATCCCCCCCAGCGCCACCCTGGTGTTCGAGGTGGAGCTGCTGGAGATCAAGGGCTGAGCCAAGGCCGGGCGGTCTGGGTTCGGGTGACGATCGTTACAATGCCGCCACACCCCAACCGTCTCCCATGGCTCACCAGCTGCCCGAACTGCCCTACGGCCTCGACGCACTCGAGCCCCACATCTCCCGGCAGACCCTCGAGTTCCACCACGGCAAGCACCACGCCGCCTACGTCACCAACCTCAACAAGCTGATCGAGGGCGGTGAGCTCGAGGGCAAGAGCCTGGAAGAGGTGATCCTCGCCGTCGCCGGTGATGCCTCCAAGGCGGGCGTTTTCAATAACGCCGCCCAGGTCTGGAACCACAGCTTCTACTGGCAGTGCATCAAGCCCGGCGGCGGCGGCGCTCCCACCGGCGCCCTGGCCGAGAAGATCGCCGCCGACTTCGGCAGCTTCGAGGCCTTCGTCGAGCAGTTCAAGGCCGCCGGTGCCACCCAGTTCGGCAGCGGCTGGGCCTGGCTGGTGCTCGATGGCGGCACCCTGAAGATCACCAAGACGGCCAACGCCGATCTGCCCCTGGCCCACGGCCAGAAGGCCCTGCTCACCATGGATGTCTGGGAGCACGCCTACTACCTCGACTACCAGAACCGCCGTCCCGACTACATGACCACCTACCTCGACAAGCTGGTCAACTGGGACTTCGTGGCCGCCAATCTGGCCGCCGCCTGACCTCCTCGTCGGCTCCAACCACCAGCCCCCGGGAGATCCCGGGGGCTTTTTTTCAGGCTGGTCGGGCCGGCTCCAGCACCGCCTCCGGCCCGATCCACATGGCATCGCCGTAGGAGAAGAAGCGGTATTGGCGCTCGATCGCCTCGGCGTAGAGGGCCAGCAGGCGCTCGCGGCCGATCAGGGCACTCACCAGCAGCAGCAGCGAGCTCTTCGGCAGGTGGAAGTTGGTGAGCAGGCCCTGCACCACGGCGAAGCGGTAGCCGGGCTGGATCACCAGGTTCACCGGGCCGGTGTGGGGGCGGAGCTCGCCGCCGTGCAGCTGGGCCACGGCCTCGAGGCTGCGCACCGAGGTGGTGCCGATGGCGATCACCCGGCCGCCTCCCGCCCGGCAGGCCGCCACCGCCTCCACCAGCGCCGGGCTCACCTCCACCCATTCGCTGTGGAGCTCCAGGACGCTCAGGTCTTCCGTTTCGATCGGCCGGAACGTGCCCAGGCCCACGTGCAGGGTGGTGGTGGCCACCCCGACACCCCGCTCCCTGATGGCCGCCAGCAGCTCGTCGCTGAGGTGCAGGCCGGCGGTGGGGGCGGCCACCGCGCCGGGACGGGCGGCGTAGCGGGTCTGGTAGCGCTCGTTGTCGCTGGCGTCGTGTTCGTGGATGTAGGGCGGCAGGGGGATGGCGCCGTACTGCACCAGCAGGGGCTCGAGGGTCGCCGCATCGGCGCAGGCCGGCGGAAACTGCACGATGCGGCCGCCGGTGGCCGGATCGCTGCCCACCACCGCCACCGTCAGGGGGGGCTGGCCGCCAGCCACCACCTCCAGGCGGTCACCGGGCCGCAGCTTCTTGGCGGGCCGCGCCAGGCACAGCCACTGGCCCGCCCCGCCCGGCCAGGGCTCGAGCACCAGCAGCTCCACCGCACCGCCGCCGGGCCGCCGCGCCTCCAGCCGGGCCCGCAGCACCCGGGTGTCGTTCACCACGAGCAGATCGCCGGGCCTGAGCTCGTGCTGCAGGTCCCAGGCGCTGAGGTGGCGGGCATGGGGGGCAGGCCCGGCCCCCGCCGGGTCCACCACCAGCAGCCGCGCGGCGTGGCGGGGCTCTACCGGCCGCTGGGCAATCCGCTCCTGTGGCAGGGCGAAGTCGTAGCTGGACAGGCGCAGGTCGGCGGGATCCGGCATGGCGGGGGTGACCACGCGGCAGGGAGGCGCCCTAGAGGGCCAGGCTTTCGGGCCGGTTCTCGATCAGGTCGGCCAGATCCTTGAGGAAGGCCGCCGCGTGCGTGCCGTAGATCACCCGGTGATCGGCGGTGAGGTTCACCTGCATCTGGCGCCGCACGGCGATCGAGCCGTCCTTGAGGGCCGCGACCACGGGCCGGGAGGCCGCAACCGCCAGGATGGCGCCGGTGCCCGGGGGCAGGATCGCGTCGAAGCGATCGACGCCGAACATGCCCAGGTTGGAGAGGGTGAAGGTGCCGGTGGTGTACTCCTCCGGCTTGAGCTGCTTGGAGCGGGAGCGGGCCACCAGGTCGGCCCAGTTGCGCGAGAGCGAATAGAGGTCGGTGCGGTCGGCGGCGGCCAGCACCGGGGTGATCAGGCCGCCGTCATCCATGGCGACGGCCACGGCCACGTTCACGGCGGCCGGGTAGGCCATGCCCGCGTCGCTGGCGGACGCATTCACCTGGGGATGGCGGGCCAGGGTGACGCCCACGGCCTTGGCGAGCAGGGCCGTCATCGTGACGCCCTTGGCCTTCACCTGCTTGTAGAAGGCGTCGAGCCGGTCGGTGGTGATCGTGTAGCCGACGTGGAAGCAGGGGACCGCCAGGCTGGCGTTCATGTTGCGGACGACCGCCTGCTGCAGGGTGTTGAAGGCCACCGTCTCGCCGGCGCGGCCGAAGGACTGACCGGCGGGGGCGGCCGGGGCGGCCGCCGCACCGTTGGTTGCCGGGGCAGCCATGGCGGGGGCTGTGCCCTCGGCCACCCGCGGCACGCTCACCGGCTGGCCTGTGGCCTGCTCCACGTCCTCGGCCTGGATCCGGCCGTTGGGGCCGCTGCCCCGCACCGAGGCCAGGGCCACACCGAGCTGGGCCGCCAGCTTGCGGGCCCGGGGGGTGGCCACGACGCGGCCGTCGCTGGCGGCGGCGGGAACCGCCACCGGAGCCGGGGCGTGGGCGGGCGCTGCCACGGGGGCCGGAGCCGGTGCGGGCGCGGCGGTGGGGGCTGCAGGAGCGGGGGCCGCCGCCGCAGGGGCGGCCGGAGCGGGGGGGGCTGCAGCCGTGGCGGGTGCTGGCGCCGCAGCCCTGGCCGCGGCGATCTCCGCCTCGCTCTCCACGATCAGGCCGATCGTTTCCCCCACCGGGGCGGTGCTGCCCGCCTCCATCAGCACGGCCGCCAGGAACCCCTCCTGGAAGGCCTCCACGTCCATGTCCGCCTTGTCGGACTCGACCACGAGCACCGACTCGCCCCGTTCGACCCGCTCACCGGGCTTCTTGAGCCACTCCACGATCTTGCCCTCCGTCATGGTGGAGCTGAGGGCCGGCATGAAGATTTCGTGGGTGGCCAACGGGGGACTGCCTCTGTGATGGGGGGGATTTTAGGTGGCGGAAGGATCAGCCCCCCTCGATCGCCTCGATGACGCCGTCCCGCACCAGCACCGACACCTGCAGCTTCTGCACCAGGTTGTCGCCCACCTGGACATCGCAGAAGCTCTCGATCTGCCCCTGCTCCACCACCTGCTCCATCTCCAGTTCCCGCACCTGGCGCTGCTGCTCCAGCACCTGGCGTTTCTGCTCCTCGAACTCGGCGCGCTTGGCCGCCACCTGCTGCTGCACCGAACCCACCTGCTCCTGCACCCGGGGATCGAGGGGGTTGGCGCTCTGACGGCGGATCTCGTCGATCAGCCGCTGCCCCTCCTGCTCCAGCTGGGCCAGCTGCTGGTCGAAATTGGTGAGCGCATTGCTGAGCTCCCGCTCGGCATCCTCCTTCCAGCGCGGCGTCACCACGGCACGCACCGTGATCGATCGCTTGATATTGAGGCTGTTGCCGTCGGCCATGGGACTGCAGGTGCAGGGGTCAGGCTGTCAGGCCACGGGCGATCCGGTCAACCTTGGAGGTCCAGCCAGCGTCAGCTCTCGCCGTAGAGCGCCGCGATGGCGGCCCGGTCCCGGTCGGCAATCCGATCCCGCCGTTGCTTCAGGGTCTGGGTGAGCAGGCCGTTCTCAATGCTGAAAGGCTCCACCAGCGTCACGCCGCCGAGGCGCTCGTCCGGGCGGGACCCGGGACGGGCCGCCAGCAGACGATTGCACTCCCGGCAGAGGGCCCGCAGCAGGGCCGGATCCGCACCTGGGTACGGCAGGTTCGCCTCAGCCGCAAAGGCCTGCAGGGCCTCCGCCTTCGGCACCACCAGGGCCCCGAGCTGCTTGCGGTCCTGGCCCACCAGCATCACCTGCTCCACCAGCGGTGAGGCCACCAGGGCCTCCTCCAGGGGGCCGGGCTCGATGTTCTCGCCGCTGCTGAGCACGATCGTGTCCTTGGCGCGGCCGGTGAGCACCAGGGTCCCATCGGCCAGCAGCAGCCCCAGATCGCCGGTGTCGAACCAGCCCTCCCCATCCAGCACCTTGGCCGTGGCCTCGGGTTTGTGGTGGTAGCCCGCCATCACCTGGGGCCCCTTCGCCAGCACCAGCCCCCGCTCGCCCACCGGCAGTGGGGTCCTGGTGGCGGGGTCCACCACCTTGAGGGCCGTGTCCGGCAGGGGCAGCCCGGCGCTGCCGCGACGGTTGCTCCAGGGCCTGCGGCAGGCGAGCACCGGGCTGGTCTCGGTGAGCCCGTAGCCCACCAGCAGTTCGATGCCGACGGCCTCGAAGAAGCCATCGACGTGGATGGCCAGGGCCCCACCGCCGCTGATGGCGGTGCGCAGCCGTCCCCCCACCAGCTGGCCGCGCACCTTCGGCCAGAGCAGGGCCCCGGCCGTGGCATGCAGCGGCCAGATCAGCAGGGCACCCGCCGCGGCCATCAGCCGGGTGGCTGGAGATTCCTGCGTCAGGGTGAGGTTGAGGGCCACCCGCTTGCGCCGGTGGAAGGACCGGCTGGCGGCCAGGGCCTTGCCCAGCAGACGCTGGCGGGAGGCCGGCATGGCCGCCAGGGCGTCCTCGAAACCGGAGAGCAGGGCCTCCCACAGCCGCGGCACGCTGATCAGGTACTGGGGACGCACCTTCTGCAGGTCGGAGCGCAGTTGCTTGAGGGTGGTGTAGGTCTGGCGGCAGCCGCAGCTCAGCAGGAAGTATTCGGCCGTGCGCTCGTAGGCATGCCAGATCGGCAGCACCGAGAGCACGTGATCCCCCGGACTCGGCGACACCGCCACCCCGAGGGTGCCCAGCTGGTGCAGCAGGTTGGCATGGCTGAGGGGCACCCCCTTGGGCTGGCCCGTGGTACCGGAGGTGTACAGCAGGGTGGCCAGCCGCTCTGGCCCCCCCGTGGGGGAGGGCGGCAGGGGTCTTGAGGCACCACGGTAGAGGAACTCCGCCCAGGTGAGGCAGGGCCGGGCCACCGGGGTGGTGGGGGCCTCCCCCTCCAGCAGCACCACGAAGCGCAGCCGCTCCAGGGCCGGGCCATCGAGGGCCAGCCGCTCCAGCAGGGCCGCCGACTCCAGCACCAGACCGACAGCGCCGGCGTCCTCGAGGATGTAGCGCAGCTCCTCGGCCGGCGCCGCGCTGCCGCGCACGGCATCGGCCGCTCCGGCCCGCATCAGTCCCTGGTCGGCCACGAGCCAGCGGGGGCCGTTTTCGGCAAACAGGGCCACCACGTCGCCACAGGCCACCCCCAGATCGGCGAAGGTCGCCGCGGCCCGGTCGATCGCCTGGCGCAGCTCGTCGAAGCGCAGCGTTTCCGGATGGCGGCCATGGGGCGCATCGAGCGCCAGCTGGGAGCCATAGAGGCGCTCCAGCTCAGGCCAGAGACCCTCAAGTCCCTCGAGCCCGCTCCAGTCGCGACGGCTGGCAAGGGCACGGCGGTCCTGGGTGCTGCCGCTCCAGTGGATCTCGGCTCTGGCGTTCATGGGCGGCCGGCGCAGCGCGAAGAATGGTCAGGATTCTCCCAGTCCTTCCTCCGGGCTGGGGGGGCGCAGGGTCAGACCGAAGCGGCGGGCGAAGGCCGCCAGCAGCAGCGGCGCCACCTGCTCCGGGGTGAGGCTGGGCCGCCAGTCCGCCAGCCGTCCCACCGGCCGGTCGGCCAGACCGCAGGGAACGATGGCGCCGAAGCCTTCCAGGGAGCCGTCCACATTCAGAGCCAGGCCGTGCTGGCTGATCCAGCGCCGGGCCCCCACCCCGATCGCCGCCAGCTTGCGGCCCTCCAGCCACACGCCGGTGAGGCCCTCAAGGCGCTCCCCCTCCAGCCCCAGCTCCTGCAGCACGGCCAGCACCACGTCCTCGAGCGCCCTCAGATAAAGGTGCAGGTCACCGCCGTGACGCTGGAGGTCGAGCACCGGATAGAGCACCAGCTGGCCGGGCCCGTGGTGGGTGACTTCCCCGCCCCGATCGATGCGGTAAAGGGGGAGGGGCGGGTGGTTGGGGTCGAAACCGAGGTGGGACAGGCTCGCCCCGCGGCCCAGGGTGTAGCAGGGGGTGTGCTGCAGCAGCAGCAGGGCGTCGGGAGCGGAGGGGTCCTCGAGCCGGCGGCGCTGCAGACGACGCTGCCAGTCCCAGGCCAACGGGAACGGGACCGGGCCCTGGGCTTCAAAAAGAATTGCGGGAGTGTTGGGGGCCATGCACCTGCGTTCCTAGCCTGGGTTCGTCCCAGAGCCAGAATTCCTCTGGAGACGAGCACCCGAATGAAACTGCTGATCCACGGCCGCAACCTCGACGTCACACCAGCGATCAGGGAGTACACCGAAACCAAGCTCAACCGCGCCATCAGCCACTTCGATGGCATCGTCAAGGAAGCCGACGTGCATCTGTCGGTGGCCCGCAACCCCAGGGTTCCGCAGCAGACGGCCGAGGTCACCGTGTTCGCCAACGGTGTGGTGATCCGGGCCCAGGAACGCAGCGAGAACCTGTACGCCAGCATCGACATGGTGGCCACGAAGCTGAGCCGCCAGCTGACCCGCTACAAGGACCGTCTCCAGGAGCGCACCCAGGGACCGGTGCACCGCTCGGCCGCCGCCGAAGAGGCTGGAGCCGCCACGCTGCCCAACCCCGGGGACTCGCTCACCGATGGCCTCGAGCCCGCCGTGCCCCACCGCGGCGTGCGCCGCAAGTACTTCGCCATGCCGGCGATGGAGCTGGAGGAGGCCCTGCACCAGCTGGATCTGATCGACCACGACTTCTACATGTTCCGCGATGCGGGCACGGGCCAGATCCAGGTCGTCTACCGACGCAACCACGGTGGATTCGGCGTCATCCAGGCCCGTGACACCTGAACGGCAAGCGGAACGTCCCGATCTCGCCCCCCTGATCGACCACGCCCTTCTGGACCCGCACCGGGGCCAGGAGGCGATCCTGCGCTGCTGCGATGAGGCCCGCCACTTCGGCTTTGCCGGCGTGTGCCTGGCCTCGCGCTGGCTGACGCTGGCCCGCGAACGGCTGCCGGTCGACGGGGCGGTGAAACTGATCGCCGTGGTGGGGTTCCCCTTCGGAGCCATCCCCGCGGCGATCAAACGGGCGGAGGCGGAGTGGGCCGCCGCCGCCGGTGCCGACGAACTGGACGTGGTGCCGGATTTCGGCGCCCTCGCCGATGGTGACGGTGCTGCCGTGCTCGATGACCTGGCGGCCATCACCGATCTGGGCCTGCCGGTGAAGGTGATCCTGGAGGTGGGCCGCCTCGACCCCGAGGCCCTGGCCCTGCTGGTGGAGATCAGCATCGATGCCGGCGTGCGTTACCTCAAGACAGGCAGCGGTTTCGGCCCTCCGGTGACGGCCGACCAGGTGGGCCAGCTGATGGCCCTGGCCCGGGGCCGCGCCGCGGTGAAGGCCTCCGGAGGCATTGCCGATCTGGAGCAGGCGCTGGCCCTGGTGGCCGCTGGAGCCAGCCGGTTGGGCACCAGCCGGGGCGTGGCCCTGATGCAGGCCCTGCGTGCCGGTGCCTGAAGGCCACCTCGAGGGCCTGGCGCTCACCTGTCGCCCCCTGGGCGAACACGACCGACTGCTCACCCTGCTCAGCGAGGCCGAAGGTCTCACCCGGCTGGCGGTGCCGGGGGCACGCCGTCCGAAGAGCAGCCTGGCGGCGGCGGTGCCCCTGGCCCAACTGTTTCTTCAGGTGGGGGGCGGCCGTGGCCTGCGGCGGGTGCGCCAGTTGCGGATGCTGCGCAATTACAGCGGCCTGGCCCAGCGGCTGGAGACCCTGGCCGCCGCCCAGGCCCTGGCTGAGCTCTGCCTGAAACTCGTTCCCGTCAATGCTCCCGCCCCGGGCGTGCTCCCCGACCTGCTGCTCCAGCTGGGGCGTCTGGAGGCGGTGGTGACCGACCGCGCTGAGCGGGTGGAGGCCCTGGCGGTGGCCGTGCAGGGAAGCGTGCACCTGCTGGCCCTGGGGGGCTTCGCCCTGCCCCTGCAGCACTGCGTCCGCAGCGGCGCCCCGCTGCTGCCGCCGATCGGCGACTGGGCCTGGCGCTGCAGCCTGCTGCCCAGCGAGGGGCTGGCGATCGGTGCCATACCGGGGGCCCGAGTGATGCTCAACCCCTCCGAGCTGGCCCTGCTGCAGCGGCTGACGCGCCCCGCCCCGCCCCGCCGCCGCGACGGCCAGCTGATGGGGCCGGAGGTGGTGTGGCTGCACCTGCTGGATCTGGTGGAGTCCTGGTGCGGGGAGCATCTCGGTCAGAGACCCCGAGCCTTCAGACTGCTGCGGACCGCCTGCGACCCCATGCCCTCCCAACCGTCCGAGCCAGCATGAGCCCGAGCGGCAAGACCGAACGGGGACTGGCCGGAGTCCTCGCCCTGCCGGGGTTCCGGCGGCTTTGGATCGGCCAGGTGTTCTCCCAGCTGGCGGACAAGTTCTACATCGTGCTGATGGTGTTCCTGATCGCCCAGTACTGGGTGACGGACACGCCGCAGAGCAACGCGGCCCTCGCCGAGGCGGCCGCGGCCTTCCGGATGAGCTTCGAGACCCGGGCCCAGATGATCACCCTGCTGGCCACCGGCATCTACGTGGCCAACACCGTGCCGGCGATGCTGCTGGGGACGGTGGCGGGCGTCTGGGCCGACCGCTGGCCGAAGCGCACCGTGATGGTGGCCTCCAACGGCCTGCGTGCGGCTCTGGTGATGCTGGCCCCCCTGTGCCTGTTGCCGGGGCCGATGTGGCTGGGGCTCAGCTGGGGCTACTGGGCCCTGGTGGTCATGACGTTCTTTGAATCGGTGCTGACCCAGTTCTTCGCGCCGGCCGAGCAGGCGGCCATCCCCCTGCTCGTGAGCTATCCCCAGCTGCTCGCCGCCAATTCGGTTTACCAGGCCACCAGCATGGCCGCCACCATCGTCGGTTTCGCCCTCGGTGATCCGATCCTGCGCCTGCTGCGCAACCTCCTGGCCCAGGTGGGCATCCCTGGTGGCGAATTCGTGCTGTTGCCGCTCTGCTACGGCGCTGCGGCCGTGGCCATCGCCGGCATCGAGATCTCTGAACCGCCGCGGGAGCCCCGCTCCATCTCCGTCTGGGAGGAGATCGGCGAAGGGGTGCAGGTGCTGCGGGAGCGTCCCAAGGTGCGCAGCGCCATGATCCAGTTGGTGCTGCTCTACAGCCTGCTCGCGGCCCTCTACGTGCTGGCCATCAGCCTGGCGGCCGCGATCGGCGGGCTCGGCCCCACCCGCTTCGGGGTGCTGCTGGCCATGAGCGGGCTGGGGTTGGCGGTGGGGGCCCTGGCGATGGCCCAGCTGGGCGAACGTTTCAGCCGGCGGGGACTGGCCAGCGCAGGACTGGGAACCATCGCCTGGTGCCTGGTGCTGCTGGGCCAGCTGCGCGGCAACCTGGTGTTCACCCTGCTGCTCTGCGGCCTGCTGGGGGTGGGCGCGGCCCTGCTGGCGATCCCCGCCCAGACCACGATCCAGGAAGACACCCCCGAAAACCAGCGGGGTCGGGTGTTCGGCCTGCAGAACAACCTGATCAACATCGCCCTCAGCCTGCCCCTGGTGCTGGCGGGCACCGTGGTCAGCCGCTATGGGCTGCTGCCGGTGCTGTGGGGGCTGGCGGCCATCGCGGCCATCGCCGCCCTGAGTGAACGCCCCTGGCGCAACAGTTGATGGCTCGCATGGCGCTGCTAAATTCGGCTGTTGCGTGATGCCATACAGGTGATGCACATTGCCTGGTTGGGAAAGAAATCCCCGTTCTGCGGCAACGTCACCTACGGCCTGAGCACCACCGAAGCTCTGCGGCAACGCGGCCACTCGGTGAGCTTCATTCACTTCGACACTCCTTCGCCCTCCCTGGGCCGGCCGGAAGCGGGGACGGGCGGGCTCAGCGTGCTCGGGCGGCCGGACGAGAACCCCGAGGTGGCCCTGCCTTACCTGGTGAAGTCGCAGGTGTACACGATTCCCTCCCCTGGCGCCCAGAGGGAGTTGCGCGAGTCCCTGGAGCGGCAGCGGCCCGATCTGGTCCACGCCAGCCTCACCCTCTCCCCCCTCGACTTCCGGCTGCCCGACCTCTGTCAGCAGTTGGGGCTGCCGTTGGTGGCCACCTTCCATCCCCCCTTCGACGCCGGGCTGCGCAACCTCACCGCGGGCACCCAGCAGCTGACCTACCAGCTCTACGCGCCCTCCCTGGCGAAGTTCGATCGGGTGATCGTGTTCTCCGATCTGCAGGCCGAGGTGTTGGTGCGCCTGGGGGTGCGTCGGGAGCGGCTGGCGGTGATTCCCAATGGCGTGGACACCGACACCTGGGCGCCAGCGGTCCCGGGCAGCGAACCCGAACTGGCCCAGCTGCGCCTGCAGGTGGGCGGCCGACGCGTGTTCCTCTACATGGGCCGGGTGGCCACCGAGAAGAATGTTGAGGCCCTGCTGAAGGCCTGGCGGCTGGTGCGCCCCCAGGGTTGTGTACTCGTGATCGTGGGGGACGGCCCCCTGCGCTCCTCCCTTCAGAGCGGAACGGAGGCCGACGTGATCTGGTGGGGCTACGAGGCCAGCCGGGCCCGGCGGGTGGCCTTGCTGCAGCTTGCCGAGGTGTTCCTGCTGCCCTCACTCGTGGAGGGGCTCTCCCTGGCCCTGCTGGAGGCCATGGCCTGCGGCACCGCCTGCGTGGCCACCGATGCCGGTGCCGATGGGGAGGTGCTGGAGGGCGGTGCGGGCATCGTGATCAGCACCCAGGGTGTCACCACCCAGCTGCGCACCCTGCTGCCGGTGTTGCGGGACCAACCGGTGCTGACGGCGGAACTGGGACGGCGGGCCCGCAACAGAGCCCTTGAGCGCTACACCCTGACCGGCAACATTGACGCTCTCGAGAAGCTTTACCAGGAGCTCTGCCCCCAGCCGGTGGCGGCATGATCTGGTTTTTCAGCCACTTTTAATCCCTGCCGATTGACTCGGATCACGCCAAGATGAATCACGGTTCCAGGCGCCATGAACTCACCCCTCTCCCTTCAGGGACGTTCGGCACAGCGGACGATCGTCCCCACTGCCTCCCAGGTCATGACCTGCCCTGAACGGCCGACGTCCGATCGGCCCACCGTCTTGATCGTCGACGATGACCCCCACATCCTCGCCATGGTGGCCGAAGAGCTGGCGGACGCTGGCTGCAACGTCTGCACCCTCAACAATGGCCTGGGGCTCAAGAGGGTGCTGGGAGAAGGGGGGATCGATCTCGTCATCCTCGACGTGCAGATGCCCGACTGCGACGGCATCGAATGCCTGCGTGATCTGCGAGCCCACGGTTTCACCGTACCGGTGGTGATCTTCACCTCCTTGAACGATCCCGAACGGCGCCGACAGGCCCAGGAGGCCGGCGCCGACGACTACGTGCTGAAACACGACCTTCTCGCCAAGCTGCCCGATCTGCTGGAGCGGCTCCTGCCCAAGCGGAGCGAGAACAGTCCCCTGTGACGACCCAGCCACCCGTCCCCCCCCAGGCTGGGTCGCCTGCCCATCGCTGGCGGCACCGCCTGTTCGGCAGCCTGCTCGGCCAGCTCAGGCTGGCGGCCTTCACGTCGGTGTTCCTTGGATTCACCGCCGCTTCTGCTTTCACCGTGCTGATCAATCAACAGTGCCTGCTGCGCCAGCAACAGGCGGGTCAATGGCTGACGGCGGGCTCGCTCACGCTCTCGCTCGATCAGAGCAGCAGCGACCCCTCCCCCGGAAATGCCAGCCACCTGCGCCAGGAACTGGATCGCCTCAGCGTCAAGGAGCGCTTCTTCTGGGTGCAGCACAGCGACGGTTCCCTGGTGGTGCCAAGGCCCAGTTCCAGCAAGACCACTGCCTTTTCAGGGCTCGTCGAGCAGTCCATGGCGGCGCCCAAGGGCCCCTGGCCCGGGCCCAGCATCACGCCGCTGTTGATCGGGACGGACTACCGGCTGTTGAAAGACCTTGAGGGCAACAGCTACCTCAGCCATCCCCTGCATCGCTCCGCCGCAGGCAGCCAGCTGTGGGTGGCCGAGGACATCAGCCCCAACATCACCACGCTTCGCACCATGTTGCTGGGGTTGCTCGGGGTCTGGATCCTGTGCCTGGTCCTCACCCTGGTGGCGATCTCGATCCTGACGCGACGCATCCTCCAGCCCCTGCGAGATCTCCATCTGATGGCGGCTGGTGTGACGTCGGAAAGCCTCGCCACCAGCCACCTCAAGCTGGAGCGGGCCCCCCTGGAGGTGGCGGAGCTGGCAGGGTCGTTCAATGACCTCCTCGACCGGCTGGCCCTGGCCTGGAGTCAGCAGCGGCACTTTGTGGGGCTGGTCTCGCACGAGTTGCGCAACCCCTTGATGATCATCGGCGGCTATCTGCGCCGCCTGCAGCGCCGTGGCCAGAACCTGGATCCGGAGCAGATGCGTGCCCTGGCCACCACCGAGGCCGAGACCCATCGCATCACCCGCATGCTCAACGACCTGCTGGATCTTTCCCGCAGCGAGTCCGGCCAGCTGCAGATGGTGCTGGCGCCGGTGGCGGTGGATGAGGTGCTGACCACCGCCTGCGACCTGGCCCGCAGCCAGCTGTCACGCCCCCTGCTGCTCACCCTGCCCAAGGAAGCCGCCGAGGGGCCAATCAAGGCCGTGGCCGAAACCGACCGCCTGCAGCAGGTGCTGCTCAACCTGATCGAGAACGCCGATAAGTATTCGCCTCCTGGCCGACCGATCAGCCTCGACCTGTCCCAGGGCGCAGGGAAGTTGGTCATCAGCGTCCAGGACCAGGGCATCGGTATCGCCCCCGAGGACATCCCCAAGGTGTTTGACCGCTTCCACCGCGGCCGCAACGCCATTGAGCATGAGCGGGGCTCAGGGCTAGGCCTGTCGGTGGTGAAGCTGTTGGTGGAGGCGATGGGGGGCTCCATCGACGTCGAGAGCGAGATCGCCGTCGGGAGCCGCTTCCACATCCACCTGCCGGCGGCTTAGTACCGCTCCGGCCGGGGAGCCTGCCAGTCGGGAGCGAAGCCATTCCGCCGCAGCTGGGCCACTGACGCCTCAAGGCGGCGGCGGTCGAGGCGCCAGAGCCGATACACCCCGGCAGTGGCGATCTCGCTGGCCCCCAGGTGGCGCCAGAAGGGGGCGCGGGCGGTGGTCTGGTCGATCACCACCAGGACCGTGGGCTGGGCGTCTGGTGTGCTGGGCTGCTGGCCCACCCGGCGCTCCCGGCGCAGCCGCTCCGCCAGGTTGATGGGCCCCTCCACCCCGATGCCCTCGTAGATCACCACCCGCCGCCCGTAGTAGTGCAGCGAGGGCTTGAGGACGCCCACCATCGCCACGGGTTCGCCGGGACGGCCCTCGCGCTGCAGGGCTGCCGCCATCCGGCGCACGGGCTCGCCCCGCAGGCGATCACCCACGCTCCACAGGGGCAGCAGGGCCGTGGGAACGAACAGCACCAGCGGCAGTTGCAGGGCCAGCAGTCGCAGGGGGGGGCGGCGGCGGCGGCAGAGCCAGCCCAGCAGGGCCGCCAGCAGCCAGCAGGCGGCCACCAGGGGCACCAGCGGGCTGCCGTCGAGCTCCGCCGCCAGCGTGGGCATCTCTGGATCGTTGATCAGGGGCAGCCAGAGGCGGGCCGCAAGGAACACCAGCCCCAGGCCCGTCACCAGCAGCAGGCTCAGGCCCCAGGCCCAGCGCTCCCAGGGGCGGCGGCCACTGCCGGTCCAGGCTGTCTGGGCCGCCAGGGCGATCAGCAGGGCCGCGGCGGGTGTGGCCGGCAACCAGTAGCTCGGCAGCTTGGTGGCGGCGGCGGTGAAGAACAGCAGCACTGCCAGGAGCCAGCAGGCGGCGAAGCGGGCCAGGGAGGCAGCAGGGGGCTGCGGCAGGGTGGGGCACCAGGAGCGCCGCAGCGGGCCGATGGCCCGGGCCAGACCCACCAGCAGCAGCGGCGACACCGGCAGGCTGGCCACCAGCATCACCGGCAGGAAAAACCACCACGGCTGGAGGTGGCGGTTCACCACCTCGGTGAACCGCTGCAGGTTGTGGTAACCGAAGAAGCTGTCCCAGAAGGGGCGACCTTCGCTGTGAAGTGCCAGGAGATACCAGGGCAGGGACACCAGGGCCGTGAGCGCCAGGCCCCGCAGGGGCCGCAGCCGCCGCCAGAGCCCACCGATGTCGGCCTGCAGCCAGCCGAACAGCAGCAGGGTGATCGCCAGCAGCACCACGGCCACCGGCCCCTTGGTCAGCACGGCCAGCCCCAGGACCGGCCACGGCAGCCACCAGGGCCGCGCCGGGTCGGCATAGGCCTGCCAGCAGAGCAGCAGCGCCAGGGCCACCAGGCCGCTGAACAGGGAATCGCTCACGGCCGTGCGTCCCCAGGCCAGGGCCAGGGGGGAGAGGCCGAAGGCCAGAGCGGTGGTGAGGGCCGTCAGCCCCGGCCGCACGGCCACCGCACCCGGCACCCGGCCGGCGAAGGGGGGCTGGGGCCAGCGCAGCAGGGTGTCCGCCAGGGCCAGCATCACGCCGATGGCGCCCAGGGCGGAGGGGAACCCGGCGGCCCACATCCCCAGGGGATTCCACTGTTCCTGGCCGGGCAGGGCGTAGACGAGCCCCATCAGCCAGTACACCAGGGGCGGCTTGTCGTAGCGGGGCAGGCCGTTGACCCGCGGGATCAGCCAGTCGCCCGTTTCCGCCATGGCCCGCGCCGATGACGCGAACAGCGGCGGCGTTTCATCCACCAGGCCCGTGCTGCCCAGTTGCCAGGCGTAGAGCACCAAGCCCAGCAGCAAAGTGATCAACAGCAACCGGCGGCGCTGGGGGCGGGGCAGGGCGGGCAAACCGGCGGGACGAATCGAAGGGAACCTATCGCTCCCCACCCCTGAGGTCCTGTGTCGCCCGTCAGGCGATCAGCCGGTCCACAAGTTCAAGCTGCCGGGGCAGGCACACCCGGATCAGATCAAACCGCTCCACCACGGTCCGGCGCGCTTCTTGCCGCAGCCCATGGTGGGACGAGGGATCGGCCAGCACGGCCGCCAACCGCTCGGCCAGGCCCAGGTGGTCGAAGAAATCCACCAGCAGGCCGTTATGGCCATCGGTGATCACGTCCTGCACCGGTGCCGTGGCCGAGCCGATCACCAGGGCGCCGCAGCTCATCGCTTCCAGCAGGCTCCAGCTGAGCACGAAGGGAACGGTGAGATACACATGGCAGGCCGTGACCCGGAACAGCTCATGCAGCACCGGGTGTGGGATGCGACCAACGAAGTGGACCCGTCGGCGATCGAGGTCATCGCCCAGTTCCTGGAGCATCGCCTCCTTCCAGCTGCCACCACTGGCGGGGGCCGCGCCGTAGCTCAGCCCGTCTCCGCCCACGATCACCACCTGGGCCCTGGGACGCAGCCGCTGCAGGAGGGGCAGCATGCGCATGAAGGTGTGGAAGCCGCGGTAGGGCTCCAGATTGCGGGCCACGAAGCTCACCAGTTCGTCACCGGGGGCGAAGCTCAGACCGGCGCGCTGCAGCTGCAGCCGGGGGGAGCCCTGCGGGGCGATGGCGGCGGTATCGATGCCCTCATGGATGACGCTCAGCCGCTGACGGTAAGGAGTCGGCACCGTGCTGGCCTGCCAGGGGGTGGGGGCCATCCCCCAGTCCAGGTCCTGGAGGGCGAGAAGCTGGGGGGCCCGCCGCAACCGCAACCGGGCCCGCAGCCGCCAGTCGGCGTCGGCGAACTCCGGGTCGAACCCCACGTCTGCCCCCTGCAGCTGATAAATGAACTCGACCTGGTGCAGGACCGGCACGTCCGGCAGCAGATCCTTCACCACCAGCAGCTCGCCCCAGCCGGGATGGCCGATGACCAGATCGGGCCTCAGGCCTGCCTGCAGCAGGGACTCGAGGCAACAGGCCACCGCCTCTGCCCGCAGGATCTTGGTCTGGAAATCAGCCGCCCAGGGGTGGCAGGGGGGCACCCCACCGGCCGGCATCGGGTCATAGCGGTGCAGCGGCACGCCGGGCATGGGCTGGCTGCTGGGGCCACCGATGGCCACCACCCGGTCGCCGCGGGCCTGCAGAGCCGGAGCCAGGTGCCGGTACTGGCCAGGGAAGTTCTGGTGAACGAAGAGAACCGTGCGGCTCATGGCGCCACCGGCTCCGTCCGCCCGCCCGGCTGCCAGAGCCGGCCACGCTGGTTGATCAGCAGCACCGAGATCAGGGCGAGCACGGCACCCAGCCATTGCAGCGGACCGAGCCGTTCCCCAAGCAGCAGCACGCCGCAGAGCACCGCGAATACCGGTGTCAGGAAGGTGAGGGCGGTGAAGCCGGTGAGATCCCCGCTGCTGGCGAACCAGAAGAACAGGCCATAGGCCAGGGCGCTGCCGAGCAGGGCCGCATAGGCCATCAGGCCCCACTGGCCCAGGCTCCAGTGGGGCCAGAAGGCGACAGCCGCAGGCCGCAGCAGGGATTCGCCGCCAGCCACCAGCAGCAGGGGCACGCCACCGAACAGCATGTGCCAGCCGGTGATGGCGACAGGGTCGCTGCGGCGGGTGGCATAGCGGCAGAGAACCGTGCCCACCGCCATCGCCGCCGCCGCCGCCAGCATCCAGGCCTCGCCATGGCTCCAGGCCTGCCCCTCCAGGGCCGGGGGCCCCTGCAGCCACCAGTGGCGCAGCACCTCCCCCGGCAGTCCCAGGCAGAGGATGCCGAGCAGGCCGATCAACAGGCCCAGCCAGCCCACCGGATTGATCGCTTCGCCGAACAGGGTGCGGGCCAGCAAGGCCACCAGCAGGGGCTGGGAATCGATCAGAACCGAGCCGAGGCCCGCCCCGGTCTGGCCCAGTCCCCGGGCCAGCAACCCCTGGAACAGGCTGCCGTCGACGGCGGCGAACAGCAGCAGCCAGGGCCAATCCATGGGATCAATGCGCCAGGAACGCCCCAGCAGGCGGACCGCCAGCAGCAGCACCAGCCCGGCGGGCAGCAGCCGCAGGCTGGCCAGCATTGCCGGGGACGCCCCCACCAGCAACGGCTTCATCGCCGCCATCGCTGTGCCCCACAGCACGAAGGGCAGAAGCATCAACACCCAGCGCAGGGTCCGGGGCATGGGGCGTGCGACCTGGGCGTCGGTGGAGGTGGAGGGGTGGGCGGCCTGGCAGCAGGCCCTTCCAGGCCTTCTTTTTAAGATCCAGCCACCGCGCATCTCCACAATGCCCTGGCCCTGGCGCCGCAAGTCCCGACGAACCCTGGCGCGCATCGCCATCGAAGGGCCGATCGCCGGGGGCACCCGCGTCCGGGTGCTGAAGGCGATTGAGCAGGTGCAGGAACGGGAGTGCCCCGCGCTGCTGCTCCGCATCGACAGCCCCGGCGGCACCGTGGGCGATAGCCAGGAGATCCATGCGGCCCTGCTGCGTCTGCGGCAGAAGGGTTGCCGGGTGGTGGCCAGTTTCGGCAACATCTCCGCCTCCGGCGGGGTCTACGTGGGGGTGGCGGCGGAGAAGATCGTCGCCAATCCCGGCACCATCACCGGCTCGATCGGCGTGATCCTGCGGGGCAATGACCTCTCACGGCTGCTGAAGCGGATCGGCATCCGCTTCGAAACCGTCAAAAGCGGCCTCTACAAGGACATCCTTTCCCCCGACCGCGCCCTTTCCGAAGCGGAACGCCAACTGCTGCAGGAGCTGATCGACTCCAGCTACAACCAGTTCGTCGCAGCGGTCGCCGCAGGGCGTGGCCTGGAGGAGGCGGCGGTGAGGGACTTCGCCGACGGCCGGGTCTTCAGTGGCGCCCAGGCCTTACCCCTGGGCCTTGTCGACGCCCTGGGGGACGAGGAGAGTGCCCGGCTGCTGGCGGCGGAGCTGGCGGGGCTGGATCCGGAGAAAACCCGCACCGTCAGCTTCGGCAAACCGCCCAGGAAGCTGCTGGGCCTGCTGCCGGGCGCCACACTGCTGCAGCAGCTGTCCCAGTCCCTGAGCCTGGAACTGGCCTGGAACGGCCAGCCCCTCTGGCTCCATCGCCCCTGACGTCATGAAGCCTGGTCTCGAGCTGAGGGCCCTGCGGGGAGCCACCACCGCCAGCGCCAACAGCGGCGACGCGATTGCGGAGGCCGTGGCCGAGCTGATCGAGGCGCTGCTGTGCCGCAACGACCTGGCGGGAGACCGGGTGCTCTCGGTCACCTTCTCCGTCACCGCCGATCTGGACGCCTGTTTCCCGGCCGCGATCGCCAGGCGCCGGGCCGACTGGGGACGGGTCGCCCTGCTGGACTGCCAGCAGATGGCGGTGGCCGGGGACCTGCCCCGCTGCATCCGGTTGCTGGCCCACGCCTGGATGGACGCCCATCGGGAGGTGGTTCATCCC
This sequence comes from Synechococcus sp. UW140, assembly GCA_943372935.1. GTDB lineage: Bacteria > Cyanobacteriota > Cyanobacteriia > PCC-6307 > Cyanobiaceae > Cyanobium. The sequence goes on from CALSAP010000004.1 coordinate 103,412, forward strand.
TACCTGCGGGACGCCGCCCGGCTGAGGCCCGATCGGGCTGATCCCGCACATCCTTCGGCCCCAGCCAGCTCCCCCGCCGACCACTGAAGGCGCGGCAGACGCGCGGGCGTGTTGAGACTTTCAACATGACATTCTTCCGATCCATGCCCTGCTTTCCGCCTGAGCGGTCCCATCCCATGGGCCTGATCGGCCGTCTGGGCACCGCCAGCCTCGGAGCGCTGGCCGTCGCCACCGCCACCGCCCTCTCCCCTGTCGGCACTGCTCCGGCCCTCGCCCAGGGCACGCCTGGGCTGATGGAATTCCGCTGGGAGAACAACAAGGATTATCGCAAGCTTTACTTCTTCAGCACCGACACGGTCCGCATGCAGCGGGCGGAGTATTACCTGATGCTGCGGCCGAAGGACCGCAAGACCGCGATTCTGAAGTTGAGCATCAGCGTGCCCAGTCACTTCGACACCAAGATCGATCCCAAGCAGGTCAAGCTCTGCAGGATGAGTGAAGGTGGAATGATGAAGAGAACACGCTGCCTATCAACCATTCCTGCGACCATTGAAGTCTCAGCCAACGGCAGATCCATCGACATTTTCCCGGAAACCCCTGTCTCCGACAAGGACACCATCGGTGTCTACATGAACGTGTTCAACCCGTTCAACGCCGGCATGTATCAGTTCAACGCCTTGGCCCAGGCTCCCGGCGACATCCCGGTTTCGGGCTACCTGGGCAGCTGGCTGATCCAGATCGACCCCAACAGCACCAACTGATAGGGTGGCCCACTGAGCAGACAGCAGCATGACGAAGCGCACACTCGAAGGGACAAGCCGCAAGCGCAAGCGGGTTTCCGGGTTCCGGGTGCGGATGCGCACCCATACGGGTCGTCGCGTGATCCGCACCCGCCGTCGCCGGGGTAGGTCCCGCCTGGCGGTCTGAGGCTGACCGTGAGGGGCCATGGCCCTGCCGCAGCAACACCGGCTCCGGGGCCGACGGGTTTTTGATCGCCTCTACCGCCAGGGTCGCCGGTTCCAGGGCCCGGCCCTGGTTCTGCGCATTCTTGCCGCGGATCCGTCCCTGCTCCCCCCCGGCACTCCTCCACGCCCCAGCCCCTGGCGCTGCGGGATCGTGGTCAGCAGCAAGGTCAGCAAGCTGGCGGTACGCCGCAACCGCCTCAGGCGCCTGTTTCACGACCAGTTGCTTCGCCACCCCCCGGCACCGGCCAGTCCGCTCTGGCTGCTGATCACCCTCAAGCCAGGCTGCCTGGAGCGCGGCGAGGTCCAGCTCCTGGGAGAATGCACCCATCTGCTGCGCCAGGCAGGATTGCTCCTTGACCCCGGAGGACAGGGTGGAGAACAAACTTGAGATCAATGAAACGGTCTTCTACGAAGGAGGCCCCGCCAAGGGCGACCTGGTCATCAACCTGCTGTTCGGCCTGACGCTGATCGGCATCCCTTTTGCCGTTGGAGCCATCGTGCGGGCCCTGTGGCTGCGGTTCCGCATCACCAGCCGGCGCATCAGCGTCAGCGGCGGCTGGCTCGGCCGTGATCGCACCCAGGTGGTCTACAGCCAGATCCGCGAGGTGCGCTCGGTCCCACGGGGCTTCGGTGCCTGGGGCGACATGGTGCTGGTGCTCAACGATGGCGCCAAGCTCGAAATGCGTGCGGTGCCGCGCTTCCGTGAGCTCGAGACCTACATCGAAGAGCGTCGCGACAGCCGCAGCAAAGCCGCCCCCCGCACGCCCGGTGGCACCGGTGCGGCCGGTTTCGCCCCCCCGGCCCGTGAAAGCGCCTGAGCACCTGACCCCCATCCGGTCTCCCCGGTCGGGCACACTGGCTGCCGAGAGTCCCCACCCCAGCGAACCCCTGCCGTGATCGGCTACATCTCCGACAACCTGCTGCTCCCGATCCTCGACTTCTTCTACGGATTGGTCCCCAGCTATGGGCTCGCGATCGTGGCCCTCACCGTGGTCATCCGCCTCGCCCTGTTCCCCTTGAGCGCCGGCTCGATCCGCAGCGCCAGGCGCATGCGCATCGCCCAGCCGGTGATGCAGCAGCGCCAGGCGGAGATCAAGGCCAAGTACGCCAACAACCCCCAGAAACAGCAGGAAGAACTGGGCGGCCTGATGAAGGAGTTCGGCAGCCCCCTGTCGGGCTGTCTGCCCTTGCTGGTGCAGATGCCGATCCTGTTCGCCCTGTTCGCGACCCTGCGGGGATCACCGTTCGCCGATGTCCCCTACCCGATCAACCTCAAGGTCCTGCCGGCCGAGGAGATCGCGGCGGTGGAAACCAAGCCCTTCAACAGCGCCAGCCACTCGATCTTCATCAGCGAAACCGAGCACGTGCCGGTGATCGCCAGCCTCGACGGGGGCACCAAGATCGGCGTGGGTGACAGCACCCAGGTGGAGCTGCACGGCAAGGACGGCACCAGCTTCGCTTCGCTGCTGGGCACCGTGGAACACGGCGACAGCTTCACCCCCAGCTGGGTGGTGACCAAGGGCGAGGGTGTGGTCCAGGTGAATGACCAGGGCACGATCACAGCCCTGGCCCCCGGCGACGCCACCGTCGAGGCGCGCATTCCCGGCCTGGCGGCCCGCAGCGGCTTCCTGTTCATCAAGGCCCTGGGCCAGGTGGGCTTCTACACCGATGGGGCGATCAACTGGGACATCGCCATCCTGGTTGGGGCCTTCGGCGCCTCCCTGTTCGCGTCCCAGCTGCTCTCGGGCATGGGCATGCCGGCCAACCCCCAGCAGGCCACCGCCAACAAGATCACACCCGTGATGATCACGGCCATGTTCCTGTTCTTCCCGCTGCCGGCGGGGGTGCTGCTCTACATGGTGGTGGCCAACGTGTTCCAGGGGGTCCAGACCTTCCTGCTCACCCGTGAAGCCCTGCCCGACAACCTGCAGGCGATCCTCGACAAGCAGCTCGCCCAGCAGCCGGCCACCGCCACGGCCGGCGGCGGCAGCACGGGCGGCCGCCTGCCCTTCGAGCCCAAGGCCAAGAAATGACTCCCCGGCTGCAGCCGCTGCCCCTGCAGGAGTTGCGGTTGCTGGGCGAGGGCCGAAACTGGCCGATCGACCAGCCCATCGCAGGGCTGGCCAGCCTCACCCCGGTGCGGGGCCAGATGCGGGCGATCCATCACGGCACGGTGCTCGAAGTGGAGGGCTCGGCCGAAACGATCATCACCCTCTGCTGCGATCGTTGTCTCCAGACCTACAACCATGCCCTGGCCGCCACGGCCCGTGAGCTTCTCGAGATCAAGGTGAAGGGTCCGGAGGAGGAGGAGGAGGTGCTGTTCGCCGTCGAGGATCCGGTGGAATGCCTCGATCCCGGCGGCAGCTTCGATCCGGAGCGCTGGCTGTTCGAGCAGCTCAGCCTGCAGCTGCCCCTGGTGAACCGCTGCGGTCCCGACTGCCCCGGCCCGCCGCTGCCCACCGACGGGGGGGCCAGCGAGGAAGGGGGCGGCGACCCCCGCTGGGCGGCCCTCCGCGGCCTGCGCTGAGCCCATGGCGCAGGAGCTGGCCGATCAGCTGGATCTTCTGATCCGCTCCCGCACGCCGATCCTCTGGATCCGCAGCCTGGAGGAGGAGCGGGTGGAGGGGCTGCTGGAGCGGGCCGCCGAGCGCCTGGGGGGGCGCACCCTGCTCCGCTGGGACTTCATCGGCGGCTTGGCCGGCACCCCCAACCTGCAGGGCCAGGCCGTGCGTCAACCCATGGCGGCCCTGGCCGGCCTGGACGGGCTCCCCCCGGAGCAGGGGGCGATCCTGCTGCTCAAGGACTTCCACCGCTATGCCGATGATCCAGGGATCTGCCGGCGGCTGCGCAACCTGGCCCTGAGCTTGCGGCAGGTGCCCCACACCCTGGTGATCAGCGCCCCCGAATGGCAGATGCCGCGGGAGCTGGAAGACAGCGTCACCCTGCTGGAATTGCCCCTGCCGGAGGCCCGCGAGATCGGCCGGCTGCTGCGGGCGATCGCCGAGGCCAGCGGCCAGCCCCTGGCCCCGGGGGTGCTCGAGCAGCTCACGGCCGCCTGCCACGGGCTGAGCGAGCAGCGGGTGCGCCAGCTGGCGGCCCGGGCCCTGGCCCAGCGGGGCCAGCTGGGGATTGAAGATCTGACGGAGGTGCTGGAGGAGAAGCGCCAGGCCATCGCCCGCAGCGAGCTGCTGGAGTACTGCCCCACCGAGGCCACCCCCGCCGACATCGGCGGTCTGGAGACCCTCAAGCATTGGCTGGAGCAACGCCACCGCGCCTTCAGCGAAGAGGCCCAGCGCTACGGCCTGCCCCTGCCCCGGGGGGTGCTGCTGATCGGGCCCCAGGGCACGGGCAAATCGCTCACCGCCAAGGCGATTGCCCACAGCTGGGCGATGCCATTGCTGCGACTGGATGTGGGGCGCCTGTTCGCGGGCCTGGTGGGGGCCAGCGAGGCGCGCACCAGGGAGATGATCCAGCGGGCTGAGGCGATGGCCCCGTGCGTGCTCTGGATCGATGAGATCGACAAGGGCTTCGGCGGTGGCGACGGCCGCAGCGACGGCGGCACCAGTCAACGGGTGCTGGCCAGCCTGCTCACCTGGATGGCGGAAAAGAGCAGCGCCGTGTTCGTGGTGGCCACCGCCAATGCGGTGGAACGGCTGCCAGCGGAACTGCTGCGCAAGGGCCGCTTCGACGAGATCTTCCTGCTGGAACTGCCGGATGCCGATGAGCGCCGGGCAATCCTGGACCTGCAGTTGCGGCGGCGGCGGCCGGCCCACACGATTCCGCTGGAGGTGCTGGTGGACCGCACCGCCGACTTCTCCGGCGCCGAGCTGGAGCAGACCGTGATCGAGGCCATGCACCTGGCCTTCGGCGAGGGCCGTGAACTCGGTGAGGCCGATCTGATCGCCGCCGCCAGCCAGGTGGTGCCGCTGTCGCGCACGGCCCGGGAGCAGCTGGAGGCCCTGCGCAGCTGGGCCAGCAGCGGACGGGCACGACCGGCCTCGGGAGCCGGGCGGGCTTCCTGAGGCGAATCGGCACGAAAGTGGAAGACATTCAATGCATCGATGCGGCCCGATGTAACGGCTTCATGAAGAACAACCACGCCTGGTAACAGCTTGAGCGGGTGACCGTGACGAACGATTCATCGCCCGTAGCGTCTGACGATCAATCGTGACGAAGCCGCCGTGACCCCGAGCCCCAGCCCCCGCACCGGCAGCGAACTCACCTCCCAGCTCGCCGTCGCCAGCCTCGGGGCCGGTGTGATCACCACCCTGGCGGTGGCCCAGGGCCAGAGCCCCCTGACGGCCCTCGGCATCACCCTGTTCTCGGCCGTGGCGGCCGTGGTGGTGGGTCAGGTGATCTCCAGTAACTGAATCGAACAAAGACACTCTTGCCGGTCTGAATCTTTCAGGGCAGCTGTGACACCCAGCGGCCGAATCAGCATGTGGGCGATCCATCCGTCGCCAAAGCTTTGGGCTTGCACAAGGAGCCGTAAGTCTTCCTCTCCGGCTGGCTTGCGGTGCTGGCCAGTGGCCATCGCTGCCATGCTTGACAGGCGCCACCACCCCTGCTCTTGCCCGCCGAGACCGCCATCCCCCTGCGGGAGCTGATGCCCGCCCTGGCCAACAAGACGTACTTCAACTACGGCGGCCAGGGCCCCCTGCCCGACCCCTCCCTGGCGGAGATCACGAACGCTTTCGCCACCATCCAGCAGCTGGGCCCCTACAGCGACGACGTCTGGCCGTATGTGAATCGCACGGTTTCCGGGCTGCGGCAGCGGCTGGCGGCCTGGTTCGGCGTGGCCTCCGAGCGGGTGGCCTTCACCGAGAACGTCACCTCCGGGTGCGTGCTGCCCCTCTGGGGCCTGCCCTGGCAGGCGGGCGACGAGCTGCTGGTCAGCGACGCCGAGCACTATGGAGTGGTGGCCGCCCTCCAGGAGCTGGCGAGGCGCCACGACCTGCGGATCACCTTCCTGGCGGTGGCCGATCTGACCGGCGAGGTTGAGGCCACAACCGCCGCGGTGGGCCAACGGCTGGAGGCGGCCCTCAGCCCCCGCACCCGGCTGGTGGTGCTCTCCCACCTGCTCTGGAACACCGGCCAGACGATGCCGATCGCAGCGGTGGCAGCCCAGCTGGCCGGCCATCCCCGCCACCCCTGGCTGCTGGTGGATGCGGCCCAGTCCCTGGGCAGCCTGCCGGTGGCGGAGGCGGCAGCAGCTGCCGACATTTATGCCTGCACCGGCCACAAGTGGTGCTGCGGCCCGGAAGGACTGGGTGCGGTCGCTGTGTCCGAGCGGCTGCTGGAAGTCAGCAACCCCACCCTGATCGGCTGGCGCACCCTGGAGCACGACGGGCCCGGTGCCGGCGGCTACCACAGCGACGCCCGTCGTTTCGAGGTGGCCACCTCCTGCACGCCCCTGTTCGCTGGCCTGAACCGATCCCTTCGGCTGCTGGAGGACGAAGGCGATGCCGACGCACGGCTGGCGGCAATCCGGGAGCGCAGCGGCCAGCTTTGGCAGGGCTTGCGGCGGATTCCCGGGGTGCAGACCCTCCTGGATGTGGCGCCGCCGGCGGGGCTGGTGAGCTTCACCATGGCCGCTGGCCCAGGAGAGCCGCTGGATCCAGCCAAGATCGTGAAGCGCCTGGGGGATCGGGGCACCTGGTTGCGAACCCTGGAATCCCCCCGCTGCGTGCGAGCCTGCACCCACCTGGTCAGCACGGCTGAGGAGGTGGAGCGGCTGCTGGCTCAGCTTTCGGTGGGCTGAACGGCGGCCCTGTCGAACCAGCGAGCCACGGACTCAGTTGCCGCCCTGCGCCATGCCGACAGGAATCCTCGGCACAGGGAATCCGTTCTTCCCAAGGACGTCCACGATCAGGCGGTTGGTATCGAAGTAGACCTGCCAGTAATGGTCGGTATGGGTGTAGGGACGGACAGCCAGCCTGGGGCCCCGCTCGCTGAACTCCAGCACCTCGATGTCAGCCGGTGTGTTGGGATCCTGATTCGGGACGGACAGGATGCCTTCCTTCAGAAGAGCAATGGCCTTGGCGACGTCGGCGCTGTTATCGAGCTGGGCGACCAGGTCAACCCGCCGGAAGGGGTGGGAGGAGAAATTCTGGATCGTGTCAGAAAACAGCTTGCCATTGGGAACGATGTTGCGGACGCAATCGAGGGACTGAACGGAGGTGACGAACATGCCGATCTCCTCCACCGTGCCTGTCACGCCGCCCGCCGTGATGAAATCGCCGACACTGAACGGGCGGAAGACCTGCAGGAAGACACCTGCCGCAAAGTTGCTGAGCATGCCGCTCCAGGCGGCGCCGATGGCGACACCGGCACCTGCAAGGAGTGCGGCAAAACTGGCTGTCTGGATGCCGAAGAAGCCGAGGATCGCAACAACCAGAATGACCCTGAGAATCGCACCCAGAATGTTGATCAGGTAGCCAATGACCGTGGGGTCAAGGGTTCCAGAGGACAGGCCTCTCCGGAGGATGCGGAGCGCGAACTTGATGCACCATCCACCGGCAATCCAGAGAGCAACAGCCCCAACAAGTTTGAACAGAAAGGGGATGATCACACTGGCGATCACAGGCAGGCTTGTCGGCATCGGACCAGAGAAAGAACGCATATCTGCATTAAGGTATCAATAGCGCTGCAGATCCGCAGAGATTCGTCCGGAAATCTTCCGAACCAACGCACGAGGGTCCTTCATGAACCCCCATGACGGCTCCCCTGTCTGAACCTGCTCCATTCCCCAGACTGAAGTGCTAGTTCCCAACGCCGTCAGCCAGTGACGCACCGCCTGATGCCTGCCTCCCTCGCCCGACCAGCGGCGGCCTTCCTGACAGCCTCCTGCACGGCCTGCCTCACCGTCTGCATCAGCAGCCTGTCGGCCGTGCCTCCGGCAGGCGCCACCACCGGGCCCTCCAAGGAATCCCCCTATGCCGCCGCCAAAGATGGGGGCAGCCCGACAGCCGCAGGCGGAACGGAGAAGGAGTCGCCCTACGCCGCAGCCAAGGATGAACTGGCCCTCAGCTTCGGACCCAACCTTGGCAAGCTCTGGTGGCTGCTGCTGCCCACCGGCCTGGCCGCCGGCAGCTACCTCTACCTGCGCAGCCAGGAAGGGGCGAGCAGCTGAGGGACGGGGCGATCAGCCCTCCCCTGCCTCCAGAAGGTGGCGCTGCACCCAACCGGCCAGCAGGGCCCCGATGATCGGCGCCAGCCAGAACAGCCACAGCTGGCCGATGGCCTCACCACCCACCCACAGGGCCACACCGGTGCTGCGGGCCGGGTTCACCGAGGTGTTCGTCACCGGAATGCTGATCAGGTGGATGAGCACCAGGGACAAGCCGATCGGCACCCCGGCAAAGTCCTTGATCGCATCACGGTGCGTGGAGCCCAGGATCACCAGCAGGAAGAAGAACGTCAGCAGCACCTCGATGATCAGCGCCGCCCAGAATCCGTAGCCGCCCGGGGAATGGGCCCCGAAGCCGTTGGTGGCCAGCGGGTTGCTGCCGCTCAGCTCGAACCCCTTGCGGCCGCTGGCGATGGCGTAGAGAAGCCCACCGGCCATGATGCCGCCCAGCACCTGGGCCACGATGTAGGGGAGCAGGGCCGAGCTCGGGAAGCGGCCGCTGGCCCACAGGCCGAAGCTCACCGCCGGATTGATGTGGCAGCCGGACACATGACCGATGGCATAGGCCATGGTCAGCAGGGTCAGGCCGAAGGCCAGCGCCACCCCGACGAACCCGAGACCCAGCGGGTTGCTTTCCGCCTGGGCATAGGGGAACACGGCCGCCAGCACGGCGCTGCCGCAACCTCCGAACACCAGCCAGAAGGTGCCGATCAGTTCCGCGAGGAACCGCTTCGATATGGGTACGGCGACGGTCATACCAGTGAAGAGGAATGTTCCCGCCGATAATGGCATTCCACCGAATCCCTTGCGCTCTCTGCAGCAGATGCCTGACAAATGGCGGGAGCAGAAGTGGGCCTGGGCCCACGGGTAAGCGGACCTGGGGTAGAAACCAAAGAATCGTAGTCAACCATGCCGCAAAGGTGCTGCACCTTGAGTCGACTGATGCTGCACATGGACACGGAATTCTGACTTCGTCCGTCGACAAAGCCCCTACGGTGAAAAAGGGACAGGAAGTTGATTCGAAATCCCCAGAAGACCGTACCCATTGGCGCCTGAAGCAATCGTTTCAATCCTTATTCAGATTCCCTGAATACATCCGCGTTCTCGCATGATTTTTCCTTTTTTTCGTCTTTGACGGAGTGCTGCACAATTACCAGTTCTCGTCAATCCCTGAGTCAATTTACGATCGCATCCGCGGCCGCCCTGGGGCTGCTTGGCTTCGGTGGCGGGGCCATGGCGATGGCGCCCGAAGCCTTGGTTCGATCCGCCCAGGCCGCCTGCCTGGAAAGAGCCGCCACGGACGGATGGCGCACGGATCAGGCCAAGGTGATGTCCGCCAGGGCCTTGAATGCCGACAGGGCGGAGGTGGTCTTCGACCTCACCAAGGACGGCGCCGGCAGCTCCCGGCTGACCTGTCCCTACAGCGCCAGCCAGGGCGTCGGCGTCTCCAGTGGTCAGGCCGCCATGGCCCAGGAGTCCCAATCGGTGAATCGCAGCCGCGCCTGGTGGATCCTGCTGCCCGTCGGCCTGGGACTGCTGGTCTGGGCTGCCGTGCGTGACTGCGAAGACGCCACCCGGAATACGACGGGTTTCGCCTCCAGATCGCTGGGCCATGACAACCTCCTGGCCCAGGCGGACGCCCACAACGGCTCGCTTGAAGTCCACGAGCAGCCCAACATGACCTCCCTCGTGGTGAAGAAGGTGGTCAACGGTGATTCCATCGGACTCACCGGCGCTCGGCGCAACGACTGGCCGGAGGTGGCCAAGGGTGGCTGGGTCCGAGATGCCGATGTCCGCTACAACCGGAACGCCGCGCAGCTGACCTGATCCGCCGGGGCGATGTCCGGTTCAGACGGCGCGGTCACTAAGGGCTTGAGCCGCCTGTTCCCGATCATCGAAATGCACCTTGGTGGTGCCGAGGATCTGGTAGTCCTCATGGCCCTTGCCGGCGATCAGCACCAGATCCTGAGGCGCCGCAGCGGCAATGGCAGCGGCGATGGCGGCGGCCCGGTCGCCCTCCACCACCAGCTCGGTGCCGCTGGGAATCCCGGCCACCACGTCATCGAGGATCCGCTGCGGGTCCTCGGTGCGGGGGTTGTCGGAGGTGACCACCACGGCATCGGCCAGGCGGGCGGCAATGGCGGCCATCTGGGGCCTCTTGGTGCGGTCGCGGTCACCGCCGCAGCCGAACACACAGATCAGCCGGCCATCGGTGAAGGGCCGGCAGGCCGCCAGGGCGTTTTCGAGGCCGTCGGGGGTGTGGGCGTAGTCGACCAGCACCGCCGGCAGGGCCACTCCCGCCGGTCCGCCCACCCGCTCCATGCGCCCCGGAACGCCCCGGAAGCTGGCCAGACCCTCCAGCAGTTGGGCCAGGGGCAGGCCCTGCTGCAACAGGGCTCCCACCGCCTGCAGCAGGTTCATCAGGTTGAACCGACCCACCAGGGGCGAGCGGAACAGCCCCTCGCCTGACGGGCTGAGCAGCCGGCCGCTCACCCCTTCAGCACCCATCACCAGATCGCTGATGTGCAGCTCCACCGACGGATCCTCCAGGGAGCAGCGCCAGCAGGGGCCAGCCCCCGCCAACCGCTCGGCCAGGCGCCCCCCCCAGGGGTCGTCCACGTTGACAACGGCGCCGCCGTCCAGCAGCTCCGGGGCGAACAGTTTGGCCTTGGCCTCGAAGTAGGCCTGCATCGACGGGTGGTAGTCGAGGTGGTCCTGGGTGAGGTTGGTGAACACCGCGCCGGCGAAGCGGCAGCCGGCCACCCGCTGCTGGTCGAGGGCGTGGGAGCTCACCTCCATGGCAGCGATGGCGCTGCCGGCCGCGACGGCCTGGGCCAGATCGGCCTGCAGCAGATCGGCGAAGGCGGTGGTGTGGGTCGCGGTGGCGCTGTGACCCGGCCAGCGGTTCTGCAGGGTGCCGAACAGGGCCGCCGGCCGGCCGGCCGCGGCGGCCAGGTGCTCGATCAGGTAGGTGGTGGTGGTCTTGCCGTTGGTGCCGGTGACGCCGATCAGCGCCAGCCGGCCGCTGGGCTGGCCCCAGAACTCTGCCGCCAGCAGGCCGGCCCAGCGGGCCAGGGGCGGCTCCACCACCAGCACGGGATCGCCCGGAGCCGGGGGCCGGGCGGCGGCCGCCGCCGGCCCGATCACCGCCGCCACGGCGCCGGCGGCCAGCACCTCGGGCCAGAAGCTGCCTCCGTCCACGGCCGTGCCGGGCAGGCCCACGAACAGGCTGCCGGGGGCGACGCGGCGGGAATCGCAGCTGACGCCGCTCACCGCCGCCTGGGCCAGGGCACCGGTGGGGTCGGGGAGCGGCGGCAGGCCCACCTGACGCAGGAGCGGCTGAAGCAGCGGTGACATGGCGGCGCCGGCGGCGTCCGGCGGGACGAAGCTGGCGCCTTTCATAGCGTGACGCTCAGCGGACGCCCTGTTTGATCAGCCAGGCCTGTAGCTGGGCTCCGGCCAAGCGGGGGGACACCCGCGGCAGCTCGCGGAAGGGAGTGCCTGTGCTGGCCGCCACCGCCAGCACAGGGACGGCCAGCCCGTAGCGCGCCTGCAGGGCCGGATCGTTGTCCACGTCAACCAGCTGCAGGGGCTGGGGGGGATCGAGGGCCCGCAGCTTCTCCTCAAGGCCCTCGCAGAGGCAGCAACCCTGGCGTGTGAACAGCAGCAGCTCCTGCATCAATCGGGAACCGGGTCGCAGCCGCAGGGGGTGAAGGGGTGGCAGCGGCCGATCCGTTTCAGGGTGAGCCAGCCGCCGCGCCAGGGGCCATGGCGGCCGATCGCCTCCAGCCCATAGGCGCTGCAGCTGGGAATGAAGCGGCAGCGGGGGCCCAGTAGGGGGGAGATCCAGCGCCGGTAGGCGCCGATCAGGGCCAGCAGCACGGCGGCCACGGCGGCGGAGAGGGGGGACGCCGGAACGGCCGGAAGGGCGCCCTGGAGGAGGCCGGGACCGTCGCCGCCTAGGGTGGGTGGTTGGCGCAGCACGCGCGGGCATCCGGGTTCTCCCAGCATGCCGCAACCGTGAACCGCCCTATCTGGCCCCAGGGCCGCACCATCCACCTCCGTCACCATCCCTTATGTCTCGCTACCGCGGCCCTCGCCTGAGGATCACGCGGCGCTTGGGGGACCTTCCCGGTCTCACCCGTAAGGCCGCCAAACGGTCTTACCCCCCCGGTCAGCACGGCCAAGCCCGTCGCAAGCGCTCCGAATACGCGATCCGTCTCGAAGAAAAGCAGAAACTGCGTTTCAACTACGGCATTTCCGAACGTCAGCTGGTGCGCTACGTGAAGAAAGCCCGTGCCCAGGAGGGTTCCACCGGAACCAACCTGCTCAAGCTGCTCGAGAACCGACTCGACAACATCTGTTTCCGCCTCGGCCTCGGTCCCACCGTCCCTGGCGCCCGCCAGCTGGTCAACCATGGCCACGTGACCGTGAACGGCCGCGTCGTCGACATCCCCAGCTACCAGTGCCGGGCCGGCGACGTGGTCGCCATCCGCGAGCGCAAGTGCAGCAAGGCCCTGGCCGAAGCCAACCTGGCCTTCCCTGGCCTGGCCAACATCCCGCCCCACCTGGAGTTCGACAAGGCCAAGATGACCGCCAAGGTGGGCGGCCGCATCGAGCGCGAATGGGTCGCCCTCGAGATCAACGAACTGCTGGTGGTGGAGTTCTACAGCCGCAAGGTCTGAGCCCCATCCCCTGCAACAACCACCGGCGGATCGTCCCCGGTGGTGTGCCGTCCGCGTCCGCTGCCGCTAGGTATGGGCGCAGACGGCCTTGTTGTTGGCGCCTGTGAAGCCATTCACACCCGGGGCTTCGGCCCGGCCGCAGGCCCCCCCGATCCCCTGGCGCCTCGTCGGGGGCGTCGTGGGCCTGCAGGCGTGCCTGCAGCTGGGCTGGATCGTCTACACCACCTACCAGCCCGTTCTGCTGCAGCGCTTCGGCTTCACCGACCTGCTGCCGGTCTTCGCCCTGCTGGGCGGTTTCCTCGGCCTGGTGGTCGAACCGCTCAGCGGGGCCCTCTCCGATCGCCACGGCGACCAGGCCCGCGGCCGGCTGCTGCCGATCACCGTGGCGGTGACCGTGGCCGGTCTGATCTTCCTCACCACGGCGGCCCTGCTGCGACAGGGATCCGCCTGGTTCAGCCCAGGCCTGCCGTGGCTGATGGTGCTCTGGGTGGTGGCCGTGCAGTGGGCCTCCAGCCCCAATCTGGCCCAGCTGAACGAAGCGGTGCCGCTGCGCTCCCTGCCGCTGGCCGTTGCCGTCCTCACCGTCAGCCAGGGGCTGATCGGTGCCTTCTCCAGCGACCTGGCCCGGTTGGCCCTGCGGCTGGGTCCCGCCGCCACCTTCCTGCTCGGTGCCCTGGTGCTGGCCCTGGGCCTGGCGGTGCTGCGGTCGGGCCGGGCCGCTTCCTCCCTGAGCTTCCGCAGCGGCCAGGGCACCGGCGGCCGCCAACGGGTCGCTGCACCCCTGGGCCCCGCCGACCTGGTCCAGGCGGCGCTGCTGCTGGGGGTTGCCCTGGCGGTGGGCGGCCTGGGCCAGATCCTGCTCGACCTGCTCCCCCGCCTGGCCCGATCGGCTCCTCCCGGGCCTGAAGCCTGGGGCCCGGGATCGCTGCTGCTGCTGTGCTCCGCCATCGGTGCCCCTCTCACCGCCCGGGCCGTGGGCCGGTGGGGGCGGCTGCCCTCCCTGGCCGCAGGGATCCTGCTGCTGGCCGGGGTTCTGGTGGTGAGCCTCCTGTTGCCCCAGGGGCCCTGCCTCCCGCAACTGGCCCTGCTTGGGGTGCTCCACAGCCTCGTGGTCACCAGCCTGACGGCCACCTCCCTGGCGGTGCTGCCGCCGGGCCGGAGCGGGCTGGGGGCGGGGCTGGCGCTGGGGGGAACCGGACTCGCCGCCAGCCTCGTGCGGCTGGGATTCGGGGCGGCCGGGCCGGTCGGATCCGGGCGTCTGCTGGTCCTGCTGGCGGCCAGCACCGGTACCGCCCTGGTGGGCTGCCTGCTGCTGGCGGGGCGGCATCGCCGGGGGGTGGCATGAGCGGCAGCTTCAGCGATCACTTCGGCAGCGTCGCCGGGGCCTACGCCCATTACCGGCCCACCTATCCGGCGCCCCTGTTCGACTGGCTGGCCGGGGTGGCACCGGGCCGGCATCGGGCCTGGGACTGCGCCACCGGTACGGGCCAGGCCGCCGTTGCCCTGGCCGCCCATTTCGCCGAGGTGGTGGCCACCGACGCCAGCGCCGGCCAGCTGGCCGCGGCCAGCCCCCATCCCCGCGTCCACTACCGGCTGGGGGCGGCGGAGAGCTCCGGCCTGGAGTCGGCCAGCCTCGATCTGGCCACCGTGGCCCAGGCGGTGCACTGGTTCGATCGGCCCGGGTTCTTCCGGGAGGTGGAGCGGGTGCTGCGCCCGGGCGGCGTGCTGGCTGTCTGGAGCTACGGCATCCCCGAGCTCGAGGGGGAGGGGCCCGATGCACTCCTGCAGCATTTCTACAGCGACATCGTCGGCCCCTACTGGCCCCCGGAGAAGGCGCTGGTGGAAAACGGTTACCGCGACCTGGTGCTGCCCTTTGAAATCCTGGAGACCCCGTGCTTCGCCATGGACGTCGCCTGGGGTCTGGAGCAAGTGCTTGGTTACTGCTCCAGCTGGTCGGCCAGCGCCCGCTACCGTGAAGCCCTGGGTAGCGACCCGATCGACCATCTGCGTCCGGCCCTGGCCGCTGCCTGGGGGGAGGCGGAGACACCACGGCGCCTGCATTGGCCGTTGACGATCAAGGCGTCGCGACTGGGCTCGGCGTAGGGGGTCCGGAGAGAGCCTGGATCTGCTGCAGAAAGCTCTTGTAGGTGGGCGAACCGGAGGCGGCGTAATTCAGGTTCCGGTACAGACCCGTGAGTTGGGTGTAGTAGTCCCGAGCGGCCTTTTTGTCGGTGAAAGTAGGGTCACGGTGCAGCAGATCGAACACCAGATCGAAGGAGGTCTTCTGGCGTTCCAGGGGGGTGGTGGAATCGACGGCATCAAAGGCATCCTGCTGCAGATACACCATGTCGAGAAACAGAGCCTTCTGGAACACGATGAAGTCCGCAAGGCTGACGCCTTCCTCCCCGGTCACCTGAATCATCTGGCCAACCCGGTCGCCCTCCTTGAGCAACCCGTTCATCTCGGCAACGCGGCCCACCCACTCCGGTGAGAGGTGCTGGGAGAACCAACCCTCGAGCTGCTGGAAATAGCGGGACCAGGACAGCAGGATGTCGACGGCCGGATAGAATCGCTTGTAGGCGCGCTCCGCACTCAACCCCAGAAAAGCCTTGACCGTGCCAAGGGTGCACTGGGTGACCGGCTCCTCGAAATTGCCTCCTGCGGGCGACACCGTACCGATCATGGTGAGGCTGCCGACGGAGCCATCGCTGGTGCGAATGATTCCCGCTCGCTCATAGACACTCTTGATCGAGGAATCGAGATAGGCAGGAAACGCCTCTTCACCTGGAATTTCCTCAAGCCGGCCGGACGTTTCCCGCATCGCCTGGGCCCAGCGGGAGGTGGAATCGGCGATCAGCAGCACGTTGTAGCCCATCTGGCGGTAGTACTCACCCAGGGTGAGGCCGGTATAGATGGAAGCCTCTCGGGCCGCCACCGGCATCGAGGAGGTGTTGCAGATGATGATGGTGCGATCCATCAGCGATCCGCCGGTTTTGGGATCGGAAAGCTTGGGGAATTCGGTGATCGTTTCCACCACTTCTCCCGCCCGTTCCCCGCAGGCCACCACCAGCACGATGTCGACATCGGAGTGGCGCGAGATCAGGTTCTGGAGCACGGTCTTGCCGGCACCGAAGGGTCCCGGGATGCAGCCGGTACCGCCCCGGGCGATGGGCAGGAAGGTGTCGATGATCCGCTGGGTGGTGATCATCGGCTCCTGGGGGTAGAGCCGCTCGCAGCGGTTCGTCTCCAGCAGCGCCTGGGGCAGCGCCCGCCGCACCGGCCACTGCTGCGTGAGGGTGAGCGAGCGGTGGGTCCCGCTGCCATCACGGATCCGGGCCACGGCGGTGTCGATCGTGAAACTCCCCTGCTGAATCCAGTCGAGGCTGACCGCCCCCTGCTGATCGAAGGGCACCATGATCCTGTGGCTGAATCGCCCCTCCTGAACGGTGCCGATCACATCGCCGGCGTGGAGCGTGTCGCCGATCTTGGCCCTGGGCTGAAACGACCACTTCTTCTCCGTATCCAGGGGCGGCACATCGGCGCCGCGGGGCAGAAACGTGCCATAGCCAGCGGCCAGCCTAGCCAGGGGATTCTGCAGGCCGTCATAGACCTGGCCCAGCAGGCCGGGGCCGAGCGTGACGGAGAGTTGCTCGCCCGTCTGCTCCACCGGATCGCCGATGCCGACGCCCTTCGTGCTTTCGAACACCTGGGCATCGGCCAGCCGGCCCCGCACCCGCAGAACTTCGGCCTTCAGCTTTTCCTGGCGTTCACCACCACGGTTCGGCAGACAGATGTAGATCACCTCATTCTTGAGCAGAGGCCGTGGCCTGGTCTGGGCCATCTGGATGGTGACGAGATCATCCTGAACGGCCACAACGCTGGCGGGTTCGTACTCTGGGAGAGACTCAATGCTGCTGTTCATTGAGATGCACCCGAAAAGAGTTCTTTGTGGCTTCCAAGGCCGGCATCCACCAGCTCACGGAAACGAGCCACGGCCGCGTCTCCTTTGTAGCATGACCAACGGCTGACCAGACTCCAGCGCGCCAGATAGATGATCAGCGCCTCAAGATCAAAGGAATGGCCAGCTCCAAGACGGTTCAACATGGCCCAGACAACGGAAAACTGCAGTTTCTCAAAGCCGATCAGGTCGTCCTTCTCCAGCAGGTCGTGAGCCTGTCTGACCCAGGGAAAGATCGCCTCCAGTTTGAATGTCGGCGCGCTCCAGTTGCGCTCGATCAAGCCCACCCATTCACCAAACCCCCAGACCTCTCCGCTGGGCGGCAAGGCTTCACCGCGTCGACGGCGACGCAGCGCCGCCACGATCGTGCGCATGTCCAGGCGATGGGTCACGAGGCTGCGCAGGGTGGGGTTGCGATTGGAGGCAAGGAAGCTGTGGGCCTCATCAATGAACGCCGCATCGCTGCGCTCCAGGGGCTGGGACGACCAGGCGATCAGATTGGCGATCTGCTCCAGGGTGTGGAGATCGGGGGCCTCGAGCAGACCCAGGCGGCTTTCCAGCTTGAGCCTGGAGATCGGCGGTGTCGCGGCTTCAAACAGCGACCCGAGCGGCGGCAGGCTGGCCATCAGCACGACGTACTTCATCGGGGGATCACTTCACCACCCCCTCCAGCAGGGCGCGGAAGCGGGGCTGCAGGTGGGCCAGCAGGGTCTGGGCAATCGCCCCATCCGTCAGATCGAGCACCACATCCCGGTCGACCAGGCGCAACGTCAGCCCGGCCTGGGTCCCCTTGGCGACCCCGAAGCTGATCCCCTCGCGCAGCAGGCCCCGGGCGGTGAGGCGCACAAAACGGCTGAGGATGCCCTGCTCCAGTTCCTCCGGGTGCTGGCTGAGTTCGGCCAGGCCGGCAATCCGCCGTGGCAGCAACACCTCCACCTGCTGCGACTGGTCGGCCTCCGGGCGCAACGTGCCGACGATTTCCAGGATCATCCGCTCCAGGATCTCCTGCTTCTCTTGCTCCTCCCCAACGAGCTGGCGCACCTCACCGGTGAAGCGATCCGAGAGCTGGGCCTTGAGGGCCAGGTTGGCGTCGCGGAAGGCGAGTTCCAGGGCCTGTTGTCCCGAGGTCTGGAGCGACTCGGCCTCCTTCCTGGCCCGGTCGACGATCTGTCGGGCCTGCTCCTCCGCCTGGGCCAGCAGGGCTGCCGCCTTCGTCTGGGCATCCTGCAGCAGACTTTCGGCCTCCGTGCGGCCCTGCTCGACCCCCTGATCCCGCAGACGCGCAATCAGCTCCTCCACGCCGGAAGCCACCGCCAGGGGAGTGTCGTGCCGGAGCTTCTTGGGATTGGCCATGGGATCTGCCCGGCAAGGTGGGAACAACGGAAACGACGACGAAGGCAGGCGCCGGGGGAGTGGGGGGCGCAGGCTGCCCTATTTGGGAATACCTCCAGCCGCCACCAGGGCGAAGACGAAGGCAAACACGGCGAAGCCCTCCACGATCGCGGCCGGCGCCAGGGACAGGCCGAAGATCTCGGGCTTGGCCTTGGATCCGGAAATGGCGGAGGCACAGCACAATCCCTGGTAGATCGCCGCCATCAGGAACGCCAGACCCGAGAGCAGGCCGATGCCGAAAAGGCCGCCGGAATTGGCCGGGGTCACCGGCCGGTTGAGGATGAACATCACGACAATGCCGTAGATCGACATCGACGACGGCAGTGCGGAGAGGCCAACGAAGCGTCCGTAGCCGCTGCTGACTTCCATCATCGCGCCGATCGCCGCCTGACCTGCCGTGGTGCACCCGATGGAGGCGCCAATCGCCGCCAAGGCCACCGGTGCATAGATGCCGATCCAGCCCAGGACCAGAATGGACGTGTCGTTGTTCATTAGGCCGTCTCCTTTTTGCTGAAGGGTGCGAAGGGATAGCCTTCCTCGTCAAGGCTCCAGTTGAAGAACTCGATGAAGTTGAGCCTCAGGCCATGGACGAAGCCACTGATGATGGCCAGTAACAGGTTGATGCCATGCCCCAGGACAAGGATCAGCAGCGCAATGACAACCGCAAGGGGCACATCGGAGCGGTAAACTTCGCCAGCCAGTTGATTGAACGTCAGGGCCAGAGAGGCACTGGCCAAGCCTAGGGCAAACAGCCGCAGGTAACTCATCACATCGCCAAAAAGTTTGGAGAGTTCCGCCAGGGAGGCGAACCCATCGAACAGGCGCAGCAGCAGGGACCCCAGCGAATCAAGGGGGCGCTCGCTGCTCAGCAACAGGATGGTGAGCAACCCGCCGACACCGAGGCCGAGGCCCAGATCACGGCCCGCCGAGGTGCCCGCACCGAGGTAGAGACTGAGGCCAGCGAGAATGATGGCGATCCAGCCGATGGGCTTGGCGCGCTCGGCGATCGACACGGCGCGCATCGCCACGATCCCATTGGCCAGGATCAGGTGCAGGGCACCCACCACCAGGGAGACCTTCATCATCACAGTGAAATCATCCAGATTCAGCACCTGAAGATGGGCCAAGAGCGATCCTGGCGGGGGGGAAGCTCCGAAGTAACTCCCGGCCAGCATCCCGTAGAGCAGCGAGAACAGCAGACCGACCGCCGCCAGGACGCGGAATCGGCGCGAAGACGGCCGCTTTCCCATCCCATTCCAGGACAACGCCAACAGCACACCCAGCACCAGGGCATAGCCCGCATCCGCCAAAATCATGGCGAAGAACACAGCGAAGGAGAAGAACACCACCACCGAGGGATCCCAGTCGCCATAGCCGGGCGTCTCATAGAAGGTGACGAGATCTTCGCCGCCGGCCAGCAGATCCGGATTCGTCATCAAGGTGGGAGGGGCGTCCTCTGCGGTCGGACTTTCGGCCCAGCAGGCCAGCCCCATTGCCTCGGCGTAAGACGTGAGCCGGGGGAGCTCGTGGCGTGGCATCCAGCCCTGCACCTGAAAGACACGGCCCAGATCAGCGGTCTTCTTGTCTGCCTCGTTGAGGGCCACCTGTTCATCGGCACGGATCAGGTGCTTGGAGAGCAGAAAGATCCAGCGGCTGAGGGCCACGTGCTCCGCTTCGATGTCATCGAGAGCGACATGGGCCTGGTCGAGTTCAGCCCTCAACTCCTCTGGCGATTCGGAACCCACGTGGGCCCGCTGGACCGGCAGGAGGTTCTGGTCGGGCTCCTGTTCGGCGATGAGCACGACATAGCCGTGCCTGGGGCTGGCATGGACCTGCTGCCATGGCAGCACCATCCCATCGAGCGCCCGCTGGAACGCTCCCAGCTTGGAATGGGGAACCCGATAAAACCACAGGCGTTGGCCGCCGAGTTCCCCCAGCTCGGGCAGCCGGAAGTTCCCCCATGGGGCCAGCTCAGCGAGATGGTGGCGCAGGACAAGAATCCTGTCCTCCGCGGCCCGTTTGCGCGCGCGGTTCGCCAGAGCCTTCGCCACCACAGCCTCGAGCTGGAACGTGGGATCAGCCTTCAACGGATAACGGCGTTGGCGCACATCCATCAGGTACCGCAGGGCCTCGCGGGCCTCAACGGCCGGTTGGGGAGCGGTGAAATCCGCGGCGGAATCAGCCGCTCCAAGGTCAATCAGATGCAGACAGCCAAGCGCCTGCAGGCCCGCCAGCACGGCCTGCTTCTGGGCCGCGAGACCGAAGATCGAGACTTTGGCCAGTGCAACGATCGTCATGGCGACTGGTGCTCCTTCTTGCGTTTGGCGATCTTGGAATTGACCACTCCAGCCCGTTCCGCGTCAGCCAGGTAAATGGAGATTTTGCGAATGTTCTGTCTGGCCCTTGGAATCAGAACCTTGTCAAACAAGTTATAGCGTTGGGTCACGATTCTCTCGGCTTGCTCGAGAGCATCCACGCGGCGCCGGGCCACCTGGATGCGAATGGTCTGCTCCATGGCCTGCTGGAGCACGGTGACCAGGGCGTCGACCCAGAACGGCTTGGTGAGCACGCCATAGGGGCTCACCCGGAACGAGAGGCTCTGGAGGATTGGCAGCCGGGTGCCCATCAGATTCTCTTCGCCGATCTCCAGCGCGGCGATGGTCACCAGATCGGAGAGATCGATCGCCGCGTTGGCCACCATCGGCAGTCGGGCCGCCACGTCCGGCTCGATCACCGCCGCCTTCGCCAGCGCCTCGGCCAGCAGGCGGCGGGCCTTCTCCCGTTCGGCGCCGATCTGGCGGCGCTTCATGTCCAGCGATGGCAAGACATCCTGAAAGGTCCGCAGCAGGGACTTCTCCTTGGTCAGGGAGGCCTTGGTGAGGGAGAGCCTGGCCATGGCAGCTACGCAGAGGGTGGGCGGGACGGCGCCGCACCTGGGAAGTACTTATCGAGCAGGTCCTGCTTCATCAGCAGCTCACCGGGTTGGAAGCACTCGGCCAACGTCGCCCAGGCCAGATCCAGGGCCTCCTCGAGGGAGATGTCCACATTGATGTCCATGAACCTGGTCTTGAACAGGCCTCCGAATCTGATCAGGCGCTGGTCGTAATCGGACAGCTCGAAGGCCATGGCCTGCTTCTGCTCCGCATCGCGCGCCCCGGAGTAAAGGCGGATGCAGGTGTTCATGATCTGGTTGTGATCCTCGCGGGTGATCTTGCCGATCACGTTCTGCTTGAGGCGGGACAGGGAACCGAACGGATCAATCACCCCATCGTGCAGATAGAACTGCCCCTCGGTGATGTAGCCAGTGTTGTCGGGCACGGGATGGGTGATGTCATCGCCGGGCATGGTGGTGACCGTGAGCAGGGTCACCGAGCCGCCCTTGGCATAATCGGCCGCCTTTTCATAGCGGCGGGCAAGCTGGGAATAGAGGTCGCCTGGATAGCCCCGGTTGGCCGGCACCTGATCCATGGCGATGCTGATCTCCTTGAGGGCGTCGGCGAACGAGGTCATGTCCGTGAGCAGCACCAGCACCCGCTTGCCCTCTTCGACAGCGAACTTTTCTGCCACCGCCAAGGCCATGTCCGGGATCAGCAAGCGTTCAACGATCGGGTCGGACGCCAGGTTCACGAACATCACCGTTCGGGCGAACACACCGGCATCCTCGAAGGTCTTGCGAAAGGCGTAGTAGTCGTCAAAGATCAGACCCAAGCCGCCGAAGACGACCACATCGGCATCGGCCTGAATCCCGATGCGGGCCAGAAAGGCATTGAAGGGCTCCCCCGACACGGAAAAGATCGGGATCTTCTGGCTCTCCACTAGACAGTTGAACACGTCGATCATCGGCACATTCGTGCGGATCATCTTCGAGGCCAGAATCCGGCACATCGGGTTGACGGACGCTCCCCCGATCGGGACCTTCGGATCTTCCTCAAGGCCGGGACCGCCGTCGATCGGTTCTCCGGTGCCGCGAAACACCCGCCCCAGAATGTTGCTGGAGTAGGTGGCCTCCATGGGGTGGCCCAGGAACTGCACGGAGGAATCCGTGGCCACCCCCTTGGTGCCGCGGAACACCTGCAGCGACACGGAGTCCTGCTTCAGGGCGATCACCTGGGCCAGGGAGGAGGTGCCATTGCGGTTCTGCACGACAGCCAGATCGTTGAACCGTGGCGCCGCGGCCTTCTGGTTGGCGCCGGCGGGGACCTCAACCCGGAGGATATCGCCGACGATCTCGAGAATTTTCGAGTAACTGACCAGGGTCGCAGGCATGGGAAGAATGACGAACGCCGGGCTGCACTCCCTTGTCACTGTAATCAAAGGCAGACAAAAATCCATCGCCATAAGTTTTTTGTCATCCTGGTCAATGCCGAAGCAGCTGGCTATGCTGATTTACAGGCGCTTGAAATCTGATCCTCCTTTTCACGTCTCTGTAGAGATCTTTGCATCGCTGAATGGAGGTCTGGCGAGCTGCTCCACTGCCTTCGTTTACGAATGATGGTGATGGCCCTTGGGACGGGAGGGGTCTGGCCTATCAGTGGGAGAGAGCCAGGCAGACAAGCGCATGGACAAGCAAGACTTTCTGGAGCGAGCCAGACGTTTCTCCCAGCCCTTCCGGATCGACGATGGAGCCGGATTCCAGTTGAAGGATCACGATCCTGACGACACTCTGCATCTCGACAAAAAGGACAAGGACAGGGCCCAGGAAGCACTCTCGATGGGGGTGAAGATGCTGGCGGATTTCCAGGATCTGCTCTATGCACAGGATCGTTGGGCCCTGCTGCTGATCTTCCAGGCCATGGATGCGGCCGGCAAGGACGGCACCATCAAGCATGTGATGAGTGGTGTCAATCCCCAGGGATGCCAGGTGAATTCGTTCAAGGCGCCCTCCTCAGTGGAGCTGGACCATGATTTTCTCTGGCGCTCCAACAATGCCTTGCCAGAAAGGGGTCGGATCGGCATCTTCAATCGCAGCTACTATGAAGAGACCCTGGTGGTTCGGGTGCATCCCGAGATGCTCGCCAGGCAAACTCTTCCACCCGAGCGCCTCACAAAAGACATCTGGAAAGAGCGGTTTCGTGACATCCGAAACTACGAACAGTACCTGAGCAACAACGGAATCATCATCCGCAAGTTCTTTCTGAACGTCTCCAAGAAGGAACAGCGCAAGCGCTTCCTGGCACGCCTGGATCGCCCTGAAAAGAACTGGAAGTTCTCCGCCAACGACATCAAGGAGCGGGCCTTCTGGGAGGACTACATGGAGGCCTACACTGAAACGATCCGGCACACCTCCAGCCCTCACGCTCCCTGGTATGTGGTGCCGGCTGACAACAAGTGGTTCACCCGCATTGCCGTGGCGGCCGCCATCATCGAAACCCTGGATTCGCTGCACCTCCAGTATCCCGAAGTCAGCCAGGAAGCCCGTGCCCAACTCAAGACCGCCAGGGCCTTGCTCGAGAAGGAGTAGCCCCCTCCCCTCCTGCCCCCAGGCTCAGCCGGCGATCAGGGTCTCCAGGGCCGCCGTCACGTTCTCCTGCCGCATCAGGGCCTCCCCCACCAGCACCGCATCGGCGCCGGCGCCGACGGCCCGATCCAGGTCCTCCCGGTTGAACAGGCCCGATTCGCTCACCAGCAGGGCGCCGCGGGCACGCACCTGCTCGCCGAAGCGTTCCATCAGCTGTTCGGTGGTGGCCAGATCCACCGTGAAGCTGGCCAGATCGCGGTTGTTGATGCCGATCAGGGTCACACCCTCCAGCTGCAGCACCCGCTCCATCTCTGCCGCGTCGTGCACCTCCACCAGCACCGCCAGCCCCAGGCCCCTGGCCACCTTGAGCAGATAGGCCAGATCCTGGTCGGTGAGGATCGCCGCGATCAGCAGGGCCGCGTCGGCCCCGGCGGCCCGGGCCTGGAACAGCTGGTAGGGGGTGAGGATGAAGTCCTTGCAGAGCAGGGGGAGTTCCACCGCCTCCCGCACCGCCACCAGCACCTCGAAGCCCCCCTGGAAGAAACGCTTGTCCGTCAGCACCGACAGGCAGCTGGCCCCGCCGTCCCGGTAGCCCCGGGCGATGGCGATGGGGTCGAAGTCCTGGCGGATCACCCCCTTGCTGGGGCTGGCCTTCTTGACTTCGGCGATCACCGCCGGTTTGCGGCAACTGGCGCGCAGGGCCCCGCAGAAATCCAGGGTGGGGGGCAGATCCGCGATCTGTTGCTTCAGCGCGTCCAGGCTGACCCGCTCGCGGGCGGCCGTCACCTCCCTGTCCTTTTCCCAGACGATCTCCTCAAGGATGTGGCGGGGGCGCTCCTCCGGATGGGGGGTGCCGAACTCCAGGTGGGCCACCCGGACCGAAGGGTTGGGGGGGCGGCGTCGGATCTCCATCTCAGGCACCCACCGCGGTGGCCAGGCTGGCGGCGGCCTGCTTGTAGGCCACTTCCACCACCTCGCTCAACGTGGGGTGCGTGTGCACTTCGCTGGCCAGTTGCCGCACCCCCTGGCGCCGGGCCACCGCGTTGGCGATCTCCTGGATCAGGTCGGCCGCATGCAGGCCATAGATGTGGGCCCCCAGCACTTCGCCGGTGTCCTTGCGGAACAGCAGCTTGAGCAGCCCATCGCTCTCCAGTTCGGCCAGGGCCTTGGAATTGGCCTTGAAGTAACTGCGAACGCTGCCGAGGGCAAAGCCGTCCTGTTCGGCCAGATCCTTGGCATCCGCTTCCGAAAGCCCCACGGAACTGATCTCCGGGTGGGTGAAGGTGGCGGCGGGGATCGAGCGGTAATCGATGCGGCGGGCGTGGCCGAGGATGTTCTCGATCGCCACCGTGCCCTGGGCGGCGGCGGTGTGGGCCAGCATCATCTTGCCGGTCACGTCACCGACGGCCCACAGGTGGGGCACCGGCTCACCGTCCGCCAACACCCGCAGGCCGTCGTCCACCGGGATGAAGCCCCGGTTGGTCTCGACGCCGACGCTGGCCAGGTTGAGCTCCTTGCTGACCGGCACCCTGCCAGTGGCCACCAGCACCGCATCCACCTCCAGGGTTTCCACCGGCTCGCGGCTGGCCATGTCCACCAGTTCGATTTTCACCGGGCAGCCGGGGGTGATCTTGCTGGCCAGCACGCCGGAACGGGCGTCGATGTCGCGGCCATCGATCAGGTGGCGGGCGGCGATCTTGGCGATGTCCGGATCGAAGGTGGGCATCACCCGGTCGAGCGCCTCGATCATCGTGACCTCACAGCCCAGGGCCGTGTAGACGTCGGCGAACTCCAGGCCGATGTAGCCGCTGCCAATGATCGTGATCCAGCGGGGCAGCCACTCCAGATTGATGGCCTCATCGCTGGTGAACACGGTGCGGCCGTCGGTCTCGATGCCCGGCGGCACGAAGGGATCGGAGCCGGTGGCGATGATGACTTCGCGGGCGGTATGGACGCGCTCCACCCCGCTGGCCTCCCGCACCGCCACCCGCTGGGGCCCGTCGAGGCGTCCCTTGCCCCGCAGGATCGTGGTGCCGGACCGTTCCAGGGTCTTGGTGAGGTTGGTGCGGATCGTGGCCACCAGCTGGGCGGCGTGGTCGGCGATCTTCTGGCGCTCGAAGCGCACCGGCGCCGCATGGATACCGAAGCCCTTGAGGTGCTCAGCATCGGCCAGTTCGCGAACCCGGCCGCTGGCCGCCAGCAGGGCCTTGGAGGGGACACAGCCCCGGTTGACGCAGGTGCCGCCCATGTCGCGGGATTCCACGATCGCCACCTTCAGGCCGTGGTCGGCCCCATGCTTGGCCGCATCGAAACCGCCATACCCGGCGCCGATCACGATCACGTCGAAATCGAAGCCGGAGGGGGGGGTGGCGGGTGCTGCGGTCACCGGATGGAGCTGCATGGATGGAGGCATTCTCCCCTGTCAGGGCACGGCCCGGCCGTGGGCCTGGCGGGGGCGCTCCAGCAGCAGCAGGGCCGCTGCTGCCGCCACATTCAGTGATTCCACCGCGGGGCTGTGGGGGATCGTCACCCATTGGTCGGCCAGCCGGGCCAGTTCCGGCGCCAGCCCCGCCCCTTCGTTGCCCAGCAACAGGGCCGTGGGCCGGCACCAGTCCAGGTCCCAGTAGGGCCGCACCGTGCCAGCCGCCTCGGGCACCATCGCCGCCACCAGCTGCAGGCCGCCGCCCTGGGCCTCGGCCAGCCGGCGATGCAGATCGGCGGAGGTCATCCGCTCGATCGGCAGGGCCAGGGCGGCTCCGCTGGAGGCCCGCAGCACCTTGGGCTGCAACGGATCGGCCCCCTCGGCCAGCCACACCCGCTCCACCCCCGCCGCCAGGGCGGTGCGCAGCAAGGTGCCGAGATTGCCCGGATCCTGCAGCCGGTCGAGGGCGAGGACAAAGCCCGGCCTTGAGCCTCCTGCAGCGGAGGAAGGCAGCTGGGCCAGGGCCAGGGTCAGCAGCACCCCGTCGGGGTGGTGGGTGGTGGCGGCAGCGGCCAGGACCTCGGGGCTGGCGGTCCGCAACCGGCCGGTCTCCGGCAGCCGCCCCCACAGAGCGCCGTGGCGCTCCAGCCAGTCCGGGGTGGCCAGCACCAGTTCGGGCCGCAGGCCAAGCCCGAGGGTTTCCTGGAGCAGGTGGGTTCCCTCCAGGAGCAGCAGGCCCTGCTCCAGCCGGCCACTGGAGCGGTGCAGGCGCCGCACCGCCTGGATGAGGGGATTGCGGACACTGCGAATCGTCTCGCCGCCAGGGGGATGGCCGGGAAGCTTTGGGGGAAGGCCCACTGCCGTCAGATGGTCTTGCGGCGCCGGAGCTTGAGGTGATCGTGGATGACCAGGTCGTCCTCGTTGAGATCAAGACCCTTGAAGGCCGCCACCTCACCGCGAATGCCCTCCGCTTTGAGGTTGGCGACCAGACGATCGATCACGATGTCCTCCACCTTGGTCTGGTCGTAGCCGTCCGGAGTGAGTCGCTCCAGAAACCTGCCGATGTTCGCTGCGACGACATCGGAAGCATTGGTGATCTTGAGAACAATCATGGAGTGATCATGCGGATGGGGAGACTTGAACTCCCACGACATTGCTGCCACTAGTACCTGAAACTAGCGCGTCTACCAATTCCGCCACATCCGCGGGCGTTAGCCGCCACGGAAGCCGCGGCGCTGCAGGGAGCATAAATCATCACCGGTGCGGCACCTCCGCTTGAGCGTCCGATGGCCGCCGCCCCCGAGGAACGTCGCCGCAAAGACCTGGAAGAACAAGACAGTTTGAGCGGCGACCCCCTAGACGACGGGATTATTCGTTGTCAAGATGCCCCAGAAATTGATACCAGGACTTCCGTCCATGACCGTATCCCCCATGCCTGTCAAGGTCATCGCCGGCACCAGGCTGGAGATCAGTGGTGGACGGCGACTGGACGGGGAACTGAGGGTCAGCGGCGCCAAAAATTCGGCCTTGGTGCTGATGGCCGCCTGTCTGCTCACGGAAGACGGGCTGCGGCTCAGCAATGTGCCTCCCCTCACCGACATCACGGCGATGGGTGAAATTCTTGCCGCCCTGGGGGTGCGGGTGCAGCGGGGGGGTGACGCCATCGTCCTGCACGGTGACCACATCACCGCCGCTGCCCCGCCCTACGAACTGGTCAACAGCCTGCGGGCCAGCTTCTTCTGCATTGGTCCCCTGTTGGCCCGCATGGGCATGGCCCAGGTGCCCCTGCCCGGTGGGTGCCAGATCGGCACACGGCCTGTAGTGGAGCACGTCAAGGGATTGAAGGCCCTCGGCGCCCAGGTCACCATCGAGCACGGTGTGGTCACCGCCGTGGTGCCTGGTCGTCAACGCCGTCTCACCGGCGGTCACATCCACCTCGACTGCCCCAGCGTCGGCGCCACCGAGACCCTGATGATGGCGGCCGCCCTCGCCGACGGCGAGACGGTGATCGACAACGCGGCCCAGGAGCCCGAGGTCATTGACCTGGCCCGGCTGCTGCTGGCCATGGGGGCCAAGGTGCGCGGCGCCGGCACCCCCACGATCACCATCGTCGGTGTCGAGCGGCTGCACGGGGCCGACTACGCCGTCATCCCCGATCGCATCGAGGCCGGCACCTTCCTGCTCGCCGGCGCCATCACCCGCTCCCGCCTGCGGGTGTTTCCCGCCCTGCCGGAGCACCTGGGCGCCGTGATCACCAAACTCGAGGAGGCTGGCTGCCGCATCGAAGCCGACGGCCAGGGCCTGGTCATCACCGCCAGCAAGGTGCGGGCGGTGGATCTGCGCACCCAGCCCTTCCCCGGCTTCCCCACCGACCTGCAGGCCCCTTTCATGGCCCTGCTCGCCACCGCCGAAGGCACCAGCATGGTGGTGGAGAACATCTTCGAGAACCGCCTGCAGCACGTGGCCGAACTGCAGCGCATGGGCGCCGACATCCGCATGCAGGGCAACACCGCCTGCGTCGAGGGGGTCGCCCGCCTCAGCGGTGCCCCGGTGCATGGCACCGACCTGCGCGCCTCCGCCGCCATGGTGCTGGCGGGTCTCGCCGCCGACGGCATCACCACCGTGCGGGGGCTTGAGTTCCTGGATCGGGGCTATGCCGATCTCGAGGGCAAACTCAACGCCGCCGGCGCTTCGATCCGCAGGCTGCCCTCTGTCGCGGCCCAGCCAGCCGTCGCAGCCTAGAGTCGTCCCTTCGGGAGCGTGCCGGAATTGGTAGACGGACTCGACTCAAAATCGAGCGCCTTCGGGCATGTGGGTTCGAGTCCCACCGCTCCCATCCAACCGGTGATGGACACCTACGCCCGTTACCCTCTGGAGCTCAAGCGGGGCCGAGGGGTCTGGCTGTGGGATCAGCAGAACCGGCGCTACCTCGACATGGTGGCCGGCATCGCCGTCTGCACCCTCGGTCACAGCGACCCGGTGCTGCGGCGGCGTCTCTGTCACCAGCTGGGCCGCCTCCAGCACCTCTCCAACCTGTACCGGATCCCGGAACAGGAGGCACTGGCCGCGGCGATCACGGCCCGCAGCTGCACCGACCGGGTCTTCTTCTGCAATTCCGGCGCCGAAGCCAATGAGGCGGCCATCAAGCTGGCCCGCAAGCACGGCCATCTGGTGCGGGGCATCGCCGAACCCCTGATCCTCACCGCCCAGGCCAGCTTCCACGGCCGCACCCTGGCGGCGGTGACCGCCACGGGCCAGCCCAAGTACCACCAGGGTTTCGAGCCGATGGTGTCGGGCTTCCGTTACTTCCCGTACAACGACACCGCCGGCTTCGAAGCGCTGCTGGCCGCCTGTGAAGCCGAGGGTCCCCGGGTAGCCGCCGTGCTGCTCGAACCTCTCCAGGGCGAGGGGGGGGTCAACCCCGGTGATCCCGCCTTCTTCCAGCGGGTGCGCGAGCTCTGCGACGCCCACCAGATCCTGCTCATCTTTGACGAGGTGCAGATCGGCGTCGGCCGCAGCGGCCGCTGGTGGGGCTACGAACAGCTGGGGGTGGAGCCGGACGCCTTGACCATGGCCAAGGGCCTGGGCGGGGGCATCCCCATCGGCGCCCTGGCGGTGAAGGCCGCGGTGGACCACTTCCGCCCCGGCGACCACGCCAGCACCTTCGGCGGCAACCCCTTCGCCTGCCGGGCCGGCCTCACGGTGATCGAGGAGATCGAACGCCGCGGCCTGCTGGCCAAGGTGAGCGCCAACGGCGCCTTGTTGCAGTCCTTGCTCCAGGAGCTGGTGGCCCGCCACCCCGCCACCCTGGCCGGTGAGCGGGGCTGGGGACTGCTGCGGGGACTGGTGCTGCGGGACGGCGGGATCATGGCCCCGGAGATCGTCAAGGCGGCAATGGCGGAACGCTTGCTGCTGGTGCCGGCCGGACCAGGGGTGGTTCGCTTCGTGCCGCCGCTGGTGATCAAGCCCCGCCAGCTGCGCAAGGCGGTGAAGCGCCTGGAGAAGGCTCTCCACAGCCTGGCCTGATCCGTCCGTGCCGTCCCCGCTGCCCCCCCCGGTCGACCTGGGCGACCTGCTCGAACCCTTCGCCCGCCGCGGCGTCGACCTGGGCCTGGAACGGCTGGGCGGCGCCCTTGCCGCCGGGGGGCACCCGGAGCAGTGCTTCGCCGCCGCCCAGGTGGCCGGCACCAACGGCAAGGGCTCGATCTGCACGTTTCTGCACGCCATCCTGCGGGCCGCCGGCATCCACGTGGGCACCTACCGCTCCCCCCATCTGGTGAGCTGGTGCGAACGGATCCAGATCGATGACGCCTGGATCGCCGCCGCCACCCTGCGGGCCGACCTGGCCCGCTGGCAGCCCCTTGCTCGCCGCCACCGACTCACCCCCTTCGAGCTGATCACCGCCGCGGCCTTCGACCGCTTTGCCCGCGAGCGGGTGGATCTGGCGGTGCTGGAGGTGGGCCTCGGGGGCCGTCTCGATGCCACCACCCTCCATCCCCAACGGCCCGTGATCGGCTTCGGCGCCATCGGCCTCGACCATCGCGAACACCTGGGCGACACCCTGGCTGCGATCGCCGCTGAAAAGGCGGCCGTGATGGGGCCGGGTTGCCGGGCCTTCAGCGCCGCCCAGGAACCGGAGGCCCGCCGGGTGCTGGAGGCCGCAGCGCTGGGTTGCGGCGCCAGTCTGCACTGGCTCGACCCCCTGCCCGCCGTGGCCGACGGCGGCCCCGTGCTGGGCCTGGCGGGGGAACTGCAACGCCACAACGGCGCCGTGGCCGTGGCCATGGCCCGGGCCCTGACGGCCCCGGACGGTCCGCTGGCCGGCAGGCCCCTCGACGAGGGCATGGTCCGCGCCGGCCTGGCGGCGGCCCGTTGGCCCGGGCGGCTGGAGAGCCACCGCTGGCGGGGCCGCGCGCTGCTGATCGACGGGGCCCACAATCCCCCGGCAGCGGCGGCCCTGCGCCGGGAACTCGATCAACTTGATGGTGGCCTGGCGGATGGCCCGCCGCGTCGCTGGCTGCTGGGCATCCAACGGCACAAGCAGGGGGCGGCGATGCTGGAGCTCCTGCTGCGTCCCGGTGATCGGGCGGTGGTGGTGGCGGTGCCGGAGCATGCCAGCTGGTCGCGGCAGGAGCTGGCCGCCGCCTGTCCCGGCCTGGCCGACCAGCTCGAGGAGGCCGGCAGCCTGGAGGCCGGACTGGACAGCCTTCTGGCCCCCGGCCCGCTGCCGTTGGTGGCCGGCTCCCTCTTCCTGCTGGGCGCTGTCCTTCCGCTGCTCGATGCCGCCCAGGCTGACGAAGCCGCGGCGCTGGGCCAGCCTGGGAAGGTCCCCGGCAGCAACGGCCCATGACGACGGCCATCGGATCCGATGCCCCCAGGCCCGCCGGCCATTCCTCAAGGACGCCGGGGCAGACCCTCCGCAGGGGGATCGTGCCAGTGCTGCTGGCTCTGGTGCTCCTGGCCCCCCTGCTGCTGGCCGCCCCCAGCGCCTGGGCCGACAACCAGGACCGGGTGGATTACACCCTCACCAACCAGAGCGGCAAGGACTTCAGCGGCCAGCAGCTGGCCGGCAGTTCCTTCGCCGGTGCCACAGCCCGCCAGTCGATTTTCAGGGAGGCCGATCTGCATGGGGCGATCCTCACCCAGGCGGCCTTTCCCGACGCCGACTTCCGCGGTGCCGATCTCAGTGACGCCCTGATGGACAAGGTGGACATGAGCGGCACCGACCTCACCGGGGCCGTGCTGCGGGGGGCGATCGCCTCCGGCAGCAACTTCACCGGAGCCACCGTCACCGATGCGGACTTCACCGACGTCCTGCTCGACCGGGTGGACCAGCGGCACCTCTGCCGCGACGCCCGCGGCACCAACCCGGTGACCGGCGCCGACACCCGGCTCAGCCTGGAGTGCGGCTGAGGCGCGGAGCGCCCACCCCTAGCCCACCCAGCCCCTGAGTTTGCCCGGGTTCATCAGTCCGGCCGGGTCGTAGGCGGCCTTGGCCGCCACCTGATCGGCATCCACCACCCCGAGGCCACCGTCCTCGACGGTGATCACGTGGGGGTTGAACGGCACCGCCCCCAGCTCACGACACTGGGCGACGAGGTCAGCCAGGGCCTGGGGTCCCTGCCAGCGCACCAGGGGCAGGGCCGTCAGCCGCGGCGCCCCCTGATAGCGCACCGCCTCGAGGTGCCAGAGCACGTCGCTGCCCCAGCGCTGGCGCACGGCCTCCAGCAGGGGGGCCTCCGGCCGGGGCAGCAGCAGCTGCAGGTAGGTCCAGTCGGGGGCCTGGGCCCGCCAGTGCAGGGTGGTGTGGTTCCAGGTGAGTTCACCCAGGGGCAGACCCCGAGCCCGCCCCGCCTCCGGCCGGGGCTCCTGCCAGCGCAGCTGGCCGCCCCGGGCCGCCAGCCAGCCGGGCAACAGCTCCAGGGTGTCGGGGGCCGCATGGAGCAGTAGCCGGTGTTCCCCGGGACCAGCGGCGGGACAGCCGACCGGCCAGGGCATCCGGTCGGCCACCGGGGCCTCCAGCAGGCAGAGGGCGTTGAGGAGCAGGGCCGTGGTCGGCAGGTCCCGGGACGCCTCCAGGGCCGCCTCCCAGCGGCTGAATCCCACCACCATCTGCTGCCAGGCCACCGCTTCGGTGCTGGCCAGCCGCAGGGCGGTGATGATGCCGTTGGTGCCGTAGGCGTGGTTGAGGGGCGCGCTGGCGGCGGCATCGAGCCGCAGCAGCCGGGGCTCAGATTCCAGGGTCACCACCTCCAGCCCCAGCAGGTGGCCGGGATCGCGCAGGAACCCCCAGCGCAGCGAGCCCAGGCCGCCCGAGCCACCAGCGAAGAAGCCCCCCAGGGTGGCGCTGCGGTAGGTGCTCGGGGCCAGCCGCAGGGCCCGGCCGTGGACCGCCAGCTGGCCATCCAGGTGGGCCAGGGTGCAGCCGGGCTCCGCCTCGACGATGCCGCTGACCGGGTCCACGGACCGCAGGCTGTTGAGGCCGCCCATGTCGAGCACCAACCCACCGGCCAGGGGCACGCACTGGCCGTAGTTGCCGGTGCCGGCACCCCGCAGCGTCAGCGGCACCCGGTGGCGGGCGCAGGCGCCGGCCACCGCCATCACCTGCTCCAGCCGCTCCACCTTCACCGCCACCTGGGCGCAGCGGCCCT
The DNA here is from genome assembly GCA_943372935.1 of Synechococcus sp. UW140. Lineage (GTDB taxonomy): Bacteria > Cyanobacteriota > Cyanobacteriia > PCC-6307 > Cyanobiaceae > Cyanobium. The sequence continues at coordinate 136,572 of CALSAP010000004.1, forward strand.
TGAGCAGCGGTTCCAGCACGGGGGAATAGTCGTGGAAGTCGGCCGAAAGCCGGCCCAGCTCGGCGGGGGCAAGGATCGGTGTCAACGCCAGCGGGCCGGCGCCCAGTTCGTCGACCAGGGCCCGGATCCGATCGGGATCCACCGGTCTGAGGTCATCCATGGCAGGCGGCCAGCAGTGGGGACGGTTCTTCGCACGGGGGCGGCTCCAGCCAGCGGCCGGCCCGCAGCACCCGTCGCCGGGGGGGACGGGCCAGCAGTTCGCCCCAGGATGAGGCCCCCAGCACCAGCAGATCGGCCGGGGATCCCTGCCGCAGGACCCCGTCCCAGTCGAGGCCCAGCAGCTGGGCCGCGGCGGTGCTGAAGGGGCTCAGGCCCAGCCGCCGCCAGGGCACCAGGTGGCTGGCGGCGAGGCTGAAACGCAGCAGGCCGATCGGATCGAAATCTCCCCCCGGAAACCAGGGATCCTGCACGTTGTCACCCCCCACGGCGACGGTCACGCCAGCCTCCTGGAGCTGGCGGATCGGGGCCTGGGGCCGCAGGGACGGGGTACGGCGCTGGTGTTTGCCGAGCAGCCACAGGTTGGTGGTGGGCAAGGCCACCACCCCCACTCCCGCCGCGGCCATCGCCTCCGCCAGGCGGAGGCAGGGCCCGTCGGCCAGCAGGGCCATGCTGCTGGCGTGGCTGCAGGTGAGCGGCACGGCCAGGCAGTGACGCCGCAAGAGGTCGCTCACCAGGGCCACACCGCGGCCGTGCTCCTCAGCGCTCTCATCGACATGCAGATCCACCCCGCAGCCAAGGCGCTCCGCCAGCTGCAGCAGGGCCAGCAGCGCCGCCCGATCGGCCGGGGTGGAGCGAAAGGGGGCGCCAAGCACGCCGCCCAGAAGGCCGCCATGGCCAGCCACCCAGGCGGCGAAGGCCTCTCCCTCCGGCGTGCGCCAGTGGCCCACCGGCACCAGGGCCACCAGCTGCAGCTCCACCCTGCCCCGCCAGCGGTCGCGCAGCTCCAGCAGCGCCTCCCAGCTGGGGGTGGCCCAGGGACCGAGGCTGTCGATGTGGCTGCGGATCGCCCGCAACCCGTAACGCCAGCCCCGCTCCAGGGCCTGCTCACCCCGCCGCCGCACCCCGTCGGCCCGCCGCTCGGCCGCTTCCCGGCCGTTCGCCGCCATGGCCCCGGCCATGGTGCCATCGGGATTGGGGAAGGCCTCAGCGCTGAAGGCCTTGTCGAGGTGGGCATGGGGCTCCACCAGCGGCGTCAGCGCCAGGGGCAGGGGGGCGCCCCCATCCAGCCCTTCGCTGCCGGAGCCAGCGGCCAGCGTGTGGATGGCACGGATCCGGCCGTCGGCCTGCTCCAGCTGCACCGCCACCAGACCCTGGTCGTCGGCGGCCGGCAGCCGGGCCAGGGGATCGAGCAGGGACCTGGGGAAGCGCATCGGCGGCAGCAGTCCGGCCGGCGGCGGCGCGGCGCTCACGGCATCGGGCTCCCTGGTGCGCTCTCGCCGGCGGAGAGCAGCACGAATTGGCCCGCGACCGCCAGGGTGACGGCGTCGTAGCGGGGGATGCTCCAGTTGGGCAACACCTTCTCCCCACCCAACCGGGTGCCGTAGAAGCTCAGCAGGCCGAGGTTGTAGCGACGCGAGTTTTCCCGGGCCAGACGGCCGAGCACCTTGTGCTGGGATCGCACCAGTTCCGGACAGTTCTGGATCAGCATCCGGGCCAGCAGCGGCAGCCCTTCGTTCTGGCACAGCTCCTCGCTGGCCAGTTCGGTCAGCTTGTCGGCGGCGAACTCCTCAAAGGCGGCGGGGCCGGGGTTGGTGACGGCCAGGCCGATCAGGCCCGCCGAAACGGCGGTCAGGCCCAGGAGGCCGGAAACGGTGCGGGTGGCGGTGGTCGGCGGTGGCAAGCGGGGGCCGGCGGGCTCACTTGATACATTGGCAAAGACCGCGGCGGGCGTCGCCAAGTGGTTAAGGCAGTGGCTTGTGGCGCCACCATTCGGGGGTTCGAGTCCCCTCGCTCGCCCTTCAGGCCCGGCGCTTCGGCGTCGGGCCTCTTTTTTGGCCCGGCAACAGATCCAGCAGGGCCTCGCCGCCCTGGCGCACCGGATCGACGCACGGCAGTCCCGTTGCCGCCGCCGTGGCCTCCAGCGCCTCTGCCGCCGCCGGCCCATCCAGCAGGGCGGTGTTGAGGGCGATGGCGGCCACCCGGGGCGGGGGACCGCAGTCCGCCGGCCGGCCCAGGGCCGCCAGGGCCTCGACGGTGGCGATCAACTGGCCCAGGGGGGGGAGGGGGAAAGCGTCGAGGCGCTGCACCGTGCGCTGCCCGGCCCGGTGCACCAGCACCAGGTCGGTGGGCTGGCTGCCGCGGATCAGGGGCAGCGTGGCGCTGGAGCCCGGGTGACAGAGCGATCCCTGCCCCTCGACCAGCACCAGGGTGTCCGGGCCGGCGCCCACGGCGGCAGCCAGCAGCGCCCCTTCCACGGCGCCGGCGGCGTAATCGATGCGGACGGCGTCCAGGGCCACGCCAGCGCCGCTGATCAGGATGCCGGCCTGGCCGGTACCGACAAAACGAGCATCCAGACCGCGGCGCCGGGCGGCGGCCTGCAGCTCCAGGCAGGCGCTCATCTTGCCCACCGACATGTCCGTCCCCACCGCCAGCAAGCGGCGGCCCGGCAGCCCGGCGGCGCGTCCGGAGGCCACCATCAGGTCGGGGGGCTCCCGGCGCAGATCCCAGATCCATCGGCCCGGCTGCACCAGGGCCGCCAGGTCTGGATCGTCCCCCAGGCGGCTGTGCAGACCACTGGCCAATGACAGGCCCGCCGCCAAGGCAGCCGCCACATCGGCGCCCATCCCCTCGGGCAGGCGGCCGCCGGAGGGGGCGAGCCCCACCACCGCCACCTCGGGGGCGAACGGCAACGCCTCCGCCAGGGATCCCACCACCGGCACGGCCCGGTCGATCCCGGTGAGCGGCCCCAGATCGGCTCCGGGGTGGGCCGGATCCACCACCGCGACGATCGGACCCTGGCGATAGCGCAGCATCGCCAGGCCCGTCTTGCCGCTGAGGTTGTCCAGGCCCCCGTGCTGCAGCAGCACGATCGGGGTGTCAGCCCCGAGCACGGATCACCCCCAGACCTGGCGATGCGGTGGGCCGCAGCCGATCGCCGTCCAGGACGGGGCCGGTGAAGGGGTCGTCGACCAGATTCAGGTGGCTGTCGAGGTCCGGCCAGCGCACCAGGGGCAGCAGCTGGGCGGCGGCGCCGTTGAGCAGGGCGCTGTCGGAGTAGCAGCCGAGCATCACGCCCAGCCCGAGCCGTTGGGCAGCTCTTGCCATCAGCAGCGCCTCCGCCAGCCCGCCGCTCTTGGGCAGCTTGATGTTCACCCCATCGACGTAGGGGGAGAGCCGCACCAGGTCGGCCAGGTTCCAGCAGCTCTCATCGGCCACCAGGGCGATGGGGCAATCCAGCTCCAGGGCGGCGAAGGCGGCGCAGTCGGCCTCCGGATCCTCCAGGGGGGCCAGGGGCTGCTCCACCAGCACCACGCCCTGGGCGTCCAGCCAGCCCAGCATCGGCAGGGCCTGCTCCAGGCTCCAGCCACCGTTGGCATCCACCTGCAGCTCACAGGCCACCCCGTGGCTCTGGTGGCGCCGTTCCAGCGCCTGGGCCACCGCCTGCACCAGCACCCGGTCGTGGTCGAGCCCCTCCGGGCTGCCCAGCTTCAGCTTGATGCGGCTGGCCGGCAGCTGGCCCCACCAACGCTCCAGCCGCTCCAGCACCGCCGCCTCGCTGCCCAGGCCAAGCGTGACGCTGGTGGGGCTGATGGCGGCTTGGTCGAGGCCCCAGAGCCGCCACAGCGGCTGCCCCAGCCGCCGGCCCCACCAGTCGTGCAGGGCCAGATCGACGGCACAGCGGGCTGGGGGCGACAACCCCTGCAGCAAGGGGTCGAGGGCCTGGAACGGTTCCGGGTCAAGGCCTTCGAGGGCCGGCAGGATCGCTTCCAGTTCGGCCGCCAGGGCGTCCGTGGCGTAGGCCCTCAGGCCCGTGTCGAAGCCACCGGTTTCGCCGAGGCCGGTGCAGCCGTCGTGCTCCAGCTCCAGCAACAGGTGCTCAACGGCAGCGGTGGTGCCGCGGCTGATGGCCAGGGGCACCGCTTTGGTGAGGGGAAAGCGGCTCAGACGGCAGCGCATTCCAGAAAAGGCCGGGGCGTTCACGCTGCCACAGCCATCACGTCGGCGGCGATAGCGGAAACTGGATCCCATGACAGCCACCGTTTCCGGCCCGCCGGCCGACCAGGCGCCCTCGGCACGGCGCGGCAGCTACTGGATCACCACGTTCGGCTGCCAGATGAACAAGGCCGATTCCGAGCGCATGGCCGGAATCCTTGAAGCCATGGGCTACACCCTTGGCGACGGTGAGCACACGGCCGATCTGGTGCTCTACAACACCTGCACGATCCGGGACAACGCCGAGCAGAAGGTCTACAGCTACCTGGGGCGTCAGGCCCAGCGCAAACGGGGCAACCCCGGCCTCACCCTGGTGGTGGCCGGCTGTGTGGCCCAGCAGGAGGGGGAATCCCTGTTGCGCCGGGTGCCGGAACTGGATCTGGTCATGGGCCCCCAGCACGCCAACCGGCTCGAGGCCCTGCTCACCCGGGTGGAGACCGGCCAGCAGGTGGTGGCCACCGATGAGCAGCACATTCTCGAGGACATCACCACGGCCCGGCGGGAGAGCGCCGTCTGCGCCTGGGTGAATGTCATCTATGGCTGCAACGAGCACTGCACCTACTGCGTGGTGCCGGCCGTGCGGGGCCGGGAGCAGTCCCGTCTGCCCGAGGCCATCCGCCTGGAAATGGAGGGGCTGGCGGCACGGGGCTTCCGGGAAGTGACCCTGCTGGGCCAGAACATCGACGCCTACGGCCGAGACCTGCCCGGCATCACCGCCGAGGGCCGGCGGGCCCACACCCTCACCGACCTGCTGCGGGCGGTGCATGACGTGCGGGGCCTGGAGAGGATCCGCTTCGCCACCAGCCACCCGCGCTACTTCACCGACCGGCTGATCGACGCCTGCGCCGACCTGCCCAAGGTGTGCGAGCACTTCCACATCCCGTTCCAGAGCGGCGATGACGCCGTGCTGCGGGCCATGGCCCGCGGCTACACCGTGGAGCGTTACCGGCGGATCATCGACCGCATCCGTCAGCGTCTCCCCGATGCGGCCATCAGCGCCGACGTGATCGTGGCCTTCCCCGGTGAAACCGATGCCCAGTACCGCCGCACCCTTGAACTGATCGAGGCGGTCGGCTTCGACCAGGTCAACACCGCCGCCTACTCACCGCGGCCGGGCACGCCGGCGGCAGACTGGCCCGACCAGTTGCCGGAAGCGGTGAAGGTGGAACGGCTGCAGGAGGTGAACGCCCTGGTGGAGAGGGTCGCAGCAGAGCGCAGCGCCCGCTATCTGGGCCGCCGGGAGCAGGTGCTGGCCGAAGGGGTCAACCCGCGGGATCCGGATCAGCTGATGGGCCGCACCCGCACCAATCGGCTCACCTTCTTCGCCGCCGACCCCGGCGATGGCCGGCCCTATGTCCCGGGGGACCTGGTCGACGTGTTGATCGAGACGGTAAGGCCGTTCAGCCTCAGCGGCCGGCCCCTGGGCCGGGAACCGGTTCGCTGATACGTTTGGCCCTCTTCCCTGTGCCGATGGCCCCCCACCCCACCCGCGTCGGCCTGGTGTTCGGGGGAGCCTCCGGCGAACACGCCGTCTCGATCCGCTCGGCCCAGACCGTGCTGCGGGGTCTGCGCAGCGGCGCCAATGCCGACCGCTACCGGGTCAGCTGCTTCTACATCGATCGCCGTGGCGGCTGGTGGCCGGAGGCCGTGGCGACGGCGGTGCTGGAGCGGGGCCTGCCCGCCGAAGCTGACGCGCTGCCCGGCCCGCCGCAGCCGGGGGGATTCCGGGGCTTTCCGGAGGGGGCCCTGGACATGGAGGTGTGGTTTCCCGTGCTGCATGGCCCCAACGGGGAGGACGGCACGGTCCAGGGGCTGTTCACCTTGATGGGGGTGCCGTTCGTGGGCTCCGGCGTGCTGGGGTCGTCCCTGGGGATGGACAAGCAGGCCATGAAGGCCGCCTTCGCCGCCGCCGGCCTGCCCCAGGTGCCCTACGCCTGTGTCGAGGCCTCCGAGCTGGACGCCACCCGCCCCGGTGCCAGGGAAGAGCTGCTGGAACGGCTGGAGAGCCAGCTGGGCTTTCCCTGTTTCGTCAAGCCGGCCAACATGGGCTCCTCGGTGGGCATCAGCAAGGCCGGCGACCGGGCTGCCCTGCTCTCGGGCCTGGAGCTGGCCGCCGGCCTCGACCGACGCCTGGTGGTGGAGCAGGGCGTGAAGGCCAGGGAACTGGAATGCGCCGTGCTGCAGCGCCACGATGGCCAGGGAGACGGGCTGAGTGCCTCAGTGCTGGGCGAAATCCGCTTCGATGCCGACTGGTACGACTACGAGACCAAATACAGCGAGGGGCTCAGCCACACCGTGATCCCCGCGATGGTGAGCGAAGCGGTGAGCGCTCGGGCCCGGGCGATGGCGCTCGACGCCTGCCGGGCGGTGGCGGCCGGGGGCCTGGCCCGGGTGGATTTCTTCTACGACGAGGCCACAGGCAGCCTGTGGCTGAACGAGATCAACACCCTGCCGGGCTTCACGAGCCAGAGCATGTACCCCATGCTGTGGGAGGCCAGTGGATGTCCACTCCCCGACCTGGTGCACGAATTGGTGCTGGGCGCGGGAAGATCGGAGCAACGGATGAACGTGGAAGGAACGGCGCCATGATCCATGGCCTGCTGTGGTTGCCCCTGCTGGCGGCCTTCGTGCTCCTGGTGGCCCTCGGCTGGATCGAGCGGCGACGGCAGCAGCTCTTCCGTGACTGGGCCAGTGGCGCCGAACTGGCCAAGCTGGATGGCTGTGGGGCCGCCCGGCTGATTGACGGGGAACTGAGCTGGAGCAAGTTCGTGGCCGGCAGCTTCCAGCCGGTGGGCTGCTTCACCATCAAGCGGCTGGAAATGGTCGAGCTGCTCTCGCTCAGCTCCGGGGAGGCCCCCCTCACCGAGGAGAGCGAAGGTGCCTGCCGGCTGCGGTTGGTGGGGGGAGGCCAGCAGGAGGAACTGCCCTTCGCCGACGCCCGCCGGGCCCGGACCTGGATGGATGAACTCATGGCCCGCTCCCGCTGCGAGCTGTGAAGCAGGCCCCCTCGTCGCAGGGAGCGCCCCCGTCGCCAGGCGTGCCGCTGCCGCCGGGTGTGCTGCGCCGCAAGGAACTACGCCGTCAGCGCCGCAGCGAGCGGCTGCGACTTCTCTGGCGCATCCTGGTCTTCAGCGCCGTCTCCGCCGGCCTGGGCTACCTGCTGCTGCGGCAGGGCTGGACCCTGCGGGAGCCCGCCCAGGTGGAGGTGATGGGCAGTTCCGTGGTCAGTCGCGACCAAGTGATCACGGCGGCCGGCCTGCGTTTTCCCCAACCGCTGATGGCGCTGCAGCCCCGCCAGGTGGCCAGCGACCTGATGGGGGCCCTGCCCGTGGAGCAGGTGAAGGTGAGCCGGCTGATGCTGCCGCCGCGGCTTCGGGTCGAACTCAAGGACCGGGAGGCGGTGGCCCGGGCGGAGCGCCGCACCGACCGCGGGCCGGAGATGGGCTTCGTGGATGGCCTGGGCAACTGGATGAGCATGCGCCAGCACATGGGGGTGCGCAGCCAGGGCGACCTGTCCCTGCTGGTCGTCGGCTGGAACGCCCGCCACCGGGCCGTGCTGGCCAGGGTGCTGAAGGAACGGGAGGTGCTGGGGCCCGGCCTGCGTGAAATCCGCTTCGAACCGGACGGCAGCCTGTGGCTCAGCACCACCCAGCTGGGCCAGGTGCGGCTGGGTCCGCCGGATGCCCGTCTACCCCGCCGGCTGGAGGTGGTGGCCCACCTCAGCCGCACCCTGCCGGCCAGCATGAAAGGTGCCCCACCTCAGCTGATCGATCTGAGCGATCCCGAACAGCCCGAGCTGAGCGTGGGCACCCGAGGCGGATCCGCCGCGCCGCCCCGTCCGCCCCAGCCCAGTCCCGCCGCACCAAGGCGCACCCAGTGAGGGCTCTCAGCCGCCGCCAGCCAGCCAGACAATCCTCACAGGCCGTTGCGCCCTGCTGAGATTCAGTCCAATGTGATCTATCGGCAACTTTGGCTGAGCTGACCACCGACATAATGCAGCCGCAGATCAACGGCCACACACCCGCTCCCGCGATGTCGCGCGATCAGGACCGCCCGTACCAAGTCGATCTTTTGTCCCCGCAGGAGCCCCACGCGATGAGCCAGATCTCGCCCAGCAGCAACGGGATCGTCCCGAGCCAATCGGCCCGGATCGAGGTGATCGGCGTGGGGGGAGGCGGCAGCAACGCGGTCAACCGGATGATCGCCACCGACCTCACCGGGGTGGGCTATCGGGTGCTCAACACCGACGCCCAGGCCCTGCTGCAGTCAGCGGCGGGCCAGCGCATCCAGCTGGGTCAGAAGCTCACCCGTGGCCTGGGGGCCGGCGGCAACCCGGTGATCGGCCAGAAAGCGGCGGAGGAATCCAGGGCCGATCTGCAGCAGTCGCTCGAGGGTGCCGATCTCGTCTTCATCGCTGCCGGCATGGGCGGCGGCACCGGCACCGGCGCGGCGCCGATCGTGGCCGAGGTGGCCAAGGAATGTGGCGCCCTCACCGTGGGCATCGTCACCAAACCGTTCGGCTTTGAGGGCCGCAAACGGCTGCGTCAGGCCGAGGAGGGCATCGCCCGGCTGGCCGAACATGTCGACACCCTGATCATCATTCCCAACGACCGCCTGCGGGATGCCATCGCCGGGGCGCCGCTCCAGGAGGCCTTCCGGGCCGCCGACGACGTCCTCCGCATGGGCGTGAAGGGGATCACCGACATCATCACCAGGCCGGGTCTGGTGAACGTCGACTTCGCTGACATCCGCTCGGTGATGGCCGATGCCGGCACCGCCCTGCTGGGTATCGGCGTGGGCTCCGGGCGCTCACGGGCCATCGAGGCCGCCCAGGCCGCCATGAGCAGCCCCCTGCTGGAGTCGGCCCGCATCGACGGCGCCAACGGCTGCGTCATCAACATCAGCGGCGGCAAGGACATGACTCTGGAGGACATGACCACCGCCTCCGAGGTCATCTACGACGTGGTCGACCCCGATGCCAACATCATCGTCGGCGCCGTCGTGGACGAATCCCTGGAAGGCGAGATCCACGTGACAGTGATCGCCACGGGTTTCCAGAGTGGTGGCCACTACCGGCCGGAGCGCACCACCGCCGTGAGCTTCGCCGACAACCTCACCCACACGCCCGAAGAGCGCGGCGCCATGATTCCTCCGTTCCTGATCAATCGCCAGAACCGGGTCGACTGAGACCCGGTTCGAAGAGGGTGACCCGGAATCCACGCCTGCCCTGAGCATCCCGTGTGGCTGCTCCCTTCCGGTCCTGACCAGATTTGGGCGTCAGAGCCGCGTGGGTCCGAGTCGGGATGATGCTAGCAATGCCCCCTCCGCCCACCGTGCCATGCCCCTGCGACCCGCTGATCTGACACGGCGCAAGCAGGGGGGTGTGCCGATCACGATGCTGACCGCCTGGGACGCCCTCTCCGCCGCCGTCGTGGCGGGCGCCGGGGTGGATGCGGTCCTGGTGGGCGACTCCCTGGCGATGGTGGTGCTGGGCCACGCCACCACCTTGCCGGTCACCCTTGAGGAGATGCTGCACCACTGCCGCGCCGCTGGCCGGGGGCTGGCGGCAGTGGCACCGCAGCATCCGCCGCTGCTGATCTGTGACCTCCCTTTCCTCAGTTACCAGTGTGGCGCCGATGCGGCGGTGGCCGCGGCGGGCCGGGTGCTGAAGGAAACGCCGGCGGTGGCGGTGAAGCTGGAGGGGGCCGAACCCGAAACCCTCGCCGTGATCGATCGGATGGTGCGCAGCGGCATTCCGGTGATGGGCCATCTCGGGCTGACCCCCCAGTCGGTGCACCAGCTGGGCTACCGGCGCCAGGCCGGCGATCCGATCAGCCAGGAGCGACTGCGGCGGCGGGCCCTGGCCCTGCAGGAGGCCGGCTGTTTCGCCCTGGTGATCGAGCACGTTCCGGCGGAGCTGGCCAGCGCGCTGAGCGCCGCCCTGGTGATTCCGGTGATCGGCATCGGCGCCGGTGACGGCTGCGACGGCCAGGTACGGGTCACGGCCGATCTGCTGGGGCTCACCAGCCGCCAGCCCCCCTTCAGCCCCCCCCTGATGCAGGGCCGGGCCCTGGCGGTGGACGTCCTCGGCCGCTGGGTCAGGGAGCAGGGGCCGGCAGCGGCTCCTGCTCCTGCCACCAGGCCAGCAGCTCCCGCAGCACCCCATTGCTGAGGGCCAGCCCCTCCGGATCCGCCAGGCGCCAACGGGGACCCTCGATGCGCAGCAGGCCTCGCTGCTCGTAAGTCGCCAACCGCTGCCGAAGCCCTCCCAGCTGGGACGCCTTCAGATTCTCCTGGCGGGCCAGCCGCTCAAGGTTCACCCCCTCCCGGCAGCGCAGGCCCACCATCAGCCGCTCATCGAAGGGCATCCCCTCTCCGGCATCAGCCGGCTTCCCCACCCGCGCCGCCAGCGCTTCCTCGTAGCCGGCGCGGGTGCGGGGGTGGGCCCGCCGGCGGCCGCGGGGGGCCGCGGTGGCGCCCATGCCGAACCCCCACCAGCCGGCACCACTCCAGTAGACGCGGTTATGGCGCGAGGCGTGGCCGGGAAGGGCGTAGTTCGACACCTCGTAGTGGCCGTAGCCGGCGGCCGTCAGGCGGCTCCAGGTCAGGTCCATCAGGTCGGCGGCCAGATCCTCTGGCGGCAGGGCCAGCTCCCCCTGCGCCAGGCGCCGCTCGAAGACCGTGCCGGGCTCGATGCTCAAGTCGTACACCGAGAGATGGGGGGGCTCCAGGGCCAGGGCTGCGCTGAGCTGGCCGTCCCAGTGGGCGACGTTCTGACTCGGCAGCCCCTGGATCAGATCCAGGCTCCAGCTGGCCAGGTCGCCCCGTCGGTGGGCCAGGCCCAGCCATCCGGCCGCCTCGCGCAGGTCAGCGCCGCGGTGGCGACGGCCCAGGTCCGCCAGTACGCCATCGTCGAAGCTCTGGCCCCCCAGGCTGACGCGGTTGATGCCGGCGGCCAGGTAGCCCGCCAGGCGTGCCTGATCGAAGCTGGCTGGATCCAGCTCCAGGCTCAGCTCCGCCCCCGGGGCCAGGCCGAAGCGGCGCTCCAGGGCCTCCAGGATTGCCGCCACCTGGGCACTGCTGAGCATCGACGGTGTGCCGCCACCCAGGTAGACCGTCGCCAGCGGCGGGCCGCCGGGGGAGGCGGCGATGTCCCGGTGCAGCAGCTCCAGGTAGGCGGCGACGGAGCCGGAGGTGGCCCCGTCGGCCTTGTCCCCGAGGGGCACCACCGGGAAATCGCAGTAGAAACAGCGCCGGTGGCAGAAGGGGATGTGGACGTAGGCGGATCGGGGATCCATCACGGGCGGTAATCCCTGGGACCCAAACGGCGGAAGATCGGCCAAGCTGCTTTCCAGACCAGCTGGGCGGCCAAGGCGTCGGGACTTCGAAGCATGGTGGACACCCTCATCTTGCTGCTGTTCCTGATCTCAGGGGCAGCCACCGGTTGGCTCGGGGTCGACCTGCTGCCGGAGCAGCTGCTGCTCCAGGTCACCAACCAGGAGGGGTTGCGCACCGTGATGGGGGGCTTCGGCGCCTTTTTCGGGCTGATCGCGGGCATCTTCTTCCAGCAACTGCGTCGGCGCCTGATGGCCCAGGTGCGCAGCATGCCCACCGATCTGCTCATCAGCCGGGCGGTGGGATTGATTCTCGGCCTGCTGGTGGCGAACCTGCTGCTGGCGCCGATCCTGCTGCTGCCCCTGCCCTGGGAGGTGGTGCTGGTGAAGCCCCTGGCGGCAGTGCTCAGCAACGTCTTCTTCGGGGTGCTGGGGTACAACCTGGCGGAGGTCCACGGCCGCACCTTGCTGCGGCTGTTCAACCCGGCCAGCACCGAGGCCCTGCTGGTGGCCGATGGCGTGCTGCTGCCAGCCAGCGCCAAGATCCTCGACACCAGCGTGATCATCGACGGCCGCATCCGTGGCCTGCTGGCTTCCGGACTGCTGGAGGGCCAGGTGATCGTCGCCCAGGCCGTGATCGATGAACTTCAGGCCCTGGCTGACTCCTCCAACAGCGAAAAGCGCGCCAAGGGACGGCGGGGCCTGAAGTTGCTCACCGAGCTGCGCGAGGACTACGGCCGCCGGCTGGTGGTCAACAGCACCCGCTACGGCGGCAACGGCGCCGACGACAAACTGCTCAAGCTCACCGCCGACACCGGCGGGACCCTGCTCACCGCCGACTTCAACCTGGCCCAGGTGGCCCAGGTGCAGGAGCTGAAGGTGCTCAACCTCAGCGAGCTGGTGATCGCCCTGCGGCCCGAAGTGCAGCCCGGCGATGGGCTCCAGCTCAAGATCGTGCGCGAAGGCAAGGAGGCCGACCAGGGCGTCGGTTACCTGGAGGACGGCACGATGGTGGTGGTGGAGGATGCCCGCCGCCGCATCGGCGAGCGTCTGCCCGTCACCGTCACCGGTGCGCTGCAGACGCCCACCGGCCGCATGGTGTTCGCCCGCTGCGACCGCAACCAGGACCGTCCCGGGGAGCGGGGCAACGGCCGGGGCCTCGACAAGCTGGGTGGGAAACCCGTCGCTGTGCAGGAGCACCAGCCTCCTGGCCCCGGCTAGGCTCCTGCCTCAAGAGTGCTGGTGAGCGCGGATGACGGTGTCGGCCCCCTACTACGGCGATTCCGCAGTGATGCGTACGCCGCCGCCGGATCTGCCGTCCCTGTTGCTCAAGGAACGGATCGTCTACTTGGGCCTGCCCCTGTTCTCCGACGACGACGCCAAGCGTCAGATGGGCATTGATGTCACCGAATTGATCATCGCCCAGCTGCTTTACCTGGAATTTGACAATCCGGAAAAGCCGATCTTTTTCTATATCAATTCCACCGGAACGAGCTGGTACTCCGGCGAGGCCATCGGTTTCGAGACCGAGGCCTTCGCCATCTGCGACACCCTCCGCTACGTGAAGCCTCCGGTGCACACCATCTGCATCGGCCAGGCCATGGGCACCGCCGCGATGATCCTCTCGGCCGGCACCAAGGGCCAGCGGGCCGCGCTGCCCCACGCCTCGATCGTGCTGCACCAGCCCCGCTCCGGTGCCCGTGGCCAGGCCAGCGACATTCAGATCCGGGCCAAGGAGGTGCTGCACAACAAGCAGAGCATGCTCGAGATCCTCTCCGAGAACACCGGCAAGAGGGTCGAGGACCTCTCCCGCGACTCCGACCGGATGACCTATCTGACGGCTGAGGAGGCCAAGGCCTACGGCCTGATCGACCGGGTGCTCACCAGCCGCAAGGACCTGCCGACGGCCGCCCCAATGGCGTGACGCACCAGCTGGGCTGAGCCCTCCGGAGGGCCCTCGCCAACATCCGGCCCTCGGCCGGCCCCTTCCACCACCTCTTCGCCCCGGCTCCGAACGAGAGCCTTCCCGACATGCCCATCGGCACCCCCAGCGTTCCCTACCGCCTTCCCGGCAGCCAGTACGAGCGCTGGGTCGACATCTACACCCGACTGGGAGTCGAGCGGATCCTGTTCCTCGGTCAGGAGGTGACCGACGGCATCGCCAACAGCCTGGTGGCCCAGATGCTGTACCTCGACTCCGATGACAGCTCCAAGCCGATCTATCTGTACATCAACTCCCCGGGCGGCTCGGTGACCGCGGGGCTGGCGATCTACGACACCATGCAGTACGTCAAGTCCGACGTGGTGACGATCTGCGTCGGGCTGGCGGCCTCCATGGGGGCCTTCCTGCTGGCGGCCGGCACCAAGGGCAAGCGGCTGGCCCTGCCCCACAGCCGGATCATGATCCACCAGCCCCTGGGCGGCACCAGCCAGCGCCAGGCCAGTGACATCGAGATCGAGGCGCGGGAGATCCTGCGCATCAAGGACATGCTCAACCAGTCCCTGGCCGGGATGTGCGACCAGCCGCTGGAGAAAGTCACCAAAGACACCGACCGCGACTACTTCCTCAGCGCTGCCGAAGCCAAGGACTACGGCCTGATCGACCGGGTGATCGCCCACCCCTCGGAAGCGGCGGGCGGCTGAAGACGGTGCGGACGCACACCTAAAGTCTGCGTTTGCCCTGCCCGCCGCCCGGAATGGCCCAGCTCTTCTACGACTCCGACGCCGATCTCGGCCTGCTGACCGGCAAGACGGTGGCCATCATCGGCTACGGCTCCCAGGGCCATGCCCACGCCCTGAACCTCAAGGACAGCGGTGTCAATGTGGTGGTGGGCCTCTACGACGGCAGCCGCTCGGCCGCCAAGGCCCGGGCCGACGGCCTGGAGGTGCTGAGCGTGGCCGACGCCTGCGCCAAGGCCGACTGGATCATGGTGCTGCTGCCGGATGAGGCCCAGAAGGCCGTCTACGAAGCGGAGATCGCGCCCCACCTCAGCGCCGGCAAGGTGCTGAGCTTCGCCCACGGCTTCAACATCCGCTTCGGGCTGATCCAGCCCCCCGCCGATGTGGACGTGGTGATGATCGCGCCCAAGGGTCCCGGCCACACCGTGCGCTGGGAGTACCAGAACGGCCAGGGCGTGCCCGCCCTGTTCGCCATCCAGCAGGACGCCTCCGGCCATGCCCGCGAGCTGGCGATGGCCTACGCCAAGGGCATCGGCGGCACCCGCGCCGGCATCCTGGAGACCAACTTCAAGGAAGAGACCGAAACCGACTTGTTCGGCGAGCAGGCGGTCCTCTGCGGCGGCCTCAGCGAGCTGGTGAAGGCCGGCTTCGAGACCCTGGTGGAAGCGGGCTACCAGCCCGAACTGGCCTACTTCGAGTGCCTGCATGAGGTGAAGCTGATCGTCGACCTGATGGTCAAGGGCGGCCTCACCGCCATGCGCGACTCGATCTCCAACACCGCCGAGTACGGCGACTACGTGAGCGGCCCTCGGCTGATCACCGCCGACACGAAGGCGGAGATGCGGCGCATCCTGGCCGACATCCAGGACGGCACCTTCGCCCGCAACTTCGTGGCCGAGTGCGAGGCGGGCAAACCGGAGATGGCCAAGGCCCGCGAGCGCGATGCTGCCCATCCGATCGAGCAGGTGGGCAAGGGCCTGCGCTCGATGTTCAGCTGGCTGAAGGCCGCCTGAGCCCCAGCCCATGCACCGGCACCTGCTGACCCTGGCCTGGAGCAGCAGCCAGGCCGGCGGCACCCTGGCCATCGGCGCCACTGCCTGGCTGCTCAGCGGCCTCACCTCCTCGCCGCTGGTGAACGGGGTGTTGCCGGCCCTGGTCACCCTGCCGTTGCTGCTGCCCCTGCCCCAGCGGATCCGGTCCGGCTACCTGATCCAGCTGCTCAGCCTGCTGCTGCTGCTGGCCGTGGCCGCCGGTGGGCTGGGCACCTCGGTGCTGGGCCCCCTGCTGGGCATCGCCCTGCTGGCGATCGGTCTGCGCCTGGCCCAGGAACCGCTGCAGCGCCAGCTGCACGGCTTCGGGGCGGTGCCGATCGGCGAACTGCGGGCTGGAGCGGAAGCGGGCCGGCTGGTGGGCAACCTGCTCACGGCCCTGCTGTTTCCTTTGGGCAAGGCCCTGCTGCAGCTCGGCAGCGCCGTGGTGCTGCTGCTGCCCCTGGCGCCATTGGTCGGCGCGCTTCAGGCCGGCGACCGCCCCCGGTCAAGCTCCTGCGCCGAACAGAGCAAGGAAGACCTCGGGCTGGAGCCCGGCGGCGTGCTGCAGGGGCTGCTGTTCGGGGGCCTGTTCGCGCTGCTGCCCCTGTGGGTGCGCCAGGAGGCGGCGGGGAACTGCTTTGATTTCGGCCTGGTGCTGACGGCCTACGGCCTGGGCCGCACCGGCGCCGAAGCCTGGGGCCTGCGGCTGCCGCCGCGGCTGCCCTACCTGCTGATGGCCGCCGTGCTGGTGGCCACCCAGGTCATCGATGGCTGGGGAGCCGTGCTGCTGTTCGTGCCCTTCGGGCTGCTGGCGGCCCTGGCGGACGCCCGCCTGGCCGTCGGGGTGGATCCGGCCGGAGACCTGCAACGGAACTGGAACCGGCTGGAGCGCTCCTCCGCCCTTGGGGGACTGGTGGGGAGTCTGGGGATGGGCCTGATCGCCCAGGTGATTGGCCTGGCCGGCAGCCTGCCGATTCAGCTGCTGGCGTTCCTGGGGGCCGGAGCCCTGCTGCCCCTGTTGCAACGTCCCAGGCGTTGAGCCCCGCCCTGCTTGTGCTGCTCGCCTGCGGGCTGGATCGGCTGCTGGGGGATCCGCTCTGGTGGCCGCACCCGGTGCAGGCCATGGGTTGGACCATCACGGTGCTGCGCCGGGTCGTGGAATCCTGGGCCGGCGACGCCCCATGGCGCCTGCGCCTGGGAGGGACACTCCTTACCCTGATGATTGTGGCCGGCAGCGGCCTGGCGGGCTGGGGCATCGAGGCCCTCGCCAGGCACGCCCCCCTGCTGGGCGCCCCCCTGCTGGTGCTGGGCCTGGCCAGTGCCCTGGCGGGCGGCAGCCTGGCCCGGGCGGTGCGTGACGTGCTTGAGGCCCTGCCGGATGTCCCCTTGGCCCGGGAGCGCCTGGCCCGGATCGTGGGCCGCCAGGTGAGCCAGCTGCCGGAGGCGGAGATCCTGCGGGCCGCCGCCGAAACCGCCGCCGAAAATGCCGTCGACGGCCTGTTCGCGCCGCTGTTCTGGATGCTGGTCGGGGCGGTGTTGCCGCAGCTGGGGCCGGCACTGCCTTCGCTGCACCTGCCTTCCTTACCGCTGCCGGGGCCCCTGGCCCTGGCCTGGAGCTTCAAGGCGGCCAGCACCCTCGATTCGATGCTCGGTTACCGCCACGGACGCCTGCGCTGGCTGGGCACCGCCGGCGCCCGACTCGACGACCTGCTCACCTGGCTTCCCACCCGCCTGGTGGCCCTGACCCTGCCCCTGGCGGCAGGGCAACCCCGGCAGACTTGCCGATGGCTGGGGGCGGCCCTGCGGGACGGCGCTTCCGACCCCTCCCCCAATGCCGGGGTGTCGGAGGCCGCCTTCGCCCACGCGGCCGGCGTGCGCCTGGGAGGGGCCAACACCTACGCCGATGGCGTTCGGATCAAGCCGATCCTGGGGGCCTCAGGCCGAGCTGCCGACGCGGAGGCTGTGGAGCGAATTCTGACCCTGGGGAATCAGCTGGAACTGCTCTGGCTGCTGGCGGCGTTGCCGGCCCTCTGGGCGCTCAGCTCAGGTGGAGCCGTCCGGGCAGCAGGGGCGGTTCAGTAGGCGCCCCGGTCGCGGGGATCGAGCATCACGCTGATCGTGCGCACGATGATACGCAGGTCCATCAAAAGATTGCGGCGACGGGCATAGCGCACATCCAGCCGGACCCGTTCGGGGTAGCTGAGGTTGTTGCGGCCGGACACCTGCCACAGCCCCGTCAGGCCGGGGCGCACGGCAAGCACCTCATCCATGCGGTCGCCATAACGGACCAGCTCGCTTTTGACGATGGGACGGGGACCCACCACGCTCATTTCTCCACGAAGAACGTTGAGGAACTGGGGCAACTCGTCGAGGCTGGAGCGACGCAGGAACTTGCCGAGACGGGTGATGCGGGGATCGTTCTTGAGCTTGAAATCGTTGCGGAACTCTTCGTCGAGATCGGGTGATTCAGCCAGCAGCTTGGAAAGCAAGCGATCGGCATCCCGGCGCATGGTGCGGAACTTGATGCAACCGAAACTGCGGTAATCCCGGCCCACCCGTTGCTGCACGTAGAACACCGGACCCCTGGAGGTGACCTTCACCAGCAGGGCCAGGGCGAGCAACACCGGTGCCCCGAGGGTGAGCACCGTGAGCGAAAACAGCACGTCACCACCACGCTTGACGAAGCGATCCCGCTTGGACTGGATGGCAATCAACTCTTCTGCGGTGAACACCTGCGCCGGTGCCGTCACGAGTTGGCGAGAGGCGTAGGGGGTCCCGATGGAAGAGAGCATGGGGGACTGCTTCGACAGATGAAGTTAAGGATCAGCCCGACCGGAACTCCAGGGTGGAGGGCCACTCAGATCAGAGGCACAGGACGGCAAAGGCGGCGGAGGTGCTGCTGCCACAGCTTCTCCAGCAGCGTATGCATGCGTTGCCGGAAGACTTCCGGGGCAAAGCCCTCGGCCCAGAGCCGCTGCCCCTCCGCCGGCAGCGATCGCCACAGCCGGCCCGCCTCAAACTGCTCCAGGGCCGCCGCCAGGCTGCTGGCGCTCTGCTCCGGGAACAGCAAGCCCGTGGGACCTGGCTCCCCCTGCCTGAGGCAGCGCACACTGTCGAGTACCCCGCCCTGACCCAAGGCGATCACCGGGGCACCCGCGGCCATCGCCTCCACCGGGGCGATGCCGAAGTCCTCCATCCCGGCGTACACAAAGGCCCGGGCCCGCTCCAACCAGCCGGCGGTCTCCTGATCCGACAGGCGACCGAGGAAGCGGACCTGGGGCCCCGCCATCGCCTCCAGCCGCCGCCGCTCGGGGCCATCGCCGAGCACCACCAGGGGCAGCCCGGTGCGGTTGAAGGCTTCCACCACCACATCCACCCGCTTGTTGGGCACCAACCGGCAGAGGCTCACGTAAACATCGTCCCGGGGCTGATCCCAACGGAACCGCTCCACAGCCACGGGGGGATGGATCACGTGGGCACTCCGGCGCCAGAAGGAGCGGATCCGACGGGCGGTGAAGCGCGAATTGGCCACCAGGGCATCCACCCGGGCGCTGCTGACCACGTCCCATTGACGCAACTGGTGCAGTTGCAGCCGCACCAGGGGACCCAGGGGACCGCGGGCCAGGGCGGAACGGGCCAGGTAGGGGTGCATCTGGTCCCAGGCGTAGCGGGCTGGGGTGTGCACATAGCTGACGTGCAGCTGATCCGGGCCGGTGATCACCCCTTTGGCCACCAGATGGCTGCTGCTGATCACCAGGGGATGGCCTGACAGGTCGAGTTGCTCGATGGCCAGGGGCAGCAGTGGCAGGTATTGCTGGACGTGGCTCACCCCCCACGGCAGCCCCTGAATGAAGCTGGTCTGGACGTTCCGCCCTGACAGCCAGCTGCCGGGCCGGTTGCTTTCCCCGTCCACGAGGGCGAAGAGCTCGGGCGGGGCTCCCCGCTCCAGCAAGAGCCGATCGAGTTCTGCCACCACCTGCTCGGACCCACCCACGGACCGGGGGGTGAACCACTCGTGCACCAGGGCGACAGGGGTGGGGAAGGCCTCCATGCCAGGCACCGTAGGCGCCAGTATCACGAAAACTCTCAGCCGATTGCCCTTGCGGGTCTCCCTGCCGAAGCTAAGGCGACGACTGGGATGGCGAGAGCCGGGACACGATGGCGATCCGCGAGCTCCTCGAAGACGCCCTGCTGGAGCCTTCCATCGGCGAGACCGCCTGTTTCCGTTGGCATGCCACCTCGGTGGGCATTGCGGCGCTCTGGTGCGACGGCAAACCGCCGCCGGCCCCGCCGTTTGATGTGGCGCTCCGCGAGGGGCTGCAGGTGGGCCTGGATCTGAGCCGGGAGGAACGGGAGTTTCACCAGGTGAAAGCGGGCCTGGTGCTGCTGTTCCATTCCTGAGCGGATCCATGGAATTGACGCGCCGGTGTCAACTGCAACGCCTGCCGCATCGGCCGGTGCTGCTCAAGACCATCCACAGCCAGGTATCGGAATGACTTGTGATCGCTCTCGATGGGCACTGCTGCTGCTGTTGCTCCCCACGGCCATCCACGCCCAGGAAGCCAAGATCCAGTGCCCTGGTGATAACACCGTGGAGATGCGCTATTGCGCTGCTCAATCCTGGGAGCAATCCACCGACCAGTTGAAGCGTAAAGTATCCAAAGGATTTTTCGAGCAGTGGCAGGAGGCAACCAGGGCTGTTTGTGCCCACGCCTATGCTCCCTACAAGAATGGCACCATCTATCCGCAGTTGGTGGTGGGATGTGATGACCGCCTCAATCGGGCACTGCTGAAGGAGTTCCAACCGCTCAACCACCTCCCATAAATTCTCTATCCCACCATCTAGCACCATTTCAATCTTCCCGCTCTTTCCTATAGCAGAGATCAGCCCACTTTCTGATCGTGCCGCCCAAGATGGCTGACCGAACTGGATGCCACACTTGCTGCCAAAAAGGATTTACCACACAGTTGGAAGGACTTTTCGTTGCGTCCTTAAGATCATTTCAATAACACCATAACGGATGTCGCCATTCGCTATATGGCCATTCTGCTGGCACTGCCGTTTGTCTTCGTGCCTCCATCCAGCGCAGCAGACCGGAAAGACGGCGACCGCCATAATGACAAGGACGAGAGCGGTAATCGCGTTGAGAATTGTCGTAACAAAGAGTCAATAGGAGTCTTCTGGAGTGATGGTTCATTCGTTAATGGTCGGTGCGACAATCGCCAGTACGACATTGATTGCAAGGGACTGAGCAAAATCGAGGCTGTCTCCTGGGTTGACGATTATTGCAATTGAATCAGGCTCAACTGGGCCAGAAGGCAGTCGTTTGCGACCTGGAGAAGCTCTGAGGTTTGAGGTGTGGTTCCAAGCGAAACTTGAGGTCCGACACTGTTGGCGGTGGCTGCTCTTGATGCAGATCCGGAACGAATCGGCCTGAGTTCAGCTCTTTGGGCCCTTTGCCTTAACCAAATTGGCTCCATTCTGGCCCAACTCTGCCAGGGGTCCCAACAAGGGCAAGAACAGTCAGCGAACCGACCAACGCTCCAGCGCAAGCCATTCAGAGGTCTCGGGCGTGAGGCGGGCGGCAGGGTTGCCCTCTCTCCGCAGCCTCCAGTTTCTACCAAGCCATCGACCCCTTGAAGCGGGACTCAGGCGACCTGTACCGTTTTTCTGAACACCAGAACTCCCACCCGATCGTGCTGATCTCGCGTCCGGCTCGTCTTTGGGGCTGCAGGGTTGCCCTGGCGAGCAGCATGGTGGTGCTGGCGTTCCCAGCAATGGCGGGCACGACGGGCGGGCCCATCCCCACAGCCAAACAAGAGCGGCTGCAACTCACGGGGATGTTCACCTACATGGCCGATGCGGCCAACATCCAGCTGTGCATCACCGGTCAGAAGCTGCCGGTGGCCATGGAGGGCGACTTTCTGGACTTGCAACGCGCCTATCTCCAGGCCCTTCCGCCAGACCAACCGGGCCAGCCGTTGCTGGTGGAGCTGCAGGGGCTGATCACCCAGCGGCCGTCGATGGAGGCGGGGCAGCCGCCTCGCCGCACCCTGGTGGTGGAGACGTTCGGGACGATCAGGCCCGGCCAGGTGTGTCCACCGCCGCTGGTTGTCCCGTTGCGGGGGACCAGCTGGCGGCTGCTGGCCCTTGGTGGGGAGACGGTAGAGCCTCAGCAGCCCCCCGGCCGGGCGATCGAACTGCAGCTGTCGGCAGAAACCCTGCGCCTGGCTGGCAGCAGCGGCTGCAACCGCTTGATGGGCGCGTTCAGCCTTGAGGGCGAGACGATCCGGTTCTCCCAACTGGCCAGCACCCGAATGGCCTGCAGCCCTGAACTGATGGCCTTAGAGGGGCGCTTCAGCGATGCCCTGGCTCAGGTTCGCCGCTGGAGCATCGACAAGCGCAGCCTGCTGCTTCAGGACGCCTGCGGCAAGACGATGCTGCTGTTTCAAGCGGACGAGTAGCCAGATCAGGCCCATCAGAAGACGGCAAAGGACCTCTGGGAAGGCTCTCAGATCTCAGTTAACGGAGAGGGTGGGATTCGAACCCACGGAAGGTTTCCCTTCAAACGATTTCGAGTCGTTCGCTTTCGACCACTCAGCCACCTCTCCTGACCCTTCGGCCAGGAAGCATCTTACGGAGCGGTCAGCGCGCCGTTCGGCCCACTGGCCCGCCACCCCCGCGGCAGGGGGGCTCCAGCGGGGCCAGCTCCACTGAGCAACACCTGCCGCGGCCCGTGGGCCAGCAGGGCGCGTTGGTCGGCGGGCCGGGGGCGGACGCCCAGCCACATGGACTCCGCCGCCTTGCCTGCGAACGCAGTTGCAGCCGATGCTGTTGGGCCCGATCGCCAGCTGGCCAGTGACTGCCGATCGGGCAGCAGCAGCCAGCGCTGACGGCCCAGCTGCAGACGCAGGGCGTGGCTGTCCATGGCCAGAGCCTGCACCGCCAGCCCCTGGCTCGCCAGCCGCTGACCGGCCGCCAAAGGGGCCGCCCCATCGCCATAGGCCACCACCCGGGCCGCCAGACGGCTCCAGCAGGCCGGATCGGCGCCCGCCACCGGATCCAGCAGCAGGGCCCAGTCGAAGCGGGCCACCCCGAGCCCCTGGGCCAGCTGGCCGGCCTGGCGGCAGCTGAAGCCATCGGCGCGGGTGCTGACCAGGGCGGCGCGGCCGCGGTGCCGAGCCAGCACCAGGTCGCGGGCGGGGCCCCCCACCCCCTGGTGCACCAGCAGCAGCTGGTCACCGCCCAGCAGCATCAGATGCGCCGCCAGCACCGCGAGGCCCAGGCCAGCCGCCAGCCGCCGCCAGTGCCGGCCCAGGCCGGGTAGCACCAGACCCAGCAGGGCCAGCGTGAACAGCAGCACCAGCAGGGGCAGGGGCCGGCCGCTCTGCCACTGGGCCAGGGGAAGGCCGGCGACGGCGTGGGCGAGCTGGAGCAGCAACGCGGCCAGCCATCCGAGGGGCAGCAGCAACGGCACCAGTAGGGCCGGCACCGACACGGCCACCACCGCCAGGGCCATGGCCCCGAGGGTAAGCGGCGTCAGCAGGGGGGCCGCCAGCAGGTTGGCCGGCACGGCGTAGAGGGGCACCACACCGAAGTGGAGCAGTTGCAGCGGCAGGGTCCAGAGGCTGGCAGCCACCGGTACCGCCAGGGCGGGCGCCAGCCAGCCCACCCCAGGCAGCCGCTGGGCCAGGGCCTGCTCCAGGGGCCTCGCCGTCAGCACCAGGCCAGCGGTGGCGGCGGCGCTCAGCTGGAAACCGACGTCGTGCAGCCAGGCCGGCCGCAGCAGCAGCATGCCCGCCAGGCTTAGGCCAAGAAGTCCCAGGGGGCGGGCCCGCCGGCCGCTCTCGAGGAGAATCAGGGCGATGGCCCCCATCAGCACCGCCCGCACCACCGAGGGCTGGGCCCCAGCCAGCATCAGGAACAGGGCAATGGCGCCACCGCCCAGGGCCAGCCGCGTCCAGCGACCGAGGCCCCGGCCAAGGGCCAGCACCGCCCCCAGCAGGACGCTGAGGTGGAATCCCGAGGCCGCCAGGGCATGGGAGAGGCCGGCGACCCGGAAGTCGGCGCGCAGTTCCGCCGGCAGGGGCACCACGGCACTGCCCAGCACCAGGGCCGCCAGCAGGCCGCCGCGCTCCGGACCCGCCGCGGCGATGAATCGGGCGGCGATGCTGCGGCGCAGATCAGCAATCGGGGTGGCGGGCCGGTGGAGCACCTCCAGCTGCTCCACCGTCAGGCGGGTCCAGCTGCCCTGGCGGGCCAGCCGCTCGGCCGGCCCGGCCAGCAGGGGGTGGGGGGCTGGCTGGGGACGCCGCAGCTGGCCGCTCACCCGCACCTCCCAGCCCTCGCGCAGGGCCGGACAGGTGCGGAAGCTCAACTCGCTGCGGCCCCCTGCCTTCTGCAGCAGCACCCGGCAGGGGCTGACCTGGCCGGCCGGGGGAGCCTCGGAAGCTGCGCTGGCCACCGGATCGCTCAAGAGCCGTCCCGTCAGGACCGCCGGCTGGGGCCCATCCCCACCGGCGAGCAGCCGCAGCGGATCCCCGGCGGCGGGCTGAAGCGGGCGCAGCTGGGCTTGCACCAGCACCAGGAGCAGCAACAGCAGCGGCAGCAGGGGGGAACGGAGCATGCTCCAGAGTTCCCGGCTGCGGCTGCGGCGATCGTGTCCGCAAGGGGGGTGCCGCCTACCTGGCAGGAAGAACTTCTGTACAGCCTGTACAGGCTGACGATCGGCGCCGAAAGACAGGTGGCCCCGCCGAGGCAACGCCAACACCGTGCTCAAGACCGGCGACCCGAACCCCTGATCAGCCCGAGGGCTGGCCGGAGGGCGCCAGCTGCCCCTGCTGCCATTTCAGGAACAGGCTGGTGACGATCACCGTGACCAGCACGTAGGAGAGGATCCCGGGAACCAGATCGGGCAGGCCTTTTCCGTAGGTGAGGGCCAGCTGGGCGGCCAGGCCCGTGTTGCGCATGCCCGTCACCAGGGCCACGGTGCGGCGCTCCAGTGGGTCGGCGCCGGCCAGGCCGTAGCCGATCGCCAGGCTGAGCACGCTGAGGACGGCCATGGCGGCCAGGCCCACCAGGTTCTGCTGCAGGAAGGGCAGCAACTGCTTACTGCTGAGGAGCAGCAACGCCACCATCATCAGCAGCAGCAGCACGGTGGCCAGGCGGCCGAGGGCCTGGCTGCCGCGCTGGGCCAGCTGCGGCTGCCATTGGCCCAACAGGACGCCGGCGATCACTGGCAGCACCTGCACCTTCAGCACCTGGCCCGCCACCTGGGCCGGAGTGATGCCCCACTCGACCATCTCCCAGCCGCGCAGTCCGGCGCCGGCACGGAACACCATTTCCAGCAGCGGAACCGTGACGATCGCCAGCAGGGCTGCGCCGATCTGCAGCCGGGCGGCCAGCTCGGCGGTGCCGCCAGTGCTGCGCACCCGGAACAGGATCAGGGGGGCGCTGGGGCAGGCCAGCATCAGGCCCATGGCCACCCAGGCCGGGCGGCTCAGCAGGCCATGCAGGGGCAGCAGCACCAGCGCCAGCCCGGCCAGGGGCACCAGCAGGCAGGTGCCAAGCAGCACGCGCCAGAGAAAGGCGGGGCGATCCCTGAGCAGCAGGAATGGGTACTGCTTCAGCCCCAGACCGAGGCTGAACATCAGGGTCACGATCGTGGCCGTGACAAGGAGGGAGGCGGCCTGGGGCATGGACGTCAACCGAGGGGGGATCCGATCACCAGCAGCACAAACGCGACGACACCGATGAGCGTGAGTGCGATGGCCGTCAGGGTGCTGATGGAACGCTGATCGGCATAGAGAAAGTCGTCACGCCGGATCAGCTTGAGGGTGCGCAGGTGCTGGCGGGTGGCCGCCGCCATCGCCAGGATTCCGACCAGAATGAATCCCATGGACACCAGCCGCACACTCAGGCCGGCATGGGCACTGCGATCGAAGCGGCTGCTGTTGATCGCCCCGATGATCTTGTCGAGGCCGAAGCCGAAGCTGATCAGCGACAGGCAGGTGCGGATCCAGGCCATCAGGGTGCGCTCTGCCGCGGCCCGGTTGCGCTCCTTGGCCAGTTCGTTGTTGAGGTTGGCCATCTAGGGGGAAAGGGTCTCGGTGGTGGAACTCTGCTGACGCTGCTGGCGCTGGGCCTCCTCGAACTTCAGTTCCAGTTCCACTTCCCGGCCCAGGAAGACGTTGAGGAAGGTGCGGATCACGGCGATGACACCGAGCTGGATCAGGTTCTGGTTGGAGGGGGCCGTGGTGGTGGCGACGATATCGGCGGCCAGCTGGAACTCCAGGGCCATCGACAGCCAGCTGCCGAAGGTGAGGCGGAGGCTGTTGAAGCGCCGGCTGACGGCTTCGCGGCGGTGGCGGCCGGGGCCCAGCCTCTGGCGCACGGCCTGGAGCAGCGTGGCCGCGAACCCCAGGGCCACACACACCAGCGACACGCCTTCGAGCACGAATCGCAGGCCGACGGCGAACCGCTCGAGCCACTCCACCAGGGGAAGGTCCGGCATGGATCAGCACCTCACAATGCAGCGGAAGCCCATGTGGCACGTGGAGGTGTCGATCCCCTGGGCCATGCGGGCGGCGGGCCGGTAGCGGCGGCAGTAGCTCGGGGCACAGAGGAAGGACCCGCCTTTCACCACCTTGCGGGGGAGGCTGCCGTGCTGGGAGGCGGGGTCGATGCTGGCCTCCCGGCAACATCCCCCGGGGTGGTCGGCGGTGGCGGCATGGGTGCCGTACCAGTCGTCGGTCCACTCCCAGACGTTGCCGATCATGTCGAGCAGCCCGTAGCCGTTCGGCGGGAAGGCTCCCACCGGGGAGGTGCGCTCGGCGGCCGCCCTGTTGCGCTCCTTGGCCAGTTCGTTGGTGAGGTTCATGGAGGTGCCGATCGGTGCCGAGAGCAAGGGCTGGCTGTTCAGGGTTTCGGCCGCAGAGGACGATCCTGCTCCAGCCGCCGTTCCGCCGCCAGTTTGATCAGGTTGCTCTCCGAGGGAGCCGTGGTGGTGCCCTCGATGTCGGCCCCGAGCTGGAATTCCAGTGCCATCGACAGCCAGCTGCCGAAGTTGATCCGGATCGTGTTGGGGGCGGCGGCCGCGCTGGCCCAGAACAGGCAGGAACGGCAAGGCTTGTCGAAGGGTGCTGATCACCCCCGCCGCCACACAGAGGACAGAAAGGAACTCCAGGGTGAAGCGAACGACACCGGCAAGCCACTGCAGCAGGGCCTCGGGGGATTCCAGCCAGGGCATCTAAGGGGTCACGAAGGGCACCTGCTGCTTCTGGCGCTGCCAGCGCAGGAAGGGAATCGACAGCAACACAGTGATCAGCAAGTAGGCGAGAACGGCGAGTTTCAGGCCAGGGAAGCCGGCGCCGTAGGTCGTGGCGAACAGCAGGGCCAGCCCTGGGTTGCGCATCGAGGTGACGAGGGCGAGCGTGGTGCGCTCCCGGTGGTCAGGGCCAGCGATCCCATAGCCGATGGCCAGGGCCGCCAGCACCATCACAGCCATGAAACCCAGGGCCACCAGGTTGGCGGCCGCAAAGGGCAGCAGCAGCGGCAGCGACTTGACCAGCACCAGCAGGATCAGCACCAGCAGCAGGCCATTCCCCAGCGTCTCGAGCGGACCCGACAGCCGATTCGCCCAGAGCGGCCGCCAACGCCTGAGCCCCAGGCCCGCCAGTAGCGGCAGCACCTGGGCCTGGCCCACCTGCAGGGCCACCTCCTTCGGGCCGATGTCCCACCCTGAGATCCCGAAGGAGGAACGGAACAGATCAGCGATCAGGGGGATCGAAACGATCGCGGCCACCGCCGCGCAGGCCTGAAGCACCGCCGCCAGCTCGCGGTCGCCCCCCATTTTGCCGGCCTTGCGCAGGGTGAGGGGAGCACTCGGTGAGATGGCCATCAGTGCAATCCCGAAACGGGCGGACCTGGAGAGGGCCAGGTCCGGAGTCAGCTTCACCAGCACCAGGGCCACCAGCGGGACCAGCACACAGGAGCCAATCAGCAGCCGGATCACCAGGGCAGGCCTGCGGCGCAGCTGGACGATGGCCTCTCCCTTCAGGCCAACACCCAGGCCGAACATGATCGTGAACAGGGTGAGGCTGACGAGCAGCAGGGTTGCCTGGGCCATGGCGTCAGGGTCGGGGGGAGGAAACGGCTTGAGCTTTGGAGCGGGTCAGCAGATGGGTCAGCCATCCAGGTACGGAGAGCGTCGCCACCAGGATGGTCAGGGAGGTGCTGAGCCGACTGGAGAAGGTGCGCGCCGTATCCAGTCCGGAATGCAGAAAGCTGAAGGTGACCAGCACCGCGAAGATGCCGGTGGTGAGTGCACTGGCCGAACGCAACAGGTCCCTGGGGTGGCGGGCGGAATCACCAACGGCATCGCGGCTGAGGTTGTGCCCGGCGATGCAACCGGCAAGGGCGAGACAACCGAGCAGTACGGCCCTGCTGGAGAGATCCGACTGCGGTTCGCTCTGCTGAAGTTTCGCCGCCAGCACCACAGCACTGCCCAGCACCGAGCCGCAGGCGCTGCCGAGCAGGGCCCACCACCGCAGCGGGGAATGGACCCTGCCGATGAACGTGGAGATGGCGGCCAGGACCAGGGAACTCAGCAGCGTGGCCGGCAGAAAGGGCAGCTGGCGGGTGATCGCATAGGCGGCGGCCATGCCGACGAAGGCCCCGGCGATCCGGCTCCTCTGGGCACGGGGCGCCGTGGGGTCAGCAGCCTGGGGATGGAGCAGCTTTTGATTCAGCATGACATCTGATGGACTCACGGGAGATCAATGGAGGCTGTCATGCTCTGATCGATCTTTGTTCCCCTGAGGTCAGCATCCTGGAAGACGGCGCCGGTCAGGATTGCACCGCTGAGATCGGCATTGGTGAGGATGGCTCGGGTGAAATTTGCCTGCGTGAGATCGGAGCCGGCAAGATCGGCTTCGCTGAGATCGGCCTCCGTGAAATTGGCCCCCTTCAGGTCCGCACCCTTGAGATTCGCCTTGCACAACACCGTGTTGGCGAAGTCGCAACCCCGCCAACGACTGAATGGAATCCTCAGCCCCTCCAGGTTCGTGCCCTGGAAATCGAAGTCGTCCTGCCAGATGCCGTCTGAGCTGAGATCCTCGATGGCTCTGATACGCCCCAGGCTGTATTTTACTCCAGCCTCTTGTTGCGCTAACAGCAAAGCAAGTTGCTCGTGATGCTCTCTCTCCTTGCGACGCCCCGCCTCAAGGATGTAGACAAAACCCGCTGTGACGATGCTGAACGATTCGACATTGCCAATGCTGATGACATCCAGAAAGTTACTGGTCAGGCAGTTCTCTCTTGGGTCGGCTCCATTGCAGTTGTCAAAGCGATTGACGAGTGAAAGCAATGCAAAGGACAAAATTGCCGCGATCACCACCCTGAAGCGGAAGGAGCGATCCAGCAGCAGAAAGAATGGGGAGGCGCGGCGGCGCTGCTGACGGGTCAGCCAGGTTTGTCGATGTGAGTGAGTCATGGCATCAGAGGCGCACGATGCAGCGAAAGCCCATGTGGCTGGTGGAGGTGTCGATTCCCTGGGCCATGCGTGCCGCTGGCCTGTAGCGGCGGCAGTAGCTGGGGGCACAGAGATAGGAGCCGCCCTTCACCACCTTGCGCGGCATCGCTCCGTGCTGGCTGGTGGGATCGATGCTGGCTGCACGGGCGTCCGTTGATCCGGCGTTGCTGGCATGGCTGGCGTACCAGCTGTCGGTCCACTCCCACACATTGCCAATGGTGTCAAACAAGCCATAGTCGTTTGCAGGGAAGACACCCACCGGCGAGGTGCCCGCATAGCCATCCAGCAGGCTGTTGTGGTGGGGAAAATCTCCCTGGAAGGTGTTGGCCACCGGGCGCCCGCCTGGGTGCAGCTCCTCCCCCCAGGCGAACTCAGCCCCTTCATGGCCACCCCAGGCGGCCCGCTCCCATTCCGCTTCGCCGGGCAGCTGTTTGCCGCTCCAGGCGGCATAGGCTGCCGCATCGGCATGGGCCACATGCACCACGGGATGGTGGTCGCGCTGCTTGATGGAGCTGCCCGGCCCTTCGGGATGCCGCCAGTTGGCGCCGGCGATGTACTGCCACCAGCGGTAGGGATCGCCCTTGGAGATCGGTCCGGGCGGTGGCACGAACACGATCGAGGACGGCACCAGCAACTCCGTCAGTGCATCGGGATATTGGGCTGGATCAGCGGGCTGCTCAGCCAGGGTGACGTGGCCGGTGGCCTTCACGAATTTGCGGAACTGGGCATTGGTGACCAGGTAGCGATCCATCCAGAAGCCGTCCACGCTCACCGTGTGGGCGGGCGCCTCCTCCGGGTAGTGAAGGTTGGAGCCCATCAGAAAAGTGCCTCCAGGGATCCACACCATGTCCCGCGCCGGGGGGCGGCCATGCTCACGGGAGGCGGCTGACTTCAAGGCGGCCCTCATAGCTGGTGACCCGTACACAGAAGGGGGCATGAAATGGATTCTGGCCCCAACATCAAAAACAACATCATCGGGCAGTCCCGCTTGAGTCTTTGACCTCGAAATGAGACTTTATCATTTCGACACAAGTAGATTTAGGCTCCGACTATGAATCGTTACCAGTCGACAGGATGGGGTCTGGATCAACATGACCCCGCCTCCTCGCCGGCTCTCGAGATAGCAACAAGTCAGGGCAGATGGTGGCTTCCATCCAGAACGTACGCTTGAGCGCGTCGGACTCGCTGAAAACCCAACCATACGTGAGAGCATCACTACCTGATCATTAAGTTCTTGCTCTCACTCTTCAGATAGTGCATGGCACTCTCCTTCGACTTGGGAACGTAGACGCGAAGCAACGCAGTGAATGGCGAAGGTGTCTCGACGTTGTTCGGCAGTCCCGGAGAATTGAATCGAATCGTATAGGCTCCATCTGGGTTAGGAGTTGCCTCAGAATTCGAAATGGCGGCTTTGTCCCTGGCCAGCCAGCCTTCACTGTTGTAGGTGGTGATCGACCAGAAGCCACCTCGGCCATAATCGATTTCGGGAGGCATGAAGGTGATGCTTGATGGCAACGCCTTGCCTTCCCTGATCTCCGTGCAGTTCGTGATCGGAACGTACGCCGCATGTTCGACAGATAGGCCTCCCCATCCGTAGGCGGTGGCATAGAGATGAGCCTGCGGGTCGGTCTGATACGGTCCACCTATCGATCGACTGGTGTCGGGTAGTTTGCCAGCCTGAACGTCCTTGATCAGCGCCATCCGGATCGCCTCCATTTTGGTCTGATCGATCACGATGTCGGGAGACGTATAAGCCACGGCTGACTTTGCCTCAATGGTTGCCATCCGCTGAAGTTTACGCGTGGCTTCGATTCCACCTTCAGAATCCGGAAGTCTTCGGATCCGCATGTTGAGATAGACGTAGTTGCCGTACGTCAGGTTGTCGGGCGCAATCGTGAGGCTATTGCCGGGATAGACGACATCGACAATGTAGTTCTGCTGATCGATGACCTCGATGATGTGATAGGTTTTGCTTACCGGTATGGAGAGAGTTGCACCGTCCCGAACATCGACGACGGCGCTGGAATAAATGACATCCTGATTCTCCCGGATGACTTGCTGTGTCTTGACGTTGCTGACATCGTTCTGATAGGCCCACTCGTTGATACCGGCCTTGGCAAGGCTTCGCTTGATATTAAAATCGGTCTCCGAGACTTTGTAAGCGTAATCGGTAACTCCAAAGTCCGCCGGTGAAGCGAACTGAAAGGGTATTTCGCCCCCGCTTCCAATGGGCTCGGCATTGGGCAGTTTGTAGCTGCCGTCCAGCACCGACTCGCCGGGCCGGTAGACCCGCATCAGGAAATTCCAACCCTCGGTCATATCCAGCCGGTTCGGAACGTCGCCACAAAGTTCCTGCGATCCGAAATACACGGTGAACGTGCCGTCGGCATTCAGCTTCACATTCGAGGAATTGACGATGCAGTTCTCGCTCTTCATGAAGCCGTCGTTGCCATAGATGGTGATGGACCAGAAAGCCTTGTTTTCAGGCACCTGATAGGTGGCCTTGTGGCAAACCTTTGGATCATGGCCCCCGCTGTAGTTCAGGTAGGTGGCATCCCATTCAGGAAAGAGGCCCCAAGCGCCTGCCGCCGCCAGGTGACGGGTTTGCTCGTTGACCTTGCCGCGCGGCCCCTGCCAGTCGGAGGGGTACTTCGTGAATGTCTTGAACTCCTCTTCGTAATTCACCGTCAAGGTCTTGAGCGACTCAGGGTTCCACTTGAAATCAGGCAGTGGATCGGCGCTGTTGGCCTGAATGACGAACTGATCCTGCAACTGGTTGACCAGGGCGATTTCGCCCGAGTCCTTCGGATTGAATACCTGGATGCGGATTCCGAGGGCCAGGTATTTTGTGTCCTTCGGCAATTCGTGTGTGCCGGATGTGTAGATCACCGCTGGGCAGTAGTGGTCGTTGTCCACAAGATACACCGAAGCATAACGATCTTTTGGCAGTTGCGGGACGGTGATCGTAGCGCCCTTGGATGTATCGACAACGCCCATGGAGTAAAGGGTGTCGCGGTTCATCCGCACGACGTTTTGCTTGTCGAGCGGTGTGGGGCTGCGGAAGTGGTAGAAGTGATTGATACCCCCCGCCATTTTTACGATCTCGCCGAACTGCCGATCGGTTTCTGCGCGGATGTAGGTTTCCAGCGTCACCTTGATGTCTGCATCCGGGAGGCCTGGTTTCATTCTTTCCATCTCGATTACTCCTTTGTGCTTAAGGACTCTGTTTTGTTGAGCAAGCTAACGCCCAAGATCAGCGGCGGGTGATGGATCTCAATCCCCTTTGGGCGTGAGTGACTTCATGGCTTCGTCGATGTCGAAGTCGAGGCTCGCCATGCGCGGTGGATAGTCCTTGAGCGACTGCATCAGCACGCCGACCTGAGCGAAGGCGGGCGCATAAGTCCAGGCGTGGTTCTCCTGCCATTCGTCGAACCCGCGTGCCTCGTGCATGCGCTCGAACGGATCAAGCTTCAGGTTGGTGACCAGCGGCGTCAGCATGTTCTGCTGGACGCCGTTGAACCATTTGTCTTGCTTGACGAACAGGAACTTCCAGTCGCCGTAGCGGATGCCGTGGAGCTTGGTTTCTGTGAAGTAGTAGAACTCCTTGCGCTTGGACTTGCCCTTGCCGGTGATGAGCTCGGTCTGGTCGTATCCGTCCAGGTGGATGTGGGTGTAGGTCTGGTCGCCGGCCTGGTAACAGGTGAGGAGTTTCTCCTTCACGTTCGGCTCGCCGACAGCGGCCATGAGGGTGGGAATCCAGTCCTGCATGGTCATGAACTCACCGGTCGCCTGGCCCGCGGGGATCCTGCCGGGCCACTTCACCAGCATCGGCACCCGGAAACCACCTTCCTTGCCGCCGACCCCTTTCTCACCGCCGAACGGGGTGTTGCCGCCATCGGGCCAACTGTTCATGGCTGGACCGTTGTCGGTGGAGAACATCACGATCGTGTTGTCCGCGACGCCCAGGTCGTCGAGCTGCTGAAGGAGATCGCCGACTGTGTCGTCGAGTTCCATCATGCCGTCGGCATAGAGGCCATAGCCACTCTTGCCTTCGTACTCGGGCGACAAGTTGGTGCGGTAGTGCATCCGCGTGGTGTTGTGCCAGACGAAGAACGGTGTGTCTGCCTCGACCGCGTCGTTGATGAAGCGCTTGGATTCGACGAGAATTTCAGCATCCAGCGTGCGTTGTCGCTCCCGACCAAACGGGCCTTTGTCTTCGATCTTCTGCGATCCATCCGGATTTGCCCAGGAGTGAATGACGCCGCGCTGCTCGAACTGCTTGGCGACTTCGGGGTCTTTCGGAAAGTCGTACTGCTCCGTGTATTCCCCGGCATTGAGGTGATACAGGATGCCGAAGAACTCATCGAAGCCGTGGGCGGTGGGCAGGTGCTCATCGCGATCGCCCAGGTGGTTCTTGCCAAACTGCCCTGTGGCGTAACCGAGCGGCTTGAGCAGGCTGGCCAGCGTTGGGTCAGCCTTGTTCAGGCCCTGTTCCGCACCCGGCAGGCCGACGGTGGCCAGACCCACCCGGATCGGATACTGCCCCGTGATGAAGGCTGCGCGTCCCGCCGTGCAGGAGGCCTCGCCGTAGTGATCCATGAAGATCAGGCCTTCCTTGCCGATGCGGTCGATGTTCGGCGTGCTGCCACCCATCATGCCGCGGTGGTAGGCGCTGATGTTCCACATGCCGACATCGTCACCCCAGATGATCAGGATGTTGGGCTTGCTCGTTTGACTCATCTTGAACCCCTTCGTTGATGGGTGAAGTTGCAAGCCAGCCAATACAAAGCTGCTCCCAGCTGATGCTGGGAGCAGCGCTCATCGGAAGCTCAGCTCGCACCTCCGGCGGAGATCATCTTCTCGAGCACATCGCCTACGGTGAAGCTGGCGGCCTTCTGGCGGGGTGGATACGCCTTGAACGACGCCAGGAAGTCGGCCACAAAGGACTGGGCCGGGACCAGCATGAAGGCGTGGTCGAGCATCCAGTCCCAGTAGGTGTTGGAGGTGATGTCGGCCCGCTCGTAGGGATCGGTGAGCAGGTTGAAGATCTTCGGCACCCGCAGCTCGGTGAAGGGCTCGGCCCACACCATCAGCGTGCCGGTGGCGCGCTGCTCCATGAACACGAACTTCCAGTTGTCGTAGCGCAGGCCGGTGAGATCGCCGTCGTCGGAGAAGTAGAAGAACTCCACCCGCGGGCTCTTGTCGGCCTTGCCCGTCCAGTAGTCGAGCATGTTGTAGCCATCGAGGTGGATGTGGAAGGTCTTGCTTCCCACCTGATGGCCGTCGAGGAGCTTCTGCTTGATCTCGGGTTCGCCGGCGGCGGCCAGCAGCGTGGGCAGCCAGTCGAGGTGGCTGACGATGTCGGTGAACAGAGTGCCGGGCGCGATCTTGCCGGGCCAACGCACCAGGGCGGGCACCCGGTAGGCCCCCTCCCAGTTGGAGTTCTTCTCGTTGCGGAAGGGGGTCATGCCGGCATCGGGCCAGCTGTTCATGTGGGGGCCGTTGTCGGTGCTGTACATCACGATCGTGTCATCGGCGATGCCCAGCTCATCCACCAGATCCAGCATCTGGCCGATGCAGTTGTCGTGATAGATCATCACGTCGTGATACTCCGACTGCCAACGCCCTGACTGGCCCACATCCTGGGGCCGCGCATGGGTGCGGAAGTGCATGTGGGTGGTGTTGAACCACACGAAGAAGGGCTCGCCCGAGGCCACCGCATCGCGGATGAAGCGCTTGGCTTCAACAATGAACTCGTCGTCGGCGGTTTCCATCCGCTTCTTGGTGAGCGGGCCGGTGTTCTCGATCCGCTGGGTACCATCGCCGTTGGCCCAGCAGTGCAACACGCCGCGTGGGGCGAAGCGCTTGCGGAAGTTGGGGAACTCCGGATCATCCGCCTTGGGGTAGTCGCGCAGTTCGGGTTCCTCCTCGGCGTTGAGGTGGTAGAGGTTGCCGAAGAACTCATCGAAACCGTGCATCGTCGGCAGATGCTCGTCGCGGTCGCCGAAGTGGTTCTTGCCGAACTGGCCGGTGCGGTAGCCCAGCGGCTGGAGCAGCTCGGCGATGGTGGGATCCTCGGCGCGGTAGCCCAGCTCGGCACCCGGCAGCCCCACCTTGCTCAGGCCGGTGCGGAACACGCTCTGGCCGGAGATGAAGGCGGCCCGCCCGGCGGTGCAGCTCTGCTCGGCGTAGTAATGGATGAAGCGGCCGCCCTCCTTGGCGACCCGGTCGATGTTGGGGGTCTGGTACCCCATCAGGCCGTCGCTGTAGCAGCTGAGGTTGCTCTGGCCGATGTCGTCGCCCCAGAGGATGAGGATGTTGGGCTGGCCGTTTGGCATGGCGGGGAACACCCGGCGGGTGAGGAAGTGGGGTAGGAAGAGGGATCAGGTCCCCCGTTGTCACGTGACGGACGCCACGCCTTCGGGGGACACGCCCCTAAAGGATGCACTGAGTGGAACGATCCGAACACTCAAAAAGTGCGGATCCGCTTCTTCCCTGTGCCGCCCCATCCACGACGTCGCGCGCCTGGAAGGGGTGCTGAGCCCGCTGCTGCCGGTGCAACTCACCCAGCTGGCCGGCGGCCGCCTGGGCAGCGAGCTGCTGGCCCTCGACCTCGGTGCGCTCCAGGTCCTGCGGCTGCGTTTCGATCGGCCCCTCCACGGGGGTGGGCCCAAACCCACAGGCCGCCAGCTGATCGCCCTTGACCTGGAGGAGAACCCCGGCCAGCCCGTGATGCGCTCCCACGGCTTGGAGCTGCCGGCCACGGCGTTCTTCGGCCTGGCCGCCGGCGGCGAGATCCACCTCACCACCCCCGAACGCTGCAGCCTGGCGTTGCTGAGCCTGGATCGGGAGAGATTCCTGCAGTGGGCCCGCGAGCTGGGCGGACCAGGCCTGGAGGAGCCGCTGGAGGGTGTCAACTGGCAGGCGATCGATCCGCGGCGCTTCGAACGGGTGAAGACCTGCCTGCGCAGAATCTTCCGCCTGGCCGAGCGGTCTCCCGCCCTGATGGAGGATCTGGCGATCCGCCGGCAGCTGTGCGGGGATCTGGTGCCCCTGCTGGTGGAGGCCCTGGTGCACCGCACCGGCCACGGCGGGCGGCTGGCCAGGCCGCCGGCTCGGATCGAGCTGGTGAAGGCCGCCCAGGCCTGGATGGCGGAGCATCCCCACGAACCGATCAGCCTCGATGGGCTGTGCCGCCAGGTGGCGGCCGGTCGGCGCAGCCTGTTGCAGGGATTCCAGGAACACCTGGGCATGGGCCCGATGGCCTACCTCAAGATCCGTCGCCTGCATGGCGTGCGTCAGGCCCTGCTGAGCGCCGATCCGGAGGCGGCGCGGGTTGCCGAACTGGCCGCCCGCTGGGGCTTCCTGAACGCGGGCCATTTCGCCCGCGACTACCGCGCCCTCTTCGGCGAGCCTCCCGGCACGAGCCTCAGGGCGACGGGTGCCAACCGCTGAGACGCCCTCCCGGCACCTCCGGTCCCGGCGAGTCTGCTTAAGATCCCGCCCATGAAGAACCGTCCAAGCAGCCTGGTCCGAGTCCTGGCGGGCCTGGCCCTGTCCTCACCTGCCCTCTGGGCGGAGACCGCTCAGGCCGCACCGGCACCGGAGCGCCCGTCCCAGGCCACCTGGATCGGCCAGGAGCTGCGCCTGCCGCCAGCGTCTTCGGCGGTGGCGGCCGCGCCGGAGACGGCTCAGGCCGAGCCGGCACCAGGGGAGTCGGCCCCTGCCGCCCCCCCCTGGAGCGGCACCGTCGAGCTCTATGGCTTCGCGCCCCTGCGCACCACCGGCAGCACCACGATCCGCGGCCAGCAGGCCGACGTCGACCTCGGGCTGGGCCAGATCCTGGACGCCCTGCGCTTCAGCGCCTCCGCCCGCGGCAGCATCGAGAAGGGCCGGGTGGGTCTGCTGGCGGATCTCTGGTACGTCAATCTGGCCGACCAGACGGGGCGGCTGGATCTTCCCAACAGACAACTGCTGGGGGCCACCGCCAGCGTGGGCCAGAAGCTGGGCGTCTACGACTTCGCCCTGCGCTACCGCTTCGGCGAGCGGGAATCGGCCCTCGGCAAGCCCGGCACCTACTCGATGATCCCCTATGCGGGGGTGCGTCTGATCGACGGCGATCTGAATCTGGCGGTCGGCATCGAGGGGCCCTTCGGGCGCACCTTGATCGAGCCCGCCCGCGACTTCCAGCGCACCTGGGTGCAGCCGCTGCTGGGCACCCAGGCCACCGTGTTCCTCTCGCCGCGCCTTCGGGCCTTCGCCCGCGGCGACATCGGCGGCTTCGGCCTCGCCGGCGCCCAGGACCTCAGCGGCAATGCCCAGGTGGGCCTGGGTTATGCCATCGGTGACAACACCGACCTGAACGTGTCCTGGCGGTACATGGGCCTGACGTTCAGCAACGGGGGCGATCCCGCCAACGGCTTCGCCACCTACCAGAACGGCATCGAGGTGGGGGTGAAGGTGTTCTTCGGCGGCGCTCCGCGGGGCGCGTCGCTGGCGGCCGCTCCGGAGGCCCCTGCCAGCGCCGCACCGGCCCCCTGAACGCGCCTCCGCACCGGAGCCCGATCAGAAACTCGGCAGCTTGAGCATCAGCTCACACAGCTCTGGGCTGGGCAGTTCCTGACCCAGCAGCGGGGCCACCAGGGCGGCGAGGGGCCGCAGCCGGCAGGGCCAGATGGCCCGCTCGGTGAGCCGGCCGGCCTGGAAGGCGCCGAGCACCAGGACGCCCACCAGCAGGGTGCGCTTCACGCCGGCGGTGCGTCCAGCAGCGGGAAGCCCAGGGCGCGGCGCTCCTCCAGCCAGGCTTCGGCCACCTGCCGCGCCAGGTGGCGGATGCGGCCGATGGTGGCGGTGCGCTCGGTCACCGAGATCACGCCGCGGGCCTCGAGCAGGTTGAAGGTGTGGCTGCACTTGAGCACGTGGTCAAGGGCCGGGGCCGGCAGCCCGGCCGCCACCAGATCGGCGGCCTCGGCCTCATGCAGGGCGAACAGCTGCAGCAGGCGTTCGGGGTTGGAGGCCTCGAAGTTGTAGGTGCACTGCCCTTTCTCGAAGGGCAGCCAGATGTCGCCGTAGCTGCGCTCGCCGTTCCAGCGCAGGTCCCAGATGCTCTCCACGTCCTGGAGGTACATCGCCAGCCGCTCCAGGCCGTAGGTGATCTCAATCGACACCGGCCGGCAGTCGAGGCCGCCGCATTGCTGGAAATAGGTGAACTGGGTCACCTCCATGCCGTCGAGCCAGACCTCCCAGCCCACGCCCCAGGCGCCGAGGGTGGGGGATTCCCAGTTGTCCTCCACGAAACGGATGTCGTGGTCAGCGGCGTGGATGCCGAGGGTTTCGAGGGAGGCCAGGTAGGTCTCCTGGATGGCATCCGGGGAGGGCTTGATCAGCACCTGGTACTGGAAGTAGTGCTGGGCCCGGTTGGGGTTGTCGCCGTAGCGGCCGTCGGTGGGACGCCGGCAGGGCTCGGGGTAGGCCACCGACCAGGGCTCGGGGCCGATCGCCCGCAGAACGGTGTGGGGGCTCATGGTGCCGGCGCCCTTCTCGGTGTCGTAGGGCTGCAGGATCAGGCAGCCCTGGTCGGCCCAGAACCGGTTGAGGCTGGCGATGATGTCCTGGAAGAGCATGGCGGGCCGGTCGGGTTCTGGCCAGGACGGCAGGGAAGTCGGCTCGATGCTGCCAGATCGATGCACCAGGAGCGGTGCGGCCGGGGTCTGACGCCAGTGACTCAGGCCAGGAGTTCCAGCTGCCCCATCAGGCCGCCGGCCAGGGGCCGGTGCCGGACCTCTGAGAATCCGGCGGACCGGGCCAGCTGCTCCTGGGCTGGGCCGGTGGGGAAGCGGGCCAGGCTCTCCTCCAGGTAGGCATACTGCTCCGGCAGGCCCACGGCGCGGGCGGCCGGCACCACCAGACGGCGCAGGTAGAAGCGCTGGAAGGCCGCCGGGGCCGAGGTCGGATCGGGCCGGTTGAAATCCAGCACCACCGCCCGCCCGCCCGGTCGCAGCAGGCGCCGCAACTCCACCAGGCCGGCGGCTGGATCGGCCAGGTTGCGCAGGCCGTAGGCCATCACCGCCCCATCGGCCCAGCCATCGGCCAGACCGGTGGCCAGGGCATCGCCCTGCTGCCACTGCAGCGGCAACCAGGGCTGGCGGGCAGCGCGGCGGCGGGCGATGGCCAGCGGGGCGGTGGCCGCGTCCAGGCCCAGGACCAAGCCGCCGGGACGGACGCGGGAGGCCAGCACCAGGGCCAGGTCGCCGGTGCCACAGCAGAGATCCAACAGGCGCTGGCCTGGGCGGGGGCGCAACACCAGCAAGGCCTGCCGTTTCCAGAGGCGATGCAGCCCCAGGCTGAGC
Organism: Synechococcus sp. UW140; assembly: GCA_943372935.1. GTDB lineage: Bacteria > Cyanobacteriota > Cyanobacteriia > PCC-6307 > Cyanobiaceae > Cyanobium. Next base: position 175,709 of record CALSAP010000004.1, read on the forward strand.
AAATCGTTCAGCTGGTCGTAGCGGGGAGCGATGGTGTCGAACAGATCGCTGATCTGCCCGGGATCAACTGTGGCCAAGGCGGGGTGTCAGGGAGTCATCCCAGGGCAGCACGATGGCGTCGAGGCTGACACCGGCCGATTCAAGCTCGGGGGCTGTCAGGCCACGGGCCTCAAGGCGGACCGGGCTTGTGAAGGTGAGCACCATCACCGTGGCCAGGCCGACGGCCGCTGAACAGACCATGCAGCCGGCCAGCATGAGGGAGAATTCGCGGCGGTCGGTGGCGGCCTGCATCAGCTGCAGAGCCCAGGCCACGAGGGCGATCACCACCACCACCACCACCAGCGCGATTGCCGTGAACACGGGCGTTGGCAGAAGCAGAAAGGCGTTCACCGATGCACCACGATCCAAAGACGTCTTCCTAATGTTACGGCGAGTGAAGGGCTTGCTGCGGTCGGGTCGCCCTGGCCGCTTCAGGCCATGGCCAGCGGGGCCAGCAGGGGCCTCACCGGCAGGCCCCGCCGCAGCAGGTCGAGCTTGATCTCCTCCACGGTGAGCACTCCGTCATGGAGCAGGGAGGCCAGCAGGGCGGCAGAGGCCCCGGCCACCTCAAGGGCGGCGGCGATGTGATCGATGCAACCGGCGCCTCCGGAGGCGATCACAGGCACCTCCACGGCCTCGACCACGGCCCGGGTGAGGGCCAGATCGTATCCCGCCTGGGTGCCATCGCCATCCATGGAGGTGAGCAGGATCTCCCCGGCGCCGAGCGCCACCACGCGCCGGGCCCAGGCCACCGCATCGAGGCCGGTGTTCTCCCGCCCACCCTTGACATACACATCCCAGGCCGGCGGTTCATCCGCCTGCGAGGGACGGCGACGGGCATCGATGGCCACGACGATGCACTGGCAGCCGAAGCGATCGGCCCCGGCCGCCACCAGTTCCGGCGTGCGCACCGCTGATGAATTGAGGCTCACCTTGTCGGCACCGGCCCGCAGCAGCTCGGTGATGCCCTCGACGCTGACGATGCCGCCGCCGACGGTGAACGGGATCGTCACCGCCTCGGCGGTGCGTTGCACCATGTCCACCAGGGTGGCGCGACCCTGGTGGCTGGCGACGATGTCGAGGAAGACCAGCTCGTCGGCGCCGGAGAGGCTGTAGCGACAGGCCAGCTCCACCGGGTCGCCGGCATCGCGCAGCCCGACGAAGTTGATGCCCTTCACCACCCTGCCGCCGGCCACGTCGAGGCAGGGGATGATCCGCTTGGCGACCACGGGTTCACTGTTAGGGTTGCGCCACTTTCTACTCGCGCCGGACATGGCCCAGGCTGGCATCACCATCGGCTCGAAGGTGCGGGTCACTCGCGTGCGCGATCGGATTCCGGCCAATCTGGTGGCGGCGCTCAAGGCCGACGCCACCGGCACCGTCAAGGACTTCCGCGTCACCGACGGGACAGGCATCGGTGTGGTGGTGGAGCTGAGCGGAGGCACCACCACCTGGTTCTTCGATGACGAGATCACCCCTGCCTGAGACGGCCCACCCATGAGCCAGAGCCCCGAAACCAACGCCGGCTCGCCAGGCGTTTCCGGTGGCGCCAGGCAGCTGCTCGGCATGAAGGGCGCCAGTGGCAGCTCCAACATCTGGAAGATCCGGCTGCAACTGATGAAGCCCGTCACCTGGATCCCCCTGATCTGGGGTGTGATCTGCGGAGCGGCGGCGTCCGGGAATTTCCACTGGACCCTGCCGGAGGTGGGGGCCTCGGTGGCCTGCATGGTGATGAGCGGCCCTTTGCTGGCGGGCTACACGCAGACGATCAACGACTACTACGACCGCGAGATCGACGCGATCAACGAGCCCTACCGGCCGATTCCCTCCGGTGCCATCCCCCTGGGCCAGGTGCGGCTGCAGATCATCGTGCTGCTGCTGGCCGGGCTGGCGGTGGCCTGGGGTCTGGATGTCTGGGCAGGCCACAGCAGCCCGGTGCTGCTGCTGCTGGCCCTCGGCGGGTCCTTCGTGAGCTACATCTATTCAGCGCCCCCCCTCAAGCTGAAGCAGAACGGCTGGCTGGGCAACTATGCCCTGGGGGCCAGCTACATCGCCTTGCCCTGGTGGGCCGGCCAGGCGCTGTTCGGCCAGCTCACCTGGGCCACGGCCCTGCTCACCCTGGCCTACAGCCTGGCGGGGCTGGGGATCGCCGTCGTCAATGATTTCAAGAGCGTCGAAGGCGACCGGGCCCTGGGTCTGCAATCGCTGCCAGTGGTGTTCGGCATCGAACGGGCCAGCTGGATCAGCGCCGGCATGATCGATCTGTTCCAGCTGGCGATGGTGGCGGTGCTGATCGCCATCGGGCAGCACTTCGCCGCCGTGTTGCTGGTGCTGCTGATCGTCCCCCAGATCACCTTCCAGGACATCTGGCTGCTGCGTGATCCCGTCGCCTTCGATGTGAAGTATCAGGCCAGCGCCCAGCCGTTCCTGGTGCTGGGCATGCTCGTGACCGCCCTGGCCATCGGCCACAGCGACCTGACCGTGCCATGACCAGGGTGGGTCCGTCCTCGGCCACCACCGGCCCCCGGCAACCCGGCGAGCCACCGTCCAACCGACCAGCGCGCCGTTCCAACTGGCGCCTGCTCGGTCCAGCCATGGCCGCCGTCGCCGCCGGTGGCCTGGTGGCCCTGGGCCAGACAACCCTGGTGCGCAGCCTCGACGGACTGCTGCCCGATGCGGGCCGCATCACCAGCTTCAACCGCCCGGGGACGATCACCATCCTCTCCTCCGACGGCAAGGTGGTGCTCAAGAAGGGGCCCGCCACCCGGGAGAAACTGCCCGCCGGCAAGATGCCGCTGCTGATCCAGCGCGCTTTCGTGGCCGCCGAGGACCGCCGCTTCTACCAGCACGACGGCATCGATCTGTTCGGCATCAGCCGGGCCATGCTGCGCAACCTGCAGCAGGGCGCCGTGGAGGAGGGCGCCAGCACGATCACCCAGCAGCTGGCCCGCACCGTGTTCCTGAGCCAGGACCGCACGATCGTGCGCAAGCTCAAGGAGGCGGCGCTGGCCGGGAAGATCGAGCGCCAGCTGAGCAAGGCGCAGATTCTCGAGCAGTACCTCAACTACGTCTACCTCGGCTCCAGCGCCTACGGCGTGTCCGATGCCGCCTGGATCTACTTCTCCAAACGTCCCGACCAGCTCACCCTGCCGGAAGCCGCCCTGATCGCCGGCCTGCCGCCGGCCCCTTCGGTGTATTCCCCCCTGGTGAATCCGGAGGTGGCCCTGCGGCGGCGCTCGGTCGTGCTGGGGCGCATGCGGGAGGCGGGATTCATCGACGACGCCCAGCTGGAGCGGGCCGAGGCCGCCCCCCTGGCGCTGAAGCCGGCCGAACCGAAGTACTTCTATAACCCGGCCCCCTGGTACACCAGCTGGCTGGAGCAGGAGCTCCCCAAGGTGCTCAGCAAGGAGCAGCTGGAGGTGGGTGGCCTCACGATCCGCAGTGGCCTGAATGCGGCCTGGCAGGCCGAGGCCCAGAAAACGATCGACAGCTACGCCACCGGCAGCATGGAAGGGGCCCTGGTGGCCATGGAGCCCGGCACCGGTCTGGTGCGGGCGATGGTGGGCGGCAAGGACTGGGAGAAAACCCAGTTCAACCGCGCCTCCCAGGCCCTGCGCTCTCCGGGGTCCACCTTCAAGCTGTTCATCTACCTGACGGCCCTGAAGCTGGGCATGAAGCCGGAGGACACGGTGGTCGATTCCGCCCGCTGTTTCGGCAGCTACTGCCCGAGGAACTTCGGCAACCGCTACATGGGCCGGGTGAGCCTGGCCACGGCGTTGCAGAACTCGCTCAACATCGTGGCGGTGGGGCTGCTGCAGAAACTCGGCTTCGACCCGGTGATCGCCACCGCCAAGAGCCTGGGCATCCACCGGGAACTGGGCCGTTATCTGTCGATGGCGATCGGCTCCAACGACCAGACGGTGCTCGACATGACGGCGGCCTACGCGGCCATGGTGAACCGTGGGGTGTACATCCAGCCGCTGCCCTTCGAGGAGATCTTCGGGCCGGACGGGGAGCTGCTCTGGTCGCGCCGGGCCAACGGCCCACGCGGCACCCGGGCGGTGAGCAGCGACATCGCCGACGCGATGGTGTGGATGCTGCAGCAGGTGGTGCAGGGCGGCACCGGTGGCGGCGCCGCCCTGGCCGACCGGCCGGTGGCCGGCAAGACGGGCACCTCCGAGGGGGCCCGGGACCTGTGGTTCATCGGTTCGATTCCCCAGCTCACCACCGGCGTCTGGCTGGGGTACGACAACAACCGGGGGACAGGCACCACCAGTGTGCTGGCCACCTATGCCTGGCGGGCATTCATGGAGCCGGTGACCAAGGGGATGCCGGTGCAGAAGTTCCCGCCCAAGCCCGTGCTCACCGGCAGCTTCAAGCCGGCGCGCCCCCAGAAGCAGAGCCAGCCCGACGCCACCCCGGAGTCAGGTGGCGCCCGCGACAGCCAGCGCTGGGAGGCTCCGCCCCAGGAGCCCAGCCGCACCACCCCTCCCGATCGGGAGCTCCCCACCGAGCGGCCGCCGGCCGAGACCCAGCCGACCCAGCCGGCACCGCCCAACAATCCCGTCGCTGCGCCCCGATCCCGCGATGCGGCCGTGCCGCCGCCGCCACCCCCGGCCGACGTGCCCGCCCCGCCACCCCCGCCCCCCGTGGCCGCCCCACCACCGCCGGCCCCCTGAGGGGCGCCTCAGCCAGGGGTCTGCAGCACCGCCGCATAGAAGCCATCGCCGCCACCCCTTTCCCCCTCGGGGGGTTCCGGCCACCACTGGCGCTCCTGCAGCAGTGACCAACTCGAGTGGTCCTGCAGCAGCCCATGGATCAGGGTGCCGTTCTCGCGCGGTTCCACCGTGCAGGTGGCATAGACCAACCGGCCGCCGGGGGCCAGCAGGGGCAGCAATGATTCCAGGAGCTGGCGCTGCAGGGTCACCAGGCCGTCAATGGCGTCCGGGGTGATCCGCCACCGGGCGTCCGGGTGGCGGGCCAGGGTGCCCAGGCCGGAGCAGGGGGCATCGAGCAGAACGCGATCAAAGGAGCCCTGCCAGTGGGGCTTGGCTTCGGCAAGGGCGGTGGCATCGAGCGCCAGGGAGCGAATGCAGGTGAGTCCGAGGCGCTCGGCATTGCGATCCAGCCGTCGCAGCCGGGCTTCGGAGCGATCCAGCGCCCACACCTCCCCCTGGTCGCCGATCAGCTCGGCCAGGTGGGTGCTCTTGCCGCCTGGGGCGGCGCAGGCATCGAGGATGCGCTGGCCGGGCCGGGGGTCGAGCAGGGGGGCGATGGCCTGGGCGCTGCGGTCCTGCACACACCAGAGCCCCTCGGCGTAGCCGGGCAGCTCGCGGGGATCGCCGACCCGCTCCAGCAGGGTGAGACCGTGGGGCGCACCAGGCAGGGCGCGGGCGGCCACACCGGCGGCGGTGAAGCGCGCCAGAAGCTCGTCGCGGGACGTGCGCAGGGGATTGGCGCGCAGGTCGAGGGCCGGCACCGCATTGCAGGCCAGGGCGAAGGCTTCAGCCCGCTCGGGCGGCAGCCAGCCCAGCAGCTCGGCGCTGAGCCAGGGAGGCAGGGAGCGGCGCAGGGCCAGGGCGGCGGCGGCATCGGCCGGCAGCGGCAGCCCGTCCCAGGGCTCGTGGCAGGGTTCGCTGCTGCCCCGGGCCTCCCGGCGCCTCAGCAGGGAG
>CALSAP010000005.1:0-135413 GCA_943372935.1 Synechococcus sp. UW140
GCACGGCACTGACGGGGTCGTCGGGAAGGAAGCGATAGCGCATCGAGAAGGAGCGCCCTTATTGCGAACTGCTCGCAACCTAGACGCCGAAGGGCCCCTTTTGCAAGCGATTCTCAATAGCAGCTGGCGATTGCGAAGCGGGCAGGCCGCTGGGCGGCAGGCCTTCCCTACCGTTGGTCTCGTGCTTCCCGAGGCGTTCTGCCGTGATCCCCGAGGCCCAGTGGTTACTGGAGCAAGAGCGACGCAGCCGTCGGCAGGGCAGCGGTCTGGGCCAGGCGGCGCTGGTTGGCTCCTGGCGACTGGAGCGGATCTGGAGCAAGGGCAGCCTGCGGCCCGCCGCGTTCGGTGCCGCCCTGCTGCGGGGTCTGGCGGCCCGCCTGAAGCTGGCGCCGGACGACAGGGCGGACGCAGGCGGCGAAACGATGCGGATGGAGAACAGTGTTCGCCTCGGTGCCCTGGAACTTCGTTTTGACGGGGTTGGCCGGCTGCAGGGCCGCCGTCCCCTTCTGGTCTTCAGCTTCGATCGCCTGCGGTTACTGCTGGGCGGTCGGGTGCTGATCGAACGTGCCCTGCCCCCACCAGATCCGCTGCGCCGGCCATTCTTCGCCCTGATCGCCGCCGAAACCCCCGGGCCAGGCAAGCCGGATCCAGCAACGGGGACGTCCCAGGGGTGGCTGGCGGCTCGGGGACGGGGCGGCGGCCTGGCCCTGTGGTTGCTCGATGGTTGCGAAGCGACAAAATGAAGCTAGGCTTAAAGCAAGTTGAATAAACGATTGACATGGCGGCACCGGTCACGGCCCTGCAGGAATGGTTGCTCCGCCACGCCGCCGATGGCACCCCGGAGACCCTGCCGGGAAACCTCCAGCGAGCCTTCGACGCTGATGAACCCACCTTGTTGCCGGTGTTCGTGGCCCACGCCTGGCAGGAGCATCTCCATTCCGAGGTGCGCCGCGGGCTGAGGGAGGCCACGGACGCCGAGCAGCTGCGTCTGGAAGCCGCCTTCCATGCCCAGATCGGCCTGGGTGACGACCACGACGGTGACCTGGCCCTGCAGCTGGGACGGGCGGTAGACCGACGTCTCTCTGACGGCCACCATTTCGTGCATTTGACGGCCCATCCGATGCCGGATGGCTTGCGCTGGTTTCGGCTCCAGATCACGGACAGCCCTGCCGCTCCCGGCGGCCTGGAGGAGAGAATCCACGTCTGTGGCGTCGCGTCGGACTCCCAGGCGCGGGCGATCTGTGGGGCCATCCACGACGTGCTGGCGGCCCGTGGCGCCAGTGTGGACCAGGGTCTGTTCCATCTCGAAGGCCCCCAACTGGGGGCCCTGGTGGCCATCTTGAAGCGGCTGGCGCTGCCGCAACCCGAAGCTCAGATGGCCATGGCCGCTTAGCGGCAACCCTGCAGCGCAAGAGCGGCAACTCCGGTCTCCGCTGACGGTCCCACAGGACTTCGACCCTCCTCAGGGTTGGGCCGGCGCCCCGGGAGGCTTCACCCTCTCGAGGTTGGCGCCGAGGTCGGATTCGAGAAACTCCTTGACGACGTTGCCCATGCCGCTGAGCCCCTGCAGGGCCGACTGCAGCGCTGGGAGGTTGATCGCCACGTCCTCGTTGGGATAGGCCCGCAGGAACCCCACGGCCGACAGGCTGCCCGAGCCGGTCTCGATTCCCAGGATCGTCGCTGAACGCAGGGCCACCATCCCCACCCCGGGAGCCTTGATGGGGTAGACGATCACGGCCAGTTTCTCCAGGGCCGTTTCCCCGAAGCCGGTGCTCAACAGCCGTGTGGTCAGCACCAGCGGCAGCGTCACCCGGTGGTTCAGCAGCTTGCCGACCTCGGCGGGGTCCTTGCCGCCCAGGCGCAGGGCATCCCCCAGCAGGCCCACGGCCTCGCCCGTGCGGGCCAGCCGCTCCAGGTCGGCAACGGGGATCGAACGGCGGAAGGCTCCACTGACGAACACCACTTGCTCGGCTGCCTGGGCCGACGGGGCCGCCAGGGTCAGCAGGGCGGCCACCCCGGCTCCGCCCCAGGCACGGAACGGTGGCGGATGGGGGGGCCGAGGCGACATCAATCAGGGGCGGGAGCCGTGGAGGCCAAGTGTGGGTCAGATGGCGGTCCCTGATGGGTCAGGGGTTCCAACTCGGCAGCCGGCCGCTCACGTCGCTGAGGGACAGAACCCCATCCCCCCAGCCATTCGGGGGCAACAGCTCTGGGGCCCCCACGCCTGGGGCGACCCCGGGACCCGCGGCGAAGGCTCCGTTCACCCAGCCCAGCAGCAGACCCCGCAGGTGCCCTCCGCCCTGGTCGTAGGTGGAGCCCAGATTGAAGTGATCCCCTCCCCCCGCCAGCACCAGCCGATGGCCCTGCTTCCCCTGGCGGGCGATGCGGGCCATCGGTGCGATGGCTTCAGGGCCGGGGGGCACCACCCAGTCGCGGCTGCCGCTCACCAGCAGCACCCGACCCTGGAACACAGGGGAGGCCTCGGTATCGAACAGGAGCGCCATCGGCGGACTCACCGCCACCACCGCCCTCACCCGCGGGTCAGCAAGGGCCGCCTGGTCGATCGCGTCGAGGAAGCTGCACTGCAGCACCCAGCTGAGGTTGCGCTGGGGGTCCTGCAGATCGTTGCAGCGCTTCTTCAGTTGCTGGGAGCTGGGCCGGGCGCCCGCCAGCTGGAGGGCGGTGGTGGCCCCCCAGGACTGGCCCAGCACCACCACTGAACCGGTGTTCACACCGGGAGGCAGCCCCAGCGGCCCCGCCGCCGCCGCATCGATCAGGGCGGAGATGTCGAGGGGCCGCAGGCGCAGCTCCGCCGGGCCGGGCGGGGGCACCTTGCCGGAGAGCATCGCCTGCTGCTGGCTCCGGTCGCTGCCGGGATGGCGGGGCAGCAGCACCGTATATCCGTGGCTGGCCAGGTGCCGCCCCCAGCCCTCGAAGCTCTCCGGCCCATCCCAGAGCCCGTGGGAGATGGCCACCAGCCGACCGGAGGCCTGCTGGGAGGGACGGATCACCACCACCTCCAGGGGCCGGGGCCGGTAGGTCACCGGCAGGTTCAGGGTGTCCCGCCGCACGGCAAGCGCACCCGGTCCGGCGAGGGCGGGATCCACCGCCGCCGGGGTCTGCCCCTCCAGCAGCCGGGCAGCGGCCTGCAGCTGACCGTTCATCCGCTGGAGCAGAAACAGGCCCTTGCCGACATCCACGGTGGCTGTGTGGCCAGGGATGGCCTGGAGCACCCCCAGCATCGTCAGGGCCCCCCGGTCTGCGGCCCGGTCCAGGACCTGCAGAAGGGTGTCGCTGGAGACTTCGGCCGGCAGCCCGTCCACGCCGCCGAGGGAGGAGAGCAGCAGCAGCGCCTGCTGGGCCAGGGGCGAGGGGACCACCTGGCGGGCCACATCCAGGGCCTGCAGGGGCAGGGGGGTGTTGAACAGTTCCACCATCCGTTGTCCGATGGCGCCCTGGGTGGCCTGGTCGAGCTCGGCCAGGTCACTGTCACCGGCCAGCAGGGCGCGGGGATCACGCAACTCGGCCAGCCGGATGGTGAAGGTGGTGTCCACCAGCGGCAGCTTCAGCTGGATCTGCTCGAGGGCCAGCGCTGGAGTGGGAACAGCGAGGGTGGTGGCCAGGGCGAGGGCCACCTCGATCCGGGACGGAGATGTCCGCGTCAAGAGAGCAACCCCGCTGTCGGGGATGCATCCTGGCAGAAATGAACGGCCCCGCCCCGCCTCCGGGCCTCAGTCCACGTCGTCGTGGGCGAAGCGGTTGTAGAGGAAGTCGAGGGCGGTGTTGCGCAACTCGTAGTACTTGGGATCTTCCATGATGTCCTCCCGGTTGCGGGGCCTGGGGAAGTCGATGGTCATCACTTCGCCGATGGAGGCGGCCGGTCCGTTGGTCATCATCACCAGCCGATCAGCGAGGAACAGGGCTTCGTCGATGTCGTGGGTGATCATCAGCACCGTGCATTTCTGGGTGTTCCAGATCTGCAGCAGCTCCTCCTGCAGTTCTTCTTTGGTGATGGCGTCGAGGGCTCCGAAGGGTTCATCGAGGATCAGCACCTCCGGGCGGATGGCCAGGGCTCGGGCAATGGCCACCCGTTGCTTCATGCCACCGGAGAGCTGGGGAATGCGCTTGTCCATGGCCTTCTCCAGGCCCACCATCGCCAGATGCTCCATGGCGATCTCGCGCTTTTCGCGGCTGGAGAGGTCGGGCTTCACCTCGTCGATCGCCAGGTATACGTTCTCATAGGCCGTCATCCAGGGCAGCAGGGCATAGCCCTGGAAGACCACCATCCGATCGGGCCCGGGCTTCTGGATCGGCGCGCCCTTGAGCAGCACCTGGCCGGCGGTGGGCGTCGAAAAGCCGGACACCATGTTCAGCAAGGTGGACTTGCCGCAGCCGGAGTGGCCGATGACGCAGATGAATTCCCCCTGCTCGACCTGCAGGTTGACGTTGTCCAGCACCGGATAGGGGCCGGAGGGGGTGGGGTAGACCTTGCCCAGGCCTTCGAAGCGCAGCAGGGGCTGGGGGGCGGTGGTGATCATGGGGGGGAGGGGGAACGGAAGGGGGACTCAGACGCTGATGGCACGGGGCTGGCCGATGGGGATTTCGGCGATGCTGAAATCACGGTGCAGGGACACCTCGTTGAGGTAACCGATCGGGTCCTCGGGGTTGAAGGGGCGACCGTCGAACAGTTCGATGCCCTGGCGTTGGTAGCTCACGTCCTCCATCCCCAGTTCCCGTGCGGCGGTGCTGAACACCCCGACGCTGCAGACCCGCTCGAGGATCTCCACGTAGTTGCGGGGGAAAGGGATCTCGGCCCAGCGGGCCAGCTGGGTGAGGATCCAGAGGTGCTCGCTGCGGCTGGGACGGTTCAGCCCCGCTCCAAAGAACAGGTGGTGCGGCTCACCGTGGGGGGCGAAGGCCCCGGCGTCGTCGGGCTGTCCGCTGAAGCGGATCAGATCGGCCTTGATCCCCAGATAGCGCCGGTCGCTGAGCAGTTCGCTCATTTCCGGCCAGTGGGCAGGATCGGCGCAGTAACGGCAGGCCTCGAGCAGGGCCTTGGTTAGGGCGATGTAGGTGTTCGGATAGGCCTGGGACCAGTCCTCGCGGGCCCCGAGCACCTTGCCGGGATGGCCCGACCAGATCTCCAGATCCCCCACGATCGGCACACCGTGACCGCTGCTGGCGGCCCGGAAGTTCCAGGGTTCGCCGATGCAGTAGCCGTCGATGGAGCCGTCCTTGAGGTCGGCGAGCATCTGGGCCGGGGGCAGGGTCTGCAGGTGCACGTCCTTGTCGGGGTCGATGCCATTGGCCGCCAGCCAGTAGCGCAGCAGCAGGTTGTGCATGGAGGCGGGATGGACGATGCCGATCCGGTGGGGCTCCCGTTCGTGGCTGCCCAGCCAGGCCCGGTAGTCCTCCACCGTGCTGACGCCCTGTTCCGCCAGTCGCTTGGCGAGGGTCACCTCGTTGCCGTTGCGGCTGATGGTGAGGGAGGACACGATCGGCAGCGGATCATCGCCGTGGCCGCCGGCCGTCATCCAGGTGGGCATGCCCGAGGGCATCATTGCCGCGTCAAGGGTCTTGTCGACCAGCCCGTCCACCACACCCCTCCAGCTGGTCTCACGCACCAGCTGCACATCGTCGAGACCGTGCTTGGTGAAGAAACCCTTGGCCTCGGCCACCGCCAGGGGGGCGCAGGCGGCCAGGGGAATGAAGCCCAGGTCGAGATTGACCTTCTCCAGGCCGTGGCGGGCCAGCACCTTGTGGGGGCGCGCCTGCCACTGCTTGACCCGCTTCTGTCGGTTGAGGAAGTAGATGATCTCCGAACGCAGGCTGTAGTAGCTGGGGTGGTGCACCACCGTGAGCCGCTGCCGGGGCCGGGGGATGTCCACCTCAAGGATGCCGCCGATCTTCGAACCCGGTCCGTTGGTGAGCATCACGATCCGGTCGGAGAGCAGCACTGCCTCATCCACGTCGTGGGTGACCATCACGGCGGTGAGCTCGTGTTCGTTGCAGATCTGCATCAACTTCTCCTGCAGATTGCCCCTTGTCAGCGCATCAAGGGCACCGAACGGTTCATCCAGCAGCAGCAGCTTGGGCTTGATCGCCAGGGCCCGGGCGATCGACACCCGCTGGCGCATGCCCCCCGAGAGCTGGGCGGGGAGCTTGGTGGCGGCCTGGGTCAGCCCCACCATCTCCATGTGCTCTTCGATCAGCGCGTCCTGCTCCGCCTTGCCCAGGTCGGGCATCACCTCCTCGATCGCCAGGGCGATGTTCTGGCGAACGGTGAGCCAGGGCAGCAGCGAGTAGTTCTGGAACACGACCATCTTGTCGGGGCCCGGACGCTTCACCGTTTCGCCTTCGAGGAGCACGGTGCCGCCGGTGGGCAGATCCAGCCCGGCGATCATGTTGAGCAGGGTGGACTTGCCGCAGCCCGAATGGCCGATCAGGGAGATGAACTCCCCTTTGCGAATCTCCAGATCGATCCCCTTGAGGGCGAGGTAGTTACCGCCGCCTGAGAGGGGAAAGTTCTTTTCGAGATTCTGAACATCAACGAGTGCTGTCATGGCGGATCACGGTTGCGAAAGATGGAGTTGACTGAAGGCCAGGACCATGGCGGTCATCAGCAGGAGGCGGCCCAGCAGGAAGCGGATCACATTCTTCTTTTCGCTCATCCAGGCTTCGAGCGATCCGAAGGGCTTGAGGGCAGAGGGCAGTGACATGGCTGCTGTCTCACTGACCGGGGGAGATGCGCGACTGGATCCAGGCCATCAGCCGATCCAGCAGCAGGCCGATGCCACCGATCCAGAGCACGGCAAGAAGGATGTCACTGACGTAGTTCTGCTGGTAGGCATCCCAGATGAAGAAGCCGATGCCGACGATGCCGCTCATCACGATCTCAGCAGCGATGATGGCCAGCCAGGCCAGACCGATGGAGATACGCAGACCGGTGAAGATGTAGGGAAGTGCCGAAGGAATCAGCACCTTGGTGAAGAAGGTCTTCTTCGACATCTGCAGCACCAGAGCCACGTTGTGGTAGTCCTGGGGGATCTGGCGCACCCCTTCGGCGGTGTTGATCAGGATCGGCCACACGGCGGTGATGAAGATCACGAAGATGGCCGCTGGCTGGTTCTTCTGGAAGATCACCAGGGCGATCGGCACCCAGGCCAGGGGCGCCACCATGCGCAGGAACTGGAAGAGCGGATCGAAGGCCCGGTTCAGGGTCTTGTTGAGGCCCACGGCGATGCCGGCGCCGATCCCCACCACGGCGGCGAGGAAGTAACCCTGGGCGACCCGGCCCAGGCTCGCCATCGTCTGCCAGAAGAGACCCTTGTCGAGGCCGCCCCTGTCATAGAAGGGATAAAGAAGCAGGTCGCGGGTGCGCTCTTCGGTGAACAGGCTGAGGGGACCGGGAAGCCGGGTGAGGCCCAGGCTGGCACTCAGTTGCCAGGCCAGCAGAAAGCCGAAGATGCCGAGAATCGGGGGAACGATGAACTTGCTGTGGCGTTTCCACCAGAGCAGGGGGCCGGAGGGGGAGGAGGCTGGTGTTTGAGGAGTGATCGTCATGGGAGGAGTGGGTACGGGAAGGAGGGTGGAACTCGGCGGCTTGCGCTTCAGCGCTTGATCTTGAGGCTGTTGAGATAGCTCTGGGGATTCTCCGGATCGAAGATGATGCCGTCGAAGAAGGTCTCCTTGCCGCGGGAGGAACCGGTGGGGATGTCCTTGGCGGGCAGCCCCAGTTCGGTGGCGGCCTGACGCCAGATGTCCTCCCGGTTCACCTTGTCGACGAGGGCCTTGGCCTGCTCGATCGTCGTGAGTTTGCCTGGGTGCATGTTCCAGCGCAGGGATTCCACCAGGAACCACAGACTCAGGCTCTTATAGGGATAGGAGATCACGCCACGATCACTCATCCAGTAGATCGGACCCAGCTTCGGATCGTTCACGGGTTTGCGATCGGCACCCAGCATGTACTGACCCTTGAGGGCCGGCTCCAGCACCTCCACCGGGGTGTTGAAATAGGCGCGGGAGCTGATCAGCTTGGCGACCTCGCTGCGGTTCTCGGGTTTGTCGGCCCATTGCTGGGACTCGATCAGGCCCTTCACCAACGCCACCGCAGCCTTGGGGTTCTTCTCGACCCAATCGGCACGCACCGCCAGGAATTCCTCGGGGTGGGCGGGCCACATCTGGGCTGTGAGGGCGGCCAGGTAGCCGATGTCATCCTTGACGATCCGGAACGGCCAGGGATCGCCGGTGCTGAACGCCTCCATGGTGCCGTTGCGCATCCCCTGGAGGGTTTCGGTGGAGGGCACCGTCAGTAGTTCGATGTCCTTGTCGGGATCGACGCCGGCGGCCGCCAGCCAGTAGCGGATCCAGAGGTCCTGGTTGGCGTTGGGGAAGGTGTAGGCGGCGCGGAACTTGCGCCCCTCCTTTTCGGGGAATCTCTTGAACACATCCACACTCGGGCTCAGATCCAGGCCCAGGTTGTCCCCCTTGAGGCTGTTGGACACCGCAAAACCGTTGGCCTGGCTGATCAGCTGGGCCAGTACCACCATGGGCACCTTCTTGCCGTCGGTGATGATGCCTTCGGTGATCAGGTGGGGCATCGGCGACTGCCATTGGCCCCCATCGATGCCGCCGCCGGCGGAGCCGAGCACCACGTTGTCGCGGGCGGCGGGCCAACTGGCCTGCTTGGCCAGTTCCACCTTGAGGCCGTGCTTGGCGAAGAAGCCCTTCTGGACGCCCACCACCAGCGGAGCTGCTTCGAGGATGGGGATATAACCCAGCTTGATCGTGGTGGTTTCCAGCTTGGCGGCGGCGGCTGGGTCAGGCTTCGGGACGCTTGCACTGGCCCCGCTGCGGTCGGGTGGATTGCCGAGGCATCCGGCGAGTAGCAGGGAGGAGCCGAAGGCGGCACTGAATAGGGTGATGAAACGACGGCGACTGGTCATGGTGTTCTGGCTTGAACGAGGGAGAAGGAGAGGGAGGCGCAAGAAAGCAAGCAGTGCGCAGACTTCACAGATGTGACAGGATGACCTGTGGGGCAGAATGTCGCCTCAAGTGGGAGACGATCAGGAGCTGTGAGACATCAGATCGGGGGGAAGAATGAGGGTCCAAAATCTCCTGAATCTGGGGTCTGGCAACATTAGTGGCTGCTTCGAAATAGTGGGTGTTGGCTTCAAGAAGGCTTGCCAATCTAGGAGATAAAAGTATCTTATTGACCTTGGGCATTGCGGGAGGGCAGGGCATCATCGCCCACTGAGGCTGATCGGGGCCGGCCTTTGGCCTGGCTGGTATTCCCAGCTACATCATCGTTGCCAGCTGTTTCAATTCCTCCACGAACCGAGCGGCGGGGGCGTGGAATGTTGTCATGTCCACGGAGGATCGGCCGCCAGATCCATGGCCGCGGCGTTGAGCCGCCCACGAGAACTTGGCGACTGTCACAAGATCCGGCCGCCGTGTGACTGCCGAGACCGGAGGCCAACGTCAAGGTGTCAAAAAGCCAGCGTTCCGGTGGGCTGGGGGTTCGTGGCGCAGGGTCCTAGGAAAAGCCAATGACGTTCCGGCAAGGGGATCGTGCACCGGAAGAACGGAACCCAGGCCATCGCCGCGGGGTACCAGCAGATCGGCCTCGCTGACCTTCACCACCAGGCCCTGGCTGCGGAAGCGGGTCAGGGACTTGGTCACGGTGACCCTGGTCATGCCGGCAATGTCGGCGAGATGACGGTGGGTCAGATTCATGTCCTCCAGGGAGAGGGTGGTGCCGCTGCTGCTGATCCGGCCGAAGCGCTCGCCGATCCAGTGCAGCAGACGCAACAGGCGGGCATCGGCGGGTCTGATCCTGTGAATCTGCAGTAACTGGGCCGTCTGGGTGATCTGATCCCGCAGGAAATCAAGAACCTCATTGTCGCTGGGTTGACAGGCGTCGACGGACACCCGGGCGAGGCAGATGAGTTCGTAGGGCTTCACCCCACAACCAGTGGGAGTGATGAGATCGCCAGGCCCCCAGATACCGAGCGTGATGGATTCACCCTTCTCATTCCAGGTGTTGGCGCGGATGTAGCCATCATCGATGCGCCAGCTCGTGTCGGCCGGCAGATGATCATCGGCACGAAGGTTCAGGCGCAGCGGTCGGGCGGGCATGGCGAGCGTCATGACACAGCGGGAGGCATGGCGTGAGAGTCCTTCCGTTTGGAGCCAACCTCGATGGAGAGGTTCGCGTTGGAGTCCGGGAACATTAATGACCAGAATCAGAGGCTGGGTGCTACCCCAAGGCAGGATTGCCAATCCAGCCGATAAGGTCCGGTGATCGGAGGGTCCCGGTGTTCCCTGCAAGGCCGACCGAAGCCCGCGGCGGAGGGCCGGTCCCGTGATCGAATCGGTGCTGCCCAGCCATTGGCAGCACAAGGTTTTTCCACCCTTTGATGCCGTGGCCGACGGCAGATCACCAGGTCGCCGCCACCCTTTCGGCCCTCCGAAGGCCCTGATTGGCTTGCGTCAGCGTCCCTTTGAGCAGGTAGTCGCGACTACCTCGGAGTACCCCGAATCGCTCAACCCCCCGCGGTCTGGCATCGGTCCCGGCAGAGCACCTCCATCGACGGCCGGCCGGTGATGGCCAGCCGCCAGCGCGCCCAGATCCCGTACAGGGCATCCACCAGTGGCCGCAGCAGGGGCCAGCGGGTGGGGGCATAGAGCCAACCCAGCCCCACCAGCCCATAGGCCTGGCGGAAGACCTCCACATCTCTGATCACGTCACCGTCGGCGCGCAGGGCATGCATCCGGCCCATGGCGTCGGCGTACGTGATGCCGCCGTATCGAGCCGGGTCGTAGGCGGGGTCGTCCACGTCCACGAAGGCCAGGCGGACCCGCTCTGCATCGCGACGGCGCAGAATCTTGACTTCCCGCAGGCAAAGGGGGCAGCCGCCATCGAACAGCAGGGTGAGTTCGGCCATGGGGCAGAGGGCAGGAACCGGGTGCAGCGTCGGGCTGCAGGCACCGATCAACCCTAGAAAGGGCATCCCGCGGTTCGGGGCCCGCCGGGTCGCCAGACTCCAGCCCACTGTCCTTCCGACCATGCCCGTGTCCCGCCAGGCCGCGCTGCACCGCTGGCAACGCCGGGATCCGCAGTTGATCCAGCGGCTGATGCCCTTCTGGGGCTGGCTCTACCACCACTACTTCCGAGTCGTTTCTGATGGCTGGGAGCACATCCCCGCGACGGACCCCGTGCTGTTCGTGGGCACCCACAACGGCGGCCTGGCGGCACCCGACATGCACATGGTCATGTACGACTGGTTCCGCCGTTTTGGTCTGGAGCGCCGGGTGCTGGGGCTGGCCCACCCCAAGGTGTGGCTGGGCTATCCGCCGCTGGCGGATCTGGCCTCCCGCACAGGCGCCATTCCTTACCATCCTCGCCTGGCCCTCGCGGCCCTGGAGGAGGGCCACAGCCTGCTGGTGTATCCCGGTGGCGGTCAGGACACCTTCCGCCCCCACCGGGACCGGGGCCGCATCCATTTCGCCGGCCGCACCGGCTTCCTGCGCCTGGCGATCTGGCATGGCCTGCCGATCATCCCTGTGATCTCCTGGGGCGCCCACGACACCCTGGTGGTGCTCGAAGACTTCTATCCCCAGTTCCGGGCCCTGCACGAGCGGGGCATGCCGTGGTTGTTCGGCATCGATCCGGAGGTGATGCCCCTCTACCTGGGCCTCCCCTGGGGCCTGGCCCTGGGCCCCCTGCTCAACCTGCCCCTGCCGGTGAGGATCCGCACGCGGGTGTGCCCGCCGATCCGCTTCGTGCGCAGAGGCCATGCGGCCAGCCGCGACCGGGCCTATGTGCTGCAGTGCTACCGGCAGGTGACGCGGACCATGCAGGAGGCCCTGGATCGGCTGGCCGTCGAGGCTCAGCGTTAGCGGGAGGGTGACCCGTAGGGCTGGGAGCGAATCGACTGGGGTGACGGGCCACTACTGCCCAGGCGCTGGGGCAGGCCATCCCGTTGGCGCTGCAAGTCGGCGAGGGAACGGGTTTCACCCAGAGCCAGCCCTGTCAGCGCCGCCAGTTCCTGCTTCAGCTGGTTGGCGGGTCTTGGATTCACGAATCGGAAGTTGAGCGTCGTCTTGTCGCCGCCGCTGTCGTAGCCCACCACCGTGAAGTAGAGGTCCGCCGTCTTGCCGGCCTTGGAGCCGGCGAGTGCCCCGCCGACCATCCCGCCCACCAGGCCGATCGGGCCCAGCAGCAGGCCACCGGCGATGGCCCCGGCGGTGCCGCCACCCACGGCTCCCATCGTGCCGTTGGTGCTGTCGTAGGTCTCCTGCCCACCCGCATACCAGCGGGCGATGCGGCCGATGGGGATGAAGCTGTTCCGGTCCCCGATGCCGTTGGCGTCGAGGTTGATGCTGCAGGGGTTGTTGCCGCAAAGGGCCTGATAGGTGGTGGCCGCCGCCGGGGCGGGAAGCAGCAGGGCCAGGAGCAGCGGGGAGGCCTGGCCGGCGCGCCGTCGAAGCCGGGCTCGAGTGACGGTCATGGGTCGAGCGTGGAGGGCCCCGTCAGTCAATCGGTGCTCGTCACCGCTGCAATGGGGCCGGAGCCATGGGGTGATGACCGGATGTGTCCGGCGTGCCGATGCGCCCACGGCTCCGATGATGGTCATTGAATTCCCGGTTCCCCCGGGGCCGCCATGTCCCTGATCAATACGGCCGTCGGCCTGCTGGCGATCAGCTCGCCCATCGGTCTGCTGCCGGTGGTGGTGCAGGCGGGTCGGGGCAATCCCGTCCGCATCCGACGGATCAGCCGCCTGGCGGTGCTCACCTTTTTCTGTGCCCTGATCGCCGCCTGCTGGTGGGGTCAGGCCCTGCTCGACCTGTTCGGCATCACCCTGGAGGCGTTCCGGGTGGCCGGCGGGCTGATCCTGCTGCCCATCGGGCTGCGCCTGATTGATGGGCGCGAAGTGAGCCATGGTTCGCTGGACGGCACCGAAGACAGCGTCGGCGTGGTGCCGATCGGTCTGCCCCTGCTGGCGGGCCCCGGCGCCATTTCCCTGGTGGTGGCCGATGCCCCGTCGGCCTGGCACGGGAAGGCGGCCCTGAGCGCCGTGATCGGTCTGCTGGCCATCGTCATCTATCTGTTGTTGATCGCATCGATGCCCCTGCGTCAGGCTCTCGGGGAATTGCAGGAGAAGGTGATCAGCCGGCTGATGGGTTTGCTGCTGAGTGCCATCGCCGTCCAGATGCTCGTCAGTGGCCTGCGGGGATGTTTCCCTGTGCTCGCCTGAACGGCCGGTGGCTTTTCTGCGGCGCCGATCAGAGACAGCCGAGCCTGGGTGGTGTCGGCGGCCCCTCAAAAGGATCGATCGCCAGTTCCCGATCCAGGAGACTGAAGATGTCCTGAATCACGGCCGCTCGGGTGGCCACCCACTGAAAGCCTTCCAGGGGGGCGGCCTGGAGGGGGTCCCACAGGCAGAACTGGGGATGCTGTCGGTACATGCGGGTGGCCAGGGGCAGCAGGAAGCGGGTTTTCGGAAACTGGTCCTCGCCGTGGTCGAAGGTGACGACGATGGCGAATTCGAGTTCGCCCCTGGGGGTGTACCGGTCAATTCGCGTCTCACCTTCGGAGCCGGGGAAGGGTGAGAGGCGGTACTCCACATAGCGGCGGTGGAAGGGGTTCTTCTGCTCCTTCCAGGTTTTCGCGTCCACCCCCAACTCCGTTGCCAGCTCGTTGAGCAATAGATAGGAGTGGGTGCGGAGGGAGTCCTGGAGCTCGTCGGTCCTGCTGCTCTGGAGCCGCCACCGTTCCGCCAGCGCGTCGTAGCGGTTCATCTGGGGCGGCTCATCCAAGTTTTCCTCTCGCTCTCAGCTTATCTGCGGCCAGAGCGCTGGCCACGGAGGCTCTCAAGCACAGGCCGGGGGGTGGTGTCGGGGCTCGTCACCCTCCCCAAGCCCTGTCAGCGTTTGAATTCTGACCGTCCTGTTCGATCGCCGCGCTGCTGCTGCAGCACTGACGCCCCCCCATAGCCATGAGCGATGACTTGGTGTATTCTTAAGAGGCAGTGAAGCAACCGTCATGGATCCTGTAAGCCCGGTAGCCCAGCTGGCGGTTGCCGCGATCAGCGGAACGGCCTTTCTGGTCTCCATGCTCGTCATCCCCTTCCCCGAGTCCAAGGCAGATCCCTCTGCGGGCATCCACACCCCCCATACCACCATCCAATCGGTGGACGCCGCCGTTTCTCCAGCGATCAAATAAGGTTCAGCCATCTGCACCGGTTTCATCCATTCATCTGACGATGTCAGTCGTGAGCCCCTGAAGGCGGCCCTTCTGACAACCACCTGCAAGCCGCGTCTGAGCCCGGCGATGCGCCCAAGTCAGACAAACACTTCCCTCCAGCCAGTTCTCTGCCGCTCTCCATCGCAGGATGGAGAGTGTGCCGCTGTCAGCCTCCATTCCTTCCTATCGGGAACAGCCCAACAACCTCCCTCTGGTTCTTGTTCACGGGCTGTTTGACATCCCGAGGGTGTTTGACCATCTGCTGCGAGGCTTGAACGGCAGACGAGAGCCTCTCCTCCTGCCTGCGTTGCCGCTGCGCTTCGGCATCGCGCCGATCCAGGCGTCGGCCCAGCGGTTCGCCGGCCACATCGAGGCGGCGTTCGGGGCGCGTGAGCCCATCGACCTCCTGGGTTTTTCCTTGGGTGGCTTCATCGCTCGCACTCGCCGCTTCCTCAGCCTTGGCAGCCCCCAGCACGGCACCCTGACGGCCCCGCCCTGGCCCCGCCTGCCCATGGCCGGCATCGCTGATCTCAAGCTGGGCAGTGCCCTGCTGCGCCACCCGGCCGCTCTCGATCCTGTGGTGGAGGAATTGCTACGCCCGTAAAGCCGATCCCAGCCCAGCATGGAGTTGGACGTTGATCTGCGAGGTCACCATGCCGAACGCCCTGGCCACACGGCTCAGCGCCTGGGGGTTTTCCTGGGCCGGTCTGCGCGACAACCGCCGTGGTGAGTGGTGGCTGATCGCCCAGATGGCCCTGATCCTGGCCCATCTGCTGCCGGCCACCCCCTCGCCGGACTCCCTGGGTCTGCACTGGCCGCTGGCGCTGCGATTCGGGGGCCTGGCGCTGTTCGCCCTTGGTCTGGTGCTGGCCGCCCGCGGCGCCCTGAATCTGGGCGCCAGCCTCAGCCCCCTGCCCGAACCGATGCCCGAGGCCGCTCTGGTGACCACCGGCGCTTACGCCCGCTGCCGCCATCCGCTGTACCAGTCGCTGATCCTCTGCTCGCTGGGGGTCACCGTGGCCCTGGGCAGCCTGCTGCATCTGGCCCTGTTGCTGGGCCTGGTCGTGGTGCTGGGGTTCAAGGCACGGCGGGAGGAGACAGGCCTCTGCAGCCTCCACCCCCAGTACGAGGCCTATCGCGCCACGACGCCGGCGATCCTGCCGGGCCTGCCCTGGCTGGACTGGCGTTCGGCTTTCCCCGGCGGTGCCGTTTAGAAACGAATCAGATGCTTCCCGCCCTGCCCATGGCCCTGCTGTCATTGCTCCGATTCCTTAGGGCTTGTGGCCTCGCTGGACTGGTGGGCCTGGCGGTGTTCACCGCCGGAGCCGGCACGGCGCTCGCGGCCTTCGTGCTGCCGCCGTTGCCCTACCCGGCCGAGGCGTTGGCCCCGTCGATCGATGCCACCACGATGACGATCCACCACGACCGCCACCACGGCGCCTACGTGGCCAACCTCAATGCCCGGATCGCCGACCATCCCGAGCTCGAACGGTTGTCGCTGGAGGACCTGCAGGGCCGAATCTCCCGGTACCCGGCCGCCGTTCGCAACAACGGCGGCGGCCACTACAACCACTCCCTCTTCTGGCGGGTGATGGCACCGCCCGGCCAAGGGGGAACCCCATCGCCGCAGCTGCAGGCGGCGATCACGGCGGCTTTCGATTCCCCCGAAGCGCTGCAGCAGCGTTTCGCCCAGGCGGCGGCCGACCGCTTCGGTTCGGGCTGGGCCTGGCTGATCCGGCGACCTGACGGCAGCCTGGCAATCACCAGCACCGCCAACCAGGACAACCCGCTGATGGATCTGCCGGGCATCGAGCGGGGCGTCCCCCTGCTGGGACTGGATGTGTGGGAGCACGCCTACTACCTCGGCTACCAGAACCGCCGGCCGGACTACATCGCTGCCTGGTGGTCGCTGGTGAACTGGAACGAGGTGAACCGGCGTTTCGCCGAAGGGCTTGATGCGAGCGGCGCTCTTAAATCCTGACAGCGCCACCTGTCGGTATCCAATACGACGATGAACCGGAAAAACAGTCGCGAAAGTTAATCCACTTGCTGCGATTGTCATGACCCTCTCCCGCAACGTCGAACTGCTTCCCATGGGGCGTTCGCTGCATGGTGAGGCGGTGTTCTCCGCCCCCCGCGCCAGCGACGAAACCCTGATCGCCGAGATCGGCAGCGGTGATTCCTTTGAACTCTTCTGCCACCGCTTCCAGACCGATCAGCTGCTCGTGCTGCGCGGATCGATCGATCTGGTGGTGTTGCAGAACCGCCAGCTGCGCCGCATCACGCTGCGGGAGGACGAAGGCCTCTGGGTCCGCATTCCCCCCGGGGTGCCCCATGGCGCCATCAACAGGGGTCGGATCCCTGCCCTGCTGGTCAATGCAGTGCTGCGCCACGGCCCCAGTGATCCGCGCGACTACCGGCCCCTGCCGGTGCCGCACCAGCTGCGCAGCCAGTGGCGCCGTCTGGCGGTGGCCTAACCAGCTCCGCTCAGTTGTATTCCCCAGGGATGTCCTGCTTGGTCACCGTGACCCGACCGACCTTCTTCCCCGACAGCCGCAGCAGTTCATCCCCCGAGAAGTCGAAGCCCTTGCCGGCGGCGATCTGGGCCACGTCATCGGCCGTGGCGGCGGCCAGCACCTGGCCGCGCAGGGCCTCGTCGTCCTGCATGCGGGCCAGGAAGGAGCGCGCCTGATCGAGGCTCATGCGCTGGTATGGGGGTGGGGTGAATGGCCAGCATGGCGCAGAATCTGGGCGAGCCATTTCTCCAGCTCCAGGTAGCCCACGAAGGCCAGGCTCACTCCTGCACAGGCCGCCAGATCGATGGCAGAAAGGGCGGTGACTCCGAGGAACCGGGCCATCGGCGCCACGTAGAGGAGCGTCAGCTGCAGGGCGGCGGTGGCCAGCACCGCTCCCAGCAGCCAGGGGTTCGAAAGGAGAGGGGTGCGCCACAGGGGCCGGTCGCTGCCGGCCGAAAGGGCATGGCCCAGTTGCGCCAGGCAGAGGGTGGTGAAGGCCATGGTCTGCCAGGGACGGCCGAGGCGGGAAGCCACCAGCATCAGCGCCACCACCAGGGCCCCGAACACCAGCCCGATGCGCACGATGGCGCCGCCCAACCCGCGGGCGAAGAGCGACTCGCCAGGGTCAATCGGCGGCTGCTGCATCAGATCCTCCCCGGGTGGACCCAATGCCAGGGCCAGGGCCGGCAGGCCGTCGGTCACCAGGTTGATCCAGAGGATCTGCAGGGGCGTCAGGGCCAGACCCAGCAGCGGCGCCGAGCCGATGGTGATCAGTTCGCCCAGGTTGCAGCCCAGGATGAAGCGCACGAAGCGGCGGATGTTGGCGTACACCTGCCGGCCCTCCTCCACGGCATTGACGATGGAGGCGAAGTTGTCGTCGAGCAGCACCACATCCGCCGCCTCCCGGCTCACGTCCGAGCCACTGATGCCCATGGCCACACCGATGTGGGCCTGGCGCAGGGCCGGGGCATCGTTGACGCCGTCACCGGTCATGGCCACCACTGCGCCCGTGGCCTGAAGCGCGCGCACGATGCGGAGCTTCTGTTCCGGCAGCACCCTGGCAAAGAGGCTGGTCCGCTGCACCACGGCTTCAAGCGACGCGTCGTCGAGGCCCTCCAGCTCCGGACCCTGAGCCATCGGGCTGCCCGGTTCCGCCAGGCCGATGGCCGTGCTGATGGCGCGCGCCGTGAGGGGATGGTCGCCGGTGACCATCACCGGCCGGATGCCGGCCCCATGGCAGCGGGCCACGGCACCGGGCACCTCCGGCCGGGGCGGATCGCGCTGCGCCATCAGGCCGACCAGCACCAGACCCCCCAGTCCGGCTTCTGGCCCTGGGTGGTGCGGGCTGCAGGCGAAGGCCAGCATCCGCAGGCCGGCCGAAGCCAGCCCGCGCGCTTCCTCCAACCACCAGTCCTGCTCGGCCGGCGTGAGGCTCCGCGCCCCGGCCCCATCCAACCAGCGATCGCAGTCGTGCAGGATCACCTCCGGAGCTCCCTTGACGATCAGCAGCTGGGACCCCTCTGCCTTGGCGGAGACGAAGGACGCTGGACCCAGGGGCGACGCCAGGCTGCCGTCGGGGTCGCTCACCCAGACCGCCATCCTCTGGCGCTCGGCGCGGAAGGGGATCTCCGCCGTACGCCCGTGCTTCGCACGTAGGCCGGATCCCTCCAGGCCCCCCGTGGCGGCGGCCTCCATCAGGGCAACCTCGGTGGGGTCTCCTGTCCATCCCCGCTGCCCTGGTTCGGCATCGTTGCAGAGCACGCCGGCCTGCAGAAGCAGGTCAAAAGGACCCTCGGCGATGCCGGCCCCGGTCTTCCGTGGAGGCGCCAGCTCCCGGATCCTGAAGCCGCTCGCGGTGAGGTTCAGGGCCTGGGTGCCACAGCGGAGCTCCACCACCACCTGCCGGTTCTGGGTGAGGGTCCCGGTCTTGTCCGTACAGATGACGGTGATGGCGCCCAGGGCCTCCACCGCCGGCAGATGGCGAATCAGGGCAGCCCGTTGCACCATCCGCCGGGTGCCGATCGCCAGGCTCACCGTGATCACGGCCGGCAATCCTTCGGGCACGATCGCCACAGCGGTGGAGAGGGCCAGCTCCAGCAGGGCCAGGGGAGATCCGCCCAGTAACCAGCCCCCCAGCACCACCGCTGCCACCAGCACCAGGGCCCAGGCCACCAGCTGGCCAGAGAGGTCCGCCAGTCGCTTCTGCAGGGGTGTCGACTCAGGGCGGGCTGTCTGGATCAGGGTGGCGATGCCCCCCAGCACGGTGGCCATCCCTGTGGCGGTCACCACGGCCAGCCCCCGTCCACGCCCCACCTCGCTGCCCAGGAACAGACAGTTGCTCCTTTCCAGCAAAGGTGTTTCGGCCGCCAGCGGCGGTTCAGGGCGCTTGCTCACCAGATCGGCCTCGCCGGTGAGGGCTGCCTCCTGCAGCCCCAGTTCGCTGCCCTCCAGCAGCCGGGCATCGGCGGGCACCCGATCGCCGCTTTCCAGGCGGATCAGGTCCCCCGGCACCAGTTGGTCACTGGGGAGGCGCTGCCAGTGTCCGTCCCGACGCACGCGGGCCAGGGGCTGGGCCAGGTTCAGCAGGCTGCGCAGGGCCAGCAGCGCCTGACTTTCCTGCAGGTAGCCCAGAAGGGCGGTGAGGGCCACGATCGTGAGGATCGCGATCGCGTCCTTGGGGAAGGAGTGATCCAGCACTGCCAGAGCGGCGGACACCGCCGCCACCGCCAGCAGCAGCACCAGCATCACGTTGCTGAACTGATCCAGCAGGATCCGCCAGCGGCCTGGGCCCGGCGGCAGGGCAAGTCGATTGGGTCCGACGCTGGCCAGGCGGTCGGCGGCGTCGGCCTCGCTCAGGCCGGCTTCGCCGACCCCGAGCCGACGCAGGCATTCCGGCCCCGGAAGGGCCTGCCAGGCCGTGGCCTCGGGACGGAGCATGGCCAGCCACCCAGTGGCCCCCAGACCCTAGGTGCTGCCATCGGGAATCCGGGTGGAACGACCGCGCCGGAACTCCCAGGGCCGGGTGCTCCGACCCGGCACCCGCCAGACACCGACCCCCTGGTGGAGGGCCCGCTGCTCGGCCTCCAGGTAGGCCGCCCCGTCGCAGGCGGCGAGAGAGCGGCGGTAGGCGAAGGCCAGGCCGTCCTCCACCAGGGCCAGGTTGATGTTGGTGACGCTGATCACTTCGGCCAGCGTGCGCCCGAAGCGGTCGCGGCCCTGGGGTTGGATCGTCACCGACCGCCCCACGGGCAGGCGCAACTGGAGGACCTGGCGCGCCTGTTGGCCGTAGGGGGTCTGGGCCATCTCGGGGGCGTCAATGCAGGCCAGGCGGACCGTGATCCGCTGCTCGCCGCTGCGGACCTGCAGGGTGTCTCCGTCGCCGACCGAGAGCACGGTGGCCCGGAAGGCTGGTGCCGCCCAGGAGGGCCCGGCCAGGCCAAGCCCCAGGCCGAGCACGCTCGGTAGAGATGCCAGCCGAAGACGAGGAATTGGCTCGTGGGGACCCCACGGGGGACAGCCGCTCAGCCTTGCATCGCCCTGGCCCGCACCTCCTCGAGGCTGGAGCGACGCCCCAGCGACCCGTTCTCGAACACGGTCTGGAGGCAGCTGGCCGGATGGGGCTCCGGTCGCTCCAGCACCACCGTCCGGTACCCCCGTTCGTCCCGGATCAGGTCGAGCACGCCGGCCTTGCTGGTTTTGGCGGGATCGGTGATCGGACACTTGTGCACCGGCCGGATCCGGCCCGAGCGTTCCACCCAGGACACCTTGTAGGCGAAGCGCTGGCTGTCCCGGTTCACCTGTTGCAGCAGGCCGCCGCCCATGCCGAAGGCCACGTTCTCGACGCTGAAGCCCGCCGCCAGGATCGACTCGATGACCAGCGGCAGGCTGGTGGCGGTGATGCCATCCCCCTGGATCACCCGCACGTGCTCCAGCACCCGGTAGCCCTTGCCGTTGAGCCGGCTGCCGAAACGGGCCTCCAGGCGGCGCAGCAGTTCGGGCACGATCGCCACCGGATCGCCCGAATCGGGCCGGATCACCACGGTGGCGCCCGAGGCGATCACCTGCTGCCGCAGCTGCTCGCCCCAGAGCCGGTCGACGGCGTTCCAGAGGTCGTAGGCATCGGAGACCACCGCCAGTACGGCACCCGGCCTGGCGAAGCGGTCGAGGATGGTGCGGTAGGCCTCCAGCTCGTGTTCCTGCCCCCAGGCCAGGATCGTGGAGTGCTCGGCGGCGGGTATCGAGAAGCCGGCCATCGGGCAGTCGTAGTGCCGCCGGCCCGCCACCAGAGCCGCGACGGTGTCGGTGCCGCGGAAGGCCACCAGGTGGGCCAGGCCGCCGATGGCGGCGCTCGCGTGGCTGGAGACGCCGCGGGAGCCGAAGTCGTGGAGGCGGAAGGGGAGTTCGCCGGCCGGGTCATCGGCGGAGCGCTCCAGCGCTGCCTGCAGGAGCTCCCGGAAGTGCCAGCTGCGGGTGGCCACCGTGGTGGGGTACCAGAGCCGCAGCAGCAGGGTTTCCACCCAGGTGACCAGCCAGGCCAGGGCCGGATCGGTGGACTCCACCGTCATCAGTACGTTGCCGGTCGGCACCCGGCTGCCCTCGGGGACGGCCCGGATGCGCAGGGGCAGCCGACCGCCATGGACGCTGAGCAGGTGTTGCCAGCCCCCACGGTTGAAGGGCAGGCCGTGGGCGGTCCAGAGGTCGGCGGCCTCTTCGATATCCCCCTGGGTGACGGGCCGCGCCAGGGTGGTTTCCAGCAGCATCTGCAACCCAAAGAACAGGGTGTCCGGGTTCTCGCCACCCCGGCTCTCCAGGTAGGCCCCCATGGCGGTGAGATCCGGGGGGTACTGGAGCCAGTGGCTGCCTTTGTAGCTATCGGTGTCGAGCAGAAGATTGAAGTCCATGCTGTGCGCTCCGCACGATGGGGATAAGGGGGCTCCGGCCCGGTCTCCCCAGGCCTGAAGCGTTGATGGGCCAGCCGTCACCGGCGGCGGTGGGTCAGATCCGGGAGATGAAGTGCTGAATGATCTGGATGTGGTCCTCGAAGAACGTGTCTTCGTGGGCGTAGATGTCGGCCAAGGGCATCCAGAAGGCTTTTTCGGCGTCGTCGCCGCCGCGCACACTGGGGAGACCCCCCCCCTTGAGCTGAATCAGGAAGGCATGGGTGATCACCCGGCCGCGCTGGGAGCGACCCGGAGCATCAAAGACGTGGCGGTCGGCGATCGACCCCTCAAGCACTGGTTTGGGCACCTTCAGACCCGTCTCCTCGCGCAGCTCCCGCAGCATCCCCTCCACCACCATCTCCTTCTGGTTGAGATAGCCCCCGGGGAGGGCGATCAGCCCCTGGCCGGGCCGCACCCGGCGGCGCACCACCAGCACGTGGCCCGATTGAACCACCACGGCATCGGTGGTGACGAAGGTGGGTGGGTAGGGCGCCACCGACCAGAGCTGGCGGTAGCCGGCGATGTAATCGGCTTCCTGGCGCAGCCAGCGATAGCGACCCGTCTCGCGGTAGTCCGTCAGGAAGGCATGCACCGCCTCCGGCACATGGGAGGCCCACTGGGAGTCATCGGCGCCGGAGAAGTAGGCCTGGCGAATCGTCGTGGAGTGGACGTCGCTGTTGAGGGGCACGTCCTGAAAGTCCCATTGGGGGAAAAGATCGAGGTAGTAGCTGCTGCGGTCTTTTCGATGACCGGCCAGCAGCACCCGATCCTCCTCATCGGTGGCGGAGAGCACCTTCTGCTGCACCTCCGCCAGCCAGAGATTGTCGGAGTAGAGATGATCGCGGATCGGGATCACCTCCAGCCGGCGCTGCCAGTCGGCGGGCAGGGAGGCGCGGATCATGCGCTCCCGTTCCTCACTGCTCCAGGGGTTGCGGGTGTCAGGGGCGCAGCGATGACTGCCCAGCAGGACCAACAGGCGCTCGGCCCTGTCGAGGGCCGAAGCGATCAACGAAAAATGCCCTGCATGAAAGGGCTGGAAGCGTCCGATGAGGACCGCGACGTCATGATTCATGGTGTACCTCAGAATCCCTGAGATGGGGCCCGCCTCAACGGCAAGCCCCAACCTCCTAGCACGACATTGCTCCGCTGGCCCACCCTCAAGACAGCATGGAACGGCCTGCGTTGGTGACACCATGACGGCATGCGATCATCCCGTCGCAACCGCTGCAGCCAGCCATGACCCTGGGGGATGCCAATGGCGAGCTGGCCGCCATTGCTGCGGCGTTTGAACTTCCGGGCCCGATCCTTGACCTGGAGCGCCTGGGCAATGGCAATGTCAACGACAGCTACCTGGTCGTCTGCGACGGGGCCCCGCTGCAGCGCTTTGTGCTCCAGCGCCTGAACCGGACGGTATTTGCGCAGCCCGAACTGGTGATGGCCAACATGATGGCCGTCGCTGAGCATGTCGAGGCGCGATTGAACGAGGGTTGTGCCCTGCTGGGTGAGCGCCGTTGGGAGCACCCCAGGGTGTTGCTGAGCGGCGACGAACGGCGCCCCTGGGTGGAGCGGGACGGTGGCTTCTGGCGGCTGATCAGCTTCATCGAATCCTCCCGGAGCTTCGATGTGGTGGCCAGTGCCGAGCAGGCCAGGGAGGTGGGCTTCGGGCTGGGCGTTTTCCACCACCTGATCAGTGACCTGCCCCCGGCCGGACTGGCCGACACCCTGGAAGGTTTTCACGTCACGCCCCGGTATCTGGAGCATTACGACGCGGTGCTGGCCAGGGCGCCGGACCCTGCGGGGAATGGGGTGCTGCAGTGCCTCGCCTTCGTGGAGGAGCGGCGGGACTTTGCCTCGGTGCTGGAGGCGGCCAGGGACAGCGGCCAACTCCGGCTTCGCCCCATCCACGGGGATCCCAAGGTGAACAACGTGATGATGGAGGTCTGCTCCGGCCAGGCCTGCGCCCTGGTGGATCTCGATACGGTGAAGCCCGGACTGATCCACTACGACATCGGTGATTGTCTGCGCTCCTGCTGCAATCCCCTGGGGGAGGAAACGGCGGATCTGGAGGGCGTCTGTTTCGATGTCGCCCTCTGCCGGGAGGTGCTCAGCGGCTATCTGGCCGCCGCCTCAGGGTTTCTCACCGCGGCTGACTACGACCACCTCTATGTGGCGATGCGCCTGATCAGTTTTGAGCTCGGCCTGCGTTTCTTCACCGATCATCTGGCGGGCAACGTTTATTTCAAAACGGACCGACCCGGCCACAACCTGCAGCGCGCCTTGGTGCAGTTCCGCCTCACCGAGAGCATCGAGGCCCAGGAGACCCAGATCCGGGACCTGATTGCTGGGCTTAGGGCCGGCCTCGCCTCCGTCCGTTGATGGACGCGTCCGGGTCCCAGCGCTTCGAGCTGCGCCCCTTCGATGGCGGCAGCGCGTCGCCGACCCTTCAGCTGGGGGGTGAGATCAATCGGGAGGGCCGGCGCCTCCTGCTCCGCTTTCGGCTGGCAGGGGCGATCGAGTCGGTGCATCTTCCGGCTCCGGTGCTGGCGCCCGCGCGCCGGGATGGCCTCTGGGCCACAACCTGTTTCGAGTGCTTCTGGGGGATCGAGGGGGCGCGGCCCTACTGGGAGCTCAACCTGTCCCCGGCTGGCCACTGGAACCTCTACCGGCTGGAGGATTATCGCGATGGTCTGCGGCCCGAGCCCGGCTACGACCTGCCGCCGCATCGCGTCATCCGCGGCGCTGGCGAACTGACACTGCTCCTGGATGTGCCTCTGCCGCAGGGGCTCGGCGCGCTGGTGCCGCTGCAGGTGGGGATCACCAGCGTGATCGAGGAACGCAGCGGCCGGCTGAGCTACTGGGCCCTGGCCCACCCTGGGGCCGAGCCCGACTTCCACCTCCGGGAGGGGTTCCTGCTGCGCCTCTGAGAACGTCGGCCAGGACGTTGGGCCTCATCCGGCGGCGTGGTAGCTGCTGCGCACCAATGGGCCACTGCGCACCTGGGCAAACCCCATGGCGCGGGCCATGGCGCCCAGCTGCTCGAACTCCTCCGGTCTCCAGTAGCGGGCCACGGGGATGTGGGCCAGGGAGGGGCGCAGGTACTGACCCAGGGTGAGGCGCTGGCAACCGGCGGTCCGCAAGTGCTCCAGGGTGGCCACCACCTCCTGGGCTGTTTCGCCGAGCCCGAGCATCAGACCGGATTTGGTGGGAATCTCCGGCGCCAGTTCCCGGGCCGCTGCCAGCAGCTCCAGGGAACGGCCATAGGTGGCGCCGCGGCGCACCTCCCCCTGCAGGCGTTCCACCGTCTCCAGGTTGTGGTTGAAGCACACCGGCGCGGCAGCCAGCACCGCGGCCAGCCGTTGGCGCTGGGCCAGACGGCCGCGTTCGGGGTCGGCATGGCCGCCCCAGAAATCGGGGGTGAGCACCTCGATCAGCACCTGCGGGTCGCGGCGGCGGATCGCCGAGATGGCGGTGGTGAACAGGCTGGCGCCGTGGTCGGCCAGGTCGTCGCGGGCCACGGCTGTGAGCACCACATAGCGCAGGTTGAGCACCTGCACCGCCTCCGCCACCCGCTCCGCCTCGTCTGCGTCGAGGGGCAGCGGCGCCCTGCCCTTGTCCACCTGGCAAAAGGCGCAGCTGCGGGTGCAGATGGGTCCGCCCAGCAAAAAGGTGGCCGTGCCGGCGGCGTAGCACTCGCCCCGGTTGGGACAGCGCCCCTCCTCGCAGATGGTGTGCAGCCGCTGGTCCCGGACCACACCCTGGACCCGTTCGGTGGCCGAGGCCTCACCGAGGGGGCGACGGATCCACTCCGGCAGCCGCTCGGTGGGGGGGATGGCGCTGTAGCGGCTGGTGGGTCGCATCGCTGTCAGGGCAACCGCTCGCTAGGGGCTCCGAACGGCACTCCGGAGCGGCAGAACCAGACAATAGGGGCATCGCCGCGGCCCGGGGATCTCCCTGCGAGGGTTGCTCCCTCAGGTCAGCAGGAGCCGGTCGATGAAGGCTCCCCAGCTCAGGCCCCGGCCTCTGTGGCCGAACAGGTGCCGGCGTTCCTGGTAATTGAGCCGGGGCTGTCCGACGCTGCGCAGCAGCCGGTCGAGCTCGGCGGGTTCCAGCTGGTCATTGCCGTCGGCATCCACCGGTTGCAGGTAGGTGAGCAGCCGCTCGCGCCCCTCCTGCAGGCGGCGCAGCCGCAGCATCAGTTCAGCGAACTCCTCGGGATCCACCTGGCCATCGCCATCGAGATCCATGCCCTTCACCACCTCCTCCAGCAGCAGCCCCGGGGGCAGGGGAGATGGGCTCCTGGGCGGAGTTCCAGGTTGTCGCTGCTCCAGACCTTCGGCCAGCTCCGCCACGGTGAGGCTGCCGCTGCCGTCCCGGTCGAGGTCCGCGAATAGGGCCCGCAGCCGCTGGCGCTGGGTGACAGGCGCGAGCGGTAGCAGCGCCAACTGACGCTCCCCGGCCAGGGCCCGGCTCAGTTGGCGGCGGAATTCCGACAGCAGGGCTGTCGCCACAACGAACCGCTGGCGATGCTCTTCAGGGGTGAGCACCGAATGCAGGGCAACCGGCAGAAGGGAGGGGAGCGCCCGGCGCACCACCACGAACGTGGCCAGGGTGGCCACGATGAACGGCAGCGTCAGCACGGGCAGCCCTGCGCTGGCGAAGGCCGGCGCCAGGGCCGGTGTCACAAGGCTGGATCCCGCAGCGGCGACCAGGGCGATCAGAACGCTGCCGCGGGTGGTGGCGTAGAAGGTGCCGCCGAGGGCCATGGCGGTGAGGATGCCGTTGTAGCTGCCCAGCCCAAGGGCGATGGCCCCTGGAGCCATGCCGATGGCCAGGGCCGCCAGGCTGGAGGCCAGTCCCCCGGCCAGGCCGATCAGGGCGGCCAGGGGGCTGCCGGCGGCGACGGCCCCCAGCACCAGCAGGCCGCTGGCCAGGGACGGGCAGAGGAAGACCTGGCCGAAGCCCCGCACCACCCCCAGCAGCAGGACGGCGGCGCCAGGGCCCTGGGCCGACGGGATGGATCCCGCCATCAGATCCATGGCGGGATGGTCGAGGGCCATCACCACCGAAAGCATCAGCCAGGTGACCAGGCAGAACGGCAGGGTCAGGGGCGGCACCCGGAGCCGCCGGACCAGCCAGCGGCCCAGGTGCTCGAGCAGCAACGTGGTCAGGGCGGCGCCGACGGCCACCACCACCGGCCAGGCCCCCAGGGGCCCAGGCGCCCGGAAGGCAGCGGCGGCGCTGCCCACCAGGGCGCCGTTGAAGCCATAGATGCCATTGCGCCGAGCGCCCCGATCACAGCCGATCGCCTTGGCGGTGAGGTTCGCCGTGGCCACACCCAGGGCAGCAAACAGGCCCATGACGGGTGTCTGTGCCAGCAGAGCCAGTAACAGCAGCAGGCCACTGATCGGGTTGTTGATGAAGATCACCTGGCCCAGGCTGCGCAGGGCGGTGGGCAGGACGGTGCCGAAGCTGCGTCGCTCCCATCGCTGCGTCAGGTGCGGCAGGGTGCCTGCGGTCGGCAACCAGGCCAGGCGTTTCGGGGCGTCCGAGGCCTCGACGAAGGTGGCCAGCAGATCGAAGGCCTGGCTGGGATGGTCCCCCTGCGAGCGCGTCATTCCATCCGGCGGCGTCCTTCGAACGCCCGCGCCAGGGTCACCTCGTCGGCGTACTCCAGCTCGCCACCCACCGGCAGCCCGTAGGCGATGCGGGTGACGCTGGTGAAGGGTTTGAGCAGCCGGGCCAGGTAGAGGCTGGTGGTGTCCCCCTCCACGCTGGGGGTGAGGGCCAGGATCACTTCGATGGCCCCCTCCCGGTCGACCCGCTCCACCAAAGGCTGGATCTGCAGCAGCTCCGGACCGATGCCATCCATCGGCGAGATCAGTCCGCCCAGCACGTGGTAGTGGCCGTGGAATTCGCGGCTGCGTTCCATCGCCAGCAGGTCGCGGGAGTCGGCCACCACACAGATCTGGCCGTTGCGCCGCTCCTCGTTGCGGCAGATCTCGCAGAACTCCTCGGCGGAGAGATGGAAACAGCGACGGCATTGCCCCACCTGACTCCGGGCCGCCAGCAGGGCATCAGCGAAGCTGCGGATCTGTTCTTCCGGCTGGCGCAGCAGGTGCAGGGCCAGCCGTTGCGCCGTGCGGGGCCCGATGCCCGGCAGGCGTTCGAACTGGTCGATCAGCCGGGCCAGGGGTCGGGTGAAACCGCTCAGGAACCGGCCGCAGGTGGGCTGAATCTAGGCGGCCCGCCCGCGCCGGGCAGGGCGCCGGGTGAGGATGGCAACGGCTCTCGCCAGCTCCCCTGCTCCGCCCCGTGCCATGGGTTTCCCTGCCACACACCCGCCCGTTCCCCCCGCCGCCACTGGGCGCTCAGGTTGGGGTGGATCTCTGGTCGCGGCCCTGCTGCTGAGCCTGATGCTGGTGGGCTGCAGCGCCGCCGCCGCGGGTCTGAATTCCTTCCAGAGCCCGGATGGCCGCTACGCCTTCCTGTATCCCACGGGCTGGACCCGGGTGCAGGTCAGCAATGGTCCCCAGGTGGTGTTCCACGACCTGATCAACAGCGACGAAACCCTCAGCCTGGTGGTGTCCGAGGTCACCCCCGACCGGGATCTCAGCCAGCTGGGCAGCGCCGTCGAGGTGGGTGAGACCCTGCGACGCAGTGTGATTTCCCCGCAGGGCAGCGGCCGCGACGCCGAACTGGTGGAGGCCCACGAGCGCGAGCAGGGCGGCCGCACCTATTACGACCTGGAGTACACGGTCCACCTGGCCGACCGGGATCGCCACGAGCTCGCCACCGTGGTGGTGGATCGCGGCCGGCTCTACACCTTCGCGGCCAGCACCAACGAAGCCCGCTGGAACAAGGTGAAGGACCTGTTCGCCGTCGTGATCGGCTCCTTCACGCTGCAGATCTAGGGGTGTCCGCCCCCGGCCGGCTGACCGTCATCGGGGGCGGCCTGGCCGGCAGCCTGCTGGCCCTGGAGCTGGCGGAGCGGGGGCTGGTCGTGACCCTGGTGGATGGGGGGGAGGCCACGGCCACGGCCCTCAGCTACGGCGGGGTGGCTTGGTGGGCCGGGGCTCCGGGGCCCCTGGGCCCGCTGCTCCGCCAGGCCCCCGCCTGCTGGCGACGGCTGCAGTCCCACCATGGCCCCCTCGGCTGGCGCCGCTGCGGTCTGCGCCTCCATGGCGGCGACTGGACCACCCCCCTGCTGCGCCCCCCCTTCGCCCAGGTGGACACCGCCGTGCTGATGGCGGCCCTGCCCCGGGTGCTGGCGGCCGCCGGGGTGGAGCGGCAGCGGGCGCGGGTCGTGGCCCCGCCGCAGCCGGTGGCCGCTGGCTGGCAGCTGGAGCTGGAGTCCGGCGGCCCCCTGCTGGCGGAGCAGGTGGTGCTGGCGGCCGGGGCCGGTTGCCGCTCCCTCGCTCCCTGTTTGCCGGACCGCCTCCGCGTCAGCTGGGCCGGGGTGTTGGCCATGCCGGCGCGGCCAAGGCTGCTGCCGTCCTCGGGTCGTCCCTGGTGGCGGCATGCCGTGCAGCGCCGCATCGTCCAGCCACGCCACTGGCAGCGTCCCGTCCTGGAGCGGGCGGCGCCGGAGTTGGGGGAGGAACGCTGGATCGTCGATGCCGGTTGCGCCCCTTGGGGCGAGGGGTTGCTGCTGGGTCAGATCAGCCTGGTGCGGCCGGGCCTGGACAGCGGCGTGCCACCAGAGGCGGCGGCCATGGAGGGCCGTCTGCGCCAGGGTCTCGCGGGCCTCGACCCGTTGCTGGCGGCCCTGCCTGGTCCCTATCGGCAGGTGCCGGTGGCCTTTTGCACCGGCGGGCTGCCCCTGGTGGGTCCGCTGCCGGGGGCGGCTGGCTTGTGGGTGTTCAGTGGTTTTGGAGGGGCCTTCGCCCAAGTGCCGGTGCTGGCTCCGCTGCTGGCCGATGTGATCGCGGGTGTGGCCGATGGCGCGGTCCTGGCCCGATTGGGCGTTCGGGCGGGCTGACAGGTGGGCTCCCATCCAGCATGCTGGCGGCGATGGCCACCTCCGCTCCCCCCACAGGTGCAGCGCCGCCAAGCCGGCCGGTTGGCGGCCTGCGCCGCCGCTGGCGGGGCCTCGGTGATCGGGGCCAGGTGGGGGCGTGCCTGGTGGCGATGGGCGGAGCCCTGGGACTGTGGGTGCTTTTCTGGCCCGTGCCCACGGAGGTGATGGGGCAGGGGGTGCTGATCTACCCCAACACGGCCGGTCTGCTGGATGCCCGCTCCGGCGGACAGGTGCGGAAGCTGCGGGTGGCGGTGGGGCAGGAGGTGCGCAAGGGGCAGGTGCTGATGGAGCTCTACCTGCCGGTGCTCGACCGCCAGCTGCAACAGCAACGCGGCAACCTGGCCCAGCTGGAGCGCGATAACCGCGAGCTCGACCGCCGGGATGCCCTGCGGCTGGCCAGCGAGAAGCTCAGTGTCGACACCTCTCTGGCCAAGCTGGCCCAGGATCGACGTCGCTACGAGGAGTTGGCGGCCACCTACGCGGAGAAGGTGCGCAACCTGCGCTGGCTGAGCCAGCGGGAGGTGGTGGCTCCCCTGGCCTCCGAGGTGGTGGCGGCCGAGCAGGGTCTGACCAGCACCAGCGTCAGTCTCGATGCGGTCAGGATCCAGGAGAAGGAGCTGCTGACCAGCTACGAGCAGGTCAAGCTCGACATCCAGACCCAGGCCTTGCGGCGCCGCTATCAGATCGATGACATGCGCCGCCAGATCCGGGTCACCGAGGCCCGCCTGGCCTACGACGGCCAGGTGCTGGCCGACCGGGACGGCACCGTTCTGGATCTGCAGGTGATCCAGGGCCAGACCGTCGCCACCGGCCAGCGCCTCGGCACCCTGGGCCGGGCCGCCGCCCCCACCGGTGAGCGGGCACCGCTGCTGCGGGCCGTGGCCTATTTCGCCCCTGCCGATGCCCGGCGTCTGCCGGCGGGCCTGCCGGTGGAGGTGGTGCCCCTCTGGGACCAGCGGGGCCGGTTCGGCGGCATCGTGGGCAAGGTGACCCAGGTGCTCGCCTTGCCAGCCACGGAAGAAGACATCTCCACCACCATCGGCAATCCCCAGCTGGCCCGGGACCTGCTCAAACGGGGCCCGGTGATGCGCACGGAGATCGAGCTGGAACGGGACCCCGCCAGCCGGGATGGCTACCGCTGGACCCTGTCAGGGGGCAGTGGCGTTTTCCCGGTGCGTGAAGGCCTCACCATCGCCGCCCATGCCTACGTGGAGTGGCGCACGCCGATCACGTATGTGCTCCCCGGGCTGCGCTCCCTCACTGGCGGTTATCGCAGTCTGCGCATCGACCGCCTCTGGGATCGGCCATCCCTGCGCCAGAGCGGGCCGGTGCCATGAGCGAGCAGCGACGCTGGCAGATCCGTAACCCCCTGCTGCGCCAGGAACTTCCCTGGTTGGTCAGTGAGGTGGTGCTGCTGGTGGTGTTGTGCAACGCCAATCCGCCGGAACTGTGGTTCTGGCTGGTGGTGCTGGTGGTGATCCTGGGGTACCGGATCGAACGCTGGATCTCCTCCCGTCCGGAGTGATTGCCAGTCGTCACTGCCTTCCTTGCTCGCCGGCGTGGCTCGTCAGATCCGGTGAGCCGTTCAGTCGACGGTGTTGTTGACCCTGTGGGCGAAGCCCTACCAAGAGGATCCTGCGGCAGCCGGGACATCGCCGGAGCCCCGTTCCTCGCATCGGAGCACCTTAATCTCGTGCATCAGCGCATCGCCATCAGCAAGCAGTTCGGCGATCGTTTCATGTCTCTCGGGTTGATAGGAGGTGATTCCATAGCTGAAATCAATGTCGTAAGTTTTGCCCGAAAGTTTGTTGTCGTGTGCCAAAGCTTCCTTGATGCGAAGGATAACCGTCTCTGACTGCTCGCGGGTGGAATTGATCAGCAGCACCACGAACTCATCACCACCCAGCCTGGCAACGACATCGGAATCCCGACAGACATCCTTGATCCGATCGGCAAAGGCGATCAAGACCCGATCGCCTTCTTCATGGCCGTGGAGGTCATTGATGGTCTTGAAATGATCGAGATCGAGGTACAGCAGTGAGACAGGAAAACCCTGGCGGGTGCACAACTGCAGACTCTGCTGGGCAAGGGCGATGAATCCGCGTCTGTTTTCGAGGCCAGTGAGCCCATCTTTGGTGGCCAGCAGGGTGGCTGCCAACTCCTGCTCCACCAGGCTGGCCAGATCCTTCAGGATCTCAATCTGCCGCTGATCCAGGGCTCGGGGCGAATGATCGGCAATGCAGAGAGTGCCGAGTTTGCGCTGATCAAGGATCAGCGGACATCCGGCATAAAACCGAATGTGGGGATCATTCACCACCATGGGATTATCGATGAAACGCTCATCCTCAAGCGTATCTTCGACGATCAGTACATCGGGGCAGGTGATCGTGTGTCCGCAGAAGGAAACGCTTCGGGCAACTTCAGAGATTTCCAGGCCCACGCAGGATTTGAACCATTGGCGATCTTCATCCATCAAGCTGATCACGCAGATCGGCACCTCAAAGATCCGCGCCGTCAATCGGGTCAGCCTGTCAAAACGGATGTCCTCTCCTGTGTCGAGGAGCCGCAGGGAGCGGAGTTTGGCGAGGCGGAGCTTTTCGTCCTCTGGAGCTTTGGGTGATTTCAACGCATCCCTCTTGAATTCATGGCTAGACAAGGTGAGAAATCTGGAGGGGATAACTGTCTGGATGGGACGTCACAACTCTGGGTAGGCCAGTATGGATGACGAGAACGAGCCCTGCGGGCTGAGCTGTTGGGCCAACGATGGAGACGGGTGCCCTCTTTGCCCGCAAGAGCCAAAGAATAATAGCCCATTTCGCCCGAGCTTTTGCTGTCTTTTGTCCAACGGCTGGGACTTCAGTTATTCAGCCAATCAAACAAATATTGAAGCCCGAAGACTCAGCCATCTTTCATCCTTTCTGCCCCGCCGATACTGTGCGCCTCAAGCCAGCATTCCAGCTGCACCTCGTTCCACGTGTCCGACCGCACCCAGCGCCCGATCGGTGCCGCCAGGGCAGCCACGAGCAGCAGCAGGGGCACCAGGGCGACGTTGCCGGCGATCTGGGCTACGAACAGGGCGCAGAACAATGGGGTGCGGCAGGCGCCGCTGAACAGGGCCGTTGCTCCGGTCCACACCAGCAACTGCCGTTCCAAGGGGGGCAGATCGCCGATCAGGGGTCCCGCCAGCAGCGCTCCCAGAGACATGGCGTCATGCATCACACCCCCGGGAGCGCCGATGGCGATGCTCAGAACCGAGGCCAGCAGGCGCCAGGGCAGGACTTCGAGGCCCGGTCGATCCTCGCCATAGGCCATGCGCAGGATCAGCAACTGGCCGTCGTTGAGGCTCCAGCCACCGGTGGCGACGGCCGCCAGGCTGATCACCAGGGCCGCCCCCAGGGCCCAGAGCAGGGGCCTGGGACTGGCGGATCCGCCCGGATGGGCCGGACTTGAGAGCCAGTGGCTCCAGCGGCTGGCCAGCCAGGCGGTGCTCGCTGCGAACACCCCCCCCAGCCACCCCGCCGCCATGGTCAGCAGCAGGGCCGGCGCGATCAGGTGCCCGCCGCCGCCCACCAGCAGGGAGACGCCGGCGTGGTGGGCGGGAGCCGCCTCGGCCGTGCTCTCCCAGAGGCCGGTGGAAGCCCCGATCACCACCCCCAGGCCCGTGGTCAGCAGGGTGCCGTTGATCAGCGCCGCCGAGCGACGTTGACACAGCTCCTCGACGGCGTAGGTGACCCCCAGCAGGACGGAGTTGAAAGCGATACCCAGGCCGGCTCCGGCACCGGTCGCCAGCAGCACCGGCAGGGGCAGACGCCTGAGGGGGGCCACCCTGTCCCGCAGCGCCAGCAGCAGGCTTGCGCCCAGGGAGGCGGAGGGGGATTCCAGGCCCACCGTGAGGCTGGCGCCATGGGTGAGCAACAGCAGCGGGAGGCGGGTCAGCTGGCGCCTCAGATTCAGGGAGGCGAGGGCCGCGGAGCGGGCCGGACCCATCTGCACCTGTTCCAGCTGCAGGGCCTGCACCCCGGTGAGGCCGCCTCCCCTGCCGCTTTTCAGGGGGCCGTTCGCCAGCAGGGTCAGCAACACCGTGCCGGCGAACACGAGCAGCAGGCTGCCTCCAGGGACGCCGCCGCCACCGCCCAGGGGCCAGGCCCGCTGCAGGCGAAATCCCAGGGCCGAGAGCCATTGGTAGGGCTGCAGCAGCAGCAGCAACGGCAGCGCGGCCAGCAGCAGGGCGATGACCTGGCCCCGCCCCAGGCTCCCGGAACGCCGGGCCTCGGAGACGTCGATCGCTTCGGGGCTTGGCGTCATGGCGTCCACTGCAGGCGGGACGGAACCGGCGCCTCCGGATCGGTGGGCATCGGCAGCAGTTCCCGCAGCAGCTGGGCGTAGGTGACGTTCACGTTCACGGTGGCCTCGAGCCGCTGTACCAGGCTGCTGATCAGCCGCTCCTGGGTGTTGGAGAGATCCAGCTCGCTGCTCAGCCCCGCCTGGTAGCGGAGGCGGGCATCACGGAAGGCCTCCAGACTCGCCTTCACTCCGCGTCTGGCCGCCACCAGCCGCGCCAGGCTGGCTTCATGGCCGAAGAAGGCCTGCTCGATCCGCAGCCGGATGTCGTTGCGCTGGGCGGCGTACTGCTGGGCCACGGCCGCCCCCCGGCGGGCCAGGGCCCTGGCCTGGCCCCGGGTGGTGCCGGCGTCGAAGAGCAGCCAGCTCACCGCCAGGCCCACCGACCAGTCGCTGCCGTAGGTGTTCAGGGAGGTGGCGACCGTGGCGCCACAGCAGCCGCCATCGGCGACGCGCACATTCCAGTTGTTGGCATTGCTGGCACTGGTCCCGGCACTGGCGAACAGCGACAGCTTCGGCAGCAGCCCGGCGGCGACGGCATCCTTCTGCTGCAGCAGGGCTTCGCGGGTGGCCAGGAGGGCTTCCAGTTCAGGGTTCTCCCGGTAGGAGGCCGCCAGGCTGGCCTCCAGATCCAGGGGCCAGCGCGGCTGGAGGCGGATCGGGTCGCCGGCGGCGGGGGTCACCTGGGGCGGCAGGTTGAGCAGGGCCGCCAGGCGGCGGCGGGCGATGGCCTGGTCCGCCAGGGCGGCGATCAGCTGTTCCTGCCCGTCCGATTCGATCGCCTGGCGCCGCAGCACATCCAGCCGGGGGACCAGGCCCGCCTGCTTGAGATCGAGGCTGTCCTGCAGGATCAGCAGGTCGTTGCGAACCACGGCTTCGCGGATGCGCACCAACTGGTCGGCCCGCTGCAGCTGGTAGTAGCTCTCGCTCAGCGTCAGCTGCAGCCGCCGCAGGGCATCGGCGTAAGCCAGACGGCCGCTGTGCAGGCTCGCCAGGGCGGCCCGCACCTTGGGCGTGCGGGCGAAATCCAGCAGCTCATAACGCAGCTGCAGACCCGTGGCCACCCCGTTGGCGTTGGTGTTCAGGGAGCCCCTGCCGCCGGGGGGGATGAAGAACGGGTTGCTGGGGGCAAAGAGGGTCCCCGTGCCGGTGGGGGAGAAGAAGCTGGTGCTGGCCTGGTCGGTGCCACCGGCGGCATAGGCCGAGAGGCGCGGCCAGTAGGTGCCCATCTGGCTCTGGAGCTCGGCCAGGGCCGCCGCCACCTCCTCGCGGCGGGCCTGCAGGGTGGGGCTGTTGGCGAAGCCGATCGCCAGGGTCTGCTCCAGGCTGAGGGCCTGCGGCTGGCCTTCCCGCAGGCTGGCGGCCTCCGGCAGCGCCAGCGGTGGCAGGGGCGCCATGTCCTGGGGTGGCCGTGGCGCACTGATCTGCGATGGCAGCAATGGCTTGGCCAGGGCGTCGCCCTTGGGGGGGTCGGCCTCAGCGGGCAGCAGCTGTTCGAGGGCCTGGATCTGGCGGTCCAGCTCGTTCCAGCGGCGTTCGAGGCGGCCCCCATCGCCCCCTCGCCCCGCCGGCAGGGCCTGGCCCGCCCCAGGCCCTGAGCCGAGTCCGAGGGCCAGCGCCAGCCCCATCAGCATTCCCCTGGCCAGGGTGCGCCCCGTTCCGCTGCCCCCCATGGCCCGCCGTCTCCCCCACCCGGCGCCCAGTTTGCTCGACATCGGCTGCACCGGCCCCTAAAACCTGAAACCCAGCTGCAGCCCCACGGCGAACACCCCTGGTACCCGGCCAGCTCCACCCGGATTGAGGATCCACTGCAGGCTGGGCTGAAGGTTGAAGGACTGGTTGATCTGCACCTGGTAGCCGAGCTCCACCACACCTTCGTGGCTGAGGCCGGGGCTGGTGATCGGGCTGAAGCCCGTGCGGGCCACGCCCAGGATCAGCAGGTCGAAGGGGCGGCCGGGCAGGACCCCCTGGCTCACCAACCCGCCACCGATATAGCTGGGCGTTGGATTGGCGGCGGTGTCGAGTCCCGCCGCTGCCGCGGTCCAGAGCCGGTGGTCGAGGCCCCAGGGCAGGGCCACCGGCACGGTGGCACTGCCGTACACCCCCCGATTCGGGCCCGTGCCGGCATAGGCCGCCAGTTGCAGCAGGCCTCCGGGCAGTTGGCGTTCCACCTGCACCGGCTGGGCGCAGGTGGAGCGTCGAAGCCGAAGACCGTTGGCTTCGCGGCAGGCGGCGATGGGGGCGGCCAGGGGGCTGTTCAGCCAAGGGGCGGCATAGCTCCACTGCAGCTGATGGGTCCAGCCCCTTCCAGGGGGTAGGCCGCTGGCGGTCCCCAGCAGCCCGGCCACGGAGTCGGTGGCGGCCAGATCGAAGCTGGCCAGCCGCAAGGTGCTGGCCGGGGTCAGCCGCAGCACCAGCAGGGCGCCCGGTGCGGCAACAGGAAAGACGGGGAAGTTGGGGATGGAGAACAGCACCGGGGCCCCGTTGAGGGCGTCGTGCACGTAGTAGTCCTCGATCGGTGTGCTGAACAGATCGGGGCTCATGCTCACCAAGCCCGCCTCCAGGCTCCAGCGGTCGTCGGCGGAACGGCGCTGGAGGCTGGCGCGGGTGAGCCAGAGTCCCACCGGATTGGCCACCTCCTGCAGGGGCAGCACGGCCCCCAGCCGCTGGGCGTAGAAGGGGTCGCCGTTGAAGCCGGCGATGGCCATCCGCATCGACCACCGGTCCCATTCCCGACCCACTGGATGGGCCGGGTCGTTGGGGACCCGCACGGTCAGCGCCAGTCTCGTCTGCTGGATCCAGCTCACCTCCCGCACCAGACCACCGGCGGGGTTGCCCATCGGTTCGGCCAGAACCTCCAGCTCCAGATCAACCCAGGCCGGCAGGCCCAGGGTCTGGTGGAGGCTGCCCCAGCCAGGCTCAGGCTTGAGCAGGGGCACCGCCGCTGGCGGCGGGCTTGCCTCGGGGTCGAACGGCTGGGCGGCGCCGGGTGCGGCGCTGGCCAGCAGCAGCGACAGCAGGAGAGGCGGTCGAACCCGGGTCTTCTTGGTCGGGGAGCAGCGCATTCCGCCCATGGCTCAGCGGGGGGGCTCCCCCAGGGCCCGCCAGCTGTGCTCCGCCTGCTCGAGGCTGCGCAGGGCCTGGCCGCAGAGCATCAGCCGGCTGGCATTGCGTTGCAGACGGATCAGTTCGAAGCCATCGAGATCCGGATCGTGAAGCCAACGCTCCAGGCTTCCCCAACGGGGTGGTGGCGTCAGGGGCGTGGCCGGGGGGGCCGGCCGGTGCCGGTGGGGCACCTCCAGGCAGTGGGTCCATTGCTCCAGGCGGGCGGCCACCGCCCGCAGCAGTTCCGCCTGGGCACCATGCAGTCCCTGCAGTGGGCCGCGCTCCGACGGCGTGTGCTCCAGAAGCCTGAGCCCGTCAACGACGCCGACCAGCTGGGAGCCGGCCCCATTCAGGAGCTGGAACAGGCGGTACGTGCTGTGGCTGGTGGGGTTGTTGCCCAGCTCATCGGCCACCGCCGGCATGGCCTGGCGCAACGCCACCAGCTGGCGCCGCAGTCCCTGGGCCGTCTCCAGCTCAAGCCGCTGGGTGGCCGCCAGGGCCCCCGGCGCAACGGGGGCGGCGGGGGCGTCGAGGCGGTCGGCCTGGTTGATCAGGGCCATGCCCAGCTGGGCCAGGAACGTGCGCAGCCGCTGCCGGTTGCCTTCCACCGCCAGGTCGGGCCAGAAGAGGCGCAGGGACAGCAGGGCCACGAGGATGCCGACCACGGTCCAGAACAGCCGCACCGGGACCCAGATTCCCAGCTCGCCGTCATGGACCAGCCAGCCCATCACGATGATGTTGCTGCCCACCTTGTAACCCACCTCCAGCCCCAGGGCCGCCCCGAGCAACCGCATGGCGACGAGGGCCAGGCTCAGCCCCAGGGGCAGGGGCAGGTGGCTCAGGCCGGTGTACGACACAACCAGCACCACGGCTCCCGCCACCGACCCCAGCAGCCGCTGACGGCCCAGGCCGATGGAGCCGCCATAGGTGCCGGTGCAGACCACCAGCACCGCCAAAGGGGCATAAAAGCCATAGGCCACCGGGGCCAGGGCGCCGAAGCCGTTCATCAGGCCGGCCGTGAGGGCCAGGCGCAGCTCGGAGCGGCGGATCAGCATCGGGCCACCAGGCTCAGGGTGCGCAGGCTGGCCAGCAGCGGATGCTGCTCCTCGGCCAGGGCCAGCAGCGGCAGCAGGGGCAGCGACTGCTGCCGGGCCAGGACCTGCCAGGGCCGGGGATCCGGGGCCGGGGCCGGCAGGGAGCCCCCCTGGAGCAGGGCCCCCATGCGCGCCATGCCGGCCGCCAGCGGATCGCTGCCGCCATCGCGGCCGGCGGTCGCACCTGGGTGGAGCCGGTCGGGAAGGCCAGCCAGCAGTCGCTCCCACTGCACCCAGTGGTGCTGGACTGCCCCCCACAACTGCAGCCGCTGGGGCCAGCGCTGGCCCTGAAGGCGCCGGCCATGGGGGCCCCGGCGCTCCAGGGCCACCAGCTGTTCCATGGCCACCAGGTCGCGGCTGAGCCGGGCCGGGGGCAGGGGCAGGGGCCGTTCCCCCCGGCCCTCGAGCCAGTCCCGTTGTCGCTGCAGCTGGGCCAGGTAACCCTTGCGCAGGCCCAGCTCCAGGCGCATCAGCCGGTCGACGCCCCGCCGGGGCCAGAACAGCAGGCCCACCAGAATGGCGATCACGCAGCCGACGGCCGTGTCGAGGGTGCGGTTGAACACGTAGTCCCAGTTGAGGGCCACGTGGCTCGGAATCATCAGGAACATCAGGCTGACCAGTGTTGCGGTCCCGGCGGCCGACTGCCAGCCCAGCC
This sequence comes from Synechococcus sp. UW140, assembly GCA_943372935.1. Taxonomy (GTDB): domain Bacteria; phylum Cyanobacteriota; class Cyanobacteriia; order PCC-6307; family Cyanobiaceae; genus Cyanobium. The sequence continues at coordinate 38,917 of CALSAP010000005.1, forward strand.
AGCGCAGCAGGGGCAGCATCAGCAGCAGCGACACCAGCACCCCCTGCCAGCCGGCCAGCACGGTGTGCACCAGAAACGTCACCAGTCCACCGGTGATGGTGCCGAACACCCGCACCTTGGCGGCCTGGAGGCTGAGGTCATCACCGTCCTCCATGACCGTGACCACGGCCAGCATCGGGTACCACACGTAGGCGATCCGCTCGAACCAGAGCGACAGAGCGGCGGTGAGGAAGGCGGCCACCCCGAGCCTCAGGCTGTTGCGAAGCAGGGCGGATCGCACGGACCTCCAAGGGGCTGGACTGGCAGGAGCCTATGGAGGTCCATGGTCCCGGGCTGTTCTCTGATGCGCCAGGGCTGTAGGACGGTGCGCGATGGTTAGGGGTCCTTCGTCCCACCCGGGGCCGCCATGGTCCTCTCGCTGAGCCCGGATCTGGAGGCGCTGCTGCGGCTGGGCATGGCGGTGCTCTGCGGACTGGCCGTGGGGATCAACCGGGCCCACCACGGCAGTCGGGCCCACCCCAACCGGCTGCGGGTGCATGTGCTGGTGGGCATGAGTGCCTGCCTGATGGTGCTGGCGGCCGGCTCCGATCCCCAGGCCCGCAGCCGGGTGATTCAGGGGGTGGCGACGGGGGTCGGTTTTCTGGGCGCGGGCGAGATCCTGGTGCCTCCGGTCCGCCAGAAGCACGGCATCCCTGAGGTGCGCGGTCTGAGCAGCGCCGCCTCGATCTGGTTCACCGCCGCCCTCGGCGTCACGGTGGCCGTCTCCAGCCCGGTGCCGGTGCTGATGGCCCTCGGCCTGGCCCTGGTCACCCTTTCCGACCGCAACGGCCATGCCGTCGACAGTGGTGAGGCCGCTCCGCCTCACCCCGAGGACCTCAAAAAAGGAAGCGGTGGCGACCGTTCGTAGCGTTGGCTTGTCCGTCGCCCTCGGCTTCAAGGGGTTCGCCCTCTGGAGCCGGCCACAAGGCGTCCCAGTAACTGATGCCGTCCTTGTAGAAGGGCCGGCCGTCCAACCTCTGGGTGTCCAGCTGGGTGCTGCCCATGGCGGTGATCAGGCCGCCGAGCTCCATCGGCCCGAGGTCCGTCCGGATGTCTTGGCGAGCGGCCATCATCAGCGCCGGCAGGCGAACCAGGTACTCGGGTCGGGTGAGTTTGCGGAACAGGGATTTCAGGGCCAGCTGCTGGCGGTCCATGCGGCCGAGGTCGCCGGTCTCGTCGTGGCGGAAGCGCAGGAAGCCCTCCAGATCCTTGCCCCTCAGGGTCTGTATCCCCGGCTGCAGATCAATGGACAGCCCCTGGCTCCGGTCTTCATAGAGCATGCGTTTCGGCACATTCACCTCGATCCCCCCGAGCACGTCGGCCATCTGGCGGATGGAGGAGAGATTGACGACCAGATGGTGCTGGATGGGACGGCCCAGACGCTGGGAAATCTCTCGCTTCACCGCTTCGATGCCGCCGAGGTTGTAAAGGGCATTGATTTTGACCGGCCCGAAACTCTCGGCCTCGATGTAGGTGTCGCGCGGGATCTGGGTGATGCTGGTGCGGTTGCCATCGATGCGCAGGGTGGCGATCACATCGGTGTTGCCGCCACCGACGTCGGTGCCGAGAATCAGCACATCCTGGCGGCCCATGCCGCCGCTCCAGGCGGCGAAGGGGTTGGTGAGCTCCGCGCCGCCGCCAAGGCTCGACCTTGCGGAGATCAACTGGGCCAGGGGCCCCGCCAGCAGCAGGCCCGCCCCAAGACCACAGGCCACGGCGATGAGGACGGGCGCGCGCCGCCGCGCCGGCCTGGGTTGGGACATCTTCATTCAATCCAAACTAAGCCCCCTCCGGCTCAGCGCAGGGCTTCCTCCGGCCTCAGCCCGGTCTGCACACGCCAGAGCGCGGCATAGGCCCCGTTCCTGGCCAGCAGGTCGTCGTGTTCGCCGCTCTCAACGATCCTCCCCCGGTCCATCACCACGATCCGGTCGGCGTGGCGGACCGTGCTCAACCGGTGGGCGATCACCAAGGTGGTGCGTGAGGCGGTGATGCGGTCGAGGGAGCGCTGGATTGCCGCTTCCGTTTCGTTGTCGACGGCGGCGGTGGCCTCATCCAGCACCAGGACCGGCGGATCCTTGAGAATCGCCCGGGCCAGGGCGATGCGTTGCCGTTGGCCTCCGGAAAGGCGCAGGCCCCGCTCTCCGACAACGGTGTCGTAACCCTGGGGCAGCTCGTCGATGAATCCGGACGCCTCGGCCAGGCCGGCGGCCCTTTCGATCGCCACGCGGCTGGCTTGGAAGCTGCCGTAGGCGATGTTCTCGGCGACGGTGCCGTGGAAGAGGAACACCTCCTGGCTGACCAGACCAATGGCCCGGCGCAGGTCCTGCAGTTCCAGCTCCTCGACCGCCACGCCATCGAGCAGGACCCGGCCGGCCTGGATCGCATAGAGCCGCAGCAGCAGCTTGACGATGGTGCTCTTGCCGGAGCCGGTGGCCCCCACAATCCCCAGCGTGGCGCCGGCGGGCACCTCCAGATCAAAGCCTTCCAGAAGCCTGTCGCGGCCGGCGTAGGCGAAGTCGACCGCCTCAAAGCGGATGTGACCGCGGACGGCGGCGACAGGCAGCGGCCGGTGGCCGCTGGGGATGGCGATGGGGGTGTCCAGCAGATCCATCACCCGGTGGGTGGAGGCCATGGCGCGCTGGTAGTCGTCGAGCGTGCGCCCCAGGGTGGTGAGCGGCCAGAGCAGCCGCTGGGTGATGAAAACGAGAAACGAATAGGTGCCGATGGCGATGGCACCACTCCAGGCCTGCAAACCGCCGATCACGAGGATGGCGATGAAGGCGAACAGGATCGCGAACCGGATCAGGGGGATGAAGGCCGCCGACAGGCGGATGGCCTGGCCGTTGCTGGCGCGATAGGCCTGGCTCTGGGCGATCAGCCGTTGCTTCTCCCACTCCTCCGCCGCGTAGCTCTTGATGGTGAGCATGCCGCCGATGTTGTTGCTCAGGAGGCTGGCCAGATCGCCGGCCCGCTCGCGCACCTCCCGATAGCGGGGGGCCAGGCGCCGCTGAAACCGCAGGGACCCCCAAAGGATCACCGGAATCGGCAGGAAGGAGACGCCCGCCACCGTGGGGGACAGCACGAGCATGGTGCCGCCCACCGCCAGCACGGTGGTGACCAGTTGCAGGATCTCGTTGGCCCCCTGGTCGAGGAAGCGCTCCAGCTGGTTGATGTCGTCGTTGAGGACGGTGAGCAGACGCCCGCTGCTGCCGGCTTCGAAGAAGCCCATCTCCAGGTGCTGGAGGTGGTCGTAGGCCTCGACGCGCAGCTCGTGCTGGACGGTCTGGGCGAGGCGACGCCACAGCAGTGCGTAGAGGTATTCGAAGCCGGACTCGGCACTCCAGATCAGGAAGGAGAGGACGGCCAGCACGCCCAGCTGAGCGGGAACGGTGCTGAAGCCGAGCCCCGCCAGCCAGGAGGTGCGCTGCTGCACCACCACGTCCACCGCCAGGCCGATGAGGACAGGCGGAGCCAGGTCGAAGAGTTTGTTGAGCACCGAGCAGGCGGCCGCCAGCCGGACGAGCCTGCGGTGGGGCCGCAGGCTGGCCAGCAGACGTGAGAGCCCCGGTGCTGGGGTGGTCGCCGCCCAGGCGCCATCAACGGCCATGGTGGCCGCAGGCGTCACCAGCGATTGCCACCGCCGCCACCGCCACCCCCGTAGCCGCCGCCGCCACCGCCACCGCCGTAGCCACCACCACCGGAGCGGCCACCGCCGCCACCGCCGGGGCGACCGCCGCCGCCGCCGTAACCGCCACCGCCGGAGCGGCCGCCGCCGCCACCACCGCCTTCACGGGGTGTGGCCTTGTTGACGCGGATCATGCGGCCCATCCATTCGACGTCCTGCAGATCGTCGATGGCCTTCTGCTCAGAGGCATCGTCGGCCAGTTCGATGAAGGCGAAGCCACGCTTGCGGCCCGTTTCCCGATCGAGGGGAAGGCTGCACTGACGGACCTCGCCGTATTGGCCGAAGAGATCGAGAAGGTCCTCGCGTTCAGCCTGGAACGAGAGGTTGCCGACGTAGATGGTCATTCAATGAAAAAGCTGGAACGGATTCCTCCGGTGTCGGGAATCCCAGGGAAAGCAGGCGGTCGGCATGGAGCGCAGATCGGGTCCAGAAGGGGTCCGGTTCTGTTGGGCCTGTGCCGTCGGTGCGTGCCGAAGGGAGCCAGAACGGCATGGAATTGGTGGAAGCCTACAACCGAGCCCCTTGGCTCTATGGAGAAGTTTGAAGCGGAAGCGAAGCAATTCCGAAAATTTGCCCGGCCCTGGCTAGGACGCTCCATTGTCAGCAAACCCTGATCAAGCTGATCCCATGAAAATCGCCCCTGTCCCCTGGAGCCTCACCTGGCGTGAGGATGGCGAGCTCGGAACCCAGGATCTTTTCGACCTGCTCCAGGTCCTTGTGGCCAATGAAAGTCACGAGGTCCAGATGTCCCTGATCAGCGCCGTGGAACAGCTCACGGTGAGCGATCTCCAGGTGATGGCCTGCGAGGAAGTGACCCGGATGTGTGCCTGAGGGCCTCGATCAGATTGGGTAGCGCTTCGAGGTGGCGTCCTTGCAGCTGCTGCGGGCCGAGGCGATGCTGCTGCCGCTCGTGATGCGATCGGCCACGCAGCTGCAGGCGTAGTTGGCCATCCCGTCGGGAGCCTTCTTGCCGGACTGGGCCAGCTCCGTTTCGAAGGCGGAGAGGCAGATCGAGCGCACCACCTCGACGATGGGGCCGGAGGCCGCCTGAGCCGCCCCCCCCGTCGGCCCGAAGGCCGCCAGGGCCACCAGGCTGAGGTTCAGCCAGCCAGGACCTGGCAGGAGACGGAAGGAACGCAAACGGGGCCGCAGCTGGGAAGGCATGGTGAGTCGGCGAGGGGAATCAGGAGCCCAGTCGGGAGATCTGAAGTTCCTTGTTCATCACCCGCAGGCGACGAAGGTCTGCGAAGACGTCGTCAGGCATGCCCTTGGGCAGGTCGACGGTGCTGTGGGCATCGAAGATGCGGATCTTTCCGATCGAGCGGCCGGCGAGACCGGATTCGTTGGCGATGGCGCCCACAATGTTCCCGGGCTTGACCCGATCGCGCCAGCCCACCTCGATGCGGAATCGCTCCATGTTGTCCTCGGGGCCGTCCTCACCGCGCTCCTGGCTGCGGTCGTTGAAGGGCCGGCGATCCCCGCCCCGCTCCCTGTCACCACGGTCGCGGTCACGCTCCCTGATGGGGGTACCGGGACGGGACTGACCCCAGCGCTCCTCACCCTGGAGCAGCAGGGGTTTGCCGCCAAGCCCCAGTTCCAGGGCGGCAAGGGCCAGCTGGTCGGGGCTGCAGGATTGCTCCTGGGCCACCCGCTGCAGGATTTCGGCCAGCAGGGCCCGCTCCTCGGGGTTGCAGACCGGCTGCTGCAGGGCCGTGGTCAGCTTCTGGCGCAGGCGATCGAGGCGGTGCTGGTTGATGCTGGCGTTGCCGGGCACCTCCATGGCTTCAATCGGCTGGTTGACGGCGCGTTCCAGACCCCCCAGGAAGCGACGCTCCCGCGGGGTCAGGAACAGGATGGCCTCACCGCTGCGCCCCGCCCGCCCGGTGCGGCCGATGCGGTGCACGTAGGCCTCGCCGTCAAAGGGGATGTCGTAGTTGATGACCAGGCCGATGCGGTCGACGTCAAGGCCCCTGGCCGCCACGTCGGTGGCCACCAGCACGTTGACGCGGCCATCGCGCAGACGTTCGATCGTGCGCTCCCGCTGGGTCTGGGGCACATCGCCGTTGAGCACTGCCACGTCATAGCCGTGCTGCTCGAGGGACTCGGCCACCGTGAGGGTGATGGCCTTGGTGCGGGCGAAGATGATCACCCCTTCGCTGCCTTCGGCCTCGAGCACCCGCTCCAGCGCCTCCAGCTTCTGCGGACCGTTGACGACCAGGTGCCTCTGACGGATGCGGCGGCCGTCGGCGGCCTTCTGGCGAATCGTGACCTCGGCCGGGTCCTTGAGATAGTTCTGGGAGATGCGGCGGATCTCCGAGGGCATGGTGGCGGAGAACAGCACCACCTGACGTTCGGCGGGGAGCTGCTCCAGCACCCACTTGACGTCGTCGATGAAGCCCATGCGGAGCATCTCATCGGCCTCGTCCAGCACCAGGCTGCGCAGACCGGACAGGTCGAGGGTGCCCTGGCGCATGTGATCCATCACCCGGCCGGGGGTACCCACCACGATCTGCACGCCCCGGCGCAGATGCTGGATCTGGTCGCGGAAATCGGCGCCGCCATAGATCGGCAGCACTTTGACGCCCTTCATGCAGGCCGCATAGCTGTTGAAGGCTTCGGCCACCTGCATCGCCAGTTCGCGGGTGGGGGTCAGCACCAGCACCTGGGGGGTGCGTTGGCCCGCATCGAGGCGCTCCAGCAGGGGCAGGCCGAAGGCTGCCGTCTTGCCGGTGCCGGTCTGGGCCTGGCCCACCAGGTCGCGTCCGAGCATCAGCTCGGGAATGGCGGCTTTCTGGATCGGGGAGGGTTCTTCGAAGCCGATGGCCGCCAGGCCGTCGAGGAGTTCACGGCGCAGGCCGAAGGCGGCGAAGGCGCTCACGGGGACGGGGGTTTCCGCCTCGGGTAGGGCGATGCTGAGGTCGTCCTCCTGGGGAGCCACGACGGACGAGAGGACAGTGTCCTCGCACGGCTGCTCAATGGCCGCCTGGGAATCAGCGGCACCGATGAGGATGCTGCCGTCAATGATCTGGGTCACGGAATGCTGGAGCCTGGTGAATCCTTCAACGCAGGCCGGCAGCGGACCGTGGGAATGGGTGCCTTGCACCCGGGCTGCCTTGCCCTTGCTCAAAGGTTGAAATGAGACTTTACCACCCGGCCGTAATCATCGCTGAATCGTTCGATGTCGTCCTCCCGCAGCTGCGTCCCCAGCTGCACCTCGATGATTTCCAGGTCGGACGCTGCCGCCGCTGTCGCCCGATGGACGCCACCGCAGGGCACGAACAGGGTGGCGCCGGGGACGGCGGCGGTGCCATCGCCATTGCACTCCATCAGTCCCGATCCGGCGACCACGACCCAGTGCTCGCTGCGGTGCTGGTGTCGCTGGAGGCTGATCCGCTGATTCGCGGTGATCAGGAGCCGTTTGACGAGATAGCTGGGGCCCGTCGCCAGGGTCTCAAACCATCCCCAGGGACGATGGACGCGTTCAGTGCTGGACGCTGTCAATGGCTCGCGCTGGGTGGGGACACGGCGAGGAGAAAAGACTGACCGGAACCACCTGGGGCCAGGGAATCCATGGGGGTTGTCCCTGTCGACCTCGGGGCACCTGAGGGGCCGTGTCCGGCGGGGCCGGGCCGATCCTTCGTGACGATGCTTGAGGGCATTTCTCGAGGGGTCTGGAGAAATGGAGGGGCTCCCAGAAGGGGAGAAATCCCAGCGGTGGAGACTATTGGAGCAGGGGGTCCGGAGAGTTCGACCCGGGGTACCGCGCCGATGGATGAAGTATGGATCTGGAGATGATGCCGGCCCCGGACGGTTCACGTTTCGTAGACACCTGAGGCCATGTCGGTGAGCAGAAGGGCGCCCTGTCTGGCCCGGGTCAGGGCGGTGTAGAGCAGGCGGCCATCCTGGGATCCGCCGCTGGGCAGCAGCACGATCACCTCCTCGGCTTCGCTGCCCTGGGCCTTGTGAACCGTCAGGGCCAGGGCGGGCTCGGCCGCCCCAGCCAGCTGGCCGGGATGGATCCAGAGCGCCTCCCCGCTCCCGTCGCCGAACAGCAGCCGCGCCGATGGGCCCGGCCCCCCCACGAGCAGCCCCACATCCCCGTTGGCCAGGTCCAGTTCCGGCAGGTTGCGCCGGCAGAGCACGGGGGTGCCCGCCGGCAGATCCTGCAGATCGCCGTCCAGTTGTTCCCCCAGCAGGGTCCGGTGGATCGCCTCCAGCCCCCAGCGTCCCTGGCGCTGGGGGGCCATCACCAGCAGCTGGTCGCGTGCGGCGAGCAGTGCGCGGCAGCCTTGATCGGTCCCTGGCCGGCAGCGTGCCGCCAGGCCCGCCAGGGAGGCCTGGTGGCGGCGCAGCCGCTCCAGCAGCTCCGGCGGCAAGGTCCGGGGGGAGCAGCCACGCCACTGAAGGTTGTCGGTGGGCTCCAGCGCCTGGAGCAGGGGCAGGATGGTGGCGAGCGGGTCGGTGATGACGGCACCGGTGGCCAGGCCCAGGCGCAGGGCGTTGGCCACCGCGGCAATGGCCCCGGCGTTGCGGTAGGTGGTGGTCAGGGTGATGGCGGCGGCCCCGAGCTGGCGGCGGCGGTCGGGCCGTTGCAGCTCCTGGAGCACGGCCCCGGGCGCGATGGGCGGCAGCTGGCCCGGGTCGCCGACCAGCACCAGCCGGCAGCTGGTGGGCAAGGCTTCCAGCAGGGCGGCCATCAGGCCCAGGTCCAGCATCGACACCTCATCCACCACCAGCAGGTCGAGCTCGAGGGGGCGGCCGCGGTGGCGGCCGAACCGGTCACCGCGGCTCTCCAGCAGCCGGTGCAGGGTCGCGCAGGGGATGGTGCCCCCGGTCGCGGCCCGCAGCCGGCCCGCCGCCTTGCCGGTGGGTGCTGCCAGGTGGAGGCGGCCGCCCGGCTCCACGGCCCGGTGGGCGGCGATCATGCCGGCCACCGTGCTGGTCTTGCCGGTGCCGGGACCCCCTTCCAGCAGAACAAGCCCGTGGCTCATCACCGCGGCCACCGCCTGCCGCTGGCGCCCATCGAGCCCCCCCAGCTCGGGGAGACCCTGGGCCCCGGCCACCGCCCCAGAAGCCGATGGTTCCAGGCTGCCGGCACGGGCGATCAGGGCCCCGATCACCTCCTGACGCTGCCGTTGCCAGCGGCGCCACTGCAGCCGTCCCGCCTCCAGGGCCATGGGGCCGTTCGGATCTCTGCAGAGCGGACTGTCGGCCACGGCTCTGCAGTGGCCCTCTGGCCAGGACGCTTCGCTGACGCCGGCCGGTGCCGGTCCGTTCAGATCCAGCTCCAGTTCCCCCCGCGCCAAGGCGGCGGTGAGGGCGTGAATCAGCTCGCCGATCAGGGGATCACAGTGGGTGCCGTAGAGACGCGGCAGGGCTTCGGCCAAGCTGGGGCCGAGGGCCGCCGCCCAGGGCTGGGGGGTGTGGCTGGGGTCCCTCATGGCGACCCCGCTGCGATACCGGCGGCAGCGTGGCCGCCCAGGGCGCCGTCGAGGGCGAGCACCCGGGCCAGGGGCGGCCGTTCCACGAACAGGCCCGGCACCGCTCCGGGCAGGGCCCGCGCCCCTGTTTCCCCGGGGGCGCCGCGCAGGAAGACGTAGGCGTAGCCCCCCAGATGGAGCTCCGGCGCATAGCCCGGCAGGCGCCAGCCCAGATAGCGGTGCAGGGCCACCAGATAAAGGTGGGCCTGGAGGGGGTAGTGGCTGTGGGCCATCAGGGCGGCCATCGCCTCCTGGCCGTAGTGGCGGGGGCCGCAGGCCAGGGGCCGGCCCTCGCTGTCCCGCCGGCCCAGCCAGTTGCTCTTCCAGTCGGCCACCCACCAGCGCTCCTGTCCGTCGGCCCCCGTGGCCGTGAAGATCAGGTCGATCGATCCGGTGAGGAAGCCGCGGCTGGCCACCGGCAGGGCCGCCACCGTGGCGGCATAGGCGGTCCCGAAGGCGCCGCCGGGGTGGTCGGCGAAGGCCGCTGCCAGGCCCCCGGCCCTGGCGAAACCGAGGGTGAGATCGAAGTTCATCTCGTTCAGTCGGCGCTCCGGCCCCAGGTCGGCCACCCGCAGGCACCCCAGCTCGGCACCGAAGGGGGTGAGGCGCACCAGTTCCAGTCCCTGCAGCAGCGGCTCCAGGGGGTCCGCCTCCAGGCCGGCCCGGCGCAGCTCCCGCTCCACCAGCTCCCGGTTCGCCGCCGCATCGGTGGGAAGGCGGTAATCCAGCTGCTCCAGCATCCGGTGCAGGCAGTCGCCAGCGGCGGCACCGCGGGCGAAACCGGCCAGGGGGCCCTGCTCGGGCCACTGGCCGTCCCCAGCCTCCGGGGCCTCCTCGGCGGGGCTGGGATCATTGGTGTCCCGGCCTTCGTCGAGGGCGGCCACCGACAACGGGACGTTGTGGACCGTGCGGGTCCAGGCGGTGTAGCTGCTGCGGCCCCAGGCCATGTCCAGGTGACGCGAGGGGACAGGCCCGCAGCCCAGGGCGGCGATGGCCTCCGGGGGCTGGGGCAGGCGGCGACGGCTTGGCCGATGCGTGGGGGGGGCGCGGAGATCCATGTCCAGCGACCGCTGGGCGATCTCCGTCCGCAGCCGCGTCTGCCAGTCGTCGTCGCCCAGGGCTGCGACGGAGTCCTCGTCATCGGGATCGGGCAGGGGCTCGCCGGGAAACAGCCAGGGGAACAGGGGGTTGGCCTGCTGCCCCTTGGCCGGCGCCCAGGCCAGCACCAGCAGGTGCTGGGCGCGGGTGACGGCCACGTAGGCCAGCCGCTCCCGCTCGGCCCGTTCGGCCTGCCGCTGCTGCCGTAGGGCTTGCCATCCCTGGCCCCAGGAGGGACGCAGGTGAAGATCGAGGTGGGACTCGGCGCTGCCGGGTGGCTGCCAGCGGATCCCCACCCGGTGCCGGCCCGATGCAGCCGTGCCGGCCGCCTCCCAGAGATAGGGGCAGACCACCACGGGAAACTCCAGGCCCTTGCTGCGGTGCACCGTGATCACCGTGACCGCCTCGTCCACCTTGTCGCTGTGGGCCTGGTGGGACTCCGGGATGGTTGCGGAGGCCCGGCTCTGGTCCAGCCGCAGCCGCCGCAGCCAGTCGGCGGCGGCCTCCAGGGCGAGGTGCTCCACATGCAGCCGTTCCTGCAGCAGTTCGGCCACCTGCTGCAGATCCGCCAGCAAGCGGCCGCCGGCGCTCAGTCGGGCCAGACCTTCGCCGTCCACCAGCTGGGAGAGCACCCCGAGCGGTCCCTGATCGGGTAGATCCCTGGCCAGGGCCTGAAGCCGTCCGGCCAGCTCGCTCCATTCGCCCGGCTGGGCGGCGGCGATCCGCTCGGCCGACCAGGCGAGCAGGGGGGAGGCGGCCAGCAGCCGCAGGCGGTTGGGATCGGCCGGATCGGCGAGGGCATCCAGCAGCCGCTGCAGGGCGGTGGCCGCCGGGCTGGCGAACACATCGGCCTTGCTCACCAGCCGGCTGGCGATGCCCTGGCGCTCAAGGGCTTCGCGCTGCAGCTCCGCCTGCTGGTGGTTATGGACCAGCAGGGCGATGTCGCCGGCACGCAGGGGACGGGGGGGCTGGCCGTCGCCCGCCACCAGGGCGGGGGCCTCTTCCAGCAGCTCCGCGACGGCTCCGGCCACCAGGTCGGGCAGCCGGCTCTCCAGCGCACTCTTGCTGGGCAGGGGGGCCTCGGCCGTCCGCTCACTGCCAAGCCAGAGCAGGCGCACCGGGGCCATGCCGTCGGGGCCGCGGCGCTGGGATCGGGCCTCCACCGCCGGCACCGGCAGAAGAGAGCGGGGCAGGCCCGCCGGGGCCATCAGCGCGTTGAGGCTGCCGATCAGTGCCGGGCTGGAGCGCCGGTTCTCCTGCAGGGCGAGCACCCGCTTGGCGCTGCGGCGGGCCCGCCGGTAGGTGTCCAGGTCGCCGCCCCGGAAGCGGTAGATGGCCTGCTTCGGATCGCCCACCATCACCAGCAGGTGGGCGTCATCCGCAAAGGCCAGCCGCAGGATCCGCCATTGGACGGGGTCGGTGTCCTGGAACTCGTCGACCAGGGCCGCCCGGTACCGCTCCCCCACAGCCCGCAGCAGGGGCGTGGGAGCCGTGGCCTCTGGGCCAGGGTCAAGCCCCTCGAGCAGCTGGGCGAAGCCGATGTTGCCGCTGCGTGCCCGCCGCCGGGCCAGCTCGGCCCGCCCCCAGTGACAGCCGTGCAGCAGCACCGCTTCGGCTGGACCCTCCCGCAGGGCGGCCACCGCCTCCTGGAGCCCGGGGTCGGGCAGCCGGATCTCCCGCTCCGCACCTTCCGCCTTGCGGGCCGCCCGGCTGAAGGGGTCGGGGTGAAAGTACGACCCCAGTTCCTTGTGGGCCACCATGGCGGCGTAGCTGCCGCCCTCGGGCTGCTCGGCGAGCCAGGCGTCGACCAGCTCGCTGCGATCGCTTCGGGGCTTGACGGTATAGGTCTTCGACGCGCTGGCCCCGTCGGCCCGCCACTGGGCGGCGGCGGCGCGGAAGGCCTGCTCCAGGTCGCGGCCCCCGTCCGACCAGGCCTGCCGGAACCGTTCCCAGGGCTCCTCCCAGAGCGTCTCCAGCTGCTCCACCAGCGGCCGATCCAGGCTCAGACCTTCGGGCAGGGGCTCAAGGACCAGGCCGGGATCCCCGTCGAGCACCTGCAACAGCTGCTCCAGGTCGTCCAGGCCGATGCCCGTTGCCAGTCCCTCCACCAGATGCAGGGGAAGGGCCAGCACCTGCAGCCGCCAGTAGTCGTGGGCGACCTGCCGCACCAGTTCACCGGCATCGGTCTCCACCGTCAGCTCCGGCGGACTGGCGGCCTCCATGGCCTGGCGCCGCAGCGTGCGCTGGCAGAAGCCATGGATGGTGGTGATGTCGGCGGCGTCGAGTTCTTCGAGGGCCAGCAGCAGCAGGCCCTGCACCGTGCCGCGGTCGCCGGCCTCGCCCGGCTGGCGCTCCAGCCATTGCTCCAGCACGGGATCGGGCGCCCGCCAGCCGGGGGGAGGGCGAAGGCCGGTGAGGGCCTCCTGGATCCGACGGCCGATGCGGTCGCGCAGTTCCGCCGCTGCCGCGTTGGTGTAGGTCACCACCAGCAGCTGCCGCAGCCCCAGCCGCCGCTCGGCCAGGAGCCGCAGCACCAGGTGGGCCAGGGCGAAGGTCTTGCCGGTGCCGGCGCTGGCCTCCAGCAGCATCACACCGTCATCAAGGGGGACGGCGTTCGGATCGAAGCTTTCCGGGGGTGGGGCCTCGATGGCGGTCATGGTCCCCCCTCCGCCGCCAGCAGGGGGGAGTACAGGCCGTCGGCCAGTTCCAGCAGCTCCGGTGTCAGCAGGGCGTCCGCCGGCAGGCGGGCTCCGAAGCAGGCCTCCATCTCGGCCCGTTCCCGCTCACCGCTGTGGAAGCTGGAACCCTCCCAGGTGCCGGCGGCCTTGATCCGCCCCTGGCCGGGGCGCTGGCGCTCGCCCACCACGTAGCTCCAGCCCGTTTCCGGGGGCACCGGCCAGCCCTGGCGGCGCCAGTCGCGCTGAAGGCCGGCCAGCCGTTCAAGCTCGTCGCGGGCGGCCTGGGGTGCCGGTGCCCTGAGCTCCAGAGCCGGGGCGAAGACGTCGTCCTCGCGGGCGATCAACACGCCTCGGGCCGGAGCCTCGGCTGTCGTGGCGCCTCCGGTCGCGGCGGCTGCGAGCAGCAGCTGCAGCCACAGCTCCAGCCGGTGGCCGCCGCGGGCCCGGGCCGTGTGCACCAGCACCACCGTCTCGCCTCGCCAGGGGACCGGGGCCTGCCAGGGGCCCCACTGGTGGCTGACCAGCCTGGGGGGGCCGAGGCGCTCCAGGGCCGTAGCCAGGCTCGACCAGCGTCGTTGCAGCAGCCCCGCTTCCAGGGCACCCGCTGCCCTCGGGGGCAGCAGACCCTCCCCGCGGTGCCAGTCGAGCCAGTCTTCCGAGGTGCCCGGTTCTGCGTCACCGGGGTCGCCGTCGCAGCGCTGCAATCGTCCCCGCAGCAGGGCGGAACGCTCCCGCTCCCCCAGGGACAGGGCCTCCAGGTCGTCGAGGCGCCGGTCCCATTCGCCGGGCCGCAGTCCCAGGGATCGGAGCCAGTGGGTCTGGGGGGCCGCCAGCCAGTCCCGCAGGTCGCTGAAGGCGTCGGCGTCGGCGTCGGTGGGGACCTCAAGGGGGCTTGGCCCCCCCAGCAGCGGCGCCGGCGGCGGCGGTGGATCACCGCTGAGGTGACGCACCGCCTCCAGCAGGCGCCGGTCGCAACTGGGGGCCTCCCGTCCGGCGGCGGGCAGGAAGTTGCGCCGGTCGAGGGGGTTGGCGGCGTGCTCCACCTGCAGACGCGCCATGGCCTCAGGGCCCACCTGGCTGGCCAGCCATTGCAGCCACTGGCCCACCGGGCCGGAGGGGGGCAGGGAGGCGCCGGTCCGGTCGTCGCGGCAGCTCCAGCTGAGCAGCAGGTGGTCCCGGGCGGAGAGCAGGGCCTCCATCAGGACATAGCGGTCCTGGTCGGCGGGGTGGGGATCGCCGAGCTGGCGCTGGCCCTCCATCAGGTGGAAGGCGGGACGGTCACCTGGCCGTGGAAACAGGCCCGCCTCCAGCCCCATGAGCACGATCACCCGGTACGGGATGGCCCGCATCGGTTCGAGGGCGCTGATCGTGAGGGCGCCGCTGCGATGGCCGAACCGGCCGCTTTCGGCCCCGAGCAGCTCCCGCAGCACGGCCGCCACCACCGGGGCTTCCAGGCCCAGCAGACAGCTGCCGGCGGTGGTCTGCCAGGTGTCGATCGCCCCCATCAGCGCCGGCCGTTCGCTGGCGGCCTCGCCCCCATCGCCGAAGAGGTCGTCGATCAGCCGGCGCAGCCGTTCCACCCAGGTGGTCACAGCGCCGCCGCGACGCAGCTCCCCCAGCCAGTGGCGCAGGCGGCCGAGCAGATGCAGCCAGCGTCCGCTCAGTTCCAGGGGCACGCCACCGTCCCAGGGGGCGGTGTCCCCCGGCGCCAGGCCCACGCCAGCGGGCAGCACCAGGCCGAGCAGCAGACGGTCGATCGCCCAGGCCAGGCTGTGGCAGGGCCCGTCCTTCTCCAGGCCGTCGAGGCCCCAACGGAAGCCCGCCTCCTGCAAGGCCTCCACCAGGCGGGCCGCCTCCCTGGCCTCAAGGCCGAAACGGCCCAGCAGGGGCGGGCAACCCAGCAGGGTCTCCAGCCCGGAGGCGGTCAGGCGGGTGCCGGCCAGCTCCAGCAGCAGCAGCAACGTGCTGCCGAGACCAACCCCTTCCTCCTGGCTGCGGTCGGTCAGTCGCCAGGGGAGGTCCACCCCCGTGGCGTGGCGATCGCCGAACACCGAGGCCACCAGGGGGGCGAATCCGTTGATGTCCGGCGTCATCACCAGGATGTCGCGGGGTTCGAGGCTGGGGTCGGCCGCCAGCAGCTGCAGCAGGCGGTCGCGCACGATCTGCACTTGCCGCAGCCGGCCAGGGCAGGCATGGAACTCCAGGGAGCGATCCTGCGGATCCACCTGCAGGGCAGGAATCCGGCTGGCGTCAGCCAGCTGGTCCTGCAGCTGGGCCAGCAAGGGGGCCGGTCCGGTGCCACTGGCCGCAGCGAAAAAAAGATCCTTTTCCTGCTCCTCCCCCAGCTGGGCCTCGCCGGTGCCCTCCAGCAGCTGCTGGAATTCCCCCCCCAGGCGACCGAAGCGGGCTTCCAGGCCCGGGGCCTCCAGCAGCCAGGCGGCCTCGAGCGGCTGGCGCAGGGCCAGGGCATCACTGAGCTGGCGGCGACGCTCGCCGCAGCGTCGCCAGAGATCGCGGCAGGGGGTGAGCAGGTAGAGGTCCACCGGGCGATGAAGGCTCAGGGCCTGGAGCAGCTGCACCTGGATCGGCGCCATGCTGCTGAGGCCGAAGAGGCGCAGGGGGGTGCCGCGCGCCTCCTCGGAGAGTTCGCCGCGGCGCAGCCGCCCGACCAGCTCCTGCACCCGGCGGCCGAACGGTTCCTGGCCCAGCGCCTGGCGCAGGGAGCGGTAGAGCAGGGGTTGCCAGCATTGGGTCGCCGGCAAGGACCGGCCGCTGGCGTCGATCGCCTGCCCCGCCTCCCAGGCGCCCAGCAGCTCCGGCCGGTAGAGGGCGTAGTCATCGAAGGCATCGGCGATGGCGCGCCCCAGCTGCCAGTGGCCCAGCTCCAGCTGGTCGCCGCCGCCCCGTTCCGCCAGCCAGTGACGCAGCGGTCCCCCCTCCGGTGCGGCGGCCACCGCCGGCAGCAGGTCGAGCAGGGGCCAGACCAGCTGGTCGGCGCGCCAGGGATCGGCCGTGCCTCCACCGGCCCCGGTCTCCGCCGGGGCCAGCAACTGGTCCACCAGTTGGCGCAGATGGCTGCCCGGGAAAGGAAAACGCAGGTTGGCGGCGATACCGCCCAGGTGCTCGGCCAGCTGCTCCCCGAGCCAGCGGCTGGTTGGCCAGGTGTTGACCACCACCTGCACCTGCTCGAAGGGATCGGGGGGCTGCAAGCGCAACTGGGTGGCCAGCACGCGCGCCAGCAGTTCTGCCCGGTTGCTGCGAAAGACCGTCAGCAAGGGGCCGGGCTCAGAGGACGCAGCTCAGGGCTGAGCCATGGACGAGGGCGGGCAAGTGTCTGCCTGTCGCAGGTCGACCGCTGACCCGTCGGGTCTCCTGGGTTTCGGGGCAATAGGCCGTGAGGTCACCGCCGTAGCAGGCACCAGTGTCGAGCAGGACGATCGATCCAAGCCTGCGCAGGCCGGGCCCGGGGGTGTGGCCGACGATCACCTCGCCGAAGCGGTTGTCGTAGGCCTGCCAGAAGGCCAGTCGGATGTTGAGATCGGGCTGCCAGGTGCGCGGGTCGAAGCCGGCATGGGTGGCCACCCAGCCCTGACCCCAGTAGGCGAGGGGCAGCTGGTCGAGCCGGTCGCGCCAGAGGCGGCAGCGGGCCGCTCCCAGCTGGCGGAAGGTGTCGTTGCCGTTCAGGTCGGGGCGGCTGGTGGGGGCCAGGCCGTGGTCGAGCCGGGTGACCAGATCCCGTTCATGGTTGCCTTTGAGCCACACGGCCCGGCCGCGGCGCACCAGGTCCCAGACCAGCTCCATGGCGGCTTCGATGCCGGAGCCGCGGTTGATCACATCGCCGCAGAACACCAGCCGGTCGCCAGGGGGCAACTGGGCCATCAGCCATTGCAGAGCGTCCGCGCAGCCATGGACATCCCCGATCACCCAGTGGTGCGGAGGACGTTGGTCCGGGAACGTCATCAAGGAGGAAGCTTCCTCCCAAGTGTTGCCCTTGAGGTGGGCTTCTGTCACCCCCAAAGAGCCGGCAGATCTCCAGCGCTGATACGGTGCGCCCGCGGTGCACCCCAGGAGGCAACGGGCGATGGATCTGAAGGATCTGCCGGTCACGCAGCGCGTCAACGCCCTGGTGAAGGCCCTGGACGGGGCCAAACGCACCAATGAGGCCCTGGCCCGCTGCAGCGACGGGGAGCAGATGCTGGACGTGCTGCTGGATGCCTCCTCCCGGCTGGGTCTGGGCCTGACCCGCTGGGAGCTGGAGAACACGCCGCCGATCCGGGACTGGATCTGGTGGAAGAACAAGGAAGCGCCCCTGACCATCGGCGACAGCAAACCCCGTTACCAGCAGGACGGCGGCCAGGGCAAGCCCCGACCGTCGGGGTCATCCGATGACGATCCGCCCAGGCGCCGCTTCCTGGGTCTGTTCTGAGGGGCCGCGCTGATCAGGCCAGGGTGGCCAGCGGGTCGGGGATGGCGCTGCTGGGAGCCTCGAAGCTTCCCAGGGCCACGAACTCCAGTCGCAGCTTCATGAACGTGATGAACTTCTCGTCGGTGGACACCACCGCCGCGGCGGGTCGGGGGACGGCGGCCGCGGCGGCGGCCAGCTCGGGCGCTTCCAGGAAGGCGGGGCGTTCCAGGAGCCAGAAGTCGATGGTCTTGTCCTTCTCGGCGTAGTTGCGCACGCGTTCGCGCAGCACCTCCTCCAGGGGTTCCTCCTCGAGCAGGAAGGCGCGGCTGGCGGCGACGAAGTGGTAACGGGTCATGGCGGGTAGGGCCTCAGGGCTGGCGGTCGCCGAACAGCGGGTCGCGGCGGGGATTCTGCACCAGCGCCCGCATCTGCCGCACCGCCTCCTGGAGGCCGACGGCCAGGGCGCGGGCGACGATCGTGTGGCCGATGTTGAGCTCCTCCATGGCCTCGATCGCCGCGATCGGTTCGACGTTGTGATAAGTGAGGCCATGGCCGGCGTTCACCCGCAGGCCGAGGCCCCGGGCGATCGCGGTGGCTTCGCTGATCCGGGCCAGCTGGAACGGCTGCTGCTCCCAGGCGGCCTCGGCATAGGCGCCGGTGTGGAGCTCCACCCAGCGGGCCCCGCAGCTCCGGCTGGCCTCCAGCTGGGCGTCATCGGGGTCGATGAACAGGCTGACGCCAATCCCTGCCCCCATCAGGCGCCCCACCAGGGGAGCCAGGCTCTCCACCTGCCCGGCCACATCGAGGCCGCCCTCGGTGGTCACCTCCTCGCGACGCTCCGGCACCAGGGTCACCATGTCGGGGCGGAGGCGCAGGGCGATCGCCTCCATCTCCGCGGTGGCGGCCATCTCGAGGTTGAGACGGGTGCGCACGGTGGCCCGCAGCAGCTCCACGTCCCGGTCCTGGATGTGGCGCCGGTCCTCCCGCAGATGCACGGTGATGCCGTCGGCGCCGCCCATCTCGGCCAGCAGGGCAAGGCGCACCGGGTCGGGCTCCACGGTGCGGCGGGCCTGCCGCACGTTGGCGATGTGGTCGATGTTGACCCCGAGGCTGGCCATGGGCGGCAGGTGGCTGAAGCGATCCTGACCGCACCGTATCGGTCGCCGCGGCTGCGGCCGCAGGTCCAACTGCCCGCCGCTGCCCGGCAGGGGGGGATCCAGCCCCTAGCTTTTGAACCGACGTTCTGCCGGATCGAGAGTGTTGGCGGCGCAGACGCCCTCCGGACCAGGCTCCTCCCTGGCAATCAGCCCACGGGAAAGCTCCCTGTGTGGCGGCATCAGCCCCTGGCTGTCGCCGCTGGCGATGGTGGTCACCGTCGACCTGGCGCTGAAGGGCTACTTCGGCGAGCTGATGGTGCTGCATCGGGAGAACCTGCCCACGGAGGGGGCGGTGCTGCTGGCCCCCACCCACCGGGCCCGCTGGGATGCCCTGATGCTTCCCTGGGCCGCCGGCCGCCGCATCACCGGTCGCGACTGCCGCTTCATGGTCACGGCGGATGAAATGAAGGGACTGCAGGGGTGGTTCCTGCACCGCCTCGGCTGTTTCCCGGTCGACCAGGGCCGTCCCACCCTCACCAGCCTGCGGTTTTCCGTGGAGTTGCTCGCCGCTGGCCAGCAACTGGTGGTGTTTCCCGAGGGCCGTATCCGGCGCGAAGACGGCCCCATTCGTGTGCAACAGGGGTTGGCCCGCCTGGCCCTTCTGGCCGCCAGCCAGGGCGTGGATGTGCCGGTGGTGCCGGTGGGCATCGCCTACGGCCACGCCGATCCCCGACCCGGCGATGGGGCCGCCATTTGCTTCGGCTCCCCTTTGCGGGCGGCGGGCCAGGGTCGTCAGGCGGCCCTGGCCTTCGGCGTCGAGGTCGCCGCTGGGATGGAGTCGGCCGAGCAAGCGGCCCGCGCCGTGGTGGGGCGTCCGATCGGCTCCCCGTAAAGTTCGGCCGTTACCCGTCAGGCGTCGACGTGATCAGGCCTACCGCCATCCCTTCCCTCCGATCTGCTCGAACCTCGGGCTTCGCCGGGGTCTGCGGAGGCGCTCTGGCCCTGTTCGCCCTGGCCCAGCCGCTGCTCCAACAGCCGGCCCGTGCCCAGGCCACAACGCCCCAGACGGTCCAGCCCGCCGGCACCGATCTCAATCTTGCTTCGGTGAAGGCCCTGCTTTCCAGGGGGGACGCGGCTGTGGCCAGCGGCAACCTGGCCGAGGGACGGCGCCTCTACGACCTGGCCCGGGATGCCAGCCGTCGACTGCTGGGTTTCTACCGCGATCTGAGCGGCTCCTTCCGCGGTCTGGATGCCCGCATCCCCCGGGAAATGGATGACAAGGGGCGGGAGGCCCTGACGCTGCTGGCCGAGAGCAACCTGAGGTTGGCGGCCCTGTTCCGCCGCCAGAACCAACCGGAGGTGGCCATCCCCCTGCTGGTGGAGGTGGTCAAGATCATGACCCCCACCAACGACGGTGGGCGCAAAGCCTACCAGCAACTGGTGGAACTGGGTTTTGTCGTCACCCCCTACACGGCACCTGGATCGTCCACCGGCGGCTGATCGTCCTTAGATTCCATCTGCCCGTCATCCCCCCGATCCCCGCCGCCATGGTGCAACCGGAGCAGGTCAAGGACGCCATTCGCCGCGCGCTTCCCGATGCCGCCGTGGAGGTCGAGGATCTCACCGGTGGTGGTGACCACCTCCAGGTCAAGGTGGTGTCCGGCGCTTTCGCCGGGCTCAACCGGGTGCGGCAGCACCAGCTTGTCTACGGCGCCCTGCGCAGTGAACTGGCCAGCGAGGCCATCCATGCCCTGGCGGTGCAGACCGCCCTCCCTTCCTGACTTCCTTCCCCGATTCCGTCACCATGGACGCCAGCACCCGCCAACGCATCGACGACCTGATCACGACCAGCCCCGTGGTGGTCTTCATGAAGGGCAACAAGTTGATGCCTCAGTGTGGATTCTCTAACAATGTGGTCCAGATCCTGCAGTCCCTGGGTGTGCCTTTCGAGACGTTCGATGTGCTCTCCGACATGGAGATCCGCCAGGGGATCAAGGAGTTTTCCGATTGGCCCACGATCCCCCAGGTGTACGTCAAAGGGGAGTTTCTCGGCGGCTCCGACATCCTGATCGAGATGTACAACAGCGGTGAGCTGCGCGAAAAGCTGGAAGTGGCACTGGCGTCGTAATCCCCTCCCTGGCAGGCCCTGTCCAGCGAGCCGCTCAGTAGCGGCTCGTTTCCATCAGCAGGCGGGGTTGGCCGTCGGGTCCCATGAAGCTGGAAGGGTCCTGGATCCAGCGATCAATCAGTTCCTCCAGCCGCCGCTGGGAATGGTGATCCAGCACGGCGGTGCGGCGCAACGCATGCAGGTAACCGTCCGCGTACAGCCGCAGCTCGGAAGGTCCGTGATGACGATCGGAAAGGTCCTGGCAGGCATCGCACAGGGACTGGAAGTGGCGGATCGCGTCGGGATGTTGAAGTGCTGTCATGGCTGGGGTGAGGCCCCTGGCGTCATTGTGGCGGCGAGAGCCGGCAGATGACTCCATCCTGCCGTGCCGCGACCACCATTCGGGAGCAGACAGTTGACAAGGCATCGCCCGTCACCGGCGTCCACGCACATTTCCAGTTAGCGTTGGCTCACTTAATCGGCTGTCGGCATTTCCGCTTCTGATTTCATCGTGATGCCGAGGAGATGGCCGTGGCCCAGGACAAACTGACCGACCCAGGAGGTACCCCACGCAGGGTGCTTGTCGTCGACCCCCACGCGACCCTCCGTACGGTGCTGGCCCAGCGTCTTCGCCAGGACGGTCATCTGGCGGCAGCCGTGGCCACGGCCCGGGAAGCCCTGGAGATCTGCCAGGAGCAATCCCCCGATCTGCTGGTGAGCGCCGAGCTGCTGGAGGAAACCTCAGCTCTGCGCCTGGCGGCTCAGCTGCACTGCCAGGTGATGGTGCTTACGGCCCGTTCCGGTTCCGAGCCCGTTGTTGCCCTTCTGGATGCCGGCGCCGACGACGTGCTGCGCAAGCCTTTTGGTCTTGAGGAGCTGGCCGCCCGTTGCCGCACATTGCTGCGTCGCAGTGGCAGCGGCCTGCAGGAGCGGGTCTGCGTCGGACCCCTGGAGGTCCACCTTCTGCTGCGCCAAGTCACCCTGCGCGACCAGCCGGTCGAGTTGAGCCCACGGGAGTTCGCCCTGCTTTGCGCCCTGCTGATGCCCCCCGGGGTGGTGCGCAGCCGGCAGGAACTGCTGCGCATGGCCTGGCCGCCCTTCAGTGGCGGGCCCCGCTCGGTGGACACCCAGGTGCTGACCCTGCGGCGCAAACTGGAGCAGGCGGGTCTTGGCGAAGGCGGCGCCATAGAAACCATGCGGCAGCAGGGCTACCGCTTCAGCCTCGACACCCTGCCAGAAACGAGTGACGAGGCTGGCGGAGGCGCCGGTTCCGGGTTGTTGCTCACCTCCCCGAGCAGCTCAGGCCGTCTCAACTAGTCCACGCCTTCAAGCTGGGCGAAGGATTAGCGCCAGCACCTCGCCCGCAAGCAGCAAGCCGGACAACAGGGCCAGCAGCTGATAGGTCCAGGGAGGGCTGATCCGGCCGATGCTGTCGGTGGACAGACCCGTGGCACTGGAGAAGCAGGCCAGGAAGTCGTCGAAATGCATCACCCGCTGGGGCAGCAACCAGGCGGCTCCGCCGCGGCCGTCTTCTTTGCTGGCACTGCGCACGTAATAGACCCTGCCCCCCTGGCTGGTGGTGACCGGGGTGAGTGCCGTGATGCGGTTCCAGGGCAGTTGCCAGCCGCGGCGCAGCAGCCAGGAGCACCAGCGCGGGTGGCCCACCCGCAGCCCCTGGCGATCGAGCTCGACCCGCTCACTGGTGATCGCCACCACCAGCACCAGGCCGGCGATGCAGGCCAGCCCGAGCGGCAGCTTCAGCGGCTCCGGTGCCAGCAGCGGCAGGGGCAGCACCAGGGCCAGGTAGAGGCCCAGGAGCGTGAAGCGGATCAGCGGTGCCATCGGGTAGCGATGGCACGTCGGCACGGAGCTCATCGGTCGTCGGGGGATCCGGGCAGGGGTTCGATGACCTGGGAGGGCTGGTAGCGGCCCCCGAACACCTCCGCCTCCCGACCTTTCCAGAAGTTGCCGAGGCGCATCAGATCGGCGTGGGCTTCACCCAGGCGCTCGACATACTCATTGGGCTCCATCGTGTCCTTGGCCTCCTTGAGCTTGCTGAGACGCAGCAGGTGCCACACCCAGGGCTTGCCCATCTCGCCGCGGGCTTCCAGGTAGAGGGCCAGGTCGGAGGAGCTGGGGATGGGGGCCGCCATGGACGCGAAACATTTGTTTACAAATCGTACAGACGCCTGGTTGCGGGTGTGGCGCGCTACCTCAGTAGAGCTCTGGCCGCAGGTCCTCGTGGTAACGGGTGTCGGCGGGGTGGGTGGGGCCGTATTCGTCGGGCCGGCAGTCGGCGATCAGCAGGGTCGGCTCCGGCCGGGCGGCCGCCAGCACGTCGCCATGGGGGCCGCAGATGAGGCTGTTGCCCAGGTAGGCCGCCATCACCCGGCCGTTCACCGTCTCTTCGCCGCAGCGGTTGGCGTAGGCCACGAAACAGCCGTTCTGGAACGCATGGGCCGGGATCAGGGTGCGGGAGACGTCTGGGTAGGGCCTGTCGGTGCGCTCGCCGGTGCTCAGCTCGGCCCAGGCATCGGCGGCCGTGGGAATCAGCACCAGCTTCGCCCCCTTGAGCGTCAGTTGCCGGCTGAGTTCGGGGAACTCGGCCTCGTAGCAGTTGAGCAGGCCCACCCCCACCCCATTCACCGGCTGCACCGTGAACGCCGGTCCCTCTTCGGGATGGCGATAGCCGGCGCTCCAGCACCTCTTCTCATCCGGTCCCCAGAGGTGGGTCTTGCGGTAGTTGCGCAGCAACGTGCCGTCCCGGTCGAACAGGGCGATGGCGTCGTAGAAGCGTTCCTGCCCGGCCACATTGGCCCGCTCGGCATAGGGACAGGCCACGGCCAGCCCGTGCTGGCGGGCGGCGGCGGCCACCCGCCGCAGGCTGGGGCCGTCCACCGGCTCGGCCAGCTCCCGCACAATGGCGGGCGTGACGATGTAGCCGGTGAGGTAGAGCTCCGGAAAGGCCAGCAACTGCACCCCGTGCCCCGCCGCTGCGCCGCAGACCAGCTCCAGCCGCTCCAGGTTTTCGGCGATCGCGGCCGATGTGCCAGCCCTGCCGGTGCCCTGCCAGATCCCCAGCCGCAGGCCCTCGCCGAAGGCCGGCACCCCTGGCCGCACGACACAGTGCAGGCGATGCTCAGGAACCATGACGTGCGTGGGAGCGGCTCGATGGATCCTCGCCCGGGGCTTCAGGCCGGCAGGTTCCAGGGATTGAGGCCCAGGTCGGCGCCGATGCGGTGGGCGCAGGCGAAGCCGCTGAAGGCCACCGCATTCAGGCCCTGGCCGGGGAAACAGGAATCCCCCACGCAGTAGAGATCCGCAATGGCGGTGCGGTTGAAGGGCATCGGCAGCAGGCCGGGCAGCCGCATGGCGGGGACCGGTCCGTAGCTGCCGCCGTGGCGGCCCAGGAAGCGGCGATGGCTGCGGGGGGTGCCGATCTCCCGGTGGGTGATGGCCCCCTCCAGGCCCGGCAGGATCGCCTCCAGGCGGCGTATCAGCCGGGTGGCGGCGGCCTCCTTGGCGGCCCGGTAGGCCCCCGGGGCCAGCCCCTGCCAGAACTCCATCGCCGAGGGGGTGAACGTGTGCACGATGTGGTGGCCGGCCGGGGCCAGGGAGGGATCCAGCAGGGTGGGAATCGAGACGAAGATCACCCCCTGCTCGGCTTCCATCTCCTCCCAGCGCTCCAGCAGCAGGTGGTGGACATGGCTGCCGGGCGGGATCGCCTCCGCCTTCACGCCCAGGTGCAGGGAGAGGAACGAAGACGACGGCTTGTAGCGCCGCCGCCAGGTGCGCTCGGCCGCCGGGGTGTGCTCCGCGTCCACCAGGGAGCCGAAGGTGTCCCAGCGGGTGGCGTTGCTCACCACCCGGCGGGCGCGGATCTCCTCGCCGCTGGCCAGCTGCACCCCCACGGCCCGGGCCTGCGTTCCCTCGCCCTCCAGCAGCACCTTCACCACCCGCGTCCGGTAGCGGATCTCGCCGCCGTGATTTCGCAGGCCTGCCACCAGCTTCCCGGCGATCACCCCGACGCCGCCTTTGGGGTAGTTGATGCCGCCGGCGTGGCGATCGGAGAACACCATGCCGGCGTTGATCATCGGGGTGCGGTCGGCGGGCATCACCGACCAGCAGAAGCACTCCATGTCGATGAACCTGAGCAGATCCGGATCGCTGATGTGGCCGCGGGCCACCGCCCCCACGTTCACCGGCAGCCAGCGGGCCAGCCCCAGGCAGGCCAGGGGCGCGCGGAAGAACACCTTGGCCAGGTAGGCGGGATCCTCCAGCGACAGCAGCGGCATCGCATCGAGGCAGCGGAACACCTGCCAGCAGGTGTCGTAGAAGGCGCGGATCCCCTTGGCCTCATGGGGGAACAGGGCGGTGAGATCTGCCAGGAAGCGCTCGTAGTCGCGATCCACCGCCACCTGGAGGCCACCGGGCAGGTGGTAGGCGAGCTGGGCCGGGTCGGGAATCGTGTCGCAGTGCTCGCCCACGTCCGCCAGGGCGCGGGTCAGCAAGTTGGTGTGGCCCGTCTCGCCGAAGCCGAAGATCATCGAGGCGCCGACATCGAAGGTGTAGCCCTCGCGCCGGAAGCTGCCGCCGCTGCCACCGGGGATCAGGTAGCGCTCCAGCACCAGCACCTGAGCCCCCTTGGCCGCCAGCTGGCTGGCGGTGACCAGTCCGCCGATCCCGGAGCCGATCACGACGACGTCCCAGGGGCGGCCATCGGCCGCGGTGAGGGGGGCGGCGGCGGAGGAAGGGACGGTGACGGTCACCGGAACCAGGCGAACGGGAGCGGCCTGACCCTAGGAAGCGATCAGCCCGCCACGGCCGCCGGCTGGCGATGCGCGTCCCAGGCGGCCAGATCCCCCAGGGACCGGTCGCGGTAGGCGCCATAGCGGCGGCGTTTGTCGCGGATGCGCTCCGGCAGCTCCGGCATCAGGCCGAAGCTGGGGGGCATGGGCTGGAAGCCCCCCTTGCGGGCACCGTGGCTGCGCTCGGCCTCGCTGATGAAGGCCAGTAGGGCGCCGGCCATGGTGGTGGGCGGCAGGCTCAGGGGCGCCAGGCCCCGCACCAGGCGGACGGCATTGGTGCCGGCCAGCCAGCCGCCCGCCACCGCGGCCGCGTAACCCTCGGTGCCGGTGATCTGGCCGGCGGCCAGCAGGGTGGGCCGCTGGCGGAACTGGAGGGTGGGCTGCAGCAGCTCGGGGGACTCCAGGAAGGTGTTGCGGTGCATCACCCCGAAGCGAACGAACGAGGCGTTCTCCAGGCCGGGGATCATGCGCAGCACCCGCTGCTGTTCGCCCCATTTGAGGTTGGTCTGGAATCCGACGAGGTTCCAGAGCTGGCCGTCCTTGTCCTCCTGGCGCAGCTGCACCACCGCATGGGCCCGTTTGGCGCGGCGCACGTCGCGGTCGTGGAGGTCGCCCCAGCGGGGATCCCAGAGGCCGATCGGCTTAAGGGGGCCGTAGCGCATGGTGTCCTCGCCGCGGCGGGCCAGCTCCTCAATCGGCAGGCAGCCCTCGAAGAAGGTGGCGCTCTCCTGCTCGAAATCCTTCAGCTCCGCCTTCTCTGCCTCCAGCAGAGCCGTGCGGAAGGCCTGGTACTGCTCCCGGTCCATGGGGCAGTTGATGTAGTCGGCGTCGCCTTTGTCGTAGCGGCTGGCCCGGAAGGCCACCGACAGGTCGATGCCCTCCCCATCAACGATCGGGCTGGCGGCATCGAAGAAGTGGCAGGACTCCCGGCCGGTGAAGCGCAACAGGTCGTCGGCCAGGGCGGCGCCGGTGAGGGGGCCGGTGGCCAGCACGGCGATCTCTTCAGGGCCGGGCAGCGCCAGCTGCTCGCGGCGCTCCACCGTCACCAGGGGATGGGCCTCAAGGGCGGCGGTGAGGGCGACGCTGTAGCGGCCCCGGTCGACGGCCAGGGCGCCGCCGGCGGGCACCGCGTGGACATCGGCGGTGCGGATCACCAGGGAGCCCAGGCGCCGCAGCTCCTCCTGCAGCAGGCCGGCGGCCCGATCGGGGGAGAGGGACCCGAAGCTGTTGCTGCAGACCAGTTCGGCGAAATCGCCGCTGTGGTGGGCCGGGGAGGGGCGCATGGGCCGCATCTCCACCAGCCGCACCGGAATCCCGGCCTCGGCGATCTGCCAGGCGGCTTCGGTGCCGGCCAGGCCGGCACCGATGACGACGACCATCAGGCGCGGGCGCGCTTGAGCATCAGTTGCAGCTGACCCACGGCGGCGCGGCCGATGTTGAAGGCGGCCCAACCCACGGCCAGGAGGATCGGAGCAGCGACGAGCAGCAGCCGGAGGTCCATGGCGGGGGAGGGGAAAACGATGGCGGGATCCTAACGGAGTCCAGCGTGAACCTCCGCCAGCTCGCGATAACGGCGGGCGTGCTGGCGCTGGGCCTCGATCGCGGCGGCATCGAGCTGGCGTTTCACCACCGCAGGAGCCCCCATCACCAGGGCGCCGGCGGGCACATCCCGGGTGACCACCGAACCGGCCGCCACCAGGGCCCCGGCCCCCACCGTGACGCCGTTGAGCACGATGGCACCGATGCCGATCAGGCAGCCGTCCTCCAGGGTGGCGCCATGGACCACGGCCCGGTGGCCGATGGTCACATCGGCGCCGATGGTCACGGGCTGGCCGGGATCCCCGTGCAGCACCGCGCCGTCCTGCACGTTGCTGCCCTCTCCCACCACGATCGAACAGACGTCCCCCCGGGCCACGGCGGTGGGCCAGAGGCTGGCCCCCGCTGCCAGCTCCACATCGCCGATCACCACCGCCGACGGGGCCACCCAGGCGGCGGCGTCGATGCGGGGGGCGTCCCAGCGGCTGGGCCAGGCATCGGGGCTGGTCATGGGTGGCGCGGGTGGCGGGCTTGGAGAGGGTCGCCGCCGGGTGATAGCTTCCCCAGCGACGGGTCGCTAGCTCAGCGGTAGAGCATTCGGCTTTTAACCGACTGGTCCTGAGTTCGAATCTCAGGCGACCCATCCCTTTCCCTGAACAGCTTCCCTGAGCAAGTCGACGATGCGTCGTCTTTCTCGGAGTGGGTTCACCCCAGCTGCACCATCCCGCAGCGGACCCCCTTGAGGACCGCCTGCAGGCGGCTGTTGACGCCCAGGGTCTGGAGCAGCCGCTTGGTGTAGGTGCGGGCCGTGGCGTCGCTGACCACCAGCTTGCTGGCGATCTCCCGGTCGCTGAGGCCGCTGGCAAGCAGATCGAGCACCTCGTACTCCCGTGGGGTGAGCCGCGGACAGCTGAGGTAGGGGAGCTTGCCGGAGCGCAGGGAGGGGCTGCGGTAGGAGTGATGGCCCATCACGGCGATCACGGCGGCCTGCAGGGGCCGCTGGTCATCGACGATGTCGGCCTCGGCCACCACGGCCTCCAGCCAGGGGGCGTGCTCGTACTCCGCCGGGATCACATCCCCGAGGGCCAGCATCACCACCTTGAGGCCGGGGTACAGCTCCTTGGCCCGGCGGGTGAGATCGAAGCCGCTGCCGGTCTCGAGATGGTCGGTGCAGAGCAGCAGGTCGTAGGGCTCCCGCTGCAGATAGTCGAGGCAGCCCTGCTCGTGGGTGATGGCGCAGCCGATCAGGCTGCGGTCGCTGATGCTTTCGCACAGGGCCCGCAGCAGGAAGCGGCCCTTCATGGCGATCGCCACCTTCCCCCCGGGCGCCACCGAGAGCAGCACCGCATCGAAGGTATTCCCCTCCAGGCTGCCCAGGAACGGCGTGAGATCCATGGTGGCCAGGCCATCCAGGTCCCCCTCATCATCCGTTCCCGCGGGCCGTCAGAAGCGGAGGGTGGTTTTCACCAGGCCGCCCAGCTGCCGGAACGTGGTGCCGGGGGTGGTGTCCTGCCCCAGGGGCCGGCTCAGGTAGAAGAGGGCCGGGGTGACGCTGATGTGGTCGGTGACCTGCCACTGGTACCACCACTCCCAGGCAAAGTTGCCGTCCTGGGGCGTCTGGTCGCCTGTCAGGGCCGTGGCGAAGATGGGCTGGCCCACCGCCATGCCGAGGGCGTTGCCTTTGACGAAGGCGTCGTCCCACTGCAGGCCCACCATCCACGACTGGCTGGTGCGCAGGGCCCCGGGGGCCTGGGCGGTGTCGTCGCTGGTGCCGTTGATGCCCCAGCCGGCGCTGATCGAAGGAATCCAGCCGGACTGGGCTGGCTGCCAGTAGCCGCTGACGCCGAAAGCATCGGTGCGGCTGTTGGGGTTGGCCTCGAAGGCGAGGCCCGTGAAGGGGGTGGTGCCCGGCACACCAACGCCCGACTGGATGCGGGAGTAGATCGCCGCCAGTCCCCACTGCTCCTTGGCGTAGCCGATCTGCACCGTGCCGGTGCCGGCCGAGGCCACGGTGCCGATGCCGCCGCTGTTGGGATCGCCCACGTCGCCGTTGGCGGCCACGTAGTTGGCGCTGATGCTGAAGCCGCCCTGCTGCCACCAGAGGCCGGCGCCGGGTCCGAGGTTCTTGTTGTAGGCCGCCGGGGCGCCGTTGAGGGTGAACAGGTTGAGGATGGTGTCGGCGGGGTAGGCGCTCGGCCAGAGGGCGAGCATGTCCTCCTGGCCGACCCGGCCGCCGACGGTGGCGGTGAACTGGCTGCCGATCGGGAACTGGTAGAAGATCTTGTCGATCGCCACCACGTCGCCGCAGTCGGCGGGGCCACCGCAATCCTCCTGGAAGGAGGCCTCCAGGGTGGAGAGACCACCGGTGGGGCCGGCCCCGCCGAAGGCGGAATCGGCGAAGTTGCCAGCCCGCAGGATCGTGCGCAGCAGGTCCTTGCCGCTGAAGCTGGTGTCGAGGCTCAGCTGGAGGTCGTAGCTGAAGGTGGTGGCCCCCACGGCGGCCCGGGCCGCATCGACGTTGGCGGTGTCGCTGCCTGAGAAGGCATTGGCGCCGATCACGAAGGTGGCCTGGCCGCCCAGCTTGGTGGTGGTGGAGAACTGGGTGGCCTCGAGCTCACCCACCTTGGCCTCCAGGCCATCCACACGGCCGCGCAGCACGGCGAGTTCCTTCTCGAACTCGTCCATCAGGCGCTTGAGCTCGTCGGTCACTTCGGTGATCCGGTCGAGGCAGGCGTTGAGCAGGGCCGCCGCCTCGAACCGGGTCATGGCCTGGCCGCCCTGGTAGGTGCCGTTCGGGTAGCCGGCGACACAGCCGTAGCGCTCGATCAGGTTCGATAGGGCCTGGTAAGCCCAGTCGGTGGGCTTGATGTCGGAAAACTGGTTGAGGCTGGTGACCTGCTCCTGGCTCTGACCCACCCCGGACCTGGCGTAGCGGTTGATGGCGCTGAGATCGAGTTCTGTGGCCGTGGCGGCCCCGGGAATCAGCGCGATGAGAAGCAGGAAGGGTTGCGCTGGATGGGGCATGGCGGATCGCCTCACAGCTGGCTGGCGAGAATGGTAACCGTTCTCGCATCCATCACCGGTTTTGGTGGCGGCTTCAGGCTGGGCCAGGCCTTGGCCAGGGCTGCCAAACCCCTCTGGATCGGCGCCAGAAGTGCGCTGGCCTCGGCCCCGGTCCCGGGGTCGAGGGCGGCCTTGAGCAGCTCCCCGGCGTAGAGCACAAACCCCCGGGAATCCTGGTATTCGATCGTTTCCACGATGGCTCCGTCGGCGATCGAGGCGTCGTACTCACTGGCGGCCACCTTGACGATCTCCCGCACCACCGCCGCAGTGGTTGCGGGATCCCGGCGCACGGTCTCCGGTACCCCGAGCCTCGCCGCGTCGACGGCTGCGACGGCCGATTGGTAGGCCTTTGCTGTGTCGGGCGACCCCGGTGAGGCCTGGATCAGTTCCAGCAGGCCCGTGAGCTCGTCCTTGAAGGGCTTCACCCGGCGCCGCTCCAGTTCCGGTTCCACGGACCCGTACAGCTCCTCCACCGGATGGCCGATGTGTTTCTCCGCCTGGGCAAAATTGCCCTGCTGCATCAGTTCCCTGGCCACGATCAGGTGTCCCCGCATCTGGCCGAGCACGGCGAGATAGGCGGTGTCGGAGGAGGCGATCTCCTGGGCGCCTTCACCGCCCTCTCCCCCTTCCCCGCCCTCCGATGTGGCGGGCGAGGAAGGGTGGCCCCCATGGCCCCCATGGCCTCCGTGCTGGGCCACGAGGTGGGCTGACATGGCCTGATGGCTGCCGGGGGGTGCCGTGGTGGCGCCAGCCGGCAGGGCGCCGAGCGAGGCGGTGGCTGCCCCCAGGGCGAGAAACAGCTCGATGCTGCGCAGCGGTCTGGGCATCTGTTGCCGTTGGAGTCCGCCGATCCTGCTTGGGATGTCCGCCGTGGGCAGCCCAGGGACGACAGTGCCACGTCACCAATGGCACAGGCGCGATTGATGCCCTGTCAGACCGGCAGCACCTCGAACAGACCCATGCAACCCTTTTCGGCGATCTGGTCCTGGTGCGGGTGGAACATGTAGCGCCCCGGGAATGGATAACGGAACTCCAGGATCTGGCGCTCCGCTACGCCGATGGTGACGACGTCGCTGCGCTCGCGGAACTCCCCGCTGGCGCCCAGGCGCAGGATCTCGAAACTGTTGGCGTGGATGTGGAAGGTGAGCGGGGCCTCGAGCTCCACCATGTTCAGCAGATAGAGCCGCACCAGCTGGTTCTGGCGGATCTCGATCGGGTGTTCCATGAAGTGGTGGGGAATGCCGTTGAAGGCATAGAGATCGTTATGGCCAGCGCCGTGCAAGTCGTAGCCGCCCATCACCAGCACCAGTTCGTCGGCGGCGGCTCGCGGCTGGACCGGGTCCACGATCAGCAGGCCGAACAGTCCCTTGCCCACATGGCGGGCCACCGGAGCCACATGGCAGTGGTAGGGATAGAGGCCGGCGGCGCCCGCTTCGAACTCGTAGATCTTTGTCTTGTTGAACAGCACCGGCTGGATTCCATCCATGGCGGCCGGATGAATCCCATGGAAGTGGAGGCTGTGGGAGGTGCTGTCCCCGTTGTGGAAAATCACCCGGATCCGTTCTCCCGTTCGGGCCCGCAGGTTCGGCCCTGGAATCGAGCCATCCAGGGTCCAGGCCTTGAAGCGGGTGGCGCGCCGCAGGGGCACCGTGAGGCTGCGGGCCTGCACCTCAAACACCCGGATCGGGAGACCGTTCTCCCGGATCACGCTGCCGTGGTTGAAGGTGCGCAGGCCCGCTGTGGGGTCGAAGGGCAGGGCCATCCCGTCGACGTCGGATTGTCCGCGGGCCAGGGCGCCACCCAGCGGACCGGCCATCGCTCCGACACCCAGCCCCGCAGCGGCCAGTGCCAGGAGCCGGCGACGGCTCCAGCGGGCGGGACACTCACGATCTCTCAAGGGTTTCAGCGCCATGGCCCGACCGGCTCGGTCGCTGCAGCCGGAAGTGGATCCTCCAGTGAGTCATGGCGGCGGCTCGCCGCCGGTTCATCGGTGACAGCACGGCGTAGCCAATGGCACGCCGTGCTGCAGAGGCCGTGATCAGAGGGCGAACAGGGCGTCGTAGCGGCTGTACTCCGGCTTGCGCAGGCCTTCGGTGGTCAGCATCCGCCGCAGCTCGATGATCTCGGCGCGCTGGGCCACGATCACCTGGCGGGCGAAGCGCCGAATCGTGGGGTTGGTGCTCTTGGCCAGGGCGTCGTGGGCCATGATCAGCGCCCCGCCGTGGTGATGGAGCATCCCCTCCAGAAACCAGACGACACGGGTCTCCCGCGGGGGTGCGTCGCCCACCATCCGCATGCCATCGATCTGGGCCTGGCTCATGCGGGTGAGGCCGGCGAGGCTGTTGGGATCGCCGCCGCTGGCCAGGGCCACCGGGTAGACGGGGGCCTGGGGGTACCAGGCCTTGCGCCACAGCCCCATGGCCCGGATCTCGTTGGCCTGATCACGCCAGATCGTCTTGCCCAGGGCCCCCACCCCCGGCGCCCCGATGCCGAAGACGAATTCGCTCATCCGCAGGGCGCCGGTGTGGTGCTGAACCATCCCGTCGATGAAGCGCAGGTCGTAGGTGGCGCCGGCCGGGCCCACGTCATGGGCATGGCCGCTGTGCGCAGGAGTTGCTCCGGCCGGGGCGGGTTGGCCCGGTGGGGCGTGATCGTGATGGTGGTGGTTCATGCCGCCGTGGTCCTGGGCCATGACGGGGGCCGCCAGGCCCAGGGCGCAGAGGGTCCCGAACAGGACGGGGGAGAAGCGGCTGGGGCGCATGGGGGCTCGGGAGGAAGCCTCACCGTATGGTCTCCACTTGGCTGGAGAGTCAAGGGTGCCGACGCTCAGGCCAGCTGCACCGGCCCGACCCGCGGCGCCAGGGCCGGATCTGCCAGGGGCGGCAGGGGGGCCTCAGAGACGGGTTGCCCGGCGTTCTGGGTGTAGGCCACGGTGTACAGCTGGGGCTCGGCCTTGAGCACCAATCCCTTGAGCCGCTCGAGGTGCTCAGCGAAAGCAGGGCTGTCTCGCATGGCCAGATAGGTCTCCACGGAGCTGAAGTGGGCGTAGTTGACGGCCCTGGTGCGATCGAGGCTGAGGTGCAGATTGGCGCTGAGGCTTCCTGGAAAAACGCCTTGCAGGCGCTTGTATTCGCCCACCTGGGTGGCCACGAAGGCCTCGGCCCGCTCCGGATCCAGGTGAAACACGTTGATCAGCACGACCCCGTCGCCGACACGGATCGTGTTGACGGGAAAGCCGTTGCTGCAGCTGGCTGGAGATTCACTCATGGAGAGGACGCAGTGGGAAGGCACTGAGGGATGGCTCAGAGGATGCCGCCGTTCACCTGGAGGGTCTGGCCGTTCACCCAGCGGGCGTCATCGGAGGCCAGGAAGGCCACCACATCCGCCAGATCGGCGGGCTGGCCGAGGCGGCCCAGGGGCGTGGCGGCGATCAGATGGGCCAGGGCGTCGGCCGGCATGATCAGTCCGTCGGTGTCGGTGACCCCGGGGCCGATCTGGTTGACGGTGATGCCCCGGGGGCCGAGTTCCTTGGCCAGGGCCATGCCGAACTGCTCCACCGCCGCCTTGCTGGCGGCGTAGACGCCTGCGGCCGGCAGGGCCTGGCGGGTGGCGCCGCTGGCCAGGTTGATGATCCGGCCCCCGTCGGCCACATGGCGGGCCGCCTCCTGGAGGGCAAAGAAGGTGCCGCGGGCATTGGTGTCCATCACCCGGTCGTAGTCCGCTTCGTCGATGTCGGTGGTGGGTTTGAACACCGAGATCCCGGCGTTGTTGACGACGATGTCGAGGCGGCCGAACTGCTCGAGCACGGCGGAGAACAGGGCCCGGGTCTGGCTCACCTCGCGCAGATCGGAGGCCAGCGCCAGGGCCCGCACACCACCGGCTTGAATCGTGGCCGCCACGGCTTCCGCCTTGTCGCGGTTGCCGGCGTAGGTGAGGACCACATCGGCGCCATCGCGCCCCAGCCGTTCGGCGATGGCCCGGCCGATGCCGCGGGATCCGCCGCTGACCAGGGCCACCTTGCCTTGCAGTCGCGTCATCGTCGGCAGGACCCTCGGCGAGGACAAGAATGGGCCAGCAACCTATGGCCGTCGGCCCTGGAACGGAAGGACTTACCTGCAGGTGCGTTGGCGCCGACCAGGGAGGCGGATCCCATCGAGGCCACCGCTTTCGTGCGCGCCGCCCTCCAGGTGCTGGAGGGGAAGTGGACGTTGCCGATTCTCTGGCAACTGCGTCAGGGCCCCCAGCGTTATGGCGATCTGCGTCGCCTGATCCCGGAGATCAGCGACAAGCTGCTGACCCAGCGCCTGCGTGACCTGGAGCGTGATGGGCTGGTGCTGCGGCAGGTGACTCCGGCCAGGCCGCCCCAGGTGAGCTACTGCTTCAGCGACCACGGCCGCACCCTGATCCCGGTGATTCAGTCGCTCTGTGCCTGGGGGCAGCAGCACGGGGAGCGTCAGGGTCGCCCCAACTGACGTGTCAGGGTCGCCGCGGCGGCTCAGGGGGTTCCGTACCAGCTGCGGTACCACTGGGCCATCTGCTCGATCTCCTGGCTCTGGGCCTTCACCATGGCCTGTTGCATCGCCTGCAACTGGGGATGCTGGCTGTTGGTCTGGGCCATGGTGGCCATCATCACGCCCATGCGGTGGTGGGGAATCATCTGTTGGATGAAGGCGCGATCGAAATCCGAGGCGTTCTTCAGCCAGGCGATATCGGTGCCCGTCCCACCCATGCCACCCATCCCCATCATTCCCATGCCACCGCCGTGGCCCATCGCTCCGCCCCATGTCGGCACGGAGCCACCGAACCACTGCCGGTACCAGGAGCGCATCTGGGCGTTCTCCTGCGTCTGACTGTCCTTGATGCTGCGGGCCAGGGCCTTGATCTCCGGCCGCTTGGCCCGGCTCAGGGCCAGATCCGCCATGGCGATGGCCCCATCGTGGTGGGGAATCATCATCACGATGAAGTGCTGATCCATCGGCTGGGTGCCCATCCGGCCCGCACCCATCCCGCTCCCCATGGGAGGAGCACCGGTGGGGGGCTGCGCAAGCGCTGGCGTCCCCAGCCCCAGACACAGAACCCCCAGCCCTGCGAGAGCGGCCAACCTGCGCGCCGCCGCCCGTGTCTGGACGCCGGTGGATCGGGAATCGTCCATCCGTTCTGCTCCCTTGCTTGTGGCTGTCTTCAGCATGGGAAGGCAGCAGGGCGCCGGTAGGGGTCCGGCACAGGGCTTCACCTTGGGGTCCACAGCCCTGCCCGTTCGCTGCTGCCAGGCCTCAGACCTGAAGATTGGGGCAGATCACATCCCTTTGCTTGGCCGGGTCGGTCTGCCAGCCGGCCAGCAAGCGCTGCAGTTCCTGCCTGAGTTCTCCCAGCTCCTTGATCTGGACATCGATCCGCCCGATCTGCCGCTCCAGCTGCATGTGGATGTCGACGCAGGGCAGGTCGCCGGCGTCATGCACCGCCAGACAACCCTGGATCTCCTCCAGGCTCAGTCCCAGGGTCTTGAGTCGGCGGATGAAGTCGAGCCGGCGCAGGCTCTCCTCAGCAAACAGCCGGTAGCCACCCTCGCTGCGACCGATGGCCGGCAAGAGGCCGAGATCCTCGTAATAACGCAGGGTCTTGACGGGCAATCCGCTGCGCCCGGCCAACACGCCGATCTTCATGCCGGTGTTGACGCTGACGGCCTCCATGGGCATGAATCTCCACTGTTGTGGAGACTTTAGTCGCGGTTCTGGGTGCCGCACCCGACGAGGCCCGCCCATCCGGCCCACTGGCCGATCAGGAGGCCGCCGCCTCGATGATGGCCGTCGTGGCGGATTCGACATCGCGGGCCACCTCCATCAGTTCGGGATCGGAGGATAGCGACTGCAGCATTCCCTCAGGCCGGATCATTCCGATCCGGGTCTGATGGCCTTCCGTGAAAACGGAGATTCGACAGGGAAGGGCCATGTTCAACGTGATGTCGTTCATCAGCACCCTGGCCGCTTGCCTTGGGTTGCAGACGTCGTAGATCCGACAGTCTTCGGAGAAGTCAATCCCCTTGCTGCGTAGGGTCTGGCCGAGGTCATGGACCGCCATCACGCCGAAGTCCTGAGCCACAATGGCGGCCTGCAGGTCAGTGCTCGCCTGCTCAAAGGATTTGGTTGTGTGGACAATGAAGAAGGGATTCATTGGTGACACGGCCTCTCAGGGTGTTGTTGGTTGGGGACATCGCCGCAGGCAAGCCGGGGGATGCTGCGGCGAGTCTCCGGGCCTACCGGCCCGTTCAGCCCTTGCCGTCAGCCAGTTTCGCGGCAACGTCGCTGACCTTTTGGGCCATGGACCTGCCGCTGCCCTTGAGATCTTCTGCAGCATTCATGGCAGAGGCTTGAACCTGTTTGGCCTTGCCCTTGAGTTGGTGGCCCGTGTCGCCCGTCAGTTCACCCAGGGCCGCTTCAAGTTTGCCCTCGGCATCCTTGGCGGCGGCGTCGATCTTGTTGGACATGGTTCAAGTGGCGATGGGAATCAGCAGGTGGCGATGGGTCACCTTGGTGGTAACAGCAACGCAGGTGAATTCGACTCCATTCACATCATTCGTTCCTCTCTTGGTCTGTCCTGCCAGCCTAGTCCTTTCGGATGGCCACGCGTCTGAAAGTCCCACGGCAGCACAGGCTGAAGGATGGCAAGGACGTGCAACGCCTTACTCGGGCAGGGCTCGGCTGCGGCTTTCTGCATCAGCCTGCATTGCCATGGCGGCGGATCCGCCTCTGGCCCAAACTTCATGCTCAATGTTTTTGAAACGCTTGACCTGAAAAGGTATGGCTATGGAAAAGTGGTTGGAGGGGGTCAGCCATGGTGAAGCCGCCGATCATGGCTGGCATGGGATCCATGCCTTCTGCTGCCGGGGTGGCGTTCCGAGTCTGGGCGCCCCATGCCGACGGGGTGTCCGTCATCGGTTCTTTCAACGATTGGGATGGTGTCGCCCATCCGATGGACCCCGAGCCGCGCGGCTTCTGGTCCATCCGTATTGAAAGTGCCAGGATCGGCGACCATTACAAGTATCAGCTCTCCACGCCGTGGGGGGTGATCAAGCGCATTGATCCCTATGCCCGCGAGGTGACCAGCTCGGTGGGCAATGCCATCATTCATGATCCTGATTTTGATTGGGATGATGATGACTTCTCCATAAAGTGCTGGAATGAGCTTGTCATCTATGAGTTGCATGTCGGCACGTTCAATGATGATGATCTAAGCCAGTCAGGCCAATTCAATTCCATCTCTTCTCGGTTGGAGCATCTGAAGCGGCTGGGTATCAATGCCATTCAGGTTATGCCGGTGGGACAGTTCGCCGGCCAGCGCTCCTGGGGCTACAACCCATCTCACATCTTTGCTGTCGATTCAGACTACGGCGGTTCCCTGGGCTTCAAGCGGTTCGTCAAGCGTGCCCACCAGGCTGGCATTGCCGTGATTTTGGATGTTGTTTTTAATCATTTTGGTCCCAGTGATCTTGATCTCTGGAGGTTCGACGGTTGGTCTGAGAATGACAAGGGAGGAATCTATTTTTATAATGATGATCGCGCCCAAACGCCTTGGGGGGAAACACGACCCGATTATGGCCGGGGGGAGGTTCGTCAATACATTCTTGATAATGTAGAAATGTGGCTCAATGAGTATCATCTTGATGGTCTACGATTTGATAGCACGGGCTACATTCGCAACATCGGGGAAGCCGAAACAGAGGAAATCCCCGATGGCTGGAGCCTCCTCCAGGCCATCAATAAAACCGTGGCCCGGCATGACTCTGGACGCATCACCATCGCCGAAGACCTGCGCAGCAATGACTGGTTGACCAAGGATGTAGGGGCTGGGGGGGCGGGCTTTGGCTGCCAATGGGATCCCCACTTCATCCAGCCCATCCGTCAGGCCGTGATTGCGCCCAGGGATGAAGACCGCGGCCTGGAGAAGATCCGTGAGGCCATTCTTTATCGCTACAACGACGACGCCTTTGAGCGGGTGATCTACAGCGAATCCCATGACGACGTTGCCAATGGCCAGTCGCGGATTCCCCAGGACGTCAACCCGTCGGATCCCACCGGCTGGCATGCCCAGAAGCGTTCCACCCTGGCCGCCGCCATGGTGTTCACGGCACCCGGAATTCCCATGCTGTTTCAGGGGCAGGAGTTTCTTGAAGGTGGCTGGTTCCGCGACACGGTTCCCGTCGACTGGGATCAGCGCCAGGAGTTCCGTGGCATCGTGCGCCTCTACCGGGATCTGATCAGCCTTCGCCTTGATCGGCAGGGCGTATCCCGCGGGCTCTGTGGTCAGTTCACCCAGGTGTTTCACCTCAATACCCAGTGCAACGTGATCGCTTTTCACCGTTGGGATCGAGGCGGACCCGGAGATGATGTGGTGGTGATCGCCAATTTTTCTCACCAGCCCCAGGAGAACTACATTCTTGGTTTTCCAGCGGCCAATGGCTGGACACTTCGCTTCAACAGTGATTGGCACGGCTACAGTGAATTCTTTGATGGTTTCCCAAGCGCTGATCTTGCAGCCCTGCCCGGGGAGCGGGACGGGTTCCCCTGTCACGGCTCTTTTGGGGTGGGGCCCTACAGCGTTCTGATCTATTCCCAGTGACCCATTCTTTCTGTACATGGCGAGCCGATGAGACGCTTCAACATCCATCACCTCACCACTTACAGCTATAGCGCCCCTGTCCGACTCGGCACCCATACGCTGCGTCTTCGTCCTCGGGAGGGCCACGACCTGCGCATCGAAACCTCCTCGTTATCGATCATCCCGGCGGCAACGCTGCGCTGGCACCGCGATGTCGAGGGCAATTGTCTTGCCACAGCTTCCTTCCGTGAGGCTGCAGACAGATTGCTGATTGAAAGCAATCTGATCATTCAGCAATACGACCATGTTCCTCTCGACTTCCTTGTCGATGAGGAGGCCGTCCACTATCCCTTTCACTATGCGTCCAAGGACCGTCTCATTCTGGAGGCCTATCTCACGCCAACAGGCCCAGAACAACCCTGCCAGGCCTTGCTGCATTGGATGTCAACCGTCTGGCAGCCAGGCGAGATCATCCAGAGCTACACGTTGTTGAAGCGGCTGAATCTGGCGACCCACCAGCGCGTCTCCTACCGCAAGCGCGATGAGCCTGGCGTCCAGAGCTGCGCCGAAACGCTTCGCTGCGGTTGGGGGTCCTGCCGTGACATGGCCTTTCTGTTCATGGAGGGGGCCCGGGGGTTCGGATTCGCCGCCCGTTTCGTCAGTGGTTACAGCTTCACGGCGCTGCCACCGGAGCAGGCCGGCAGCATGCATGCCTGGGCGGAGGTCTTTCTGCCGGGGGCTGGCTGGAAGGGGTTCGATCCCACCCATGCCGGCATCGTCGGCGACACCCACATCCCCGTCGCGGTGTCCCGAAGGCCCGAGTCTGTGCCACCCATCGCCGGCAGCTTCGGCGGAGCGTCCCTGCTGTCGATGCAGGTGGGCGTCTGGATCACCGAGCTCCAGGGCTTCAACACCCCGCTTGAGCCCTGACGGTCACGCGGCCGTGCTTGCCTGCCTGACCCCTTCCGATCCAGGCTGCCCCGGTGCCCCTAGAACCTCTGCTGGGGCCCGCTGATCCGGCTGTCTTCCGGATCGTCCGTCCCGCCGGGCGCTCCGCCGTGCTGCTCACGGCCGACCATGCCGGCCGCGCCATTCCCCGTCGTCTGGCTGGTCTGGGCCTGAATGAACGGGTGCTCGACTCCCATGTGGCCTGGGATCTGGGCATCGACGGGCTTGCCCTGCAGCTGTCAGCGCGGCTCGACGCCTTCCTGATCCTGCACAACTATTCGCGGCTGGTGGTCGACGCCAACCGACCACCGGACGCACCCGATTCGATCGTCAGCCACAGCGAGGCCGCCGCCATCGCCGCCAACGTCAACCTCTCTCCGGGCGAGCGGCTGCAACGGCTTGAGGAGATTTTCCACCCCTACCACCGCCGCATCGGGGCGGAGTTGGAGGCCCGCAGCGCGCGGGGCAAGCCCATTGTGTTGGTGACACTGCACAGTTTCACGCCGGTGCTCGGTGTGGAGGTGCGCCCCTGGCATGTGGGGGTGCTGTACGGCCGCGATGACCGGCTGGCCCGGCGGATTCGCCTGGGGCTGGAGCGCGAGCACGGCTTGGTGGTGGGCGACAACCAGCCCTATGCCGTCAGCGACGCCAGCGATTACACGCTGGTGGTCCACGGCGAGCGGCGCCGGATTCCCCACGTGGAGCTGGAGATCCGCCAGGACCTGCTGGCCAACGAGGCTGCCCAGCTGGCGTGGGCGCAGCGCCTCGCCGGTGTGCTGGAGGTGGCCCTGGCAGAGGGATTCCCGCCGCTTCAGGCCCGCCCACGGTTCTTAGGGTGATGCATGGACAGATTTCAAAACGCCCCGCCAGCGCCGACCCCGCCCCTCGAGATCCGAGTGGGATTCGACGTGGCGCTGCGTTTCTCCGCAGCGACCCCCATGATCGTCACCCTGGGGGTGCATTCGAGCCGCAGCGCCGATCTGCTCGAAGCCGACCGACTGCAGGTGGAGCCGGAGGTGCCCCTGCGCCTCTATGTGGATTCCTACGGCAACCATTGCCACCGGCTGGTGGCCCCAGCCGGGGTGCTGCGCCTGCGGGGCAGCGGCCTGGTGGCGGATTCCGGCCGTCCCGATCCGGTGCTGCCCTGGCTGGAGCAACAGCCGGTGGAGGAGCTGCCCGAGGAGGCGCTGCTGTTTTTGCTGGCCAGCCGCTTTTGTGAGTCCGACCTGCTCTCGCCCATGGCCTGGTCACAGTTCGAGGGGGCCCCTGGGGGCTGGGGACGGGTGCAGGCGATCTGCGATTTCGTCAACCAGCACGTGCGATTCGATTACGGCCGTTCGAGTGCGACGAAGACCGCCCTGCAGACCTTCGAAAGCAGGGAGGGGGTGTGCCGCGATTTCGCCCACCTGGCGATTGCCCTGTGCCGCTGCATGAACATCCCGGCGCGATACTGCACCGGTTACCTGAGTGACATCGAGGTGCCTCCGCCCCACACAGCCATGGACTTCCATGCCTGGTTCGAGGCTTACCTCGGTGATGGCTGGCACGTGTTCGACCCACGCAATAACACGCCCCGCATCGGGCGAATCCTGATCGCCCGCGGCCGGGATGCGGCGGATGTGGCGCTCACCACCACCTTCGGCCCATCGGAGCTGGAATCGTTTCAGGTGTGGACGGCATGACCTATTGCGTGGCCGTGTTGCTGGAGGGGGGGATGGTATTCGCCTCCGATTCACGCACCAATGCGGGCCTGGACGACTTCGCCAGTTTCTGCAAGATGACCGTGTTCGAGCGCAAGGGCGACCGGGTGCTCGTGCTGCTCAGTTCCGGCAGCCTGGCCGGTACCCAGGCGGTGATTGGCCTGCTGCGCCAACGGGCCGAAGCCGGCGATGGGGGCGCTTCCGTCTGGACGGCGCAGACCATGTTCGAGGTGATGGGCCTGGTGTCGGATGCGGTGCGGGCGATCGAGGAGCGCGACGGCCCCTACCTCGAGGCGTCCGGCTCAAGTTTCAATGCGTCCTTCCTGGTGGGCGGACAGATCAAGGGCGAGGCACCCAGGCTGTTCCGGATGTATGCCGAGGGCAACTTCATCGAAGCCGGCGAGGACACACCCTTCCTGCAAACGGGGGAGGCGAAGTATGGAAAGCCGATCATCGACCGCGTGATCCATTCCGACACCACCCTGGCGGAAACGGCCAAGTGTGTGCTGGTGTCGTTCGACTCCACCATGCGCAGCAATCTGTCGGTGGGGATGCCGATCGACCTGCTCCTCTACGAGCGGGATCGCTTTGAGATCACCCAGCGGCGCCGCTTCAGCGAGGGTGATGCCTACTTCAAGGAGCTCAGCAGGGAGTGGAGTGCCGGCGTGCGGCAGGTGTTCCGGGACTTGCCGGAGCTGGTCTGGTAGGCGACATCCCACGGCATGGCCCGCCGGCCCCATCGCCGCCGCTGGTGCTGATCCATGGCATGTGGGACAGCCCCGCGGTGTTCGACCCGCT
The DNA here is from genome assembly GCA_943372935.1 of Synechococcus sp. UW140. Lineage (GTDB taxonomy): Bacteria > Cyanobacteriota > Cyanobacteriia > PCC-6307 > Cyanobiaceae > Cyanobium. The sequence goes on from CALSAP010000005.1 coordinate 80,954, forward strand.
GCGACTGCAGCTGGCGGGTCGCCGCGCTCCGCTGTTGATCCCGCACCTCCCCCATCGCTTCGGGCTGACGCCGATCGCGGAGCAGGCGGCCCTGCTCGGCACCCACATCGACGCCTGCTTCGGCCCAGACCAACCCATCGATCTGCTCGGCTTCTCGATGGGAGGGGTGATCGCCCGCACCTGGATCCAGCTGCTCGGCGGTCACCGGCGCACCCGGCGCCTGATCAGCGTCGGCAGCCCCCAGCAGGGCACCCTCACGGCCGGGCCCTGGCCCCGCTGGCCCCTGGCCGGTGTCGCCGACCTGAAGACGGACAGCCCGCTGCTGCAACGGCTCAACGCCAACCTCACCACCCTGCAGATGGTCGATTGCTGCAGTTTTTACTGCGAGCCCGATCTGATGGTGATGCCGGCCTGGCGAGCCGTGCTGCCGATTGGTCCGGGCAAGAACCTGCCTGTGCGCTACCACCATCAGCTCCTGACCCTCCCGGGGGCGCTGCAACCCCTGGTGATGGAACTGTTGCGGCCGGCACCGTGAGCAGCGGGATGGAATCCTGCTTGTGGATCGTGATTACCTTTCAGAATCCCTACGAATCGGCGACGACCCATGGACCCAGTCGCCATTTCCGTGCTGGTGCGCTGGCTGCTCGGCTGGGCCCTCTGTCTGCGGCTCTTCCGCCTCCCCCTGGGCAGGACCAGGGGACACCCGAGGGTCTCGGTGCTGATTCCGGCCCGGGACGAGGAGCGGACCCTCCCCAACCTGCTGCCGGCGCTCCAGGCGCAGAGCCTCACGCCCCTGGAGGTGATCGTGATCGACGACCACTCCAGCGATCGCACCGCGGCGATCGCGAAAGCGGCCGGGGCCAGGGTGATGCAACCGCCCCCCCTGGCCGAGGGGTGGTGCGGCAAGACCTGGGCCCTGCACCATGGCGTTCGGGCCAGCATGGGCGAGATCCTGGTCTTCCTCGATGCCGACACCGAGCCTTCCCCAGGGTTTCTGGAGCGTCTGGTGGCGGCCCAGCAGGAGCTGGGGGGGCTGGTGTCGGTGCAGCCGTTCCATCGCACCGAGAAGGCCTACGAGCAGCTCTCGGTGCTGTTCAGCCTGGTGGGGCTGATGGCGGTGCCGATGGGCCCGGGATGCGGGGTGGCCTTCGGACCGGCCATGGCCACCAGCCGGGTCGACTACGACCGGGTCGGCGGCCATGAGGCTGTTGCCGGCAAGGTGGTGGAGGACTGGTTCATGGGCCATCTGTACGAGAAGGCCGGGCTGCCGGTGAGTGCCTACATCGGCGACGGCCTGATCGAGTACCGCATGTATCCCGGTGGCTTCCATGACATGGTCATGGGCTTCGCCAAGAATTTCGCCATCGCCGCCGGTGAGGTGCGCTGGCTGTGGATGCTGGCCGTGCTCCTGTGGATCTCCGGCCTGTTCTGGGCCGCCTGGTGCCTGCCGGCGGCCCTGCTGGGCTGGCCCTTGATGGGGCAGCCCGCGGTGCTGCCCAACCTGCTCCTGTATCTGGCCTTTGCGGTTCAGTTGATCGCCCTGACCAGGCGGGTGGGGAACTTCGCCTGGATCTGCCTGGTGTTTCCGATTCCCGTTCTGTTCTTCCTGGGGGTGTTCGTCCTGGCAATCCTGAATCTGAAGCGGGGCACGATCGAATGGAAGGGCAGGCAGTTTCCAACGCGCTAGCGGCCCTGGCCTGCGCGTTGGGCTGGTTGGGGTGGTCGGTGCTGATCGGGGCGTTGGCCCAGCGCCTGCCCCTGACGGCCCTGGAGGGCGACAGCTGGTTGACGGGCCAACGCCCCTGGCCGGAGAGCAAGGAGTTCTACGAGCAGCGGCTGGGAATCGAGCGCTGGAAAGGCCTGCTGCCGGATGCCGGCGATGCCCTGCCTGGAGGGGTGCGCAAGAACAGCCTGGTGAGCCGTGACCCAGCCACGTTGCAGCGCCTCGTGGCGGAAACCCGGCGGGCCGAACTCGTGCACCTGGCCATCTGGCCCTTCTGGATCGTGACGGCCCTCTGGCTGCCGCCCGTCGGTGTGTTGATCAACCTGACCTTTGCGACCTTGTTCAACCTTCCCTGCCTGTGGCTGCAGCGCTACAACCGCCTGCGGCTCCAGCCCCTGCTTCTGGCCATGCAGGGCCGACCCAGCGCCGAGCCCTGAATGTTCAGCGGCCCACCAGCTGGTTCTGCAGCTCGAGCTCCACGCCGATGCCGTCGTCTTCGGCGTGGCGGGCCACCACCAGCCGGTGCCGGCCCGCTTCGAGACGGAAGGCGTCACTGGCCGCATCGAACCAGGCCAGCCGGCGCAGCGGAATCTCCAGTGACAGGGGCTTGTTCTCCCCAGGCTCCAGTCGCACCCGGGCGAAGCCCACGAGGGTGCGGAGGGGGCGCTCCACCGCCAGGCCGGGCGGTACGGCGTAGACCTGAACGACCTCCTCTGCAGCCATGGAGCCGATGTTGCGCACTGTGACAGTGAGCTGAAGTCCACCGTGAAACCCGTTGCCTGGTTGTTGTTCGATCACCACATCGGTATGCAGGAAAGTGGTGTACGACAGCCCGAAGCCGAAGGGGAAAGCCGCGGCCTGACCCAGGTGCGCCAGCCGCCGGTAGCCGTGCCAGAGGTCGTAGGTGATCCGCCGGGCCCGGGGATCGAACGCTGGCAGATGGCTGGCATCGGTGGGCACCGCAAAGGGCATCCGCCCCGAGGGTGACACCCGTCCCAGAAGCACGTCGGCGAGGGCCTCACCGCCCCGCTGGCCGGGGTACCAGAGCAGCAGCAGACCCGGCACCCGCTGGCGCCAGGCTTCGCAGAGGATGGCCCCGCCCCCCATCAGCACCACCACCGTGCGGGGATTGGCAGCGGCGACGGCCAGGATCAGGGCCTCCTGCCCTGCCGGCAGCTCGAGCCTGGTGCGGTCCCCTGAGGCGAAGGCACCGCCGGCACGGGCCGAACCCAGACGGGTCGCCTGGGCGGCCACGGCCGCAAGACGCGACCAGAGCGGCAGCAGGCGGCGGCGGCCGACCAGTCGCAGCAGCCCATCGGGAGGCGGGGCCTGGCCCAGGATCGGCGCCAGGTCGCCGGGGTGGATGTGCTCACCCTCGTGGCGCCAGTCCAGACCCACCACCACCAGGGCGGCGTCGCTGCGGGCCGCCAGGGCACAGGCCTTGGCCAGATCGTGGCCATCGCAGGGAAACAGCTGGAGCTCGGGCGCCGCCGCCCGCAGTCCGGCCAGGGGAGTCACCACCGACCCCGGCGTGGGCCGCGTGTCGGAGGAGCCCCGGTCTCCCAGGTTGGCGGCGTCGGCCAGGGGCCCGATCACCGCCAGGGAGCCGGTCCCGCTGAGGGGCAGGAGGTTGCCCTCGTTTCTGAGCAGCACAATCGATTTGGTGGCCGCTTCCCGCGCCAGGTGCTGGTGGTCGCGGCAGCCCCGCAGCGATGCCGGGTAGGCGCCTCCGGGCACCGTTGCCTGGGCCAGCAGCAGCCGCAGCACGGCGTCATCGATCCGCGCCATCGGCACCCGTCCAGCGGCCACCGCCGCCGGAAGCGTGGCCTGGAAGATCATCCGGAACGGCATCTCCAGGTCCTGGCCGGCCGCGATGGCGGCCTCGCCATCACGGATTCCGAAGATGAAATCGCTGAGCACGAAGCCGCGAAAGCCCCATCGCTGCTTGAGGATCTCCTGCAGCAGATGGGGATGCTGGCCGCACCAGGCCCCGTTGACACTGTTGTAGGCGCTCATCACCGCCAGGGCCCCGGCGTCGACGCAGTCGCGGAACTGGGGCAGGTAGAGCTCCTGCAGTACACGCTCGCTGGCGCTCACATCGACGCGGAAGCGGGCGCTGTCGATCGAGTTGAGGGCGAAATGCTTGATGCAGGCGATGGCATGGCGCTGCACGCCACGGCTGGTGGCGGCCCCCATGGCACCCACATGCAGCGGGTCCTCGCCGAAGGTTTCCTGGGCCCGGCCCCAGCCCGGGTGGCGCAGCAGGTTGATGCAAATACCGCCGAACAGATTGGCGCCGAACGATCGCGCCTCCTTTCCCATGGCTGCGCCGATCCTTTCTTCGAGATCAACGTCCCAGCTGGCCCCGCGCCCGATGGGCGCCGGGAAGGTGGTGGCGCCGCCTTCGAGCACCACACCCCTGGGGCCATCAACGAAGTGCAGCCCAGTGATGCCCAGGCGTCCCAGCACGCCGGCCGGCCAGGGGCGGCGGTGGGAGGTGTCGTGCAGGGCGATCGCCGCGAGGCCGCCCCAGAACGGTGTGTCTCCGTCCAGCAGGCTGAGTTTCTCGTCCAGGCTGAGGCCGTCCAGAAGGGTGCGGGCCTGCTTCTCCAGGTGACGCCTGTTGCGGTGTGTGTGCACAAATCAAGCCTAGGTGCGGCGCTTGCTGGCGACCTTTCCGCCGCCACGGGTGGACCGCAGCACACCGACCAGGGCGTACGGGTTTCACCCTGAGGGGCCCGCATCCGCGGGGTCTGGCTGATCGGAAGGGTGGGTCATCCGCCCGAACCAAGGATCAATCAGCTGCCGCCGATTGTTTACAAGACTTTCTCCTTAGGTTGTGGAAAGGAAGCAGGCAGCTGACCATCACGGATCAGGTGCAGAGTCGACGGCGCTGCCAACCTGCCACGGTCTCCCCTGGACTTGGATGCCACGGTGGATTCCTCGAAGCGCGTTGACTTCCCACAACAAAATTTTTCACTACGAGACATCACCATGGCAACCCCTGTGCAAATTCCGAAAAAGCTCCATGTCAACCATTTCGCCGAATCGGAGGGCGGACGCTGGGATTCCGAAGCTTCGCCGCTTCTCGATCCCCGGGCGATCGAGCCACGCATGGATCTGGCCAACCCCGGCGGCGAGGGTGGATGGCCACCGATGGCTTGACTCTCCAGCCGAGGGGAGCCCATAGGGTGAAACCCTCGCCCATGGCGTTGGTCTGCCCTTGATGAGCCACTCCACCACGGGTTCCCCCTGTTGCCATGCCGAGCCGGCGGCCGGCATGACGACGGCCATGGACCGGGAGTTGGCCCATGAGCTCACCGTCCTGCGCCGCAAGCTGTCGGTGGCGGCCGTGCTCACGGGGCTGGTGGTCGCCGCTACCCTGCCCCACATGCTCGGTGTCCACATCGGCTGGTTGCCAGGCTGGTTCACCAGCCCCTGGTCCCAGCTGGTGCTGAGTTCACCAGTGCTGTTCTGGTGCGGCAGGGAGTTCTTCACCGGCGCCTGGTCGGCCTTGCGCCGCCACAGCGCCGACATGAACACATTGGTGGCCGCCGGCAACGGCATCGCCTGGCTGGCCTCGCTGGTGGCCACCGCCTTCCCCGATGTTCTCGTCGCTGAGGGCCTGCCCGCAGACGTGTACTACGAAACGGCCGCGGTGATCCTCACCCTGGTGCTGCTGGGGCGGCTGCTGGAAGCCCGGGCCCGCGGCCAGACCTCCGAGGCGATCCGGCGGCTGCTCCAGCTCCAGCCCCCCACGGCCCGGGTGCTGCGGGATGGGGTCGCGACGGAGATTCCCGTGGCGAAGGTGGTGGTGGGCGACCTGGTGCAGGTGCGTCCAGGGGAAAAACTGCCCCTCGATGGCGTGCTGGTGGAGGGCAGTTCCTGGGTGGAGGAATCGATGCTGACCGGTGAGCCGACCCCGGTGGCCAAGGGCCCTGGGGATGGGGTGATCGGCGCCTCGATGAACCGCAGCGGCAGTTTCAGCTTCCGTGTCACCCGGGTGGGCGCTGACACCATGCTGTCACGCATCGTGGAGCTGGTGCGCCAGGCCCAGAGCTCCCACACCCAGGTGCAGCGCCTGGCGGATCAGGTGGTGGGTTGGTTCGTGCCGGTGGTCATCGCCATCGCCATCGCCACCTTTGTTCTCTGGTTCCTGGTCAGCGGCAACGTGGTGCTGGCGACGCTGTTCCTGGTGAGCGTGCTGGTGATCGCCTGCCCCTGCGCCCTGGGCCTGGCCACCCCCACCGCGATCATGGTGGCCTCCGGGAAGGGGGCCGAGAACGGCCTGATCTTCCGCAGTGCGGAGGCGCTGGAAACGGCCGGGGGCTTGCGCACCATCGTGCTCGACAAGACGGGCACCCTCACTGCCGGCCAGCCCGAGGTGACCGATTTCGAACGCCTCCGCGGCGGCAGGCTGCCGGCCCAGAGCCTCCTGGCCCTGGTGACGGCGGTGGAATCGCGCTCGGAACATCCCCTGGCTGAAGCGATCGTGGCCTACGCCACAAGCCGTCGCGGCGACGAGGTGCTTCCGGATGTGGACGCCTTTGAAGCCACGGCGGGTTCTGGCGTTCTGGCCACCGTGGACGGGCAAGAGGTGCGGGTGGGCAGCCTCCGCTGGCTGGAGGCATCGGGCCTGGACACCGCCCCCCTCGATCCGGTGGTGGCGCGGCTGGAGCGGGCCGCCCGCAGCGTGGCCGCCGTGGCGGTGGACGGGCGGATCGAGGCCTGCTTCGGCATCGCCGATCCGATCAAACCCGAGGCCCATGCCGCCGTGACGGCCCTGCGCCAGCTGGGTCTGGAGGTGGTGCTGCTCAGCGGTGACGCCCGCCGCACCAGCGAAGTGGTGGCCGCCGATGTGGGCATCAAGCGAGTGATTGCCGAGGTGCTTCCCGGCGACAAGGCGGCGGTGGTGCAGCGCTTGCAGGAGCAGGGCCAGGGACCGGTGGCGATGGTGGGTGACGGCCTCAATGACGCTCCGGCCCTGGCCCGGGCCGAGGTGGGCATCGCCATGGGCACGGGCACCGATGTGGCGATCGCCGCCAGTGACATCACCGTTCTCTCGGGCCATCTGGGTGGCGTTCCGGCGGCGATCGAACTCAGTCGTCGCACCATGGCCACCATCCGCCAGAACCTCTTCTTCGCCTTCGCTTACAACGTGGCGGGGATCCCGATCGCCGCCGGCCTGCTGTTCCCGCTCACGGGTTGGCTGCTGAACCCGATGCTGGCGGGGGCCGCCATGGCCTTCAGCTCGGTGTCGGTGGTCAGCAATGCACTGCGGCTGCGTGGCTTTCGGCCTGCCCGTCGCCCTGCGGGGGCCATGGCATGACGTCCCTTTTCGTCGCACCCCCTTTCATTCTCGCAGCGCCCCTGTGGCGCACGATTCCCCAGCCGCTGGCCCTGCAGGTGCTGGTGACGGCGGTCGGGCTGGCCCTGATCGTTGCGGAGCTCTGGTGGTTCCTGGGACGCCATGGTGGTGGCGTAGTGGCCAGCGAAGGGGAGCAGGGGGTGCAGGAGATCACCATCGCCGTGGATGGCGGTTACGCCCCCTCCCAGATCAGGGTGAAGGCCGGCCGGCCTGTGCGCCTCCGTTTTCACCGCACCGATCCGAGCGGCTGTGTGGCCCAGGTGATCTTTCCGGACTTCCAGCGCACCCTTGACCTGCCCCTTGGTGCCACCACCAGCATTGAACTGCTGCCCAGCCAACCGGGGGCTTACCCGTTCCACTGCGGCATGAACATGGTGCGCGGCAGCATCGAAGCCGAGTGAGAGGGAAGCCAGGCCGCCCAGGTCCGGGCAAAGCCAGATAGGCCGCTGATCCAATTGCTTGACATTTCTTCTGCTTTGATGCTGAAGACTCACAGGGAGCTGAGGAGCAAAAGGCTTACTCTGTTATGGTGAGTTCCAATGATCAAAGCATCATGAAGGGTCTCTTCAGCGAATTTTCCAAAGATATGTTCAAGCACACTCTTGCTCGCCCTCTTTCCAGGGCGTTCAAGCATTCAACGGTTCTTATCGTCGCCCTGCCCGTTCTTGCGACATCTCCTGAGGCCTTCGCCCAGGGCAATCCCTGGGGGTCCCCCACCCAGCAGTCCCAGCCTCAGAATTCGCCCTGGGGTGGCGGTGGTGGATCCACGGCTCCGGGCTACGGCCAACCGAATGGCAGATCCCTGACGTTCCCTGTCCAGGGGGTGATCTGTGACGGCTCCGTGAGCGTCTGTTTCAATGCCAACGGTGCCGCCCTGGCGGAAACCGAGCAGGAGTTCGGCCGTCGTGCGCGCCGCAATCTGGAAAACAACCTGGTCAACAATCCGATCGTCGATGTCACCTTCGCCAATGGCCGCTATTGCAACTTCAACCTGCGCGGTTGCTGGACGAACAACCAGCGCACCTCCTACGACCCACGGCTGAATCCCTGGCTGTTCGGCTCCAATGCCGGTGGCGCCAACCAGGGCGGCCAGGGCACGGTGATCGGCGGCTCCGGATCCAACTGGGGACCTGGCAGCGGCCTCAACCCCAGCCAGCAACCCAATAACAGCTTCCGCCCCCCGTTCACCCGCACCCGCCAGAGCGGGAGCTGTGACTGGACCAATGCGGGGATCTCCATCTACAACGGCACCTGCCGCTACGAGATCGTCCAGAACAACGGCAACGGCTCCAAGACCCTGGCCTTCACCTTCGACAGGCTGCCGGTCTCGAATCCGCTGCGCACGATCCGGTTCACGGCCCAGGGCAACAACCCATGGAGCATCCAGCTGCCGAACGGCTCCACCGCCGCCGTTCAGTCCAACGTCAACGCCACCCAGTACAGCACCACCATCCAGCTGGGCTGGAGCAACGTGTTCAACCTGGGCTTCCGAAGCTCCACCCAGGCCAACACGGCCCAGTTGAACCAGGCCCTGCAGCCGGTGGATGCCTATGGACAGGTGCTGCAGGGAAGTGACTCTGAAGGGTTAGGGCAGGCTCTGGGCGGTTTGCTGCAGCAGCTGTTCGGCGGCCAGTGAGGACCGTCAACCCGCCACGGAGCCGGCGCCATCAGAGGTGTTGCTGAAGAACCGACGCAGGTTCACGCCGGCTTCGTGGGCCGCGATGGTGACCTGGAGCTTCTGATCCGCATCAAGCCCATCCCAGAAGGCATGGAACAGATCCAGGGAGGCCTTGGCACTGCCTACAACACCCATTACCGCCATCGGTGCCGTCAGCCAGGGGAAGACCAGCAGCACCACGGAAAGCACGGCACCCACGGCCACGCCGGTTTTGGCGGATTCCAGGCTTGTGCCCAGCACCAGACGGATCTGGGTGAGGCGGTCGATCTCGCCGCGCTTGCGCAGGGCCTCGGTGCGCAGGGCGGTGAGCAGCGCCTGGTAAGTGGCGTAGAGAAGCACTCCGCCGACGGTGGATTCCGAAACGAATTCACCGCCGCTGAAGGCGCCGCCGTTCCGGTTCAGATCCACCGAGGCCAGGCCCGCCAGGGGGGCGGCCTCCCAGCCGGCGCGGGGAATGCGGAAGGGGTCGTGCTCGCGGGTCATGGCCATCGGGAGGACGGACTTCCAGCCTGCCACGGTTGAGCCTGTCAATCTCCCCCCAGCGGCGCCAAGGCTCGAATCAGCTGGCTTCCGGCAGCAGGTCGTAGGAGGTTGTTGTGGCCTTGGTCGCAGAAGCCGTCGCTGCTCTGGCGCCGGAATCAGCCAGCAGACCTTCAACGATGCCGGCATCAAACGAGTAGCGGCCAGGACCGACCAGGAGCAGGGCCAGGCTGCCGCCCAGATAGAGCACCACCAGCTCCAGCACGTAGATGTTGAGACCGCTGGTGAGGATGTGGTGGTAGGCGGCCACCCCCATGGTGCCGGTGAGGGCGAGGGCCCCCAGGGGCGAGAGCAGGCCGAGGATCAGCAGCCAGCTGCCCAGGATCTCCGAGTAGCCCGCCACGTGGGCGAAAAACAGGGGGAAGGGCAGGTGCAGGGGCACCACGTAGTTGGTCGCAAACGCCTGGGGATCGGCCAGCTTGTCCTGGCCGTGGTGGACCATCATTGCGCCGATGGCCAGGCGCAGGATCAGCAGGCCGGTGTTGGCCAGGCGCCCTTCCCGCAGGAAATAGGACGACAGGCCGTGTCGCGCGGTTGCGGCGATGGCAGTGGCATGGGCAGGGGCGTTGTCTTTGACGCTGATGGGCACGGCAGCACCGGCCGTCGGGCGGTTGAGCGCCAGCATCCACAGGGCGATGAAGGCGGTGAAAAACCCCGCAAAAATCTCAAGCAGGAGCGTGGTGGTCATGGCGGCGGGAGAATGATGAAGATTCTGCCGCGTTAGGTAACAGAACGTGAAGCGCCCTGGGCCAGGCCCAGGTCCAGGCAGAGCTGGCCTTCGGCAACCCGCTGCCGCCTGGGGCCACCGCCCTTGCTGGAGGGGGCCAGTCCCGAGCGCCGGGAGCCATGCCGTTCCTGGATCGCGTCGGCGGCCGCACTGAAGCCGGGCTGACGCCGCAGGCCCCAGAGCCGTTCCCGGGCCACCCGGGCGGAGGCGGCCACATCCACGATCGGGGCGGGGTAGTCCAGCCCGATGCGGCAGCCGCACGCCTCCTGGGTGCCCGGATCCATCCGCCAGGGCTCATGGCGCCAGGCGGCGGGCACAGCCGCCAGTTCCGGCAACCAGCGTCCCAGAAACTCGCCGTCCGGATCGTGGTCGAGCCCCTGCTTGATCGGGTTGTAGATCCGGATCGTGTTGATGCCCGTGGTGCCGCTCTGCATCTGGCACTGGCTCCAGTGGATGCCGGGCTCGTAGTCCACGAACTGGCGGGCCAGGTGCAGGCCGCTGTCGCGCCAGTCGATCCAGAGGTGATGGCTGGCGAATGACAGCAGCATCGCCCGCATGCGGAAGTTGATCCAGCCGCAGTGGTGCAGGGCGCGCATGCAGGCATCCACGAAAGGAACCCCGGTGCGTCCCTCGCTCCAGGCCGCCAGCCATTCGGGATCGGTGCGGCGCAGCCCCCGGGTGGCGGGATGCAGCTCCAGGATTTCGATCGAGGGCTGGCGTTCCAGCTTCTGGATGAAATGGCAGTGCCAGTGCAGGCGCGAGAGGAAGGCGTCCAGCGCCCGGGGCCAGCCGGCGGCGGCCTCGGCAGGCAGCGTCGCCAGGGCCGCCCGCCGAGCCCGGGTGGGTTGGACCACCTCCCCCATCGACAGGGTGCCCCAGGCCAGATGGGGCGAGAGCCGCGAACAGGCTTCAAAGGCGGTCAGGGGACTGGAGAGCCTGCGGTGGTAGCCGCGACCCCGTTGGCGCAGGAACCCCTCCAGCAGTTCCCGTCCGGCCCGGCGGCCGCCCCGCTGCCGCCCGGGGCAGGGGTCAGTTGCCAACCCCAGATCAGCGGCGGCAGGCAGGCTCCGCACGGCGATCCCGACCAGAGGGGTCAGGGCGGTGGGAGGGGCCAGCAGGGGTTCGGCCATGCGTTGCTCCCAGGCCCGGGCCCAGCCGCGGCGATCCTTCAAGCCCCGGATCACGCCGAAGCTGGCGAATTCCTGCCAGGGGATGCCTCGACCCCTGGCCCAGGCCGCCACCCGACGGTCCCGGTCGTAGGTCCAGAGGTTGCCCGTCTCCTGGTGGCTCCAGAGCCCGGCGATGCCATGGCGCCGATGGGCGGCCTCCAGCACGGCCACCACCTCGCCAACGCGGACCACCAGCGGTTGGCCCAGGTCGGCCAGTGCCTCTGCCAACGCCTGCAGTGCCTCCCGGCAGAAGCTCCACTGTCTGGCTGAAGCGTCCGGGCGTTGCCACAGCTCCGGTTCCACGACGTAGAGGGGCAGCACCGGGCCGCGTCGCGCCGCCTCCACCAGGGGGCGGTGGTCGTCGAGGCGCAGATCGCGCTTGAACCAGACCACCTGCAGCGCCATCGCCGCAGGCTAGGAAGTCCGCTCAGCGCTTCGGCAGATCGCTGGGCCGCAGCACCACCACCACAACCCCCACCACCACCATCAAGGTCAGCACCGCCGCCCCGGCCATGGGCAGCAACGTTTCGGTCCCCATGGGCGTCCCCGACGACTGATCCTTCATCCTGCCCCTGGGTCCAGCCAGGCACGCGGACAAAAAAAAGGACGGGTCAGCGAACCCGTCCCCGAAGAACGTCTTAAGAATTGTAAAGGACTGACCCGCCGCAGGCGCTGCAGCGCATTTTTCCGGCGCCTTGCCGCGGTCTCCGCTCCCACGCGCCAGAATCTTTACGTTCCGTTACATCAGCCATGACGGTCGGCGAGCTCTACCTGGAATCCCTGGCCACCGGGATCATCACCCCCACCGAACTCACCTGGCTCACCCATGGGCAGGACCGTTTCTCCCGTCTGGAGGAGGCCACCGCCCTGAGGCTCGGTCGCCTGCTCGATCAGGGCGACATCCAGCTGGGTTGCCGCCTGGCGTCTTCCGATGCCCCCTGCCCTGAGGCGCCCACCCCAGGGGTGCGGGAGGAATGGATCGAGCCCCTGGGCCGTCAACGGCATCACTGACGACAGTCACAACGCTTCACGATCGTTTACACTCCCTTCAAGTTTCGCAAACAAACCCTTCCATGACCGACTCCACCACCCGCTTCGGCTTTGTCGCTTTCGCTGAAACCTGGAACGGCCGTCTTGCCATGCTCGGTTTCGTGATCGGCCTCGGCACCGAAATCCTCACCGGCCAGGGCATCCTTGCCCAGATCGGCCTCGGCTGATTCACCGGAAGGTTCGCCTGCCTCAGCCCGGGTGGTTCTGCCATCCGGGCTTTGATGTCTGCAGCGTTCACCCCGATCCGCCATGGCGCACGCTCTTGTCTTTGTCCTGGCCCCGGAGGGTGCCCTGCCCGGGGATGGCGCCGCCTGGGCCGATCTCTTGGCGGCCCAGCGCCTTGGCGTCGGTAGTGGCATTGCCCTTCGCATGTTCCGCACAGCGACGCCACCCGAGCTGAGCCTCGATGAACTGGTCGCTTCGGGTCAGGCCAACGTCAGTGGCGCCGATCCGTTCGAGCCCCTTCGCACCGATCCCTGCCAGGAGGATCCCATTCCCTCCGCGGAAACGGGCCCAGTCCGCCGGCTGATCTGTGATGCCGTCGTGCCCCACCTGGAGCCCCGCGGCCTCTGGCTCGGCGCCTACGAGCTCAACGGTGAGGAGCTTCAGGGACGCAACGGCCACCCGGCGGATCGCCTGGCCATCACGTCCATTCGCTGTCTCGACCAGTTTTCCCTGCGGGACGCCGACAACGAAACCTGCTGGTTCTATCCCACCGAAAACGGCGACTATCTCTGCTGGGAAAACCAGCGGTCCCTGGAGCTTTCGCCTGGATATCCGGCCGATCCGTGCATTCAGGAGCAGAGCATTGCCTATGAGCGCAGCGACCTGCGGCTGCTCTGGTCGCTGATGGCCGACGATCAGGCCTTGACCTGCGTTGGTCTGACCTACCAAAGCCGCCGCATCGAATGGCCGGTGACCGCCAGTGATCCCGAGCCCTTTGCCACCTGGACCTCCTTTCGGGTCGACAGCATGGCGGATGACAATTACCGGGAAACGTCCAGCATCACGGTGTTCCCCGGCTGAAGGCCCCTTCAGCTGGCCTGTTCGTAGAGCTGCTCGAGCCGTTCGCGGCTGAGGTCCAGATACAGCACTTCTTCGCCTGGGGCGGGGGCTTCGGGATGGGAGGGCCGCCTGGCCGGCATGGTCGAAGCGCTGCGCAGGTTCTGGGTCATCAGGGCAAAGGCTCCGCCAGCAATCACCCCGAAGCTGACCATGTAGACGATGGGGAACAGGGCTTCCAGCATGGGTCTCTCGCTTTGACCCAGGCTAATGTAAAGATCTGTTAAACGTGGACGCTCGCCCAGGCGTGAGCCCTCACGGATTCAGCCGTTCCTCCTGCCAGCCTCTGCTGGCCCGCCAGCAGCGGCGCCGGTGCGGGTGACCCTGCAGCTCCAGCAGCTCCACGCGCTGCAGCTGCACGCGCAGCAGTTCGAAGTGCTCCGGTCTCGGGGCGCCGTCATCGAGTTCCCGCGGGAACGGCCCTTCCGCCTGCAGTGGTGCCCCCGGCGCCGGCCAGCCCCAGAGGGCCCGGCTCTTGGGGGTGAGGGCCTGCCAGTGGCGATCCAGGGCCTGCCGTTCCTCCTCGCCCGCAAGCGGGAGCCGCCGGCCCCTGAGGCGGAACTGGCAGCGGGCCTTCGGCAGCACCCAGCAGAGTTCCAGCGGTGCCTTCCCATTCAGCTCACCGCTTTTGGCGCTGCGACGGTCGGTGAGCAGGTCCAGGGCCGCTCCCCCGGCCCAGCAGCGGAACACCAGGGTCCGCACCCTCGGGGTGCCGTCCGCCGCCAGGCTGGCCAGCTGCAGCCAGCGGGCCTGGGGAGAACGCCCCTGGCGCTCCAGCGCCCCGCGCAGCAGTGGGCGCCACGGCGGCAGGGGCTCGTCCTGGGTTGGCGTGGGCATGGCGTCGGGCATGGGGCGGGCCTAGGGCGCAGGCTTTTCGGCCACCACGGCAAAGAACGGATCCCCCTGTCCCCCCAGCCAGCCCTGGGGGCCCTCGGCCCGCGTCGACTCGGCGATCAACTGTGGCGCCGGCCAGCCCTGGGCCTGCAGCACCCGGCTGATGTAGGCGAGGTGATCCCGGTCGCTGCCGTCCGTCCAGACCTGCGGCGCCTTCTGGAAGAACATCCGGTTGGAGAAGGCGACGATCACCTGGCCGGCGGGGCGCACCACCCGCAGGAGTTCGGCCGCCACCGGCTCGGGCCGCTGCAGGTACTGCCAGCCCGCCACCATCAGCACCGCATCCACGCTGGCGTCCGCCAGGGGCAGGCGCTGGTCCTGGTTGAGGTTCTGCAGCCAGTGCCGATCCAGTCGCGGGTTCGCCGCCAGTTCGGCCCCATTGAGGCCATGGCCGATCACCTCCTCGTAGCTGATGTCCTCTGGCAGGTGACTCACCCAGCTGCTCATCAGATCCAGCACCACCGCGCAGGGGGGGATCCGCTCGCGGTAGAGCGCGGTCAGCCGGCGGCGGAAGGCGCCGTCGAGGTGCTGCACGTAGCGCGGCTCGGCATAGAAGAGGGCGTCGTCGGTGCCGTCCAGCTTGCGCCGCTCCGCTTCGTTCAGCACCAGCACCGCCATGGCCTCGGGAGTCCGTTCTGCTGCCATGGTGGCGAATCGCGGCGCCCGAGGCGGCGCTTTCCGCCATGCCCCCTGCCGTTCCACCCCCCTTCCTGGTGCTGGCCGCCGACGACCCCGAGCGTCTGGCCGTCTTCTACGGCGCCCTGCTGCAGACCACTCCCCTGGCGGGCGCCAGTGCCCGCCACTGGCGCTTGCAGGGGCCAGGTGAGGGGCGGCTGGAGATCTACGCCCCGTCCCGCCGGCGTCCCCGTCCCCGCGGCGAGGGCCGGCTGGCCCTCTGCTTCTCCCGCCCGGCGGGGCAGAACCCGCCCCTGCAGGTGCTCAACGACTGGCTCACGACCGTCCTGCCCCTGGGGGCGGCGCTGGTGGAGGCGCCGCGGCAGGAACCCTTCGGCGCCGAGGCCTGGCTGGCCGATCCGGAGGGCAACCGGCTGCTGCTGCTGGTCAGCGGCGGCTGAGCTGCAGCTGGCTGGCGTAGGGTCCGCGGCCATCGAGGCAGGCGGCGCCGCAGTGGGCGCCGAGGCTGATGGCGTCCCGGAGGCTCCAGCCGGCGGCCAGGGCCGTGGTGACACCGGCGG
This sequence comes from Synechococcus sp. UW140, assembly GCA_943372935.1. GTDB lineage: Bacteria > Cyanobacteriota > Cyanobacteriia > PCC-6307 > Cyanobiaceae > Cyanobium. Next base: position 96,361 of record CALSAP010000005.1, read on the forward strand.
CAAAGCTGTCGCCGGCTCCGTAGGCATCCAGCACGGGGCCCTGGCGCGGTACGGCGGCATAGCGGCCACCGGGCTCGAGGACCCCGCCCCTTTCGGCCTCGGTGCCGATGTAGAGCGATGGTGCCGGCTCCAGTTCCCCCGGCCGGTAGGCCTCGCCGGGATCGGCGGCGCTGCCGATCAGGGCGTCGAGGCTCACGACCGCCTCCCGCAGGGTCGCCAGACGCACCCGTGGCGTGGCGGCCAGCACCCGGGCTCGCCGTGCCAGCCGCAGGCCAGCCGCATCGGTGGCCGTGACGAACACGCCATCAGCCCCGGCCAGCCCCTGCCACGGCAGCCCATCGGAACCGGTGGGCATCAGCCGCTCGCCGATCACCGTGATCGTGCGCTCGCCGGCGGCGTCGATGAAGGTGATCCCCCGCCGGGTCGGTGTCTCCCGCCAGGAGATGTGCAACTCCAGCCCCAGTGCCTCAAGTTCCGCGGCGGCCCGGCGCCCGATCCCGTCGTTGCCCAGGGCGGTGAAGAAGGGAATGCGCTGCCCCGTGAGGCGGGCCATCTGCACCGCCACCACGGCACCACCTCCGGCGGGAAGCTCACAGACATCGTCGGCATGGAGGATCTCGCCGGCCGCCGGCAGATGGTCCACGCCGATGAAGCTCACCATCTCCACATGGCCCACCACCGCCAGGGCCAGGACTGGCAGGGGCGGCAGGGCGTCCAGGGGAAGGGGGAGGAGCGGCTCCATTCAGCTGGAGGCGGAGGTGTAGAAGCGCAGGGCGAACTGCCAGAACCAGCGGCTCAGCGCCATGGAGCCGGCGGCCACCGCGCCACCGGCCAGCAGCCAGGGCATGGAGGCCCGCCCCAGGATCGCCTCGGCGGGCACGGTGGTGAGGAAGGCCACCGGCACAACGAAGGTGAAGAAGGCCCGCAACCCGGCCGGAAAGGCACTCACCGGAAAGCGGCCCGCCACCAGCACGCTGCGCAGCACCTCGGTGGCGTTCCAGATCTTCACGAACCAGATGCTGCTGGCCGCCAGCACGAACCAGAGGCTGTAAAGGATCAGCAGGCTGGCGACCAGCATCAGGGCCGCCGCCAGCAGGGTGAGCGGCGCCGGGGTGGCGCCGGCCTTCCAGGCGGCGTAGCCGATCAGGCCGGCCCCCAGGGCGATGCCCGGCAGACCCCAGGGGGAGAAGGTGCGGGCCGACAGCCAGAACTGGCTGTCGATCGGCTTGAGCAGGACGAAATCGAGGCTGCCGGTGCGCACGTGGGCCACGATCGTGCTGAGGTTGGGTTGCAGCAGCGTGCTGGTGACCCCCTCCAGCAGGGTGTAGACCCCCAGCACGACCAGGGCCCCCTCCCAGCTCCAGCCCCCCAGGGACTGGCCGCGTCCATAGAAGAGCGACAGCACGAAGATGCTGCCGACCAGATTGCCGGCCGTGGCCACCAGCTCAATGACGAAGTTGGCCTTGTATTCCAGTTCGGCCGTCAGCGAGGCGATCCAGAAGATGCGCAGGGTGGAGAGGTACCTTCCCATCAGGCCCCCATGGCCGAATAGTGGCGCAGCCCCCGGCGCCACAGCAGCAGGTTGATCGGCAGCAGCAGGGCGGCCCAGGCGGCCATCGCCGCGAAGCTCTGCAGCACCGGTACGGTCTCACCGGCCAGGATCCTGGCGGGCACATCGACCATGTACGGGAAGGGGGTCCAGAAGGCGAAGGCCCGGACTCCCTCGGGATAGAGCGCCAGGGGGGCCACCAGCCCGGAGAGATAGAGGTAGGGGAGGTAGAGGAGCCGTTCCAGGGCGCTGGCCTTCTCGCTCCAGAAGCACACCATCGTCAGGGTGAACTGCATCAGGAAGCGCAGGGCGAAGGCGGCCAGGGTGGCCAGCACCGTGAGCAGCAGCGATAGCAGCGACGGACACCAGAAGGCGGCGGGATAGAGCAGGAAGAACAGCCCCACCAGCATCGCCACGAAAGGAAGCCGGGTGGCCTGCTCCGAGAGGTGGGCGGCCACATAACGCCACACCACGGGCAGGGGCTGGAGCAGGTAGGGCGACAGGCGGCCGTTGAGGTTGTCCTCCTCGAAGGTGTACATCACCCACACGATCGTGAACTGCCGCACCACGAAGGCCGACAGGAAGTAGCGGGCCAGCTGCAGGGAGCTCATCCCCAGGCCGCCGCCGGCGTCGACGGCGCTCCACAGGCCCAGCATGATGAAGGGCAGCACCCCCGAGAGGGCCCAGAGCACGATCTCGGCCCGGTACTCGAGCATGTAGGCGTACTGGCTGGAGAGCAGCACGGCGGCGATGCGGCGGGTATGGGCCAGCCGCTGAGCGAGGGGAGGCCTCATGCCAGGGCCCCCCTCATGCCAGGGCCCCCTGATGGAACAGCCGGCCGATGATGTCCTCGATCGGCGGGTCGGACACCGACAGATCGACCACGGCCAGGTCGGCCAGCAGCCGTCCCACCTGCTCGGTGAGCCGCTCCCGCGGGATCAGCAGCCGCACCTCCCGGCCCTCGATGGCCTCCACCTCGCCGTAGCTGACGAAGGCCTCGGCACCCATGGGCGCGTGCAGCTCGAGGCGCACCTCGCGGCAGGGGGCCAGGCGCTGGGTGAGCGTCTCCAGACTGCCGTCGTAGAAGAGGCGGCCTTCGTGGATCAGCAGCACCCGCGGGCAGAGGGCGGTGATGTCGGCCATGTAATGGCTGGTGAGCAGCACGGTGGCGCCGAAGCGACGGTTGTAGTCGGCCAGGAAGCTGCGCACCCGGGCCTGGGCGTTCACATCCAGCCCCAGGGTGGGTTCATCGAGGAACAGCACCGCCGGGCGGTGCAGCAGGGCCGCCAGGAGCTCCGCCTTCATCCGCTGGCCGAGGGAGAGCTTGCGCACCGGCCGGCGCAGCTCGTCTCCGAGCTCGAGCATCTCCGCCAGTTCGTCGATGCGACGCCGGCTTTCCGCTGGGGGGATGCCGTAGACGGCGGCGTTGACCCGCAGGGAATCCAGCGGCGGCAGATCCCAGATCAGCTGCTGCTTCTGGCCCATCACCAGGGTGATCTGGCCGAGGAAGGCCGCCTGGCGGCGATGGGGCAGACAGCCGGCCACCTCCACCGTGCCGCTGGTGGGGTGGATCAGCCCCGTGAGCATCTTGAGGGTGGTGGTCTTGCCGGCGCCGTTGGCCCCCAGAAAGCCGACGAACTCGCCGGGATCGATGGCGAAACTCACGTCCTGAACCGCTGCGATCATGCGCTCGCGGCGGTTAACGAAGTGACTCAGGGTGCCGGCCAGTCCGGGTTGCTTGTCGGCCACCCGGTAGGTCTTGCCGAGGCCCTGCGCGCGGACGATGGCCATGCGGAAGGGCTTGGGGTGGAATCCACCCTATCGAGGGTGATGCTTCCAGGAGGTGTTCAGGAGGCTTCCGGGCACCAGCCACCGCCGACCTGGAGCGGCTCGATCCAGCGGGGACAGCGCTGGGTGAGGTGGTCACCGTGGCAGATCAGGGCCTGATGCCACTGGCAGCTGAGCAGGGGGAGGCTGTCGGCGTCGGCGTGGTGACGAAACCAGTGGCAGGTGAGGCAGACCTGACGGCTGCGGCTGGGCAGCAGACGCTCTGGTCCCAGATAGGGCCAGGAGGTGAGAGCCAGGGGGGCTTGCGGGGTGACGGACATGGCCAGGCGTGCAGTACAACCGTACTAGCACTTTCTCAGCTGGGTCGCCACGGATTCCCTGTCGGGGGTCCACAATCGGGCCTGGGGTAGCGCGCCATTTCTTTTGCCTTCTCCATGCTGATCCGGCTCGGTTGCGAATTGACCCTCTCCTGCTGGACCCCGACGCCGGTGCTGGCCCTGGTCCATCCCCATGGCAGCCGCCTGGAGGATCGGCGCGGCCCGGAGCGGTTGTGGCTGAGCCCGGATCGCATCGCTGAAGTGCTCACCGACTCCGACGGCAACCGTGCCTGCCGCTTCATCGCCTCTGCCGGCAGCACCACGCTGAAGTTTGAAGTGGTGGTGGCTGATGATGGCCATCCTGATCCGGTGGCTGCGGACGTGGGCGAGTGCCCGGTGGCGGCGCTGCCGATCGTGACCTACCCCTATCTCAACCCCAGCCGCTACTGCGATACCGATCGGCTGGCCCAGGTCGCCTGGGGGCGTTTCGGCGGTGTCCGGCCGGGCTGGTCGCGGGTGCAGGCCATCTGCGACTGGGTGCATGAGCAGCTCCGCTTCGACTACGGCGCCGCCCGCAGCGACAAGACCGCCCACGACGCCCTGCGGGAGGGGCGCGGCGTCTGCCGGGATTTCGCCCATCTGGCCATCAGCCTCTGCCGTTGCCTCAACATCCCGGCGCGCTACTGCACGGGCTACCTGGGTTACACGGGCGTGGCGGCCCTGCCTGATCCGGTCGACTACTCCGCCTGGTTCGAGGCGTTCCTCGAAGATCGCTGGCATGTCTTTGATGCCCGCTACAACACCCCGCGCATCGGTCGGGTGCTGATCGCCCGCGGCCGGGACGCGGCGGACGTGCCCTTTCTGCGCTCCTTCGGAGATCACCAACTCACCGGGTTCCGGGTCATCACCGAGGGGATGGCGCCCTCCGAGAGCGCCCCCCACTGAGGTCCGGAGCGACCAGCGCCGGCCTCCGCATCGGCCTGCGGCGGTCTGGAAGTGTGGAGAAATCCTGCGCTGGGCCTGCCTGTCTGGCGCAGGGGGCAGAATCCCGGCAGTTCCGGGACTCTCGAATCTATCGATCGTTCCGATGACAGTCGACTGAGGCACCGTCCTGCCCTACGGAGCCCAATCGGAACCCCATCCCTGGGATGGGGTTCAGAACCAACGTTCAGCTGGGCCTTTCGAACGGATACACGCGGTCTCAACAATGGGTTTACGGATTGATGAAGCCACGTTTCTGGAGAGAGCCATTTCCAGATTCGGCACAAGATACGACTATTCCAAGATGATCTATAAGAGTTATCGCACTCCCATCAAGATTCGTTGCGTTGAGCATCCTGTCCGGGAGGTCGTGATCACGCCTGAGCGCCATCTCCAGACCACCGGTGGTTGTAAGTACTGCCTGCGCAATTACCGCAACCAGACCCTTGAGCGGGTGCTCAGACTGGACTGTGAGCCCTCGGTGCTTCCCGTGCCACCGCAGGCCATGACCCCCCAGGAGCCACCCGTGGTCGGCCAGATAAGTAAAGCTCTGTGAGGGATCTGGCCGCAGACCTAAGGTCACTTTTGATCTTCGGTATCTTTCCGGGTCGTTCACCCCGAAACCCTTCATGGCCCTTCCCCTGCTCGCCGCCCGACCCTCGAGCCTCAATGCCAGGGTGCCGAGTTTCGCGATCGCCAGTGAGGAATCTCCCCGCCAGGCCGTTGCCACCCTGGAGACCGGCAAGACCGTTGGGGATCGCCTCGGTCTGGACGTTCAGATCGAGCAGGCTTACCGCCAGATCTTCTTTCATGCCTTCAAGGTGGATCGCGAAGTGGTGCTGGAATCCCAGCTCCGCAGCGGACAGATCACCATGAGGGATTTCATCCGCGGATTGTTGCTTTCCAGGCGATTCCGGGAAGGCTTCTATGACTGCAACAGCAACTATCGGCTGGTGGAGCAGCTGGTCGGCAGGGTTCTGGGTCGGCCTGTCTATGGCGAACAGGAACGTATCCGCTATTCCATCCTCATTGCCCAGCATGGGCTCGTCACCTTGGTGGATTCCCTGCTCGACTCGGCGGAGTATCTCGAGACCTTTGGTTACGACACGGTGCCCTACCAACGCTCCCGGGTGCTGCCGGGTCGGGCCCAGGGTGAGCGCCCCTTCAACCAGCAGGCTCCCCGCTACGACGGCCGCTGGCGCGATGTGACCGCCGCCAGGGCGCCCCGTGGCACCAGCCCCTGGTCGCCGGGTACCCCTCGCGCCGCCTGGCTCGGGGAGCAGCCCACTCCCCTGGCGCGCCAGATCTGGCAGGGATTGGTCACGGCTGGGGGCTTTGCGATCACGGGCCTGGTGCTGTGGACCGCGGCAGCGATGCTGAGCACCGCAGCGCAGTGAATCGGGGGTCCCTGGGGGCCCCGGTCCCCAGGGACTGTCCCAATCCCTGAAGGGGTTATCCGCTTGTTGCTCGCTGTGATGACGGACACGAAATCGTGCTTTCCTTGGTCACAGGTGGTCTCAGCGCCAGCGTCGGCGCCACCATGCATTAGGATTTGTAAAGATTTCTTGACCTCCGGAGGCTTCCTGTCATGTTCACGCTCGATAAAGCGTCCAAGATTTTTCCGGACACCCTTTCCGCCGATGTGGTGCCCGCACTCACCGCTCGGTTCGCTCTGCTGAGCGCGGAGGATCAGTTGGCGCTGATCTGGTTCGCTTACCTCGAGATGGGCAAGACCATCACCATCGCGGCCCCCGGAGCGGCCCGCATGCAGTTCGCCGAGCCGGTGCTCAACCTGATCAAGGCCATGACCTTTGCCGAGCAGAGCCAGGTGATGGTGGATCTGGCCAACAGGGCCGACACCGACATCTGCCGCACCTATGCCATCTGGTCGGTCAACATCAAGTTGGGCTTCTGGTATCGCCTGGGCGAATGGATGGAGGAAGGCCTCGTCGCCCCCATCCCCGAGGGTTATCAGCTCTCCGCCAACGCCGCTTCGGTGCTGTCCTCGCTGAAGGGCATCGATGCCGGCCAGCAGATCACCGTGCTGCGCAACTTCGTCGTCGACATGGGCTTCGACCCCAGCAAGGTGGACGGGGCTGAGCGCATCGCTGAGCCGATCGTGCTGCCCACGGCCCCCGAGCAGCGCACCAAGGTGTCGATCGCGGGAATCGACAATGCCACGATCCTGTCCTACATGGATCTGCTCAACGCCAACGATTTCGACCAGCTGATCAAGCTGTTCCTTCCCGATGGCGCCCTGCAGCCCCCCTTCCAGCGCCCGATTGTCGGCACCGATGCCGTGCTGCGCTTCTTCCGCGAAGATTGCCAGAACCTCAAGCTTCTCCCCGAAAGTGGCGTGAGTGAGCCCTCTGATGGCGGTTTCACCCAGATCAAGGTCACCGGAAAGGTTCAGACCCCCTGGTTCGGCGCCGGAGTCGGCATGAATGTGGCCTGGCGTTTTCTGCTGGATCCCGAGAACCGGATCTACTTCGTGGCGATCGACCTGCTGGCGTCCCCGGCCGAGTTGCTCAAATTCGCACGCTGACAGGATTCCCCATCCTGCCTGGCCCGATGACGGACAAGGCGAACGTCTGTGCTGTTTCCCCTGTCCTCCTGGGCAGGGGTTTTTGGCTTGGGATGGCGATCTTCCTGGGCTGGTTGGTCAGTCTCATCACTCTGCTGCTGGCCCATCCGGCCCAGTGGCCTGCGCCGGCCATCCTGCTGGCTGTCGCAGGACGCACGTTCCTGCAGACCGGTCTGTTCATCCTGGGCCACGACGCCATGCACCGAATCCTGGTGCCTGGGCGCCCTGCCCTCAACGACGGACTGGGTCGCCTGGCCCTGGTGCTTTACGCCGGCTTGCCCTATGGGCCCTGTCGCCGCCAGCATCTCCGCCATCATCGCTCCCCTGGCAGCCGCAGGGATCCCGATTTCCGTTTCGCCAGTGGCGATGGTGCCCTGCGCTGGTATGTGCGGTTCATGGGCAACTATCTCTCCTGGAAGCAGTTGGCCCTGCTCCTGATCACCTGGATCACCGCAGCAGCACTGCTACTGGAGCTGGACCCCCAACGGATGATCAATGTGGTCGCGTTCTGGGTGCTGCCGCTGGTGCTGAGCTCGTTTCAACTGTTCCTCTTCGGCACCTATCTTCCCCATCGCAGCCAAGGATCAGGACCTCTTCCTGCCGGCAGCCATGCCGTGCGAAGTCTGGGGTACTCCCACCTTTTCTCCCTGCTGGCTTGTTATCACTTCGGCTACCACTGGGAGCACCATGCCTACCCGGCAGTGCCCTGGTTCCGGCTGCCGGAGTTGCGGCGGCGCGTTTCTCTTGATCACGGCCCGGGGAACAGCTCGCGGCGGCTCGAGCCCGCGCGTTAAGGTCAAAAAACAGATGTTGGGTCCGATGGTGACAGCGGTGCTGGAGTGGACGGATCAGGAACAGGACATAGCGCGGCGCGCCTTTGACAAGGCCCACTCCCGAGCCGTCCTCGGCATCATCAGGGCTGCCCAGGCCCACGCCAGCCGCATGGATTCCGTCGAGGAATGCTGGAAACTTCATGATTTCCTCAGCATTCAACGCCACGAAATTGAAGGTCGCTTCGATTTCCGCCTTGCAGGACTCTTGTTCGTCTTTGCCAGCCTGGTCAAAGACGGCTTGCTCCAGGTGGAAGAGCTGGACGGGTTGGATAGGGACAAGCTCAACAAGATTGTGGCCATGTCCCGCATGTGAGTCCATCCGACCATCCGCACGGTGTCGCCATGGTCGTTGCCGCGATCCGTCTCCGCATTGATCGATTTCATCGAGTTGGTCTTGAACTGGCTGGCGTCGCTCTCCCGCTCACCAGGCTTGAGGTAAAGATTGTTTGTCGATGCCTCGGCTGCGTGCGGGGCTGGGGTGGCTTCCGCGACGTTGCACTGTTACGACAAGCAAGCTGGCAAGCTGCAGATCGGCAGCGCTGCTGCGGTGATCGCCCTGCCGGCCCTTGCCGCTCCCCGTCCGTGGGGCGTTTTGGGGCCGCAGGGGCTGTAAGGTAGGGAAGATTCCAAGATTTCTCTCCAGCGAGCTCATCACTTTCTAAAAGGGCTGTCGAAGGATCGGTTCATAGTTTTTTTCAGGTTCATGACCATTTACATCGGAAATCTTTCCTTCGACGCCGAAGTGGAAGACGTCAAAAATCTGTTTGCCCAGTACGGCGAACTGCGCCAGTGCACCCTTCCCCTTGATCGCGACACCGGCCGCAAAAGGGGCTTCGCCTTCGTTGAGATGACCAACGACGCCGACGAAACCAAGGCCATCGATGATCTTCAGGACGTCGAGTGGATGGGTCGCAGCATCCGCGTCAACAAGGCTGAGCCCCGCACCGGTGGCGGTGGCGGCGGCGGCGGTCGCTCCGGAGGCGGTGGCGGCTATGGCGGTGGTGGCGGCGGCTATGGCGGCGGTGGCGGCGGCCGCAGCCGTTACTGAGTCATCGGATCTTCGCTCGAGTTCTCTTTCCTCTCTGGCCGTCCCGGTTTTTCCGGGGCGGTTTTTTCGCGGTCATCTGCGCCCCGGGTGTGCAGGTCCTTGTTGGGAGTCCGGCACGGATCGAAAGACACTCTGCTGCTGGAGCGACCTGCGGAGGCTGGGGAGCAGATTGGGGGCATGAGTGAACCCAGCCCTCGAGGCCGCTACCGGGTCCGACCCGCCGACCAGAACGAGACCACCGTTCCCAACGAGGTGCTTGGCCCCCTCTTCGACCACCGTGACGAGGCCGAACGCTATGCCCAGAACCTGGCCCTGACGCACCAGGCACCGGTGATCGTTGAGAAGCTGGCCCCGGCGGGGTGCTGGCTTCAGCTCGAGACCATCGGCTGAACCGTTCCCTCCAGCTCCTCGCGGCTGGAGGTGGCCTGCAGCCGGATCAGGTAGGCCAGGCTGGAGCCCACGCCTGTACCCCGATAACGTCCGCTGACCGGCGCCGCCAGATGGTGATCCGGTGCAGCGGCCAGCACGACATGGCCATCGGCCACCGCCAGCCCCAGGCTGGGATCGAAGCCCCTCCAGCCCCCCCCTGGCAGGTACACCTCCGCCCAGGCGTGCAGCTCGTGTTCGCTCACCTCAGGGGGATGGTGCATCGAGTAGCCACTGACGAAGCGCGCCGCCAGGCCCTGGCTGCGGCAGGCCGCGATGTACAGCACGGCCGTGTCCCGGCAGGCCCCAGTCAGTGTCGCGAGGGTCTCCGCCGCCGAGGTGGGTTCCCCCTCCAGCCGGCCCACATGGTGGAAGCCGTGGTGGATCTCATCGGCCAGGGCGCCGAGGAACGCAGTGGCCGATCCCTCGACCTTGTCCGCGATGGCCTGGGCCCAGGCGCGGACGGCCGGATCGATCTGGCCATGCCGGCAGCCCGCCAGGGAGCAGGCCTCCGCCTCCGGGTAGTCCACCGGCAGGTGTTGGGCCTCCCTGTGGGTGATGATCCAGTCGTAGGGATTGCTGCGCAGGGTCTCCAGCAGCATGTCCACCTCGATCGTCAGCTGGTCCCGCTCCTGCTGGAACCAGGCCACCATGGCGTCGGTGCCATCCGGCTCCAGCACACGCGTGAGGCCGGCGGCGGGATCCACCAGCCGCAGATGGTGCTCCAGGATCCTCTGGCTGCCGTCCTGACGGGGGGTCAGCCGCAGGGTCATGGGCTCCAGGAAAACGGGCCGGTCGTAGCTGTAGCTGAGTCGGTGGTGGATGCGGAAGAACATGGATCAGCCCAGGGCCTCACGCAGGGCGTCCTGCAGGTCGTCATCGATGACGTAGGTGTGCAGTGGCTCGCTGTCCAGGTCTTCGACGAGGGGGAAGAAGCGGACCGAGAACCAGGCCTCGAAGAGTTCCAGGCTGCGGGGCTGGGGCCAGCGGCTGCGGTCGCGGCACCAGAGTTCCAGCTCGGCGGCGAAGATCTGGCCGTAGCTGTCCAGCAGCCTGTCCTGGGCTTCCAGCTCGCTGTCGTAGGTGGGGATCAGATAGAGGCTGTGGTCGTCCCCCAGGCCCTCCATGTCCTCGCGGGTCCAGAAGGGCCGGGTCCAGTCCACCATCGGTTGCAGGGGTGCCACCGCGATGGCGCAGCGGTTGAGAACGGCCATCGATGGGCTGTCAGTGGCTGGTTCAACGCTAGCCAGGCAGGGGAGAGGGGGGATGGAAGAAACCATGGATCTGAGCCTGCGGTGCGCACGTTGATGGCCTGAATCCGCACCTGCCTGTCGCTGATCAGTTTTGGTTTTGGCCTCAACAAGATCGCGGCCGCCATCAGGAGCCAGGATGGCGCGCCGCCTTAACAGCGACCCCTTCGTGTTCCGAGTGCCACGCTCGATCGCCACCGCCACGGCCGTGAGCCTCACCTTGATCGGCGCCGTGGCCTTGGCAAACCTGGCCTATGGGGGGTTGGCGCTCTGAGCCTTCGCAACTCCTCCCTTCCCTTCCCCTGATCTCCATGGCCCAGGCCTCTGCCGTACTCGTCGGCCTCACCCTGTTCACGATCATGTTCGCCCTCGGCCTGGGGTTGCAGCTGGAGGCGATCGCGCAGTTGCGCCACAGGCCCGCCCTGGTGATCCGGGTGCTGATCGGTTCCTGCGTGCTGGTGCCCCTGGTGGCGCTGGTGCTGATGAAGCTGCCCCTGAGCTTCGCCCTCTCCCCGTCGGCCCGCTTCGGCATCGTCCTGATGGCGGCCTGCCCAAGCGCCCCGCTCACCTTGCGCAAGGCCGGCAAGACGGGGGGCGACCGCCAGCTGGCGGCGCTGCTCCAGGCCTGCGCGGCCGTGGCCGCGATCGTTTCGATTCCCCTGCTGGCTGATCTGTTCCGGGCCACGTTCGGCATCGACGGCTGGGACATCGCCCCCCGGGACGTGGCCCTTCAGGTGGGCAAGGCCCAGGTGCTGCCGCTGCTGGCCGGCCTGCTGCTGAGGCGCTGGAAGCCCGAGTGGGTGGCGCGGCTGGAGGGGCCGCTCGACAAGCTCGCCAACGGCCTGCTTCTGCTGCTGATCGTGCTCGTGCTGATCAAGGCCGGCCCTTTGCTGGTGCCGTTCGTGGCCTCCAACTGGCTGGCCCTGGGCTTCATGGCGGTGATGGTGGCCGCGGCCCTGGCCATCGGCTCCCTCATGGCTGGCCCGGAGCCTCGCGAGCGCACCACCGTGGCGTTGGTCATGTCGATGCGGAACCCGGGCCTGGCGCTGCTGTTCGCCACCACCTATGGCGCCGGGATGCCCGGCCTGAAGCTGGCCGTGCTCGCCTACCTGCTCGTCACCGTGCTGCTCTCGATTCCCTTCCTGCGCTGGCGAAGAGCCCACCTGCGAACGGCTTGAGCCGTCAACCGGCTCCGGGCGGAGTGGGGGTTGGGATGCCGAAGGACTCGGAAGGCCAGGGGGGCACTGTGCTGCCGTTGCCGTCACGCATGGCGTGGTAGCCGGGAGAGAGAATCTCGACGCCAGCGCCAGCGAACTGATCCTGGATGGCCCCCAGCAGCTCGGAGAGGGTGCTGCGGTAGGTGTCCACATCCTCCACGTAGGCGTTGAGTTCGTAGCTGATGTGGAAGTCGTTCAGGGAGGTCTGGAGCACGAACGGGGGCCTCTCCCGGCTGATGCCTGCGGTGGCGCCGGCCGCCTCCAGCATCAGCTTGTGCACCTGGCGCCAGGGCACGTCATAGCCGATGGTGACGGTGGTGGCGATCACCACCGGCTCAGCGATCTCCCGGCGGGCCAGGCTGTAATTGACGATCGAGGCCCCCAACACGGTGGCGTTGGGGATGCTCACCACCTCATTGCGGGGGGTGCGCAGGCGGGTCACCAGCAGGGCGGAGTCGTGCACGATGCCGACGGTGCCGTTGATGCTGACCCGGTCGCCTTCCTGGTAGGCGCGGGTGTAAGTGAGCATCAGCCCGCCGATCAGGTTGGCGGCCACGGCACTCGAGCCCAGGGCCGCCAGCACCCCCACGAACAGACCGGCCCCCTGGAAGGCCTTGCTGTTGGCTCCTGGGATGTAGGGGTAGGCCGCCACCACGCCGAACAGCAGGATGCCGATCCCCACCAGTCGGGCTGTGGGCCGGGCCCATTCGGGGTAGAACCAGCGCAGGCGGAGGTTGCCCAGCTCCACCGCCCGGAACCAGGCGTTGCTGGCCCGCATCAGCAGCACGCTGAGGGCCAGGATCACCGCCACGGAGATCAGGTCGGGGATGGCCCTCGAAAAGGCCTGGGCGCCGCCCACCACCAGGCCGGTGATCTGGCCCCGCAGGGTTTCCGAGAGGCCCTGGGTGGGGGGGAACAGCCCCAGGAACAGGGGGATGGAGAGGTAACTGACCAGGAGCAGAACGGCCCCGTGCACGATCCGGCGCAAGGGATCGAGGAGGCTTCGCTCCTGATCCGCGGTGAGCCACTGGTTGCCCCCCACCTGCAGTCCCCGGATCCGCCGGTTGGCGGGGTCGTTGATCCAGCGCTCCAGGCGCCGGTTGAGGGCCATCTGCCCACGAAGCCAGAGGATGTAGAAGCCCAGCGCCAGCAGAGCCAGGGCGGTGCCCCGCAGCCAGTCCGAACGCCGGTGGGTCTGGCGGTAGCGCACGATCGCCGCGCGGATCTGCTCCAGGTAGCGCTGGGCAAGCTGCTGGCGGCTGAGTTGAAAGCGGGCCGCGTTGCGGTCGTCAACTGAGATCCTGGGCTCGAACACGCCGCCCTTCATCAGGCCGATGGTGGTGTACGGAGGGTCCTCCTGCACGACGATCTGCCCTGGCTCGATTGAGTAGTTCGCGGCCAGCTCAGCCAGCCGTTGGCTGCCTCGCTGCGCCATCTGCGCCGGGGTCTGGGCACCCACGCCGGCGCGGATCTCCAGCACCCGTCGGCCATCCAGTTCGATGAAGGCCGGCTGGGGAGCGCTCTTCAGGGCAGCGGCATCCGCCCGGACCAGGGGGGGCGAAGCCAGCAGATGGGCCGCCAGCAGAGCGGCCAGCAGGGGCAAGATGACGCGCGCCCATCGGGGCCGTGGGCAAAGGCCCCATGGCTCGGAGTGACCCACGATGCTTCGCCCAGACGCTCAACGGACCCTAATCTTCCCGTCCCTTCCTGGGTTCGCATCGCCTGGAGCCCCGCGCAGCCAAGGCGGCGCCGTCATCCGGACCAACGACACTGATTACTACGTTTTGCAAGATGCTCCGTGTCGTCGAGAGTCCTGGTGGTCACGCTTGATCTGACGCCACCGGTCCTCCGGGAGCCCCGTTGATTGCTTTCCCCATGCCCCAGCGCCGGATCAGCCTTCGCCCCTGTGGTCGCCTCGCTGGCGGCAGTCGTCACCGTCTGGCCGTACGCGGTGGCGGCATCCTGGCCGGCCTGACGGCCGCGGCCCTGCTGGCCCCCCAGCCCGCTCCAGCAGCTCAGGCTGCTCCCGCGTCCCAGGTGCTTTACACCCTTTCCACCCAGTGCTCACTCCAGGGGGCGGCTCCCGTGCCCTGCACGGTGGAAGCGGTGGATGCGGGGGGGGCCACGCTCTATCGCCATCGCATCGGCAAGGCCACCGAAACGGTCCGCATCACCGCTGAACCGGTGACGATGGCGATCTGGGCGAACGACACCAAGCAATGGAGCCCGTTGCGCGGCGCTTCCGCCCGGTTCTCCACCAACACGGTCTGCTTCAACGGCAAGGACCTGTGTGTGGTCAACCCCAATTACCTCAACAGTGTCCGGGAGGACCGCTCCAACACCCGCCTCCAGGGCAGGGATCTGGTGATGGTGCATTTCGGCTCCGATGGCCGGGTGGACGCCAGCTGCTACGACGACGCCTGCGCGCTCTTGCTGAAATGAAGATCCTCGCTGGATTCGCTCTGTTGATGGCCGGTGTGATCGCCTCCCCGGTCGGGGCTGCCCTGGCCCAGGAGGCATCGTCCGCTTCGGTCGTCTCCCAACTGATTGCCCGCGGCGGCGGGGGTGGACGGGGAGGCGGTGGTGGCGGCGCCAGGGCCGGTGGAGCTGGTCGAGGCGGCGCCGCCGGCAGGGCTGCTGGTGGCGGGGTGCGGGCCGGTGGTGGCGCCAGGGCCAACAGTGGTTTCCAGGGATCCGGTGGCGCCGGTGGCCTCAACCGTGGCGTGGCCCGACCCGCCGGTGGCTGGAGCGGCGGTGCTGCCGGAGGGATGGGTCGTCCCTCTCTGGATCGTCCCGTCGCCCGCCCGGGCGGAGCCGGCTCCATCGGCGCCAACCGTCCCGGTGGCGTGGGCACTCCGGGTCTCAACAGGCCGGGTGGCGTGGGCACTCCGGGCTTGAACAGACCAGGCGGTGTCGGCACCCCAGGGCTGAACAGGCCTGGCGCGACTGGAACCCTCAACCGCAACGTCAACGCCAACCTGAATCGGAACGTCAACGTCAACCGCAACTGGAACCGCGTCTCCAACGTCAATGCCTTCGCCGTCAGGCCCGGCTGGGCCCGTCCTGGCTGGGGGGTAGCCAGGCCCTGGAACTACGGCTGGTATGGCGGCTGGGCCACTCCCTCCTGGGGATGGTGGGGCGCGCGGGCGGCCGCCTGGGGGGTGGGCACCCTGGCGACCGCGGCCATCATCAACAGTGCCGTCGACGCCGCGGTGGCCAGCAGCCAGACGGTGATCGTGGTGCCCAACACCGAGTACCAGCTGCTGTTCGGCACGGTCCAGCCGACCGGCACCTCCACGGTGGCCTTTGAAGTCAGTGCCGACGGCAGCGTCTTTCAGCTCTCCGCTGACTGCCAGCAGGGTCTGCTGAATGGCCAGGAGCCGGCCAGTGCCCAGGAAGCGGAACTGCTCAATGCCGCCTGTCAGGTGGCCTTCGGCACCGCTTCCTGAGCCAGGGGCTCACCAGGGCAGGGGAGCCCGCTGGGCGCCGATGCTGCAACCCATCTGCTGGCCCAGCAGGGCCCCAAGCGGCACGGCCCAGGTGCGGCCGTCCTGGCGGGAGGCGGCGTAGCCCAGGCCACCGCCGATGATGCCGCCCACCAGCCGGCCGACGTTGCAGCGCTGGGCCGTCTGGGCCTGGACGAAGTCGGGGGCCACCGGCAGGTTGGCCCGGTAGCGGTCGACGTCGTAGTCGGCCCGGTAGCCGCCGCCGTAGCCGTCGCCGTAGGACGAGGGGCTGGGCAGGGTGGGCACGGGGTAGGGAACACGGCGGCTGTCGACCTGGCGGGGAACGCCGGACTGGCCCCAGGGACCGGCCAAGGCCTCCAGGGGGGTGGCGAGCAGGGCCAGGGCGCCGGTGGTGCCCAGCAGGCCCGCGAGGCGGCGGGAACCCTGACGAAGGATGGTGTTCATGGTGGTTCGCGTTGTGAGGAGCGACCCCTGAGGTGGGGATGACATCAATCAAGCGAAGTCGTGTGACCGAGCCATGAACGGGTCACCGGGGATGTCCGACAAGATGCGACTCGCGGCTCGCACCCCTCTGCATCGCTTGTTGTCGACCTCTGGTCAGATCCTCTGGCCCTTGCCAGCGTGAGTCAGAGGGCGGGAGGACCCGATGAGCTGGAGTGAACTGGAACGCCTTGTTGAGGAGGCGGAGACGGATGAGGTGATCCGCCGCGGGCTGCGCCATTGCCGCTCCAGATCGGAGCTGCTGCTGGCGGCCCGCCGGCTGGGGTTCGGTGTCACCCGGGTGGATCTGCAGCGGGCCTGGCAGCTGCAGCATCAAGCAGGCTGATCTCGGCATGCACGCACTCGGCCGTGGGCCGGAGTCGGAAGCCCAGCTTCTGGCAGACATGCTGCATGCCCCTGTTCTCGTGGAGGATCTCGGCGCAGATCCGCTCGAGCCCCTCGGCCCGGCCGATCGTGATCAGCAGCCCCAGCAAGGCGGTGCCTAACCCCTGCCGTTGCCAGGGATCGGCAATCAGCATGGCGAACTCGGCGGCGTTGTCGTCGTGGATCCGGCTGAGCCGGCCCACCCCCAGCACCTCGGCCGGGGCGCCGTTCTGCCCCGGCCGCTCCACCACCAGGGCCATCTCCCTGTCGTAGTCGGTGAAGCAGATCCGGGTCAGGCGTTCGTGGGCGATGCGGTGGCCCAGGGTCATCAGATGGAAGTAGCGGAAGTAGACGCTCTGTTCCGAGAGGGTGCGGTGGAAGTTCACCAGCAGGGGTTCGTCCTCCGGTCGGATCGGCCGGAGCGTCACCGGTGAACCATCGGGCAGGTGCCAGGCGCGCACGTACTCGCTCGGATAGGGACGGATCGCGGGTCTGGGGGTGAAACAGGTGGCACCGGAGGACGACTGCAGCAGCACCCGGGCATCCAGGGCCACCAGCGAACCCTTGCCGATCCCAGGTGCCACCCGCAGGGGGTTGATGTCCAGTTCCAGGATGGCCGGATGCTCCAGCACCAGCCTGCTGAGGCGCACCAGCAACCGCTCCAGCGCCGCCAGATCCACCGGCGGCCGGCCCCGCACCCCCTGCAGCGCCGCATGGATGCGGGTGCGTTCCATCAGCCGTCGGGCCAGGGTGGTGTTCAGTGGCGGCAGGGCCACAGCGCTGTCTCGGAACACCTCCACCAGCAGCCCCCCGGTGCCGAACAGGATCACCGGGCCGAACTGGGGGTCGATGCTGCTGCCGACGATCAGCTCGTAGGCGCCCGTCAGCTCCAGCATCGGCTGCACGGTGACCCCGCCGAAGGCGCTCTCGCCGTGCAGCGCCACGATCGCCTCCTGCATGGCGCGGAAGGCCTGGGTCACCGCGGCGCCGTTGCGCAGGTTCAGCTGCACCCCGCCGACATCGCTTTTGTGGGTGAGCTCGGCGGAGAGCAGCTTGACCACCACCGGGTAGCCCATGGCGTCGGCCGCCGCCGCCGCCGCCTCAGCACTGGTGGCCATGTGGGTGGGAACCGTGGGGATGCCGTAGGCCTCCATCACCTGCTTGGCTTCCCATTCGTTGAGCAGGGTGCGTCCCTGGGCCAGCACCCCTTTCAGCAGCGCTTCCACCCGCTGGCGATCGGCGTGGGGCTCGCCGGCTCCAGTCGCTTCGGTGTCCGGAACCAGGGCCGGGGTTTCGTAGAGGGCGCGCAGGTTGTCGCTGTAACGCCACAGGAGATCGAACAGCTGCACGGCCGCGTCGGGGTAGCGGTAGGTGGCGATGCCGGCGGCATTCAGCAGGCGCTCCCCAGCCTCCACGTCCCGGCCCCCCATCCAGCTGGCCAGCAGCGGCTTGGTGGTGGTCGCCGCCAGGGCCGCCAGCCGCTCCGCCGTGCTGGTGGGATCGGTCATGGCCTGGGGGGTGAGCACCACCAGCAGGCCATCGCTGTCGGGGTTCTCCAGGGCCAGGCGGATGGCTCGCTCGTAGCGGTCCGGATCCGCGTCCCCCAGGATGTCGATCGGGTTGGCCCGACTCCAGTTCTGGGGCAGAACGGCATCGAGGTCCGCCAGGGTGGCCGCCGGGAGGGTGGCCAGCTGGCCACCATGGCGCACCAGGGCATCGGTGGCGATCACGCCCGGCCCACCGGCGTTGGTGAGGATCGTCAGCCGCGGCCCCAGGGGCCGGCGATGTTGCTTGGACAGCACTTCGGCCAGATCGAAGAGGTCGGCGATGCTGTCGACGCGGAGCACGCCGCAGCGGCGGAAGGCGGCATCCAGGACGGCGTCACTGCCGGTGAGAGCCCCGGTGTGGGAGGCCGCCGCCTGGGCCGCCTCGGCGGTGCGGCCGGCCTTGATCACCACGATCGGCTTGGTCAGGGCCACTTCCCGAGCCGCCGAGAGGAACGAGCGGGGGTCACCGATCGATTCCATGTAAATGACGATGCTGTGGGTCTCCGGGTCGTCCCCCAGGTAGGTGATCAGATCCCCCCAGTCCACATCCAGCATCGAGCCCATCGAGACGAAGGCGCTGAAGCCCACGTTCTCCTGCAGGCTCCAGTCGAGGACGGCGGTGCAGATGGCCCCAGACTGGCTGAGGAAGCCCACGTGGCCAGGGCGGGCCATGGCGCCGGCGAAGGTGGCGTTGAGGCCGGTGCGGGGATTCATCAGCCCCAGGCAGTTGGGGCCCACCAGTCGCATGCCTGTGCGGCGCAGGCCATCGCGGATGCGGGCCTCCAGGGCGATGCCGGCGGCGCCGATCTCCCGGAAGCCCGCCGACAGCACGATGACGCCCTTCACCCCGGCCGCGGCGCACTCCTCGATCAGTGCCGGCACCGTGGCGGCGGGGGTGGCGATCACGGCCAGATCCACGGGTTCGGGCACCTCCGCCACCGACGCGTGGGCCCGGATTCCCATCACGCTCGGGCGCTTGGGGTTGATGGGATAGACGGTGCCGCCGAAGGGGTGGCTGATCAGGTTCCAGAGCACCCCGTGCCCGACGCTGCCGGGCCGGTCTGAGGCACCGATCACGGCCACACTGCGCGGCGAGAAAAGGGCCGCCAGCGGCTGATGCTGGGAGCGCAGGATGTCGTAAGCCCGATCCGCGGCGGCGCCGCCCCCGCCAGAGGGGGTCCCCGTCATCGGATCACCAGGACCGGACAGGGGGACTGGACCAGCACCCGCTGTGTTTCGCTGCCGATCAGCATCCCCACCAGGCCGCGGCGGCCGTGGGAGGCCATCACGATCAGGTCGCAGCCCAGCCGGGTGGCGGCCTCGATGATGGCCTGGTGCGGCAGGTCGCTCAGCACACGCTCGGCCGTGGCGTTGACGCCGGCCTCCTTGGCCACCGCCAGGGACTCCTCCAGGATCCGATCCCCATCCTTGCGGCTGGCGCTCATCAGGGCCTCCATGGTGGTGGCATCGAGCATCTCGCCGAGCCCCACCACCTGCACCGGCACGCTGGCCTGGGCATGGAAGAAGGTGATGCGGCCCCCAAGGGAGGCAGCCAGGGCCACGGCTTGGTGCACGGCTGCCATCGAGAGGTCAGAACCGTCGCTGGGCACCAGGAGATGGCTGAAGGACATGGGAGCGGCAGGTCTCTCCTCTGTCTAGTCAAGGCTCCGGATCAGTGCAGCCGCGGCAGCGAGCAGGCCCGCACCCGCCCGCGCCCCCCAGCAGAATCGTCAGCATGACGAGTTCCGCCTGGCGCCAGCACTGGTATCCGGTGGCCTATCTGCGGGACCTCGACCGCACCCGGCCCACCGCCTTCACCCTCCTGGAGCAGGACCTGGTGCTCTGGTGGGATGGCCCCGGCCAGGCCTGGCGCGCCTTCGCCGATGTCTGTCCCCACCGCCTGGTGCCCCTCAGCCAGGGGCGCCTCAATGGCGCCGGCGAGCTGGAGTGCCCTTACCACGGCTGGACCTTCGCCGGCGATGGTCACTGCACCGCGATCCCCCAGGCCGAGCCGGGGGCGACCCCCAGTGTCCTGCGCTCCAGCTGCCGGGCCTATGCCACTGCCGAGGGCCAGGACCTGCTGTTCGTGTTTGCCGGCGAGGCGGACGGGGCTGCGGCGGTGCCCCTGCCCCTGGTCCCGGTGCTGGAAGAGCCGGGCTGGTTCGTGCAGGACACCTTCCGGGACCTGCCCATGGATGCCCTCACCCTGCTGGAGAACGTGCTCGATGTGAGCCATGTGCCGTTCACCCACCACCGCACCGTGGGCAAGCGGGAGAACGCCGCTCCAGTGGCCGCGACGATCACCAGCTCCGGTCCAGAGGGCTTCACCGCCCTTTGGCAGGAAGGCCCCCGCAAGGGGACCCTCGGCAGCCAGTCCACCACCTTCGCCGCCCCCGGCCTGATGTGGCATGAGCTCACGGCACCGGGCTTCGCCCGCATCCTCACGGTGGTCTATGCGACGCCGATCCGCCGGGGTGAATGCCGTCTGTTCGCCCGTTTCCCCTTCCAGTTCAAGTCCCGGCTGCCCCCCTTGCTGCTGGGTCTGCGTCCCAGGTGGCTGCAGCACATTGCTAACCACACCGTGCTGGAGGACGACCAGGTGTTCCTGCACTGGCAGGAGCGGGTGCTGGAGCAGCGCGGCCGCAGCGGTGGGGCCGAGCGGGCGTTCTTCCTGGCCACCGGCGCCGATGTCTATGTGAAGGCGCTGCACGACTGGGTCAACCACCACCACGGCGACCCGTTTCCCGGCCAGCCCTTGTCGCCCCGCCTCGACCAGTCGGCGCTGATGGAGCGCTGGCACAGCCACGGGGAGCACTGCGTCGCCTGCAGCGGCGCCCTGCGCGGATTGCGGCGCTGGCGGCCGCCGCTGCAGGCGATTCCCTGGCTGTCGCTGCTGGCGGTCGCCTGGTGGCAGACCCCCCAGGGTCTGGTGGTGGCGCTGCTGCTGGCCGGAGCCGCGTTGCTTCTGGCCCAGCGCTTCGATCGCTGGGAGCGGCTGCTGCTGGCGGGAGATGGCGAACCGCCGCGCAACAGGCCTGGCTGAGGCGTCGACAAGGGGGGCTCAGCCTTTCCAGCCAGCCAGGTGGGAGGCGGAAGCAGAGCGCACCAGGGAACGGGCGGCGGCCAGGGCCGGCGCCAGGTTGCCGGAGCTGAAGGGGGGCAGGGGGCGGCGCCGCAGCCAGGCCCCCCATCGGAACTCGTGGAAGGGGATCAGGGGAGCTGGATCGATCATTCCCTCCTTCTTGAGGCGCCACACCAGCGAGCGGTAGGGATCGTCCTGGAGATCCGGCAGCCGCGGCGGCAGGGCCGCCGGCGCCAGGGGGCCGTGGCCGCGGCCGTCATAGAGGTACAGCCAGCCCCGTTCCTGCAACTCGGCCAGCACCGACTCGGGGGGGGCTCCCGGCAGATCCAGCACCAGGTAGCCATAGGCCAGGGCGGTCGGATCGATTTCGATCAGCCCCCGCAGGCGATGGTGGCGGTCGACCATCCAGAGCTCTCCGGCCCCACCACGCACCAGGGGCACGGGTTTGCCGCGCAGATAGCGCAGCCGCTGCTCGGCTGTTTCCTGGGAGAAGTCCTGCTGGCGACTGCGCACCTCCGCCAGACCCACGCACATCTGGGTGGGCTGGAGGTCGGCGATGGCGACACTGAGCAGTTCCGCCCTGGGTCCTGGTGGGGGCAGGGGCCGGTAGGGGGGCAGGTGCAGGCTCATGGGTGCCGGTGGCTCGCACCCATCCTGGCGGCATCCCGGCTGGTCCCAGTCGCGGGAATAGGGTCGATCCACGTGCAGACGTCCATGACCACCGCCCTTGACCGAGACGGCGCCCTGGCCGGACCCCACGGCCCGATCGGTGTGCTGGTCTGCGGCCACGGCAGTCGCAACCGTCTGGCGGTGGCCGAATTCGCCTCCCTGGCCCACCAGCTCCAGCACCACCTCGATCCGGTGCCCGTCGACCACGGCTACCTGGAGTTCGCCCGGCCGATCCTGCGCGACGGCCTGGACACCCTGCGCCAACGGGGTGTGCGCCATGTGCTGGCGGTGCCGGCGATGCTGTTCGCCGCCGGCCATGCCAAGAACGACATCCCCTCGGTGCTCAACACCTATGCCGCCGAAACAGGGCTGCGCATCGACTACGGCCGTGAGCTGGGGGTGGATCTCAAGATGATCCAGGCCGCGGCCGCCCGCATCCGCACCAGCCTCGAGACCGCCGATGCCGAAGCCGTCGCCGCTGGCCGCAGTCCCGTGCCCCTGCACGAGACGCTCCTGGCGGTGGTGGGGCGCGGCTCCTCCGACCCGGATGCCAACTCCAACGTGGCCAAGGTGACGCGGATGCTGGTGGAGGGGTTTGGCTTCGGCTGGGGGGAGACGCTCTATTCCGGTGTCACCTTCCCCCTGGTGGAGCCGGGCCTGCGCCAGGCGGTCAAGCTCGGCTACCGGCGCATCGTCGTCTTCCCTTACTTCCTCTTCTCCGGGGTGCTGGTCAGTCGGATCCGGCAGCACAGTGAGCGGGTGGCCGCTGACCATCCCGAGGTGGAGATGGTCCAGGCCGGCTATCTCGGCGACCATCCCCTGGTGCTGGACACCTTCCGCGAGCGGGTCGCCGAGGTGCTGGGGGGTGAGGCCCACATGAACTGCTCCCTCTGCAAGTACAGGGCCCAGGTGCTGGGTTTCGAGCGGGAGGTGGGGGCGCCCCAGCACAGCCACCACCACCACGTGGAAGGGCTGGTGGAGAGCTGCCGCCTCTGCGAGCGGGAGTGCACCGGAGCCTGCCAGCCCGATGGGGTGCCCTTGCCGGTGGGTGGCTCGGCCGGCGGCCACGACCACGCCCATGGCCCTGATCAGGGGGGGCACCATCACCATCCGATCTATCCCCATGCCGACCATCCCCTGGGTCCCGTCACCCTGCGCCGCCCCGCCGGGTGAGCCTCCGCGTCAGGGTCCGCTGGCCTTGCCGGTCTCATCCCTTGATTGGACCCGAGAGACTTGGCTCTGATCATTTTTTCCGATGGTTCGATGCTTTCCCCCAACTTGATGCCGTTTTCCCCCGTTTCATGGGGCTTTTTCCACAGATGGGGGCGTTCCGCCGCGGCTGGGAGGGGGGGCTGGGGAAACTGAATGATTGCTCGGATCAGCCTTGACAGTCCTCGCCGACGCCCATCAGCCGCTGGCGTGTAGTGGGACACCCTGGCCATGGCCCTGCCAGGGCAACGGGTCTCATCACACCTCGCCGATGTTGGCTCCCATCAAGGCGTTTTTGACGCTGGGTCTCCCCTGTGGCGTACTTGGGACGACCCCAGCCGACCCCCACCAGCATGGCCATGGATCCAGAGTCCCCGGGGTGCGTCGGCGACGAGGCGAGCGTCAGCCTGGAAGCGGAGGTGCCGGAGGTGCTCTACGAAGGCATGCGGGATTTCATCAACACCCATCCGCACTGGGATCAGTACAGCGTCATCACCTCAGCTCTGGCCGGATTCCTGTTCCAGAACGGTTGCCAGGAGCCCGTCGTTTCGCAGCACTACCTCGACGGACTCTTCCAGAAACCCTGAGACAAAAAAAAGCGAGGGTGCCAACCCCCGCCGATGGTTTTCTCCCTTGCCCGACCCTTTGGAGGTCGCCCCGTCATTGTGCGCAGGCTCCGCTGGGAAGACTGTGGTGATTGACACCAGCTTCCCCCTCGTGTGACGGCTCCCTGACCGGCGCGCTCAGCCCCGCCGCATCCGATCAGCGGCGGCGGCGCAGGCCCGCCAGGTGATCGCCATCTCGGTGAGGGTGGGGCTCTGCCAGCCGGCGCTGGGCCAGCAGGCGCCATCGGTCACCAGCACGTTGGGGGCCCCCCAGCAGCGGTTCCAGGCGTCAACGACGCCCCCTTCCGGGCTGCCGGCCATGCGGGCACCGCCCAGTTCATGGATGTAGTAACCGGGCGGCGGCGCCTCGGGCCGCACCGCCAGGCTGTCGCGGATCAGCGGCTCCAGCAGGGGCAGCACGAACAGGTCCTCGATGGGACGGATGCGACCCCCCGCCGCGGCCACCACCGCCTCCATGCGTGCCTGCATGTGGGCCACCATCGCCCGTTCATTGCTCCCCCAGCGGCAGTCGATGTGGGGGATGGGCAGGCCCCAGGCATCGGTGCCGGAGGGGTCCAGGCTTACCTGGTTCCCCTCCCGGGCCAGGACCTCCCCATGGCCGATCAGGAACCCCACCGCCTCCCCGGGGCGACGCCTGAGCAGGGCGGGGGGATCGAAGCGCTGCAGGGCCGCCCAGATCCCGTAGCCGCGCAGGAATCCCTCCTCCGCGCTGCGCTCGTCCAGATTCACCGTGTTGGGGATGAAGCAACTGCCGGCACCGGAGAGCTCGGCGGGTTCGGTCGGCGGGGTGATGGCAGGGATCGAGAAGAACCGGCTGGTGGAGATGTGGTCCATCAGGAAGCGGCCCAGGCTGCCGGAGGGGTCGCTGAGACCGCCGCGTCGGATGGTGTCGCTGGAATGCAGCAACAGACGCACGGTTTCGATCGTCGAGGCGCAGAGCACGATCAAGGGGGCGGAGACCCGCTCCCGCCGGCCGCTTGCCGCCTCCACCAGCACCACCGCCTCGGCCAGTCCTCCCTGGGCCGCCATCTCCAGATGGCTCACCACGGCCCCGCTGCGCAGCTGCACCCGGCCCGTGGCCAGGGCCCGGGCCAGGCTGAGGCCCTGAGCGCTGGAGGGGGGCCAGGGGGCCGCCGGTGTGGGTGTGTGCAGGCGGAAGCCGCGGGAATGGATCAGGGGCAGGCCCAGATCTCTGGCGATCGCCCCCTGCAGGTGTCGCTCCCCCGGCGTGAACGGCAGCGGCGGCAGGAACTGACCATCCGGCAGCTGGGGAAGACCATCCCGCTGGCCGTGGACCCCCAGCAGGGTTTCCAGGCGGTCATAGAAGGGCGCCAGCTCGGTGGTTCCGATTGGCCAGGCCGGGCCATGGCCATCCCGCCGCGCCGCCTGGAACTCCGCCTCCGACAGGCGCAGCGTGATCCCCCCCCAGGTGAGGCTCTTGCCACCCACCTGGCGACCCCGGGTCCACAGGAAGGGGGTGTCCGGCGGCGTGCTGTAGGGGTTCTGCCTCTCGTCGGCGAACAGCTCGGGGTTGTGTTTCCAGAACCCCGGATGGTGCCGCTGCAGACGTTGGCGTCCACTGCTGAGGTGGGCGAGGCGGCGCAGGCTGTTGAGTGGCTCGCTGCCCAGGGCCCGCCGGGCGGAGAGCTCCGGCCCCGCCTCGAGCACCAGCACCCGCAGGCCTGCTTCCGCCAGCACCATGGCGGCCACCGATCCGTTGGCCCCCGCCCCCACCACCACCGCGTCCCAGGGAAGGTCGCTGCCGGTTGAGGGGGATGGGGCGGCGGACATCGGCAGGTGAACCGGTGCCGGCATCATGCAGGAGCGGCCGCTGATCGCGGCAGCCCACAGCGACGGCGCAGGGCCTCCGTCAGCCTGGCCACGGCATCGGGCTGACCCTGGAGATCGAAGGCCTCCTGTTCGGCCAGCCGATCGGTGTCACCTTGCCGGTCGGGCCGCTCTGGACCGCATGCACCGCGCTGATCGGGGCGATCCAGATCCGCCGCGTCCCGGCCTCAAACAGTCCGTAGGCGCCACGGACCGGAGGTGCGCTGATCTGCAGCCGGAAGCCGAACCGCAGCAGCTCCCGAACCAGGGGCCGGAGGTCCGCGGGCAGGGCGCCCAGGGGTTCCGGCGCCAGGGGGGTCTCCGCCGTCTGAACCGTCGCTGGTGCCGGCTGAAGCGGGAGGAAAGGCAGCACGGCTGCTCGGCGACGGTGCCTATGGCCATCAAACAACAACCCCCCAGCCGGTGGCTGGAGGGTTGCTGGATGAAGCCCCTTTGGAGGGTTTCGGAGTTGGTGGCGGGGAGGAGATTTGAACTCCTGACCTTCGGGTTATGAGCCCGACGAGCTACCAGACTGCTCTACCCCGCGTCGCACCAACAGATCGTATCAGCCGATGCGCCCGCCCCCTGATCGCCTGATGGGGGAAGGGCGCCTCAGGGACGGGCGCCGTCGAAGCGGAGCTCGCCGATCACCTCCAGCCGCAGGTGGTCGGCGGGCGTCAGGTAGCGCTGGCGCAGCTCCACCAGGGTGGTGGGGGTGAGCCATTCCAGCTGTTCGAGCAGGTGCAGGGCCACTGCCTGCTTGGCGCGTCTGGCCCCGTCGTCGACCTTGATGGCCACCCCCATGCCTTCGCCCACCCGGCTCAGGCACTGGATGCCCTCCGCCCCTCCTTTGCTGAGCACCTGGCCGTGGCCCAGGCGCATCACTTCGGTGTCGAACGCCCCTTCGCCGGCGATCAGTTCGGGGTGGGCCAGCATCGCCCGGCTGAGCCGCTCCAGGTCGGCCTGCTCGCCGCCACCGAGATGGGCAAACAACAGGGCCATCTGGGCCAGCTGCAATTGCAGGGTCGGGGCGCCGCAGTCGTCCCGGGCGCTGATCAGCTCCGCGCCCGGCAGCCCCAGCAGTTCCCCGACCCGCTTGAGCACCGCCTGCTGCAGGGGATGGTCACTCTGCAGATAGCTCTCAAGGGGCCAGTGCATCTGCCGGCAGGCGGCCAGGAAGGCCGCGTGCTTGCCGGAGCAGTTGTGCTGCAGCGGGCTGCTGCCCCCGGCGGGCGTCGGGCACTGGAGATCCTCGGTGTCGAGCTCGGCCCCCCAGAGCAGCTTGAACGCCTCCCGGGCCTGCTGGGCGGTGCCGGCATGGGAGGCGCAGGCGATGGCCAGGCCCCGCTCGCCGGCCCCCATCCGATCGGCGGCACCGCTGCCCACGAAGACGGTGGCCTGGAAGGGCTTGAGGGCCGAGCGCACGAAGCTCAGCTGCTGGGGGTCGCCGGCGCGCATCAGCACCCGGCCCCGCTGGTCGCAGACCACCGCATGCACCCGGTGCCGGGACTCCACGATGCCGTTGCGCAGCAGGCGGACCTCCAGGGGCGGAATGCCAGGGCGGCCCGGGCCGGCGAAGCTGGAGGACAGGGTCATGGCGTTGCGAGGAAGTCCGTGGAAGCCGACCTCAGAGAGCCTGGCAGAGCCCCGTCCCGACCAGCATCAGGGCGATGGCGACGGCGATGGCCTGGCGCAGGCGGGCCAGCACCGGCTGCACCTGGTGGCGGGCCACCAGCAGATCCTGCTGGCGCCAGGTGATCGGCTTTTCCCACACCTGGCCGTCGTACCAGCCCGACTCCTCGTACTCCACCCGCTCGGAGACCAACCGCTTCTGCACGTAGGTCCAGCCGAGCCATTGGCGCAGCAGCAGGAACAGCGGCAACAGAACGGCGGCGGCCCCAGCGGCGATCACCAGCCGCGGTGGATCGTGGCGCAGGGGGATGCTGCCCCCCGCCACCACCAGGGCCAGGGGGAGGGACAGCAACCAGGTGAGTGTGAGGGGGCGCCAGAGTCCGTTGGGGCCAGCGGCGGGCCAGCGAAAGAACCAGGAGCGGCTGAGCTGGTCGTATTCCTGCAGGGGCCGCTGGGCCGGCGGCACCGGGCAGGGGGCGTCCTGGCTGGGCAGGCTCGGAACGCCGGCGGCCATCTCTGCGCCCCTCAGCCGCCGACCTGGCCGGCGCCACCCACCTCGACGGGGGCGCCGACGTAGCGCTCCTGCTCGCCATGGCCCCAGAAGGACTCGAGGTCGTAGTAGCTGCGTTCCTGGGGGGTGAGCACGTGCACGATCAGCTCGCCGTAGTCGAGCAGCACCCAGCGGCCTTCGCTCTGGCCTTCGCGCCGCAGCGGCAGGCGGTCCGCATCGGCTTCGAGCCGGTCTTCCACCGAGCGGGCGATGGCCCGCACCTGCACGTCGCTGAGGCCGCTGCAGATGACGAAGAAGTCGGCCAGGGACGACACTTCATCCACCCGGATCAAGCGGATGTCGACGGCCTTGCGGTCGTCGCAGGCTTCGGCGGCGAGCAGGGCGAAGTCGCGACTATCCATAGACGTTCTCACTGGTGACCGACTGGCGGGAGCCCTGTTGCTGGGCCATTTCGGCACGGGCCTTACCCGCACTCTTGCGCAGGGCCTCGAGGCGGTCTTCGTAGAAGGTGCGGCGCCGCTTCTTGCGGGTCTGCTCGACCAGTTCCTTGAGGGCTCCCCCGAGGCTCTTGTAGGCATTGGGCAGGCTGTAGCCGAAGCGGCAGGCCAGGTCGATGGCCCGCTCGTCGGCCAGGATCGCGTCCTGAAGACGCTTTTCCGAATTGTTCTTCAGGTAAAGGCGGTAGCCGGCGAAGCCCGACAGGCCGAGGGCCATCACCAGCAGCAGTCCGTCCTGCACCCAGAGCTCGCCGATGGCGCCGCCCAGACCGATGGCCAGCGCCGCCATCTCCCAGCCATCCCGGGGGATCGCGTCGTTCTGGATGCGGCCCACCTCGTGCCAGAAAAGCAGGTTGCGGTGGTCGAGGGCCAGACCATCCCATTTCTCGAGATCCACCTGGATCTCCACTTCGTCACGGCCGATCTCCTCGATCGTCACCAGGGGCGGATCCACGGAGGCGGCCGCTTCCACGAAAACCCAGCTCTGCATCTCAGGGGGCAGCATCCCCTTCAGGCGCTGGAGTTCGCTCATCGGCGGCGTCTCGGGCAGTAGGTATCCACTCAGATTAGCGATTGCCTGCGATGCCAGAGGGCCGCACAGGCCGGTCGGGACGGCGACCGTGAGAGGCTGGGCGGGTTTGCCCGACCACGCCCTATGCCCCGCCGCACGGATCTGAGGCGCATCCTGCTGCTGGGGTCGGGACCGATCGTGATCGGTCAGGCCTGCGAGTTCGACTATTCCGGCACCCAGGCGTGCAAGGCCCTGCGGGCCGAGGGTTACGAGGTGGTGCTGGTGAATTCCAACCCGGCCTCGATCATGACCGACCCGGACCTGGCGGATCGCACCTACATCGAGCCCCTGACCCCCGAGGTGGTGGCCCGGGTGATCGAGGTGGAACGCCCCGATGCCCTGCTGCCCACCATGGGGGGCCAGACCGCCCTCAACCTGGCCGTGGCCCTGGCCGAGAACGGCACCCTGGCCGCCTACGGCGTCGAACTGATCGGCGCCGACCTGGCGGCGATCCGCAAGGCGGAAGACCGCTTGCTGTTCAAGGAAGCGATGGCCCGCATCGGCGTGGCCGTCTGCCCGTCGGGGATCGCCAACGACCTCGAGGAGGCCATCCGCGTCGGCGAGGACATCGGCACCTATCCGCGCATCATCCGGCCCGCCTTCACCCTGGGGGGATCCGGCGGTGGCATTGCCTACAACCCCGAGGAATTCCAGGCCTTCTGCAAGAGCGGCCTGGAGGCCAGCCCCGTCTCCCAGATCCTGATCGAGAAATCCCTGCTCGGCTGGAAGGAGTTCGAGCTCGAGGTGATGCGTGACACCGCCGACAACGTGGTGATCGTCTGCTCGATCGAGAACCTCGATCCGATGGGCGTCCACACGGGCGATTCGATCACCGTGGCCCCGGCCCAGACCCTCACCGACCGGGAGTACCAGCGCCTCCGCGACCAGTCGATCGCCATCATCCGCGAGATCGGGGTGGACACCGGCGGCAGCAACATCCAGTTCGCCATCAACCCCGCCAACGGCGATGTGGTGGTGATCGAGATGAACCCCCGCGTCAGCCGCAGCTCGGCCCTGGCCAGCAAGGCCACCGGCTTCCCGATCGCCAAGATCGCCGCCCGGCTGGCGGTGGGCTACACCCTCGACGAGATCGTCAACGACATCACCGGCGCCACCCCGGCCTGCTTCGAGCCGACGATCGATTACGTCGTCACCAAGATCCCCCGCTTCGCCTTCGAGAAGTTCCGCGGCTCGCCGGCGGTGCTCACCACCTCGATGAAGTCGGTGGGGGAAGCGATGGCGATCGGCCGCAGCTTCGAGGAGTCCTTCCAGAAGGCGCTGCGTTCCCTGGAAACGGGCCATGCCGGCTGGGGCTGCGACCGCCCCGACCATCCCCTGGATCCGGCTGACCTGGAGCGCCAGCTGCGCATCCCCTCCCCCGACCGGATCCATGCGGTGCGCGCCGCCATGGTCGCCGGCCGCAGCGACGACGAGATCCACCGGCTCAGCGCCATCGACCCCTGGTTCCTGGCCAAGCTGCGCCGCATCCTCAGCATCGAGACGGCCCTGCTGCGGGGCCGTTCCCTGGAGGCCATCGGGCCTGAGGCCCTGCTCGAGCTCAAGCAGACCGGTTTCTCCGACCGGCAGATCGCCTGGGCCACGAACAGCGACGAACTGGCGGTGCGCCGCCGGCGCCAGGGCCTGGGGGTGCGGGCCGTCTTCAAGACCGTCGACACCTGTGCCGCCGAGTTCGCCTCCTCCACGCCCTACCACTACGCCACCTATGAGCGGCCGCTGGAGCGGCTCGAGGCCGACGGTTCCCTCACCGTGCTCGCCCCCGAGGACGAGGTGACCCCCGAGACCCGCCGCAAGGTGATGATCCTGGGCGGTGGGCCCAATCGGATCGGCCAGGGCATCGAATTCGACTATTGCTGCTGCCATGCCTCCTTCGCCCTGCGGGCGGCCGGCTTCGCCACGGTGATGGTCAACAGCAACCCGGAGACGGTCTCCACCGACTACGACACCAGCGACCGCCTCTACTTCGAGCCCCTCACCCTCGAAGATGTGCTCAACGTCATCGCGGCGGAGAAGCCCGAGGGGGTGATCGTCCAGTTCGGCGGCCAGACGCCCCTGAAGCTGGCGATTCCCCTGCTGCGCTGGCTGGCGAGCGAGGAGGGCAAGGCCACCGGCACCCGGCTCTGGGGCACCTCACCGGAATCGATCGACCGGGCCGAGGACCGGGAACAGTTCGAGGCGATCCTGCGCCGCCTGGAGATCCGCCAGCCCCGCAACGGCCTGGCCCGCAACGACGGGGAAGCCCGGGCGGTGGCGGCGGCCGTGGGGTATCCCGTCGTGGTGCGTCCCAGCTATGTGCTGGGGGGGCGTGCCATGGAGGTGGTCTTCGATGAGGAGGAGCTCAACCGCTACATGGTGGAGGCGGTGCAGGTGGAACCTGACCACCCCGTGCTGATCGACCAGTACCTGGAGAACGCCATCGAGGTGGATGTTGATGCCCTCTGCGATCGGGAGGGGACGGTGGTGATCGGCGGCCTGATGGAGCACATCGAGCCGGCCGGGATCCACTCGGGCGATTCCGCCTGCGCCCTTCCGTCGGTGTCCCTGGGGCCCCAGGCCCTGGCCACGATCCGGCGCTGGAGCTCGGACCTGGCCCTGGCCCTCGAGGTGCGCGGCCTGATCAACCTGCAGTTCGCGGTGCAGAACGATGGCGCCGGCAACGAAACCGTGTTCATCATCGAAGCCAACCCACGGGCCTCGCGCACCGTCCCTTTCGTGGCCAAGGCCACCGGCGTGCCCCTGGCCAAGATCGCCAGCCAGCTGATGGCCGGCCGCACCCTGGCGGAGCTGGGCCTGCTGGCCGAGCCCCAGCCACCCCGCCAGACTGTGAAGGAGGCGGTGCTGCCTTTCAAGCGCTTCCCCGGCGCCGACACCCTGCTGGGACCGGAGATGCGCTCCACCGGTGAGGTGATGGGGATCGCCGCCAGCTTCGGGCTGGCCTACGCCAAGGCCGAACTGGCCGCCGGTGAACCCCTGCCCACCGCCGGCACCGTGTTCCTCTCCACCCACGACCGCGACAAGCCCGCCCTGGTGCCGGTGGCCCGGAATCTTCTGGCGGCGGGCTTCGCCCTCACCGCCACCGCCGGCACCGCGGCGATGCTGACCCAGGCGGGACTGGCGGTGGAACCGGTGCTCAAGGTGCATGAGGGCCGCCCCAACATCGAGGACGCGATCCGCTCCGGCCTGGTGCAGCTGATCGTGAACACGCCGGTGGGGCGCCAGGCCGCCCACGACGACCGCTACCTGCGCCTGGCGGCCCTCGATTACGCGGTGCCGACGGTCACGACGATGGCGGCGGCCAGGGCCGCGGTGGAGGCCATCGCCGCCCTGCAGCAGCAGCAACAGGTGGAGGTGGCCGCCCTGCAGGACATCCACCCACCCTGGGTAGGGTGATCGCCCGATCGCCCCTCTCCCCTGTGACCAGCACCCTGGCCGCCCAGCCCGTCGCCCCCGGCACCGACCTGCGCGAGGCCTTCCGGGCCGCCTACGAGAACCGCTACACCTGGGAGCCGGGTTTCGGCGGCTACGGCGGCCGTTGCGTCTGGGAGCAGGACGAGCGGCGCCTTGAGGGCACCTTCCAGGTCGGCGCCGACCTCAAAGCGACGGTGGAGGGGCTCAGCGATGAAGAGGTGCACAAGGCGGTCGCCTCCCAGCTGTGGGAAGTGGCCATCCACCGGGTGCGGCGCCCTTTCGAGCAGACCCACGGCGCCAACACCTTCACCGCCGGTGACACCGATGCGGTGGGCACCGAGGTGATCATGGGCGGCAAGGCTGAAGGCGACCGCTACCGCATCAAGGACAACGTGGTGACGATGGTGCACCGCCACATCCACGGCACGGTGGTGACGATCTTCACCGAAAGCACCACCGACACCGGCAGCGGCTACCTGAGCCACAGCTACACAAGCCGCTACAGCGACCCTGCCACCGGTGAGGCCCGCGGCGGCACCAGCCGCTTCACCGACACCTTCGAGCCCCTGGCGGGCGTGGGCCCCTGGGTGCTGAGCGAGCGGGTGGTGGAGACGGACGCCCACGGCGACACGACCGCCGGCCGCCAGGTGTTTTGGTTCAAGGATCTCGCCCCCCTGGGGTAGGCGCCGGGCTCAGGGCAGGGGTTCGATGGTCTTCAGCTTGTCGTTGAGCTGGCTGGCCATCGCCTGCCGGCCCACGGCCAGCACCTTGAGGGTGTCTTCGTGCATGCGCAGCTGGGCATCGGCCACCTGCATCCCCCGTACCAGCTCCTTGACGTCGTCGGGCAGGCCGTTGAGGTCGTAGCGCAGGCCCTCGAAGGTCAGCACGGGCGGCTGCTGGCTGGGAGTTTCCAACGGGGGAGGAGCAATTGGATGTGAGCCTAGGTGGCGGACTCAGGCCTCCAGGCGGATGAACTGGCGTTCGCACAGCTCCCGGTAGCGGCCGCCGCTGGCCATGAGTTCATCGTGGCTGCCCTGCTGGACGATGCGGCCGCCGTCGAGCACCACGATCAGGTCGGCCTCCTGCACGGTGGCCAGCCGGTGGGCAATCACCAGCACGGTGCGACCGGCCATGGCCTGCTGCAGGCCCTGCTGCACCGCCTCTTCGGCCTCCGCATCCAGGGCGCTGGTGGCCTCGTCGAGGAGCATCACCGCCGGGTTGCCCAGCACGGCCCGGGCGATCGCCAGCCGCTGCAGCTGGCCACCGGAGAAGTTGCTGCCCCGTTCCTCGAGGCGGCTGTCGTAGCCGCCGGGGAGGCTTTCGATGAAGTCAGCCGCATTGGCCAGCCGGGCGGCCTGGCGGATCTGTTCGCTGCTGGCGGGGCGCCCGAAGGCGATCGCCTCGGCCACCGTGCCGGAAAAGACGCTGCTCTGCTGGGGCACCAGGGCCACGGCACGGCGCAGGTCCCGGGCCCGAAGGGCGGCCAGGTTCTGGCCATCGAGCAGCACCCGGCCGCTCTGGGCGGTGTTGAAGCGCAGCAGCAGCGAAAACAGGGTGCTTTTGCCGGCACCGGAGGGTCCCACCAGGGCCACCACCTGGCCAGGCCGGATGTGGAGATCGAGCTGGCGTAACACCGGGCTGGCGCCCCCGTAGCCGAAGCTCACCCCGTCCAGCCGCAGCTCCCCGGAGACGCTCCCCAGGGGCCTGGCGTCGGCATGGTCGGGCGGTTCCACCGGCTCGTTTTCGATCGCCCGCAGCCGCTTCAGCGAGGCCTGGCCCTGCTGGAACTCGTTGAAATTGGTGGTGAGGTGGGAGATCGGATCGATCAGCATCAGCAGTGCGGCCACGTAGCTGCTGAACCCCTGGCTGTCGAGGCCCCCGGCCTTGATCCGCGCTGCCCCGATCAGCAGCACCGAGAGGATGCCCGCCGCTTCGATGAAACCCACCACCGGGTGCTGCAGGGCCAGCAGTTCCAGGGTGCGGTAGCGGGCGCGGCGGTGCAGGTCGATCTCGGTGTCGAACCGCTGCTGCAGCCAGGGTTCCGCGGCGAAGGCCCGCACCAGGGGCAGGCCGCCGATCGCTTCACCCAGCAGGGCCGCCAGATCGCTCACCTGCTTCTGGCTGCGCTCGGCGGCGTTCATCACCCGGGCCCCGAAGGCGCTCACCATCAGGGCCACCAGCGGCGCCAGCAGCAGGGTGGCCAGGGCCAGGGGCCAGTCGAGCCAGATCATGTAGCCCAGCACCACCACCAGCTGCAGGGCGCTGGGGGTGGTGTCCTGGATCGTCTTGTAGATCACCTCACCCACCCGGTCCGCGTCTTCGGTGAGCCGGTAGGTGAGATCGCCGGCGGAGAGTTTCTCGAGGGCGCCGAAGTCGAGCCGCTGCAGGCGGGCGAACAGCTGCCGCCGCAGCTCCTGGCTGACCCGCAGGGCCGGACCCGCCAGCAGCGTGTCCTGCCCGAACTGGGCGATCTTCTGCACCAGGAACACCGCCAGGGCGGCGGCCACGCTGCGCAGCACCTTGGTGAAATCGCCGGCGCCGATGGCCGGGATCAGCTGGCCCGCCAGCCAGGCCAGCAGGGGCCAGCAGCCCACGAACACGAGCATGCACAACCCCCCGAGCAGGAGGGCTCGCCGATGGGGCTTCAGCAGCGGCCAGAGCCTGCGGAAGCCGGCCGGCGAGGGTGCAAGCATCGACGAACCCTATCAGCGCTCTCCGGGCGCCCCCTGACGTTGAAGCTGGATCAGTTCCTCAAATGGCAGGGCCTCGTCGGCACCGGCGGCGAGGCCAAGCAACGCATCCAGCGTGGCGATGTGACCGTGAACGGCACGATCGAGACCCGGCGCGGCCGCCAGCTGGCCCCAGGGGACGCGGTGGCCATCGACGGCCATGAGGTGCTGATGCTCTCCAGGCGGCTGGGCCGTGGGGGCGATGGCGGCATCACGCCTTAACCTCGCTTGAATGTCGCCGCCAGGAGACCACGTGCGCAAGGCCGTCATCGCAGGCAACTGGAAGATGCACATGACCTGCGCCCAGACGCGGGCGTTTGCGTCCACCTTCCGGCCCCTGATCGCCGATCTGCCCGATGACAGGGAGGTGGTGCTGGCCCCTCCGTTCACGGCCATCCCCACCCTTTGCCGTCACCTGGCCGGGGCCGGCGTCGCCATCGCCGGCCAGAACGTCCACTGGGAGGAAAGCGGCGCCTACACCGGCATGATCTCCGCCCCGATGCTGCTGGAGCATGGGGTCACCCACGCGATCGTTGGCCACAGCGAGCCGCGCAAGTATTTCAGCGAAACCGACGAGCAGATCAACCTGCGGGCCCGCACGGCCCAGAAGACGGGTCTGATCCCAATCCTGTGCGTGGGCGAGAGCGACGACCAGCGCGAAGCCCGTGAAACCGAGCGGGTGATCCACCGCCAGGTGGAGCAGGGCCTGGAGGGTGTCGACCCCCTGCGCCTGATCGTGGCCTATGAGCCCATCTGGGCGATCGGTACCGGCAAGACCTGCGCCGCCGAGGAGGCCAACCGCATCTGCGGCCTGATCCGCGGTTGGGTGGGCCACCCCGAGGTGGTGGTTCAGTACGGCGGTTCGGTCAACCCGGCCACCATCGACATGTTGATGGCCCAGAGCGACATCGACGGCGTGCTGGTGGGTGGCGCCTCCCTCGATCCGGTCAGCTTCGCCCGCATCGCCAACTACCAGGTGCCGGTGCCGGCCTGACCGCCGTGGGCGTCGCCCCGCCTGCCTCCTTACCGCCCGGTTTCCGCTGGGGGGATCGCACCCTCGTGATGGGGGTCCTCAACCTCACCCCCGATTCCTTCAGTGACGGCGGCCGCTTCGAGGTCCCCGGCGCGGCCGAGCGGCGGGCCCGGCTGCTGCATCGCCAGGGGGCCGACCTGCTCGACCTGGGGGGCCAGAGCACCCGGCCCGGGGCGCCCGAGGTCGGCGCCGACGTGGAGATCGCCCGTGTGCTGCCTGGCTTGCGGCGGATCCTGGCGGCCCTGCCGCCCCCGGCGGCCGGCGGCCCCCTGCTCTCGATCGACACCTTCCTGGCCCCGGTGGCTGAAGCGGCCCTGGCGGCCGGCGCCCACTGGATCAACGATGTCAGCGCTGGCCGCCGTGATCCCGCCCTGCTGACGGTGGTGGCCGCTGCCGACTGCCCCTGCGTGCTGATGCACAGCCGTGGCGACAGCCGCACGATGGACGCCCTGGCCCGCTATGGCGACGTGGTCGCCGAGGTGCGCGAAGAGTTGTTGCGCGCCACCGACCGGGCCCTGGCGGCGGGGGTGCGCCCGGAGCGGATCCTCTGGGATCCGGGGCTGGGTTTCGCCAAGACCACCCTCCAAAACCTCAGCCTGCTGCGGGGGCTGGCCCTGTTGCGGGCCGAGGGGTTTCCCCTGCTGGTGGGACCCTCCCGCAAGCGGTTCATCGGTGAGGTGCTGGCCGAGCCCCGGCCCCGGGCCCGCCTGTGGGGCACCGCGGCGGTCTGCGGGCAGGCCATCGCCGCCGGTGCCGATGTGCTGCGGGTGCACGATGTCGGCCCGATCGTGCAGACGGCCCGCATGGCCGATGCCCTCTGCCGCCCCTGATCCCGGCCGACGGATCAGTCGTCCGGCAGGTCCTCCTGCCGTCCCGTCAGCAGGGTCTGCACCATCAGCCGCAGGGTCGTCCGGTTGCCGCCGGCGGCCCGCCAGCTTTCCAGCCACTGGAGCAGGGGCGAGGTCGTCTCCGCCCCATCGCTCTGGCCGATGCCCAGGCGTTCCAGGAAGGCGCTGGCGTCGTCGAGGCAGGAGCCCCCTTCGCCGAAGCCATCCAGCAGCGGATCAAGCGCGGCCAGCAAGGTCTCCAGTTCGGCGGTGCTCAGCTCCGGCAGAGGCTCGATCATCGAAGCAGGCTGGGGCGGCGTTGCCGTTCATCGCCCCCAGCATGACGCCTGGACGGCGTTTCCCTGCTGGCCCGCGGCGGCCGGCCGCCGCCGGCGCCCCTAGGCTGGGCTCAGCACAGCGCCGCAGCTGCTTCCACCGTGCTGAAACTCTGCCTGCAGCTGCTCGTCTGCGTCACCATCGCCCTGCGTTGCATGGTGATCTTCGGCCACCTGCGCAAGCTCTGGATGGCGGATGGACTGGCCGCTGAGTTTCGGCGTGAACTGCGCCGGCGCGGCCTGCTGATGACCCCTCCCGCCCTTCCCAGCGACGCCCGCGCCCTGCCCCACCGCGCCGATCCGTGAGCCCGATCAGCGCCGCCTGGAGGGGGCGCCCGCCAGGTGATGCACGGCGTGGATCACGACGCCCCAGAGGTCTGCACCATCGCCATCGCGGCTGCCACCGCCACGGAGCTCCCCACCGCTCCCTTCGTCGCTGACGAGCACCAGGGGCGGACTGGTGCCGTCGCTGGCCACCAGCCACAGGCCGGTGCCGCGGCGGGCCAGGCGCCGCAGCAGGAAGGCGCCGGCATGCACCGCCACCACCACCATGCCGGGACGGGGATCCACGCTGCGGTCGATCACCAGCAGGTCGCCGTCGACGATGCCGTCCCCCCGCATGGCATCGCCGCTGACGCGCATGAAGAAGGTGGACAGCGGGCGGGGGATCAGTTCCACGTTGAGATCGATGCGGGCCTCCACGTAGTCGTCGGCGGGGCTGGGGAAGCCGGCGCTGACGGCTTCGGTGGCCAAACGACAGAGCAGCGCCGCGGCTGCCTGCCGTGGGGGCAGCGGCACCTGGGGAGGGAGGGACAGCATCAGGCCGTGGCAGTACTGATGTTCTACTCCGGTCGGCCCCTGTCGCGGGATCATCGGCGGCGACCCCCTGCCGTCAGGCCATGGATTCCCATGCGGAGGCGTTGATCGCCCGCTTCGCCCTGCAGCCCCACCCGGAGGGGGGCTGGTACCGGGAGCTGCACCGCTCCGCCGGCCAGGTGCAACGCAGCGAGGACGGGCGACAACGCGCCGGACTCACGGTGATTGTTTTCCTGCTGGCGGAGGGGCAGCGCAGCCGCTGGCACCGGGTCGTGGGGGGCGATGAGGTGTGGCACCATGCCGGCGGTGATCCCCTTGACCTCTGGCGGCTGTCGCCGCAGGGAGGCACGGCCGAACGGCTGGTGCTCGGACCCCTCGTCGCTGCCGCCGCCGGTGAGGCCACCGGTGATCGGGAGCCGGCCACCCTGCAGGTCGTGCCGGCGGGCTGGTGGCAGGCGGCCCGCAGCCGGGGGTGCTGGAGCCTGTTGCACTGTTGCGTGGGACCGGGTTTTGCCTTCGAGGATTTCCAGCTGAGGGCCGATCTCCTGCCGTCCGAGCGGCCGGCCGGCGCCGATCCGGCATTGCTCTAGCCCGTTCCGCCACCATGGAGACGTGATGGATTGGGAGAGGGATGGGGTGTCCGACGTGCGGCAGTTGGGCTGTGCGCGCCGACCGCAGCCTGGCGGGTCGCATGGTCTGTGCCCGCTGTGGCGAGCCGCTGGGGATCGGCAGGGCCCGTCGGATCGCCAGCGGCACGCGCCGCCGGGGGCAGGGGCGCGGCCCTGCCCTGGTCCTGCCCCGCCGCTGGGGCCTGTGGCTGATGCTGGGGTCCCTGCTGACGGTGTCGGCGCTGCTGGCCAGCGTTCCAGAGCGCCCCAGCCGGCCGCCGGAGCGTCGTGGCGCCGACCTCACGCAGGGCCCGGTGATCCCAGCCGCTTCGGGGTTGTCGCCATCCGCTGACAGAAGCGATCCCACCCTGATGCCATCGGCGATCATGGGATGTAACGATTCTTGAAATAGCATGGCCAGGACCAACCCGTTCGCGAACCTGGCCGACCTCAGCATGCGCCAGTTGCGCGAGCTGGCCAGGACCCTGGGCATCCAGCGCTACAGCGCCCAGGACAGGGGTGCCCTGGCCGAGGCCATTGCCGATCGCTCTGGAGAGGCTGGTGCGACCTTGCCCGAAATCCCGGCGCAGCCGGGACCGACGGTCGCGGCCCTGGAGGCGGAGATGCCCCCGGCTCCCCGGCCCGCCGCCGAGACCCGCGTCGTCTTCCTGCCCCGTGATCCCCAGTGGGCCTATGTCTTCTGGGACATCTCCGAGGACGACCGCTCCGACGCCCTCCATGCCGGCGCCTCCCAGCTCTGCCTGCGCGTCGCCGACGTGACCGG